>DASWVB010000021.1:0-21389 GCA_036401375.1 Acidisarcina sp.
AGCCTCCCGCAGCGAGCACCTTCCAGGGCAGCTCGGTAGACGAGAAGGCCACAGACGCCGTGCTGCCCTTGTCCCTCGACGACGCGATCCAGCGCGGGCTGCGCCATAATCTCGGGGTAATACTCTCAAGCGCCGGCACCCGTACCGCTGCCGGACAGAGGTTGCAGGAGCTGCAGGGCCTGCTTCCCGCGGTGAATGGATCTGCTCGCGAGGCTGTGCAGCAGACCGACTTGCAGGCGCAGGGGCTGCGTATCCCAGGCTTTCCGGCCATCATCGGGCCCTACGGCTACACGGACGTGCGCGGGTCGCTGAGCTGGTCCCTCGTCAACATCTCCTCATTGCAAAACTACCTAGCGTCGCGCCACTACTTTCAGGCTGCGCAGCTCTCCCTGACCGATGCTCGCGACATGGTGGTGCTGTCGGTCGGCAACGCCTACCTCAGTTGCATTGCCGAGGCGGCGCGCATCGAGGCGGTCCAGGCGCAGCTGGCTACAGCCAGGGTTTCGCTCGATCAGGCGGTGGCCAATCATCAGGCCGGTACCGCTCCCCTGCTCGACGAACTGCGGGCCCGGGTCGACTACCAGACCCAGCAGCAGTCGCTCATCTCGACTCAAAACCAATTTGAGAAGGACAAGATCGCACTGGCTCGGACCATCGGCCTGCCGCTGGATCAGAGGTTCACCTTGAGCGACCAGGCGCCCTATGCAGCTCTGGACGCCATCGATCCGGACACCGCGGTGAAGCAGGCAATCGACACCCGCAGCGATCTGCGCTCCATGCAGCAGCAGGTCGAGGGTGCTGAAAGGGCCAGGTCGGCGGCCGGGGCGGAGCGACTGCCGACGGTCTCCTTCAACGGCGACTACGGCGATATAGGCACCACCCTTGCACACTCGCATGGAACCGGGGATGCGGTCGGCGAGCTGGACGTACCACTCTTTGAGGAGGCGAGGCTCCGTGCCGACGCTCGGCGTGCGGAGGCGCAGCTGGACCAGCGACGCGCCCAGCTGAGCGATCTTCAGGGGCAGATCGGCGCCGACGTTCGCGACAGCCTGCTCGATATTCATGCAGCCCAGCAGCAGGTAGAGGTGGCACGCAGCAACGTGCAACTTGCGAACGAGGCGCTTAGCGAGGCGCAACAGCGCTACGCGGCCGGAGTTTCAGATAACCTTGCGGTAACGCAGGCACAGCAATCCGTCGCGCAGGCCAACGATCAATACGTAAACAGCCTCTATCAGCACAATGTGGCAAAGCTGGCCCTGGCCCGGGCGCTGGGCGTCGCCGAGAAGAGTTACAAGACTTACGTCGGAGGTAGGTAACCGTGGCGGAACAGACGGCAGAACAGGAAGTGAACAACCAGGACCAGGAGCGAGCGCCCGATCCGGAGACTCCCGGCGGCGCGGGACACGAAGAGCACGAGCCCATGGAACCACCAGCGCAAAGGTCCCGCCGCCGCTTCCTGATCATCGGCGTGGTCGCCATCCTCATCGTTGGAGCGGTGCTCTACTGGTGGCACTCCACCTACTATGAAGACACGGATGACGCGCAGGTCAGCGGCCACCTGGTGCAGGTCAGTTCGCGGATCATCGGCCCCGTGATCAAGGTAAACGTGGAAGAGAATTCCCTGGTAAGCGCCGGCGCTGTAGTCGCCGAGCTCGATCCTAAAGACTTCGAGGTCACGGTGCAGCAGGACGAGGCGGCTCTGGCCAGCGCGCAGGCGAACCTGGAGTCCTTGAAGACCGGCGTGCCGATTACCAACGTCAACACGGGCAGCAATCTGTCGTCCGCCTCCTCGGACGTGGTAGGAGCCCAGGCGCAGGTAGGACAGTCGCAGCGCCAGCTCGAAGCAGCGCAGGCGCGCCTCAACGAGGCTCAGGCCAACAACATCAAAGCCCAGGCCGACCTGGCGCGCTACACTCCTCTGGTTCAGAGGGACGTGATCTCGAAGCAGCAGTTCGACGCCGCAGTCGCTACGGCTGAGTCCGCGAAGGCCAGCGTCGCCGAGGCCCAGGCAAATATCATCGCCGCTCAGGACGCCATTCGCGTGGCGCGCGCTAAGGTGGGCTCGGCGCAGGCGCAGTATCGCGGCGCGCAGACCGGCCCGCAGCAGGTCAAGGCCCAGCAGGCCAAGGTGCAGCAGGCCGCAGCCCAGGTGCAGCAGGCGCAGGCAGCCCTCGACCAGGCCAGGCTCAACCTCAGCTACACGAAGATTACCGCTCCCGTAGCCGGAATCGTGACCCGCAAGAGCCTTGAGATGGGGCAAAACGTGAGCGTCGGACAGAACCTGATGACCCTCGTCTCGCTCGACGACATCTGGATCACGGCGAATTTCAAAGAAACCCAGCTACGCCTCATGAAGACCGGTCAGCCGGTCGAGATCAAGGTGGACGCATACGGGCGTACCTACGACGGGAAGATCACCCAGATCGGTGGAGCGACCGGCTCCGTGCTCAGCCTGTTCCCGCCGGAGAACGCAACCGGCAACTACGTGAAGGTGGTGCAGCGGGTGCCGGTTAGAATTGACCTTGCCGATCCGAATGAGAACTCGGACCACCTGCTGCGGCCGGGCCTGTCGGTCGAACCTAAGGTGCGCGTGAAGAACTAGAGGGCCCGGGCAGCGGAGCCGAGCCGGAAGTTTTGCCTCTACTCCCGTCGATCTGCATCAAAGGGAGCGGAGGGACGTCACTGCTTATGAGCACTCTTACTACCAAGAATTCCTCGCCAAAGGGTACGCTTTCGAAGCCCGAAGCTCCTAAAGGGATGGACCTGATTACGCCGAACTGGCGTCAGCACGCCAACGAAATTCAGAAGTTCGGCACCGTCATCCGCGATCTGCCAATCGGGTTGAGCGACGAAGTCCGCATCAAGGTTACAGAACGGCTCAACGTTCTGCTGGCCGACACAGCCTCGCTGCGCGATCTATATAAGAAGTCGCACTGGCAGGTAGGCGGTCCGACGTTCTACCAGCTCCACCTTCTCTTTGACAAGCACTACGAGGAGCAGGCCAACCTGGTCGACATGATCGCCGAACGCATCCAGATCCTTGGCGGAGTGAGCGTAGCCATGGCTCACGACATTGCCGAGTTGACCCGGCTGGAGCGTCCGCCCAGGGGCCGCGAAGAGGTGCCGGTACAGATCTCCCGGCTGCTTGAGGCTCACCGCCTGATCATAGAAGACGCCCGCAAGGTCGCGAAAGAAGCCTCTGATCTGGGCGACGAAGGCACCAACGACCTGCTCATCAGCGACGTAGTTCGCACCAACGAGTTTCAGGTGTGGTTCGTGAGTGAGCATCTGGTCGAGATGCCGCTCGTCTTCGCGAAGTAGTCTCCCTCAAACTGGATCTCACGGGCGGAGGATGGTCTCCCGGCCTGGCGCCCTCAGGCACCTGGAACTGTCGGGTACGTCTACCGCCGCAGCCTAGATCCGTGGGCAGTACCGCGCTTTCTATGACACACTGATCGCAGATGGGTCGTTTCGGCTTTGGTGACATCAAAGGTGGGACGACTCTGAACCCACGACTCACCCGGTAGTCGTCAGATTGGCAGGCCCTATGCCGCTGGCCCTCGATTTCTTCGTGCACTACGGATACCTGATCCTGTTTGTCTGGGTCTTGATGGAGCAGCTCGGGATTCCGATTCCCAGCATGCCGCTGCTTCTCACAGCAGGCACCCTGACGGCGACTCACAAGCTGAGTCTGCCGCTGGTGCTCTGTTCCGTAGTGCTTGGCAGTCTGGTCAGCGATACGATCTGGTACCTGATGGGTAAGCGCTATGGTGGAGCGGTTGTCCGCCTGCTCTGCCGCCTCTCGATGGAGAGTTCGACGTGCGTGCGGCGCACCGAGGACTACTTCACGAAGCATGGTGCAGCAGCCCTGCTACTGGCCAAGTTTGTACCTGGGCTGGGAACGGTCGCTGCTCCCATCGCCGGTCAGACGGGGATGGCATACTCCCTCTTCGCCACCTATGACATCGGCGGCATCCTGCTGTGGAGCCTGAGCGTTACCCTGGCGGGCCGCTTCTTCGGCGACTTTCTTAAAGTGCACCCCGAGGCGCTCGCATGGGTCGGCCACTTTGCCGTACTGCTCTTCGTGGTCGCCATCATCGCCTTCCTGGCCGTACGAATAGGCAAGCAGCGGCGCTTCCTCAGTAAGGTACGCAGCTCTCGCCTCGAGCCCGAGGAGTTGAAGAAGATGATCGACAGCGGCCAGCCCGTCTACATCGTCGACCTGCGCCATCCGCTCGACTACCTGCCTGACCCGCGGGTGCTTCCTGGGGCTGTGCGCCTCACTCCAGACAAATTAGTCGAGCGCAAGGACGAGATCCCACTCGACCGGGACATCGTGCTCTACTGCACCTGTCCGAGCGAGGCAAGCAGCGGCAAGATGGCGATTACCCTGCGCAAGCTTGGCATATATCGTGTTCGTCCGCTGCATGGTGGCTTTGAGGGATGGAGAGACAAGGGTTATCCTCTGGTAGATTTTGAGGAGTCGCCCGCCTCGACGGTTACGGATGGTGAACCAGCCGGCCTTCCGCTCGCGACACACTGAGATAGCTCCACTCATTTCGTTATAGTCTCAGTCAAGGCAGAGGGGTTTTAGCAGATGGCTTGGACTGAGACGTATCAATGCGATGTCTGCAACAAGGGCAAGGGAGAGGACGAACAGGATTGGTGGCTGGCCTGGACTGAGGCGATGCTGCCGGCGCCGGAGGGCACGAATCAGCCCGTTCTCAAACTGACGCCCTGGAGCCATTTCCTCTCGCATAGCACCGGCGTGAAGCACTTGTGCGGAGCCCGCTGCGCACAGACCCAGATGGATCGCTGGATGTCAAAAACCATCGAATGACCCGCAGCGGCGGGCTGCGCGTCTTCTATTTGACTGAGCCTCCCCACCACATGCATTAAGCGCTCCGTCCCGCTAAGATGAGAGCCTGGCAGCGCTCTTTGAGCGACGCACGGGAGCAGCAGTGGCTTACGACGATCTCAGGCAGTGGGTACGCGCGCTTGACAAGGCCGGCGAGCTGAAGCGCATCTCTCGCGAGGTCGATCCCATCCTCGAGATTGCAGAGATCACAGACCGCGCCTCCAAGCTCCGATCCGCAGACAAGACAGGCCGGATTGAGGCGGGCGGACCGGCACTCCTCTTCGAAAACATTAAAGGCTATCCGGGCGCCTCAGTGCTGATGAACCAGTTCGGCAGCGAGCGCCGTATGAAGATCGCACTCGAAGTCGACTCGCTCGACGAGGTTGCGGCTCGCATCCGTGTCTTGCTGGAGATGAAATCGCCCGAGGGGCTCCTTGGCAAGTTGAAGATGCTCCCGATGCTGGCGGACATCGGCAAGTTCTTCCCGAAGACAATTGCAGCAAAGGACGCGCCCTGCAAGGAAGTGATCCTGCGCGAGAAGTTCAACGTGCTCGACTTTCCGGTGCTGCAGTGCTGGCCGATGGATGCAGGCCGCTTTATCACCCTTCCATGCGTCGTAACGCGAGACCCGCGCACCGGCAAGCGCAACGTCGGCATGTACCGCATGCAGGTCTACGACGGGCAGACGACTGGCATGCACTGGCAGCGGCAGAAGGTGGCGGCCGAGCACCTCCGCCATCGCATGCGGCAAGCCTCGACGGCATCAGCCAGTGGAGACGCGGCAGCCGCACGCGTCCGGCGGATGGCTGAGACTGCCGGTGGAACTGCCAGTCTGCAAGCGCCGGCAGGCGTGCCGCCGCAGGTGGCTCATGCAGCGGTTAAGGGCGACCGCCTTGAGGTCGCAGTCGCCATCGGGACCGACCCGGCGACGACCTTCTCTGCCATAGTGCCGGCTCCGCCCGAGGTCGAGGAGTACATCATCTCTGGCTTCCTGCGCCAGGCTCCCCTCGAGCTGGTCAAGTGTGAGACTGTGGACCTGGAAGTGCCGGCTCACGCCGAGATCATCCTCGAAGGGTACGTCGAGTTGGAGGAACTTCGCACCGAGGGTCCCTTTGGAGACCACACCGGCTTCTACACAATGGAGGACGAGTACCCCGTCTTTCACATCACCTGCATCACGCATCGCAAGAGGCCGATCTACGCAGCCACCATCGTCGGCAAGCCACCCATGGAGGACGCCTGGATGGGCAAGGCCGTCGAGCGCATCTTCCTGCCGCTGATGCGCATGACCCTGCCTGAGATCGTGGACATCAACCTGCCGGTCGAGGGCGTATTCCATAACTTGATGATCCTGTCGATCCGCAAGAGCTATGCCGGGCACGCGCGCAAGGTCATGAATGGCATCTGGGCGCTCGGCCAGGCAATGTTCACCAAGTGTGTGATCGTGGTTGATGAGGATTGCGACGTGCAGGACCTGGCCGAAGTGACGCTGCGGGTCGCCAACAATATCGATCCCGAGCGGGATATTCAGTTCACTCTCGGGCCGGTGGACTCACTCGATCACGCGTCACGCCTGCCGAACTTCGGCAGCAAGATGGGCATCGACGCAACCCGCAAGTGGGCCGCCGAGGGCTTTACCCGCGAATGGCCGCCGATGATCGAGATGGATTCCGCAACCAAGGCGCGAGTAGATGCAATCTGGAAGTCCCTCGGCATCGAATGAAGTTCGCGCTTTTGATCTCCCAAAAAAACCGGGTGCCCCATGTCTCGCTTCTGAGACATGGGATCCTGCGAGCGACCCGGGCGAGTATGGCAGCAATGTGTTTGCTCGTGACCGCCAACACCAGAGCGCAGGTACTCGACGGCTTCACCTGGGTCGACCTCAAGACTGACACGGCAACTGTCGCGTCGGTCACGAAGGCGCTCGAGACAGAGAAGTACACGGCGCTGCGGGAGATCGGCCTCGCCGGCGACCAGGCGCTGGTAATCACCGCAACCCGCAGCGACCCCATCGCTCAGCCGCAGGGTGACCGCTTCACCGTCTACAGCATTGCGCTGAAGGAAGCCAAGGTAGAGCCGCTGCTCGACGGCACGCAGCTGCGCATCGTCGATTGGCAGAGGTTCTACGACTACGACTCGCCTGAGCTCCTCGCCACATACGACGACTGCAGCAGCTGCCAGCAGACGACCTTCCTGACCGCCTTTTATATCGACCGGATGACGAAGCGGTGGCGTGCCCGCTGGCCGCGCAATGTCTCTGGTGCACCCTTGACGACGCCGGCCACAACGGGCGACTCCGTCTACGCCCTCTTCATGAACGTCGATCAGCGCGTCGTGCTGGACACCTGGATGAGCTTTCCGCAGCAGAGGCGCTCGCGGCGCGGAGGCGAATACCTCTTCGAGTACCGGGTGGACCCTGTCAGTGATCAGGGTACCTCGCGCCCACTCTCGGGCCGGGATGCCGCTGCTGCAAAGCAGCGCCTGTGCCGCGGCGAGGAAGTTGTCTTCGGCATCGCCGGGGGGCAGAGCAGCCCGGCCTGCCACGGAACTCGGTCCGCGGCGCATACCGCCGCGGGTAGAGCAAAGGCGCCGGTCAGTTCGGCACCTGCTACTCCGCCGACCGGACCTCGATAGAGACCAGGCTATGCACTGATCTGGCGGGCCTCTTGTCTTCGCTCACGATCAGTTTGAAAGGCCCTGTCTTCGCATCGAGCGGCTTGCCATTCATCGCATCCGCCACGATCACCTGACCGGGATGGAACTCTGGATCGACCTCCGCCAGCGCAAGCACCGCTTTATAGCCGTCCGAGCCGCTCGCGACCACGTAGTCCGAAAGGCCCTTCCCATGCAGGTCTTTGCCTCGGGGAGCACCTACTTTTGCCAGCAGGTCGATCAGCAGTACCCCGGAGTAACTCTCGTCCGCATTGCTATGAGGATTGTGCACGGTGACCCTGATCTGAGGCATAGCCGCCAGTTCATCGACAGTAAACGCCATCGATTCGCGCCCGCTTGTCGGCCCATTCGACGGCCCGCCCGATGTTAAGAGTCGCAGCACGAGCTTATTCGAAGCCGGCGCAGGCGCGGGAGCGGGCGCAGACTGCTGACCCCCCGCATATTGAGCGGGCGCAGCGACAACGAGAGCCATTGCCACGATGCGAAACGATCCGAAGACAACACGCTTCATCGCATGACCTCTTGCAGGGCATCGTATACTACCTGTATGTCGATCGTGCGCAACATCGCCGGCGTGGTCAAGGGCATGAGCATCACCTTTGGGGAGATGCTGCAGCCGACCGAGGTAGAGAACTACCCCGACGGACCCGGGCCCACTCGAGGAGCGATGCTGCAAGAGCGCTTCCGCGGCGCGCACGTGCTGCAGCGCGACGAAAGCGGCCTGGAGAAGTGCGTCGCCTGCTTCCTGTGCGCGGCAGCCTGTCCCGCGAATTGTATCTACATTGAGGCGGCGGAGAACACCGCCGAGAAGCGGATCTCGAGCGCCGAGCGCTACGCCGAGGTCTATAACATCGACTACAACCGCTGCATCTTCTGCGGCTACTGCGTAGAGGCCTGCCCTACCGACGCCATCACCCACGGGCACGGATTTGAGCTAGCCAGTCTGAACGCCACCAGCCTCATCATGCGCAAGGAAGACATGCTTGCGCCAGCCGTCGGGATGCCCGGCGCGCTGGCGGCCCACTCCGACTCGGTAAAATAGCTGCTGCCGCGGTCCTGACGCTTCTTCCTGATCCTGACTATTGCTGAGCTGTATACGAGGCGGGTGGGCCATGGCGCCTGCTCGCCCACTGCGCGAGAGACTGAGGTCCTATGTCTGATCTATTGAAGATTCTGCAAGAGCGCGTGATCGTCTATGACGGTGCGATGGGCACCAGCATCCAGACGCACGCACCATCGGTCGACGACTACTGGGCCAAGGAGGGCTGCAACGAGCTGCTGGTCCTCAGCCGTCCCGACGTTATCCGCCACATCCACTCCAGCTACCTCGAAGCAGGCGCAGATGTGATCGAGACCGACAGCTTCGGTTCAAGCCGCATCGTGCTCGACGAGTATCAGATCGGCGATCGTACCCGCGAGTTGAACATTGCCGCCGCCCGCCTGGCCAAAGATGTGGCGCAGCAATACTCCACTAAAGAGAAGCCGCGCTTCGTCGCCGGCTCCATCGGCCCGACCACCAAGCTCCCCTCGCTGGGCCATATCGGGTATGACGCAATGGCTGTTACGTATCGCGAGCAGATCGAGGCGCTGATCGAGGGCGGCGTCGATATCCTGCTGATCGAGACGTCACAAGACCTGCTACAGGCCAAGATCGCGCTCGCCGCCTGTGAGGACGCGATGCACACCATGGGCCGCCGACTTCCCGTGCAGATGCAGGTCACCCTTGAGGCGACCGGCACCATGCTGCTCGGCTCCGAGATCGGCGCGGCGCTGGCCGTGCTCGAGTGCTTCTTTCCCGATATCGTTGGCCTCAACTGCGCTACCGGGCCAGCGGAGATGAACGACGCCGTTCGCTTCCTCTGCCAGAATGCGACTCGCCCCGTCAGCGTATTACCTAACGCCGGGCTGCCGCAGAACGTCGGCGGACGCGCGGTCTATACTCTCACCCCTGCCGAGCTCGCCGCCTATCAGCGGCGCTTTGTGCTCGAGTATGGGGTGCAGGTCGTGGGTGGCTGCTGCGGCACCACGCCTGAGCATATCCGCGCCGTGGTTGAGGCCGTCCGAGACGCAACGCCTGCGCCCCGCAACGTTAAGCCGCAGAGTGTAGCCGCCAGCGCCTTCACCGTCGTGCCCCTCGAGGTCGACGGCCAGCCGGTCATCGTCGCCGAAGAGATGAACACCACCACCCGCGTCGAACACTTCAAGAACATGGTGCGCGAGGGCGACTACGACGGCATTCTCACGCTTTCCAAGCGACTCGGTGCGGAGGGCTCGCAGATGCTGGACATCTGCTGCGCCGTCGTCGGCGAAGATGAAAAGACCTACATGAACGGCGTGCTCGAGAAGATTGCCACGCGCGTGCAGTCGCCAATCCTGGTCGATTCGACCGAAGCGGACGTGATCGAAGAGGCGCTGAAGCGTATTCCGGGCAAGCCACTGATCAACTCCATCAACCTCGAAGACGGCGAGAAGCGCACCTCGAAGGTGCTGCCGATGGCCCGCCGTTACGGCGCGGCCGTGATCGCGCTCACGATCGACGAAGAGGGTATGGCGCTGACCGCCGACCGCAAAGTCGCCGTTGCCAAACGTATCTTCGAGCTAGCTACTAAGAAATACGGCCTGCGCGGCCAGGACATCATCTTCGATGCGCTCACACTGCCGATCTCGACCGGTCAGGAGGACTATCGCTCCGCGGGAATGGAGACGCTCGAGGCCGTGCGGCGCATCAAGCTCGAGCTGCCCGAGGCGAAGACGATCCTCGGCGTCAGTAACATCTCCTTCGGGTTGAATGCGTACGCGCGCCGCGTCCTCAATAGCGTCTTCTTAAAAGAAGCCGTCGATCGCGGTCTCGACGCTGCCATCGTCAACTACTCGAAGATCTATCCGCTCTACAAAATTCCTGAAGTCGAGGTGGAACTGGCGCGCAAGCTGATCTTCAGGACGGTCGACTCGGAGCAGGACCCGCTGCAGATCTACATGCAATACTTCACCGGCCTGCAGCGCGGCGGCGGCGTGCAGGAGGAAGAGGTCTTCGCCGAGGCCTTGACCGACGAAGACAAGCTCAAGCAGCTCATCATCCGCGGCGAACGCACCATAGGCCTCGGTGCTGACAAATTAAATCTGGAACAGGTGATCGAGTCCGCCTTGGAGCGGTACACGCCGCTGGAGCTGATCAACACAGTGCTGCTCGATGGCATGAAGACGGTAGGAGAGCTGTTTGGTGCGCGCAAGATGCAGCTTCCGTCCGTGCTCGACTCAGCGTCGGTGATGAAAGCCTCCGTCGCATATCTCGAGCCGCGTATGGAGCGGGTAGAAGGCACACAGAAGGCCACTATCGTGCTCGCAACGGTAAAGGGCGATGTGCACGACATCGGTAAAAATCTCGTCGACATCATTCTCTCAAACAACGGCTACAAGGTAGTAAACCTCGGCATCAAGCAGCCCTCGGACTCCATCATCAAGGCAGCGCAGGAGCACAAGGCAGACGCAATCGGACTAAGCGGATTGCTCGTCAAATCCACCCTGGAGATGAAGTACGTCATCCAGGATCTGGAGCGCATGGCGCTGGCGTATCCGGTGATATGCGGCGGCGCGGCCTTGACTCGCAAGTACGTCGAGGACGATCTGCGCAAGGAGTACTCCTCCGCGGTCTTTTATGCCGAAGATGCCTTTGCAGGTCTTCACGTCATGAGCGATCTTGCGGCTGGCGAGGGTGAGGCGCGCGAACGCCGGCTTTCTGAGGGTCGAACTGTAAAGGTATTCGCGAGGGCCGTCGCCGTGGAACCATCCGCGCCCCTCGCTGCCGAGGTATTCACACGTTCGAGCGTCGTGCAGGATGTAGCTGAAATTCCATCCGTTCCCTGCTTCGGGCCTCGGGTCAAAAGAGATTTCGATCTCGATGAAGTCTTCAGTTACATCAACGAGACCGCGCTGTTCAAGAATCAGTGGCAACTAAAAACTGCCTCCGCAACCGATTACGTGCGGCTGGTCGAAGAAAAGTATCGGCCCGTGCTCAACCAGCTTAAGGCAGAGATCAAGGCCAAGAACTGGTTTGAGCCGAAGACTGTGTACGGCTTCTATCCCTGCAATAGCGATGGAAACGATCTCGTCGTCTATGAGCCCGCCGATCACAGAAAAGAGCGCTTGCGAATCACATTCCCACGACAACGCGAAGGCCGTCTTCTCTCCATCGCCGACTTCTTCGCACCCAAGAGCGCGGGGCGCACGGACGTTGTAGGCTTCTCTGTCGTGACTATCGGCGACCGTGCCAGCGAAGAGACGAAGGTACTCTTCGACTCCGGCGACTTCACTCGATATCTCTACGTCCACGGGCTCAGCGTCGAGACAGCCGAGGCACTCGCCGAGCTCGTCCACAAACAGGTCCGCGCAGAGATGGGTATCGACGCAGAAGACGCTCCCCGGGTCACAGATCTCTTTCATCAGAAGTATCGCGGATCGCGCTACTCCTTCGGCTACCCCGCTTGCCCGAATCTTGAGGACCAGGCCAAGATATTTGAGTTGCTCGAGCCTGAGAAGAACATTGGCGTGCGGCTTACGGAGCAGTTTCATCTGGAACCGGAGCAGAGCACCAACGCCATTGTCGTGCATCATCCTCAAGCTAAGTATTTTGTGGTCTAGCGCCGAAGGGGTTCGCCGTCTGCCCGGCATGGCTTATAGGTAGATCAAACGGCCCTCCCGCGCTGCACCTCAAGCGTTCCTCTGCACGATGAACGGATACTCGTGCTAACGACTATCTTCACAGTGAAGACCCTTCATCTGGAATACTGGATCATAGGTTGGATTTACGGCGGCGACCCCCAGAGGTTGCCGCCGTTTTCATTTCAGGAGCATACATGGGCCAGGTTCAGGACGACTTTCTCCGGCGCGCAGCCGCTGCCGCCGCGACGGCCGGGCATCTGTTCCCCGAGTATGCAGCCTGCGAAGCAGCGCTGGAATCAGGTTGGGGCCTCTCCCACTTGGCCGTTGCCGCAAACAACCTGTTCGGTCAGAAGGAATCGCACACTGCGCCTCCCGGTGCACAGAGTCTGAGCCTGTTCACCCGTGAATACCTCGACGGTGTATGGGTCTCAGTACCTGCCAAGTGGGTCAGGTTCCCTGACTGGATTGCATGTTTTCGCGAGCGTATGAACCTGCTTCATCGACTCAGCGCTACATACCCGCACTACAAGGCTGCCCTAGACGCAGCAACTGGCGAGTCGTTCGTCGAAGAGGTCTCGAAGAGCTGGTCAACGGACCCCGATCGTGCCGGCAAAGTCATGTCGATACATGATCACCACCGCTCCGCATTCGACTAGAACGTACTTCCATTCTCCACGCAATGTGTTAAGAGCCGCCGGCCTCCCAAGGGCCGGTGTAGCTCTCTTGAGTAAACCGCCACGGGCAAATCAGAGGGAGATTCGAATGTCATTCAGCAGCGTGTTCAAAGGTATCGGTCATGGGATCAAGGTCGTGTTCGCAGGCGCAGCACACGGGTTTGTCGCATTATTCGGCAGCGATGTGGCAAAACAGTTTGCCGCTGCGTCGATTGCCCTTCTCAAGTCGGCTATCGGAGCTATCGTCACCAAGGTAGTCGGTGAGCTTGCCACCTCCGACCTCTCATCCAACGCCAAGCGTGAGGAGGCCGTGGTGCAGATCCTCGCCTTTGCCGCTCAGCAGGGAATCACGGTTGCGGAGTCTGAAGTCCGCATGTTGATCGAGATCGCCGTGCAGTTCGTGAAGGGAAAGCTGACAGTAACTCCGGCCTGATTACCGGATGTTCCACGAGGTTACGATGATCATCAGCCTTACTCCGCAAGAGTTCCAAGTCAAGCTGGAAGCTTTGCGCGCCAAAAACCCGAAGCTTGTAGAGAACGGCAACGCGGGCATGCTTTCAAACAGCGATGTCACCCTGGGCTACTCCTACGACGGCGCCAGTTCGCTCCGCGTCACCGTACTGCAGAAGCATAGTTTTCGCGCAAAGCTCGCAAGCGCCGGTACCATCGACAAAAGTATCGCCGTTATCTTCGCCACATTGTAGCTGGAAACAATGTGGCGGGACTCAGGCCGCCTTTGCACCTGACCTCGCGGCCTGGGTTTGCTCTCGCCACTCTTGTTGTTTGTGGCCCGTCGCTCAATGAGCCTTGATACTGCCGGACGCAAATGCCTGCTGCTTCTGCTCAGCCCTCAATACTGCCTCTCGCATCGGCTTCTCATGCAGCAGCAGCTCCGTTGCCTGCAGTTGTGGCGTGGCGTGGAACCACTGCTGTACTAGATTGTCTTTGAGCAGGTTGAGTATGGCCAGCAGCGACATCCCCTGGTGGTGGGCCATCCACTCGCGAACGACTACGGCGCGGTCCAAACCACCAGTAAAATCGATAGCTTCGTAGAAGCCATAAGTCCCGATCCATCCCGCGTCAGCCATTTTTCGCAAATTTGCGAGCGCGTTGATGGAGTCCACGCCCAGTGCAAGGAAGCTCGAATAAGGGGAGACGACGGGTCCGGCGCCAGCGTCCCACTTCAAAGCGATATCCGGGATGCCGAAGGCGTGATACGGATAGTGTCCCTGGTCATCGATCCTTCCGAATCCGGATTCAGATATCCCCCAGGGAACATTGAGGGAGCTTGCGAATCTACGCTGGATATCGACCGCTGACTGCAGCGTTCGCGAGACCAGCGTGTCCGGATAGCTTCGCATCCAGAGCGACGGCATTAAGTATTCGAACATGGTGCCGGTCCAGGAGAGCAGAATAGATCGATCGAATGCCCGTGTATGTGTTCTCCCCAGCTTGAACCAGCTCTGTTGCGGGATCTCCCCTTTGGCGACGGCTATGAAGGTAGCAATCCGTGCTTCAGAGGCGAGCATGTCATAGCAGGCGGTGTGCAGTTTCTCCGTCTCCACCTCGTAGCCGATCGACAGCAGACCGCGGCCGGGCTCAAGCAGGAAGCTGAAATCCATTTCGTCGGCCAACCTGGCTGCGTCTTCAGAGATGTTCTGGAGCGCGCCTGCCAGAGCCCTCAGACGGGCAACCGCCTGAGTGAGCAGCGGGTGGAACTGCTGTGCGTGCGCGTCAACGGCATCGACCCGGGCAAGCTGCTCATCGAGCCTGGTTGCGTAATCTGCCCCATGCTCCAGCGTCACCTGGTCGCCTGCCTTCATTTCTATGCCAGCGCTCGATGCTATGGTCGCGAACTGCGGCAATAGCCAGGGAGTGTAGTCGTGCAGTAAAGACTGGACCGCAGAGACGCGGCGCTGAGCGTCCCCTGCGGCAGCGGACCGGACCCCTGCAGCCGGTATGGAGCTCAATTCTGCAGCGGCTGCCGACGATCCGACACTCACTGAGGCGTTCATCCAGTTAATCCACGCTGCCAGGCCAGCTCCCTCACCGGGCCCTGCGGGCGAGTTGGTAGCTGTCTCGACCACTGGTGGCCGTGACGGCTGCATATACAACTCAACCCCTTCGAATAACGCAGTGCTGACTATCGGTGCTCTCAACTTCTCCTTTGCACCAGCACTTAGCGTGTACAACGAGGCTGCCAGATTCCCGCTGTCTACACTCGATATCGTGATGGGGTGAAGAGGCTCAAGCGTCTGCGTGTTGTACCAGTTGTAAATGTGTCCATGCACTTTTGGCAGTCGAGCGATAGTAGCGAGTGTGCGCGTGGTCAGATCAACGAACTCGCTTATCGTCAGGAACCCAAACTCGCAAGCAGCCTGCCTCGCGTTGAGCAGCATTCCGATGTTCGTTGGGGAGACGCGGGCGGCCTCAAACATTCCCTTCTCCTCAACGTTGTCGGGGATGAGGAAATTGTGTTTCTCGTCACCGAAATCGGCGTAGAAGCGCCAGATGCGGAGCGCCATCTCGCGCAGGAAAGCTTGGTCAGCGCTGCTGAGCAGCTCCTTGAGCGGGGCAGGCGGCTTGTTGAGCCAGCGAGTGATCGCAGAGGCAAATCCCCAAAGCAGCAGGATGGGCGCAGCTACGATGAGCGCTCTGCGGTTCAGCAGCGCGACGATCACCGCAAGACCCGCCGCGATGGCAGGCATGGCCGCAAGGTAGCGGTCCACGGGCGTTCGCCTGGTGGTGTTTGCCTCTGCCTCCGCCGCGGTCTCCCACTCGAGCAGGCGGCGGCCCGTGATAAACCTGCGAATCAGGGCGCGAGCGATCGCATCCACGGCGAGCAGCGTCTGGTGCGCAAGAAAGACGAGGTTCAGTAAAGTGATTCCGAGTGCCTGAAGAAATCCGCTGAACGCCTCACCCTTCGCGCCAGGCTGGGGAACAAGGATCGCACGCCCCATTGAAAAACCCAGCTGGACGAGGCTGGGAATCACCAGCAGAATTACTGTAACGAGCGTCCAGTAGAGGGCGCCGCCCGGCAGCCCCAGCCATCCCGCCACCAGCAACACAAAGGTGAACGGCTCGACCAGGGAGCGGCGCAGGTTATCGAAGATCTTCCAGCGGGAGATGGTCGAAATCGGGTTGCGAACCCAGCGGCCGGACTCGTCCGGAACGCGAGCGAACAGCCACTGCGCGATCTGCCAGTCGCCCCGCACCCAGCGATGTTTTCGTCGGGTAAAGGCGCTGTAGTGCGAGGGATAGTCGTCTATAACTTCAACATCTGTAGCCAGACCCGCGCGCGCATAGGAACCCTCAATGAGGTCGTGGCTGAGTAATGCGTTTCTAGGAAACCTGCGGTCAAGCACGCTGTGAAACGTACTGACCTCATAGATACCCTTGCCCGTGAAGATGCCCTCGCCGAAGAGGTCCTGGTAGGCATCGGAGACAGCCCGGGTATAGATGTCAAATCCTGTCTGCCCGGAGTAGATGGCGGCCAGGCGAGAACGCGCTGCTGACTGCACGCTGACCCCCACGCGCGGCTGCAGTATCCCGTATCCCTCAGTGACCACTCGCAGTTTAGGATCGATGACCGCGCGATTGAGCGGGTGCGCGATCGCTCCGACGAGCTGGTTAGCCACCCCGCGAGGCAGCTGCGTGTCAGAGTCAAGAGTGATGATGTAGCGCACTTTTGGCAGCACTTCAACGCGGCCCGCAGTGACCGGAAACGCGTTGAACTCGCCCTTGAGATATTTGTTGAGATCCAACAGCTTTCCCCGTTTGCGCTCCCACCCCATCCAGACCTCTTGCCGGGCGTTATAGATGCGGTGGCGATGCAGCAGGAGCAGTTCGCCGTGCTTTGACCCGGAGCCGCTCGCGTACTTACGGTTGAGATTGCCGATCAGCTCGACTGCGAGGTCGACGAGCGCGTCCCGGTCCTGCTCCCTGGGTCGAGTGGTGGAGTCAGGCAGGTCGGTGAGAAGCGCAAAGTGCAGGTTGGGATCCTGGTTGGCGAGGAAGCGCACCTCCAGACTCTCGACGAGCTCTGTCACCTGCTGCTCGTTGATCAGCAAAGTGGGCACAGCCACGAGGGTGGCGAACTCCTCGGGTATTCCTTCGGCAAAGTCGAGCTTCGGCAGCGCCTCGGCGTGGAAGAGAGCTGTGACGGTATTGGTGATGAGATCGATTGCACCCTGAGCGGCCGGCAGCAGCAGCAGCAGAAAGGCAAGGCTCAGACCGCCAAACAGCGAGTACCTCGCCATGAGCGGCGCGAGGATGACCCCTATCAACAGGACCGTGAGTATCTCAGCGCCACCGATATAAAAGTACTCGTCATTGTTACGTATCGCTATGCGCAGACGGTCAATCATCCGGGGATGGTAGCCGATGCGCCCCCGAAGCTCTGCCGCCCCCTTATCGATAAGGTAGTAACCAATGTGACTGCGGCGCTCGAAGACCCGCGAATCCTCCGCCCTCGATCGCCGCGCTGAAGTCGCGAGATCGAGCGCAGCCGCGGCTACCTGTGGCTCCGTGAATTCGGAGTATCGGGCGAGCTCGGCGACTCGTTTGCGATAGGACTGACGGCTGTCGAAGTCCATCGTGCTATAAGCTCCGGCAGGGTCCTGCTGCAGCATGCGGTCAAAGAAGATCAGCGGCTCGATGAGCGATACCCAGTCCGAGTGCCCGACCCCGCGCAGGCTCCTGAAGTGAGTAGATAGCCGCGACGCCTCTGCGCCGCCGTCGCTGCTGCTGGCTTTCAGCCTTGAAGTCGCCTCAGAAAGGATGCGCTCGAGGAGGACAAACTTCAGCAGCGTTGCTATAGGCCACAGCTCGTTGAACAGAAGAGGCTCGTCCCGCTGCGCTTCGGATACAAAGATACCGAAGGCCTCCGGAGACCAGACTCCCCCGGTCGCATCCAGGTAGCCGGACGCAACTGCCGCAACGCGAGGGTGATCGCCGAACTGAGCCCCGCCCGCGGGTCGAACTGCGGGGTCACCGGAGCTGCCTGGTGAGACACGAGGCAGACGGTCCAGCTCCTCGAGAGACGAATCCATCTCCAGCAGCACGGACCGCAGCAGGCGAGGGTTCTCGCGAACCTCTATGATCGGGTCCGCTCCCGGCGCGGCAACGCTGCCGGTGCGTGCGGTTCCGATCTGTGCGTAGAGTTGTTCGAATGTTGTACGAGCAGAGGAGAGACGGCTCTGCAGCGCGCTGCGTCCCTGGGGACGATGCACGACGTTCATTGAACGGGCCAGCGACTGAGCGGCCGCGCGGATACTGCGCGCCGGCGCCGGCAGCGTGTACTCGTCCTGCTCGACCGGGATGGGATCGGAGTTCGTCATGCTCTAAGTAGTGCGACTCGTCTGATCGTAACAACGCACTCGCCCGGCTCTGCTGAGGTGCAGCCCTCGATATCGGTTGCAGTCACCGATAGCTCGCCGCCTGCATCTCGAACATTCCTGCATAGCGTCCGCCGAGCGCCATCAATTGCGAGTGGTTGCCCTCTTCGACCAGCCGCCCTCCCTCGAGAACAACGATGCGGTCCGCCATTCTTACGGTAGAGAAACGGTGCGAGATCAGGAGCGCCATCTTGTCGGTCGTGAGTTCCGCAAACCGTTCAAAGACCTCCAGCTCGCTCTTGGCATCGAGCGCCGCGGTCGGCTCGTCGAGGATGAGCAGCTGAGCGTCACGAAGGTAAGCACGGGCGAGCGCAATCTTCTGCCATTCTCCGCCGGAGAGATCTACGCCGGTCTCGAATCTGCGTCCCAGCATCTGGTCGTAGCCGTCAGCAAGTTTGCTTACCACTCCGGCCGCAAGGCTCTTCTCCGCCGCGTGCACGATCTCCTCCTCGGTGTGCTCGCGTTCGATGCGTCCCACCGAGATGTTCTCACGCGCGGTCATCTCATAGCGCATGAAGTCCTGGAAGATCACACCCATCTCGCGATGCAGATCCTCCAGAGAGTACTCGCGCAGGTCGACACCATCGAGCAGAATCTGCCCCTCGGTCGGGTCGTAGAGCCGGGTGATCAGCTTGACCACCGTGGTCTTTCCCTGCCCATTCTCGCCAATCAGCGCTATACGTTCGCCCGGCGACAGGGTGAAGTTGAAGTCGGACAGGATGCGGCGCCGCGTCCCTGGATAGGCGAAGGAGACGTTGCGAAACTCAAAGCCGCGCACGATCGGCCGGGGCGCCCGGCGACCGTCGGGGTTGGCATCGACCCGCGGCTTCATCTCGAAGAATGCAATGAGATCGGTGAGGAAGAGCGCCTGGTCGGCGATGCCGGATGCAGTCGACAATACCTGCTGCAATGTGGAGCTTGCCTGTGCGATGACGCTGATGAGGAATGCCAGCGTTCCAATGTCGTAGGCGCCGTTCACTCCGCGCCAGATCACATATGCATAGGAACCGTAGTAGCCCATCGTGCCGGCGATGCCGAGTAGGCCGCCGAGGTAGAGCTTCTTCTTCGAGAGCTGGACGTTTTCGTCATAGATCTGGCTGGCCAGCCCGGCGAAGCGGCTGGTCAGGTGGTCGCTGAGTCCAAAGAGCTTGAGTTCTTTCGCCGCCTCTTTGCTGCCACCCAACTGGCGGAGGTAATCCATCTGGCGCTTGGCGGGAGTCTGGCGGAAGTTCTTGGCATATCCGAGGAAGGCGAAGTGTGTCTCGCCCAGGAACGACGGCAGCACTCCCACGGCGAGCAGCAGCGCGAGCCAAGGGGAGTAGTAGAGCAGCGCACCGGTAAAGACAAGGGCCGTGATGGTCTGCTGCAGCAAGCGCCCCATGCTCTGTATCATGGCGAGCCGGTCTGTGGCCTGGGCGCGGGCACGCTCCAGACGGTCGTAGAAGACGGGGTCTTCGTAGGCGGTCACGTCGAGCGCGGCGGCATGACGCATGACCTCGATGCTTACGTGGTGTGTATAGCGATCGGCCAGCAGGTTGTCGAAGTAGTCCATCAGCCGGTTGACCATGCCGGCGATCACGGCCAGCGTGACCTCAAGGCCGACGACCCACCAGAAGTGCGGGCGCAGCGGCTGGTGATGCAGCACCTCGTCGACGCCGTTGATGATCCACGCCGAGACTTTGCCCAGGGTGACGGGAAGAAAGGCGATGACGACGCGCAGGATGATGCCCCAGGTCACGACCGACGGCCCCGACTCCCACACGATGTGTAGGACGGGCGGCACGTTTCTGAGGGCGCGGATGCGTTCGCCCCACGCGCTCTGTGCCTCGACCTTTTGGCTCGTCTGCGACATGCTCAGCTAGTCCCCGCGGCAGGGGCGCAGTTTCACCTTGCTCTTCAGATGGTCGTAAAGTTCTACGCGGAAGCACCCAGTTCGATGCCTTGCTGAAGTTACATGTTGTCACACTGCTGCCCTGGGCCAAAAACAGGCGTGACGGTCCGGCTCAGCCGGGCGGCTTGCGATGAGCTATGCTGAACGAGCCAACTCTCGTAGCCGCCCGGCGGCTCAGCTCAACCTCACCAGGAGAAATGCCATGGAACCGATCAGAACCAGCACCGAATCTTTGTGGACACGGGTGGACGCCCTGCTTGCCAGGTATGACCTGTTGCAGCATCCCTTTTACCAGGCCTGGTCGGCTGGGGAGTTGACCCATGACCAGCTGGCGGCCTACGGCGCGCAGTACCTGCCGCACGTGGCTGCGTTCCCCACTTATCTGACTGCCTTGCACTCCCGTCTGCCCGAGGGCCGGGCTCGAAAGGCTATCCTCGCCAACGCTGCCGATGAGGAGAGCCACGGCCGTTCGCACGCCGACATCTGGCGCCAGTTCATTGCCGGAATGAGGGCTTTCGACACCGACCAACCGCTGGGCGGATCGGCTCGGGAGTCCGGGCCCGGCGCTGCGGGATCGGACGAGGTTCTGCCCGAGATTCGGGAGCTGGTCAGCGGCTACCAGACCATCGCACGGGATGCGTCTCTGCCCACGGCGCTGGGAGCCTTCTACGCCTACGAATCGCAGGTGCCCAGGGTGGCTGCCTCAAAGCTGGCGGGCCTTAAAGAGCACTACTCCGCCGATGACGCCAGCTGCGAGTATTTCGCGCTGCATACCACTGCCGATGTCTATCACTCGAAGGTTTGGAAGAGCCTCATCGAAGACTGCGTCGCAGGAGACCCGAGCTGCGCGGCGCAGGTGCTCTCAGGCGCGGAAGAAGGCGCCCGCGCCCTCTGGCGTGCCCTCGATGGCATCGAGGCAGTGCGAGTAAAGGCGCTCTCGAACTAATTCATTGCCCCTTAGCGTCTAGACAGATTGCGGGATCTGTCGTTACTCTCCACAGATTGTGCGTGGCCGTTCATCTAACCAGCCCGCTACCTCCGACCCGTCCCGGCGACCGAGCTGGCTGGAAGGAGTTCGGTTGGGGAAACGTGAGCAAACTAAGCAGTTTCCGATAGAGTGCCGGCTTGAGTTTGAGTCCCGCATGTGCTACAAACGAATCATTCAAGTTTGCCCCTAGCGGGCGATCGTGAATTTCATGAAGAGTGGCTGAGGGACGGGCCCTGTGACGCCACGACAA
>DASWVB010000022.1:0-57231 GCA_036401375.1 Acidisarcina sp.
GTGCCTTTGGGATGAAAGCGGGCTCTCCGGGAACAGCTTCTTCCTCGACGACGAGCTCTTCGACGACGATTCTCAGGTGCTGGCCCAGCTCATCGAACTTCGCCCACCAACCGGCTTTGCCGAGGCTGGCCGAATCTCGCAAAGAGACCTGGGCGGCTGCGGCGCGAATCGAATCCACCTCGCGCCTGCCGCTGTGCGAGCGCCCTTTTTTCGGAGCGGCGGCCGCATCGCCAGCGCGACGTCCGGAGCGCCGCAGCGCCTGCTTGAGGGTGTCGTACCAGATGTTCTGAGCCTGCCAGAGGTTCAACGGGAAGGGCAGCTCGCGCAAGGTGGTCGCGATCAGCAGGGCTGCATCGAGGGTGTCAGGCTTTTCCGGGTCCGCATAGAGCTCGACCATGGCCCACTTCATCTGCTGGTCCGCAAGGTAGCTCAGCAGGGTGGTGTCGAGGACGATGCCGTCCGACTTAGCCATGGCAAGCAGGGCCTTGACGCGCAGGGCGTCGATGGGTCGGCTCTCGATGGCACGCCGCAGCCCGGCATTGACCGAGAAGCCGGCCGCCAGCGCCAGAGCAGGCGGAGGCGGCAGACCGGCCTGGCTGAGGAAGTGCAGCAGCGAGGCGTTCTCCTCATAGATGGCCGAGAGGCTCGATTCCACCTCGCGCAGGGTGGAGTCGAGGATGACCTTGAGGATGCGCCGCTGCTCGTCTCGGAACAGCGAAGTCAACGAGTAGGCGGTATTGCCAAAGTAGCGATCGAACAGGCGGATCGCCTCGGGGAAGTCGGCGCGCTGCACCGCTGCCGCCGTCTTTTTCGAGAAGTCCGCATAGGCCTCTGCATCGGAAATCAAATAGGGCTTTACCGCGCCGGCGATGTTCTGGTCGCCGAAGTAGAGCACGGCAAAGGCGATCACGAGCGACTCCTCGGTGATGCGGGAGGCGACCTCCGCCTGGCCTATGACCATGCGCGTCCGTCCGGAGGTCGAGACCTCATACTGCATGCGGTGAACGCTGTAGGCGTAAATCTCGGCAGTCTCGGCGTAGTTCGAGAAGATCGAGCTGATGGCGTAGTGCGCTCCAACCTGCTCGAGGCCGACCTGTGACGTCTTGATAGAGCGCTGGTAAATCCCGGCTCCGTTTCGTTGTTCGGGAACATTACTTTCCGCAGCGCGAAGGCGCTCGACGAAGCCATCTTCCAGCGGAATGTCTTCGGTGGAAGGGTGCACGAGGGCGGTATGGGCGTGGGAAAACAGCTCGGCTGCGAGCTGCAGCACGCGGCTGGCATAGGCGATGATCTGCACTGTCTCGATACCGGATATCTCGTCGAAGAACCACCCGCAGCTGGTGTACATGAGCTGAATGTGCCGCTGCAGTTCCATGAGCTTGAGCGCACGTACGCGCTCCTCCCGATCGAGCACGTGGGAGGCCTGGGAGGCAAAGAAGCGGTCTACCGCGGCAGCTCCGCGCAGCACCACGTCAATGTAGGCGTCGCGCGCTGCCCAGACATCGTTGAAGAGCTCGCCACCGTATCGCTCCGTGAGGGGAGCTACGGTATCGCGCAGCCAGTCGAGAGCAGCGCGGAGCGGACCGCGCCAGCGCTGATGCCAGCCGGCATGGCCTCCATTGCAGCCGCAATCGGAGCGCCAGCGCTCCACCCCGTGAAAGCAGCTCCACGACGAGTTCTCGACGATGCGCGCCTCGTAGGTAGGCGGAAATTTCTCCAGGAACTCGCCGTAGTTGGTCAGCTTGGCGAGGCCGTGCTCTTCGATGAAGTTCAACGCGTAGGAGAGAGCCATCTCCCCGTGTTTATGGTGATGGCCGTAGCTCTCTCCGTCGGTGGCGACGTGGCTTAGCTGCGGCCCATCGACATCTTCTCTAAAGGCGTCGTTGAGACGCCGGGCGAATACCTCTCCGCTGTTCAGCAGCCCCTCGAAGGCGATGGCGCGGGAGCGAGGGCCGTCGTAAAAGAAGACGGCAATGCTGCGTCCGGTCTTCAACCTGACGAGGTAGGGGCGCGTGGTGTCTACCGAGCCGTCGGGAGTCTCGGTCCAGCCGGCTTCAGGGGAAGGGTGCCCGTTACCGACAGTCGAATCGGCAAGCGGCAGCACCCGCGCCGCGGCGCACTGACTAGGCGCAAGGATGGTGAAGAGGATGCCCTCGGCCGCGAGAAGCTCCAGGGACTCGGTATCGACCGCGGTCTCGGCGAGCCACATGCCCTCCGGCTTACGGCCGAAGCGGCTTTCAAAGTCTGCGATACCCCAGCGTATCTGGGTGATGCGGTCGCGCGTACTCGCGAGCGGCATGATGAGGTGGTTGTAGACCTGCGCAAGAGCGGAGCCGTGGCCGCCGAAGCGCTCCTGACTGCGTTTGTCGCCCTCCAGTATCATCCGGTAGGTGCGTGGCGCCTTGTCCGCAAGCCAGGACAGCAAAGTAGGCCCGAAGTTGAAGCTGATACGGCTGTAGTTATTCAGGATGCGGATGATCTCGTTCTGGGTATTTACGGTCCGTGAGGCTCCGTTAGTCGCGTAACACTCTGCCGTGATGCGGTCGTTCCAATCGTGGTAGGGCGCGGCAGAATCCTGCGTCTCTACTGCGCCAAGCCACGGATTTTCACGGGGAGGCTGGTAGAAGTGGCCGTGGATACAGATGTAACGCTCGGATTGAGTCATGCCTGCTCCATCTGGGCGAAAATGGGGGATGATCAGGTGATAGTGCGACGGAATGTGGACTCGCATACCCGAAAACTAGACGGAGCTACCTGCCGCGCCGCCGATTGTGTGCGGGCTCGTCGTAGTGCCCGGTAGATAAAGCTGAGGCCTGGGGGAACGTGTTACAGAGTAGCAGGCCCCAGCTAGGGCGCGCCTTCGGGCCGGTCCCAGGGTCGCACTGGCCGCTCGGACTCGGGCAGGTCGCGACCTTTCACCCGATCGTAAAGGTAGCGATCGCTGACTGTTCCCAGCGACTCGTTATAGAGGCTGACGGAGCCGGTCGCGAGCTTTAGTTGCTCGGTAAAGTCGTGCACCGCCTTGAGCTGGGCGGCGGTGGCGGGAACTTCCAGGCGGCTGGTTTTGAAGAACTTCTGGTAGCCGCGATCGACCAGACGGGCTATCTCTCCGCCCAGCAGCACACCGGGCTGGGCGGTAAGGGCGGCGTAGCCATCGGGTAGACGCACCAGGAATGCGGCGCAGCCATTCTTGCGCACCATGACCCCGGGCAGCGGCCCCGGTACGGCGGGGCGAATCGCAGCGGAGCCGCGGCGAGGCTCGGCTGCTACATCCCGCGAGCGGCCGGTGCTGCCGATCGCCGTGTCTCCGGACATGGCCAGCTGCGGCTCGGGTGCGACCGTAGACTGCTCGCTGACATCAAAGCTATGGTCCCGGAGATTCGACAGGGCCTGATCGAAGTTGGGCTGCTTGGTCTTCTTTATCATGTTTTCTCAGCTTGTTTGTTCAGGATTCTTCCACGTAATCCCAGTTGAGGCCAAAGTAAGCTCATCCGACCAGATCACCACAGCCGTTGCAAAGTTACACTGTAGGAGCGGTCTGGTGACGAAGGTCGAGCGCATCAGATGTCTTGCCGGCCTGGCTGGGTTTCGAGGGAAGCTCCGTGATCAGTAGACGTGATTAGACTCGCACACCGGAGAGCGCGCTGCAATCCCCTCCATCCGCAATGACCGCCAGAGATTTTTCATGCCAATGACTCTTACAGCCTCGACCGCTCTTGCAGCAAGCCGCATACTGGGCACTACCATCCTGGACCGGATCGGTAACACGCCGCTCGTCCAGCTATCGAAGATCACGAAGCACCTGCCGGGAGTACAGATACTTGGCAAGGCGGAGTGGACCAATCCCGGCGGTTCGGTGAAGGACCGGGCGGCCTCTGCGATCGTGGCCGATGCCAGGCGGCGTGGGATGCTGGGTGCGCAGCCAGCAACGGCGGGCCAGCGCCTGCTTGACGCGACCAGTGGAAATACGGGGATTGCCTACTCCATGCTGGGAGCCGCGCTGGGCTTCCCGGTCACGCTCTGCATGCCGTCGAACGTCTCGCCGGAGCGGAAGAAGATGCTGGCCGCCTACGGTGCCGAGGTCCTCTGGACCGACCCGGGCTCGGGCTCCGACGGAGCGATCCTGAAGGCCCGGGAATTGGCAGCTGCTAACCCCGCGAGGTACTACTATGCGGACCAGTACTCAAACCCGGCAAACTGGCAGGCGCACTATTACGGTACCGCCGAGGAGATCTGGCAGCAGACAGAGGGCGCGGTGACTCACTTCGTTGCAGGGCTCGGAACCAGCGGCACGTTCGTGGGGACGACGAGGCGGTTGCGTGAGCTGAATCCTTCGATACAGTGCATCGCGATGCAGCCGGATTCCCCCTTCAATGGCCTGGAGGGTTTGAAACACATGGCGACTGCGATCGTGCCGGCGATCTACGATCCACACCTGGCAGACCGTCAGATCGAGGTTGAGACGGAGAGCGCCTACGCGATGGTGAAGCGGCTTGCGCGTGAGGAGGGCCTGCTGGTGGGGGTTTCGGCTGCGGCGGCCGTGGCAGCTTCTGTGCAGGTTGCCGAGGAAGAGGCTGCCCTTGGTCGAAATGCGGTAGTCGTAACCATCTTGTGCGACAACGCGGACAAGTACTTGAGTGAACGATTTTTTGAAGATTTTTCTACGCCAGAGTCTTCTCGTCTCGGCTTTGGGAGCCTGGATGCATGACTTCCGTGGCTGTCCCGGATTTATCACAGATGGAGAAGAAGGTTGCTAGACATTCCGGAGGCGATCTATCAGGGGCTGCGACGGCATGGAGAGGAGACTTATCCATACGAATGCTGCGGCATCCTGCTGGGGCGAAGCTCGCATGCTGCGGTGGACGGGGTCTCAATCAACGAAGTAGTCCAGGCAGTGCGAGCCGGCAATACGCGCACCGATTCTGCTCATAACCGCTACAACATCGCGCCGCACGATCTGGTGCGGGCTCAGCGCCAGGGACGACAGCGGGGGCTGGACATCATAGGCTTTTACCACTCGCACCCTGACCATCCGGCGCAGTGGTCGTCGACCGACTTGGCCGAGGCACACTGGATTGGCTGCTCCTACGTCATCACCGCGGTCGAGCAGGGCCGTGCGGCGGCAACTCGTTCGTTCCTGCTGACCGGCAGCAGCGAAGAAGAGAAGCGATTCGAGGACGAACCGGTCAGCATCAGACAGAATTTGATTGCGGAAGATGACATAGAGGTCATCCAGTCCGCTACGGAAGATTGAGGGAGCAATGAGCATCAAGATTTTGATTCCAACCCCGCTGAGGGTATATGCGGGCGGGCAGGATACCGTCGCGGTCGAGGCCGGGACGGTGGGCGAGGTGATGGCGCAGCTGACTATCCTCCATCCCGAGTTGAAGAAGCACCTTTACTCTGAGGGGGGAAAGCTGCGCTCTTTCGTCAATGTCTACCTTAACGACGAGGACATCCGATACCTGCCAGAGAGCGAAGCGACGCCAGTCACGCCGGCCGATGTCCTGTCGATTATCCCCTCGATCGCCGGCGGGTGGGGCTGCCCCCGATCCTGCGCCGGCGGGTCGGGCCGCGCACTCCGTTGCGGACGTGCGCAGCCACCTAGGACAAATTGATAACTACTGCTTACGTGGGCCGACGACGGAGAAGAAGACGCCCTGGGGGTCAAACCCGAGGATGATCCAGAGTCCGCCGGGCACTTCGTGCGGCCCCATCATCAGCTTGCCGCCCTTTTCCTTGATCCGGTTCCCTGCCGCGTCGATATCTTCAACGTTGAAATAGTAGTTCCAGAACGGCCCAGGCGAGGTGCTCTGATCGCGCGTCATCATGCCGCCAATCACCCCGCCTCCGTTGTTGAACATCCGGTAGGTGCCAGCGGGTCCCATATCCATCGTGCTGTCTTCTGTCCAGCCAAACAAGTTGGAGTAGAAGTTCCATGCGGACTGTTCTTCGTTGGCCGAGAGCTCATGCCAGCCGACGGTTCCGGGGGTGCCAGCCGGGTCCCTGGGAGGTGGAGCGCTCAGGTTTCCTTTGAAGAGGAGGAACTCAGCACCCTGGGGGTCCTCTGCGGAGGCGAAACGGCCGACAGTCGGGATGTCCTGTGGGGGGATGTGGAGCTTTCCACCGGCTTCTTCAACGCGCCGGGCATAGGCGTCTACGTCATCGACCCCGATGAAGCCCACCCATGCCGGCGTTGCGCCACCGGCAGCCATCTCTGGAGTCATCTGCATCATTCCTGCCATGTCAGGTCCGCCTGCCGACAACAGTGTGTACGGCGCATTCGGATCGCCGAAGCTCTTCGTCTTCCATCCAACTACATGCGTGTAAAAGTCCTCTGCTCCCTTTGCATCGGGCGTCCTCAGTTCATACCAGACGAAGTTGCCAATGCTCCTGGGTGTGCTAGGAGCGGCCGGTGTTGGCGTGCTAATTTCCTGCTGGGCAATTGTGCTCATGTGTATTCTGTCCTCTCGGTCCGGATGTGGTCTTCGTGAATGGAAGCTGGATGGAAGCTCGAAAAGATCATCGAAATGACTGCTAGTAGCTTGCGTTCAGGCGACTTGTGTTCGCTGATGCCAGCAAAGCTATCAAACAAAATGTACACTGTCCACAACTATTATGAGTGCTTCCGCAAGTGACGTTTTGATAAGAAGCCTGCCCCCCGCCCGCAAGACATTTCGCCATGGCGACCTGCGCAGAGCCTTGCTCGAGGCGGGAATAGAACTGGCGCGCAGCGGTGGGCCCGGGGCGGTGGTGCTTCGTGAAGCGACGCGGCGGGCCGGGGTGGCTCCCAACGCCGCTTACCGGCACTTTGCGAGCCACGGTGCCCTCCTGCAGGCGGTCAGGGCATCGGCCATCTCCTCCCTCGCGATGGCAATCGAGTCAGAGATGGCTGCAGTCCGGCGCCGCAAGACCTCCTCAGCGAGTGCGGCGCGAGCGGCGCTCCGGGCTGTGGGTACGGGGTATCTGAAGTTCGCTGTCACGGAGACCGGCCTCTTTCGAACCTCGTTCTCGGTGCCGGACGAGGTAGAGCGGGACCTGGACGACGCCAAGGCGGGCCGGAGCGGGCTCAACCCGTTTCAGCTGCTTGGGCTGGCCCTGGACCTGATGGTGGAGTCGGGCGTGCTCCCGAGGGAACGCAGGCGAGGAGCTGAATATCTCGCGTGGTCCGCGGTCCACGGTCTCGCCTTTTTGATAATCGATGGCCCGCTCGGCAGCGCATCGGACAGCGAAGTCTTCGCATTGTCCGAGCGCGTTCTACTGATGGTAGAAAAAGGTCTTTGACTTCCACTGGAAAGACGGAGCGGCGCGCGGCTTCATTTGGACAATCATTCGTATCGACAGGATGGGAGAATAGATGCTGGTGACGAAGAGAAGACCGGTGAATGTGGACGAAAACCTCACTTTGGAATTCGTGGAGCCTTTGGGGATCACGCACACGGAGCTCGCGGACAGAGCGGGCCTGCCGCGAAAGCATGTTAATGAACTTTGCCGAGGAAAGCTTGCTGTGACGGCGGACACGGCTCTGAAGCTTGCGCGTATTTGGTAATTGGCCCGAATTCCGGCTGAACACTCAGCGGCGCACCGGCCGTGGGAGGCTCTGAATACGACCCGACAGTTGATCCGCATCCAACGAGTCCGGCCGTTGCGGGGTGTCACGCGTTCGAACTCAGCTCGCAAGGTATAGTGCGTGCGTCGCCGTGCCACTGATCGCGTTATCCTCAATCGAGAGATACCTGGCGCACATCTAATCAAAGCAGTAACGCACGGGCAGCGAAGGGGGCCAAGCGGCCAACTTCGTACTCACCCATGCAGAAGGAACCGATGCCCGCATTGATTGAAGAAGCCACTGCCCTCCCTGCACTTAGCAATGATGAGATCCAGCGCTATTCGCGCCACCTGATCCTGCCCGAGGTGGGCATGGAGGGCCAGCAGAAGCTGAAGGCCGCCAAAGTGCTCTGCGTCGGTACTGGAGGGCTAGGCTCCCCGCTGGCCTTTTACCTGGCTGCAGCTGGAATCGGGACGCTGGGACTGGTGGACTTCGACGTGGTCGATTTCAGTAACCTGCAGCGGCAGATCATCCATTCCACCAGGGATGTGGGACGTTCGAAGCTCGATTCGGCTGAAGAGAAGCTGACGGCCCTGAACCCTTTCATGAAGATCGTGAAGTACAACACGATGCTTACCAGTGCGAATGCGATGGAGATCATCCGTGACTTTGACATCGTCGCCGACGGTACGGATAACTTTCCGACGCGGTACCTGGTGAACGATGCCTGCGTATTGAGCGGCAAGCCCAATGCTTACGGATCGATCTTTCGCTTTGAGGGTCAGGCGAGCGTCTTCGCTACGCAGGAAGGCCCGTGCTATCGCTGCCTCTATCCCGAGCCGCCGCCCCCCGGTCTGGTGCCCTCGTGCGCCGAGGGCGGAGTGCTTGGCATCCTTCCGGGGCTGGTGGGCGTGATCCAGGCGACAGAGGTGATCAAGCTGATCCTGGGCAAGGGCGAGCCACTCATCGGACGCCTGCTGCTGGTCGATTCGCTGAGCATGCGCTTCCGCGAGTTGAAGCTGCGCAAGAATCCAGAATGCCCGGTGTGCGGCACGCACCCCACGGTGACGAAGCTCATTGACTACGATCAGTTCTGCGGCATCGTCGCCGAGCCCGCAACCACAACCGTTAAGGAGGCCGGAGTGAGCACAGAGGTGAAAAATGGTGTGCCCCAGATGACCCCCGTCGAGCTCAAGAAGAGGCTGGATGCGGGAGAGGACATCTACGTCCTCGATGTGCGCGAACCCTTTGAGTACCAGATCGCGCAGATGGGCGGGCACCTGATCCCGCTAGCCGATGTGCAGAAACGGGCTGGCGAGCTCGATCCGGCGCAGGAGATCGTGGTGCATTGCAAGATGGGTGGACGCAGCCAGAAGGCGGCGGAGTTCCTGCAGGCTGCCGGGTTCAAGAAGATCCACAACCTGGCTGGCGGGATTGACGCGTGGTCGCAGCAGGTAGACCCTAGCGTGCCACGCTACTAGATGTGAGGGCTCACCTCGTCACTCACCGGTGATGAGGAACTGCGCGTGATTCGCACCGATGGCTTTGGCTTTAGCCGGCTTCGCTCTTCGCACGGGTTCGACTCCGAGAGGGCGTTCGCTTTGTGCGTTTGCCGTCACTGCCGCGGTCCCCGTGCGTTGGCGTCGCTGCTTGCTTTGGCAGACGTCCCTTCTGCTGGGTATACTCCCTGTGACCTGACCGGGAAATCGAACGCGCCCCTGCCTTGACGCGCCGGCCGGCATACAAAGGGAGTCCCAGGACTACATGGACCTCATACTGATTCGAGTCATTTTCCTCCTGATTCTGACGGCTGCCTCGTTTTTCCTCAGGCCGTTCAACCTGAACCCATGGCTCTCTGCCGGCGTTGGCGCGCTTGGCGCTGTGCTGATCATCGTCTTTGAGCTGCGGGTGCGGGCGCTCAGCCTCAAGCGCCTGTTCGGGGCCGTGATCGGCAGCCTGCTTGGAATCCTGGGCGCGTTTCTCTTCTCCCTGGTGCTGCACTACAGCCTCACGCCGGGCAGCGAGAAGAGCCTCATCCAAATCTTCGTGCTGCTGCTGATGTCTTATGTGGGCCTGGTGGTGGGCACGAGCAAGGGGGACCTGCTCAACCTCTCCGCCCTGGGGGACATCTTCAACGCGGAGCGCACGCCGGGCAGACGCAATGTGAAGGTGCTCGATACCAGCTCCATCATTGACGGCCGTATCGCAGATATCGCCGACACGGGGTTCCTCGAAGGAGTTCTGGTGATCCCGGAGTTTGTGTTGCGGGAGTTGCAGCTTGTGGCGGACTCGACCGATGGATCGAAGCGCCAGAGGGGTCGCCGCGGACTCGACATCCTGCAGAGGATGCAGGGCAACAGCGAGTTGACAATTCAGATCGTCGAGACGGATTTCCCGCACATAAGGGAGGTCGACCTCAAGCTGCTCGAGCTGGCGAAGACGATGGACGCGAAGATCGTCACCAACGACTTCAACCTGAACAAGGTGGCGCACCTGCACAGTGTCGCAGTGTTGAACATCAACGACCTGGCGGGCTCTCTGCGCCCCGTGGTGCTGCCGGGCGAGAAGATGCACGTGGTTATTCTCAAGGAGGGCAAAGAGTATAACCAGGGGGTCGCTTACCTCGATGACGGCACCATGGTGGTGGTCGACAACGCGCGCCGGATGATCGGCCGGCCGGTCGATATCAGCGTCACGTCAGTGTTGCAGACGGCGTCGGGGAAGATGATCTTCGGCAAGGTAGACGAGGGAGCCAAGCCCGAGCCAGTTCGCAGCAGCGAGGTGCGAGAGATTAGCGGCGACTGATTCCGGTGCCTTCGGCCCACATTGCCGCCGAGGTCAATGGCTGCTCTGGCGCACGATTGAACATCGAGTACCGCGGGCTCGCAGGCCGGCGGCGCCCTACCTCGAAGTCCCCGGTTGCGTTGCCAAAGCTGCAGCTGCTGGCGCGTCCAGGCCGGAAACATCCGCTGCCGTCAGCTCAGGGACTGGGCCTTCATGCAGGATCCCGATGACGTCATGGTACAGCCGGGTGCGCATGGCGTAACGTTCGGGAGCGCGGGTGATGTAGCGCACTGTTACCGCGATTCCTTCCGGTACAGGCCTGAGATCGACGGCGGCCTGGGCCGAGATCTCGGGAGCCGGATAGTTGCGGGTTGCTTTCTTCCACTCCGCCTCGGCTTCCCTGGCGTTGGCCTCGGTAGTCTTTGCCACGGCGGCGCGAATCTGGTCGACCTTCTGGTACGACTCTGCGCTGGGGGGGACAGTCACCTGCAGCTGGTCCCAGAGCCACTGACCGGCGGTTGAAAAGTTGAAGTAGGTACCCTCGATGGCGAAGCTGTTCAGGAAGGTGATGCGGCGGCCGGTAGGGTGGCCCATCTCGGCGAAGCTGCCCGTCTCAAGCAGCACGGTGCGCATCAGGCCGATCTCGACCACCTCCCCGCCGACACCGTTGATCTCCACCCAGTCGCCGATGCGCATACCATTTCGACCCATCAGCACGAACCAGCCGAAGAAGGCGACGATAAAGTCTTTCAAAACGACGGTGAGACCGGCGGTCGCGAGGCCGATGATGGTGGGCGTCTGACGTGGCAGCCCGAAGATGACCAGCAGGATGACGATCAGTCCGACCGCCTGGACGGCTAGTTCCGCAATGATGCGCAGGTGGATGAGCCGGCGCTGGTCGACGGAGCCACCGCGAGAGAGGCTGCGAATCAGGATTCCGGACAGGACGACCAGCAACACAATGGTGGTCACCACGGTAAGTGTCTGCACGATGCGATTCAGCACGGTGCGGCGCTGCGCGACGACAAGGTGGTCCCAGTTTTCGTAGGCCATGGCGAGGGCCTGTTCGTTGCGGATGCGGGTGCTCCACTCGGTTAGCCTCTGACGCTGCAGGGTCTGCTCCTTCAGCTTGCCGAGGGCAGCGGCGCCTTTATTGGGTGAAGAGGTCCTGGCGGAGCCGCTGGGCGAGTCCGCTGCCGGCGTCGGAGAGTTGCTGGGGGAGGCCGGCGTCTGCGATGACTCCTCAAGCTGCTTCTCGAGGTCATCATGCTGGCGGGTGAGGGTAGCGGCCAAGGCAAAGGCGTCAAGCCGCGCCTGCCATAGCTGCTTGTGGCGGCCGTTCAATGAGAGCAGAGCGCGGATCTTACCGGGCAGAGTTCGCAGAGCCTCGGGAGATTCGAGCGCAGTTGTCGGCGTGTTCTCAGGAATGGACTCAGCCCGCTTCTGCACTGCCGCGTGTTCGTCCATGGCCTGCTGTATCTTTGCTGCGCGGTCGCCGTCGACCCGGATGAGGTCCTGGTGGAGGTCTGCAAGCTCGTCGTTGTCCAGTTCAAGCTGCGCCTGCGCCAAACCCAGCTGTGCCGTGGCCTGGTCCTGGTTGCTCGCCGCCGGGAGCGCCTGCTTCAGGTCGTTGATGTGCTGCTGCTCGGCGTTGACCTTGTCGGTCATCGCAGCAATACGTTTGGAGTAAGTGAGCGCCCATCCGGAGAGCGGCGGCGCGTTGGTTGTGGCATCGCGCAGAGCGGTGGCGAAGGCTTGATCGACCTCGTGGTCGGCGGCCTGCAACGCCTGGGTCGCGAAGGCACGCTCCTGCGGGGTGGCCGCCTGGGCGGCGAGGTCGCGCGCCGTCTGCAGCGGCTTCTGATCGACCAGACCGGAGGTATTGGGCAGCACCGGCGGAGCGTTATAGGCGAGCGACGGATCGCCGCCGCGGGTCAGGAACACACCCACCAGGAGCGCCGCCAGCAGCCCTAACAGGACGAACAGGGCGATGCGACGGCCGTATTCCAACGAGGAAAGCTTCATGTTGAAGTTGCTCCTGCTTTGACAGTAGCGTGATGGAGCTCGAGCTGACCAGCCTGGTGCGTCCGGCAGCTCTTCGACTTACCGACAGTGATCCCGGAGGGCTGAAACGGGACGCCTCCGCGACATATTACTGAACTCTTACAGCCCCCCGGTCGCTGCTCCATTTACGCTGGCAATTAGAGCACGCGCGACTCAGACGCGAGGCAGGCAGAGACAAGGGATGGGGTATATGGCAACCACTGTTGCAAACGCGGCGAAGACGGCCACGACCGAGGGCACGCCGGAGCTGACGCAATCGCGCTCAGAGGAATTTAATTGGGTCTTCTTTGCGGTGATCGCCGCGTTTCATATCGGCGGCATCGCTGCTCTATTTTTCTTCAGCTGGCCGGCCGTCGCGGTGTTTCTCGTGATGTGGCTGCTGGGGCAGAACGTGGGAATTGCGATGAGCTACCACAGGCAGCTGACGCACCGGGGTTACAGCACTCCGAAGTGGCTGGAGTACGCGATGGCGGTCTGCGGAACGATGTCGCTGCAGGGGAGCCCGACGTACTGGGTTGCCGTCCACCGGATGCACCACCAGTACACGGACAAGCCGGGCGATCCGCACTCCCCGCGCGATGGCAAGTGGTGGTCGCACATGGGCTGGATCCTGCGTGGGTCGCTGCACAACGAGACCACGATGCTGTCGCGCTACGCGCCCGATCTGCAGCGGGACAGGTTTTACCAGTGGCTGGCGACGTACCATTGGCTGCCGGTGACGCTGGTTGGATTCGGACTGCTGGCCGGCGGAACGGCGGCGGGTGGTTGGCGACTCGGTGCTTCCCTGGTGCTGTGGGGAATCTTCCTGCGCGTTTCCATCGGATTTCATGTGACGTGGCTGGTCAACTCCGCCACCCATATCTGGGGCTCACGGCGGTTCAAGACCAAGGACGATTCGACCAATAACTGGTGGGTGGCTCTGTTGACGGGCGGGGAAGGATGGCACAACAACCACCACGCTCATCCCGTCTCAGCGTGCCATGGAATGGCCTGGTATGAGCTTGACGTCAATTACTGGGGAATTAAGTTTTTGGAGATGGTTGGGTTGGCCAAGAACGTCAAGGTGATGCGGCCCTGAGCTAGATTTCGACCCTGATCCGAGCCCTTCGCGCGCCCGGCGGACGCAGATGAATGTCCTGAAGCGTCGCGCCTCACTTAACCCGGGTTGCGGTGAAATGTATAGGGACGTGCGACTCGACGCTGCTGTCCGTGAGCATTGTGAACTGGACCGTATTGCCTTCGATCAAGCCTTTGTAGAGATGCTCATCCTGCGAAGTCTGCCCGTTCATCTCCGTTATGGTCTTCGTCGTGAAGCTGATACGGTTGCCCTCGACCTTACCGTCGAAGATGCCGCGGGCCGCCTTGAAGAGGGATGCGGTACCGGACAGCTCTGTGCCGTCCACTTCGAAGTCAAACGTCTCCGTGTACTTGTCTCCCCAGTCGTAGGTCACAGTAGCCTCCCACCTGCCGGTAATATCAGCGGCTGGCTTTATGGGCTCCTTTGACGCAGTCGATAGCGGCGTACTGGCGGCCTGGATGCTGGATTCCTTCGGCGCGACATGTCTGTGGAGCAAGACACCGCAGGCGACCACCGCGGCCAGCACTGCAGCTGCGACTGCAGGGATTACTCGATTCGGTTTCGTGTATCTAGCGAGATCGGGGGCAGTCTTGTCGAGAAGCTCGATCAGCCGGGCAGCATCGTCGCGGAAGTGCTCGTCGCGAAGATCGATTGCCTCACGCAGTGACAGAGGACGCAGGTCTTCCGGCAGATCTTTCTGATCTGGCATGGCGGCTTTACTCACCAGGACGGGAATGACCCGAACTCCGCGTTGCAGCGCCTTGGCAATCTCGAGCCTGACGAAGTCGCCGGAATTATCGAGTCGCCGCTTCCCATCCTCCCCGGTGATGGTCAGCCACCGCTCGCCGATGACTGCGAGGAGCACATTGCACAGGCCGATCTTCTGCTCGATCACGGTCACAAAGTTGTCACCGCCGCTGATTGCGTCAATGTCCATAAAGGTGTTTTCTCTGCCGAAGTGCGCGCTGAGAATGTCGAAGAGCCGCCCTGCATAACCGCCGCTGTCTTCGCGGCGATAGCTGATGAATACCCCAGACATGGCGGACCCTCGCTTCAGAGATTCGGATGCAGCAGCGGTTTCAGACCACCTTTATCGCTCCGCCTACTATAGCGTTTTGTGGCGCTGGCGCTCGAAGCAAAGGCGAGGACAAGCGGGAAGTCTTTCGATTAGGATGTCGCTTGTACCTGACCCTGTTCGCTCAGCGGCAGGTGATCTCGACCGCCGAGGCTAGCATGCGCCGCTCCCGTATCTTCTTCTACTCGCTCTTCTGCTGCTCTCTTTCGCTCAGCCTCCTTTCCCCGGCGATCAGAGCCCAGGAACAAGCTACCGAGACGGTTACGATTGATGCCAACGCGCCGGCTACGCCGCTGCCTCACTTCTGGGAGCAGATGTTTGGATCGGGGCGGGCCGTGCTTTCGCTGCGGGAGAGCTATCGCAACGACCTGCGGCAGGTGAGGGCGGCTACCGGCTTTAAGTATGTCCGCTTCCATGCCATATTCCACGATGAGCTCGGAGTCTACGACGAAGACAAACTGGGCAACCCGGTCTACAACTTCAGCTACGTCGACCAGATCTATGACGGGCTGCTGGCCAACGGAGTGAAGCCTTTTGTGGAGCTGAGCTTCACCCCGAGGAAGATGGCGAGCCGGCTGGAGTTTCATGCCTTCTGGTACAAGCCGATCCCGGCACCGCCTGTCTACTCCAAGTGGGACCCGATGATCACGGCGTTTGCGCAGCACCTGATCGACCGCTACGGCATCGACGAGGTGGCGTCGTGGTACTTCGAGGTGTGGAACGAGCCGAATATCGACTTCTGGACCGGGCGCCCGGCGCAGCAGACTTATTTTGAGCTCTACGACCACACAGCACGCGCGCTCAAGGCGGTGAACGAGAGGATCCGAGTGGGCGGCCCGTCGACCGCGCAGGCTGCCTGGGTCGACGCGATCATCGCGCACACGACGGCTGAGCACGTACCCCTCGACTTTGTTTCAACCCACGTCTACGGCAACGATGCCAGCTCCGACGTCTTTCCTGACAAGCGGCCGATCGCACCGCACCAGATGGTGTGCGCAGCGGTGGCGAAGGTCCACGACCAGATCAAGGCCTCTGCGCGGCCAACGATCCCTCTGATCTGGAGCGAGTTCAACGCGACCTATGCCAATGAACCTCTGATCACCGACACCATCTACATGGGACCGTGGATGGCGGATACGATCCGAAAGTGCGATGGGATGGTCGACATCATGTCCTACTGGAGCTTCTCGGATGTCTTTGAAGAGCAGGGAGTGGTGAAGGAGCCGTTCTATGGCGGGTACGGGCTGATTGCGGCGGGGAGCATTCCCAAGCCGGCCTTTCGCGTCTTCAGCCTGCTGCACCTGCTGGGTGACGAGCGGATTGCGTCCACCTCAGAGGATCTGCTGGTGACGAAACGAGCTGACGGGACTCTGGTGATTGCAGCGTGGAACCTGGTTGAGCCGCCGGGTGCGACGGGGGCCGGCAAGACGATTGCGCTCAAGATCACGGGCCAGAAAGAAGGGTCGCGCGCTTACATACGGCGAGTGGATGCGGACCATGGCGACACCCTTGGCGCCTACAATGCGATGGGCCGGCCGCGTTACCCGAGCCAGGCGCAGTTGACGGCGCTGCGGCAAGTCACGGCGGACATGCCCGCCGAGACTCAGTCCCTATCGGACGGCATCCTGAAGCTGAGGCTGCCCTCCAGCGGCCTGGCGGTCATCGAGATCAGGCCCTAGACGGGCTGTACGAGGCCGCGTGAATCGAGCCAGCCGACGCCGAATCTCACTGGAAACTGAGAGCCTGCGCCTGGCGCCCGTTGCAAGTGCATTATCGACACAGGGTGTGGGCGCGGGCGCGGAGCCCGTGCCAGCGAGGTCTATCCCCAAGCATGGTGAGCAGCTCGCGACCTAAGCTTGTGGACTGGCTACTTTGCGGGGAAAGAGGGGCCTGCTTGCACGGTAGTCCCTGGTCGCGCTCTGGTCTCTGCTTGCACCGGCGCGGGTGGTGCGTTGGCGAGGTCGCACGCACGCCAGAGGTACCAGCTGGCGACCGAACGCCACGGACGCCAGCGCTCTCCGCGCTTCAGCATCTCCGCGGGAGTGGGCAGCAGGTCATTGGTGAAGGGATTGCGTGCGGTGACCCTTCGTGCGCGTACTCCCTTCCGGGTGGCCGTACCGAAGGTCAGTGCAAAGCCTTTACGCACGCCGTAGTCGCTGACCGGCAGCACGTCTGGCCTGCCCAGCCGGAAGATCAGCAGCATCTCGACCGTCCAGGGCCCGATGCCGCGGACTGAGGTGAGGCGGTTGATGATCTCGGCGTCGGGCAGGCGGCGAATCTGGGTGAGGCTGGGTACTGTTCCGTCGATCGTCCGGGCTGCGAGATCGCGCAGGGCTAAAGCCTTGTTGCCGGAGAGCCCGGAGGCGCGCAGCACGTCGTCTCCGGCGGCCAGAAGCTGCTCGGGCCTGGGGTGCAGGTCCCCAAAGACAGCCAGCAAGCGCTTGAGGATGGCAGCAGCCGCCTTGCCGTGAAGCTGCTGGTAGATGATCGATTCGAGCAAAGACTCGAAGGGAGAGTGTGCGCTCTTGAGCCGCAGGGTAAAGGGGCCAGCCCGGGCGATGAGCTGGCCGAGCTTCGGGTCAGCAGCAGCAAGATCGAGGCAGGCCTGAGCGGCATCGTAGCGGACGGGGCGGCGGCCATCGACCATAAGGCACGAGTTTATACGAGACTCGGTGGGGCGCCCGCACAAGCATCGAGCTCTCGCGCGGGTCATGCCCCCTGAGAGTGAGGCAAGGGTGAAGCAGCCTGGCGACCTTCGCTCTCCACCACCTCGATTTGCAACCAATGCGTATGGGTAGGTCAGAAGAAAAATACAGCCCTGCCAAACAGGTCCCTGCCGTCAGGAGTGCGGACGGCTTTGGATGCCGCGAAGACCGCGCCATTGGCACCTTTGCTGCTTGCATGATGCGATTCAGTAACTTGGAAGTTCGTGTTCGCGACTCGCGTCAAAGGCTGCAGGGTTGTGGATTTGACGGTGAGCGAAACCCCCGGGGCCTTGCAAAGTTCACTTTGCTGCTATATTCCTTTTTTAGATGGCTTTATTTATGGCCGGGGTATGATCACCTCGCCAGTAGCTGCACCAAGCTCGCAGCGGCAACCTCTCCCAACCAACGGATTCTGAGGAAGCAGGAACGCACTCATGGCGCAGATTTTCGACCGGGGGTCTAACGCGCTGGCCCGGGCAAGCCTGATTTTGATGGGACTGATCGTGATCGCCCTCGGGGTTACGCTCAACGAACTGCAGCGATCTCCGTGGGTTACGCGGCAGGGTCAGAGACCGGAGCAGCCGGTCCCCTTCAGCCACAAGCACCACGTGATGGGGCTGGGGCTGCAGTGCCAGTACTGTCATACCAGCGTTGAAAAGTCGAGCTATGCCGGCATCCCTCCCACCAAGACCTGCATGAACTGCCACGCACAGATCTGGACGAATGCCAATCTGCTGGAGCCGGTGCGTGCGAGCTGGGCGACCGGCGAGTCGATTCCCTGGATCCGGGTGCATGACCTTCCTGACTATGCTTACTTCAGCCACGAGATTCATGTGAACAAGGGTCTGGGCTGTTCAAGCTGCCATGGACGGGTCGACCAGATGCCATTGATGTACCAGGAGAGCAGCCTGCAGATGGAGTGGTGCCTGAACTGCCATCGTAATCCGGCGAAGAATCTTCGCCCCACCAGCCAAATCTATAACATGGCCTGGACCGGGCCCTCGATGGACAAGCCGGTATGGTGCGGAACCGCAGGTACACGGACGGGCACCCCGACGGCCGAGAGCCTGGATTGTACTCTGACGGATCCAGCGCAGGATGGCAGGCAGGTGGCGATGCTCCAGCTTCCTCCGGCTCCCGGGGGCAATGTGATGGGCAGCGCAGCTCAGCAGACGGTTAGCGATGCGCCCGGCAGTCACCTGATGACCCCGGCGGTCTTGAATTACACAAAGTTCACCAGCCAGGCGGCACTGGGACAATACCTGATTGGCGAGTACCATATCCGTTCAGCCCGCGAGCTCAGCAGCTGCGAGGTTTGCCACCGATGAGACACACCGTAGCCGGTGGCGAGAGTACGCGTGGTTTGGACTTGAAGCAGGAAAGACAGGACTCGCCTATGCAGAAGTCCGGCCAGAAGAGCGGAAGCGACGAAGGCGTCAGGGCTGACAGCGGATTGCAGCCGGCGAACTCGACGCTGATCGCTGAGAAGACGCTTGCGGCTGAGGTGCTCGCGCCTCAAGGGCTGACGCTCGAGGCGGCGCGGGCTCGCTTAACAGGTAAGAGTGGCAAGAAGTACTGGCGTAGCCTGGATGAGCTCGAAGGTACGCCCGGCTTCCACGAGATGCTGCAGCGCGAGTTCCCTGCGCAGACTTCGGAGTGGATCGACCCGGTATCGCGTCGCGGTTTCATGAAGTTGATGGGCGCGAGCCTTGCGCTCGCTGGTCTCTCCGGCTGCACCAAGCAGCCAGACGAACCGATCTTCCCCTACGTCAAGCAGCCGGAGGACCTGATCCTCGGCAAGCCGGTGTACTTCGCTACGGCGTTCCCGTTCCCGACCGGGGCGGTGCCGCTGCTGGTGAAGACGGACGCTTATCGCCCGATCAAGGTGGACGGTAACCCGGAGCATCCCGTGAATCGCGGCTCCTCTGACCCGATTACCCAGGGAACGCTGCTTGATCTGTACGATCCGGACCGGTCAAAGCACGTTCTCTTCAAGGGTGAGGTCAGCAGCTGGGCTGATTTTCAGACCGCTCTACGCAAGAAGCTGATCGAGAAGAAGGGCTCCGGCGGGGCGGGTATTTATATTCTGTCGAATACCATTACTTCGCCGACCCTGGCTGCGCAGTGGAAGCAGGCGCAGGCTGCGTACCCAAACGCGAAGCTGGTGCAGTATGACCCTATAAACCGCGACTCGTCTTATGAGGCGACCAAGGCTGCATTCGGAGATTACGCCGACCCCCAGTACAAGCTGGATGCGGCAGATGTGATCCTGTCCCTTGATGCCGACTTCCTGTCGGGGATCACGCAACCCGGCTTTCACAAGCTGGCAGGCGACTACGCCCGCCGCCGCAAGAACCCGGCGGTCGACTACAACCGGCTCTACGTCGTCGAGAGCACGCCGACGACGACCGGGATGAAGGCTGAGCACCGCCTGGGCATGCGGGCGAGCGATATTGCCGGGTTCGCTGCGGCGCTGGCAACGGCGCTCGGAGCTGGGTTCGGCGGGGCGGCGGGCTACAACTGGACAGAGGCACAGCAGAGGTTCGCGGCTGCGGTGGCCAAGGATCTCAAGTCGAAGCCGGGCAAGGCAGTGGTGATCCCCGGCGAGCAGCAGACTGCGGCAGTTCATGCAGCGGCACTCGCTATCAACCAGGCGATCGGCGCGATTGGCAAGACGGTGATCTACACGCAGACCATCAATCCGATGCCCTCCATGCAGACCGACGACCTGAGGTCGCTGGTAGCTGACATGAATGCGGGCAAGGTTGAGTGGCTGATCCTGTTAAATACTAATCCTGTGTATTCGACACCCGGAGATCTGGGCTTTGAACAGGCCATCGGCAAGCTGCAGACGCTGGTGCATCTGGGGTCGCACCTCGATGAGACGAGTGCGGTGGCGCATTGGCACGTCAACGGCGCACATTACCTCGAGACCTGGTCCGATGCGCGTGCCTACGACGGCACGGTAAGTATCGTGCAGCCGATGATCGATCCACTTTACAGCGGCAGAAGTGCGCACGAGATACTGCAGGCGTTCCTCGACAACCCGGATATTTCAAGCTATGAGTCCGTCCGGGCAAACTGGCAGGGGCAGCTAGCGGGTAAGGGAGACTTTGAGGCGGGCTGGCGCAAGGCTTTGCATGACGGCTATATCGCTGATACTGCATTCCCGGCAAGGTCCGTCGGAGCGGGACACAGCGGAGCGATTTCGACTCCGGTCGCCACTTCTCCGGATTCTATCGAGGTCATCTTCCGCCCCGATCCCTCGGTCTATGACGGCCGCTACTCGAACGTAGGCTGGCTGCAGGAGCTTCCCAAGCCGGTCACAAACCTGTCCTGGGACAATGCAGCGCTGCTTTCGGCAGTGACGCTCCAAAAGCTCGGCGCCGTCGAGAGTGACATCCTTGAGATTGAGTTGAGCGGGCGGAAGGTCCTCGCGCCTGCGCTGGTAGTTCCCGGCCACCCGGATAACAGCGTCACGGTCTACCTTGGGCAGGGTCGCCGCATGGCTGGCCGGGTCGGCAGCGGAGTGGGCTTCGATGCTTACACGATCCGGCCCTCTACCTCGCCTCTCTTTGCGGTTGGGGCGAAGCTGACCAAGACCTCCGACAGCTATGAATTTGCGGTCACCAAGAGCCACTACCGCGACAACCGCTCGTCCACGTTTGGCGGAGTGGGCGGCGGCAACAACTCCCTTGAGGGCAATGAGTCTCTGACCCGCGGGATCATCCGCTACGCCACGCTCGACGACTTCCGCGCCAACCCCAACTTCGCGCACGAGGGTGAAGGCAAGGAGAGTCCGGATGCGGACACCAACATGTTTCCCTCGTACCGCTACGACCAGAACGCCTGGGGCATGTCGATCGATATGAACTCCTGCGTCGGGTGTAACGCGTGCGTGGTCGCCTGCTATGCGGAGAACAACATCCCCGTGGTCGGACGTCACCAGGTCAAAGTCGGTCGCCTGATGCAGTGGATTCGCATCGATACCTACTTTGAGGGCGATCTTGATGCACCCCGTGCCCACTTCCAGCCGATGCTGTGCCAGCACTGCGAGAACGCACCCTGCGAGCTGGTATGCCCGGTCGGCGCCACCGTTCATACGCCGGAAGGCCTGAATACTATGGTCTACAACCGCTGCGTAGGGACCAGGTACTGCTCCAACAACTGCCCGTATAAGGTGCGGCGGTTCAACTTCCTGCTCTACTCCGATTACGACACCGAGAGCCTGAAGCTGATGCGCAATCCGGACGTAACGGTACGCAGCCGCGGGGTAATGGAGAAGTGTTCTTACTGCGTGCAGCGGATCACGGCCGCGCGCATTACTGCGGACCGGGAGAATCGGGAGATCCGCGATGGCGAGGTTGTCACCGCATGCCAGCAGGCCTGCCCGACCGAGGCCATCGTCTTCGGTAACATCAATGATAAGAACAGCAAGGTTGCAAAGCTCAAGGGCGAGCTCCGCAGCTACGGAGTGCTGGCGGACCTTAATACCCGTCCCCGTACTACCTACGTGGCTGAGGTGATCAACACGAACCCCGAACTCGAAGAGCAGCGTGTGGAACACGGGTGAAGTTTTCTGCTCCAGCCGCAGGCTGGTGGCGCTAAAAAGCAGTGATGAAACAAGGCCAGTGCGAAAGCTAGAGCTAACCAGCGAGCGAGTAGCTGCTGGCTGACAGAGGCGGAGAATGGCAACGAAGAACCTGCCGGTAAATGATCCGATGCTGGACCCCGTCACTGGAGAGTTCCGGGTAATCGCGCCGGGGCATACCTTCAGATCGGTGACCGAGAAGATCTCGCGCATCGTATTGACGTCGCATACACCACTGCCCTGGTACGGCGGGCTGCTGGTGGCGGCGGGCATCGCCTCGATGGTGCTGCTGGCGGTGACCTGGCTCTTCCTCATCGGCGTCGGCATCTGGGGCATCACCCAGCCGGTGGCCTGGGGCTTTGCCATCATCAACTTCGTCTGGTGGATCGGTATCGGCCATGCCGGAACGCTGATCTCGGCTATCCTGCTGCTCTTCAAGCAGACGTGGCGCAACTCGATCAACCGCTTCGCCGAGGCGATGACCCTGTTTGCCGTGGTCTGCGCCGGCATGTTCCCGCTGATCCACGTCGGGCGCCCTTGGCTTGGGTACTGGCTGTTTCCCTACCCGAATTCGATGAACATCTGGCCGCAGTTTCGTTCGCCGCTCTTGTGGGACGTTTTTGCGGTCTCGACCTATGCGACCATCTCTATCGTCTTCTGGTATGTGGGCCTGATCCCTGACCTAGGAACGATGCGCGACAAGGCGAAGTCGCGCATCGGACAGTTCTGTTATGGATGGGCTGCGCTGGGGTGGCGCGGATCGGCACGGCACTGGATGCGCTATGAGACGGCCTCGCTGCTGCTGGCCGGTCTGGCAACTCCGCTGGTGCTGTCAGTTCACACGGTGATCAGCTTCGACTTTGCGGTGGCCCAGCTGCCGGGCTGGCATACGACCATCTTCCCGCCTTACTTCGTTGCGGGTGCGATCTATTCAGGGTTTGCCATGGTCATCACCCTGGCGGTGCCCATTCGCAAGTTTTACCACCTCGAAGACCTGATCACTCTGCGCCACATCGATAACATGGCTAAGGTCATGCTCGCGACCGGCGGCATCGTCGCTTACGGGTACGGCATGGAAGTCTTCATGGCGTGGTATTCGGCAAGCCACTGGGAAGCCTTCATGATGTGGAACCGCATCTTCGGGCCGATGGGCTGGTCTTACGGCGTGCTGATCCTGTGCAACATCGCAACGCCACTGACGCTTCTGTGGTCCCGGCGGCTCAGGCGAAGCCCCGGCTTCATGTTCCTGCTGTCACTGGTCGTGAACACAGGCATGTGGTTTGAGCGCTTCGTCATCGTCGTAACCAGCCTTTACCGTGACTTCCTGCCGTCTTCCTGGGGCACCTACAGGGCGACTCGCTGGGATTACATGACATTCATCGGGACGATGGGACTGTTTACGACCCTCTTCCTGCTGTTTGTGCGATTCCTGCCCATGATCCCGATGTCTGAGATCCGGATGATGCTGCCGCAGGCAAAGGTGCACCCAGACGAAGAAGAACCACCACGCGTGGCGGCCCGGCTGCCCGAGGCAGGTGACTGATGCCAGTGCGCGAAGGCATATACGGACTGCTTGCAGAGTTTGATACTCCCAGTGAGCTGGTGACTGCGGCCAAGGCCGCCTACGGCGACGGCTACCGGCGGATGGACTGCTATACGCCCTATCCGGTCGAAGAGGCCGCCGAGGCGATCGGCTTCCACCGCAATAATGTGTCCCTGGTGTGCCTGTTGGGCGGACTGCTTGGCCTGGCGACCATGTTTGGACTGGAGACGTGGATTTCGATATGGGCTTATCCGTTGAACATTGCCGGGCGTCCTTATTTCTCCTGGCCGGCCTTCATCGTGCCCGCGTATGAGTGGACCATCCTGTTTGCGGGCCTTTCGGCGGCGTTTGGAATGATTGCCATGAACGGGATGCCTACGCTTTACCATCCTCTTTTCAACGCGCCGAACTTTCGCAACGGAGCGACCAGCGACAAGTTCTTTCTGTGCCTGGAGGCGACTGACCCGAAATTTGCGCTGATCGATTCGCGGGCTTTTCTGGAGAGCTTCGGACCGATCTCTGTCGTGGAGGTGGATTATTAGCACCACGACGCGCGACAATCGCCGGGTCCACAGGGCTTGTTCCCGCGGGCTGCAGTTGCTCTCCGCAGCGAGTCTGCTCGCTTTCGCGGCCGGCTGCCGGCAGGACATGCACAACCAGCCGAAGTTCATACCGCAGCGCAGCACGACCTTCTTCGCGGATGGACGTTCTTCGCGCCCGCAGATCGAGCACACGGTAGCGCGGGGACAGCTTCGGGAGAATGCTTACTACTACACGGGGCTGTTGCCGGGCACGACGAGCCCGGAGGGGGAGCGTGACCAGCTTCCCTTCCCGGTGACCATGCAGGTACTGGCACGTGGGCAGGAGCGGTTCAATGTCTACTGCACGCCTTGCCATTCGCGGGTCGGCAACGGAAACGGCATGATCGTACAGCGCGGCTACAAGCCGGCGGGCAACTTCCATGACGCCAAGCGACTGCACCAGCCGCTTAGCCACTACTTCTACGTGATGACAAACGGCTACGGTGCGATGCCGGACTACTCCGCCCAACTCACCCCTGCGGATCGCTGGGCCGTTGCCGCCTACATCCGCGCACTGCAATTGAGCCAGGGCGCAACTGAGGGGGATGCAGCCGCAGGGGCCAAGTTTCAGAGCCTTCCCGATGTAGCGGAGCAGCTAGGATACCCCCGCAACTTCGCAGACTCGTGGGATCTGCCTCTCACCGCAGTCAGCGGTGATGGAACGGTGAAGGTAGCAGGTGCGCCACAGGCGGCGAACGGAACCCAGCCGGAACCTGATATGAATTCGAAAGATAGAGGCATGATCAACGGCACCAGCAGCACGGGCCCAAGTGGCACGGCGGCAGACGCGGGCGGGAGCCGGAGGGCAGTACCGCACACACCCTGAGGCAACTGGAACCGAGAACGCACCACCAGTCTTGAAGCGCGATTCACAGTTCGGAGCTGGACAGTCCAGAGCCAGATAGTCCAGAGCTAGACAAACGTATCCAGGAAAGAACGCATGGCACACGGACACCACGAAAACATACTGCCCTCAGAACTGGGCGCTCCCGCGTTTGTGACTTTGTGGCGCACCCGGGCCATGATGTTCGGCGTGGGCGCGGGCGTGGTTGGCATCATCCTCGCGATCCTCGCGACTTTCTTTCAAGGCGACCACTGGAATCACTTCTTCCGGGCGTGGCTGCTCGGATTCATGATCTGCTTCGGCTTCTGTGTGGGCGGGCTCGCTGTACTGATGGTGCAGTACTGCTCAGGCGGCAAGTGGGGTCTGCTGATTCGTCGTCCCCTTGAGGCGATGACCCGCACCCTGCCGCTGGTCTTTGTCTACTTCCTGGTGGTGGCGCTTGGCGCCCGCAAGCTTTACCTGTGGGCTGCGTTTCCGGACGCTGAGGGCGCCTACAGAAACGGCTGGATCAACGCAGCCCAGGCACACGCGATCACCTACAAGAAGCCGATGCTGAACGTCCACTCCTTCTGGGCGGTGTCAATCCTCTGCTTCCTGATCTGGCTCTTCTACGAGCTGAAGCTGAACCGGCTGTCGGTGCAGCGCGACGCTGATCCTGAGCCCAACAATCGGTTCTGGCAGAAGAAGTTGGAGAATATCTCGGGGCCCGGCATCGTAGTCTACGCGCTGACCCTGACGGCCGGCGCGATCTACTGGGTGATGTCGCTCGACCCCACCTGGTACTCCTCTGTCTACGGACTGCAGTTCCTCGTAGGCCAGGGCTATGGGGTGCTCGCCCTGGTGATTCTGACCGTCCTTGGACTGTCAAAGGGCGAGCCCTTCCGCACCCTGCTGCGTACCACAGAGCAGCATGACCTCGGTAAGCTGGCCTTCGCCTTTGTCATGCTGAATATGTACCTCGCCTTTGCCCAGTTCCTGATTATCTGGTCAGGCAATCTGCCGGAGGAGATTCCCTGGTACCTGGACCGCATCCGCGGCGGGTGGGGCTACGTGGCGACGCTCGACTTTGTCTTCCACTGGCTGCTGCCGTTTTCGCTGCTGCTCTCCCGCGACCTCAAGCGCAACCAGCGGAAGCTGATGCTGGTCTGCCGATTGATGATCTTTGCCCGCTGCTGGGACCTGTTCTGGCTGATCGAGCCTAACTTCGCCGACGCTCGCCGGAACCTGCACTTGAGCTTCGGCATCCTGGAGTACATCCCGATTCCTATGGCGTTGATCGCGTTCTGGCTAGTCTTCTACTTCCGTGAACTGCAGCAGCGCCCGGTGGTAGCCATCAACGATCCCCACCTCGCCGAGCTGCTGGAGCCCGAACATGTCCACTAATCTCAACGATCCGGTTCACGACGGCCGAAAGAATCCCGGCTATGAGATGTCCGACGTCAGTGCGCGGCCGATCCTGGTCTTCATCGTCTCACTGGCTGTATTCGTGGGCGTCTTCTTCGTTGCGTGCTATCTGATGGGCAAGATCATTAACTATCGGATTCAGAAGCACGACGGACCGCCCAACCAGTGGAACGCCATCGCTGCCGTCACTCCTGACAACAAGGTCAGGAACATGGCTTCGAATCCGGCCATCGAGCAGCAGCAGCTGGCCGAGATGACGCAGCGCTTCCCGACGCCTCGCCTGCAGACAGACGACGGCAACCAGGATCTGGCCGACCTTCACGCGCGGGAAGACCTGCTGCTTGAGCACTATAGCTGGGTCGATCATGCCGGCGGCAAGGTCCGCATCCCGATCGAGCGCGCAATGGAACTGATTGCACAGCGGGGATTACCACTGGCTGCGGACGCGACCGATAAGAGTCCACTACTGACCGGGGATGTCCCGCAGATGGTCCAGATGCCGCTGACCAATGGATTCACGCGTACCGGATACGAGCAGGAGCAGGAAGGCACCTCGAAGAACGGGGCGGAACAGAATGAAGGGTCGGGGCAGGGAAAGACTTCGGGCATGACCCAGCCTGCTGGAACAAACCCGTAGTCTTTGTGACCACAGCGAGTTGCAGCGGTGGGAAGCTGGAGCTAGAGCAAGGCCAGGATCATCGAATGAGCAGGATGACACAGATCAACTACCCAACTCGAAGCGGCAGCGATCGCGCCCCGATCAAGGGGGTCTCACGGAGCGTGCTCGCCGGAGCGCTGCTGCTGCTGGCGCTGCCGGCCCTGGCGCAGGTCTCCTCTTACGGAGACAAGCAGATGGGGGAGACAGCGGAGCAGCAGCCCCAGTTTCTGAGCAAGGTGACGATCACCCAGAATCTTAACCACCAGGTTCCGCTGGACGAGGAGTTCAAGGACGAGACAGGCAAGCCGGTCCGGCTGGGCGACTACTTCGGCAAGCGGCCGGTGATTCTCACGATGGTGTACTACCAGTGCAAGGTCCTTTGTCCCGAGGAGATGAACGGATTGACCGGTGCGCTCGAAATGGTCGACCTGCGGCCCGGCAAGGACTTTGAGATCGTCACGGTCAGCATCGACCCGACCGACACACCGGCCGAGGGCGCGGAGCAGAAGGCTCTATACGTCAAACGCTACGGCCATCCAGAGACGGCGAACGGCTGGCACTTCCTCACCGGCCAGCAACCGCAGGTCAACGCGCTGGCGAAGGCGGTCGGCTTCAGCTACGTTCGCGTGCCTGGGCCGGATGGACGGCTCGCGCAGTTCGCCCATGTAAGCTCCATTCAGCTGCTGACTCCCGAGGGCCGGCTCGCGCAGTACTACCTTGGGGTTGAGTACTCGCCGAAGGACCTGCGTCTGGGGCTGGTGGAGGCGTCGCACCACACCATCGGCAGCCCGGTCGACAATATTCTGACCTATTGCTACCACTACGACCCGCTGCTGAACCGGCACAGCCTGATTGTGGCGAGGATTGTGCAGCTGGGCGGGGTCGTCACGGTTTTGAGCCTGGGCAGCTACATGACGGTCATGTTCCGGCGCGACATCAAACAGGGCAACGCGGTCGGAACAAGTAACCACGTATAAAAAGGCAACGATGCATCTGATCAGTCCAGTACTGTGGCAGTTTTTAACGAAATGGCTCGCGGCTTCGGCTCTCTTCCCGCCGGAGGCATCTCGCATTGCCTCCGACGCTGACGCGCTCTATTTTTTCCTGATCCTGATCTCGCTGGTCGGCTTTACGCTGGTGGCGCTGCTGGTGGTTGGCTTCTCTGTCCTCTATCGCAAAGACAAGCATCCCGAGGCGGTGCAGATCGAGGGCTCGACCCTGCTCGAGGCCACCTGGACGATCATCCCCCTTGGCCTCTTTATGGTGGTATTCGTCTGGGGCGCGCTGCTTTACTTCCGTATCTACGATCCTCCCACGAATGCGATGAACATCTACATAGTCGGCAAGCAGTGGATGTGGAAGGCTGAGCATCCCGGTGGGCAGCATGAGATCAACGCGCTGCACGTGCCGACAGGGCGCCCGGTGCAGCTCACCATGATCTCGCAGGATGTGTTTCACAGCTATTCGATCCCAGCCTTCCGGGTGAAGCGTGAGGTCATTCCCGGCCGCTACACCACGGTCTGGTTCGAGGCTACGGAGCCTGGAACGTATCACCTCTTCTGCACACAGTACTGCGGCACGTTGCACTCGGGCATGATCGGGGAAGTGACGGTGATGAAGCCGGAGGACTACCAGGCCTGGACGGCGGGCAGCACCAGCGGCATGTCACTCGCGCAGAACGGCGAACGGATCTACGCGAGTCTTGGTTGTAACGCCTGCCACTCCGGCTCGCCGGACGCCCGCGGACCGAACCTGGCAAATGTTTATGGCACCAAGCTGCAGCTTGCCACAGGCGGCACGGTGATTGCGGATGACGCCTTTCTACGCGACACTATCCTTAACCCCTCGATGCATGTGACCGCGGGCTTCGCGCCGATCATGCCTACCTACCAGGGCCAGATCAGCGAAGAGGGTCTGATCGACCTGGTCGAGTACATCAAGAATCTGAACTCCAACTACCGAATACAGCAGACCCTGAATACCAACTCGATATCGCCCGCGCAGTCGGGCACATCGGCAGCGAGAATGCCAGGGACGGTGAAACAATGAGTACCGCGAGTAACACCATCGTGCAGCTACCCGACCAGGCGACGGCGACGCTTCCCAGGCGGACCTACCTGAATAACGAATACGGCTTGAAAAGCTGGCTGCTCACGGGAGATCACAAGAGGATTGCGATCCTCTACCTGATATCGATTACGTTCTTCTTCTTTATAGGAGGAGCGTTTGCCGGGCTTATCCGGCTGGAACTGCTGACTCCGCAGCCTGACCTGGTCTCCTCGGACACTTACAACAAGCTCTTTACGATGCATGGCATCATCATGATCTTCCTGTTCCTGGTGCCGTCGGTGCCGGCGACGATTGGGAACTTCCTGATCCCAATCATGGTAGGTGCGCGAGACCTCGCGTTTCCCAAGATCAATCTCTTGAGCTGGTACCTTTATGTTGCGGGTGGCATCTTTACTCTCGCCGCGCTGATCCTGGGTGGAGTCGACACGGGCTGGACCTTTACCACACCCCTGAGCACGCACTACCTCAACACCCACGTGGTCACCGCCGCGCTAGGCATATTTGTCGCAGGGTTCAGCTCGATCTTTACCGGCTTGAACTTTATCGTGACGATCCACCGCATGCGCGCACCGGGCATGACCTGGTTTCGGCTGCCGCTCTTCTGCTGGTCGCACTACGCCGCCTCGCTGCTGATGGTGCTTGGCACGCCTGTGTTGGCCATCGCCATAGTTCTGGTCGCACTTGAGCGCACCATCGGGATTGGCGTATTCGACCCGGCCAAGGGTGGAGACCCGCTGCTATTCCAGCACCTATTCTGGTTCTACTCCCACCCGGCCGTCTACATCATGATCCTTCCCGGCATGGGCGTGATCTCCGAGGTGATCAGCACCTTCTCCCGCAAACGAATCTTCGGCTACACTGCGGTCGCCTTCTCCTCGGTTGCGATCGCAGTCTTCGGCTTCTTTGTCTGGGAGCACCACATGTTCATCATGGGTGTGTCGAACTACTCCGCCCTTGTCTTCTCACTGTTGACGATGCTGGTTGCTGTTCCTTCAGCGATCAAGACCTTTAACTGGTCGGCGACTCTCTACAAGGGCTCGATTACCTTTGAGACGCCTATGCTTTATGCGTTCGGTTTCCTCGGCCTCTTTACCATCGGCGGCATGACAGGCATCTTCCTCGGCGCGATGGGCATGGATATCCACCTGACAGAGACCTACTTCATCGTGGCGCACTTCCACTTCGTCATGGTCGGCGGGATGCTGATGGCGTTCCTGTCCGGAGTCCACTTCTGGTGGCCGAAGATGACGGGGCGCATGTATCCTGAGGCACTCTCGAAGCTAGCTGCGTTAACCACGTTCATTGGGTTCATCCTGACGTTCTTTCCGCAGTTCATCCTCGGCTACCTGGGTATGCCCAGGCGGTATCACTCTTACCCGCCGGAATTCCAGGTGCTGAACGTGCTGTCGACGGCCGGCGCGACAGTGCTCGGTGTAGGCTACCTGCTGCCGATGCTCTACCTGACATGGTCGCTGAAGTACGGAGCCATTGCGGGGAGCAATCCCTGGCAGGCGACGGGGCTCGAGTGGCAGATACAGTCTCCACCATTGACGGAGAACTTTACCGAGATCCCGATCATGGATCACGAAGCTTATGACTACGAGTGGCTGGCAAACCATACCAAACACGAGGTAACCACCGTTGGATAGCCACGCAATCGCCGCACCCGGTGACCATGATGTCGAGCACGTTGAGCACGAGCACCCCGCTTACCTGCGACACCACTTTGAATCAGTGGAGCAGCAGCGAGAGGCCTCCGCGTTCGGTATGTGGCTCTTCCTGCTTACCGAGATCATGTTCTTCGGCGGAATGTTTGCGGCGTACCTGATCTATCGCAACTGGTATTATCCGGCGTTTGTGGCCGGCAGCAACACGCTGAATATCTGGTACGGAACCATCAACACGGCGGTGCTTATCTGCTCGAGCTTCACCATGGCGATGGGTGTGTGGTGCGCGGAGGTCAGGAGAAGGTCCGGGCTGGTGCTCTGCCTGCTGCTCACCATCGTGCTTGGACTGGTCTTCCTCGGCATCAAGTATGTCGAGTACAAGGAGAAATTCGAGCTGCACCACGTACCCGGCGCGAACTTCAGCATAGAGAAGTTCGTGCATCCTGATAAGCCATCTATCACCCCGGCGCTCGGGGCCGACATGGCTGCCAAGACGCAGGTCTACTTTTCTCTGTACTTCGCGATGACCGGCATGCATGCCGTGCACATGATCATTGGTATTGGACTGCTGACATTCTTCGTCATCCGTGCGAGGCAGGGTGCTTACACCAACGGGTACGTGCAGCCGATCGAATACTTCGGCCTGTACTGGCACTTCGTCGACATCGTGTGGATATTTCTCTTCCCCCTGCTTTACCTGATCAACCGGCACCCGAAGTAGCTGGGAAAGGCGACAACGACCCATGGCAGACTACAACGCTGAACACAAGATGGCGCCGACGACGGTTGGAACGCCGATCCCCAAGCTTGATGAAAACGATCCAAACCCGGCTCATGAAGAGCCGCATATCGTTCCGCGGCTTCTGTACATAAAGATCTTTGCTGCACTGCTGGTCGGCACGGGATTGACTGTAGGAGCGGCCTTTGTTGACATGGGCCCCTTCAACCCTGTCCTTGCGATCTTGATCGCATGCATCAAGGCGGTGCTGGTGGTGTTGTTTTTCATGCACGTTTTTTACAGCTCACGCCTGATGAAGCTCACCGTTGCGGCCGGGTTCTTCACCTTCCTCGTACTGATCACGATGACGCTCACCGACTATCTCAGCCGGGCGTGGGGTCTCTGGTAATAGGGAGACAGATGAGTTCCCGCGGCTTGTCCCCGCCCGTGTTTCAGTGCTACGTGCTTAAAGCTTTGCGTCGTTTACTTCCAGCCAATAGCCATTCGGATCCTGCAGGTAAGTCTGCCGAACTCCGTCCGGACGATTATTGACCTTTGCGTCGCCATTGAAGCTGCGATATGGAATGCCTGCGCTGTTCAGCGTCTCCATGAAGTGATCCAGGGAATCGACGCGGAATGCGAGATGGGTGTCAATGACGTCTTTGCGAATGCCGGCGGCCCCGGCTACAAGATGCAGGGCAGTGTGCGGCCCGATCCGCAGCCAGACGTGCAGATTGTCGTGAAAGGGCTCGGGAACTCGTTCGAGGCCCAGTACCTTCTCATAAAACGATGCGCTCTCTTGCAGGTCATACACATGCAGGGCCAAGTGATCGATTTGCATTCATCGTTAGATGACGGCGAGCCAGCTGCGATTACCGACCAAGGCTTGGAGCGAAACAGCGTTCTTGAAGTTGCTCTTTGCGGAAGGGTGACGCAATACCTTTACACGCGCTCTGTTCTAATTAAGAGAATGAGCTCCACTATCCTCGAGAAGCTGGCGTGGCTTGAAGACCGAATAGAGACTGCCTGCCGACGCGCGTCACGAGCGCGGAGCGGGGTGCAACTCATGGCTGTCTCAAAGCAGCATCCTGTCGAGTCGATCCGAGAAGCGGCCGCAGCCGGCGTTACCTGCTTCGGGGAAAATCGCGTTCAGGAGTGGGAGCGGAAGTCCGCTGAGTTAGCCAAACTGAGCCTTGACGTACACCTCATCGGCCATCTTCAATCCAACAAGGCAGCGAAAGCCGCGGAGATCTTCACGGCGGTCGACTCCGTCGATTCTGTTCGGCTCGCGGAACGCCTGAGCGAGACAGCGCACAAACTAGGTCGCACGCTGCCAATCCTGCTGGAAGTCAAGCTTAGCCTTGAGGAATCGAAGAACGGCTTCCATCCGTTGCACCTGGCAGAGACAATCGAGCGCGTTGCCGCTCTACCGGCTCTTCATATCCGGGGCCTGATGACTGTGCCGCCCTGGTCTGAGGATCCCGAGAGTGCACGTCCCTGCTTTGCACGGCTTCGCCAATTGCGGGACGACCTCTTGCGCGACCACCCGCAGATAGATCTTTCACAGCTCTCGATGGGGATGTCGGGCGACTTCGCCGTTGCAATTGAAGAGGGTTCAACGTGCATTCGCATTGGCACCGCGCTGTTTGGCGCTCGCGTGCCGCGAGGTACTCCGTCTAGCTGATCTAAATACTCTCAGCCGGTGACGCAGGGCCGGGTACACTGCTCTACGATAAGGAGCACAGCAAGGCAGCATAGCGCGGCACCGGGAAGGGATCAGCATGAATATGCTTTACGCAGCCGTCCTGGGCGTGATCGTGATCGCTCTGCTCAGTGTCTCTCTGTTCCGCCTGCACACAGTCAAGACGAAGGCCGACTACCTGGTAGCGGGGCGCTCGTTGCCTGCATTCGTGCTGGTATTTACACTGCTCTCTTCCTGGATTGGCTCCGGCTCTCTGCTGGCCGGTGCGGAAAACGCCTATCGGCACGGCTTCGTTGCGCTGTGGCAGGGTTGCGGCGGATGGGCAGGGCTGCTGCTCATCTACTTCATCGCTCCGCGCGCGCGGAAATTCGCGCAGTTTACGATTCCCGATTTGCTGGAGGCGCGCTATAACCAGACGGCGCGTATTCTAGGCGTCATCGCTATCCTCTTCGCGTACACGGCGATCACAAGCTACCAGCTCATCGGCGGGGGAGACATCCTGCATCTCGTCTTCCCCACGGTAATTACGCCTGTGCTGGGCGCATATATCATCGCTGCCTTCGTGATTGTGTTTACCGCGATCGCCGGCATGTCGTCAGTCGCTTACATGGATGTTGTCATTGGACTTCTCGCCACGTTCACCATGTGCGCGGCGCTTCCCTTCCTGCTGCACACGGCCGGGGGCTGGCGGCACGTGACGCAGGTGTTACCGGCTTCTCACTTTGAGGTGCTCGGTGACCTGTCGTTTGCTCAGGCGCTCGAACTCTTCCTGCCAACTTGCCTGCTGATGCTCGGCAACCAGTCGATGTATCAGAAGTTCTTTTCCGCAAAGTCAGAGAAGGCAGCACGCAATGCGGTGATCGGGTGGATCATCGGAACGGTGATCCTCGAGACGATCATCGTGGCCATCGCAATCACCGGTTCGGCCATCTTTCCTGCGGGAGAGGTGCATGAACATCCGCGAGAGATCATGGCCTACTCGGCGCTGCACGGAATGCCAGCGCATGGAGCGGCGCTGTTACTCGGTGCGCTGCTGGTCGGAGCTATCTTCGCCAAGATCATCTCGACTGCGAATAACTATCTCTTCAGCCCCGCGACCAACCTGGTTAACGACATCTTTATTCGATACATATCGCCGGGCGCATCCAATAAGCGCATCTTGATCGTCTCTCGTCTGGTGGTGGTTCTGCTGGGAGTCTGGGCTCTGTACCAGGCGCTTGGCATCCGCTCGGTGCTGGAGAAGACGCTCTACGCCTACACCATCTATTCGGCGGCACTGACGCCTGTCATCCTGGCAGCGTTCTACTCGCGACGGGCTAACTCGGCGGGCGCGGTGAGTGCGATCGCAGCTGGGACAATGGTGACAGTGTTCTGGGGAACGCCTCTGATCCACAACCATCTACCACTTGCCCTGGCCCAGCGGGATGCAATTTTTCCAGCGCTGATCGCCGCGCTGCTCTGCCTGGTGGTCGTAAGTGCCCTGACCGAACCGCCACGCCGCGAGCAGATTGCGCAGTTTCTTCCGGAGTAAGGCTGACGCGCTTAGGTGAGCCCTGAATCCAGAAAGTGCATGCCTGGACTGGTTCAATCAGAACAACGTGTTCGCGCCCCTGATGCCGGTCAGCTGATGGTTGACGTGCTCTTGAGGGAGCGCCGCACCGTCGCCTCGAGGCTCGTCAGGAACGTGTCCAGTTCAGTCGCGGGCACTTGACCCTGGGCGAGCGATGAGGACCCGCCGCCGCGCAGCCCTAGACCTGCGAGCGCCTGTTTCAGGAGCGCGCCGCAGGAAAGTTCCAGGTCGCCGCTGCGGGCCATGAAGACGGTCGGGGGCTCTGCTTCGGTAGATGCGAGCAGCGCCAGGGTCTGCGGTACAGCGGCGACAACTGACAGCGCAAGGGTGCGAACGTAGTCCGAGTCATAGTCGGAGATCTTGCGCCGCACCACGCGAAGATGATCCTCGATGGTGTCTTCGACTACCAGGCGCACGGCGTGATACTGCGCCAGCTCCTGTCTCAACCTCTGAAGTTGCTTCGCGGCAGCCTTATTTTCGGCAAGCAGGCGGGCTATGGCCTCCGGTACGTGCTCCCGGGCAGTCGAAAGTGCGATGGACGCGCGCGTGAGCAGGTCGTAGTCGGTGCGGGCGACGGCAGCGGCACGCAACCCGGCGACGAATTCGATGCGCAGGCCCTGCTTCACCTTGTCGACGGAGCGCAGCAGGACCGCACCGATCTGGCCGGTGGAGCGGACGTGCGTGCCTCCGCAGGCGTTCAGGTCGTAGTCGGCTATATCGATGAGGCGCATAGGGCCGCTGCGTTCGGGTAATTTGCGAAGGCGGCCAGCGGCCAGCATCTCTTCGGCCTCGGCACGCTCGACGCTCCGGGCGCAGAGCGGGCGATCTTCGGCAACCAGTTCGTTCACTACGCGTTCTACGCCTTCAAGCTCGAGCTCTGGCGGAAAGAGCGAATCGGAGCCGGTGGTCTCTGAATCCTTCAATCCCAGGCGGATGTCGATAGTCGAGCTGACTGCACCGAGGTGAAAAGAGACCGTGCGCGCTTCGAGTTCGCGGGCACAGACAGCCGACAGGAGGTGTTGTGCGGAGTGCTGCTGCATGTGGTCGAGGCGGCGCGGCCAGTCGATCTCACCACGCACCTCGGTCGCGGCCGCCAGCGGCTTGGTCGTTGTATGCCAGACTTGCCCGGACTCGTCCTCTTCAACGTTGACGACCGGTACCTCGAGGGTGGCGCCGCTGCGTGAGGTCGCGATCAGGCGACCGGTATCGTTGGGCTGCCCCCCGCTGGTGGGATAGAAGGCGCTCTGATCGAGCGAGACCTGCCACAGTGCTTCGCCATCGGAGCGTGAGAGCAGGCGAATGTCTGTGACCCGCGCCGGGAAGCTCTTTAGGAAGGAATCGGCGTAGTAGAGGCGATCTGCCATGTGGGGTTCATTCTAAATCGGCGTGCTGGAAGAGTGGCGGCGCAGGCTAGAACGCCGCTCGTTGGTTGTGACGGTCGTTGGAAGCGGGGCGAATGCCTTGCATGTTCCACCGTAATCGCGGAGGAGCTTGCGACGGATGGGGCGCCCGGATGGGACAGAGCAAGCAGACTCCTCTTTAGGATGCGCTGTGGCGTAATGTTTAGATTATTGAAGTGGACGAGTGACTAGCAAGGTGAAGGACTTATGCTTCGCATGAATCCCATTCACCGCGGTGGAGCTTGCCAATGGGGCACTCAGCACCCGGCTCTCCACTGGTAGACAGGAACTCAGGATTGGGCGATCCGAACTGCTTGCGAGGTTTGCGGCTTTGCTAAGGAGAGTTAATGACGGAAGAGTTGCAGCCGGCGGAGCGCCAGTCGCGGAGTCGAGATATTCCTCGGAATTTGAAGCAGTACTATCTGGGATTTCTGATGAAGGGTGAGCGGTGGAACGATCCGCAGGGCAGCGAGGACCTGCAGCCGCGGCAGTTGGCCTTCTTGCGGGCACAACTCGAGGCGGGGAACTATGTTGTTGCCGGCCCGGTTACAGATGGCGGAGAGATGGTCGGTTTCGCGATCATTGAAGCACCGAATCTTGAGGCAGCACAGGAAATTATCGGGGCAGATCCGGCGGTGAAGGAGAGACGGATTGGGGTTGAGGTTCGGCCTTCGTTCCTGCCTTCCATGGCTGGTTTGAAGGTTGAGTTCTGATTGTTGGTCCCACTCATCACGATAGAGCTGCGATGAATGGGGCACCCCAGCCGGTTTATATCTGGCTAGATTGAGTTCATATTCAGTAGGAACTCCGCATTGTTGCGAGTCTTGCCTAGCTTGTCGCCGAGCAGCTCCATTGCTTCCACCGGGGAAAGTGGGTTGAGAACGCGACGGAGAACCCAGATGCGCTGCAGGTCTTCCTTGGAGATAAGAAGTTCTTCTTTTCGGGTGCCGGAGCGCTGGATGTCGATAGCTGGAAAGACGCGCTTGTCTACCAGCTTGCGATCGAGAATGATCTCCATGTTGCCGGTGCCCTTGAACTCCTCGAAGATGACCTCGTCCATGCGGGAGCCGGTGTCGACGAGCGCGGTCGCGATGATAGTGAGCGAGCCGCCCTCTTCGATGTTGCGGGCCGCACCGAAGAAGCGCTTTGGGCGTTGCAGTGCGTTTGAATCCACACCGCCTGAGAGCACCTTGCCGGATGGCGGCACGATGGTGTTGTAGGCGCGCGCGAGGCGGGTGATCGAGTCGAGAAGGATGACCACGTCGCGCTTGTGTTCAACGAGGCGTTTGGCTTTCTCGATGACCATCTCCGCTACCTGCACGTGCCGTGCGGCGGGCTCGTCGAAGGTCGAGCTGATGACCTCGCCCTTTACAGAACGCTGCATGTCGGTGACTTCTTCGGGGCGCTCATCGATGAGCAGAACGATCAGCACTACTTCGGGATGATTGGTTGTGACGGAGTTGGCAATGGTCTGCAGCAGCATCGTCTTGCCGGTGCGCGGCGGAGCGACAATCAGACCGCGCTGGCCCTTGCCGACAGGGGTGAGCAGGTCCATCACGCGGCCGGAGATGGACTCGCGCACCGTCTCCATTTTGATGCGCTCCTGCGGATATAGCGGCGTCAGATTATCGAAGAGGATCTTGTTGCGGGTCTCTTCCGGAGACTCGAAGTTGATAGCTTCGATCTTGACGAGGGCAAAGTACTTCTCGCCCTCATGCGGCGGGCGAACGTTACCGCTGATGGTGTCGCCTGTCTTTAGGTCGAACTTGCGAATCTGCGATGGCGAGACGTAAATGTCGTCGGGGCCGGGCAGGTAGTTGTAGTCAGGCGAGCGTAGAAAACCATAGCCGTCGGGCAGAATCTCCAGCACGCCCTCGGCAAAGATGTGACCCTCTTTTTCGCTCTGGGCCTGGAGGATCTTGAAGATAAGGTCTTGCTTGCGGAGCCCGCTGGCGCCAGGAATTTCGAGGGTGCGAGCGATGCGGCTGAGTTCGGTGATGTTCTTTTCTTTGAGTTCTGAGATAGTCATGTTTTTACCTACGGGGGTGGCGTTTCGGGGAGTTCACCGGGAGGGAGTGTTGCTTGGAATGGGCAGGTGATCGAAGTTGAAGGTCGAACGGTGCAGGAGACCGTGCTTAAGCTGCCCGGTCCTGCTGCATAAGCAAGGATTGTGTAGAGGTACAAGCGGGATCGGAGTTGCTGAAGCGGTTGAGCACGTCGTTGGTCGTATCCTGCACCCGGACGGCAGGACGGTGCAGTTTTCTGGTTGCAAGTGCGGCCAGCTGGCAAAGCTGGTAGCGATTCTTCACGTGGGTCGTAGCCCCGAATACTAGATCTGAGCGCATTACTATTCTCTCTTTTACCCCGCCCCTGCTTACGACTGTGTACTTCGGCAGAGATTTATTGTGGTGGGCAGGTGGATGATCCCTGCTGAATCTTAGACGTGTGATAGCGGGAAACGGCCAGTTCTGTTCAGACTTCCCTGCGGCTATGGGCCTGATGACACACCTCAGAACATGCCGGCGAGCAACGAGCCTGTTCTGCTCCGCAGCGGGCTTCCAAATCCCCACGTATCAATCATTGGATGAAGCGAGCGGCGCAGAGATGACCAGTATTTTGTTCTACCATCGGAGGTCGAGGTGTGACACAGCCTAGGAGGCCGTTTACCAGGACTGAAAGATGGGATTGAGCAGAGCGACACAGCGGAGTGAATACGGGCCGCGGAAGCCGGGATTTCGTTCAGCAGCAATCAAGTTAAACCCGCACAGCGAGTACGTCAAGTCTTTTCTTCTTCATCTCTGCAGGGCGGCCGCAAGAGACGCGTAGGCTAGATGCCCGGGTTTGGGCCCGTCTCCTGCTTTGCCGCGACAGCGGGGGATGCTTGCTCCCGCTCTCTCATCCAGAGGAGCGCCTGCCGCTCGGCGCGGCCCTCATCCCGTGTGTGGAGGACAATGTGTGCGAGTTCATGAGCGATTACGTGATCAGCCCCAGCCAGTTTGCTGTCTGGATGCAGTAGCGTCGTTCCTCTCACACAGGTCACATGCGCCTCGATCTCGGTCGAGGCGTAGATCTCTTCGCTTGCTCCGTCAGGGCTTGCGGAGACTCCAGCGCTGTCGGTCTCAACTCCCCTCAGCCAGAGGAACCTTCGCCACGCTGCGTCATCGCAGATGACGACCCACTTCCACTGCACGGGCGTGGGGAAGATGCTGAGGAGATCCGTGAGGACGGCAACTTGTTCCTTGCAGGCCTGAGAAGGTGGTTCGCCGGCGTGTGAGTGGGTGGTCGCAACGCTGATGGTATTTTGCGCAAGGGCGGTGGCCGTGCACGTCGACACGGCAGCGAGGGTAGCGAGGGCGATTCGAAATATGGGCACGGCGGCGGGACACTCCTTGACCGCGCCACGAATATGGCGCGTCCCCTTCAAGGTAGGGTCGGCGAGGCGCTGTGCGACGTGCGCTGAAGAGTGATTCCGCTGCGTCGTTCCACATCGGACGCAGTGTGCAGGAATGGGAAGAGTGTTGTGACGCGGGGGAAGGAGCGCACAGGATAAACATCGGAGCGCTGGCTAGAGTGCGCGTCTCCCGGCTCCCACTCATGTCGACGAGGCTGCCATCAATGGGGCACTCAAATAATCTAAAGATATGAGGTGGTGGGCCTCAGCTCCAGTAGCTGCGATCAAGCGTGCGGTATTGGATGGCTTCGGCAATATGGGGAACCGAGAGCGACTCCGCACCCTCGAGATCGGCGATCGTGCGCGCTACTTTCAGAATGCGATCGTGGGCACGCGCGGTGAGGCCCTGTTGCTGCATGGCACGCTCCAGCAGGCGTTCCGCTTCGGCTGACAGTTCGCAGAAGGTGCGGACCTGGCGGGTTCCCATCTGCGCGTTGGAGTAGATGTGTTCTGCGGCGGCGGAGAAGCGGGATAGCTGGCGATCGCGGGCGGCGAGGACGCGGGCGCGAATCTCGGTTGAGCCTTCGCTGGCTGTGCCGGAGCGCAGCTCTTTATATTGCACCGCGGGCACCTCGATGTGGATGTCGATACGATCGAGCAGCGGACCCGAGACCTTTGAGACGTACCGCTGGATCATGGGGGGAGTGCAGGAGCAGTCGCGTGACTTGTCGTTGAAGTAGCCGCAGGGGCAGGGGTTCATCGCAGCAGCAAGCATGAAGCGAGCGGGAAAGCTGAGCGACATCGAGGCGCGGGAGATGGTGACGTGGCCGTCTTCAAGCGGCTGGCGCATCACTTCGAGGACGTTCCGTGGGAACTCCGGCAGCTCGTCAAGGAAGAGCACTCCATTGTTAGCGAGCGACACCTCTCCGGGGCGCGGCACGGCGCCGCCGCCGATCAGCCCCGCGTCCGAGATGGTGTGATGAGGTGCACGAAACGGGCGGCTCGTCACCAGGCCGCTCTCCCCGTCGAGCACCCCGGCTACGGAGTGAATCTTGGTGGTCTCAAGCGCCTCGTCGAAGCTGAGCGGAGTGAGTATCGAGGGCAGCCGCTTGGCCAGCATTGTCTTGCCCGAGCCCGGGGGCCCGATCATCAGGATATTGTGGCTGCCTGCGGCGGCTATCTCGAGCGCTCGCTTGGCGCCTTTCTGCCCGCGCACATCCTTGAAATCCAGATTGAAGTGTTGCATCTGGTCGAGCAGCCTCGGGATAGGTGCGCGGAAGGGCTGCATCTTGATGCCCCCGTTGGCGGCCGCGTTGAGCAGCTCTCGTACCTCGTTGAGGTTGCCAACGGGGTAGATATCCACCCCGTCCACCACGGCCGCCTCGGCCGCATTCGCCATGGGGATGATGAGGCTTTGAATACCACGGGCGCGCGCTGCGACCGCGATTGGGAGCATCCCCGAGACGGAGCGCAGACCGCCATCGAGCCCGAGCTCGCCGACCAGCAGAAACTGGCTCAGGTCCCGAAGCTGCAGGGCGCCGTACGCTCCCAGAATTCCAATTGCGATCGGAAGGTCGAAGCCGGAGCCTTCCTTCTTGATATCGGCCGGAGCGAGGTTGATCGTTATCTGCGTGGGAGGAATGGAGAAACCGGAGTTCTTGATGGCCGCGCGCACCCGATCCCGGCTCTCACGCACAGCTGCGTCGGGCAGGCCTACGGTGTGAAAGCGGTCCTCGGTGGTCTGAACACCAGAAAAGTCGACCTCGACGTCGATGATGTGGGCATCGATCCCGTATACGGCCGCGCTAAGAGCTTTGAAGTGCATTAGCCGGACTACTCCTCGGTTGCGTGTAGGTGATGCAATGGTCGCGAGGGATTGCGGCGGCGAACCAGCTCCTGGAACTTGTTTGTAGCGGACCCTTCTCTTGCGAGCACTTTGGCCGCTTACGGGGAGAGAAATGGTGTGATCTAGCGAGTATAGGCTTCGATGCCCGCGCGTGGGCTAGAGCCGGTCAGCACTCCCGCAGGAGCGCCAAGTCCGGCGCCGCCGACGGTGAGCGCATCACTCTACTTGCAAGTCTGCGGAACCCGTGACGCTCATCGCGAATTTAATAAAGGAGCCCGGGACGATGCTGCGACGAACTCAGTAGTCGCTTCTCTGAAGTTGATGTGCTCAGTACGTGCATGCCGGGCAATTGCCAGTTAAATGAAGGAATAAAATTGAGGCTGATGAATACCAGCCTCTTCGACCTCTACAAGATCGGCGTCGGACCTTCCAGCTCTCACACCATGGGGCCGATGCGCGCTGCGCGCCGGTTTGCATTGGAGCTTCGTGAGGACGGCCTGCTCGATCGAGTTGCGCGCGTGATTGCGGAGCTCTATGGATCGCTGGCCTTGACCGGAATCGGCCACGGGACCAACCGCGCGGTACTGCTGGGGCTTGCCGGAGAGCAGGCCAGGACGATCGATCCCGATGTGATCGAGAGCAAGCTGGAGGAGGTGCGCTCCACTGGAGCACTCTACCTGCTGGGCTCGAAGCGCGTCGCCTTTCGCGAAGCAGACGACCTGATCTTCCATCGCGACATACTCTACCCCGAGGGAGCTCGGACGCAGCATCCGAATGGATTGCGTCTCACCGCACTCGACGAGAGAGGGTCAGCGCTGAAGGCAGCGGTCTACTTCTCGATCGGAGGCGGATTCATTATTGCCGACGGGGAAGAGTTCGCGGGTCCAGCGCTGTCGCGGCCGCTTCCCTTCCCTTTCAAGAGCGCGGCGGAGTTGCTCGAGATGGCTGGCGGGCGAGGTATGTGCATCTCCGACGTGATGCTGGCTAACGAATGCGCTCTTCGCAGTGCAGACGAGGTGCGTGCTGGAATTCTTGAAATATGGAGTGTCATGCGGGCTTGCATGGAGCGGGGCATGGCGACGGAAGGAATACTGCCTGGCGGATTGAAGGTAAGGCGGCGGGCTGCAGCGCTGGCGCGCCGCCTGACCGCTAAGGAGTCTTCCCACCAAAAGAGCGCAGACCGACAAGATGCTTTGATGCTCGACCCTCTCGCTCCTTTAGACTGGCTGACGGTCTATGCCATGGCAGTGAACGAGGAGAACGCGGCGGGCGGGCGCGTCGTGACTGCGCCTACTAACGGAGCGGCCGGGGTGGTTCCTGCAGTGGCCCAGTATTACTGGAGGTTTACTGAAGGAGCGGATGAGGATGGCCTGCTGAGGTACTTCCTCACCTCGGCAGCGATCGGCGTGCTCTACAAGGAGAATGCATCGATCAGCGGCGCGGAGGTTGGTTGCCAGGGAGAGGTCGGGGTTGCGTGTTCGATGGCCGCGGGCGGTTTAGCAGCCGCGCTCGGTGGCAGCAATGAAGAGGTGGAGCACGCTGCCGAAATTGGTATGGAGCATAACCTGGGCATGACCTGCGACCCGATCGCTGGGCTGGTGCAGATCCCCTGCATCGAACGCAATGCCATGGGAGCAATGAAGGCGGTGCAGGCCTGCCGCATGGCGATGAACGAAACCGAGGGCCACAAGGTCTCGCTCGACCAGGTCATCCGCACCATGTATCTCACGGGACTCGACATGCAGTCCAGGTACAAGGAGACCTCGCTGGCCGGATTGGCTCTCAACATCATCGAGTGCTGAAGCTCTTTCGCTGGACTCACGTGCGTAGCGGCTGCTGCTTTCAAGTTGCTCATACTAAATCGCAGTCCACTCCTGGATCGTAGACCAGGCTTTCGATCTTGGCTGAAGACGACCGCCATCTTCGAACTTGCTGGGGGAACTGATGGTAGAGATTACAGATCAGGATGACGTTTCTCCATCGGTGAGTTCAGGCGCTGGTTTTGACACTGCTGAATCTTCTAAGATTCCGCCTGAGGAGCGTCTGCCTGTAGCTCCGTGGTGGCATACTGCGGTCGTTGTTGGATTGATTGCCGGCGTGTCTGTATCCGGCTTGATGCACAGGCGTCCTGGAGCTGGTGCAGACCACCGTCTCAGAACGTATAGCGCTACTATCCTGTCTGAGTGGGCGCTTGCCGCCTTCGCGTACTGGGGCATTCGACTGCGGGGAGTGCCCGTCAGGAGATTGCTGGGCCACTGGCCGCTGGACATGCAGGGATGGAAGCGCGATGTTGTAGCCGCATTCAGCACCTGGATGCTGTTCGTTCCGGTTCTCTTTGTCATCGGCGGTACGCTGAGCCACTTCGAAAAACCTGGTGTGAACGGGTCCGCAGAGCAGCGTTTAGCGCAGGAGGGGAAAACACGTGCACGCGGCTCGACCGCCAAGGCGATCGACAGCGCAGGCACACAGCAGGCGCAATCGAAGCTGTCGCTGAGGCTACCGTCGCCGCATGCGGCTCGCAAAGCGATCGTGAAGCTCGCACCACAGAGCGTGGGCGAGATGCTGCTGTGGATACTGCTCAGCATCTCCGCAGGCATCTGCGAAGAACTAGTCTTTCGCGGCTACCTCCAGCAGCAGTTCACGTCCGTGAGAGTGGCTAAGGGCGGGCTCTGGGTGGGCGTGGCACTCTCGGCGGTCATCTTCGGGAGTGCTCATGCGTATGAAGGAGTGGTCGGCATCATCTCCATCACCGCATTTGGAGCGGTGTTGAGCCTGCTGGCGGTTAGAAGATCGAACCTGCGCGCGGGCATGATGATGCACGCCTGGCATGACATCTTCGCCGGCATGGTGCTTTTTCTGCTGAAGCACGCGCACGCGATCTGAGACTGTCGCGAGATTTCTGAGATGGCCATTGGCGCAACGTTGAAGATTAAAGCGTGTTCCGCATCGGCACACGCGAAGAGGATGAGTGACATTCACGATTCCAAATGTGCAAAGAGATTTGGAAATAGTCATTTTTTTCTTGACACTTATTTTTCATACTTCTATACATTCGATTAACTGCAGCACGCGTGTTGCAGGTTGGATATATCCAAAAGGGAGAACAGCAACCATGGCAGTTAAAAAGGCAGCCAAGAAGGCACCGGCAAAGAAGGCAGCAAAAAAGGCAGCAAAAAAGAAGTAATCAGGCAACAGGCAACACACCGGGGGACGCTCTAGAGCGTCCCCCGATGTGTTTGTGGCGTAGTGTTCTCATCGTGCGCCTGGCGCATCCCAATCGAAGAGGACCCAGAGATGACTCGCCGTCGATGGATAGCGGATAGCTGGACCGAGAATACGGCGCTGCTCGTTGGAGACCAGGCTCTGCATCTCGCACGCGTGCTGCGCGCGGAACCCGGGATGGAGTCCGACGTGATAGCGGGAGGCAGAGTCTGGCATGCGGCGATTGCCTCCGTTGCCGAAGATGAAGTGCGATTCGACCTGCTGACAGAACTCGACTCGGAGCCTGCGTTGCCGGTGACGCTGCTGCTGTCTGTCTTCAAATTTGATCGTATGGAGTGGGCCATCGAGAAGGTGACCGAGCTCGGCGTCGCACAAATACTTCCCGTGCTGGCGCGACGCACGGAGAAGCATCTGGCTCAGGCTGCACCGAAGCGGGTCGAACGCTGGCGACGTGTTGTGAGAGAGGCGGCACAACAGTGTCGGCGTTCCGATACACCCCTCGTCGGGGAAGCAGTCGCCATCAAGCTCGTTGTGCAGCAATCGGGCACACGGGACCAGACTGAACGAGACGGAATAGATCATGAGAAGAGTGGTAGTACTGCGGCCGCTTTAAAGGTGGTTCTCTCGGAGCAGGAGCAATCCGTCACCCTGCGCCGCGCCCTTGGCGGCGCAATCACATCGGGCGCGGCAGTGCCGCGCATCGAGATCGCAATTGGACCGGAGGGCGGCTGGGCGCCGGAGGAGATAGCGCTCTTTCAAGCGGAGGGCTGGATCGCGGTGACGCTGGGCGCGCGCATCCTGAGAGCCGAGACCGCGGCGATCACTGCACTCGCGGTGATCGCTGCGTTCCTTCCTTAACTCGGGCGTAAGCTCGCCGCGTCGGCTCGGAGCGCCAGCCGGCGCGTCGTCACCGTCGAGCTAGCTGAAAAGATCCTTCATCTTGCCCAGCAAAGTGCGGGAAGTCGGAGTATTTTCAATGGTCATCGTCTCTGCAAGCTGGTGGAGGAGCTCGCGCTGTATCTTAGAGAGCTTCTTCGGAGTGGTGACCGCGATCTGCACGATGAGGTCTCCGCGTCCGTGCTCATTCAGGTGCGGTACCCCTTTTGCGCGGATGCGAAACTCCTTGTTACTCTGTGTGCCCTCGGGAATTTTGAGCTTGGCGTCGCCGTCGAGCGTGGGGACGGTGAGCTCATCGCCAAGTGCCGCCTGCGGAAATGAGATCGGCATCACGCAGTGCAGATCGTCACCCTCGCGCTCGAAGAACTCGTGCGGCTTTACGGCGAGCACGATAAAAAGGTCGCCATTCGGCCCGCCGAAACGCCCAGCGTCGCCCTCACCCTGGTAGCGGATGCGCGTTCCATCTTCGACCCCGGCCGGAATGTTGACGTCGATGCCGTGGTCGCGGCTCACCCGCGCCTCCCCCCGGCAGGTATGGCAAGGGTCTGTGACCACGGATCCGGTGCCTCCGCATGCGGTGCACGCGCGAGCTATGGAGAAAAAGCCCTGCTGATAGCGGACCTGGCCGCGGCCCTGACATTGCGAACAGGTCGCCGGGCCGCGCTTGCTTTCGCTGCCGGTGCCGCGGCAATCACTGCAGACCTCCATGCGGCGAACGACGACCCGCGTCTCTTTCCCGAAGACCGCCTCGGCGAACTCAATGGTCTGATCGAACCTGAGATCGCGGCCGCGCTGAGCGCGCGAGACGCGCCGGCCTTGGCCGCCGCCACCTGCATTGAACATCTCGCCGAAAAAGTCGCCGAAGATGTCGCCAATGTCCTGGGCGTTTGCAAATGGGCCAGCGCCAGCACCTCCGCTGACGGCTGCGTGCCCATAGCGGTCGTATGCCGCACGCTTCTGTGCGTCGCTCAGCACCTGGTAGGCTTCGCTGGCCTCTTTAAACTTCTCCTCCGCAGCCGGGTCGTCGGGATTGCGGTCCGGATGATGCTGCATCGCAAGCTTGCGATACGCCGTCTTGATCTCCTGGTCGGAGGCTTCGCGGGTTATACCCAGGACTTCATAAAAATCAGCTTTACTCACTTTGGATGTCTGGCTCATGCTTCCTTTTGCTGCGGGTTACTGACGACGCGAACCAGGGCGGGACGCAGGAGGCGTTCCCTGATTTTGTAGCCGCGGCGCACCTCTTCAAAGACCTGCTGATCGGGCAGGCTGTGCTGCTCGACCGTATCAAGCGCCTCGTGGACGCGCGGGTCGAAGGTCGCTCCAACCGTCTCGACGGTCTGGACGTTGAGATTGCGCAGCGCTTCCTCCATCTGCTTGACGATCAACTCCACTCCGGTGCGAAGCTGGTCTGCAGAGCCGGTCGACTTGAGGGCAAGCTGGAAGTTGTCCAGTACGGGAAGAAACTGCTCGACGGCGCCGGCTACTGCATACTCACGAAACTCCGCGCGCTCGCGTGCTTCACGCTTGCGGTAGTTATCAAAGTCTGCCTGCAGGCGCGCCGCGCGATCCTGTGCGTGGTCAAGCTCCGTCTTGAGTCGGAGGTACTCGATGGCGGGAACCGATCCGAGGTCGCCCTGCTGATTTACCTGTTCGCTTCCGGGTTCAGCCGCGCCGGCTTCGCCGATCACACCTGCAGCGGCGGAGTCAGTTGGATCCGATTGAGGGTCCGTGTTCTGTTGCGATTCGATCTTTTCGTCAGTCAGCATCTTGGCCTTGTCGCTCTCTTCGTTAGCTCTAGTCGTTGTAAATACATTCCTGAACTTCTCCTGCAGACTCTGCTTCTTTCGTTCGGTGGGCCTTGTGGTGGTATCGGCCGGCGATTCACGCTGCTCGTGGGCTGTCACTGCACGGGCTGCAGTATGCGCTCCGAGAGCTGCGCGATGAAAGATACGACGTTCATCGTATCCTGGTATTGGATCCGGGTAGGACCAATAACCGCGAGAGAGCCGACACTCTCTGTGCCGAGCAGGGCCGGTGCGCCGATCAAGACAAGGTTGCGCATCTCGGGCATGGCGTCTTCCAGGCCAACTACGACGCGGACGGATTGTTGCCGCGCATCCACATAGGCGTTTAGGAGCTCGATCAGACGCTGCTTCGCTTCGAGGGCACCGAGCAGCTGCCTCAATCGTTCTCCATCTGCCTCGCCCCCGATCAGGTTGCCGACACCCTCGACGAAGATGGCCTGCGTGCCAATCGATGGATCGAAAGCACCATTGAGACAGAGCTGTGTGACAGACTGCATCAGCCTGTTGTATTCGCTGCGCTCCTGCTCTATGCGATGGCTCAGCTCGCCGCGGATGCGCTCGATCGACCAGCCGTGAAAGCTCTGGTTGAGGAACTGCGCAGCGGCCTCGAGTTCACCGGCACTCAGATCGTGATCAAGCATGAGAACCCGATCCAGCACGACTCCGGCCCTGGTCACCACCACCGCGAGCACGCGACCGGCCGTCAACCGCGAGAAGTGGATATGCTCGAGCGCGTGAATCTCGGAGGTGGAGGCGATGGCGACTCCGACTCCGTTTGAGATCAGTGCCAGCACGTGCGAGGTACGCTCCAGAAACTGCTGGCGACTGCTGACGCCTGCGAAGCTCTCCTCGATCAAATCCCGCCGCTCCTGGGTGAGGCCCTCTCCACCTCCGGGCGCTGCACTTGAGGACAGGGCGAGTTGATCGACGTAGTAGCGGAAGGCCTGCGGCGTCGGGATGCGCCCTGCCGAGCTATGCGGCTGATCGAGCAGGCCCTGGTCGGCCAACGAGGCCATAACGTTGCGGATGGTAGCCGAGCTCAGACCTTCCTTGTTCCCGAGGCGCAGCGCGATCGCCTGCGACGCCACCGGCTCACCCGTAGCGATGTAGTTCTCGATGATCGCAGTGAGGACAAGCCGCTCGCGGGAGCTGATCCTGACGGGGATGTTCACCTAAATAGTTCCTCAAGTGGCCGTTCAAAGCAGAGGGCCCGCCGAAAGTTCAGGCAGCACTCCTATTTGATTCTAGGAAGGCTGCCAAGGGGTGTCAAGGAGAGCCACGGCATGTCACTTGTCCAATATCATTGCAGGAGTGTGAGCATAGGGGCGCCACGCGCTCACTCATCAGTCACTTTGATGCTTGAAGCGCGAACTCTGCGCATGACGACGTTCCCTGCTGCGCGTCACCAGGGCTGTGGTGGTGAGACCCTGCCGCCGCGCGTCTCTTTCCATGCGGTAGTCATCAAGGCTGCAAGCCGTCGCTGATTTCGCACCTGCGCCTTTGCCTCTTCTGAACTCTTCAGCCGATTTCTCAAGGCCCGGAGCGAGTACCAGCCCTCTTCAAGCCAGCGCGCACCGATCGCGAGCCATCCCCGGTGCTTGCGGTAGTAGAGCAGCGTGCTTCGCATTCGCCAAAGCACGAGTTGCGCACCGGACTGGGACATCTCGAGGGATTTGACCTGGCGGGACGACTCGCCTCCGATGTGCACGACCTCGATCTCTGGCCAGTACATCACCTTGAAGCCAGCCTGCTTGATGCGCAGGCAGAGATCCACCTCTTCGTAGTAGAGGAAGAAGCGCGGGTCGAAGAAGCCGATGCGCTGCAGCAGGTCAGCTCGGATGATCGAGTAGGCTCCAGGAACCCAGTCGACCTCCGCTGTTTTCATCGGGTCCGCCCAGGTGCGGTCCGGCTGACCGAAGAAGCGCGAGGAAGGATAGCGGGCCGCGAGCCCTGACATGGTCAGCAATTGGCGAAGGTACCCGGGAAACATCCTTGCCGAGGGCTGCAGAGCGCCGTCGCGCCCAACCAGTCGCCCACCGGCCAGCCCGACGCCCGGATCGGCCGCCATCTTTTGAAGCGAGAGTCGCAGGGTATCTTCGCGCAGAAAGGCGTCGGAGTTCAGCAGGACTATATATTGTCCGCGGGCCCTCTCCCACGCCAGATTGTTTGCACCTCCGAAGCCAAGGTTCTTCTCGCTCTCGATGAGTAGGACTGCAGGAAAATCGGCGCGGAGCATCGCTGCAGAGCCATCCCTGGAGCAGTTGTCGACCACGATCGTCTCGATGTCCAACTTGCCGGTGGCCGCTTGCACCGACTGGAGGCATTCGCGGAGGATGTCCCTGGTGTTGAAGGAGACAATAAGGATGGAGATGGCAGGTGTGCTGATCGGCGTCACAGGCAGTTCACTCCCAAGGGCGCTTCTCGTTCATTCGTTGGAAATTTAGAACATCCTAGTCGGTCCGTGAGCGCGAGTCCCCTGCTGAACGCAGGGCTTGCTGCAGAGGCATAGATCGTCGCCTGAGCGGACGAGGGATTCATGCAAAGATGCTGTTGTAGATAGCCTCAATCTTATAGCTGCTTGCCTGGCATGTCACGGCTGGTGGACGGCGAACGAGAGACGTCTTTCGTCTGCCAGGCTTGCGGTTTCCTCACGCGAAGAGAAAACATCCCGAGCCGGCCTGCTCCTCCGGTCAATGCTGATCGATCAACCGGATCGCTTGGAGGACAGTGTCGCCTACCGCAGCGAGACTCTTCGCGCTGAGTTTATCCATCGTGTCCTCCGCCGTGTGATGGTACCCGTCTGGATGGGCGGCATCGTGAGGCCCGTAGTCGAGATCGATGATGTCGTCGCACTGCACGCCCCGCTTGACGAAGGGAAGATGGTCGTCTTCGATCTCACTCTCGGTTTTATAGAAGTAGGACTGTGCCCCTGCAAGCCTGGCCGCCTCTCCTACGAGATCGACCATGCCGGGTGTCGAGTTTGCGTCCCGCAGGATGTCAAGATCGCGGTCGCCGATCATGTCGAGCAGCAGAAATGCCTTGATGCGCTTGAGGGTGCCGTCGTTCTGCCACTTTGCGGCGAGATGGCGGCTGCCATAGGTGGAGTCGGACTGAGACCACTGCTCAAAGGCCTCTTCGCCGTCGAAGAAGACGAGCCAGACGCTATATCCATCGAGCTTGTGCGGCGCCGCCTTTGCGTTTTTAGCTCTACCGGCAAGGCGCAGGTGATTCGCGAGTTCGACTAACAGGCCGGTGGTCGCGCCGCCGTCATTTGCGCCTACGTAGTTGATATTTCGCAGCGGGTAATTGGTCTCGTAGTGCGACGCGAGCACGATGATCCCGTCCTTCTTTCCGGGAAAGCGCACGATGTAGTTGTGCATCTCCATCGCGCCTGCGGGTGTCGAGGTGGTGAAGCTGTCAAGCACCAGATCATCCTTCGCGAACTGCTTGCGAATATATGCCTCCGCCCGGTCATGACCTGGGCTGCCGACCCATCGGCGTCCAGAGGTGGCAACAAATTCCCGCGTGTAGTCAAGCGCACGGGTGCCGTTTACGCGCTCAACGGGCGGCGCAGCCTGGACTGCAATGCCAGTTGAGAGGAGAATACCGAGCGAGCAGAAAAAGTTCACCGATCGAGCGAATGCCCTCATGCCGCGGCGGCCGCCTTACGCCTGCGCCGCGCCGGATGAACGAGGAACGACACCCCGATGCTCACCAGGTAAAGAAAGAGCATGGGGCTGGCGAAGACAAACATGGTGAGCGGATCGGGGGTGGGCGTAATGATGGCGGCAATGATGAAGATGATCATGATCGCATAGCGAATGTTCTTCCAAAGAAATTTAGGGCTCACTATGCCGAACAGCGATAGGAACATGACCAGGATGGGCAACTCGAAGGTCGCGCCGAGCCCCAGGATGACGGTTGTAAAGAGGTCGGTATATTCGTTGATCTCGATCAGCGGCTTGAATTGCTTCGAATAGACGAAGAGAAAGTCCAGCGACCCAGGAAATACGTAGCGGTACCCGAAAAACGCGCCGGCGAGGAAGAGCCCTACAGTCCCGATCATGAATGGAGTGACCCAGCGCTTCTCGTGGTGGTAGAGGCCCGGCGAGATGAAAAGCCATATCTGATAGAGGATGTACGGCGATGCGATGATGCAGCCGACCATGAAGCTGATCTTCAGATACATGTTGAAGCCGTCGATCGGGTTATGAATGATCAGCTGGGTGTCGAGGTGATTTTTCTTGAGCGCTCCGATGATAGGGGCCTGCATGAATCCGAAGATCCGGTCATGGAAGTAGTAAGCGATAAAGAATCCGATGACCAGCGCGATGGCCGAGCGCACCAGCCGTCTGCGCAGCTCCTCGAGGTGCTCGAGCAGGCTCATGCCCGGCAGTTCGCTGCGTTCTGTCACCGCGGCGCGTGCGCGGTCGGCAATATCAACCATGATGGATGCTGGCCTGGGCGTTCTCTGCGGCCGATCCCTCGACCGGGGTCAGTTCGCCTGAGGCATTTACGCTTTCCTTCAGGGCAGAAGCGCGGCTATCGCTTGATGGAAGGGCATCACCCGCTGCGGGGTAGCCCTCACTGACCGAGGACCTGGTCGTTTGAGCATCGGCGAACGGAATGTCAAAGACCGGATCCGATTCTCTGAAGAGCGTGCCGAAGAGGGGTGGACCGACGGCAGCCGTTGGGGCAGCAGGGGAAAAGCCTTCTTGCGTGGGATATTGCTCTTCATACACCTGCACTGATGCTTCGGTGCGGGTTCTGTCCGGTCTCTGCAACTCAGCGGGATCGCTGGTGGAACCGGACCTCTCCACATTCGGCGCGTCGAATCTTTGCGGATCACTCTGTTCGTAGTCGGACGGCTCAAGGTATCGGCCGTTCGGGGGCGAGGCGCCTGCCTCCGCCGGATCGCCACAGGCCTGCTGGCTAACCACAGCGCCTGTGCGGGGTGGAGCTATCACCGGTTGCGTAAGGGCCGGAGTGGCTGTGACTGGGGGTGAAGCAACGGCAGCAGCGGTGATCTGTTTCTGCCGGTCGACCTGCTCGGCGGTGCGCAACTCTTCATCGATCTGGGTCTTGAACTCGTTACTTGCGCGGCGAAACTCCGCCATCAGCTTGCCAAGCTGGCGCGCGATCTCGGGCAGCTTTTTAGGGCCGAACAAGACTAGCGCGATCAGGAACAGGGCTATGCTGTCAGCAAAATGCATCGACCCTCATGATACCCGCCGCGCGGGTAGGCTCACAAATTCGCAGTCACAGGAGCCGACGCGTTTGATCAACGCCGGATCGTTCGGGCTAAGCTTTGGCCCTACTTCCTCCTCTCTGCCTTAAACAGGGGGTTGGCAGCGCGGCCAGATTGTCAGCGGGTTCAAACACCGGCACAAGACGCCTGGTATATCTACTGGCGGCTTGTTCGCCGAACAATATACGAACAGGTCGCCGCTATAATCTCTCTGGATCATGCCGCTGCTGCCCCACTCGCGTCTGGGCCCGTACGAGATCATTGCCCTGCTCGGAGCCGGAGGAATGGGCGAAGTCTATCGCGCCCGCGATTCGAGGCTAGGGCGGGATGTCGCGATTAAGGTGCTCCCTTCCTCCTTCTCAAAGGACCCCGATCGCCTGAGCCGTTTCGAACAGGAGGCGCGCGCCGCTGCGGCTCTCAATCACCCGAACATCCTTGCTGTGTTCGAGTTCGGGACGCATGAGGGCGCGCCCTACCTCGTTTCCGAGCTCCTTGACGGCTCAACCCTGCGCGACCATCTGCCCGGCGCGCCGATTGCCCTGCGTAAAGCGATCGACTACGGAGTGCAGATCGCGAATGGCCTGGCAGCGGCGCACGAAAAGGGGATCGTCCACCGCGATCTAAAGCCCGAAAACCTCTTTGTTACGAGGGATGGCAGGGTCAAAATCCTCGACTTCGGCCTGGCCAAGCTGGCCCAGGGGAAAGCATCTGCGGGAGAGACTGCCACGCAGGGCCTTGGCACCGAAGCCGGGGTGACCATGGGAACCGCTGGATACATGTCGCCCGAGCAGGTGCGCGGCGAACCCGCAGACCATCGCGCCGACATTTTTGCCTATGGAGTGGTGCTCTACGAGATGCTGGCCGGGGAGCGCGCCTTTCGCAAGCCGACCTCGGCGGAGACGATGTTTGCCATTCTCAAGGAAGACCCGGCCAGCATCTCGCAGATAGCGCCCGCCACTCCGCTGGCGCTGCAGAGAGTGGTGCAACGCTGCCTCGAAAAGAATCCGCAGCAGCGCTTCCAATCCGCTTCCGACCTGGCCTTCGCGCTCGAGGCGCTATCGGGCTCGGGCAGCGCCGCAGTCGGCGTCGCAGGCCGCGAAGCCCCGCCCAGAAGCTGGATCTGGCCTGCCGCCGCCGCGGCCGTTGTTGTTGCGAGCGCTGCAGCCCTCGCCTTTTGGTGGCGGTCGCCGCCAGCCGTCCCGGTGGTGGAGTCGATCATTCAGCTTACAGACGACGGCGAGCCGAAGGTGGGCACGCACGTCTTCACTGACGGGTCAAGAGTCTACTTCAACGAAGCAGTGCCTAGAGGCAACCGGATCGCCCAGGTAGCGGCGACAGGCGGGCAGACTGCCGCCATACCCACCAGTAATGAGGACTCCACTGTGATCGGCGTCGCGCCTGACGGGTCGCGGCTGCTGGCCGCTGCGATCGCGGACTATCAGGCGTACACCCTGTTAACGCTTCCGCTGCCGACAGGGGCGGCGCAGCGGGTTGGGGCTGTCGTGGCGTCTTCCCTAAACGGCCAGGCGTCGTTTCTCTCGGACGGACGGATAGCTTACTCAGAGGGTAACGCCCTGAACGTTGCCGAGGCGGACGGCTCGAACCCACACAAGCTCTTCAGCTATACCGGCAAGGTTCTCAATGCCAGCCTTTCCCCCAACGGCAAACGCATCGTCTTTGACAGCGGGAACGATCCATGGAGCAACCAGGGTTTGATCGAGTCCGACCCAGGCGGGTCAAGGTTCCGGCAGATACCAGACACCGGAACAGCCGTGTGCTGCTCTTCCTGGACCCTGGATGGGAAGTTCCTCGTCTATGAACGTGCTGATGGGGCTATCCGCGGAGGCAGAGTCGACATGTGGGCGGTGTCCACGCAGGCTGGCTGGTTTCGCCCTGCTCCGCCCCCGGTCCGGCTTACCAATGGCCCGCTGTCGTTCTCGGGCCCGACCCTCAGCAAGGACGGAAAGCAAATCTTTGCTCTCGGCATTCAACAGCGCGGAGAGCTGGTCCGTTACGACATGCAGTCGAAGCGGCTTGTGCCGTTCCTCTCTGGCGTCTCGGCCATCCAGCCTACCTTCTCGAGGGACGGCCAATGGGTGGCGTATGCGTCCTATCCAGAGCACACCTTGTGGCGCAGCCGCGTCGACGGGACGGAACGCCTGCAGCTCACCTTCCCGCCCCTGGTAGCAACCTGGCCTTACCTCTCGCCGGACGGGAAGCAGGTCCAGTTCCAGGACCAGGATGGGTCATCTTACGTCATCGGGATGGAGGGTGGCGTACCCGAAAGGGTTCCCGACGGGCAGTTATCTCCGGACGGAAACCTGCGGGGGACAGCCTCCATGGCGCCTGGCACCCACTGGGGGCAGAGCGGCGCCTGGAAGTTGCAGATCACGGACTTGCGCACCGGGAAGGTCTCTGTGGTTCCCTCTTCAGCTGATCTGGTGGGCTTCTGGTGGCTTTCGCAGGACTCGGTGCTCTCATGGAATCAGGATGATACGAAGTTCGTGGTCCTCGATCTTAAGAGTCAAAAGCGCACTGAGCTGATGTCAGGTGTCCTGGAAAATTGGTTCTTGTCGGTAGATTGCAAATACCTGTACTACACGAATCAAGCGGCGGACCCGCATGCCTTTCGCATACGAATTGCCGATAAGAAGGTAGAGACAATCATGAGCATGACTGTCATCCGCCGGGTGAACGATGCCTACGAAGGCAACCAGATCAACGTAGCGCCGGACGGGTCCCCGCTCTTCACTCGCGACGTCGGAAGTCAGGAGATCTACGCCCTCAACGTAAAGTGGCCTTGAGCGTCACTGCTTACCTGACCCGCGACCTCCCTTAGCTGAAAGGATGGCAGCGATTTGGGTGTGCAGAACAGCCGGGTGCCCCACGCATCGCGCATGCGATGAGTGGGAAACATCCGCCGTTCGGCTGCCACCTGCCGGGACGCCATCGTTAACGTCGTATTACTATGGATGGATAGATGTTCCGCCCGGCGTGCTGAGTCTTTGCGACCAGCGGCAGGGGGGCGCATCTTATGAACAAGGTTGCAACATCCCCGTGGGTTGGGTGTGCTCCGGTCATCCGGCAGCCGCAGCGAATCCACTGCAGCCATGCATTGCTTTCAACATCCCCGTTCACGGCGTCTGATAAAGGACGCGCCTGGACTGAAGGCGGTACTACCTTGAGCACTCTATTGGAAGAAGTCGTTGAGGCTTCACGGCCCGATCTCGACCCCGCACCCGACGTATGTTCGCTCGAGAACTACCTCACCCTGCCCGATCACACCATGGATGCGCGCATTGCTGCTGCCCGCAAGCAGCTCGGCGCGAGCACCATCCTGCTCGGCCACCACTACCAGCGCGATGAGGTGATCCGCTTCGCCGACTTCACCGGCGACAGCTACAAGCTCTCAAAGATCGCCGCCGAGGCTCGCAGCCCTTATGTCGTCTTCTGCGGAGTGCACTTCATGGCCGAGAGTGCAGACCTGCTCGGTGCCGAGGGTCAGCAGGTGATCCTGCCTGACCTGAACGCCGGCTGCTCGATGGCTGACATGGCGGAGATCGGCCAGGTGGAGGATTGCTGGGATTCGTTGATGGCCTTAGGCCTGACGAATGAGACCCTGTTGCCGCTGACGTATATGAATTCTGCTGCCTCGATCAAGGCGTTCTGCGGCGAGCGCGGCGGCCTGGTTTGCACCTCTTCCAACGCCGCAGCGGCCTTTCGATGGGCCTTCGAGCGAGCGGAGAAGATCCTCTTTCTACCCGATCAGCACCTCGGACGCAACACCGCCTTTGCCATGGGCATCCCGCTCAGCGAGATGGTGGTGTGGGACCCATATCAGATCAATGGCGGGTTGACTCCTGCCCGGCTGCGCGCCGCGAAGATCATTCTCTGGAAGGGCCATTGCTCCGTGCACCAGCGATTCCTGCCTGACCACGTCGATGCGGTGCGGGCCAAGTACCCAGGGATCAAGGTCGTCGTTCACCCCGAGTGTCGCTGGGAGGTCTGCCAGAAAGCCGACGCGATGGGTTCGACGGAACGTATCATCCAGTTAGTGGAGCAGGCGCCGGAAGGTTCCAGCTTCGCCATCGGTACGGAGATCCACCTGGTCAATCGGCTGGCAAAGCGGTTTGCGCCCCTGGGCAAGAAGATCATCACCCTTGACGATACCGGCTGCCTCTGCACCACGATGTATCGCATCAGCCCACAGCATCTCGCCTGGGCGCTCGAAAACCTGATCGAGGGCCGCGTTGTGAATCGCATCCAGGTGCGGGACGATGTGAAACACTGGGCCCGGATCGCACTCGACCGGATGTTAGAGATCAAGGCTTAAACTTCTCGCCGGAGGGATGGCCGGTGCAACAAGAACGGGGAGCTAAAATCGGGAAATGAAGACATTCAACCTTGAAGAGGCGCAACTGCTCGTGCCTGTCCTCGAGTCCCTGTTGAAGCGCGCCGTTGAGGCCAAGACGGCAGCCCAGGAGATTGAAGACGGACTCCAGGAGGTGCGGCAGCGCATCTTCATCACCGGTGGCATGCACATCGACGTTGTAGCGATCATGCGGCGCCGCACCGAGCTGGATGCGCTCATACAACGGGCCCGTGATGTGGTCAGCGAGATCGACGCGATCGGCGTGCAGGTGAAGGACCTCGATACCGGCCTGCTTGACTTCCCCTGCCGCATCGACGGGGAGATCGTGTTGCTCTGCTGGAAGATGGGCGAGACCCGCATCACCCACTGGCACACGGTCGAATCCGGCTTCAGCGGGCGCCAGCCTCTGGACGAGCGTTTCCTCCGAACCAAGCCAGAAAAGCC
>DASWVB010000023.1:0-114354 GCA_036401375.1 Acidisarcina sp.
TGCCTGACCAGCCGGCGCCCTCCACAGGCTGACGCGAGAGGGTACACTCATCTGTTGCAGAGGCACGACATCCTCGAGAGGCAGGTAAGATGAGTCCAGGTTTTCGACGCACACTGGTGCGGTGGGTTGCCATCGTGGGTCTGGCGCTGGTTGCTGGTGCGGCCGCGCATGCGCAGAAGGTAGTACTCGAGCGCGGCGAGGCGACCATAGTCCTCGAGCCCTACGCCCCGAATATCATCCGCGTCACCCTGAGCAAGATGAAGGAAGCGGCCAGCGCGGCGCCCGGTTACGGGGTCGTTGGCGCTCCCTCGGCTGAGGGGTGGAAGCACATACAAACCGTTGATGGTGACACGTATCGATCGTCGCGGCTGATCGTCAGGGTCGACGGTGACCGGCCGGGGCATCCTGTTCCGAGCGAGCTTGATATCGCAAAGTTCTTTAACGGATCCGCTCCCGACGCCCACATCGTGGTCTCGACGGTCGACGGCAAGACGCTCACCGACATGCAGAGCTGGGCGATGGCCGTGCCCAACCACAAGGACGGGACAGCGAGCCTCGATAACGACCGCCGTCCGGCCGACGCGCCTTTCTTTGTGGTCGGCGCGAACTTCGCCTCCCCTGACGACGAGCACTACTACGGACTGGGACAGAACCAGGAAGGATTCTTCGATCATCGGGGGCACACCATCCGCTGCTGGCACGACTACGTCTCGGCGGGCGGCCCGAATGTGTGTGTCCCCTTCCTCGTGACGAATAAAGGCTATGGATTGCTCTGGGACAATCCGTCGAAGACGACCATCATCCCCGGGTTGAACGAGCAGACCCGCTGGAGCTCGGAGGTCGGCGACCGCGTCTCCTACTTCGTCATCGCGGGCAACAATACGGACGAGATCTACGGCGGATACCGGCAGCTCACCGGCGTAACTCCGATGCTTCCCAAGGCGGCTTACGGGTACATCCAGTGCAAGCAGAAGTACTCGACGCAGGACGAGGTGCTCGCCGTCGCCAAGGGCTATCGCGAGCGCCATCTGCCGGCCGATGTGATCGTGGTCGACTGGTTCTACTACACCAGGATGGGCCAGATGGACATGGACCCGGTGAAGTGGCCTGACCCGACGGCCATGAACAAGCAGCTGCACGAGATGGGGTTCCAGACCATGATCAGCGTGTGGCCGCGCTTCACGCCGGGGTCGCGCTACTTCGACACGGTGCTTAAGAACGGCTGGTTTGAGCACACAGCCGATGGCAAGCCTGTGAACGGTCTGCCTTACGATCGCGCTGGCTCCGACATAGATACGACTGACCCTGCCGCGGCTAAGTGGTTCTGGGGAGTGATCCGCGACAACCTGGTCAGCAAGGGATTCGACTCTTTCTGGGCCGATGAGACCGAGCCTGACCTGCCTCCGAATGGCGCCTACTGGAAGATCGGGCCCGGCACGCGTTACTTCAATGTGTATCCGCTCTTCCACACCGGCGCGATCTATGACGGCTTTCGCCGCGACGTTCCACACCGCGCATTGATACTCAGCCGCGACGCTTACCTTGGATCGCAGCACAATGGCACGATCATGTGGTCGTCCGATATCTTTCCCACCTGGGATACATTGAAGCGCCAGGTACCTATCGGTCTCGACTTCACTGCGACGGGCATGGCTTACTGGAGTAACGACACAGGTGGATGGCAGTACCTGCCCAGGGAGCATCACCCAGTGCACCCACCGCTGCTCGACCCATCGGACGCGCGAGATAATGTCGGCGGATATGATGATTATCCCGAGCTCTACACCCGCTGGTTCGAATATGCGACATTTCTGCCGATTTTCAGGACGCACGGCAGCAGGACTTACAACGAGGTCTGGTCATACGGTAAGCAGGCTGAGCCTATTCTTGAGAATTATCTAAAGCTGCGCTATGAATTAATGCCATATATCTACTCGCTGGGCTATGGCACTTATAAGACCGGCGCGCCTTATATGCGGGCCCTCTTCATGGACTTTCCGAACGATCCCAAGGTGGCTGAACTGGGCGATGAGTATATGTTCGGGCCGGCCTTCCTTGTAACTCCCGTGACGGAGCAGGGCGCAACCACTCGCAAGGTCTATTTACCGGCCGGAGCGGACTGGTATAACTACTGGACCAGGGAGCGCTTTCACGGCGGGCAGACGATCGAGGTCGCTGCGCCTATCGACAAGCTGCCGCTCTTCGTGCGGGCCGGTTCGATCGTCCCCATGGGCGCGCCGGTGGATAGCACCCGCGACGCGCAGAAGATCTCGAAGGTCGAGGTCTACCCGGGCGCGGATGCTGACTTCACGATGTACTCCGATGATGGAGTGACCTACGACTACGAAAAGACCGGCGGCCAGGTCACCCCGATGCACTGGGACGACGCGGCAGCAAGGTTGACTTACCCCGGCAAGGGCGGCGCCCCTGCGGGCTCAGACGCCGCGCCGGTCGAAGTCATCGGCAGATAGGCTCGTACAGCCAAGCGTCAGGACTTTGCACCGCTAGGATTGGTCGCTGCGTGAGATTTTGCTGCACACTCCACATACCCATGTCTCAGAATCGAGACATGGGCCACCCATAGCTGTTCGTTCCGCCGTTATCGAAGTGGAGACCTTGAAGAAGATACCGTCGTCCCCCCGGGTGGAGGGTAAAGCTTGATTTGGCGCCGGACAAGGAAATTGGCTGGCCAGACTCACGGACTAGAATACAGCCTGAGATGCTCAAGAGCGACGTAGTGCCAGAAGCTGTGGAGGTACCAAGCCGGCTGGAAGCAGCGCTCTTCAGGCTGAAGGCTACCTTGCTTCAGGTGAAACGAATGGCATCGGACTCGCGGCAGCACCTCCGTCGCTTTCCTCAGGACCTTGCACGCGGCTCCCAGACTATACTGGCCAGTTCCTCAAGCCCTTTGTGGACTGATGAGCGAGCATCAGAACAGTGGTACCAACTCGGAAAAGTCCAAAACATCCGTCTGGCAGCGAAGCGTTTGAACGGTACTGTGGTCCCGGCGGGCGGCGTCTTCAGCTTCTGGCGGACTGTCGGTAGACCTACAAAGTTTCATGGCTACGTTGAAGGCCGCATGCTGCAGCAAGGCTGCATGGTACCGTCGATCGGCGGCGGTCTGTGTCAGCTTTCGAACGCTCTATATGGTGTGGCGCTCCTCGCCGGATGCGAGATTGTGGAGCGCCATGCCCACTCACGGATTGTGCCCGGCTCAGCCACAGCGGTCGGTCGGGATGCGACAGTAGCCTGGAACTACGTCGATCTGCGCTTCCGATGCAGGACAACTGTGCGCATCAACGTCCAGATGACAAGTTCCGATCTGATCGTCAGCCTTGAAGGAGAAGCTCAGGAGCATCGGGCCGGGATCAACCTACACTGTTCTCCGATCACTCCCTTCGTCTCAAAATTTGGCTGCGACAGCTGCGGCCGTGTGCAGTGTTTTCGGCACGGCAGTTCCCGTAGTGCGGCAAAGAGGCGGACGGCCTTTTTGCTTGATGCGGCGTGGCCAGAGTTTCGGAGGTTTGTCTCTGAGAGCCAGGCGCCACACGACGCCGCCGCGATTCCAATTCGAGGGAAGCGTTGGCGGAGGCCAAATTACGACTGGCCCACGGCAGACATCGGCAGCGTGAGGACCGCGACTATCACCACTCTTCAATTTGCGCTTGCCTCCCGACGGCTGGCACATCAGGGAGCGGCTCGCCAGCGAGCTCTACTCGACAGGGCTCGGAAGCTGTCCGCCACTCTGGCGGGTGCTCTCGATCCTGACATAGACAACGTCGTCGTTTCACAATCTTTGCTCCCTTTTCTGTGGATGAGCGGAGATCTGGGCGGTCGAGGTGTTCACGTGCTCATGACCGGTCTCCCCATGGCCTCCTCACAGCTAGCGCTCGATGCTGCGGCAGAGGCGCACCCCGAGTCCCCAACTCTCCTGGATTTTCGAGCGCCATCTTGGTTGACAGACTATGAAGACGAAGCACTGGAATGTGCAGAGCGCATCATCACGCCGCACTCCGCCGTCGCTGCACTGTTTGCTCACAAGTTAGTGCGGCTACCGTGGGACTTGCCTCTTTCCGGGCCCATCGTGCCGCGCGAGCGAAGTGAAATGCCAGTGCTTTACTTTCCTGGACCCACAGTCGGGCGCAAGGGAGCTTACGAGGTACGAGAGGCTGCCGTAATGGTAGGCGCTAAAGTCTGGGTCCGAGGCCCGCAACTCGAGGGAGACGGTTTTTGGCAAGGGGTCAACACTGAACCAGGTACATTCAGGTGCCAGCCTCAGGTCGATGCGGTGGTTGCACCTTCGATTTTGGAGTCGCAGCCACGTGAGCTGCTACGAATGATGGCGGCGAAGATTCCAGTAATCGCGACGGACGCTTGCGGGCTAGTCGGCCTTCCCGGCGTAATCACGGTCCCCATACTAGACTCACAGGCTCTTGCGCGGGCGATACTTGACCTTCGAAGCACAGGGATGTCGTCATTTGGACGCGGTGAGATGTAGGTTTTCGGACGCGACCGTAGCTCATTAGGCCCTGCGGAAGTGCAATTACCTATTGATTTACGGAGAAATATCCGTTAGAGTAGATAAGTTTGTGTCACCCCGGCGGGCCTGCTCCACCTAGAGCAAAGTCATTAGCGCCGGGCGCCTTTGTACGTCACTTTGTACCGCTAAGGACAACAAAACAATGGCTAAGCGTCGTGGAAATCCGAATTGGGGAAAGCCCGAGCCGATCGGTCCTGTCGTTCCTACCGTCACCTCGTTCGAGCAGGTGGTCAAGGAGTTCAAGCTGACTCCGGATCAGTATATCCGCTCCACTCGCCTTCGCGAATGGGCGCGCCGGAACAAGAACTCGAAGTATATCCCCGAGCCGCTCCTTGAGGCCTGGGGCTTTGAGATCGAATCTACTCTCTAGGCCGCAAAGACCGATCACGCGAAAGATCGTAAGGCCAGGGGCGTTCCCAATCGGGAACGCCCCTTTCGCTGCTTGCGTACAATCTATCTGGATGCACTCGAGAGCGATTAGCGCGTCGACCCTGCTGCTTGCGCTCCTCGGAGCCTCGTCCATCGCTCGTGGCGAGCGGATTCAGGACCTCCCTGCGCCGGCCAACTACGTCAGCGATGTGGCCGGAGTGCTCTCCGCCGACACGCAGCAGCAGTTGAATCAGTACTGCTCCGAGGTCGACCACCAGGCCCACGCCCAGATTGCAGTTGTCACCATCAAGACTCTGGATGGCGACGATCCGTCCGACTACGCGGTCAAGCTCGAGGAGGCCTGGAAGGTCGGGCCGAAGGCAAGCGACAAGGGCGTGATCGTGCTGCTCGCCGCGGCCGACCATAAGTACTGGATTGAGGTCGGCTACGGCCTGGAAGGCATTCTGCCGGACGGCAAGGTCGGCAATATCGGCCGCACCATGGTTCCGGCGCTGCGGGCCGGCAACTACGACGATGCGGTCACCGGCGCAGTCACCCAGATCGGCCAGACCATTGCCGCCGACGCGGGCGTCACGCTGCAGCAGCCCGTCGCCCCACAGGGCCCGCCGGAGGAGCAGCCGCAGACGGGATTTTCCTTCGGGCGGCTGATCTTCTTCGGGATCATCCTGCTGGTCTTCATCGTCATGGCGAGCCGGGCTCGCGGCGGCGGTCTGCTGGGCTTCCTGCTCGGTATGTTTCTCGGTGGTGGAGGCAGAGGCGGCTGGGGTGGCGGCGGCTTCGGCGGCGGTGGAGGTTTTGGCGGCGGCGGCGGAGATGGTGGCGGCTTTGGAGGGTTTGGCGGCGGAAGCTCCGGAGGCGGCGGTGCCGGAGGCAGTTGGTAAGCTGGTCTGAGCGCCTGGCGCAGTTCAACGTCGAGCGGAGTGCGGCAGCATCAGAGTTGAAGGCACGGGAGCCGAAGCGCAAATTTCGGTGATCAGAGCCGGGCCGAAAGGCTCGGCGGCAGCAGGAAGGTTTCAAGGAGAGTGGAATGAGACGGGGACTTTGGGTCGGAATAGGCATCATCGCAGTTCTCTTCTTTATCGTTCTGCTGGGATTTGGCAGCTACGTCAACGCACGCAACCAGATGGTCGTCAAGCAGGAGACGGTGAAGACAGCGTGGTCGCAGGTAGACATCGTTCTGCAGCGGCGGGCAGACCTGATTCCCAACCTGGTTGAGACCGTAAAGGGCTACGCCAAGCAGGAGCAGACGGTGTTCGGCGACATCGCGAATGCACGCGCGGGCCTGCTGAATGCGCGCGACCCGGCGAGCAAGATCGCGGCTAACGGTCAGCTCGACGGCGCGCTCGGCCGTCTGCTCGTCCTGACGGAGAACTATCCGGATTTGAAGTCGAATGCCAACTTCCAGGCGCTCCAGGACGAGCTGGCGGGCAGCGAGAACCGCATCGCGGTCGAGCGCCGCCGCTATAACGAGGCCCTGCAGGACTATAACGTCTTCATCCGGCAATTTCCCAACAGCTTCTGGGCGGGCATCGCCGGCTTCCAGGTGAACAACGCCTACTTCGAGGCCTCCGAGGGCTCCCGCACCGTACCGAATGTGAAGTTCTAGCCAACTCGGATTCAGCCCCTGACGGCTGCGCCGGCGGCCATGAATCCAGGTATGGCTGCACTCACGTCATAAAAAGAGAAATCCCATGTCTCGCAGTCGAGGCATGGGATTTTTCTGTGCAGCGGGACATTACCGATGGGGAAGGTCCTGCCGGCTGCCCATGCGCTTCCGCGACAAAGCTGCGCAAGCAGGGTCTCTATGTGCAGAGCCCTCCGCTCGGGAGCGACACCCATGAATTTTCTCAACCGCCTGTCTGCAAGTCTGCTGGTCGCTGTGCTGATCCAGAACCCCCTCGCCCTCTACGCTGCCGAGACGCCTGCCGCGAAGTTCGTCAAGCCCGCTCCGATCCCCGCGGACGAGCGGGCGCTGCATGCGCTCGATCGGCTCAGCTTTGGCCCGAGGCCGGGAGACGTCGCGCGGGTGCAGGCGATGGGCGTCGAGAGGTGGATCGACCAGCAGCTCAACCCGGAGAGGATCGACGACAGCGCGTTGCAGGCGCGGCTGGCCCTCTACCCGGCCATGCAGCTCAGCCCGCAGGAGATGGAGCGGCGCTACCCCTCGCAGCTGATGGTCCGTGCGCTCGCGGCGGGCCGCGGCGGCCAGGGTGGGCAGCAAGGCCAGTTCCGAGCGATGCAGCGTTTCGGGCGTCCCGCGGAGCGCCGCCAGGGCGGCGATCCCGAGAACACGCCCATCGAGATACCGGGCGACCGCATCGGACAAGCCATCTACGCGAACCAGATCGCCTATTACAAGCAGCGCAAGGTACAGGAGGCTGGCAAGCAGGACGCGGAGCAGGCTGCGGCAATACCGGCGAATGCTGGAGCTGCCGGCGATCAAAATGAGATGAAAGCCGAGGGTCAGACTGAGGCAATGGCATCGGGCGCAGAGGCGATCGGCTCACCGGATGCGAAGCCCGCAAAGCCAAACGCCAATACAGACACAGTGCTCGACAGCACGGCGGACTCCGACGATGCTCCCAGCCGCTACTCCCGCCAGGATGTCGAACAGATGCTGAGCCTTCCACCTGACCAGCGGATCGACGCCTTCGTTGGGCTGCCGGCAGGGGAGTTCCGCGGCTTCATCCGCCATCTCACGCCGCAGCAGAAGCTGGAGGCGATCGATGGACTCTCGCCTCAGCAGAAGGAGACCCTCGTGGCCCTTGTCAGCCCCGCAGCGTTGATCGGCGGCGAGGTGCTGCAGACCCGCATGCTGACCGACGTCTATAGCGAACGGCAGCTCCAGGCAGTGATGACCGACTTCTGGCTCAACCACTTCAACGTCTATATGAAAAAGGGCCCGTTCGCGCCCTGGTACCTCGCCGACTACCAGAACAACGTCGTCCAGCCGCGCTCGATGGGCAAGTTTGAAGACCTGCTGGTCGCCACTGCCAGGAGCCCGGCCATGCTCTTCTACCTTGATAACTTCACCAGTGTGGGGCCGCACTCCCGCGCCGTCTCGATGGCGCAGCGCTACGCATCGGGCCCTAAGGCGGACAAGGCCAAGTCGCTCGGCCTGAATGAAAACTATGCGCGCGAGGTGATGGAGCTGCACACCCTCGGCGTCGACGGCGGCTACACCCAGCAGGATGTGACGGAGCTCGCCAAGGTCTTCACCGGATGGACGATCGGCAACTACCGCAACGGTGGACAGTTCGAGTTCAACGAGAACCGGCACGAGCCGGGAACCAAGCACGTGCTCGGCAGAGACATCAAGGAAGACGGCATGAAGGAGGGCCTCGAGGTGCTGCACATGCTCGCGACCAGCCCCGCGACGGCCCGGCTGGTCTCGCAGCAGCTGGCGGTGCGCTTCGTCTCCGACAACCCGCCCGCCTCTCTCGTGAACCGCATGGCAGACACCTTTCTCAAGAGCGACGGAGACATCCGTTCGGTGCTCCGCACTATGTTCTCTTCGCCGGAGTTCTGGTCGAAGGACGCCTACCGCGCCAAGGTGAAGACGCCTGAGGAGTTCGTCGTCTCGGCGGTACGGGCCTCGGCCGGCGAAGCGGTGCAGCCGCAGGCCATCGTGCAGGCGATCGCCCAGCTTGGCATGCCGCTGTATGGAATGCAGACCCCGAACGGCTACTCGTGGAAGTCGGATGCGTGGGTCAACTCCGGCGACCTGCTGGCCCGCATCAACTTCGCCATCGCCCTTACCTCGAACCGCGCCGGTACGTTGACCAACCTCGATTCCCTGCTCAAGATCGACGATCCCTCCGCGCTCCCGGCGCCTGAGAAGGAGCTGAAGCTCGAGAATGTGCTGCTCAGCTTCCCGCTGCGCGCGCAGACCAGGGCAACGGTGCTGAAGCAACTCGACTCCGGAGCGGTGCAGCTTCAGGCGGAGACGGCCGCTGCTGCTCCCCTGGCGGCGGGAGGCTCAAACATGCAGCAGATGACTGCAGGCGGCGACGACAGCGATATGGATGCGAACGGAATGACCAAGGCGAAGAAGGGTGGCGTGAAGCAGGCGGCCTTCAAGGGTGCGGGGCAGAACGCCGCCGCGGGGCTGGGACAGGGTGCGGGCCTGCCGCAGCCTGCCGACAAGGATGCAGCGGTGCTCGCCGCGCTGCTGCTGGGGTCGCCCGACTTTCAGCTTCGATAGATCGCAACGCCCGGCACGATAGCGGCCCGGTCTGAACAGGGTCTCTCAGCCGGGTCGTCTAACCCGGGTCTTCCCTGCCCGTGTCTTCCCTGCCCCTGTCTTTGGCCCCTGTCTTCCGGCCCGTTCTTCTAAACGGGCTAGGCGCATGCGGCGAAGGGGACTGGAGCCTGTGATGCGGCTCGGCGGGCCTCTTCTCAGGAGGCCAGGATCGACCAGTCGCCAGCAGCTTTGCAGCGCTCTATCAGCTTCTGGATGTCCTCCGGCTTCAATGGGCGGGAGAAGAGATAGCCCTGGGCGGATGTGCAGCCTGCCTTGACCAGGGCGAGACGCTGCTGGTCCGTCTCGACGCCTTCGGCGATGGCCTTGAGACCGAGGGTCTGGGTGAGCTTGAGGATCGTGGCCAGGAATTCGCGCGACTTGTCGTCTTCGACAGCCGGGCGAACGAAGCTCTGGTCGATCTTCACCAGGTCGACCGGCAGCTTGCGCAGATATGCCAGAGACGAGTAGCCGGTGCCGAAGTCGTCGATCGAGACTCCCACACCGAGCTTTCTGAGCCTGCCGAGGGCCTCGACGGCCACGTCCCGCATGAGAATACTCTCCGTCACTTCGACCGAGAGCGATTCCGGCTCGATGCCGTGTTCGTGGATTTGCTTCTCGAGCAGCGGGACGAAGGACGGGTTCACGAGCTGCTGAGCAGCGACATTCACGTGCAGGATCAGTTTGCGTCCCGAGGCGACGGACCACTCTTTGATCCTGCGGGCGCCCTCCTTGAGCGCCCACTCGCCGATGGGGACGATCAACCCCGTCTCCTCGGCCAGAGGGATGAAATCCAGCGGCCGTATAGTCCCCTTCGAGGGGTGGTTCCAGCGCAGAAGCGCCTCGAAGCCGAAGAGCTCTCCCTGGGGCAGGGTGACCAGGGGCTGGTAGACGAGGGTGAACTCCTTGGCTTCGAGGGCGCGGTAGAGGTCCTGTTCGGTCTCCATGCTCTTGATGGCGGTGTGTTGCAGCAGCTTGTTAAACGCCATGCAGCGGTTGCGGCCGCTGCGCTTGGCATAGTGCATGGCAACGTCGGCGGCCCAGAGCAGCTCCTCTTCTCCACCGTGCGAATTATGGGCCACGCCGATGCTCGCCGTCAGCCGGAACGGCTTGCCAAAGACCTGGAAGGGCGCACAGAGCAGCTTGCGGACCTGGTCGGCGGCCTTGTCGACCTGCGCTGTCGTCAATCCTTGGCAGAAGGCAGCGAACTCGTCGCCTCCCAGGCGCGCTATCAGTATGTCCTCGGAGCCGAGCACGGAGAACCGCCTGGCAACCTGGATGAGAAGATCGTCGCCCGAGGCATGTCCCAGGGCCTCGTTCACCACCTTGAACCGGTCGAGGTTGATCAGGATGACCGCTCCGGCGTAGAGGTCCTTGCGCTCTGTCCAGCCCTGCAGCTTTTCCTGGAAGTAGCGCCGGTTCGGCAGCAGGGTCAGCGGATCGACCATGCGCGAGACGGAGAGCGCGTTTGCCGCCTCGCTTACCCTGAACTTCGAGATGATCCCCTTGAGGCTCACCGCGGCATCGATATCGGAATCCTGCCAGGGCAGCGAATGACCCTGAAAGCTTGTCTCCCATACATCGAAGCACTTGCGCGGGGTGAGCCTGCCGGTGATGGAATCGATCTCCGCGGGCCTCTCCGGGTCGCCGCCCCACCGCAGGGTGGCGGTAACCTCGGGCCGAAACCACGTGATCCCTTCAAAGGGCTCCATCAGGGTGGACATGAGCAGGACTCCGCTGGCCTGCTGCCGCACGTCGGCTACGTCCGGAACCATCTCCCAGGCAGTGTCGTAGACCACAACCTTGTCGAGGGCGACAGTGCGCAGCGCCGCCATCAGCTGCTCGGCGGCCTGCTGCGGCGGAGTTTTGCCGATACACTGCTGACGCCCATCGAAGCAGATGATCGCCCCGCCGGCTGCGACCAGCGAGAGCACCCGCTGCTCGTTTTCGACCAGGCACTGCAGGACCGAACTACCGCTTCTGAGCGATGCGCTGATCTCCATAAGCGATTTCTGAGCTTCCCTGGCCTGGGCATGCGTGTCGCACTCGATGCGCTGCCCGATCAGCGAGGAGACGATCTGACCCAGCAGGTCGCAGCAGCCGCGCATCGCCGGGCTGGGCAGCCTGGGCTCGCGGTGGTGACAGATCACCAGCCCCCAGAGCTGGTGATTGACGACCAGGGAGAGTCCCATCGTCGCCCCCGCCCCCATGTTGCGGGTGAACTCGAGATGGGTCGGGGAGGGGCTGCGGAGGCCGCAGTAGGTCAGATCGAGCGGCTCCAATCCGGCCAGGCTCGCATCGAGGATCGGATCGACCATCGCATCCGCGGTTGAAGCGACCATGATCGGGACCGGTTCATAGGTAGTGTTCGGGACTACCCGGATGCGCTGCAGCAGGTAGACGGCTTTTGCCTGGCTGGGGATGTCAGAGGCGGGGTAGTGCAGGTCGAGGAAGGGCGTCATCTCCCGGGCGCAGTCCTCCGCAACCACGTAGCCGTGACCGTCGCGTACGAACTGGTAGACCATCACCCGGTCGTAGCCGGTGAGCGAGCGCAGGTGGCGTGCCGCCTCCGACAGCAGAAGGGGCAGAGACTCTGCCGAACGCAGGGAATTCATGATGATCTGCGTCCTGGTGGACAGCTCGTCCGCACCGGCCTGCGGCCCGGCCGGCTCGATCTCGACGTAAACCAGGTCGTTGTGGGCGCGGAAGTGAAGGTGAAAGCTTCCAGCGAGCGGATCGGCGCTCAAAGGGGCTACGAGATGACACATGGCGAGCGGCTCGCCGTCCGCGCAGTAAAGCAGCTGCCGGGTCAGCTCCTGACCCAGACACGCGGACAGAGGCTTGCCCAGCATCTTTTCTACGGGTATGCCGATGAGGCTCTCCGCATTCGCGCTGGCGTAGACCAGCCTCAGGTCGATCATTCGCGCGACCAGCAGCACACCGAACGGTTGAATCGTTCCCGGCGTGTGAATGGGCTCGCGTTCGCAGTTGGACAGGGCTGCTTTGCCGGCAGGGAGCTCGGCGACCTCGACCACAACTTTGCCCTTCACCGCTGCTGCCTCGACGGCTGGGCTATCGACGGCTGGGCTAACGACGGCTGGTCTATCGACGGGCGGTCTATCGACGGCTGCTCTATCGACCGCTGCTCTGGGGGCAGAGCCGAGGACATCCAGCATTCGATGGCTCGGAAGGTAGCCGCGGCGCCCAGCACGACGTCGGCAAGCTGCGCAGGGTTCTGGAGGGTGTACCGGTCGAGCGCGTGGCGGAACTGCGCCCAGGCCAGCACGGCGCCATCGCCGTAGCCGGTGAGGAAGGAGTCGGCGCCAGCCAGCTGCGCACCGAGCCTCGCCTCGAGGTCACGCAGGATGAAGCGGCCGCCGAGCTTCGAGCCCTCGAGCACGTAGAGCGCACCGAGCGCCTGCGCAAAGCTGGTCAGACGGGGGAGACTTGCCGGGGCGGCGAGCTCTATCCGCCGGGGAGAGGCCTCGAGCACCGCCAGGTCGGTGAAGAGCGCTCGCGAGTGGCCCGCCTCTCCGATCGAGATCGACCACGCACTCCACTCCGCAAAAGTAGCCAGGCACTCTTCCAGGGGCCGGTACAACGCATAGAAGCGGGTGAGCAGGCAGACGTAATCGCCGATAGAGCGGACCGACTCGGGCAGGTTGAGGGCCCGTTCGGCGTCCCGGTGAGCGGAGGCGGTGGCCGAGCGAAGTACGGCCGAGCCGGAGACGATCTTTGCGTCCACGATCGACTGCGCCCCAGTCATCGAGAGAACATCCAGGGTCGGCCGGTGAACGACGGGAAGATGCGCTTGCGAGGCTGACACGGTGAGCGGCCCGTGGGTCGCCGATGACGGCCCGGGAGAGGTGTCGATCGACTCGATCTCCCTTGAAGGGGGCATAAGCGACTCCGTTCAAAGCGGTGCACTGGCTTCCCTGCCCTGTCGGCCCGGGGAACGTTGCTGCGATCAGCAAAGGAGCAGTTCGTTCCCGATCCGCCCAGGTGCTGACGTCGTGGTTATCGGCGCCGATTTTGAAAGCGTGAATGGAGCCTGATTTACGCTGGGGCGGGCCGCTCGGCACCCTGAGGGTGGTTCACCGATGGGCAGACGCCCGTCGCCGTGGCGCCATCGGCGACCAGATGCGGGTGTCTCGTATCGGCTCAAATAGGAGGGCGCCCGCCTGCCCGTATGATTGCTGCATGTACGCTGCTGCGGCAGACCGCGCGGAGATGTCCTGATGATGAAGATCACGCGTCGCCGCGGTGCCATTGCCCTCTTCATCACGCTCGGGGTGCTGATGGTCGGGGTGGCGCTCACCCTGCAGGGGGCGTGGGTGATCCTGAACTGGCGGCGGCTGGTTCCGCTGGTGGTCGGCATTCCCTTCTTCGCGCTGCTGATTGCCGGGCTCATTCTGAATACCATCTTCCTGGTGCGGGAGGTGCGGCGCAACGAGCGCCACGACAGCTTCCTCAACGCGGTGACCCACGAGTTGAAGACGCCCATCGCCTCGATGCGGCTCTACCTCGAAACCCTGCAGCGCCGGTCCACCACGGAGGCGCAGCGCCAGGAGTTCTACCGGATCATGCTGCTCGACAGCGAAAGGCTGCTCGCCACCGTAGAACAGGTGCTCAAGGCCGGGGAGATCGTGCAGCGGCCGCGCAGGGAGATGAATACCCCGGTCGACCTCGGAGCGCTGGTCAGGGAATGCGTGGAGACAACGCGCCTGCGGTATCACCTCGATGCCCGCTCCATCGAGCTCGAGGTCAGCCCGCTCGGCCGGGCGCTGGTGGTGCGCGGAGACCAGGGCGAGTTGCAGACTGCGGTGCTGAACGTGCTTGATAACGCGATCAAGTACTCCCCTAACGGGGTCAGGATCAGGGTGGGTCTCTCGATCGAAGAGGAGGCCTGGGCCGGGCTGCGGGTGAGCGATACCGGGGTGGGGATACCGCCGGCGCATCTGAAGAGGATATTCAAGCGGTTCTACCGCGTACCTGGGCGCAGCAGTTCGCAGATGAAGGGTACGGGGCTGGGACTCTTCCTGGTACGCTCGATCGCCCGCCAACACGGCGGCAGCGTCGCGGCAGAGAGCGCCGGCGAGGGCAAGGGCACGACCATCGCCCTGCGCCTGCCGCTGGCGCCCGGCGAGGAGGAGGATAGCCGCCGCCTCGTCGCCGGCAGAACGACTTCAGAGCCGCACTGGCAGAGGGTGTCGCAGAGAGCGGAGCAGGATGCAGCAAGAAGAAGTACGGATACTGATCGTCGAAGATGAGGAACATCTCGCGCAGGGCCTGCGGTTTAATCTCGAGGCAGAGGGCTACGCCGTCCAGCTCGAGAGCGATGGCGAGTCGGCACTGAAGGTGCTCGAACAGGACCACGCATTCTCCGCCGTGCTGCTCGATGTCATGCTGCCGGGCAAGGACGGCTTCGAGGTCGCGGCCGAGCTTCGCCACCGGCAGAACTTCATCCCGGTGCTGATGATGACCGCGCGCGGACGCCCCGAGGATGTGCTGCGCGGCTTCGCTGCCGGGGCCGACGACTACCTGGCGAAGCCGTTTGACCTCTCCATCCTGCTGGCACGGCTGGGCAGCCTGCTGCGGCGGATGGCCTGGCACCGGCCGGCCGGCGGCACAGCCATCGGCGGCGCGCCGAGCGGCCGCCCGGCAGGTGCAGCGGCCGGGCACCGTGCCGGGGCCGAGCCGGGCAGCCAGTCCGTTGATGCCGGAGAGCAGCAGGAGCCGGCGCTGTTTGAGTTTGAGGGCCGGAAGATCGACTTCGATGCGCTCGAGCTGACGACGCCGGACAAGACTATCCATCTGACCCTGATGGAGGCTGACCTGCTCCGCTACCTCGTGCGGCATCGCGGCCGCATCGTCTCCCGCAAAGAGCTGCTGGAGCAGGTCTGGCGGGTGCACGAGGATACGGACACGCGGGCGATCGACAACTTCATGGTGCGGCTGCGCCGCTACTTCGAGGTTGATCCCACCGACCCGGCTTACCTGCAGACGGTGAGGGGCGTCGGGTATCGCTTCCTGCCAAAGGCCGGGGCCCGCGACTGAGCACTGTAGACTCGAGATAGACGCGACCCCGTGCGAATACTCACCCGTTACATGCTCAGCGAAGTGATCTCCCACGCCCTGATCGGCGGCGCGGTCTTCACGTTTGTGCTGTTCATACGGGACCTTGGGCGCATCCTCGAGCTGGTGGTCCGCAACAGCGCCTCGCTGGGCAGCGTTGGCGAGATATTTCTCTTTACGCTTCCGAATACCTTGACCGTGACCATCCCGATGGCGGTGCTGGTGGGTATCCTGCTGGGGCTGAGCCGGCTCGCGGCTGACAGCGAGATCACCGCGATGCGCGCCTCCGGCATCGGCGTCTGGTCGTTTGTGCGCATCGTCTCGATGGTGGCCATCGCGGCGTGGCTGCTGGGGCTCGCCAACACCCTCTACTTCGCACCGCGGTCGACATCGGCGCTGCTGCGACTAGAAGATTCGCTCAAGAACTCGCAGGCCAGCTATGAGATTCAGCCGCGCGTCTTCTATGAGGACTTCAAAAACTACGTGCTCTATGTGCAGGACGTGCGTGCCGGCTCGGGAGCGGCGAACTGGCGGCGCATCTTCATGGCCGACCTCAGCGACCCCTCTTCGCCCAGGGTCACCACCGCGGAGCAGGCCACGGTAGTCGATGGCGGCGACCAGGTGCTGCGCATGCGCCTGCGCAACGGCGCCCAGCACGAGAGCAACAGCGAAGATCCCGGCCAGTACACCATCTCCACCTTTGCGAACACCGACCTGCCGCTGCAGCTCGCGCCCTCCGATGACACACACCTCGTGCGGGCGAGTACGCCGATGCTCGCCATGTCGAACCGCGACCTGCTGCGACGGTCGCGAGGCGCAGGCGGCAAGCCGTACTCGATCGAGTTCAACAAGCGGCTCGCCTACCCCGCGGCCTGCCTGGTTCTGATGCTGGTGGGTGTTCCGCTGGGCACGTCCTCCAGGCGCGGCGGCAAGAGCGCGGGATTTGTGCTGACGATTGCACTGGTCTTTATCTATTACTTCCTCTCCTCGACAGGGATCGCGCTGGCCCGTCAGAACAAGCTGCCGGTCGTCGTCGGGGTATGGGCGGCGAACGCCATCTTCGCCGTCTGCGGCGTGATCCTGCTGCGGCAGATGGCGCGCGGCGGAGCCACCCTGTCGGGCATCGCGTCGGTGGGCGCCTGGCTCAAGGCGCAGTTCCGCTCCGCTGCGGACGAGGCCGCGAGGGTGCAGCAGGGTGCTTATGCGGGCACCCGGCGAGAGCGCAGCGGACGAAGCCGCTTTCCGCTGATCCTCGACGAATACGTGCTCCGCGAGTTCCTGACCTCCTTCGCGCTCGTCGAGGTCACCTTCGTCCTGCTGATGCTGGTCTTCACCTTCTTCGAGCTGCTGGGAGACATCATTCGCAACCGCACTGCCCTGGTCACAGTCGGGGAGTACCTGATCAACCTGACGCCCAGCATGATCTACAGCATCACTCCGCTGGCCGTGCTGATCGCGGTGCTGGTCACCTTTGGCATGCTCAACCGCACCAGCGAGCTGACGGCGATGAAGGCGACCGGCATCAGCCTCTACCGCGTGGTGCTGCCTATCCTCGTCATCGCGTCGATGCTCGCCGTGGCGCTGTTCCTCTTCGACGAGGTCTACCTGCCGTCGGCCAATCGCCGGCAGGAGGCTCTGCGCAGCATCATCAAGGGCAAGCCCGCGCAGACCTTCCTGCGGCCCGACCAGGTCTGGATGTTCGGCAACCAGCAGCCCGGCAAGCCGGGGCGCATCTTCTACTACCAGTTCTTTGACACCGACCGCGATCTCTTCGCCAACCTGACTGTCTTCGAGTTCAACCCCGACAGCTTCTCGCTCTCGCGTCGCATCTTCGCCTCGAGTGCGCACTGGGAGCCTCGATCCCAGAGCTGGATCTTCGAGAATGGATGGGAGCGCACCTTTAACGGCGAGACGATCAGCGGCTATGAGCCCTTCGACGTGAGGAGCTTCTCCGAGATCAGGGAGCAGCCGCAGTACTTCAAGAAAGAGAGCCGGCCGTCGTCGGAGATGAGCTTTGGCGAACTGGAGCGGTACATTCGCGACCTGCGGCAGAGCGGCTTTGACACCATGCAGCTGCGGGTGCAGTTGAGTCACAAGCTGGCCTATCCGCTCATCACGCTGGTGATGGCGGTGCTGGCTATTCCGTTTGCGCTGTCTTCCGGCAAGCGCAGCTCTCTGACCGGAGTGGCGGTCGCGATCGGCGTGGCGATCTCCTACTGGGTGGTCGCCGGCACGTTCGAGGCTCTGGGTAACGTGAACATGCTGCCGGCAGTGCTGGCCGCCTGGTCGCCCGACCTGCTCTTCGCGCTCGCCGGCGGCTACCTGCTGTTGAAGACGCCTACCTGATCGACGGGTGCAGCGCGCGGCTGATCTGGAGAGCTGATAAAGCGTCCGCCGGTGTCCCGCCAGGAATTTTCTTCTAAACTGGAAGCAGCAATGTTCAGCAGACTCAGACCACTCGGACCATACATGCGCCGCTACTGGCGCGGCTTCGCGTGGGGCGGGCTCGCTGCTGTCTGCTCGAACGCGATCTGGATCTTCTTCCCGCAGGTACTGCGCCATGCCATCGACGACCTCAACGTGGGAGTCACGCGGCATAAGATTCTGCTCTACGCGAGCCTGCTGATCGGCGTCTCGGCGGCCAAGGGCGTCTTCCTCTTCCTCACCCGCTGGATCCTCATCGGCGTCTCGCGCGATATCGAGTTTGACCTGCGCAACGACCTCTTCCGCCACCTGGAGAAGCAGGAGCCGGCCTACTACCAGTCGCATCGCACCGGCGACATCATGGCCCGCATGACGAACGACCTCAACGCGGTGCGCATGCTGCTCGGACCCGCCATCATGTACAGCGCCAACACGGTGCTCTTCTCGCTCGGGGCGCTGTTCTTCCTGCTGCGCATCAGCCCGCGGCTGACCGCGTTTGCGCTGGTGCCGCTGCCCCTCGCGAGCATCCTCGTACAGGCTATGGGCCGGCGGATACACGACCGCTTCGAGCGCATCCAGGCCATGTTCTCTGACATCTCGGCACAGGCGCAGGAGAACTTTTCCGGCGCCCGCCTGGTGCGCGCCTTTGCGCAGGAACAGGCGCAGATCGACTCTTTCGAACGAGCCAACAAGGAGAACATCCGCCGCGGCCTGCGCCTGGTGCAGTTGATGGGCATGCTGTGGCCGGCGCTCGAGTTCATCCTCGGCGCGGCCATGGTGATCGCGCTGCTCGTCGGCGGACACGAGGTGCTCGCCCACCGCATCAGCGTCGGCGACTTTGTGGCCTTCAACACTTACATGGTGATGCTGACCTGGCCGATCATCGCGCTCGGCTGGGTCGTCAACCTGTTTCAGAGAGGCACCGCCTCTGTCGAACGCATCGCTGAGCTGCTGCGCGAAGAGCCTGCGATCGACGATCGCGCCGCCGATGCATCGCTGCCTCCCGGCCTCGTGCTCAGAGGCGAGATCGAGTTCCGCGACCTCGACTTCGCTTATGGCACAGCGCACGCGGGCGCCGCACCCGCACCAAACGGCTCGACGCCTGCCGAGGTCCTGCATGGCGTGTCGCTCGAGATCGCCGCCGGCACCAGCCTCGCGATCGTAGGTCCCACCGGCTCCGGCAAGTCCACGCTGGTGAGCCTCATCCCGCGACTCTACGACGCCGTGGCAGGATCGGTGCTGATCGACGGAAGACCGATCCGCGACTACCCGCTCAAGACTCTGCGCGAGAACATCGGCTTCGTGCCGCAGGAGACGTTCCTCTTCAGCGAGACGATCGGCGAGAATATCGCCTTTGGAGCTCCCGGGGCAGGCGAAGCCGACGTGCGCAGGGCCGCCGAGGCTGCCCACATCCTCAAGGAGTTCGATGAATTTCCCCTCGGCTTCGCGACCCTGGTCGGGGAGCGCGGAGTGACCCTCTCGGGCGGACAGAAGCAGCGCTCTTCGCTGGCCCGTGCACTGGTCCGCGAGCCGCGCATCCTGATCCTCGACGATGCGCTCTCGAGTGTGGACACCTTTACCGAGGAGCAGATCCTTGAGCACCTCAGGCGCATCATGCAGGGGCGGACGACCATCTTTATCTCGCACCGCATCTCGACGGTACGCCATGCAGACCGCATCGCGGTGCTGGTCGAGGGCCGCGTCGCCGAGCTGGGAACGCATGACGAGCTGCTCAGGCGGGATGGCTACTACGCCAGCCTCTTCCAGAAACAATTACTGGAAGAGGAGCTTGCGGTCGCCGGCTAGTCGCTCTTCTGCTGCGTTCGGTTACGCGGTGCGCGGAGTGACAGCGGGTTCCCGATCATGCCTCGCGAGTGGCAGCAGCGTGAGCAAGGCCCATCAGCTTCACGATGACCCGCTTGCGGCGCTGGCCGTCAAACTCCGCATAGAAGATCCTCTGCCATCTGCCCAGGTCGAGCTTGCCGCCGGTGATCGGCAGGGTCGTCTCGTGGTGCAGCAGCAGCGCCTTCAGGTGCGCGTCAGCATTGTCCTCGCCGGTCTGGTGATGGCGGTAGTCGCGGCCTGAGGGCGCGAGCTCCTCGAGCCACTTACCGATGTCCTCGATCAGCCCGTCCTCATGATCGTTGACGTAGATGGCTGCCGTAATGTGCATCGGGGAGACGAAGCAGAGTCCGTCGTCGATGCCGCTGCGCCTCACGATCTCCTCGATCCGGGGCGTGATGTGCACCATCTCGTACCGCTTCTTTGTCTCGAAATGCAGGTACTCGGTATGGACTTTCATGCCCGCTGTCATCGAACCTCCCCGTTGTCGACGCTGCTGCCGCGCACTCCTTCAGATGCACCGCAGACGGTATGATGGAGCGAGCAAACCCGCCAGCAGCCATGACTCTGCTCCCGCTCAATTCCGATGTCGCCGCGAACGATCTTCGCACCGCCCACCAGCTTTACTACGACGCGCTGGACCTGCTGGCCGACGGCCATCCGGCAGACGCTGCCGCTCTGCTGCGCACGGCACTGGCTCTCGACGGCGGCTTTCTCGATGGATGGCATGCCCTCACCCGCGCCCTGCAGGACGCGGGCGAGCTCGACGAGGCCGTCGCAGCGGTGCAGCGGCTGATTGCGCTCGATCCTGAGGATGTCCTCGCCCATACGCGGCTCTCGATCCTCTACCAGGCCAGGGGTATGGTGGCGGAGGCGGAGCAGGAGGCCACCCGGGCCAAGCTGCTCGGATGGAAGCAGCAGCTGCGCCAGACGAAGGCGGAGAAGTCTGCGGGCGAGCTCGCCTGAGGCCGTGAAGCGCTCCCGCTCCATCACGTCAAAGCTGCGCAGGCCATCGAAGAGGGCTGCGCTCAAGCTGCGCGCGTTCTACGATGCGCTGTTTGCCAGTTACGGTGCGCAGCAGTGGTGGCCGGCCCAGACGCCGTTCGAAGTTGTCATCGGGGCTTACCTGACGCAGAACACCTCGTGGCGCGGAGTGGCTCAATCGATCGACAGGCTGCGGGAACGCGGGCTGCTGACGGCGGCGGGCCTGCGAGACGTCTCCGAGGAGGAGCTGCGCAGCGTCATCCGGCCGTCGGGCTACATGGTTCGCAAGGCCGCGGCGCTCAAGGCCTTCGTAGGATGGCTCGATGCGGGCTACGGCGGAGACCTGGCCAGACTTGCAGCGGAGACGATGCCGGTAGCGCGAGGCAAGCTGCTGGCCCTGCCCGGCGTCGGGCCTGAGACGGCCGATGCGATCCTGCTCTACGCGCTCGGGCAGCCCGCCATGGTCGTCGACGAGTATCTGCGCCGGGTCGTGACCCGGCACCGCCTGGTGCGGGACGGAGCGCTGTATGACGAGATCGCCGAGCTTGCACGCATGAGCTTTGCGGGGGATGAGGACGCGTCGCGGCTCCAGCACTACAACGAGTTTCATGCGCTGATCGTCGAGGTCGGGAAGCGGCATTGCGGCACTCGACCACGCTGCGGCGGGTGCCCGCTCGCTGGTTTTCAGCCACGGCCCCGCAACCTGGCGGCGGCGCAGGGTAGAGCGAGAGCGACTCTCACGGGGAGATCGACCCCGAGTGCGTGAGTTGGTAATTGCCTCGACGAACCGGGGAAAGCTGCGTGACTTTGCTGCGGCTGCCTCTGTCGACGGAGTGGTGGTTCGACCGCTGCCCGGCATGGACGCCATCATCGCACCTGAAGAGACTGCCCCGGCCTTCGAGGGTAACGCCCGCGACAAGGCGGTCTACTACAGCGCTTTCGCTCCGGGGGCCCTGGTGATCGCGGACGACTCGGGCCTCGAGGTAGACGCGCTCGAAGGCGCTCCGGGCGTCCGCTCGGCACGATATGCGGCGGACGCCGGAGCCACCCCGGCGACCGCAGGTGCGGCGCTGTCACCGGCACAGATCGATGCAGCCAACAACCGTCTGCTGCTTCTGAACCTGGACGAGGTCCCGCAGCAGAGGCGGAGCGCCCGATACCGCTGTGTGCTCGCCCTGGCGCGGGATGGAGAGGTGCTGCTTACGGCCGAGGGCACGGTCGAGGGCCGCATCCTTCTCGCGCCGCAAGGCAGCGGCGGCTTCGGCTACGACCCGCTCTTTCACCTGCCGGAGCTCGACCGATCGATGGCCGAGGTTGGCCTCGAGGCGAAGCATGAGTTTAGCCATCGGGGCAGGGCCTTCCGCGCGCTGCTGCAGAAGCTGATCCTCATCGGTACATAACAGCAGGGGACATCGACTCTCTCCCCGGCCTGTCGGTGCCCCGCAACAATCGCGTCATTCCAGCGGAATGGCCTGCAGCTAAACAGCAGCGTGAACTCATCCCCCGCTCCCGTAGAAACCGGCACACCTGAACTCAAGCCGCTCCCACTCCAGCTTCTAGCGCAGCCTCACCGGCCGGCGCCCCCTACCCAAGCGCCAGCTCGATCAAAGTGTTCTGCTCCAGCGCATGCGCCTTCGCCGAACCCGTAGCCGGGCTCGCCGCAGCCGACCGCTTCACGCTCACCACCGGCCGGCTCCGCGCTATCCGCCGCAGCCGCGGCATCACGAACGAGAGCGCACCCATGTTCGCCGGCTCTTCCTGCACCCACACAATCTCGTGCGCCTCGGGATGCGCATCCAGAGCAGCACTCAACTCCGCCTCAGGCCACGGATAGAGCTGCTCGAGAAAGATGATCCCGGTCGCCGAATGCTCCCGCTTGTTCCGCTCGACCCGCAGCTCGTTGCCGATCTTGCCCGTACAAACCAGCAGCCGATGCGCATTCTTCAGCTGCGTCTCCGGCAGCACGTTGAAAAACTGCCCACCCGTAAAATCGCTCAGCGGCGACGAAGCGTCCGGATGCCGCAGCATGCTCTTCGGCGTAAACACCACCAGCGGCTTGCGCCACTTGCGCAGCGCCTGCCGCCGCAGCAGGTGGAAGTACTGCGCCGCCGTAGAGGGCTGGCAGATCTGGATATTGTCATGCGCCGCCAGCTGCAGGTAGCGTTCCACGCGCGCGCTCGAGTGCTCCGGCCCCTGCCCCTCGTACCCGTGCGGCAGCAGCATCACCAGGCCGCTCAGCAGCCCCCACTTGTCTTCGCCCGCAGCTATGAACTGGTCGATGATGATCTGTGCGCCGTTCGCAAAATCGCCGAACTGCGCCTCCCACATCACCAGCGCCTCCGGATAATCGCGGCTGAACCCGTACTCGAACCCCAGCACCCCGGCCTCAGACAAGATCGAGTTGTACACCTCGAACCGCCCATCCCCCGACGCCAGCGAACTCAGCGGAATGAACTTCTGCTCGTTCTCGATATCGATCAGCACGCTGTGCCGCTGGTTAAACGTGCCCCGCTCGCTGTCCTGCCCGCTCAGCCGCACCCGCACCCCGGCCCGCAGCAGCGATCCCATCGCCAGAGCCTCTGCCGTGCCGTAGTCGAACGCCCGCTCCCCCCGGCCCATCTCCGCCCGCTGCTCCAGCAGCTTCTTGATCTTGGGGTGAATGTGAAATGCCGGCGGATACCGCGTCAGACCCTCGCTGATGGTCACAATCTCTTCAGCAGTCAGCGTCGTCGGCACCTCAAGCTCAGCCTTGTAAGCGCCGCCGACGTAAGGGTCCCAATACTCCGGCAGCGCCGCGATCAGCGGCATCTTCTTCATCGACGTGGCCTGCTTCTGCGCCTCCGCGTACTGCCCCTGCAGCCGCTTCACGTCCTCTGAAATGTCCGCGCCGATCCGCTTCGCATAGATCTCATAGAGCGCCGGATGCCCCTTGATCTTCGCGTAGCGCAGAGGCTGGGTCACGGTCGGATCGTCCACCTCGCTGTGCCCGTGGCGCCGGTAGCCCACCAGGTCGATCACCACATCGGTGTGAAACGCGTAGCGATACTCGATCGCGAGCTCAGCAATCCGTACCACCGCCTCGGGGTCCTCCGCATTCACATGAAAGATCGGGACCGGCAGCCGCTTCGCCACGTCGGAGCAGAAGCGCGACGAGTTCTCCTCGTCCGGATCGGCCGTAAAACCGATCAGGTTATTCACGATCACGTGGATCGTCCCGCCCACCGAATAGCCCTCGACGTTGCTCAGGTTGATCGTCTCCGCGAGCACCCCCTGCCCCGCAAACGCAGCATCGCCGTGAATCACGATCGGCAGCACCCGGTCGCGTCCCACCTCCCCGTAAGGGGCCTGCTTCGCCCGCGTGCGACCCATCGCAACCGGGTCAACCGCCTCCAGGTGACTCGGGTTCGACACCAGGTGAAGGTCGATCACCCTCCCGCTCCGCGTCTCAAAATGTCCCGTCGCACCGACGTGATACTTCACGTCCCCACCGCCCAGGATGCTCCGCGGATCGACATCCTCAAACTTCGAAAAAATATCCGCCGGCGACTTCCCTACCGTGTTCACCATCACGTTCAGGCGCCCGCGATGGCTCATCGCGATCACCGCCTTCTCCGCGCCAAATCTCCCCGCAAGCTGCAGCGCGTCCTCGAGAAATGGGATCAGCGCCGTCACGCCCTCCAGCGAAAACCGCTTCGTGCCCATGTACCGCGACTGGATCACCTGTTCAAACAGATCGGCGCGGGTGAGCAGATCGAGGATGCGCCGCTGATCCGCGACCGCAGTCTCCCCCTCCAGCCGCTGCTCGATCCAGCGCCGCTTGCGCGGGTCGGCAATGTGCATGAACTCCGCGCCCACCGTGCTCGAATAAATGCGGCGAGCCTCACCGGCTGCGTCTGCCGTCGCCGCATCGCTGGTCTCGATGTATTGGTCCAGCTCCTCGACAGGAACCGGGCGCAGATACTGTCCCAGCGGGTCAAGGTTCGCCTGCAGGTGACCCCACCGGCGGAAGGCTTCAAAGATTCGTTGGCGATCGGCAGATTGCAGTGGTACCTGGGTTTGCGCGGGTTCTATATGGCTTGTACTCATACCACCATCAATTCTATGCCCTTCACGCCCTCCCGGAGCCTCGCCGCCCGGCAGAGGTATCGGGAAATCAATCCCACCGAACCGCCTCGATACACCGCAACATCCCCGTCCCGATCCGGTCCCAGAACCAGCGCACGCCCGCCCAACAGCACTCCACCCGAGCATCCTCAGCATTGCCTCAGAATCGTGTCAGCATCGACCCTCAGCATCGACCCTCAGCATCGACCCTCAGCGCCGACCCTCACCCCACCCGGCGATGAGACAATGTGCCTTGATGCTCAATCGCGAATCGGCGAAGCCATGGGACAGCAGCTCCCTCCCAAAGCGGGCGCGCACCGGCCGCCGCCGTGCACACACTACCCTCAAGATCCTGATCGTCGTCATCGCCGTCCTCGCGCTCCTCGCCTTCGCCATAGCCAGGGGCAGCCTCTACTGGGTCCACAGAGCCATGTTGGAGTCGCTGCCGACCCTCGACGGTGAGGCAAGCCTGCCCGGCCTCTCAGCCGCAGTCACCGCCCGCAGGGATGCACATGGAGTGCCCCACATCGACGCAGCCAGCCTCGACGATCTGCTCGAGGCGCAGGGCTACATTACCGCCCAGGACCGTCTCTGGCAGATGGACATCACCCGCCGGAACGCCGCCGGCGAGCTCGCCGAACTCTTCGGCCGCAACCTCATCGATCACGACCGCACCCAGCGCATCCTGCAGATGCGCGCGACCGCCGACCGGCTCGCGGCCAGCCTCGGCGCAAGCGACCTCCGCATCTACCGGAGCTACGCCCGCGGCGTCAACGCCTATATCGAACAGCACCGGGACAAGCTGCCCGCCGAGTTCCGCATCCTCCGCTACAAGCCCGCGCCCTGGACACCCTCCGACTCCATCCTCATCGCGCTCAGCATGGCCCAGGTCCTCGACCAGCACTTCGACGACAAGCTCGGCCGCGAAACCATCACCCGCCGCATCGGCCCTGCCCTGGCCGCCGATCTCTACCCCACCGGCTCCTGGCGCGATCATCCGCCCACTGCCCCCGTCCCGGATCTCACCCAGCCGCAGCCCGGCATCCCCGACGTCCCCCTCGACGAATCGCAGTCCTCCCTCCGCGACCTTCTAGAGCTTCGCCGCCAGCTGGCCCCTCTCGCCTTCGATCCAGAGACGCGGTGTGCGGAGTGTGCGCCCGGCTCAAACGAATGGGTCGTCAGCGGTGCGCACACCGCCTCAGGCAAGCCCATCCTCTCGAACGATATGCACCTCAGCCACGGCATCCCCAACATCTGGTACGAAGTCGACCTGCACGTTGCCGGCCTCGACGTTACCGGCCTCGACGTCACCGGCCAGGACGACCCCGGCCTCCATGCCCCCGGCCTGCACTCTGCCGGCCTGCACGTCACCGGAGTCTCCATCCCCGGCATGCCCCTCGTCGTGGCCGGCCACAACCAGCACATCGCCTGGGGCATCACCGCCCTCTACGGCGATACCCAGGACATCTACGTCGAGCAGATCAACTCCGACGGCCAGTACCTCACCCCCGGCGGATGGCGCGCCATCGCTCACTCCCACCAGTCGATCAAGGTCCGCCTCGGCAGGGACGTGCCCGTCGGCCTGGCCACCACCGCTCATGGACCCGTGATCACCCCGCTCCTCCCCGGCGAAACCCGCACCCTCGCCCTCAAATGGACGATCTACGACCCCTCCATCGTTGCCGTACCCCTCCTCGAGCTCGACTCCGCCGCCAACTGGACGGAATTTCGCGCCGCCCTCTCCCACTGGTGGGGGCCGACCTCAAACATCGTCTACGCCGACGACCAGGGACACATCGGCTACCAGGCCGCCGGCATCTTCCCCCTCCGGCCCGACGGGCTGGCGGGCGTCCCCATCCCCGTACAAGATCCTGCCACCAGTGCCGCCTCTCAAACCTCCCCGAAAGGAGAGTGGAACGGGTTCCTGCCCTTCGACGCTCTGCCAACCTCCCTCGACCCGCCCGGCGGACTGCTCGCCACCGCCAACTCCCGCATCACCCCCGACGGCTACCCCTACCCCCTCACCCTCGGCTGGGCAAGCCCATACCGCAACGAACGCATCTGGAAGTGGCTGGCCGGTAAAGACAAGCTCACCCCGGCCGACATGCTCGTCCTCCAGACCGACATCTACTCCGCACTCAACCAGGAGCTGGGCCAGCGCTTCGCCTACGCCATCGATCACTCCCCGGCAGCAGACCCCCAACTCAAAGAGGCCGCCGACCTGCTCCGCAACTGGGATGGCGTCATGTCCCTGGACTCGTCCGCCGCCTCCATCGTCGCCGCCGCTAAAATCGCCTTCTGGCCGCTCGTCCTTCAGCCCAAACTCGGCGACTCCTGGCGCGCCTACCAGTGGCCCGAGAGCTCCTTCGCAGAGGAGGAGTTGATCATGCACGCCCCACCCGCATGGCTGCCCCTGGGGTACAGCACCTGGGACGATCTGCTCACCGCAGCCCTCAACAAGGGCCTCCAGGACTCCGCCGCCCCATCCGAATTGAAGTCCTGGGCCTACGGCCGCTCCCACCAGGTGGAGGTCAGCCATCCCCTCTACTCCATGCTCCCCACCCTGAAGAGCTGGACCGGAACAGGCCCGCAGCCGCAATCCGGCGACGTCTCCACGGTGAAGCAGGTCAGCCGCTCCCTCGGCCCCTCCCAGCGCTTCACCATCGACTGGGGCAACCCCGACTCAGCCACTGAGAACATCGTCATGGGCGAGTCCGGCAACCCCCTCAGCCCCTTCTACCGCGACCAGTGGCCCTTCTGGTACGCAGGAAAGACCTTCACCCTCCCCTTCAGTGAAGAAGCCGTAGCGGCATCGACCTCCCATACCCTCAGGCTCCTACCGTGAGCCGGCTCGCACACCCCCGGCAGCGGAACAGGATCGCACCCTGAACCGCGCCACGACGATCCCCAAAACAGCCACCCCGCCCGCATCTCGCGGTCGCGCTCTCGCGTGGATTCTCCTCACCGCCCTCCTCGCTACGACTCCGCTCCTGTTACGCGGCAACTCCTGCGGACACGACTTCGACTTCCACATTCAGTCCTGGCTGCAAACCGCTGCGTCGTGGCGACTTGACAGCGTCTACCCACACTGGGAGAGCTCAGCAAACTTTGGCGCCGGCGAGCCGCGCTTCGTCTTCTACCCGCCTGCCTCCTGGATGCTTGGAGCCCTGCTCGGCGCCCTCCTCCCCTGGAACGCAGTCGCTGCCGTCTACGTCATGATTGCCCTGGCCGCATCCGGACTCAGCCTCTACACCCTCGCCCGTGAGTGGCTCCCCCGGCAGGCGTCCGTCATCGCCGCCTGCCTCTACATCGTCAACCCCTACGCCATGTTCGTCGCCTACGAACGCACCGCATTCAGCGAACTCCTCGCCGGTGTCTGGCTGCCCCTCATCCTGCTCTACGCACTGCGATCGAGAGCCCCAGACGCGGCCTCAGACTCGACATCAGACCCGGCCCCAGATTCGACATCAGACCCGGCCCCAGACTCGACATCAGACTCGCCCCCAGACTCGGCCTCAGACCCGGTGCCAGCGCGTGCGCGAGCGCAACCAGGACCCGGACGCGAGGCAGCCATCTTCTCCGCCATCCCCCTCGCGCTCACCGTCGCCGCCGTCTGGCTCACCAACGCCCCCGCCGCAGTCATGGCCAGCTACACGCTCGCCATCGTGGCGCTCGTGGCCGCCATCTCGGAGCGCACCTGGTGGCCGATTCTCCGCGCCTCTACCGGCGCCGCCCTCGGCATAGCCTTCGCCGCCTTCTACATCGTCCCCGCCGCCTTCGAGAGGCGCTGGGTGGATATCTCCCGCGCCACCGCCCCCGGCATGCGGCCCCAGGACAGCTTCCTCTTCGAACACACCGGCGAAGCCTTCCACGACCAGGTACTCCACACCGCCTCCTGGATCGCCGTCTCGCTCTTGACTGCCTTCGCCCTCGCCACCCTCGCAAGCTGGCGCAGCCGCCGCCTGGGCCGCCGCCATCCCTCCCCCAAACCCGCTCTACCCGGGCACCCGCCCGCACTGCCGCCGCTCGTCTACCGCCCCATGCTCATCCTTCCGCCTCTGCTGCTGCTGCTCATGCTGCCCCTCAGCAATTTCATTTGGAGACACGCCCCCGAGCTCGCCTTCCTCCAGTTTCCCTGGAGATGGCTCCTCGTCCTCAGCATCGTCGCCAGCATCGCCGTAGCGATCGCCTTCGACATCCCTCTCGCCAGGTTCCAGGCCGCACCCACCACCGCAGCGACCCCCGCAGCCCACCCCGGCTCACCCCCCGCAGCCACCCGCAGAATGCAGATCGCCGCTGCAGCCCTGCTGGCCGCCGCTGCAGCCCTGATCTACACCGAACAGAGACTCTTCTGGCAGCCCTGCGACAGCGAAGACATGGTCTCAAACCAGCTAACCGTCTTCCACCACGAAGGCTTCGCCGGCACCGACGAATACACCACCCCGGGCGTCGATAACGAATCCATCCAGCAGGGTCTGCCCGCCGTCCGCATCCTCACAGCCATAGACGAAGACGAGGCAGACAGCTCCGTCGATCCCAACCCGCCATGGTCCCCACCTACCGCCCTCAGCACGAGTCCCGCCAACCACCCCGCGCACCCAGCGCAGCTCAAGCTGCTCACATGGGAAGACGAGTCCAAAGCATTTACAGTCAGTGCAGCAGCCCCGGCCTATGCCGTCCTGCGCCTGCTCGACTACCCCGCATGGGAGGTGCGTGTGAACGGAACCCTGCTGCCCATCCGCCCCCACCGCGCCGACGGCCTCATGACCGTCCCCCTCCATGCGGGCGTCTCCGTCATCAGCGTTCACTATCGAACCACCCCTGACGTCCGCTGGGGCCGCGCCATCAGCGTCGCCGCGCTGGTCGTACTCCTGCTGCTCGTGCTGCGGCAGCGGCGCAACCGCCGCCTCTGATCACCGCCCGCGCCACCCGGCAGGTGCAGCCCAGGCCCGCGCCAGGCCCAGCCCTCAATCGTCTATCATCGACAAGAGCTCACCAGCGTTCTCGAAGCCTCACCGGCTCTCGAGCGCTCACAAGATCAAAGGAAAAGATCACTGGAAACGCAACTGAACGTAAAAGAAATCCTCCGCGAGGGAGCGGAACGGACCGACCGGGCCCTTGAGCGGCTGCTGCCCCCCGCCACCCTGGTTCCCACCTCCATCCACCAGGCCATGCGTCACAGCGTCTTCGCCGGCGGCAAGCGCCTTCGTCCCATGCTCGCCATCGAGGCTGCGCGCATGGTCGCAGGCGACCTGCCGGCCGCGGTCGAAGAGCTCGGCGCCGCCCTCGAGATGCTCCACACCTACTCGCTCATCCACGACGATCTGCCCGCCCTCGACGACGACGACCTGCGCCGTGGAAAGCCTACCTGCCACGTAGTCTACGGAGAGGCCATCGCCATCCTCGCCGGCGACGCGCTGCAGACCCAGGCCTACGACGTCCTCTCAAAGCTCAAGTGCCCTCCAGCCGCGACCGTCCAGATCATCCGCCTCATCGCGGAAGCCACCGGCACCGACGGCGGCATGATCGGCGGACAGGTGCTCGACGTCGAGGCGGAGCACCACAAGCCCACTCCCGACACCGTTCGCGCCATCCATGCCGCCAAGACCGGCGCACTCATCCGCGTCAGCCTCGCCGCAGGGGGAGTCTTCGCCGGCGGCGCCGCTGCAGACATCCGGAGACTCACCGCCTTCGGCAGCAAGGCCGGCCTCGCCTTCCAGATCGTCGACGACATCCTCGACATGACCCAGGACTCCAAGAGCCTCGGCAAGACCGCGGGCAAGGACCAGGCCAGCGATAAGGCCACCTGGCCCGCCGTCTTCGGCCTCGATCGCTCGCTTGAAGACGCGGCCGCCCTGATCGCATCCGCCTTCGCCGACCTCGACATCTACGGCGAACGCGCCGCCAGGATCAAAGCCGTCGCACGCTACATGGTCGAACGCACCAGCTGAGAACTGCCTGCTTAACTCGGTCCCGGAACGGGCTCCGTACTGTGAATGGAAGTTCCAGCACTGTGAATAGATAGACCGGAAGGCACAGACGCAACGAATCACTGGCGCTCAACAGCAGAAGAGAGCAGCAAGGCTGACGAATGGCATTTACCGAAGAAGACGTACGCAATGCGCTGCGCGATGTCTATGACCCCGAGCTGCCCGTCAATATCGTCGATCTGGGATTGATCTACCGCATCGACGTCTCGATCGATCAGGACGCGCCCGGATTCATCCCGCGCCACCTTGTAGACATCGACATCACGATGACGTCGACCGGCTGCCCCTCGCACACCGTCATCCTCGAGAAGGTGCGCAACCGGCTCGCCGGAGTCCAGCAGATCAGCCGCGTCGAAGTCAACCTCGTCTGGGAGCCGCCATGGCGCCCGGAGCGCATCAGCGAGGCCGGACGCACCCAGCTGGGAATCTGAACCCGGCATGCATCGCCCTGAGCCCCGGCGCTCAACCTCGGACGATCAGCCCTGACTGGACGATCAGCCCGCATCAGCCCTGAGCTGTCAGCCCTGCACCCGGCCCAGCGTACTCCGCAGCCGCTCGCCCTGCGTGCCAAGCTCCTCCACGAAGCCCTCCAGCCGCGTCAAAAACTTCTGCCCGCTCTCCACGTAGTCCGGCAGTTTCTCCCAGAAGCCGCGCAGCTCATCTGGATCCTCCAGCAGCGCCACCGCTGTCCCCGCCGCCGCGATCGCCAGTGCAGCCTTCCGCTTGCCCGCCACCAGCAGGCAGACGCTGGTAAGCAGGCTGCCTGCGGCAACCGCCCGCGTCCAGTGCATTTCCTTGATGTTCAGATCGCCGATCGCGTCCTGGATGCTGTTGCCGGCCCGCGACGTCAAGTTCGCCAATGTCATGAGAGTTCCCGCCTTCTTTGCTCTGCCTGCTCTACTCTGCCTGTCGTTACTCTGCCTGTCGTTACTCTGCCAGTCTTGCTCTGCCTATCTTGCTCTGCCTGTCGTTACTCTGCCTGTCGTTACTCTGCCTGTCGTGCTCTGTCACGTAGGATGCACGATGAAAGCAGCCCGCTCTCCCGCCCGCCACACTTTTCCGCGCACCCGCCTCCGTGCGCTCGCCGCATCAGTCCAGGTCGAACTCGCGCAGCGGCTTTCCCTCCGAAGGATTTTCGCGCGCTCGCCGCAGCGCCTCCGCGAACTTCTTGTTCAGCACCTCGTCCTTGTTCTTCTCCGCATCGACGGATTGCCGGAAGAGGCTGTCCCTGCGCACATCCTGCTCGCGCATCGCCTTCGCAGCCGTCTCGAAATCCTCAAACGTCCGCTTCCGCGGCGCGGGTGTATGCGCAATCACCGTCCGCGTCGCCACATCGATCTTCAGCAGGGCTCCACAGTCCGGGCACGCCACCTCAAAGGCGCCCCCGCCGCCCTGCCCGGCAGACTCCCCCGCGCCCTTCTTCCGGCTCTTCGACGACATAGGCAACTCCTCCGACCCAGTGTAGGCTACTCCCGCGCACCCTGCCACAGCCCTCCGGCCATCGCATGCCAATCGGATAAACTCTAACCGATGCTCCCGCCCTCTCCAAAAGAACAGCCCTTCACCAGCGCCCCCGTCACCCTCGAGGGCGAGCACGTCACCCTTGAACCTCTCAGCCTCGACCACCTCCCCGAACTCGCCCGCATCGCCTTCGAACCGTCCATCTGGCTGTGGACGCAGAAGCGCGTCACCAACCCGGCCGAGCTGCGCGCCTTCGTCGAGAGCGCCCTGGCAGAGGCTGCCGACGGCAAGGCCCTGCCCTGGGCAACTCGCAGCAAGGCCGACGGAAGGCTGGCCGGCAGCACCCGCTTCATGGACATCGTGCCCGCCCACCGCACCCTTGAGATCGGCGGCACGTGGCTCAACCCCGCCTTCCACCGGTCCGGCATCAACGTCGAGGCCAAATACCTCCAGCTCACCCACGCCTTCCAGGTCATGGGCGCGCGCCGCGTCTCCTTCAAGACCCACCACCAGAATCTGAAGTCGCAGACCGCCATCCGGGCCCTCGGCGCGTCAGAGGAGGGCGTCTTCCGCAACCACATGATCCACTCCGACGGCACCGCCCGCCACAGCATGTGGTTCAGCATCGTCGCCGAAGAGTGGGCCGCGGTGAAGTCGCACCTCGACGCTCGCCTCGCCGCCTATGCCGGCAGCCGTCGACCCTGAAAGCCCTCCACCCTCACAACTTTCCCGCCTCCACGGGTGTTCTAATGCACGTACCAGATTCGCCGACCCGATCTGGACGCACCGGATCTGCACGTACTATACCGGCACGTACCAGGGGAGCCGCCCTTCACGCATCTGACGTCAGGTACGTCAGCCTCGCAAAGGGCAGCTCAACAAGTGACGGCCCGTCTCGGAACGGCTCGATGTAGTGACGGCTCGATGTTGTGACGGCTCGATGTTGTGACGGCTAGATGTTGTGACGGCTCGATGTCTTACTCGAAGCCAGCGGAAAGAAGGCTCTATGCGTAGCTCGAAACACAGCTCGGAATACAGTTCGAAACACAGTCCGAAGTTCCAGCTCCTGCCCCTCATCCTGATCGCCGCTGCCGTCGGCGTAGCCGGTTGCAACAAGACGGCCCTTCCAACCCAGTCTGCTGCTCCGCAGGATGCCGCAGCACCGGCCGCACCTCCGCCCGCCAACGCCAACCTCGCGCCCGTCAACGGCTCCGATCCCAACGCACCCCAGCAGTACGCCGGCAACGCCGCGCCGCAGTACCCCGCGGCTCCCCAGGGTAACTACCAGGCCGCCCCCTCTGCTGCCCCGCGCCGCCCGGCTCCGCGCAACAGCGGCAGCAGCTACGACTCCGGCGACTACAACAACAACAGTTACAGCCAGCCCGCCGACAACCGCAATAACAACGATAACTCCCGCTACAACGACGGCAGCTATAACAACAGCAACTACAATAACGGCAATTACAACAACGGAAGCTATAACGACGGCAGCTACAACCGGGGTAACTACAACAACTCCAACTACAGCACCGATCCAGACGCAGGCTCCTACGACAATACCTCTTATGAAGAGGGGAGCTCTCCCGACTATAGCTACTATCAGCAGCCCGTCTATGCTCCTCAGCCGCCACCCGAGTTACTCGAATACCGGCAGCCGGAGTGCCCCGGCGAAAACTACATCTGGACCCCTGGTTACTGGAGCTACTCGCGCGAGGGCTACTACTGGGTCCCCGGAGCATGGGTGCTCGCACCCTACACCGGCGCGCTCTGGACGCCTGGCTACTGGGGCTACACCAGCCGCCGCTACGCCTTTCACCATGGCTACTGGGGCCCCCACATCGGCTACTACGGCGGCATAAACTACGGCTTCGGATATATAGGTAGAGGCTACGAGGGAGGCTACTGGAATAACGGGGCCTTCGCCTACAACCGCTACGTGAATAATGTAAGACCAGAGGTAGTTCGCAACAATGTATATAACCGCACCGTCGTAAATACCACCATCATTAACAACAACACGACCATCAATAACTATGTACCGAACAGCCGCGTGAGTTACAACGGCGGCAACGGCGGAGTGCAGTATCGACCCAGCCCCGCCGAGATGGTAGCCGTTCGCGAGCAGCACGTGCTCCCGCTGCCCGCCCAGACTCGCCTCGTCCAGGTGTCCGCTGCCAACCGCGCCCAGTTTGTCGCACCCGGCGCAGCCCGTCCCGCCATCCTCGTCGCGCCCCAGCCCGTCAATGGTGGAAGGACCGCTCCTGCTCCTCCGCCGCCCGCGGTCAGGGCAATCCTCCGCCCCGCCGCACTGCCTCCGGCGATGCGCCCCGTGAACCAGGCTGCAACGCCCTCCCTGCCGATCAACCGGACCGCAACGGCGACCCCGAACGCTCCCGCGGGCCAGCCCGGCCAGCCCAACCGGATCAACCCCGTCCAGCGCCCAACTCAGGCCTTCAACCCGCCGGTCCAGGGCACACAGCCCGCTAACCAGCGCGCCCTTCCACCCCAGCAGCAGCAGCTCCGCATCAACTCCCCTCAGCAGCAGCAGGCCGCAGCCGCAACCCAGCAGCGCCAGCTCCAGCTGCAACAACAAGCAGCCGCAACCCAGCAGCGACAGGCCCTCGCCCAGCAGCAGCAGCGCTCGGCAGCCATGCAGCGCCAGCAGGCCCTGGCGCAACAGCATCAGGCGGCCGCAAACCAGCAAGCCAGCCAGCAGGCTCTGCAGCAGCAGCACCAGGCAGCCGCCCGGCAGCAGGCAGCCGCAGCCCAGCAGCAGCGGCAACTGCAGGCCCAGCAGCAACTGGCCGCAACTCAGCAGCGCAACGCCGCCGCAGCACAGCAACACCAGGCCGCAGCAACAGCCGCCCAGCAGCAGCGCCAGGCAGCAGCCCAGCAGCAGCAAGCGGCGGCACAGCAGAGAGCCGCAGCTCAGGAGCAGCAGCACCAGGCCGCTCTACAGCAGCAGCAACAGCGCGCCGCAGCCCAGCAGCAGCAGGAGCGCCAGGCTGCAGCCCAGGCGCAGCAGCGCAACGCCGCACGGGAGCAGCAACGCGCCGCCCCCACTCCCCCAACCCGCTCAGAGCCTACTCCCCCAACCCGGGCGGAGCCCACTCCGCCAGCCCGCGCCCAACCCGCGCCGGCCAAAGAACAGAGCCACCCAAATCCCAAACCAGACGAAAAGAAGCCGCAGTAAACCCCACCACCAAAGCAGTCGAGGGGAACGCATCAGCGTTCCCCTCAACTTAAAACAAGTCCCCGTCCCGAAAAACCCCACCGCCAGCAAACGTTAAAATTCGCAGCAATGTCGCCTCACGCCGCCAAACCAGCCAACCCCCAAACCGCCTTATCTATAATAAAAACATGCCCGCTAGCGCAAGGCGTTCTCTCCTGATCCACTGGATTCCCGCCATGCTCGCCGTCGCCCTCATCATGGCCGAATCCACCGAGACCATGAGCGCGGAAAACACCAGCCGCTGGCTCTATCCGCTCTGGGCCGCCGTCTTCGGACACGTCAGCAGCCAGGCATGGGCAGAGATCCACCACCTCATCCGCAAGACCGGCCACTTCATCGGCTACGGCCTCGTAAGCCTCTGCTTTTATTGGAGTTGGCGCATGACGCTGCGGCAGAGCCTCACCGCCGGCATGTGGGCCCAAAGACGCCGCGCAGCCCTGCTCGCCATCGCCTGCACCCTCACCCTCGCCAGTGCCGACGAATTCCACCAGCGCTTCCTGCCCAGCCGCACCAGCTCCATCTACGACGTCGGCATCGACCTCTCCGGAGGCCTCACCGCCCAGACCCTGCTCTTCGCCGCGCTCGCCCTGTTCACCCGTCCAGCCATGGGAACGACCATACCCAACCGGGTCAGCATCTCCTAGCGCGCCTCATCCCGGGGCCGGCTCTCCAGACCCGCCGCCACGAACCTGCTGGACCTGCTGAACCTACTGAACCACCGGACGCCCCGTCTGCTGCGACGCCGGCATCGCCTGCACCTTGCTGTGCTTCACGCTATACAGGAAGTAGACAACCAGCCCGAACACCAGCCAGATCACCAGCCGTGCCCAGTTCTGCCACCCCAGCTTGTACATCATGTACCCGTTGAAGAGGATCCCCATGATCGGAACGAACGGCACCAGCGGCGTACGGAAGGGCCGCGGCTGTGCGGGATTGGTCCTCCGCAGGATGATCACCGAGATGCAGACGATCACAAACGCCAGCAGCGTCCCGATATTCACCATCTTCCCGATCGTCGCGATGGGGGTGATGCTGCCCACGATCGCAGCCAGCAGTCCGGCAACGATCGTCGCCTTCCACGGCGTACGAAACCTCGGATGGATCGCCGCGAAGAACGACTTCGGCAGCAGCCCGTCGTTCGCCATCGCATAAAGCACCCGCGACTGACCCAGCAGCATCACCAGCATCACCGAGGTGAGCCCGGCCAGCGCTCCCACCGTGATGATGTCAGCCGCCCAGCTCAGGTTCCGGTCGAGAAAGGCGCGCGCGATCGGCGCCTCGATATTCACCTGGTGCCACGGCACCATGCCGGTCAGCACCGCCGCCACCCCGATATAAAGCAGCGTACACACCGTTAGCGAGGCGATGATCCCGATCGGCAGATCGCGCTGCGGATTTCGCGCCTCCTGCGCCGTCGTCGACACCGCGTCAAAACCGATATAAGCGAAGAAGATATAAGCCGCCGCCGAGCCGATGCCGCTCAGCCCGTTCGGCGCAAAGGTCTGCCACGAGTGCCCCCAGTTGGCAGCATGCACGTAGTGGCTCCCCAGCCCCAGCACAAAAAGCACCACGCCGATCTTCAGCGCCACGATCAAACCGTTGAACTTCGCGCTCTCGCTGATCCCGATCACCAGCACCGTCGTGATAATCAGCGCAATGATGAAGGCCGGCAGGTTAAAGCCGATCTCCGAGCCGAACAGGTGCGGCGCACCCAGCAGCAGATGTGCGCGCGTCACCAGGTCAGCCGTCGGGTTCTTCGTCAGCGTCTCGACTGCATCGAGATAGGGCTGCGTGCCCGCCGTCAACCCCGGTTGCGTAGCCGTAACGATCTGCCGCGCCACGTTCTCCATTGCCTGCTTCAGGCCGGTCCAGTGGTCATAGGCCAGCCACAGCGGCAGGTCGAGGTGAAAGATCCGCAGAAACTCGACAAAATGGTTCGACCAGCCCGACGACACCGTGCTCGCACCCATCGCGTACTCCAGCGTCAGGTCCCAGCCGATGATCCACGCAAACAACTCACCCATCGTGGCGTACGCATACGTATAAGCGCTGCCCGCCAGAGGAATCATCGCGGCAAACTCCGCGTAGCAAAGACCCGCAAACGCGCAGCCCAGCCCCGACAGCACAAAAGACAGCATCAGCCCGGGGCCCGCGATCGTCGCTCCCAGTCCCGACATCACGAAGATGCCTGCCCCGATCACCGCGCCGATCCCGAGCGCAGTCAGCGAAACAGGGCCCAGGGTCCGCTTCAGGGTATTGTCCCCCTCGGCGTTGGCCTCGGCCAGCAGTGAACTCAACGGTTTCTTAGCCAGCAGATTAGACATGGACCGGGGCGTCTCCCTGAACCTCGAAGGATATGGAGCAGAAGCAGAAAAGCTGGCGTTCCGAGCAAAAATCGCGTCGACTAATCTTCAGGCACCCGCGCCTCGCTGGCCCGGCTGCCCCGCGACCATAGCATGTAAACAGGGATGCCGAGCAGCACGATCATCAGTCCCGGCCAGGTGTACTGTGGCTTGTAACGCAATAATACGATACAGATCCAGGCCGCCATCACGATATAAAGCGCCGGCAGCACCGGGTAGCCGAACGCACGATAAGGCCGCTCCGCATCCGGCCTCCGCACCCGCAGCACGAACAATCCGCCGATCGTCAGGATGTAGAACACCAGCGCCGCAAACATCGTATAGTCCAGCAGCTGTCCATACGACCCCGACAGGCACAGCACGCAAGACCAGATCGCCTGGAACACGATCGCGATCACCGGCGTCTTCCAGCGCGGATGCAGCTCCCCCGCCGGCTTGAAAAAGAGCCCGTCCCGGCTCATCGCGTAGTAGACCCGCGCCCCCGCCAGCACCATCCCGTTCACGCACCCGAACGTCGACAGCAGGATCGCCGCCGCCATCAGGTAGGCGCCATACGAGTGAAAGATCTGCTGCAGCACCGCCGTCGCTACCCGGTCCTCCGACGCATATTGGATGCCGCGCGCGAACACAGTTCCCCCATGAGCATCGCCCGCAAGAGGCAGCGCTGCCAGGTAGACGAAGTTGGCCAGGATATAGATCGTCAGCACCAGCCCCGTACCCAGCGCCAGCGAGAGCGGCAGGTTCCGCCGCGGGTTCCGCACCTCGCCCGCCGTGAACGTGACGTTGTTCCACGCATCGGCCGAGAAGAGCGAACCCACCTGCACCACCGCAAGGATCGTGAACACCCCCACCATCGCGATCGGGCCGCCCACTCCCACCTGCACCGGGTGCAGCGAAGAGAGTCCCGCGTTCCGCCAGAAAAGATGCCAGCCCGCGCCAAAGTTCTGCGCGATCGCCACCGCGTTGCGTCCCAGCAGAAACCCGAAGAACAAGAGCCCCAGCAGCGCCGCCGTCTTCGCGACAGTGAAGATGTTCTGCACCGCCGCACCCGTGCGCACCCCGAAGACGTTCACCGTCGAGAGCAGGATCAGGATCAGCACCGCGACCAGGTTCTGAGTGTTGAGCCCGATCTCCATGTTGCCCAGCACCATCGGCCCCACATGCCACGCCGGAACATGGCCGATATGCCAGAGCCAGTGGCTCGCCGAGACCCGCGGAAAAAACACCCCGAGGAACTTCCCGAACGCGACAGCCACCGCCGCAATCGTCCCCGTCTGGATGACGAGAAAGAGCGTCCATCCATAAAGAAAGCCCCACAGGGGGCCGAGCGATTCACGCAGATAGACGTACTGCCCGCCGGCCCTCGGCATCATCGCCGCCAGCTCGCCGTAGCTGAGCGCGCCGATGATCGTCATCAGCGCCGTGATCAGCCAGGCCGCAATAAAAAGCGCAGGTGAATCCACCCCGCGGCCGATGTCCGCCGCCACGATGAAGATGCCCGAACCGATCATCGACCCGATCACGATCGATGTCGCGCTGAAGAGCCCAAGCCCCTGGACCAGATGTGGAGCCGCATTCGGTCCCGCCCCCGGGCTTCCGCCACGGGGCAGGTCGGGCCCGCCCTCAAGCGTGCTGCTCGCGTAAGGCGCCGATGTCCGGTTACTGCCCATGGGCTCTGAGGAGATTGGCGGGTTCACCTGTGGACTGTTCTACCGCAAATTCACCAAAAAGTCTCTCGCTGTTTTCGCGATCGATTGCTGCGGCGAACCGCCGAACAGGCTCGAGATTACCGCCACCGAGTCAGCACCCGCCGCTCGCACGCTGCCGCAGTTCGCCACCGTGATCCCGCCGATCGCGACCAGCGGCTTGCTGGTGAGGGCGCGCGCCCGGCGCACCCCATCCAGCCCCACCACCGGGTCAGGCCGCTCTTTGCTGCTGGTCTGGAACACCGGCCCGATAGCAACGTAATCCGCGCCCGACAACTCGGCCCGCCGCAGCTGCTCGTCATTGTGCGTCGAGACCCCCACAATCCCGCCCCCGCCAACCAACGCGCGCGCCTCCTCCGGCAGCATGTCCTCCTGCCCGACATGCACGCCATCAAAGTCAACTTCGCTCACCAGGTCGGCCCGGTCATCGAGGATCAAACGGCAGCGCTGCGCCCCAGCCATACCGGCCCCACCCGGCACACCCTCGCGCAACATCGCGCAATCCCGAACGATCTCCCCATCCTTGCCGGATTTATTCCGGTACTGCAGCAGCGTCACTCCCGCCGCCATCAGCTCCGCCACCAGCCAGCGCAGCAGATCCTCCCGCATCGCTAGATCGAGCGGCAGCAACGACGCATTCAGGATCGGATACAGCAGCGGCAGCCTGAACTCAGCCCGCAGACCCGTACCTTCAACCATCCGGCCTTGACTCAGGAACTTGTCCATCGAAGCGAGAACGCCGCCCTGCGCGCAGTTCAATACTCGTGCAAGGTAACTCGCAGCACCCGCGACTCATCCGTGAAGTTCAACCCGTAATCCGTCTGATCGCCGTTATAAACCCGCAGAAAATTCCACTTGCCATTCTCGTACTCGCCCTCTTCCACCCGCAGAAACTCGCGATGCCTGCCCGCCGTCTCAAAGTCAACGCGGAAGTGATACCCGGTCACCAGAAACTCGTTCGGCCCAAGCTGCGCCACCAGGGCGCGCCCGTTCGTCTCCGGGTTTCCCGGCGGAGGCGTGTTGAAATTCCCAAACGGCCGATACCCGTAAGACACCCGCGCCTTCCAGTGGCCGAAGTCGAGCAGCTGCATCGCAGCTCCCTTCTCCTCGACCGCCGTCTGCAGCTTACCCTCGAAATTCAGCTCGGCAATCTGCCGGTCCATCGGGCCCAGCAGCTCATAGGTCTGCGCCAGCGCGTTCTGAGGAGGAGGCGCCGTCGGATCGCCGTTCCATCCCCCCGCAGGAGCAGCAGTCCCAGCCGGAGCAGCAGTCGGCGCCCCGAGCGCGATCCCCGTCGCACCCACGGGCGGCGCATTAAACGCACGGCTGCGGTCGATCCCGAACGGCGAAAAACCAATCCCGCCCGCTCCGATCACGCTGAAGACGTACCGCGCCGCATTCGGCCCATTACTGGTCTCCGGCACAAACAGCGCGTTATCAGGCCGCCCGTAGAGTGACAGCAGCTTCCGGTATTTCGCATCGCCGTTCAGATAGATATCAGGCGCCACGATGTCGACAGAGTGGGCCGTAGCCTTCCACACGTCCAGCATGTTGTAGCTGCCGCCGCCGCTCGGGTAGTTCGCTCCGGGCCTGGTATGCGGATCGTCAGGATCGCGCAGCGCCACGTTGACATACATCGGCAGGGGATACTCCGCCTTGCCCGCCGCCGCCACCTGGTCGATATAGTGTGAGATCGACCACGACGCGAACGACTCATCCGCATCCGGCCCGAACACCTGCTGCCACGTCCCCGGCGACTTGTGCATCGCGCTCACCAGCCCCTCCGGCACCGGCCCGTCAAAGAGCTGCTGCGCTGCAGGGGAGTAGTCGCGGTTCGTACCGTACGTCCCCGGCTCGTTCTCCACCTGCATCATGATCACCGTATGCTCCGCGCCGTCAAACGCCTTGAGGTGCCGCATCAGCGCCGCAAAGGCATGCTCATCGGCGTGCAGGTTGTTCTCCGAGACCGGCGAAAGCGTATCCATCGGCTCGCCCGGCGTATTCGATGGCGGCCCGCTGATCACCCGAGGGTACCGGACCATGTCCAGCTTCATCCACGCCGGCGTGTAGTGCTGCGACCCGTTCTTCCACGTGCCAAACCAGAGCAGCACCAGGTGAACGTGATGCTCGCGCGCCTGCCGCACCAGCATGTCCACCACCGAATAATCGAACTGCCCCTGCTGCGGCTCCAGCTGCTCCCAGTAGATCGGCGCCTCGATCGTGTTCACATGCAGGGCTGCCGCCGACTCCCATACCTTCGGCAAAAAGGCAGGCCACGCGCTCGAATTGTTGATCTGTCCGCCCAGCATCAGGTAAGGAGCACCGTCCACCATCAGCACAAACCGTCCATCCCTCTCTACCAGCCTGGGGATGGAAGACGCAGCATGTCCGCTGCCATGCAGCGGCTCTGCACTCTTTGCGGCGAACGTCGCGAGCGCAAGACCACACAACACAAGGGGCGATACCTTCATCGAAAGCTTCTCCTGAACAACTCACTAACCGAACGAGCGCAATTGTAGCAGCGCCTGCCCACGAGACACACGCCTCCTGCTCTAGGAAAGTCACACGTTCTGATCGCTCCCGAATGGCGCGAACCAGCCAGCTCAGGCGCGCCGCAAATGCCAATCAAGGAAGGCTCCCACAACGATCGCAGCCATGTATGCCACGATGTCAAACGGCGAGAAGAATCGCCCCAGCACCAGCATCCCGGGCACAGTAAGCCGGAAGGCGTCCATCCCAGGCGAGCGATAAAGCTTGAACGACTCAATAGCCGATGTCACAAAAGCGCTCAGCAGCGCGACCCTGAGGATGGTAGAAGACCTCAGCAGCGTAGAGATGATCCAGTAGATCATCAGCGCCCACAGCATCGAGCCGCCATACTTCACCGCAAATCGCGGCAGCCCGAGCGCTGCAAACCGGACAACCAGCCCGGCGGCAACCGTCCCGAAGATGAGCGCGAGCGAAAGCACAACCGGCCGCGATCTCACCTTCGAGCACGCCCACGCAGACCGGTTCCAGCCATCTACCTCAACTAGCCTCCGTTATTCGCAGCCCGGCGCTCCTGCTCCCGCTCGAAAAACCGCTCCATAAACTTGGTATCGAACCGCCCCTGGCGAAACTCCTCATCCGCAAGAATGCGCCGATGCAGAGGAATCGTAGTATGGATCCCCTCGATCACGAACATCTCAAGCGCCCGCGCCATCCGCGCCATCGCCTCCTCACGGTCCTTGCCATGCGTGATCAGCTTGGCGATCAGCGAATCGTAATAAGGCGGCACCACGCCCTCCGCATACTGCGCCGTATCCACGCGAATGCCGTTGCCCCCCGGCACATTGAACACGCTGATCTTCCCCGCCGACGGCGTAAACTTCTCCGGATGCTCCGCGTTGATCCGGCACTCGATCGCATGTCCCCGAATGCCAAGCCGCTCCGGCAGAATGCCCGCCAGACGCTCGCCCGCCGCGATGCGAAGCTGCGCCTTCACCAGGTCCACTCCGCTCACAAACTCCGTCACCGGATGCTCCACCTGTATCCGCGTATTCATCTCGATGAAGTAGAGCGCGCCGTCCTCATCCATCAGAAACTCGACCGTGCCCGCATTCTGATATCCCACATGTTCGAGACTCTTGCGCAGCGTCTTCCCGATGTCCTCGCGCAGCTTCGGCGTGACCACCAGCGACGGAGCCTCCTCGATCAGCTTCTGATGACGCCTCTGGATCGAGCACTCGCGCTCACCCAGCGACACCACGCTCCCATGCTCATCGGCCAGCACCTGGAACTCGATGTGCCGCGGCCGCTCGATGTACTTCTCCATGTAGAGATCGCCGTTGCCGAAAGCATTCGCCGCCTCCATGTTCGCGGCGCGAAACAGCTCCGGCAGCTCCGATGCCGCCCGCACCACCCGCATCCCGCGCCCGCCGCCGCCCGCCGTCGCCTTCAGGATCACCGGATAGCCGATCGTCCGCGCCCAGTCCAGCGCCTCGCCCTCTGACGCGATCACTCCATCGGAGCCGGGCAGGATCGGCACCTTCGCCCGCTTCATCGCCTGCCGCGCCTTCTCCTTCTCGCCCATCAGCCGCGTCACCTCCGGCGGCGGCCCGATAAACTTGATGTTCGAAGCCCGGCACACCTCGGCAAAATTCGCGTTCTCGCTCAGCAGTCCATACCCCGGGTGGATCGCGTCGACATCCGCAATCTCGGCCGCAGAGATCACCGCCGGCACATTCAGATAGCTGTCCGACGAGCGCGGAGGACCGATGCAGATCGCCTCGTCGGCGAAGCGTACATGCAGCGAATTACGATCGGCTTCGCTATAGATCGCAACCGTGCGGATGCCCAGTTCCTTGCACGCGCAGATCACGCGGAGAGCGATCTCGCCGCGGTTAGCAACCAGTACTTTTCGAAACATGCCCACCTAGTGTAGTTCGTCGTGCACTGTGTAGTAGTTCGTAGTCCACTGATCAGGTTCAACCGCTGACTGCCTCGTAGCAGCCGCACCAATCTAGCAGGCCCCGCCTCGCAGCCACGTCTAGCACTCCCGCCCCGCAGCCCTTCATCCGTCACCGCACCAGGCCTCCGCACCCGCCTCCGCACCAGGCCTCAGGCACACAGAGACACACCAGCAGCAAAGCCCGCGCTTTCTAAGGAAGGGACGACTCAGGACAGGCGAAGGGCAAACAGCGGCTGCCCGTACTCGATCGGCTGCCCGCTCTGCACAAAGCGCTTCACCACCTCGCCGGCAGCGTCCGATTCGATCTCGTTCATCAGCTTCATGGCCTCGACGATGCAGAGCACCTGGCCGCTCTCCACCCTGTCTCCAATGCTCACAAAGGGCGCCGCACCCGGTGAAGAGGACTCGTAAAACGTGCCCACAATAGGCGACTTCACAACGTGCAGCGCCGCCTCCACGTCCTCCTCGGCATGGACAGTCGCCAGCGGTGCACCCGGCGCCGCGCCCGCGCCCGCACCGGCGCTCGCTCCGGCAGAGCCATGTGCCGCAGAGTGCGACTCCGCCAGCAGCCGGTTCAGCCCTGCCAGCTGCTCTGACGAACTCACCTCGTGCGCAAACTTGATGCGCACCTTCATTTCGCCGCGCTCCAGATCGAATTCGCCGATCTGGTTCGACTTCAGAAACTCTACGAGTTCTTTCAGTTCCTTCAGCTCTTCGGGATTCATTCTTCCTTGTCCGTCCTGCTCCATCGCACCGGCAGACGGCGCGTCCTGCAGCCGTTCAGAGCGAAATCAGCGCCTTGGTCGACGGCGTCAAAATCTCCCCGCCGCCCGCCGTCACCAGCACCATGTCTTCGATACGCAACCCAAACTCCCCGGCAAGATAGACCCCGGGCTCGATCGCTACCACCATCCCGCTCGCCAGAGCGCTCTTCTCCCCGGCAGCGATGCGCGGTGCTTCGTGGATTTCGATGCCCACGCCATGACCGGTCGAGTGGCTGAAAAATTCGCCCAGTCCAGCCCGCTCGAGCACGCTCCGCGCCGCCTGGTCGACCTCGCCGCAGCTCACTCCATGCCGCACCGCGGCCACCGCCGACTGCTGCGCCTCGAGCACCGCCTCGTACGCCTCGCGCTCCCTGCCTCGCGCCTTGCCAAGGCATACGGTTCGCGTCATGTCCGAGCAATAACCCCTAAGAATAACACCGAAGTCGAGGGTAACAAAGCCGTTGCGGGGCAGCCGCGCCGCGCTCGCCTGACCGTGCGGCAGGGCAGATCGGCCTCCCGATGCCACGATCGTCTCGAACGACATACCCTCCGCACCCGCCGTGCGCGCCGCGTACTCCAGCCTGGCCGCGATCGCCGCCTCCGTCACCCCGGGGCCGATGTGCTCCAGCAGCTCCTCGAAGAGCCGGCAGCCGAGCAGCGCCGCCTCCCGCATCACCGCAATCTCGTCCTCGTCCTTGACCAGGCGGTGCGTCGCCACCACCGGCGCCGGCAGGGCCACGAAAAACCCCCGCCGCCTGCGCCCATCCCTGAGCGCCAGCCGCATCGCGCCGAGCTGGCTGACAGTGGTGTGTTCCGGATCGAAGAAGGTGTGTCTCGCGCCCGATGCTTCGAGCCACAAACAGCACTCGCGCAGCGCCGGCTTCTTCGCGATATGCACGCGGGCCGCCTGCACCTGCTGCTGAGCCTGCACCGTGTAGCGCCCGTCCGTGAAAAGGGCCGCGCGACCGCCGCTCACCCCCAGCGCCGCATTCGAGCCCGTAAACCCGCAGAGATAACGGACGTCCGGCAGGTGTGTAACCAGCAGCGCATCCATCTGCCGCAGCTTCATCGACCTGCGCAGCGCCCGCAGCCGCCGTTCATGATTCATGAGACTAAATATTACAGCGACAGCGAAGATGGGAGCGCAGGCCAGCCCGCCACGGCTCATCTATGAGGCGAATCCAAACCACTTCTACTTCGCTCAGCTCTTCGAACTACTTCCCTCCGACAGCGAATCCGCCTCGGCGGCAGCGCTGTGGACCGGCGCCTCCGCTCGTCCCAGCGCATCGTGCAGCAGCATCTTTAAATAGCTCTGGTAAGTCAATCCCCGTTGCTCCGCCTGTGCTTGCGCCTTCAGCATATCCTCTGCGTCCAGCCTCACCGCGCTACCTTGCAGCGCCGCCTGACGCGCCACGGTCCCCCGCCCCAATGTGCCACTCTCGACTGCGCTCTCGAACTCTTTCGCGAGTTCGTCCTGATTAGCTTCCCACCACCGCGCCTCTTCTGCCTCAGTCAGGAAGTTCTGCCAACCCCGGCAATCCAAGACGAATTACCGCGCCGCCCGCACCGGCTTCTTCTGCCGCGGAGCAACCGAGATACCCTCAGGCCGAGCCATCGACGCGTCCGACTGCCGGTCCATCCACTCATCCAGACGAGACTTCTTGAACCGCCACCGGTTCCCCAGCTTGAACGCCGGCACAAAACCCTCCGACGCATACTTGTAGAGCGTGTCGGAGCTGATCCCGAGGTACCCCGACGCCTGCCGGATGTCCATCACCTCGCGCACCTCCGTACGCCGCCCCTCGGTTGGCAGCCCTTCCGTCCGCAGCCCTTGGGTCCGCAGCCCCTCGCCGCGTCGCCCCTCGCTGCTCCGCACTTCGCTTCGCAGCTCGCCTCTTCGGGCAGGTTCAGTGCGCGGGGCAGCTGTCTTCGCGGCAGACGCTCTCATCGGGGCTTCTCCTCGTGGTTTAACCATCGATCTCTGGAAGCCGAGGCGGCGAAACTCCCGGCTCAGTGCTTATACCTTGTTTTCTCAGCACATTCAAGGTATTTCGCCCGCCCCGCCTGAAACCCTCGGGTTTCAGAGGTGACGCAAGCAAGCCCCGTCCGCCGAGCAAAGACTCCACCACGACAAACCCCCGCAGCAGCCGCCACGACCAGCCGCATCTCCGGTTATCCTTTAGCTAAACCCCAGCAGCAGCTACACCCCGGCAGCAAAGCGCCCCAGCCATCTTCCATTCCTTCGTAGTTCAGACTGCAAGAGAAAGCCATACCCGGATGCTCGAACCAGAATCACCAGATCGACACGCATCGCCTCAGGTGAAGAACCCCGCCAGTCCATGGGCCGTCAGCTTCGTCGCCCTCGTCTCCGCCGCCGTACTCTTCTACCGCTTCCGGTACCCCGCAGGCTTCCTCGCCTTCTATGAAGATGACTTCTTCTACTACCTCAAAGTAGCCGCCAGCCTCGTCACCGCGGGCAGATCGACCTTCGACGGAACGCACCTCACCAACGGCTACCACCCGCTGTGGATGCTCACCCTCACCGCTCTCTACCGTCTGGCTCCGGGGAAGACCTTCTTCGTGGCTCTTGAGGCGCTTACCCTCGCCTCCGTGCTCACCGTCTTCTACCTCACCCGGCAGTGCCTCCTGCTCCGCACCCGCAACACCCTCTACATCGATATCTGCTCCGTCATCGTGGCCATGTTCTCGCTCACCCTCATGCGCGGCGGCATGGAAGTCACCCTCACCCTGCCTCTAGCACTCGGTCTCTTGCTCTACCGGCTCCGGCCCGGCTTCGTCTGGAGCACACGACAGACCCTCATCATCGGCCTTCTCGCCAGCCTCGTCGTCCTGTCACGCCTCGACTCCGGCATACTCGTCGCGCTGATCTTCCTCTGCGACGCCGTCTACGAGCGGCTCCCCCTCCCGGCCCTCGCCCGGCGTGCCGCTCTCTACGCCTCGGGCGCGTCGCTCATCGGCGTCTACCTCGTCATCAACAAGCTCGTCTTCGGCAGCCTGCTCCCCGTCTCAGCCCAGGCGAAGGAGCTCCGCCACCATCACCTGCCGGCCATGACCGCGATCCGCAGCATAGCCTTCCCCCTGGCCCCGGGAAAGCTGGTCATCGTCGTTCCCTCTGCACTCGTGCTCCTGGGCCTGCTCGTGACCCTCATCTCACCCAGGCGCACGCCACAACTCTCCCGCGAACGGCCCGTGCTCTGGGCGCTCACCATCTTCCCCGTGCTGCACATCCTCATCCTCTCCATGGTCAGCGACTGGCAGCTCTGGCTGTGGTACTTCTACCCCTTCGTCCTGCTGCTCTTCGCCGGCAGCCTGGCCTGGGCGCATCGCGCTCCTCGCGATCCAGACGCAGCTTCACCCCTCTGGAAGGCCGCCGCCGCCGTCCTCTGCCTCTTCTGGATTGCCTACTCCCTGCGCTCCGGCGCCATGCGTCGACCAGAGGCCAACGAGATCTATCCCGCCAGCCGGGAGCTCGAGACCTTCGCCTCCACCCACCCCGGCCGCTACGCCATGGGGGACAGGTCCGGCCTCCCGGGCTTCCTGATTCGCAGTCCGATGATCCAGCTCGAGGGGCTCATGATGGACGAGCAGTACCTGAACTACGTGCGCCGCCAGACCGCACTCACCGACGTCTTCAAGGTCTACGGAGTGCGCTACTACATCGCAACCAGCCCGCAACTATCCGCTGGCTGCTATCGCGTCTCCGAGCCCGCCCAGGCCGGCCCCGACTCAGCCAGGATGAAAGGGACCCTCTGCCTCCAGCCGCTCGCACAATGGACGAACAGCGCCGTCATCACCAGCGTCTTCGACCTGCAACAAGCCCGCCCCGCAACCGATCCGGCAACGGCCCGCGCAATCAACCCTGCAACCGACCCGAAGTAGCAACAAATCAAGCATCAGCCCGGCCTCGGGAGGCAGGCAGCGCACGCTGCCTGCCTCCCTGCCTGCCTTCACGCCGGTCTCCCACCGCAAGCCTCAACCCGGCCCCAAAAGCCCGCTCTACAACTCACCCGAATGACGCCACAGCGCCACCCCGCCCAGCAATCCCTCTTCATTCGATATCACCCGCGTCTTCGGCGGCAGCTTGGCCGTGATCTGCCGCGCATTCCCTCCGCCGATATAAAGCGAGTCCCAGTTGAACGTCCGCAGCGTCTGCTCGATCGCCAGCAGCAGCAGCTCGTTCCAGCGCTTGGCCCCATGCTTCTCCAGGCCCTTGCGCCCAAGGTAGTCTTCATACGTCCTGCCCTTGCGCCAGGGATGATGCCCCAGCTCGAGACCCGGCGACAGATGCCCCTCCGTATACAGCGCCGAACCCATCCCCGTCCCCAGCGTCAGCACCAGCTCAACCCCGTTGCCCTCGATCGCGCCATAGCCCTGCACGGCCGCGTCGTTGCACACCCGCACCGGCCTGTCCCACATCTTGCTCAAAGTCTCCTGCAGCGGGAAGTCCACCCAGCTCTGGTGCAGATTGGCCGCCGTCATCGTCTTCCCACTCTTGATCACCCCCGGAAAGCCAACCGAAACCCGGTCGAACTCCGGCATCTGGCTGCCCATCGTCTCTAGCTCTGCCAGCATCCGCTTCGCCGTGGCCGGCATCGGCGTCGGCACCCTCAGCCGCTCTGACAGCGGTCGCCCCGTCCGGTCCAGGATCATCATCTTCATCCCGCTGCCGCCGATATCGATCGCCAGCGTCCGCGGATGCCCCGTGGATCCGGACGTCTCCGGCCAGTCGGTGGAAAGGTCAGACCCCTTCGCCGCCGGCTTGTCAGCCTCTTTCCGGGATTTCTTCTTCGACTTCGTCCGCTTCTCGTCCTTGCTCATCAACCTCTCCTGTATGGCCCGTCGGGCTGCTATCTCTACGATGCCCGGAACAGACGCCGTTTCATTCTGCCTCATCGGTCGCCCCTCCGCCTACCTCCTTCCTCGAGGCCAGCCCCATACAACCGTTCCGCCCGCACCTGCAATCATCCTGTTGCGGAAGAGGTGCACAAATGCCCGGCAAGGTTCGCATCGGCATCTCCGGCTGGACATACAAGCCGTGGCGCGGCGTCTTCTACCCCTCCGGGCTTCCCCACCGGCGCGAACTGCAGTTCGCCGCCAGCCTCTTCAACAGCGTCGAGATCAATGGCACCTTCTACGGCCTCCAGCGCCCCTCGAGCTTTGCAAGGTGGGCCGACGAGACCCCCGCCGGCTTCGTCTTCTCGATCAAGGGCTCGCGCTACATCACCCACATGCTCAAGCTGCGCAACATCGAGCTCGCGATGGCCAACTTCCTCGCCTCCGGTCCGCTCAGGCTTGGCGCCAGGCTGGGACCGCTGCTCTGGCAGTTCCCCCCGCAGTTCCGCTTCCATCCCGAGGTCTTCGAGGCCTTCCTGCAGATGCTCCCCACCACCATGGAGGCCGCCGCCCGACTGGCCCGCCTGCACGACGCCCGACTCGCAGGCCGCGCCTTCGTTGAATCGGGCCCCGAACCGCACCGCCCGCTCCGCCACGCCGTCGAGATACGCAACCACACCTTCGTCAATTCCGCCTTCACCAGCCTGCTCCGCCGCTACAACGTCGCGCTGGTCTGCGCCGACGCCGTCGAGTGGCCGCTGCTGATGGATACGACCGCTGACTTCGTCTACTGCCGCCTGCACGGCTCCGAACAGCTCTACGTCAGCGGCTATGAAGAGGATGCCCTCAACACCTGGGCGCAGCGCGTCTGTTCCTGGGCCACCGGCATCGGCCATGTGGAAGGCCTCTACGCCGACCCGTCTCGAACCACCAACGACGGCCGCGAACGCGATGTCTACGTCTACTTCGACAACGACGCCAAGGTGAGGGCCCCGTTCGACGCCCAGGGCCTCATCGCCAGGGTAGACCGGCTCCTCGCCAGCCCCAGCCGCATCTAGAGTCCCACGCCGCCAGGCGCCCTCTTCGGCCCGGCACGGCGCCACACGCCCGCAACCTCTAAGGAGTCTGCGCGTGCACCTGCCCATACTCCAGCAGCGTCACCAGCAGCACGCCCCCGGCAATGTTCCCCGAGACCGCAGGACCGAGCCACTCCAGGTACCGCAGCAGCGTCACCTGATGGCTCAGCACCGAGCTGAGTATCTCGCCGCTGCTCGCAATGCAATGGGCAAAATGCCCGATCCCCACCAGGAAAGTCAGCACCCAGATCACCATCACCGACCCCGTGATCGAGTGGCTGCCGCTCACCATCCACGCCACCAGCGCAATGATCCATCCGCCGATCACTCCGCTCCAGAAGACATGCCCGGGCGTAGCATTCACCGCCTCCGCCCCCAGCCTCGTCATCGCCGCTACATAGGCCGGCTGCAGGGCCCCGCTGCGCTCTGCCAGCAGCGCAAACAGCAGCGCCCCCAGCAGGTTGCAGGGCAGCACGATGCTCCACAGCCGCAGCGTCTTCAACAGGTGCCGCCGCTCCGCAAACACTAGCGCGATCGGGTAGAGAGTGTTCTCGGTAAACAGCTGGCCGCGGCCCAGGATCACCGCCATGAACCCGATCGGATACAGCAGGTCCGCCACAAACTGCGCCGTGGGAGTGGTCCCCAGCTGCGCCGATGCGATCGAGGTTCCCAGCACCGTCAACCCCATCGTCAGCCCGCCTACCACCCCTGCCACCGCCAGCGAAAGCGCCGAACGCCCCAGCTCCTGCCGCGCGTTCCGCGCCACCTGTGCGAAGATGTCATTCGCGGTCGGACGATCCAGGTCCTGCTGTATGCTCTCCGCCGAGGCCGGCACTGGGCTCAGCTTCAAGTCTCGAATCGACATCTGAGCCTCAAGGACGATGCCATCGAGCGCAGCGTCCCTTGCTCTGATGCAGGAACCCGCGGATCTTCAGGGCGCCTGGCTGCTCCACCGGCCCTCGCTGTCTCCCGCATCAAACCCTGCGAGAACTTTGTAAGAGAGGAACCGATGAACCCCCACCCGCCCTTCGACCTCCAGGCTGCTGCCCGGCAATCCATGCTCGACCACGGCTTCAACCCCGACTTCCCGGCCGACGCACTGCAGCAGGCAGCCAGCCTCGCCCAGCAGCCTCCCGCCGCCACAGCCGCCGGCTTGCAGGACCTCCGCCAGCTCCTCTGGTCCTCGATCGACAACGACACCTCCCGCGACCTCGACCAGATCGAATGGGCCGAACGCCTGCCCGGCGGCCCCGGCCGCGTCCTCATCGGCATCGCCGATGTAGACGCCTTCGTCCCCCAGGACTCCCCCATCGACAGATACGCCGCCAGCGAGACCACCACCGTCTACACCGGCGTCCACAACTACTCCATGCTGCCGGAGTCTCTCTCCACCGGCGCAACCTCTCTGCTCGAGGACCAGGACCGCGTCGCCTTCATCATCGAATTCACCGTCGACAAGGACGGTCACGTAGCAGGCAACAAGCTCTACAGCGCGCTCGTGCGGAACCGCGCACAGCTCGCCTACGACTCCGTCGGTGCATGGCTCGAGGGCCGCGGTGAGGCCCCGCCCAAAGTAGCAGCCTCCGCCGACCTGCAGGCCCAGCTCAAGCTCCAGGACGAGCTGGCCCAGGCGCTGCGCCAGGCCCGCTACCGCCACGGGGCCCTCAACATCGAGACCATCGAGACTCATCCCCTGCTCGTCGCCGGGCAGATCGTCGACGTCGTCAACCAGCAGAAAAATCACGCCACCGAACTCATCGAAGACTTCATGATCGCCGCCAACCAGGTCGTCGCGTCTTCCCTGGAAGCGGCCAGACTCTCCTCGCTCCGCCGCGTCGTCAAGACGCCAAAGCGCTGGGACCGCATCGTCGCCCTCGCCGCGCAGCAGGGCGGCAGCCTGCCCGCGACCCCCGACTCCGCCGCCCTCAACGACTTCCTCAACACCCGCAAGGCCGCCGACCCCGACCACTTCGCCGACCTGTCCCTGGCCGTAGTCAAGCTCATGGGGCCCGGCGAATACGTCGTTCAGCGCCCCGGCGATCCGCCCCAGGGCCACTTCGGCCTCGCCGTGCAGGACTACACCCACTCAACCGCGCCCAACCGCCGCTTCGCCGACCTGCTCACCCAGAGGCTCCTCAAGGCAGCAGGCGCCGACCGTGCAACCACCTACTCCGACGATCAGCTGAACGCTGCCGCCCAGAACTGCACCCTCAAGGAAGACGCCGCGCGTAAAGTCGAGCGCGAGATGCAGAAGCGCATCGCCGCAGTCGCCATGAGCAGCCGCATCGGTCAGACCTTCGATGCCATGGTCACCGGCGTCAACGAACACGGCACCTTCGTCCGCACCCTCCAGCCGCACGTCGAAGGCATGCTGGTCCGCGGTCAGCAGGGCATCGATGTTGGAGACAGGTTGCGCGTCACCCTCGTCCGCGCCGACGCCCAGCGCGGATTCATCGACTTCGCCCGCGCCGATAACGGCGGCCTGCACGGCCCAAACAATCAGCAAGGCAATCAGCCCGGCAATCAGTCCGGCAATCAGCCCGGCAGTCAGCCCGGCAAGCTGCCCGTCAGCCAGCCGCCCAGCGCCCCCGCCGGCAGCCGCACTCCCACATAGAACGAGCCGAACAGCGCATACACCGCGCTCACCTCGTCGAAGCGCATCTCGTAGATCAGCTTCTTGAAGACCAGCGGCTCGTCCGCGAAGAGGTCAACCCCCCACTCCCAGTCATCCAACCCGATCGAGCCGGTGATGATCTGCCTCACCTGGTCCGCATAGCGTCTGCCGATCATCCCGTGCTCATGCATCATCCGCTGCCGCTCCGCCATCGGCGTGGTGTACCAGTTCTCCTGCTCGCCGCGCCGTCGGTCCATCGGATAGAAGCACGCATACTTCGCCGCCGGTATCGCCGGATAGAGCCGCGAACTCATCGCCGCCGTCTGCCGCGCCAGCACCTCGTCCACTACCTCCCTCCACGCCGGCGTGAAGGCCTCCAGCCCCTGCTCCGCCAGCCCCGCGTACGTCTTCGCCGTCGACTCGTAGAGACCCAGCTCCACGATCGACAGGTACGAATGAGTCGGCTGCAGGTACGCATGCAGCGCAGTCTGCGCCAGCGCCAGCTCGACATGGTTCAGCTCCGCAAAGGAGTCGCGGAAGTGCATCAGCATTAGGTCGCCCTTGTGCCCGATCAGCGAGTACATCGCCGATTGGTTCGGATGGCCCTCCGCCGAACCAGCCTCCCACGGCTGCAGCAGCTCCGCCGCCTCCGCCGCAATCAGCGTGCGCTCCAGCGCCGGCAGCGCGCGCCACGCCGTCCAGTCGAACCGGAACATCTGGTGCAGCACGCTCGACCCTTCAACGGTCAAGGGAACAGGAGGCAGGGCGGCAGAAGAACTGGCCAGTGCTTGCGACAATTGAGACCTCCTCGAAACGGCAGATCGCCAGCCGCCGGACAACCGGCGACCCGACGAAACCCCGTCCCCAAAACCTTCAACTGCCATGATAGTGGATTGAGGATCGAAGAGATTCAATCGAACTCAGCCGCTCGAACTCAGCCGCTCGAAATCAGCCGCTCGAACTCAGCACATCGAAATCAGCCGAATTGAAATCAGCGACCTACGAACGTCAGCACATCGAGGCCCTCAAGCCAGGCACGGGCCGCTCTCCATCCTGCGCAAGCTGCATTAAGTCAGCCCGCAGCCGCAGCCCTCTAGCCGCAACCCCGCACCAGCCCCAAACCTCAATCCCGCTGCCCATGCATCACCACAGCATGCTCAAGCGGCGGAGTATGCTGCCACTCACGGATCTGCTCCATCGCCGAAGTCAGATTCAGCACCACTTTGTCGGGCCGCGTACGCCCAAACCGCTCCCGCGTACGCTCCGGCTCAGCCCCGCTGCCCCACAGGCAGATCACGATGCGGTTGTTCGGCAGATGCTCGCGGATGCGCTGACACAGCGCCCGCGACTGCACAAAGGCAAACGGCGGCAGGGCAGAGATGCAGATCATCGTCTCCGGCTCCTCTGCCAGCCGCGCCAGTATCTCCGGCGAAAGCGCCGCAACCGGCAGCATCATCGTCCGGTTCCCCTCCTGCTCGAGCAGCTGCGCCAGCATCGTGGCCGCGATCTCGTCCGCCTCATCCGCCGTCGAGACGCACACGATAGGGAACTTCCTCGCCGCAACTCCTCCCCGCAAAGAGGGCGGGTTCGCCGCATTCTTCGAGGGATAATCCGTCAGCTCCGCAATCAGCTCCAGCACGCTGTGAAACACGAACTCCGTGCGCACCTCATCGAGCGCCCCCTTGTGACGGTCCTGCTCGGCCAGCGACAGCGAAGGCAGCAGCACCCCGTCATACAGCTCGATCAGCTGCTTGCCCTCAAGGTATTGCTCCGCGATCGAGTGCGCCTCCGTCTGGTCCAGCGCCAGCAGCCGCTCATAGAACTTCGCCTCCGGCGCCATCGCCACCTCATCGCCAAGCAGCGTATGCAGAAACGACATCTGCGGCACATACCGCCCCAGCACGATCAGGCACACCGTCAGCGGAGTCGACAAAACCAGCCCCGGCCAACCCCAGATCATCGTCCAAAGTATCGCCATCGTCACCAGCGCCAGCGGAGAGATACCCGTATGCGATCCGTAGATCAACGGCTCGAGGAAGTTGCTGAGCACCATCTCGATCGTCATAAACAACGCCAGCACCAGCAGCGGATGCCACCACGTATTGAAGATGATCACCGAAAACAGCAGCGGCAGCATCGCGCCCATCATCGTGCCGACGTAAGGCACCACCCGCAGGATTCCCGCGACCGCACCCCACAGCGTCGCATTCGGAACGCCGATCAGGTAGAGCCCGCAGCCGAAGACGAATCCATACCCCGCATTCACCAGGAAGTTCATGATCAGGTAGCGGCTGATCCGCTCCGCCGCGTCGTTCAGCGCCTGGGTCATCAGGTTCATGTGCCCCATTCCCGCCAGCAGCAGCAGGCGGTTGCGCAGGTCTTCCCGGTTCACCAGCATGTAGATCGTGAAGATCATCACGATCACAGCCTCACCCAGCGGCTTGCCGACCGGCACCAGCAGGTCCTTCAACTCGCGGATCGGACCCTTGTCCGGAATCACCACTGTCACCGGCGTCGGCGCGCTCCCCGGCAGGATGATCGTCGTCCCCTTCGAACTCCCTTTGCCCTTCACGCTCGTATCGCCATCGCCCGCGCCCGCCGGCGCTACCGCGTCCCCCGAGAACTCCTGCAGGATGATCCTCAGACTCTCAAACGCCTTGCCCACCGGCCCCGACGTCGGCGCGTGGATCTCTCTCAGCTTGTTGTGGATGTTCAGACGGTACTGACCCAGGTCCTCGGCGACCCCGATCAACTGCGTGCTCACGATCCATCCCACTCCGCCCAGCACCAGCGCCGCCATCATCACCACCAGCAGCACGGCCGGGATGCGCGCCATGCGCAGCCTCTGCAGGAAGCTCACCACCGGTGTGAAGAGGAAGTTCAGGGTCAACGCCAGCGCAAACGGCATCAGGATTTCGCGCGCGAAGTAGAGCACCAGCAGCACCACGGCAAGCAGCAGAAAGGGCTCGCTCGCCAGCAGGCCGCGGCGCGGGCTGCGGCTTACCGCAGCGCCTTCATAGCTCGGAGTAACAGTGCTCGGCTTGACCATCGGCTGTCGCAGATACCCACCAGGGGCATCGGCTAAGTTATACGGGATGCGCCCAGCCCCATGCAAAGCTGCGCCCGCGGAGCTGCAGCCCCGGAGCAGCACGGGGTGCGCTGCTCGCTGCTGGTGAAGCTACCGGACCGATCGGCGCAGCTGCTCCGCCATCAGCAAGGCTCTTCGTCCTTCGGTGGAATGTGCCGCCGATCGAGTGACGCGCTCAGGAGGACGCCTGGACATGGATACCGCACTCAAGCTTCTGACCAGCCCACCGCCCGGAACGAGGATCGCCCGGATCGAGAGGAAGCGAAGTGCAAGGCTCGCAGCCGATGCTCGAGTAGCCCTGCTCATACAGCGGCAGTAGCGGGATCTCGAACCGCGCCGCATACTGCCACACGTCCCGCGTAGTCCACTCCGCCAGCAGGCTGATCTTGCGCAGCAGCCTGCCGCCCGGCAGCGCAAACGTGTCGACCGCCTGCAGCCCCGAGCGGCTCTTCGACTGCTCCCGCCTCAGCCCCGTGAACCAGAGCTCGTACCCCTCCAGCGCCCGGAACAGCGGGCCTACCTTCCGCAGCGCGCAGCAGCGGTCCGGCGCCACCTGGTTCAGGATGCCAAACTGCTCCGTCTGCTCAGCCACCGTCTGCTCCGGCAGGATGTTCACCAGCCTCAGCCCCCACTCGGCAGCCATCCGGTCGCGGTACGCATACGTCTCCGCAAAATGGTACCCGGTATCTAGAAAAAGCACCGGCACGTCCGGCGCCGCCGCCCGCAGCATGTGAAGCACAACCATATCCTCAGCCTGGAAGCTGCAGGTCATACACACCTCCTGCGCTCCGAGGGCAAGCTGCCCCTGCATCACGCTCTGCGCGACGGCAATCTTCTCATCGAGTGTCAGGACACCGGAAGCGGCCGCCGCCGCCGTACCAGCCAGCGCCTGCACCGGCTCCGGCGTGACCACATGCGACGTCCCGAACGAAGCGTCGCCCACTAGATTCCCTCCCCGTACACATAAACGCCCGGCGTCGACCGCTTCGACAGCAGCCCCGCACCCAGCAGGGCGCCAACGATCTTCTCGAGCGTCGCGAAGGTGTCCGTCCCCGGCTCCCGGTACTCCGACGCCTCCGCCGGCACGACCGCCAGCGAACTGCCCGTCAGCTCGCCCTGCGCCCTCGCCGTTAAAATCTCGACGCTCTGCGACGCATGGTCACCCTGCACGATCGCCAGCACGCCCGCCTCCAGCAGAGCCTTCCAGGAATCCCGACTCTGCACCCGCGTCCTCACCACCGCGCAGCCGTGCAGCAGCAGCGCATTCTCGAGCGCCGCAGCAACTTCCGTATGCCCGCCGAGCGAGATGATCGCCGCTCCATGCGTCCACTTCGCCGCAAGTTCACCATCGAAGCCGTCGCGCCGGCTCAATCCCTGGCCGCCATCGAGCACCCGCCCGATCATCCCCGCACCGACGGTGGCATTGCTCATCGGGTCGATCAGGATGAAGCTGCCCGTCACCCGGTTCCGCCCATACTCGTCGACGAAGATCGGTCCGCTGCACTCCACCTCCAGCACCCCGATCTCGTTCATCGCCAGCGTCTTCGCCGGCTCCTGCTCGAGGGTGTGGATGTTCACCTTGTGCCGGATGCCCGTCACCCTCGCCTTCACCGTCTGCGTGGTGTGCTTCAGCAGCCATGTCTTGTCCGTGTCGAGCGGCTCGCCGTTCAGCCACACCACCGCCGCCTCAACCCCGGTCGCACTCGCAGGCCTTCCCTCGGCCGCCGCGATCAGGTCTCCGCGGCTGATGTCCAGCTCGTCTTCCAGCGTCAGCGTGATCGACAGCGGCGCCGAAGCAATAGCCAGGTCGCCATCGAACGTACTGATCGACTGCACCCGCGTCGAACGCCCCGACGGCAGCGCCACAATCGTGTCCCCCGGGCGAACCGACCCCGACGCGATCTGCCCCGCAAATCCGCGGAAGTTCTGATGCGGACGCACCACCCTCTGCACCGCCATGCGAAACGGAGCACCCTGCGCCTCTTCATGCACCGGCACCCGCTCCAGGTGCTCGAGCAGGCTCGGCCCCGCGTACCAAGGCATGCGCCCGCTGCGCGTAACCACGTTATCGCCCTCGAGCGCGCTCACCGGAATGCACTCCAGACCCCCAATCCCTAGCCGCTCCGCAAGCGCCAGCAGGTCGCGCCGGTGCGCCTCATACACCTCATGGGAGTAGTCCACCAGGTCCATCTTGTTGATCGCCGCAACCACATGCCGTATGCCCAGCAGCGACGCAATATAAGCGTGCCGCCGCGACTGCGTCAGGATTCCCTTGCGCGCGTCGACCAGGATGATCGCCAGGTCCGCCGTCGAGGCGCCCGTCGCCATGTTCCGCGTGTACTGCTCGTGTCCCGGCGTGTCCGCGATGATGAACTTGCGACGCGCCGTCGAAAAATACCGGTACGCAACGTCGATCGTGATCCCCTGCTCGCGCTCCGCACGCAACCCATCCGTCAGTTGCGCGAAGTCGATCGACGCCAGCCGTCCCTCTCCCGCCGCGTGCGTCACCGACCGCACATGGTCCTCGTAGACATTGTGGGAGTCGTACAGCAGCCGCCCGATCAGCGTCGACTTTCCATCGTCCACGCTGCCCGCCGTGCTGAAACGCAGCAGGTCCTTGGCCTGTTCGGCACGCAGAAACTCGCCGATCGAAAACTCCGCGTCCAGCGTCGGCGCCACACCCGCGCCCGGCTCCGCAAACCCCTCAAGCACGTGAAAGGGAGATTCGATCAGCCCCATCAGAAGTAGCCCTCCCGCTTCTTGATCTCCATCGAGCCGTCCTGGTCATGGTCGATCACGCGATTGGCCCGCTCAGACGACCGGAACGAGACCAGCTCCGCAATGATCTTCGGCAGCGTGTCCGCATCCGAGCGGATCGCACCCGTGCAGGGGCTGCAGCCAAGCGAACGCAGCCGGCAGCGCACCCACTGCTCCTCACCCGGCAGCGCCTGCACAAACGGCTGCTCCATCGGGATCAGGCTCTCACCCCGCACCAGCATCCGCCGCTCCTTCGCGAAGTAGAGCGGCACGATCGGTATCTCCTCCAGGTGGATGTAGTGCCATACGTCGAGCTCCGTCCAGTTCGACAGCGGAAACACCCGGATGCTCTCCCCCGGCCCCGTCCGCCCGTTATAGATGTTCCACAATTCAGGGCGCTGGTTCTTCGGGTCCCACTGCCCTGCACGATCGCGAAACGAGAAGATGCGCTCCTTCGCCCGCGACTTCTCCTCGTCGCGCCGCGCTCCGCCAAACGCCGCATCAAACCCATGCGCCCGCAGAGCATCGAGCAGCGCCGTCGTCTTCAGCAGCCCGCAGCAGCGCTGTGTCCCCAGGCGCACGGGATTCGTATCCTCCGCCAGCGCCTGCTCATTCCGCCACACCAGCAGCTCGAGCCCAAGCTCCCGCGTATAGCTGTCCCGAAACTCCAGCATCTCGCGAAACTTGTACCCCGTATCCACGTGCAGCAGGGGAAACGGGATCCGCCCCGGATGAAACGCCTTCTGCGCCAGGCGCAGCATCACCGAGGAGTCTTTACCGATCGAGTACAGCATCACCGGCTTCTCAAACTCCGCAGCCACCTCGCGGAAGATGTGAATGCTCTCCGCCTCGAGCAGCTTCAAATGGCTCAGCCGCGCAGCCGGCCCCGCGCCCGCCCCGCCCGCTAACGCTGAAGATCCAACCAACTGTGTTCCCATGTGCACTTTCCTCGGGCCGCCTGTGCCCCACTCATCCCAGACACGATCGCGAAAGGGCGGCACTCCGCCCCAACTCGCCGCCCGCAGCCGCACGCAGCCCGCCGGCGGCCGGTATAGAAGACATAAAAAAACCCACGAGCCATTCCAAAGGCTGTGGGTGTTACTTACGCGGCTTACAAACTACGTCTAGCTGGCCTGCCACCCGCGCTCGCACCCTCGCCTCAACCCGCAACCGGCCATACAACAGCCGATCCCGGCAAAGCGACAACAGGAGACGCGCACCGCTGACAATCCAGACTCACTCATACTCCTCAAGCATGTCCCATCCCGCACCCCCTGTCAATGCACCAACCACTCCGCCCTCACTCCCCCGCACCAAATGCTCACTCTGAATACTCCGCACCTCCTGAGACACGCAGCCATCTTCAACGCGCGCGAGCAAACGCAAGCCCCTCCACCATCCCGGCGATCCGCCGGGCAGCATCGGGTCGCGCCAGCGACCGGGCCCGCTCCCCCATCTCCACCAGCCGCGGACCATCGTTCAGCAAATCCACCAGCGACCCCAGCAAAGACTCCGGCGTAAGCCCGGACTCAACCAGCATCCGCGCACCCCCAGCCTCGACCATCACCTCCGCATTCCGCCGCTGATGGTCGTCAGCAGCCTGCGGAAACGGAACCAGCAGCGAGGGCTTGCCGGCCGCTCCCAGCTCCGCAACTGTACTCGCACCACTGCGCGCGAGCACAAGATCGGCAGCCTCAAAGCGCCGCGGCATGTCCTCGAGAAACGCACTCACCGTCCAGCGGTCCGGCGGCGCACCGCTGGCCCTGTACGCCGCCTCCGTAGCCTCCGCATGCCGCGCACCCGCCTGGTGCAGGATCGTCAATCCCGTCACCTGCCTCAGCAGCCGCTCCGCAATCAGCGGCATCGCGATATTCAAAGCGCGCGCACCCTGGCTCCCGCCAAACACCAGCAGGCTCGGAGCACCGCCCGCCTGCCGCCGCGCCAGCCCAAAAAACTCGGCCCGCACCGGGATCCCCGTAACCTCCGCATTGCGGAAGTACCTGCGCCCGGGCTCAAAACTCACCGCCGCCGCGCTCACCCACCGCCCCACCAGCCTGTTCGCGAGGCCGGGAACAGCATTCGGCTCGAACGCCAGAGTAGGAATACGCCGCAGCAGCGCGGCCAACATCCCGGGCCCCGAAGCATACCCCCCAACCCCGACCACCACCTGCGGCTTGAACTCACCCAGCAGCCGCAGGCACCGGACCACCCCCGCCGGCAGGTCGAGCCCCGTACGCACCCGCGTCATCAGGCTCACACCCTTGAGCTGCCCCACGTGGATCAGATCCAGCCCATAACCCGCCGCAGGAACCAGCCGCGTCTCAAACCCGCGCTCCGTCCCCAGGAAGCGAACCTCCGCCCCATGATGCAGGCGAAGCTCGTCCGCGATCGCGAGCCCGGGAATCACATGCCCGCCCGTCCCACCCCCCGCGATCAGCACCCGCAGCGCGCCGCGAACAGGCGACTCCATCGCGCTCAGTCGATCTCCCGCGTCACGTTCAGCAGCACCCCGATGGAGGCCAGCATGATAAACAGCGAGGTCCCGCCATAAGAGATGAAAGGCAGAGTAATCCCCTTCGTCGGCACCAGCGCAAGCACCACGCTGATGTTGAAAAACGCCTGGATCAAAATCGTACTCGTCAGCCCGAACGCTAGGAAGCGCGCAAACGGGTCCTTCGAAAGCAGCGCCGCCCGCATCCCCCGGTAGCCCAGCGCGAGGAAGAGCGAGACCACCACCAGCGCCCCGAACAACCCCAGCTCCTCCGAGATGTTGGCGAAGATGAAGTCGGTATGCGGCTCCGGCAGGTAAAAGAGCTTCTGCCGCCCCTCCATGAAGCCGAGCCCTCGCAGGCCGCCCGTCCCAACCGCGATCAGCGACTGTATCGTGTGAAATCCGCTGCCCTGCGGGTCGGCCTCCGGATGCAGGAACGCCAGCATGCGCCGCCGCCGCCACGGCACTCGAAACAGCAGGAAATACAGCACCGGCATGGCGGCCGCGCTCGCATACAGCAGGTACTTTACGTTCAGCCCCGCGAGGTAGAGCATCAGCGCCGTCACCCCCGCGCAAACTAGCGCCGTCCCCAGGTCAGGCTCCTTCACGATCAGCCCGATGAAGATCAGGCTCGGCAGCGCTGCCGGAATGATCGTCCCCCGCCAGTCCCCCATCGTGCCCATGCGCTTATGCAGAAACCACGCCAGGAACAGCACCAGCGCCGGCTTGGCCAGCTCCGACGGCTGCGCCTGCAGCGGACCGAACTTGATCCAGCGATGCGTCGCATGCGAGTCATGCATCGCAAACGCCGCCAGCAGGCACACCGTCGTAAACGCGATCGCCGGGAACACCACATTGGGATTGTTGTAGCGGCGATAATCCACCCGCATCAGCCAAGTCATCGCGGCCAGCCCGAGCACCGCCCAGATCGCCTGCCGCACGACGAAGTTGTAAGGCGAGTTATAGCGCGCCTGCGCCATCACCGCCGACGCGCTGAAGACCATCGCCAGCCCGATCACCACCAGCAGCAGCACGATGCCGAAGAGCCATTTATCCACCCCGACGCGCTTCGCCATCAGGCCGCGTCCCTTCGCGCCAGCACCAGCTCTTTGAATACCCGTCCGCGATGTTCATAGTTCTCGAACTGGTCAAAGCTCGAGCACGCCGGAGCCAGCAGCACCACCTCGCCAGCCTGCGCCGCCGCACCCGCCCGCGCGACCGCCTCCTCAAGCGTTCCAACGCTCAGGATCGCAGCCGCTCCCGCAATCTGGCCCTCGATCTTCGCCGCCGCCGCGCCGATCGTATACACCGCCCGCACCCGCTCCCGCAGCAGCTCGTTCAGCTGGCTGTAGTCGGAGTTCTTGTCCTTGCCGCCGAGTATCAGGTGAACACCCCCCTCAAACGACTGCAGAGCCTTCATCGCCGCGTCCACATTGGTCGCCTTCGAATCGTTGTACCAGGCCACGCCATTGATCGTGGCAACGAGCTCCAGGCGATGCTCGACCGCGGTGAAGGCCCCCACCGCCCTGCGGATCGACGCCGCCGGCACCCCCGCCAGCCGCGTAGCGCAGACCGCCGCCAGCACGTTCTCCACATTGTGCGCGCCCCGCAGCGGAATCTCCGCCACATCGACAATGTGCTCCAGCTCCGCAGCCAGCGCCGCGCGGAAGACGATCGCACCGTCCCGCACAAACGCGCCCCTCTCGATTCCCTCGCTCCGGCTGAAGTAGTAGACCTCGCCCGGCGCCCGGCCCGCGCTCGCCCGCGCGACAGGGTCGTCCGCGTTCAGCACCACCACGTCCTCCGCACGCTGATGCGCAAAGATGCGCTCCTTCGCCGCAACATAATTCTCAAACGTGCCATGCCGATCCAGGTGGTCAGGAGTGATGTTCAAAATCACCGCAATATCCGGCCTGAAATCCACCGTCGTCTCGAGTTGAAAGCTCGACACCTCCAGCACCGACCAGCCCTCCTCCACGCTCTCGCTCACCAGCGCGATCACCGGGACCCCGATGTTGCCGCCGACCGTCACCCGCATCCCGCCGGCCTGCATGATCCTGCCGCACAGAGTCGTCGTCGTCGTCTTGCCGTTCGAGCCGGTGATAACCAGCATCCTGCCCTTCAAGAATCGCGCCGCCAGCTCAACCTCGCCAATCACCAGCACGCCGGATCCCCGCACCTGCGCTAGCTCAGGAGTATCGAGCGGAACCCCCGGGCTGACCACGATCAGATCCTGCCGCCGAAAGGTAAGCAGCCCATGCCCGCCCGCCTCGACCGCGATTCCCTCCTCAAGCAGCGTCGGAATCTCCTGCTGCAACGCGTCCGCGCTGCGAACATCGGACACGGTGACGCGCGCTCCCTGCCGCCGCAGAAACAGCGCCGCCGCCAGCCCCGACTTGCCCAGCCCCACGACCAGGATCTTCCTGTTCTTTAACTCCATCGTTCCCGTCTTCTCAAAGCCCGCTTTGCCGTCTCGCCCCAGATCCGCAGCCAGTCAGGACCGCTGTCCGCCCCCGACCAGCCATTCTCACACGCCGCCCTCACCGGCCGCCGGACCTCAGCGAAGTTTGAGCGTAGTGAGTGCAAAAAGTGCAAATACCAGCGCGCCAATCCAGAACCGCGCTATCACCTTCGACTCCGACCAGCCCATCAACTCAAAATGATGATGCAGCGGAGCCATCCGGAAGATCCGCTTCCCCTTGCGCAGCTTGTAGCTGCCCACCTGCAGGATCACCGACATGATCTCCAGCACGAAGATGCCGCCGATAAACGGCAGCAGCAGCTCCTGCTTGATCACCACCGCCACCGTCCCGATCGCGCCGCCCAGCGCCAGCGAGCCGACATCGCCCATGAAGACCTCAGCCGGATGCGCGTTATACCAGAGGAACCCGATGCTCGCCCCCACCATCGCACCGCAGAAGATCGTCACCTCGCCCACCAGCGGCATCCTCTGCAGCTCCAGGTAGTCCGCGAAGACCACATGCCCGCTCACATAAGTCAGCACCGTCAGCGCGCCCGCCGCGATGATTGTGCAGCCGATCGCCAGGCCGTCGAGACCGTCCGTCAAATTGACGGCGTTGCTCGACCCCATCAGTACCAGCACGACAAACAGGATGAACGGTAGAAACGCAAGCACCGCCAGGTGTGGAAACCCGCCCAGCGCATGTATGGCAAGGTCCGGCCGGAAGCGCTTCACAAACGGCACCATCAGGTGCGTGGAGTAGCTGCCCTGCGACTGCATCAGCACCAGCGCGATCGCAATCGCCCCGCTCACCAGCGCCTGGTAGCCCAGCTTCTGCCGCGCCGTCAGTCCAAGGTTCCGGCGCTTCACCACCTTGATGTAATCGTCTGCAAACCCGATCGCCCCGAAGCCCACCGTGGCGCCCATCACCAGCCAGATAAAAGGATCCGACAGATCGGCCCACAGCAGCGTCGGAAGCAGGATCGCGATGCAGATCAGCAGGCCGCCCATCGTCGGCGTGCCCGATTTCTTCTGGTGCTCCTTCGGCCCGTCCTCGCGGATGTACTGGCCGATCTGAAACTCGCGCAGCTTCTCGATCACATAAGGACCGATGATCAGCGTGATCAGCAGCGCGGTCAGGCTCGCAAAGGCGGTGCGAAACGTCAAATAGCGGAAGATGCGGAACGGACGATAGTACGGAAAAAGTTTCTGATAAAGCAGCCAGTAAAGCAAACTTCCTCCGGCAAGGTACGCGGCTTTCTAGCGGCTATCTTACAGGGAATGCTCGCGCCGAAAGATGGCGAGACTGGTTCGGCAACGCCCGCCGTCAACCACCCTCAAACACCCTCAGGGCCCGCTCCAGCCGTACTCCGCGCGACCCCTTCAACAGCACCGCGTCGCCCTCGCGAAGCTCCGCAGCGAGCCACTCCCCGGCCTCCTCCGGCGTCTCGAAGTAGCGGGCCTCCGCACCCGCCTGCGCCGCGCCCTCGACGATCAACTTCGCATTCCCGCGCACCCCCGCCACAATATCGATGCCTCGCTCCGCCGCAGATCGCCCGCACGCCCGATGCAGCTCCGCCGACTCCCGCCCCAGCTCCAGCATCTCCCCGGCCACCAGGATGCGTCGCGCCGCACGCAGCGAAACCAGCGTCCCGATCATCGACTGCAGCGCCTCCGGGTTCGAGTTGTAGCAGTCGTTGATCACCGTAGCCCCGCGAATCGTCAGCACCTCTCCGCGCCTGTCCGCCGCCCGCAACCCCTCCAGCGCCTCCACGCACTCCTCCAGCGAAACTCCCGCCTTGAGACCCACCGCCAGCGCCGCCAGCGCGTTCGCCACGTTATGCCGACCCAGCAGCGATAGCGTCACCTCCGCGTGCCGGTCGCCCGCCCTCACCTTGAATTTCACCCCCGCCGAACCAGCCTCCTCGATCTCCTCGACTCGCGGATCGGCGCAAGGTCCCGCACCGAAATGCACCACCCTCCCGCGAAAACCGCGCCCGAACTGCGAGACATAAGAGTCGTCGCAGTTCAGGAACGCCACTCCATCCGCAGGCAGCGCCTCGATCAGCTCATACTTGGCGCGGGCCACACCGGCGATCCCGGTAGGAAAATTCTCCGCATGCGCATTGCCCACATTGGTAACGACCCCCCAGTCAGGACGCGCGATCTTCGCCAGCGCCGCGATCTCACCCGCCGCCGACATCCCCATCTCGATCACCGCGACCTCGTGCTCCGGCTCGAGCTTCAGCAGCTGCAGCGGCAGGCCGAAGTGGTTGTTCAGATTGCCCTCCGACTTCAGCACCTTGAATCGGCGCGCAAGCACCGCCGCTACTGCATCTTTAGTAGTCGTCTTCCCAGCGCTGCCCGTAATCCCCACAACACGCCTGCCCCAGTGACGCCGCACCGCCGCCGCCAGCCTCTGCAGCGCAGCAAGCGGATCGTCCTCGACCACCAGCAGCGTACCCGCCCTCACCAGCTCCGGCAGCGTAGCGAACCTGCCTCGCGCAACCACCGCCGCCCACGCTCCGCGCTCCATCGCCGCCTCGACGAAGTCATGCCCATCGACACGCTCACCGCGCACCGCAAAAAAAAGATCACCCGGCTGCAGCGTCCGCGAGTCGATGGAGTAGCCAGTCACCCCGCCGCTCTCCGCCTCTCTGGAACCGCGCACCAGCTCCGCGCCCATCCAGCCGGCGATCTGTCCCAGCCCGAGTCTCATCGCGCCTTCATCCCCTCCACCGCCCCAGCGCCGCCAGCCACATACCCAGCGTCAGCCACATCCCCGGCGCCAGCCGCATTTCGAGCCCCAGCCGCATACCCGAAGCCGGCCAGCACCCGCCGCGCGACCTCCGCATCGTCAAACGGCAGCGAAATCCCGCCCACCATCTGCACCCTCTCGTGGCCCTTGCCCGCGATCAGCACGATGTCCCCCGGCCGCGCCCGCCCGAGCGCGATCTGGATCGCCGCACCCCGGTCCGCCTCGACCACCAGCTCAGCCGCCGTCGCGCGCAGACCCGGCAGCACGTCCGCGATGATTGCACCAGGCTCCTCGGTCCGCGGATTGTCCGACGTCAGCACCACCACGTCGCTGCCCTCGCCCGCCGCCCGCCCCATCAGCGGCCGCTTCGTTCGATCCCGGTCCCCTCCACAGCCGAAGACGGTAATCACCCGCCCCCTCCCGCCTCCGGCATCTGTAACCGGCACTGTGACGAACTCGCGCGCCACCGCCAGCAGGTTCCTCAACGCGTCATCGGTGTGGGCGTAATCGACCACCACCGTGAAGCCCTGCCCCGCGTCCACCGTCTCAAAGCGGCCCGGCACGCACGCCAGGCTCTCGGCTCCAGCCGCAATCTCATCGAGCGTCAGCCCCCGCGCCATCGCCGCAGCCGCGGCAGCCACCAGGTTGTAAACATTCACCCGGCCAGTCAACCGCGTGCCGATCCCGATCGACCCCTCGGGAGTCGCAAGCTCAAATCGCATTCCACCAGCCGACATCCTCAGGTTGCCCGCGCGAAACGCACCCACATCCATCCCGTAGCCGAAGATCTCGCTGCCCTCCATCCGCGCGATCTCCGCCAGCCGCACTCCATGCTCGTCGTCGAGGTTCAGCACCGACACCCGCGGCGCCCGCCCCTGGCTCCCATCGAACAAGATCTTCTTCGCCGCGAAGTAGCGCTCCATCGTCCCGTGATAATCCAGGTGGTCGCGCGTCAGGTTCGTGAACACCGCAACATCGAAGGGCAGCCCCCACGTCCGCCCCTGGTCGAGCGCGTGCGACGACACCTCCATCACCGCCTCCGTCGCCCCCGCCGCCGCACCCTCCGCAAACAACTCGAGCAGGTCCCGCGACTCCGGAGTCGTATGCGGCGAGCCCCGCACCTCGCCCGCCACGTGGTATTCGATGGTGCCTACCAGCACCGTCTTCCGTCCCTGGTGGTTCAACATCGCGTCCAGCAGAAACGCCGTCGTAGTCTTGCCATTTGTGCCGGTAACGCCGGTGAGTGCGAGCCGCTGCTCCGGATGCCCGAACACATTCGCAGCCGCCCCGGCCAGCGCCCACCGCCCATGCGCTACCAGCGCCAGCGATAGCTGCGGATGCCTCTCTGCCGCAGCCTCGAACGCCTCCGCTGAGTCCGTCACCACGCCGGCCGCGCCGCGCTCGACGGCAGCCGCAATGTAGCGGCTCCCATCCGTAGTTCCCCCGCGCATCGCTACAAACAGCGCGCCCGCACTTACTCTCCGCGAGTCATACTCGACTGAAGAAACGTCGACCGACGGCCCGGCCCTCCGCAGGCAATCAACCCCCGCAAGAGCATCCGCGATATTCATGGATACATTCCAGCGCCCGCACCCGGCTCTCGACCGGCGCAGCCACGCATCGAGCAGCTACTCCACCCGGTCATAGCGATAACCACCGGCGGTCAGCGCCTCGACCAGGCTCTCGATGTGTGCGCGCCCGCGCGTCTCGAGCGTGATATCGATCGCCGTGTCCCCGAGGTTTACACCGTAGTAAGTGCGGTCATACTGCGTCTGAACGATATTCGCCCGCTGGTCGGCGATGATCCGCGTAAGCTCATGCAGGGTGCCCGGCCGGTCCGTCAGATGAATGCGCAGCCGCGTGCGCCGCCCATCCTTCACCAGCCCGCGCTCGATGATCTTGGCCAGCAGGCTGACATCGATATTGCCCCCGCACACCAGCACCGCCACCCGTTCCCCGCGCAGTGAGGTCTTTCGCTGCAGCAGCGCCGCCAGAGCCACCGCACCCGCACCCTCGGCCAGGGTCTTCTCGCGCTCCAGCAGGATCAGGATCGCGTTCGCAATCTCCTCCTCATCGACCGACACGATCTCGTCGACATACTGCTGCACCAGCGGAAACGTCACCTCCCCGGCGCGCCGCACCGCGATGCCGTCCGCGATCGTCGCCTGCGCCGGCAAGGTCACCTTGAACCCCGCCTCCACCGCCCGCAGCATCGATGGCAGCCTGTCCGTCTGCACCCCAATGACGCGAATCGCAGGATTACTCTCCTTGATCGCGCAGGCCACCCCGCTGATCAGCCCGCCTCCGCCGATCGGAATCACCACCGCCTCGAGCCCCGCCACCTGCTCCATCATCTCGAGCCCCAGCGTCCCCTGCCCGTTGATCACCGCCGCATCGTCAAAGGGATGCAGGAACGTCATGCCCTCTGCCCTGCTGCGCCGCATCGCCTCGACACAGGCCTCATCGTAGTTCGCGCCATGCAGCACGACCTCCGCCCCAAAGCCGCTCGTGGCCGCGACCTTCACCAGCGGAGTCATCAACGGCATCACGATCTGCGACCGTATCCCCCGCTGCGACGCGTGGTACGCCACCGCCTGCGCATGGTTGCCCGCGCTCGCCGCGATCACCCCGTGCGCCTTCTCCTCCGCCGTCAGCGTCAGTATCTTGTTCAGCGCGCCCCGCTCCTTGAACGCGCCCGTCCGCTGCAGATTGTCGAGCTTCAGGTAGACATCCGCCCCCGTCATGCCCGAGATCTCCTCCGAGCGCTGGCACGGCGACAGGTAGATGAACTCGCGGATACGCGCCCGCGCCAGCTCGATCTCCCTCAGCGACACCGTAGTCGCGCCCTTGGGCGGGCTCACCACTTCCTGCATCGTGCTCTCCTCGTTCTCTACTTCGTTCTCTACTTCAGAATCTTTCCCGGCACCGCTGCTCTCCCGATCGATAGCTCAATCGGTACCGCGGCCGCCGCCCCGCGCCGCCGCCCCCGGCCGCGCCTCCATCAATGCACGCTGCTAAGTGGAGCAGCAGCAGAAGCCCACCCCCGCCCCGTAAGCTCCCGGATCAGATCCACCTCATGCTGCCGGTAAGGCGTATCGTCCTGCCGGAACACCTCGTGAAACCACACCGTAGGCTGCGACAACACGTAAGGCCGCTCCCACGAGTCCCACGGAAAATAAGTCTGCGTCTTCCCCGCAACCAGCCCCCAGTTGATCGCCCCGACGTTGTATCTCTTCGCAATCGGCAGCGACCCGTCAAACGTGCTCCCCGCACCGCGCGCCATGTACTCCGTACAGAGAATAGGCCGACGCTGCAGCTGCAACTCCTTCACATGCGCCTCAAACACCTCGGGCCATCCATAATCGTGGAACGAGATCACGTCCGACTCCGCCAGCTGGATCCTGGTCGTCACGCTCTCTTTCGCAGGATCGCTCCAGCTCCCCCTCCACACCCCGCTCGTCAGCGGCTGCGTTGGATTGGCCGACCGCGCCCACCCAAACACCTGCGGCAGCAGCTCATCCACCCGCGCAATCTTCGCCGCCTCGTCCCCCGCATCGTCACCACCCTTGTTGTCAGGCTCGTTCCACACATCCCACCCGAGAATGCGATCGTCCTTCGCGAACGCGCCCACCACCCCCTCGACATAAGCGCGCAGCTTCGGCTCGTACTCCCGATCGAGCAGCTCCACCTTGCCCGGGCTCTGCACCCAGCCCGAGTTGTGCACGCCCGGTATCGGCGGATGCTGCGGCCCAAGGTGCGGATTCGGCTCCCAGCACGAATCGAACAGCACCAGCAGCGGACGAATATGATGCCTCGCCGCAATGCTCAGAAAAATGTCCAGCCGCCTCTCAAACCCGCGAGGGTCCTGCTGCCAGAGCTGGTCCTGCAGGAAGACCCGCATCGTATTCATCCCGATCGACTCCCCCAGGCCAAGCTCCCGGTCGCTGAGCGCCGGGTTGAACGTCTCCGCCTGGAACATCTCGAGCTCGTTGATCGCGTCCGACGGAATATAGTTCGCACCCACCAGCCAGGGCTGTCTCCCATACCACTCATTCGCCTGCTGCTCCGGCCAGCGCTCACGCCCACGCGCCTCGGCCGCTCCCAACAGCACAACCGCCACAACGACGGCAACCCTCAACTTCATACCCCAACCTCACGCCAGCGCCACACAACTCAGACAGCCTAACAGGGGCCGCATCCCGGCGGCGCGAACCCAAACCTCAGCGTCACTCTCGAACACCCGTCCGCCATCCAGGCTGTTCAGGCCTTGACGACCCCCAACGCGCAGCTTGACTATGAACAAACCTCGTTCTGAGAGCCCTCCGGCCATGCCATGTAAATGCCAGTGCCCGAAATGCCAACTGTGCTACGACGACGACGCCACCCGCAGGTGTCAGGAAGAGGTCGCCGCCACCGCCCTCGTCGCAACCATGCGGGCCACACCGTCCAGCAGGCAGTTACAGGTGGCCGTCTTCTGCCCGGCCTGCAACCTCTGGTTTTACTGCGACTGCCAGGAGACTTAATCCATGCCAGGCGTCCTCTCCCCCGACGAGCTCAAACGCTACACCGACCTGCAGGACTACTTCAACGTCCCCTCCTCCGCCAGGCGCCTCGACGACTACGCCAAATGGATCTTTACCGCCGTCACCCTGGTCGCTACCCTCGCCACCGGATTCGCACTCTTCGGCGCCCAGACCCTCTCCCCCGCCGGCAGGGTCGCCTACGGCGTTGCCATGCTCTTCGTCGGCCTCAGCCTCGGCTGTGCGGTGATGATACTCACTCCAGCCTTCCCCACTCTGCGCCTCGGCTCTCCCGGCGATCTGAACGACAAATTCTCCATCACCATCCGCGCCCGCAGGAAGTGGACCCTCGGCGCAGCCGCCTGCCTCAGCCTGGCCTTCATCGCGGCTGGTACGGTCCCCGGCATCTCCGCCCTCCATCAGGCGCCCCCAGCGCCGATACATCCCCTCTCGTCCTTCAGCTATTCCTTCCTCGCGAACAAGCTTACCGTCGCCATTCACCTCGACCGCCTCCAGCCCGCATCCCCGGTAACGCTCGAGATCGACTCGCTCCTCCCCGATCCTGTTCAACCAGCCCCGGCTAAGCCGGCCCCGGGCCCACCCCCGCTAGTCCCGCCGAAAAAGCAGCTCATCTTCATCGACCACCTTCTCGCCGACGAACACGGCAGAGCAGATCGCTCCATCGCCCTCGAAAAGAGCGCCTTCGCTCCCCTCTCGATCACCTACTCCGGCACCCTCGACACCGGCAAGCCCTTCTCCACCAGCGAGTCGCTCCAGCTCGCAAGCCCGTAGCGCCCGCAGAAAGGCCGCCCCGAGCCCTGGCAGCCTCCCTCGAGCCACATCGTCTCGCGAACGAACCACCGCGAGCCCGCCATCGAACCTGCACCACCAAATCCGCGCTCAAACCACTTGACAGAACCCGTCTGCATATTTATACATAGAAATGCATCTTTATACAGAAAGCCAGCGTCTCACTGAAAGCCGCCCCCGTCCTGCCGGCAAGCCATGAAGCTCGAAAGACACAACGCCATCCGCGAACTCGTTGCCGCCGCACCCATCTACAACCAGGATGAGCTGCGCCGGAAGCTCGTACACCAGGGCTTCGATGTAACCCAGGCCACCCTCTCCCGCGACTTCCGCGAACTCCGCCTCTACAAAGGCCCCCTCGGCTACGCGCTCCCCAACGGCAACGGCGCCGATGACGAAGACGATCAGCCCTCCGTCGCCGAGGTCCTCACCAGCTTCGGACTCAAGGTCAAGCAGGCACAGAACCAGCTCGTCCTCATCACCACCAACGGCGGCGCCCAGCCCGTCGCCCTCGCCATCGACCATGAAGAGTGGGACGAGGTCGTCGGCACCATCGCCGGCGACGACACCGTGCTCATCATCTGCCCCGACGAAAAGCTCGCCAACGCGCTCCGCCTCCGCCTCGTTGAGATGATCGGCTGATGACGCCCTCGGTCCAGACTGCAGTGGTAGGGGTGAGCGGCTACGCGGGCATGGAGCTGGCGCGACTGCTGCTCCATCACCCCCGCCTCAAGGGCGTGCCGCCGGTCTTTGCCGGGCGCATCGAGCCCGGCCAGCCCGCCCCTTCGCTCACGGACATCCACCCGCAGCTCGCCAATAACAACGGCACCGCCGCCCTGCGCGTCGAGCCCTTCTCCTGGGAGCTGCTCAAAGCCCGCGGCGTAAAGATCCTCTTCCTCGCCACGCCCCACGAACAGTCCCGCAGCTGGGCGCCCGAGGCCCTCGAACACGGCCTCCGCGTCATCGACCTCAGCGGAGCGTGGCGGCTCAACGACGCTGCCAACCGCTCCATCTACAACTTTGGTGACGAGGGCTCAGCCGCTGCCCTCGAGCTGCAGGCGAAAAGCGTCTACGGCATGCCGGAGCTCCATCGCGACCAGCTCCCCGCAGCCGACCTCATCGCCAACCCCGGCTGCTACGCCACCTCGGTCATCCTCGCGCTCAAGCCCCTGCTGCACCAGGGCTGGATCGACCTCGACCGCGGCATCGTCGCCGACGCAAAGTCTGGCGTCTCCGGCGCCGGCAAATCCCCCACCGCGAAGACCCACTTCATGTACGCCGCCGACAACCTCTCCGCCTACGCCGTCTTCTCCCACCGGCACACCGGCGAGCTGCTCGAGCAGCTCGACCTCGCCGCTGAACAGATCACCTTCACTCCTCACCTGCTCCCCATCCCGCGCGGCATTCTCTCGACCATCTACGTCTCCTTCAAAGCCCCGCGGACTGCAGCCGAGGTCGAGGCCTGCTATCGCAGCTTCTACGCAGCCAGCCCCATGGTGCGCATCTTTGCCAACCCGCAGCTCCCGCAGATTCAATACTCGGTCAACACCAGCTACTGCGACATCGGCTTCCAGCTCGCGCCCGGCGGCCGCCGCTGCGTCATCGTCTCTTGCCTCGACAACCTGCTCAAGGGCGCTGCAGGCCAGGCCGTACAAAACCTGAACCTGATGTGCGGATGGGATGAAGCGGAGGGCTTGCAATGAAGTATGTAGTCAAACTCGGCGGCGCAACTCTGGAAGATCCCAGGCTGCTGCACCTCTGCGCCCAGGCAGTCGCAGAGCTCGCGCGCGACGGCAACCAGGTCGCCCTCGTGCATGGCGGAGGCCTCCAGCTCACCCGCACCCTCAAGCAGATGGGCAAGGTCAGCGAATTCATCGCCGGCCTGCGCGTCACCGACGCCGAGACCCGCGACACCGCGCTGATGGTCCTCGCCGGCCAGGTCAACAAGCTGCTCGTCGCCTCGCTCGGCGCCCACGGCCAGTCCGCCGTCGGCCTCTCCGGCGGCGACGGCCTGGTCTTTCGCGCACGCAAGAAACGCACCGCACCCGACCTCGGCTTCGTCGGCGAGATCGTCGCCTCCGATCCGCGCTGGCTTGACGCCATCTGGAAGATGGGCTCCGTGCCCGTCCTCTCCAGCATGGCGCTCGGCTTCGACGGCCAGTACTACAACATCAATGCCGACGAGATGGCTGCCGCCTGCGCCATGTGCTGCGATGCCGACGCGCTCGTCTTCCTCACCGACGTGCCCGGGGTCCGCGGAGCAGACGGCGACGTCATGCGCTGGCTCACCGTCGATCAGATCGCCGTCCTCGTCAAAGATGCAGTCATCAGCGGAGGCATGCTGCCCAAGCTCAGCGCATGCCGCGAGGCCCTGCTGCACGGCGTCCGGCGCGTACGTATCCTCCCCGCCGAGGCCGCCGCTACCCTTCCCGATCTATGCAGTTCACGAGTAGCACTAGGAACAGAGGTGATGGTGGCATGACCAGCTCTACGACAAAGTTGAAAGCGATCCAGGCCGCGGAGTCCACCCTGCTGCTGGAGACCTACACTCGCAATCCGATCCTCTTTACATCCGGCGAGGGAGTCTATCTCTCGGACGAGAACGGCGCCCAATACCTCGACCTGCTCAGCGGCATCGGCGTCAACGCGCTCGGCTACGCGCACCCCGCGATCCTCAACGCCATCGCCGGGCAGAGCCGCAAGCTCATCCACACCTCGAACCTCTACTACCACGAGGGGCAGGCCGAGCTGGCCCTCCGCCTCACCCAGCAGACCGGCCTCGACCGCGCCTTCTTCTGCAACAGCGGCACCGAGGCATGGGAGGCCGCCATGAAAGTAGCCCGCGCCCACGCCGGCCTGCTCCGCAGCGAGGGCCGCTACGTCGGCACAAAGTTCCTCGCCATGGAGGGCAGCTTCCACGGACGCACCTTCGGCTCCGTCTCGACCACCCACAAGGCGAAGTACCGCGAGCCCTTCGGCCCTGTCATCGAGGGCGTCGAGTTCGTGCGCTTCAACGACCTCGCCGACCTCCACGCAAAGTTCTCTAGCGAAGTCTGTGCCGTGCTCATCGAGGCCGTTCAAGGTGAGGGAGGCATTCGCCCCGTCTCGCAGCAGTTCTTCGACGCAGCCCGCTCGCTCACCGCCGGCACCGGCGCACTGCTCATCGCCGACGAGATCCAGTCCGGCCTCGGACGCACCGGCAAGTGGTGCGCCTACCAGCACTACGGCATCCAGCCCGACATCACCACCCTCGCCAAGCCGCTCGCCGGCGGCATCCCCCTCGGCGCCATGCTCTGCTCCGAAGAGGCCGCACGCGCCATCCATCCCGGCATGCACGGCACCACCTTCGGCGGCGGCCCGCTCGCCTGCGCCGTCGCCCTCGCCGTCCTCGACACCATCGACAACGACCACCTCCTCGCCCGCATCAACCAGGTTGGAGACTACTTCAGGCAGCAGCTCAACACCCTCAAGGCCCGCCACGAGGCGATCGTCACCGTCCGTGGAATGGGCCTCATGCTCGCCGCCGAGCTCGACTCCTCCGATCTCGCCGCCCTCGTCGTTGAAAAAATGCTCGACTCCAGAATCCTCATCAACCGCACCAGCGAGACGGTCCTCCGCTTCCTGCCCCCATACATCCTCGAGCGCGAACACGTCGACCACGCCATCGCCGCCCTCGACGCCATCCTCTCGCAGCACGGCTCACCCGCCACCGCCGCGCACTCCGGTGCCAAAGGAGGAACCCTCGTTGACCCACAACACTGAACACGCCGCACTGCTCGACCTGCCCGCCGCCCCTGCCGTTGCCCTCGATCCGCTCGCCCGGGCCGCCGCCTCCCTGCGCGGCAAAGATCTCGTTTCGATGCAGGATCTATCGCCCGCACAGGCCGCCGCCATCCTCAAGCTGGCCCACGAATTGAAAGCCGCCCCCGAGCGCTACCGCACCGCGCTCGCCAGCAAACAGATGGCCATGTTCTTCGAAAAGCCCTCCCTGCGCACCCGCATTACCTTTGAAGCCGGGATGAACACCCTCGGCGGCAGCGCCATCTTCATCGACCAGTCGCAGTCGCGGCTCGGCGCAAGAGAGAGCCTCCGCGACGTGGCCCTCAACCTCGAACGCTGGGTGCAGATCGTCGTGCTCCGCACCTTCGCTCACGCCACCATCACCACGATCGCGGAGTACTCCAGCATCCCCGTCATCAACGCGCTCAGCGACCTCGAGCACCCCTGCCAGGCCCTCGCCGACTTCATGACCCTCGAGGAGCGCTTCGGAAGCCTTCGCCGCGTCAAGCTCGCCTACGTCGGCGACGGAAACAACGTCTCCCACTCCCTCATGCTCGCCGCCGCCCTCTACGGGACCCGCATCACCGTCGCCACTCCACCACAATACGGGCCGTTGCCGGAATACGTAACAGCAGCACGCACAATTGCCGAGTCAACCGGGGCAGTCATCGAACTGACCAACGATCCCCTTGCCGCAGTCGCCGGCGCCGACGCCGTCTACACCGACGTATGGGCCAGCATGGGCCAGGAGAGCGAAGCAGCCGAACGCGAACGCATCTTCAGCCCCTACCAGGTCAACGACGCCCTCATGTCCAACGCTGCCCCGGAGGCCATCTTCCTCCACTGCCTGCCCGCCCACCGAGGCGCCGAGGTCGCCGCCAGCGTGCTCGACGGAGGCCAGTCCGCCGTCTACGACCAGGCAGAGAATCGTCTACACGTGCAAAAGGCCCTGGTCCTCCTCCTGCTCGGGACCACCCCTGGACTGCAGACAGCAGCTCCCCTCACCACGCCCGATTAGCGATCCGCGGCAGCGTGCCGATTTTTCAACACCGGCTGGCAAACAACACGTAGCAGCGATAGTTACCTGTCCGGCAGCCGCATACTAACGCATTAGTTCATACGCACTCACATCAAGGAGTTCTACCGATGTCAAAGAAAGTTGTACTCGCATACTCGGGAGGCCTCGACACCTCCATCATCATTCCCTGGCTCAACGAAAACTACGGCCTCGACGTCATCGCCATGGTCGCCGACGTAGGCCAGGGTGAAGATCTCGACGCAGTCGTCACCAAGGCCTACGACACCGGCGCGAAAAAAGTCGTCGTCCGCGATCTGCGCGACGAGTTCGCCCGCGACTTCGTCTTTCCCACCGTCAAAGCCGGTGCCATCTACGAACACAAATACCTCCTCGGCACCTCCATCGCCCGCCCCGTCATCGCCAAACATCAGGTCGAGGTCGCCATCCAGGAGGGTGCCGAAGCCGTCGCCCACGGATGCACCGGCAAGGGCAACGATCAGGTCCGCTTCGAGCACGCCTACCAGGCCCTCGCACCCGAACTCAAGGTGATCGCACCGTGGCGCGAGTGGGACCTCAAGTCCCGCGAAGACTGCCTCGACTACGCCGAGGCGCACGGCATCCCCGTCGCCGCCAGCCGGACCAAGATCCACTCCCGCGACCGCAACCTCTGGCACGTCAGCCACGAGGGCGGCGAGCTTGAAGACGCCGGCAACGCGCCCCTCGCCTCTACCTGGACCTGGACACGCAGCCCCCAGGACGCACCCGACCGCGAAGAGACCGTGCAGATCGGCTTCGCCAGGGGAGTGCCCGTCTCCGTCGACGGCATGACCCTCGAGCCCGTCCAGCTCATCGAGCTGCTCAACGAGATCGCAGCGCGCAACGCCATAGGCCGCATCGACCTCGTCGAAAACCGCTTCGTAGGCATGAAGTCGCGCGGCTGCTACGAGACCCCCGGCGGCACCCTCATCACCACCGCGCATCGCGAGCTCGAGGCCCTCACCCTCGACCGCGAGGTGGCCCATTACAAGCAGCAGGTTGCCCTCCGCTACGCCGAGATCGTCTACTTCGGCCTCTGGTTCACACCCCTGCGCGAGGCCCTCGACGCCTTCGTAGAGAATACCCAGAAAAACGTAACCGGCACTGTGACTCTTTCCCTCTACAAGGGAAACATCAGCGTAGCCGGCCGCTCCAGCGAGTACTCCCTCTACTCCAACGACCTCTCCTCCTTCACCATGGGCGACACCTACGACCAGCGCGACGCAAAGGGCTTCATCCAGATACTCGGCCTGCCCGCCCGCACCCGCGCTCGCCTCCTCAGCCTGCGGAAAGAGGCCCTGAAGTGAAGATGTGGTCTGGCCGCTTTCGCGAGCCACTGGACCCCGCCTTCGAAGCATGGCAGCGCTCCTTCCCCTTCGACTGGCAGCTCCTCCCGCAGGAGGTTGCTGCCAGCAAGGCGCACGCCCTCGCCCTCTCCGCCGCCGCAATCCTGCTGCCCGCCGAGCTGCGGCAGATCGTCGACGCACTTGATTCGATCGAACGCCGCTTCTACTCACCCGCCGGCAAGGCCTGGATCGAAGCCGACGAAGAGGCCGAGGACATCCACCACTTCGTCGAACGCGCACTCTCTGACCTGCTCGGTCCGCTCGCCCTCAAGCTGCACACCGGCCGCAGCCGCAACGAGCAGATCGCCACCGATCTGCGCCTCTACATTCGCACCAGCATCGCCGCTCTCACCGGAGACATCCAGACCTGGGCTGCCTCACTCGCCGCCCAGGCACGCAGGGCCGGCGACGCGCCCATGCCCGCCTACACCCATCTGCAGCGCGCCGAGCCCGTCCTCGTGGCCCACTGGCTGCTCGCCTACGTCGAGATGCTGCTCCGCGACGCCGCGCGCCTCTCCGACTGCAGCGCCCGGCTAAACCAGTGCCCGCTCGGCTCGGGGGCCGTCGCCGGCGCCACCCTCAACCTCGACCGCAACATCGCTGCCGGCGCCCTCCACTTCAACGGCCCCACCGCCAACAGCATCGACGCAACCAGCGACCGCGACTTCGTGCTCGAATACCTCCACGCCCTCACCCTGCTCGCCCTGCACGCCAGCCGCTTCGCCGAAGAGATCACCCTCTTCGCCACCACCGAGTTCGGCTTCGTCGAGCTGCCAGAGGCCTTCTCGACCGGCTCGAGCGCCATGCCGCAGAAGAAGAATCCCGACCTCACCGAGCTCGTCCGCGGCAAGGTAGGACGCATCGGCGGCGCCGCCCACACCGTGACCCTGCTGCTCAAAGGCCTGCCCCTCGCCTACAACAAAGACCTGCAGGAGACGCAGGAGCCCGTCTTCGCCGCCACCGCCCAGGCCCGGACCATGATCGCGCTGCTGGCCAGGTTCACCGCCGCAATCAACTTCAATACCGGCCGCATGCGCGCCGCCTGCGAGTCGGGATTCCTCAATGCCATGGCCGCCGCCACCTACCTCGTCTACAAGGGCGTGCCCTTCCGCACCGCCCACGAAAAGATCGGTCACGCGGTCCGCTACTGCATCGAGAAGCAATGCGAACTCGGCGACCTCACCCTCGACGAGCTCAAACAGTTTGGCGAGGAGTTCGACGCCGGCTTCTTCGCCAGCATCACCCTGCAGGCCACCATCGACTGCCACGACGTCATCGGCGGCACCGCCACCACCCGCGTAGGCCAGGCACTCGCCGCCGCCGACCAGCGCATCGCCGCCCTCGGAGCGATCCATGCGAACGCGTAAGGCACGCCTCCAGGACGCCAGCAACGTCCACGACCTCGTCAACAGCCTCTCGCAGGACGGCACCCTTCTGCGCCGCGCCTTCGCAGAGATTTGCGAAAACATCCGCGACTTCACCATCGCCGAGTCAGACGCCGGCATGTTCCTCGGCTGCGGAGCGCTGCACCTCTACGGACCGCACCTCGGAGAGATTCGCTCCATCGTCGTGCAGCCCGATGCCAAGCGAAACGGTGCAGGTGGCATGCTCCTCGAGGCCCTCCTCGACGAGGCCGAAGAGAACGGCATCGGCTGCGTCTGCCTCTTCACCCGCATCCCCGACTTCTTCTTCCGCCACGGCTTCCGCATCGTCGAGGAGCGCACCGCCCTCCCCGACAAGATCTACAAGGACTGTCAGAGCTGCCCGCGCCTGCACCGCTGCGACGAAGTAGCAATGGCCAAGGGACAGATCCCGAAGATCTCCATCCTCGGACCAAGGCTGCTGGCCGAGCAGCTCATCCGTATCAATGCCTGATCCGAAATCTGCGGAAACGCCTCCGCGCCTGCCGCCAAGGACCACAACCAGCCGACGAAAACTGCCGGGTGCCCCATTCACCGGCACTCCCGGTGAGTGGGACTAAACACCCAGGCGCAGCCTAAACCCAACCACCAACCAACCACCAACCAACAAAAAGAAGTCCCGGACCGCAACCAACCGGGTGCCCCATTCACCGGCACTCCCGGTGAGTGGGACTAAACACCCAAACCCAAAAAACCCGACCGAACTGAAATCCTAAGGAACCGCCGAACCCTTAGACACCGCATCCGAACCCTGCCCCAAAGGCTTCTCCGCCGCCTTGCCCGCTCCAGACTTCTCATCCAGCGTGTAGATCACCTCGCCGGGCCGGGTGTAATGCAGCTTCTCGCGCGCCTCGTGCTCGATCGCGTCCGGGCTGGTCTGCAGCCGATCCACGTGACCCTTGAGCTGGCTGTTCTCTTCCTGCAGTTCCTTGATCTGCTGCGTCAGAACGCGATCTTCAAGCCGCTTCTGCTCATAAACCGTGATCCCGTTCTGACCGAAGATGACGTGGTACCCAAGCAGCACCGCGATCGCTATCGCCACCGCCGTCGCAAAACGCCGCCGCGAACGAAACGCAAGCGCAGCGATCCGCCTGCCCAAAGTAAGCCTCTCCGCCCCCTCAGCCTGCTTCGGTAAACTGCTCTGCAACATCCCCGCCACTCTCCCCTGATCTCATCCGGCAGCGGGCGATTTGTGAGCGAACGCCGCACCGGCATCCACCGGCAGAGCGATCCGCGCAGCCTACTGCAGCACCCAGTCCTTCGCAGCCTTGCCAAGCACGTCCGTATCCCGCTGCTCGCGCGCCTCGGAGTAGACCCGCACCACCGGCTCCGTACCACTAAGCCGGTAGCACACCCACGACCCATCCTCAAAGATCAGCTTCAGGCCGTCCGTGCGCACGATCTGCTTCACCCTCCGCCCCGCGAGGTCAGCCGGATCGGCCTTGATCTTCTCAATAAACCTGTCCTTCACCTCGGCAGTCAAGCGCAAGTTCTCGCGATTCGGGTAGAAGGAACCAACCTTGCCAAACAGCTCCTTCAACTGCTCGCCGACGCTCTTGCCGCGGCTCGCCACCATCTCCGCGATCAGCAGTCCCGCGATCACGCCATCCTTCTCCGGCACGTGCCCGCGGATCGTCAGCCCCGCACTCTCCTCCCCGCCGATCGCGATCTTGTCCTGGATGATCAGCTCGCCGATATATTTAAATCCCACCGGGGTCTCGAACAGCTCGACCCCGTGCAAATCAGCCAGCGCGTTGATCATATTCGTCGTCGCCACGCTCTTCGCCACACCGTTCTTCCATCCCCGCGTCTCCACCAGGTAGTCGAACAGCAGCGCGATCACATAGTTCGGCTGAATAAAAGTTCCGTCCTGGTCGACAATCCCGAAGCGGTCCGCATCACCATCCGTCGCGATCCCGAGATGAGCGCCCATCTCCCTCATCTTCGCCTTGCAGTCGCCCAGCAGGTGATCGTCGGGCTCCGGCGCATGGCCCCCAAACAGCACATCGCGGTAGTCATGCACCGTCTCCGTCTCGACCCCGTGATCGCACAGTATCTGGCTGCTGTAGCCGCGGGCCGCACCCCAGAACGGATCGAAGACCACCTTCAACTCCGCCTTCTTGATCTTCGCCAGGTCAACCAGCTCCGCAATCCTCTTCAGGTAATCCGGCTTGACGTCGACCTGCTCCCACTCTTCCCCGGTCCCCTTCGGCTTCAGGTCCGCATCCGCCGCGATCGCGCGAATGTCCGCCTCGATCTTGCCCGTCACCTCCGGCAGCGCCGGCGCGCCATCGGGCGTCGAAAACTTGATCCCGTTATACTCCGGCGGATTGTGCGACGCCGTGAAGTTGATCGAGCCGCCCGCCTTCAGCCGGCGCACCGCGTACGCGATCGCAGGCGTCGGCGCCGCCTCGGGAATCACAAGCGGAGTCACTCCGTTCGCCTTCAGCACCGCCGCCGCCTCGGCCACAAACATCTCGCCCAGGAAGCGCGGATCGCGCCCCACCAGCACCGTGTGCGCTCCCGGCTGCGACACCACGTACTTCGCGATTCCAGTGATCGCACGCCGGATATTCGGAAAAGTAAACTCCTCCGCCACGACCTCCCGCCACCCCGAGGTCCCGAACTTGATCTCTTTCCCCATCCCTCTCCCCTCGCAGCCCTCAACCCGCGCTCATCCGCGAACAGTTGGATGCCGCACCCATCCAGCAACGTCGCAGCCCTCAACGCTGACGGTCAATTCTAACCGTCAACCTCAACCGCCGCCCTCAATCGCAATCGTCCACCGCAATCCACACTGCCCACCGCCCCCCAGCCTCGCCGCGGGCGCCCGCAGTAGAATAGAAAGAAGGAGTCGAAGCAAGTGAGACGCGTCTACATGGATGCTAATGCCACCACACCTCTGCTGCCGGAGGTCTTCGACGCCATGCGCCCCTATCTGCTCGAACAGTTCGGCAACGCCTCCTCCATCCACTTCCACGGCCAGCACGCCCGCTCTGCCGTCGACCACGCACGCGAACAGGTCTCTGCCCTTCTAAACTGCCGCCCCGCCGAGATCGTCTTCACCAGCGGCGGCACCGAGGGCGACAACCTCTCTATCTTTGGATTGATGCGCCCCGGCGACCACCTCATCACCACCTCGATCGAGCACCACGCCGTCCTCCACACCGCCGAAAGGCTCCGCGACCGCGGCTTCGACGTCACCTTCCTCCCCGTCAACTCCGCAGGAGTAGTCGATCCGGAAGAGGTTCGCCGCGCCCTGCGCCCCAATACCCGCCTCGTCAGCGTCATGATGGCCAACAACGAGACCGGAGCCATTCAGCCCGTCGCCGAAATCGGCCGCATCGCCGCCGCTGCCGACGTCTACTTCCACACCGACGCCGTCCAGGCCGCCGGCAAGCTCCTCATCGACGTGAAGAAGATCGGCTGCGACCTGCTCACCATCACGGGCCACAAGATGTATGCGCCGCAGGGCGTGGGAGCCCTCTTCGTGCGCCGCGGGACCCAACTCGAGCCGCTCTTCTACGGCGGCTCCCACGAACGCCAGCGCCGCGCCGGCACCGAAAACCTCGCCGGCATCGTAGCCCTGGGCAAGGCCGCCGAAATCGCAGCCGCCGATCTTGGAGTCCCCGGCCTCGCAGCTGCAGGCCTCGCAATCCCCGGCCTCGCAATCCCCGGCCTCAGTAAGGAACGCCCACAAGCCCTGGCCATCCTCAGAGACCGCCTCGAGCAAGGCATCCTCAACCTCGTCGACGAAGCGGGCATCAACGGCGTTGACCCATCCGGCCATCCAGCACCACGCGTCCCCAACACCACCAACCTGTGGTTCGACCACGTCGAGGCAGAGGCGCTGCTCATCGCGCTCGACCTCAAGGGATTGGCCGTCTCCGGCGGCTCCGCCTGTCAGTCCGGCGCCACCGAGCCCTCACACGTCCTCACCGCGATGGGCCTCTCCCCGGCGCGCGCCCGCGCAAGCCTGCGATTCAGCCTCACCCGGCATGCCACCGGGTCCGACGTAGACTTCGCCATCGGCATCGTCCCCGCAGCCGTAGCAAGGCTGAGGGAGCTCTCGCCCGTCTACGCCCGGCGCACCAGCGCAATCGCCGAATTCACAACCGCCCAATAGATTTCCACGGCCAGACGCACCAAACGCAGCAACGCCAGGCAGGAACAATATGCAGGAACTGGAAACAAACGCCCCGTCCCTCACGCCCCCGTCCCTCACGCCCCCGCCCGCAACCCCGACCGCGGGTAAGCAGAAGACGATAGCCGTAGCCATGTCCGGCGGAGTCGACTCTTCGACCGTCGCAGCCATGCTCCGCGCCGAGGGCCACGACCTCATCGGCCTCACCCTCCAGCTATGGAATCAGCGCCGTCTCACCGGCAGGCAGGGCATGCCCGAGCCCGTCCAGGGGCGATGCTGCTCGATCGATGACGTCTACGACGCGCGCCACATCGCCGAGCAGCTCGGCATCCCCTACTACGTCGTCAACCAGCAGGACCGCTTCGAGCGCGACGTCGTCCGCCCCTTCGTCGACGAATACCTCGCCGGCCGCACGCCCATCCCCTGCTCGCTCTGCAACAACCATTTGAAGTTTGACCAGCTCCTGCTCACCGCCCGCCAGATCGGCGCCGACTCCATCGCCACCGGCCACTACGCACGCAACGAATACGATCCCGCCCGCGATCGCTGGATCCTCAAGCGGCCCGCCGACACCGGCAAAGACCAGACCTACTTCCTCTTCGGCCTTACCCAGCAGCAGCTCGCCCGCACCCTCTTCCCCCTCGGCAGCTACACCAAGCCCGAGGTGCGCCAGATCGCCCGCGACCACGACCTCACCCTCGCCGGCAAGCCCGACTCGCAGGAGATTTGTTTCATCCCCGGCGGCGACTACAAGCAGTTCATCGACGCTTACCTCGAGGAGCAGGACCAGGCAGCACCCGACACCGCCGGCGACCTGGTCACCGCCGATGGCGAGGTGTTAGGCCGGCATGCGGGCATCCACAACTTCACCGTCGGCCAGCGCAAGGGCCTGGGCATCAGCTCGCCAGCGCCGCTCTACGTCATCGCAATCGACAGCGACAGCCACCGTGTCAGCGTAGGCCCCGAGCCGGAGCTCGCCCGCCGCAGCCTCTCCGCACGCCAGCTCAACTGGATTTCCATACCCCGGCTCGACGCACCCATGCGCGTTAAGGTGAAGATACGCCACCGCCACGAGCCGGCCGCCGCACTCCTCGAGCCCGTCTCCCCCGACGAAGTGCGCGCCACCTTCGACGAGCCCGTCCGCGCCGTCACCCCCGGCCAGGCCGCCGTCTTCTACGACGGCGAAGAAGTAGTAGGCGGCGGCTGGATCGTCTAACCCCCAGCAAAAAGGCCGCGCTCAAGTGGCGCGGCCTCTAACTTCGACTTATCCGGCTTCAATATAACGAGAGAAACTGCCTCAACACCAGATCCCGCAGCCAGCCCCGGCCGCTAACCAGCCAGCGCCACCCGACCTGCCCACCTGCACGATCTACACGACGAAGTCGCTGGTCCCAGTACCAGTCCCGGTACCAGTTCCAGTCCCAGGCTTGGTATACGCATAGCTCGTAGCAGCAGGCTCGACGCCGCCAACCCCGTCAAATCCCGCCGCTCGCTCCGTGGCCGTCCTGCTGGGCCGCTTCCTGCCAAGCACCTCGACAGCCGCCTTTACACCCGCTACCCAGCCCGAGATCTTGCGCAGCGGAATGTTCACACCATTCTGAATGGTCGCCGTCGCATGCTCCACGCCGTTCAGAGTGCCGGTCACCATCCCATCCACGCGGGCCGCCTGCCCCCTCGTGCGCCCGACCACCTCGTCCACCGTCGCCTTGATGTGCTCTGCCTCGCTGCGCACCAGGCTGGTCGTCTCCACCACGTTCGAGCTGATCGTCTTGATCTTCGGCGTCAGGTCGTTGACCATCGCGGTCACCTTCGGCCCAAGGTCATCGACCAGCCCGCGCGAAGTGGCGATCATCGGCATCAGGTGTACGCGCGCCTCGTCGATCAGCGCCTCCACCTTCTTCTGCGCCTTGCGCAGCGCCAGGAACATGCCCAGCAGGATCAGCATCTGCAGCGTCACCGCTATCGCAGTCGCCGCAGTGAAGATCACGTAGTAGATCGAAGAGGTCTCAGAGTGCATAAGGATCGGTGGCCCGCTGGTTGTGCTTTATGATTGTTCTTTAAAAGTACGTTGGTGAACCCGGTAGAACTACGCGCCATGCTCCGGTGCGGCAGGCACAACCGGCGGCACGGTCGTCGTCTGGTAAGCCTGCTTGCCCGCATCGACCGCCGCAGACACCTTCTCCGTCTGCTCGTTGACGATCTGCCGGCCCTGGCTTACGAAGTCTTCCCACTGCGCACGGCTCTTCTCGACCACCTGCTTGCTCTGCGCCACGCCCTGGTTTACGTAGTCCGTCACCTGCCCCTTGCCGCGCTCGACCGCGCCGCTCACCTGGTCCGCAGCCTCGCGCGAACGCTGCTTCAGATACTCCGTACCCTCGCGCGCGCTGTAAGCAAGCTCTTCGCGCGTCTCACGTCCCGACTTGGGAGCGTACAGAACCCCGACCAGTGCACCCAGACCCAGACCCGCCAAAAACCAGCTGAAACCACCGCTACCGTTATCTTCTGACATGCGCGCTTCTCCTTAGGTCCTGCAAGTGTTGTGTGTTGCAATATTGAGTCTTGCAAATGCTGTGCGTTTCAGACGTTGAGTGCTGCCAACGTGATTACCGCAAACGCTGATCGCAGCCAGTGCTGATTCCTGCGAATGGAACTCAGATCGTACCGAAACAAAGTTCTTTGGGCAATCGACCGACGTCTACTATAGATGCCGCTCCACATCGGAACGCTGCCACCCGCACCAAAGATTGACCCCGCCCCCAGCCACAGCACCCTCGACCCGCCGCCGCCCTGTGCCTCGCCCGCGCGCAAACTTTAGAGACCCTGGCCTCCTCCCAAACGTCCTATATACAGCACCACAGGCACAATCCGTCGCGCGGCTAAGCCCGGTTCCCAGCTCTGACCAGCTCCGCCGGCCTCACCCGATGCAGGCCGGATGACAACGTCCTCACCGCCTCGGTACACTTCGCACCAGCGTGATAACAGGAAAGACCAGGGGAAACACCATGAACGTTTCAGCCGCTCACCGCAGCATGCACAAGCCGAGCCGTTCTCGGGCAGCAGCGCTATGCACCGCCCTCGCCCTGTCCGTGCTCGGCCTGGCGGGCTGCAAGTCGCCCTCGACGCCCGTTCCCCAGGCCGTCGCACGCACCGACCAGCAGCTGGCCAACGACATTCAGGCGAAGATCTCCGCCGAGTCCGCCCTCACCGGCCAGAACGTCCAGATACAGGTCCAGGGCGGCGTCGCAACGCTCAGCGGAGCGGTCTCCGACAGCGCCTCCCGCTCCCTCGCCGGCAACGATGCCGGCACCGTCGATGGCGTCAAGACCGTAGTGAACAATCTGTCTGTACTGCCGGCCTCGGCCTCGGCCTCAGCCCCGCCCCCGCAGCTCCCGCCCGCCGGCCTCTCCCCTCGCCAGCAGCGCGACCAGCAGAGAAGCCAGCAGGCCCAGGCCGCCCGCGACCAGGCCCGCAGCGATCGCGAAGCACGCATCGAAGCCCGCCGCCAAGCCCGCATCGAGGCCCGCCAGGCCGCCGCATCCGGCCAGCAGATGGCCGCCAGCCAGCAGCCGCAGTCAGCGCCCGCCTACCAGCCTCCGCCCCCGCCCGCACCCGAGTCTGCCCCCGCCATCCAGGCTCCTCCACCGCCGCCTCCCCGCCCCGCCGCCGTTCAAATCAACATCCCCGAGGGAACCGTCCTCCCCGTCCGCATCTCCGAGTCTCTGGACTCCTCCGCCGCCCAGGTCAACGACGTCTTCCACGGCTCGCTCGCCGGCGATGTCGTCATCGACGGCATGGTGGCCATCTCCCGCGGCGCAAACGTCATCGGCAGGGTCACCGACGCGCGCGACGCCGCTCACTTCAAGGGCACCTCGCTGCTCGCTATTGAGCTCACCGGCGTCACCGCGCACGGCCGCCAGCTACAACTCGTCACCGATGCCTACACCAAAGAGGGTCAGGGACGCGGCAAGAGTACCGCTGAAAAAACCGGAGGCGGAGCAGCCCTCGGAGCCATCATCGGCGCCATCGCCGGAGGAGGAAAAGGCGCAGCCATCGGAGCCGCGGCGGGTGGCGGCATCGGCGCCGGATCGAACGGCATCACGCGCGGCCAGCAGGTAAGCATCCCCTCCGAAACCATCGTCAACTTCCGCCTCCAGTCACCCGTAACCGTCACCACGTCGCGCCGCGTCGGCGAGGCGCGCTCCGAGGAGGATGAGACTCCACATCCCACCCTCGAACAACGCTAGCCGCGTCTGTACCCGCACCTCGTCCCTTCAAGCTGCACCTCTTCGCGCTGCGTCCCAGTGCGCTTCATCTCCGCGTGTCGTCTCTCCGCGCGTCGTCTCGGCGCGCTTCATCTCCGCGTGAAGTCTCTGCGCGATCAATCTCCGCGTGTCGTCTCTCCGCGCTGCGTCGCTTCGCGTCGCGTCTAATCCCGACGAAGCCCGCCGCACACCGAAGCCGCGCAGCGCATCCATCTCCAGCATCTGCGATACTGGAAATGCACCCTCGCTATAACTCGCGAAAGATCTAAGTCGCGCAACTCCAGCGCCGCACGAAATCAGTAACAGCGCAAGTGGCGCGTACGAAACGCAAACCTCTCGTCCTGCCCGCCGTCTCCAGGGCGCACACCACAGTACCTGTCCTCAACACCGCGACGCGCTCTAACTGCAGCAGGCGATAAGTGGATTAAATTCTGAGAAGTAGCTCCACCAACAAATTCCTGCTCTTTGTTTTCGCAATGCAGGACCATCGCTCCTCTACCAACGCACAACCCGCGCCGCAGGCACGCCAAGCTACCGCAATTCGCCTTTCATGCATCAGATACCCTGTAAATATGGAAACTGGGGACCGACGTGGTGGAGCACTCTGAAGCACCGGACGTGTTATGCTTCAGCCACCTTCGTTGGAATTCGGTACAGCAAAGACCTCATCACTTGATGAAACGGTGCTCCGCTGAGCATCGGGTGTTCTACTGGGAAGAAGTAGTATTCGGCGGCGTGGAGGCTCCAGAACTCCACAGTGAAGAGCACGGAAACGTCCGTGTCGTGACGCCAGTACTCCCTCAGGCAATGGCTGGAACAGACTTCAGCGAGCCATTGCGACAGTTGTTGGATCAGCTGTTGCAGTCACAAAACATCGAGCGGCCACTCGCGTGGTTCTACGCTCCCATGGCGGTCGGATTTACCGATCGGCTCACTCCCGTCGCAGTCGTCTACGACTGCATGGACGAATTAAGTGCATTCCGAGGAGCGCCTCTGCAGATGGCCGAACGCGAACAGCGACTCATGAGCATCGCCGACGTCGTCTTCGCCGGGGGCCGCAGCCTGTTTGAAAGCAAGCGCCGGCTTCACCACAACATCCACCTCTTTCCCAGCAGCATCGACTACGACCACTTCGCTCAGGCACGCCGGCCGCAGACCCAGCCGGCCGACCAGGCCGGCATCCCCGGCCCGCGTGCCGGCTTCTTCGGCGTCATCGACGAACGCTTCGACTTCGACCTCATCGCCGGTGCAGCAGCTCTCCTGCCCGATGTGCAATTCGTCTTCCTCGGCCCGGTCGTAAAAGTCTCCCCGCAGGATCTGCCCCGGGCCGCAAACATTCACTACCTCGGTCAGAAATCCTATGCAGAGCTGCCCGCCTACCTCTCCGGTTGGGACGTAGCTCTCATTCCCTTTGCTCTCAATGAATCGACAAAGTTCATAAGTCCGACCAAGACTCCGGAGTATCTCGCCGCAGCACGCCCTGTCGTCTCTACTCCGATCGCCGATGTCATCGCAGGTTATGGGTCAGTCGTACGCATCGCCGCCAACCCCGCGCAGTTTGCCTCTGCCATCACCGCAGCCATCGCCGATGCCGGCGATCCTGCGTGGATCGCCCGCGCCGGCGATGCCGTCTCTGGCCAGTCATGGGACGCAACATGGGAGGCCATGCGCAAGCTGGTCGCACCCTTCCTGCTCAACGTGCAGGAGAAGATGGAGTTACTTCGAGTAGAAAAGAGGGCCAATTGTACGACTATCTGATCGTTGGAGCAGGGTTCGCAGGCAGCGTCCTGGCAGAGCGTCTGGCGCGCATTGATAAGAAGCGGGTTCTACTGATCGACCGGCGCCCCCACATCGGCGGCAATGCCTACGATCACTACGACGAAGCTGGAATACTCGTCCATAAATACGGCCCCCACATCTTCCACACCAACTCCGAACAGGTCTTCACCTACCTGTCCCAGTTCACCGCCTGGCGCGACTATGAACACCGCGTCCTAAGTCACGTCGACGGCAGAAACTATCCATTCCCCATCAATGTCGACACCGTAAATCAGTACTACGGCCTCAAGATGGACGCCTTCCAGATGACGTCCTTCCTGCGCAAGCTCGTCGAGCACCGCGACATCATTCGCACCTCCGAAGATTATGTGATCAGCAAGGTCGGCCGCGAGTTATACGAAAAATTCTTCCGCAACTACACTCGCAAGCAGTGGGGCCTCGATCCCTCGGAACTCGACGCGTCCGTGGCCGCCCGCATCCCCGTCCGCCCCGACCGCGACGACCGCTACTTCACCGACTCCATCCAGGCCATGCCCGCCCACGGCTACACCCGCATGTTCGAGCGCATGCTGCGCCATGAAAACATCGACGTCGTCCTCAATACCGACTACCGCACCGTGGCCTCCGCCGTAAAACATGGAGCGCTCATCTACACCGGCGCCATCGATGAATACTTCGACTGCATCTACGGCAAGCTCCCCTACCGCTCGCTCGAGTTCCAGCACGAGACTCACGACCGCAGGCGCTACCAGCCCGCGCCCGTCATCAACTACCCCAACGACCACGAATACACACGCATCACCGAATTCAAATACCTCACCGGCCAGACCCACTCAAAGACCAGCATCGTCAAGGAATTCCCGCGCTCCGAGGGCGACCCCTACTATCCGATCCCCCGCCCCGAGACAAACGAACTCTACCTCCGCTACAAGATGCTCGCCAGCGCCGAACGCAACGTCCACTTCGTAGGACGGCTCGCCAACTACCGCTACTTCAACATGGACCAGGTCGTAGCCCAGGCCCTCGCAACCTTCAACAAGCTCTCCCACGTCCGCCCGCAGCCCGTAGCAGCTCTGGAGAGCAAGTCCGCCGACGAGCTCACCGCCTGACACGCACCCTCGGGCCGGCTTACCACCCGGCCCGACGTGACAAAAAAAGCCGGCTGCACCTCGCAGCCGGCAGCAATTTACTGCGCCGGACCCGGAGAATTATCCGGTCAGCAACCCCGAAGATCACAGAAGCACCGGTATGATGTTTCGATGAAGATTCTGCTCTACTCCGCATCGTGGTGCCGCGACTGCCGGGAGGCCAAACGCTTCCTCGACAAGCACGCCCTGCCCTACACCGAGATCGATATAGAAGACACACCCGGCGCCGCCGACGAAGTCATCCGCCACGTCGGCAAGCGCGCCATCCCCCAACTCGTAGTCGACGGAAGATGGGTGCAGCCCTACAAACCAGGCCGTGGCTTCCTCCACGAAGAGATGAGCACCCTCCTGGGCGTCCCCCAACCCAGCGCCTGAATAACCATCGAACAACAGCCGGGTGCCCAGCCGGGCGCCCCAGGTCTGGACCTTAAGACCTGGGATTCCACACCGCCAGGCAACTCCGCCAGGCACAGGGCTGCCATGCGGCGACCCTGAAAAGCACGAGCCCACCGGGCACCCAACCCACCAGCGCAATCCACCAACCGGCACCCGCAGCAGCCAAATTAAAAAGCCCAGCTACCCGACCCCAGGCTCCTCAGCATCCTCATCCAGACCCTCGCCGGCATCGGCCATGATCGCCCGCGCATCCGACTCGTCCTCCGACCGCACCTGCACCTCCAGCGGCCCAAGACCGGGAGCAAGGATCGCCGCACTCTCCCCCGACAGAAATGTATCGATCCCGGCCGACTCAAGCCGCAGCTTCACCATCTCCGCCTCCATCGGCTCAGGAAACTCTCCCAGCGATACAAGGTCAGAGGCCTCGACCGGCTCAGCCATCAATCTGTCGTGCGCATCGCCTTGCGCATCATAGGGCGCTTCGCCGTGCGCATCGTAGCGCGCTTCGTCCGTCATAATTCCCTTCCATTCCTCACTTCAAGTCATGAACTTCAAGAGCTTCGCACCGGCAAGAGCTTCGCACCAGCAGGAGCTTCGCAGCAGCCGAACATTCCACCGCACCAGCGGTAAACGAACGAAACAACCGCCTCTACTTGATCTTAAAAGGTAAGATGCTCAAACAGTTAGAATAGAGCGTTCGCTCTGGCCCCCGGCTCCGCACTCCGTCACCGGCCATTGCTCGGAGGACCACCCATTTGATCGCCCGCTATACCCGCCCGCAGATGGGGCAGATCTGGACCGAAGAGCACAAATACCGCATGTGGCTGGCCGTCGAGATCGCCGCCAGCGAGGTGCTCGCCGAGGACGGCATCGTCCCTCCCGAGGCCGCGCGCGCCATCCGCGACCGCGGAGACTTCGATGTAACCCGCATCCAGCAGATAGAGGCCGAGGTGCGGCACGACGTCATCGCCTTCACCACCGCCGTCGCCGAAAAGATCGGCCCTCAGTCGCGCTGGCTGCACTACGGCCTCACCTCCAACGACATAGTAGATACCGCCCAGGCACTTCAGGTGAAAGCAGCCTCCGCCATCCTCCGCGAAGATCTCCTCCGCCTCGCCGCGGTCCTCCGCGAACGCGCCCTCGAGTTCAAACACACACCCACCATAGGCCGCACCCACGGCATCCACGCCGAGCCCACCACCTTCGGCCTCAAGCTGCTGAACTGGTACGCCGAGGTCCAGCGCAACATCGCGCGCCTCGACGACGCCGCCGAGGGCATGCGGGTCGGCAAACTCTCCGGCGCCGTCGGCGCCTTCGGACATCTCAAGCCTGAGCACGAGGAGCGCATCTGCGCTCGCCTCGGGTTGAGGCCCGCACTCGTCGCGACCCAGGTCATCCAGCGCGACCGCCACGCCCACTACATCGCGACCCTCGCCATCGTCACCGGCACCCTCGACAAGATTGCCACCGAGGTTCGCCACCTGCAGCGTACCGAGGTCCGCGAGGCGCAGGAGTACTTCTCCCTCAACCAGAAGGGCTCCTCCGCCATGCCGCACAAAAAAAATCCCATCACCAGCGAACAGATCAGCGGCCTCTCCCGCGTCGTCCGCTCCAACGCCCAGGCCGCCTTTGAAGACATCGCGCTCTGGCACGAGCGCGACATCTCCCACTCCTCCGTCGAACGCATCATCTTCCCCGACTCCACCATCCTCACCGACTACCTGCTCGACAAGACCGCCACCCTCATAGAAAAACTGCTCGTCTACCCCGCGCGCATGCTCAGGAACCTCGAAAGCACCGGCGGCCTCATCTTCTCCGGCCAGCTGCTGCTCGACCTCGCCGAGGCAGGCATGCAGCGCGAAGACGCCTACCGCCTCGTCCAGACCCATGCCATGCGCTCATGGCAGGACGACCTCGTCTTCCGCGACCAGGTCGCCGCCGACCCCGCCATCACCGCCCTGCTCTCACCCGCGAAGCTCGCCGCCGCCTTCGACCTCAACCGCCAGCTGCGCAACGTCGACGCAATCTTCACGCGCGTCTTCAATGCCGCCGGTCAGGGCGCATGAGCCATAACCAGCAGCAGTGGAACCTCACCGTCGCCCTCACCGGCGCCAGCGGAGCCGTCCTCGGCCGCGAGATGCTCTCTGCCCTCGACGCCGACGACCGCGTCTCCCACGTCAACTTCGTCGCCTCGGAGAATTCTCTGCGCGTGCTCGCGGAGGAGTTGAAGCTCAGCGGCCGCAACAACCTCGTCGAAAAGCTCCTCGGACATCCCTCCGCAAAGGTGCATCAGCTGGGCGACAGCGACATAGGTGCCAGCATCGCCAGCGGCAGCTACCCCTCCGGCGGCATGATCGTCCTGCCGTGCAGCATGGGCACCCTCTCCGGCATCGCCAACGGCACAGCCCGCAACCTCATCGAACGAGCAGCCGACGTATGCCTCAAGGAGCGTCGTCCCCTCCTCCTCTGCGTGCGCGAGACCCCCTTCAACCGCATCCACCTTCGCAACATGACCCTCGCCGCCGAGGCCGGCGCCACCATCTTTCCCGTCATCCCCGCCTTCTACGATCTACCCGCGGACACAACCGCCATGGCGCGCCAGTTCGTCTCCCGTGTGCTCTCCCACATCGGCCTGCCCCAGCCGCAAGCCTACGTCTGGAAGCAGGACCAGCTCTAACCCAGCAAACCCTCCACGCCGCCCACACACTTCAGCCCGCTCCACATCGCCCGCAGGCTTCAGCCCGCGTCCACACTCAGGACACAAGTCACCCCGCCGCCTGCATCGCAAACGCCTTCGCGATCACCGCAGCCGCTGCCGCCGTGAGCCCGTGAATACCCCCGGCACCCGCGCCCTCAACCCCCACCCAGACCGCCTCGCTCGCGTCGCTGCCGCAGGCCAGCGTCCCATCCGTAACCCGGCAGAGATAGTCGAGGATCACGTAGTGATAGCGAACCGCCTCGCCCTCCCGCACAATGCTCGACAGCGCCTCGACCAGTGCGAGCGGCTCGACCGACAGCCCCGTCTCCTCCAGCACCTCCCGCCGCAGTCCCTCCTCCAGCCCTTCGCCCAGCTCGAGCACTCCGCCCGGCAGAGACCACTGCCCTTCGAGCGGCGGCTGCCCGCGCCGCACCAGCAGCACCCGCCCTCCCTGCAGGATCACCGCTCCTACAGCCACAACCGGCGCATCTGGAAATTCGCGGCGTATGATAAAAACTCCTTCTTCGAGCCAGTCCGCAGCTTGGGGTGAGCAGCCTCCAGACCTCGTTGGAACACACTCCAACTCTGGCCTCGCCGGTCGATCCTCTGCCCGCGGCGCCCGGCAGTTCGCATCGTCCCGGCTTGTGATGCTCTCAAAACGGACCGCACGTGCGGCTATTGCATCCCGCCCTGCGTCAATGCATCAGAGGAGGGGTGGAGGCGGCTATGCAGAAAAAAAAGCTCGGCAACACGGCTCTCGAGGTCCCCGCGATCATGCTCGGCGGCAATGTCTTTGGCTGGACCGTGACAGAGGCTGACTCCTTCCGCCTGCTTGATCGCGCCCTCGATGCCGGCCTCAACTTCATCGATACCGCCGACGTCTACTCGCGGTGGGCCGAGGGCCACACCGGCGGCGAATCCGAGACCATCCTCGGACGCTGGCTCGCCGCCAACGGCAGACGCGAACAGGTCGTGCTCGCCACCAAGGTCGGAATGGACATGGGCGACGGCCGCCAGGGCCTCGCCCCCGCCTACATCAGGAGCGCCGTTGAAGACTCCCTCCGCCGCCTCCAGACCGATCGCATCGACCTCTATCAATCCCATAAGGACGACGAAAACACCCCCCTCGAAGAGACCCTCGCCGCCTACGACGAGTTGATCCACGCCGGCAAGGTGCGCTTCATCGGCGCCTCCAACTACTCAGGCGCCCGGCTGCGCCAGGCGCTCGAGGTCAGCACCCAGAACGATCTGCCCGCATACCAGACCCTGCAGCCCCACTACAACCTCGTCGAGCGCGAAGATTACGAGACCGAGCTGCTGCCCGTCGTCCAGCAGTACGGCCTCGCCGTCGTCCCCTACTTCTCGCTCGCCGCCGGCTTCCTCACCGGCAAATACCGCAAGCCCTCAGACCTTGAAGGCAAAGCGCGCGCCGCCGCCGCCGGCAAGTACCTCAACGAACGCGGCCTCGCCGTCCTCGCAGTGCTCGACTCCATCGCAGCGGAGCAGCACGCCACCCCGTCGCAGGTCGCCCTCGCTTGGCTCATGCGGCAGCCCGGCATCGCCGCACCCATCGCCAGCGCCACCACCGCCCCGCAGCTCGAGAGCCTCATCAAGGCCGCAGAGCTCGACCTCGCCCCGGCGGACATCCAGCGCCTCACCGAGGTCAGCAGCCCCGTCCCCGCCTGAGCCTCTGCCCCTCCACAAACCCACGCGCCAAGGGATCAGCCACAGCTCGACGCCGCCACCCGTCCGCATCCCCCGTCCGCATCCCCCGTCCGCATCCCTAGAGCACGATGGGCCGGCCATACTCCTCGTCGAACACGGTGTGCTGCATCGGAAAGCGGCCGCCGTCAAACTTGTCCGGACCATGCAGGTGCCCCACCGCCAGCAGCGCGCACACGCTATAGCTCGGCGGCAGCTTCAGCACCTCCCGCACCTTCTCCTCTTCGAAGCCCTCCATCGGCGCCGTGTCATACCCCAGAGCCTCCGCCATCAGCATCATCGTGGTGAAGGCGATCATCACGTGCCGGTTCAGCCACATCGCCATATTCGGATAGTGCGTCAAATAGCTCGGAATAGTCGCGCGCGCCTGCTCCGCATAGTTCTCCGGCATCCCACCCTCGCGGCCCAGGCGCAGCATCTCCTCCAGGTCGCCGTCGCGCCACCCGTTCGCGTCCCCGCAGGCCACGATGACCGCCGACGCCTCCTCCACCTTCGGCTGGTTATAACTCGCCGATCGCAGCCGCCGCCGCTGCTCCGCGTTCCGCACCACCACGAACCGCCACGGCTGCAGGTTATACCCGCTCGGCGCACGCAGTCCCGCATCCAGGATCTTCTTCAGATCGCCATCCGGCAGCGGCTCGCCATCGAAGCTCGGTGTCGCCCGCCGCTGCGCGATCGCCTGCGTCAGCGTCTTTTCCATCAGGTTAGCCATCAGTCTCGACCTCTTCCTCTTGCCTCATCTCGATCGGTGAAAGTCCCACCGCAACCACGGCAACCACGCCTGCCGCAGCTCCGTCCCCGCGCGCGCAGATCCGCCTCAGGGTATCTGGCTCATCGGCAGCTCATTGCCGAACGCTCGCTGGTTCGGCGCATTCGAATAGACCCACAGACCGTGAAAGCCCTGCCTCAGCTCAGGATGCACACTCAGCATCGCCTGCATCACCTCCACGTTCCGGGTGCGCGCCGCCACCGGGTCGGAGTTGTCGCCGCCATCGTAGGAGATCACCAGGTCGAGACCTCCCAGCGAACCCTCCGTCCGCAGTCCCGTCACCTGGTAGCTGCGTCCCCGCCCCGCCAGGCTCATCGGCCTCTGACCAGGCAGACCCTCCGGCGCCGCCGCCGTCTGCTCCTTGATCAACTTATCCAGATTAGGCGTGCTGATGAAGTCGACCGGAGCCAGCAGCGTCTCCGCCGTCTGATAGTAGAAATACGCATTCCAGCTCTGCTTCGACCTCACATAGCCGCGCGCCCGCGTCCAGTACCAGAGCCCGTCGTGCCCCCACGAGGTCAGCGGACGGATAAACAGCCCGCCCAGCTTCCAGGCCCCCACCTTCCCCACATCGGACCCCGCCGCAGCGCCACCACCCGGCCCAGCCGCCCCAGGCCCAGCCGCCCCGCCAGCCGGCCCAGCCGGTCCGCCACCGGCCTGCACCGCCGTAAGCGCAAGGATCAACGTGATCTGCTGCGGCTGCGCGATTCCGCTCGCATGCATCATCGCCACCGCATAATGCCCCGGAGGGATCTGCGGAAGCGAAAAAACCACATCCGGCGAGTTCTGGCCCCCGCAGAAGAACTGCGTCTGGTCCTGTGCAGCCGTGAGGTCGGACGCATCCAGGTCGAACAGGCTCAACACCGTCATCGCCGAGCCCTTCAGCAGCGGGGAGACGGTCACGATCTCGGACGAGATACCGGTGAACTCCGCCGCGACCGATGCAATCGTCGCCGCCCGGACCGCCGCTACATTGCCCGTCTCAATCTGCTCTCCAAACTGCTCGGCTGCGGCCAGCAGCGCGCTGCGCTCCGCCTCTGTGAGCTGCGATTGCGGCGTGCAGGAGACCGCCACCGCGCACGGCGCCGCAGCCAGCCCCAGCAACGAGGCAAGCAGGAATACCCTCACCGCCAAAGCTGCTGAGAGCAGGCGGGGAGGCCGATCAAAGAGAATGCTGGTTGAAATACCTGGCCTCGGCACGGAGCAATCTGAAGTAACCTGCCCGCTCTGCGAGCACAAGGCGGGCACTGCTAGTCTAGTACACAGAGGCGATCCCCGCAGCCAACCGCCGCTGTCGCCTCAGGAGATTCCCGATGCAGGCTCGCAACCCATGGCAGCTCTCGATCCACCCCACCCGCAGAGCCGGCTTCAAGGTCCCATGCACCCCGGCCCGCTCCCTCATGGCCCTCGCCGGGCTCTCGGTCCTCTGCCTCGCCACCGCAGAGCTTCGAGCGCAGGCGCCCTACGGCGACGCAGCCGCGCAGGCCCCCTCTGGCGACGGAAGAATGATCGGTGCCCAGGGCTCTGCTCCCATCCGTCCCCCCATGTACCACGGTGAGCACGCACCGAGCCCGGTGGAGTATGGAGCTTACGCCGCCGCCTTGAGCATGACTCCCGCCACCGCCCAGGTCGCAGCCCTGCAGAACTTCCTCGACACCTACCCCCAGAGCTCGCTCGCCCCCCAGGCCAGGACGTGGATGGCCCTCGCCAGTGCAAGAGCCCGAAAGCCGCCCGCCGCCACACCCGCCTCTACTACCTCTGCCACGCCCTCAGCCGGCCAGCCTCCCGCAGCCGGCCAGCCTCCCGCAGCCGCAGCCGGCTCCTTCAACCAGCCCCAGCCCGCAGCAATCTCTTCCGCCCAGCAGCCCGCGCACAGCGCCATCGTTGAACTGCTGCCGCACAGCCTCACCATCCGCGCCGACAACTCCAGCCTCTCCCAGATACTCCACCAGCTATCCAGCTCCGGCGGCATGGCCGTCGAGGGCCTCTCCCACGATCAGCGCATCTACGGCAGCTTCGGCCCCGGCGAGCCGCAGGACGTCATCGCATCGCTCATCGACGGCCTCGGCTACAACGTCCTCATGATCGGCCACAACAGCGCTGGAGTGCCCCGCCAGCTCGTCCTCAGCCCCCGCTCCCAGCTCACCCGCGCCGACACCGCCACCGCTCAGCGGCAGCAGGGCGACCCCGAGACCGACGAACAGATCATCCAGGACGACGGCTCACCCGTAGGCGACCAGCAGCCTGCCCTCGGCCGCGCCTACGTCCCGCCCCCCACCGCCCCCGGCCCCGGTCCAGGCGGACGCAACACCCAGCAGATGCTGGAGGAGTTGCAGCGCATGCACCAGCAGAACTCCCAGCAATCCGAACCACCCCAGCAGCCCCAGCAACCCCAGCCTCCCCCTCAATAGCCGCCGCATACCGCCCAGCAACCCCAGCCTCCCGCTCAATAGCCGCCGCCATACAGCCCCAGCAACCCCAGCCTCCCCTCAACAGCCGCAGCAAGTCCTAAGCCATGCCACCACCTGCCCGGCGAAGGGGCACGGCTTTAGCCTCTGCGAAGGGGCACGGCTTTAGCCGTGCCATCAAACCCCCCGCAAGAAGCGGCTTTAGCCGCTGAGGGAATCAGCACCTCCCAACGGGCAAAGCCCCAGCCAAGCCAAAACCAGCTCTGCGAATGGCAAGTCCCAAGCCATGCCACTACCGCCGCAAATATGCACTGCTTCAGTGTCTTGCCTCTGCGAAGGGGCACGGCTTTAGCCGTGCCATCAAACCCCCCGCAAGAAGCGGCTTTAGCCGCTGAGGGAATCAGCACCTCCCAACGGGCAAAGCCCCAGCCAAACCACAACCAGCTCTGCGAATGGCAAAGCCCCAGCCAAGCGACTACCTGCCCTGCGAAGGGGCACGGCTTTAGCCGTGCCATCCCCGCACGCAGCGAAAAGAGCGGCTTTAGCCGCTGAGGGAATCAGCACCTCCCACGGGCAAAGCCCCAGCCAAACCACAACCAGCCCTGCGAATGGCAAGTCCCAACCCAAACCACAACCTGCCTCCGAAGGGGCACGGCTTTAGCCGTGCCACCCCGCACGCAGCAAGAAGCGGCTTCAGCCGCTGAGGCAAAGCCCCAGCAGCCCAGCCTCCTCAACAACCCCGAAAGCAAAAGCCCCATCCGACACGAACTCGCCAGCGAGCCCAGCCTCAAAGCAAAGGCAAATCCCAAATGTGCTTTAGAAATAAGAAACAGATCAACATCAAAGCTGCACAAAGCCCACCAAAGCAGGCTCCTACAAAATCTGCGCAACCTGCGCCTTACCCGAAACCCGGGCCGGCGGCTGAGAATGCATCCTCAAAACAGCAAACGCCGTCATGCATGCAGCGTAAGCCAGCACCACACCCAGTCCCAGCGCGGCTACCGCGGCGCAGATCAACATCAGCGTGTTCACTAGATCCTGCATTCCATCCTCGACGCGTTGCCAGTCCCGCTGTTGCCACGCGTCGCCTGAAAGAGGCAGTTTCACCCCGCTCAACAATTCGCGCGCTCATTTCGCGTGACGCTCGCGCATACACGCGCTGTTTCTAGGATGCATTCTCTCAGAACTCCGCCCGCGTTGACCCTCCCTTCTAGTGACGAATAAGATACATCTAGAGAACTCCGCCAACATCCACCTGCTCTCCCACTCCCTGCGCCCTGCGGCTGCAAGCTTCGCGCCTCACCCAAGACCTTACCCTTGAACAAAACATGGCGATCACCCACATCACCGTGCGCGGCGCGCGCCAACACAACCTGCAGGATATTCATGTCTCCATTCCGCGCAATACCCTCACCGTCGTAACCGGACTCTCCGGCTCCGGCAAGTCCTCCCTCGCCTTTGACACCATCTACGCCGAGGGCCAGCGACGCTACGTCGAGACCCTCTCCTCCTACGCAAGGCAGTTCCTCGACCAGATTGAACGACCCGACGTCGACTCCATCGAGGGCCTTAGCCCCGCCATCTCGATCGAGCAGAAGACGACCAGCCGCAGTCCTCGCTCCACCGTCGGCACCATCACCGAGATCTACGACTACCTCCGCCTGCTCTACGCATCGATCGGTGTGCCCCACTGCTCCGGCTGCGGTCATCCCATCTCCCGCCAGTCGCCCGAGCAGATCGTCGAACGCATCCTCTCGATCGCTGCCGGCGAACGCATCACCGTCTATGCCCCCGTCGTTCGCGGACGCAAGGGCGAATTCAAAGACCTGCTCGACGACCTCGACCAGCAGGGCTTCCGCGCCCGCATCGACGGCGAGCTGCGCGATCTCGCCGACTCCATCGCCCTCGACAGGCGCAAGAACCACACCATCGAGGCCGTCATCGATCGCGTCGTCCTCAAAGACGATCCCAAGGTCGGCAAGCGCCTCGCCGACGCTGTCGCCCTCGCCCTCCAGATGGCCGGCGGACTCGTAGTCGTCGGCATCTCCGGCGGCCAGGAGCAGATGTACTCCTCCTCGATGGCATGCCCCGACTGCGGACTCGACGTCCCCAGACTCGAGCCCCGCAGCTTCTCCTTCAACAGCACCTACGGCGCCTGCCCCGAGTGCCACGGCCTCGGCAGCATCTACGACTTCGACCCCGCAAAGATCATCACCGACTGGAGCAAGCCGCTCTTCGACGGAGCGCTCGGACCAGGCTCCGCCTCCCAATACCTCATCCGCTCCGCCCAGCTCGCCGCCGTGCGCTACAGGATTGACCTCGGCAACCCCCTCGAGAGCCTCACTGAAAAGCAGCAGCACCTGCTCTTCTATGGACCCGACAAGGCCGAGGCGCCGCGCACCGGCTTTCACGGCATCCTCAGCCACCTGCGCGATACCCTCGAGGAGTCAAAGTCGGAGAACTACCGCGACTACCTCATGAACTACATGTCCGCCTCGACCTGCCCGGCCTGCAAGGGACGCCGCCTCCGTCCCGAGTCGCTCGCCGTCAAGGTCGGCAGCCTCTCCATCTCCGACTTCACCGCCCTGCCCCTGCGCCGCGCCCTCGAGCGTGCCCGCGAGATTCAGTTCACCGCGCGCGAGGCACTCATCGCCGAACGCCTGCGCCGAGAGATCGTCGAGCGCCTCGAGTTCCTCAACGAAGTCGGCCTCAGCTACCTCGCCCTCGACCGCAACGCCGCCACCCTCTCCGGTGGAGAGGGCCAGCGCATCCGCCTCGCCACCCAGATCGGCTCACGCCTCCGCGGAGTGCTCTACGTGCTCGATGAACCCTCCATCGGACTGCACCAGCGCGACAATCAGCGCCTCATCGCCGCCCTCGAGTCCCTGCGCAACCTCGGCAACACCGTCCTCGTCGTCGAACACGATGAAGACACCATCCGCCACGCCGACTACGTGCTCGACCTCGGCCCCGGAGCAGGCAAGCTCGGCGGACACGTCGTCGCCTCCGGCACTCCATCCGACATCATGCGCGCTCCCGCCTCGCTCACCGGACGCTACCTCTCCGGCGAGGCCTCCATCCTCCATCGCAGCGAACCCCGCCCGCTCACCGGCAAATGGATCACCGTCGAGGGCGCCACCAGCCACAACCTGCGCAGCATCACCGCACGCTTCCCCGTCGGCGTCATGACCGTCGTCACCGGCGTCTCCGGCTCCGGCAAGAGCACCCTGGTCAACGACATCCTCTACCGCGCCCTCGCCAAAGAGCTCTACGGCTCCCGCGAAGAGCCCGGCGCCTTCACCTCCGGCAAAGGCTTCGATCAGGTCGACAAGGTCATCCGCATCGACCAGTCCCCCATCGGCCGCACCCCGCGCTCCAACCCCGCCACCTACACCGGCGTGCTCACCGCCATCCGCGAGCTCTACGCCATGCTCCCCGAGTCCCGCGAACGCGGCTACAAATCCGGCCGCTTCTCCTTCAACGTCTCCGGAGGACGATGCGAGGCCTGCCAGGGCGACGGCCAGAGACGCATCGAGATGAACTTCCTGCCCGACGTCTACGTCCAATGTGAGGTGTGTAACGGCCGTCGTTACAATCAGGAGACCCTCGCGGTCAAGTTCAACGGCTACTCCATCGCCGACGTCCTCGACCTCACCATCGAGGACGCTCTGCCGGTGCTCAAGGACATACCCAACGTCCGTCAGAAGCTCGCGACCCTCGTCGATGTCGGCCTCGGCTACATCCACCTCGGCCAGGCCGCAACTACCCTCTCCGGCGGCGAGGCCCAGCGTATGAAGCTCGCCCGCGAACTCTCCAAGCGCCAGACCGGCCGCACCCTCTACCTGCTCGACGAGCCCACCACCGGCCTCCACTTCGACGACGTCCGCAAGCTCCTCGAGGTGCTCCACCGCCTCGCCGACCTAGGCAACTCCGTCATCATCATCGAACACAACCTCGACGTCATCCGCAACGCCGACTGGGTCATCGACCTCGGCCCCGAGGGCGGCGAAGACGGCGGCCTCATCGTCGGCGAAGGCACCCCGGAGCACCTCGCCACCATCCCCGGCTCCTTTACCGGCGAATTCCTGCAGCGCTACTATACCCACTCACCCACCAACGCCGCAGCGAACGGGCACGCCGCCAGCAGCCCCGCACCCGCACCAGACCAGCCCGCACCGGCGCCCGCATCGCAGCCCGCATCCCCGCCCCCATCGACAGACAGAACCAGCAGCAACGGCAGCAACCCGCCCGGCAGCGCAGCCAAAAGCGCCACAGCGAACCCACCCACCCCGCGAGCCAGGCGGGGCCGGCCCAGGGCAGAGACCATCCAGTGACCGCCGAACCCGAGTACCTTCCCCCCGAATCTCTCGAAGAGATCGCAGCCCGTGAGCGCCGCCGCAGCGAAGCGCCGCCCCGCTACCCCGCCCCGCCCAACGAGATCCACCCCGGCCAACCCCAGCCCGAAAGCTACGTAATACCCCGTCCCGAGCTGCCCTTCTACGACCCCGCCCTGAACGCCGCCGGCGCGCAGCCCATCCACGCCGCGCCCGGCTTCTATACCCTCCAGCCGGCCCGCACCCTCGCCCGCCTCATCCCCAACCTCGGCCACTCCGCCATCTTCTTCCTGCTCGCCTTCTTCGTCATGCTCGGTGGCGAGGAGCTCGCCGTCCGCGCCGCCCGGCACCTCCGCCTCTTCAGCAACCTCGACCTGCAGAGCATCGCCGCCGACGCCCGCCTCAGCATCCCCGCACAGGCCGTCGAATACCTCGCCCTCTTCGCCGTCAGCGCCTCGCTCTTCGCCATGCTGTGGAGACAGCCATTCCTCTCCGCCATCCACTGGAACGCCCGCTCCGCCATCTCCCGCCTCCGCTGGCTGGTCCCTATAGGAATCGTGCTCGGCTTTGTCATCATCCTCGGCGGCGACTTCCTCCCCATGCCAAAAAACGCGCCCATCGTCGAGGACATGATGAACAGCGCCACCGGGGCATGGCTCATGTTCCTCTTCAGCTTCACCGGCGCCCCGCTGATGGAGGAGCTCGCCTTCCGCGGCTTCCTCCTGCCCTCCATCCTCAACGCCTTCCGCTGGTCCGGCGACCGCGGCCTCATCTCCCCAACCGCCGTCCGCTGGATCGGCCTCCCCACCTCCATCCTCCTCACCAGCTGCTGCTTCGCCCTCATGCACTCCCCCCAGGTCTCGAACTCCTGGGGCGCCGTCATGCTCATCGGCATCGTCAGCGTCGTGCTCTGCATCGTGCGCATGCAGATGAACTCCGTGCTCGCCAGCGCCATCGTTCACGCCGCCTACAACTTCACCCTCTTCGCCGGGATCCTCTTCACCACCGGCGGCTTCCGCCACCTCGACAACCTCAAGGGCTGAACTCCCCGCACGCCGGCCGCAACTTGCCGCGCCTGCTCCTCACCCATCACCACCGCGCCTCACTCCATGCAGCGCAGCCACCCTCCGCTACAATCTCACCAGGCCACGAGCCGCCATCGATGACACTGGACAACCGCGCAGCCCTGCTCCGTATCCTCGCCCGCACCTCCTTCAAGCTCGGCACGTTCAAGCTCTCCTCCGGCGCCGCCAGCGACTACTACATCGACTGCCGCACCACCACCCTCCACGCCGAGGGAGGCCGCCTCACCGGCCTCGCCATGCTCGACCTGCTCCATCAGCACAGGCTCAAACCGGCAGCAGTGGGCGGCCTCACCATGGGCGCCGATCCCATCGTCTCCAACCTGGCCACCGCCAGCGCCTGGCACGCGCAGCAGCACCACGGCTCTCCCCTCATTCACGGATTTCTGGTTCGCAAGGCTGAAAAGACCCACGGCACAGGCCGCCGCATCGAGGGCTTCTTTGAACCCGGCGCTCAGGTCGTCATCGTCGACGACGTCTGCACCACCGGAGCCTCGACCATCGCCGCCATCGAGGCCGCGCGCGACTCTGGCATGGTCGTCATCGCCGCGCTCTGCCTGGTCGAGCGCGAAGAGGCCAGAGGACGCCCCGCCGTCCAGGCCGCCGTCGAAGCGGCCACACCCGGCGCACCCTTTCTAAGCCTCTACACTGCCGCAGACGTCCGAGCGGAGTACGTAAGCCACCTCGCACTCTAAAACCCGGCCCGCCTCCGACAGAAAACCGGCGAGGCAGCCACCCAGTCCAACCAGCCAGTCCACTCGCCCCGCAGCCGCTACGACTTCGGAAACACGATCGCCGTGATCCCGTACCGGGGCACCTCAACCGTAAACGTCCCGCCGGAATTCTCGATAGGCGCCTCGCTGATGTCTTTACCCGCGTCGCTCGCCGCCTTGTCCCAGTCGTAGCGCGTGCCCTTCGCGGCGAACTCGTAGCCCGGCGCCGCCACCGTCACCGTCACCGAGCGGTCCGGAGCCTTGTTGATCAGCAGCAGCCCCAGTCCGCCGTCCCGCCGCTTCACCGCATGCACCGCCAGGCCCCCGATCGAGGAGCTCGCCGTCACAAACGCATCTCCCGGCCGCACGATCTTGTGCACCAGCTTCAGCCCGTAAAACGCCGGCTGAGGCTTGTTGTTGTTGTCCAGAAAGGTCGGGCTCGCGCCATGGATCGGCGACCAGTCCACCGTGTAAGCGCCGCGCTCGAGCAGCATCGCGACGGAGTCGGCCGCAAACAGCGCGATCGCCGCGGGGTTCCTCGCCGGCAGCCACGAGTTCAGGCTCAGGCTCGTCACCGCGATCTGCGGCGAGTGCCCCGACGGGCAGAACTTCCTGTACTTCTCGCTCAACTCCGCAGCCAGCACGTCATAGTCGTGATGGATCGCATCGGTGTCGTAAAACTTCTGGTTATCCAGCGGATATCTCGCCGCCCGCAGCAGGTCGCTCTCATCGAGGTAGTTCACGTAGTCTGGCGGAGCGCCCTTGCCCTCGCTCAAAGAGATCGCGCTGAAGTCCATGCTCCCGCACGCCGCCTTCAACACCGCCGCATTCCAGTTCTTGCCCACCGGGTTGGGGTCGTTGGTGAAGATGGGTGGCATCGTCAGCGACGCCCCAATCATGATCGTCGGATCGACGGCCTTCATCGCCTTCGCATAATCGACCACCGCCGCGCCGTAGGCCTGCGGCCCTACCCTGCCGTTCTGCGCGTGCCGGCCCCAGTCCCTCGCCGTCGGTACCGGACCCAGGTGCAGGTCAGGCTCGATCGGATAGGTCTGCCCATAAAGGCCCGTCACCTTCCAGTCCGCTCCAACGCTGTGACCCTGCCCGTAAAAGCCGTTGTTCCAAGGCTCATGGCCGATCGTCCATAGCAGCACGCCAAACGGGTCGGGATGGCTGATGCGCAGCACGTTCAGTCCATCGTCCGCCGGCAGTGGGTCGCTGCCCCGCAGCGTGGCCCAGTAGTCGACCGTCTTCCAGTCATGCCCCTTCGAGTCCTTGCCGATCGCAAGCGTGTTCGAAGTCTTGCCGTTCAGGTAAGCCACCCACGCGGCCGCCTCCGCCGGTTCGCCTCCACCGGTCCCGTCAACGTTGCTGCCGTAGTTGACGGTGATCAGCGCCGACCCCAGGCTGTCGATCACCTTTGAGACCACCGGAAACCTCCGTCCCACGGGAAAATCCGCAACCTTGTCGTCCGAGTAAGGATTGATCACCGTACCCAGCGAAAAATGAAACAGCGCATCCGTTCCGCCGTTGCCCGGGAACCGCAGGCTGGTAACACCCGCATCCTGCAGCAGCTCGACCGTCGGCGCGTCAAACGCCTTATCGTCCCACCGGTCTGCCGCCACCCCCAGCGACGTCGTATAAAAAACAGACGTAGCCTTCGAAGTGTCAACCGTCACCTTGGCCTTCAGCTGCGCATGCAGCGGACTCGCAGCCCACCCAGCCAGCAGCGCCAGCGCCGCCAGCCCCGAACTCCGTGCCAGCGTCGAACTCCGTGCCGGCGTCGAACTCCGTGCCAGCGTCCCCAGTACCGTCCCTCTCAACCGGCCGCTACCGGCAGCAGCCGTCCCAAAATGCGTAAATGATCTACCAGATCCCGGCAGCAGCGGGCTCCCTGCAAAAGACATTTTCCAGAACCTCAGGCAACATGGATTTTTCAGAAGCTAAGACTATAACGATTCTCCGCAAGCTGGAAGAGGGAACAAACCCGCCGCGTCTCCCATCTCACATCTCATGTCCCACCACAGGTAACATCACAGGTCCCCGGGGCTGGCGCCCCATGCCCGTCAAGTGGGATGATGGTCCTATGGGAAGCAAAGACAAGGGCAAGAAGGAATCCAAGAAGCCGCCCAGGCCAAAGCCTAAAGCGGAGCCGGGACGCAAACGCGACGACTTCAGTCCACCAGCCGCAAGACCCGCCACCGACAAAAACTAGCGCACCACAAAAGCGCCCGGAAGCAGCGTCTACCCCATGTCTCGCACCCGAGACATGGGTCCCAAACTTCCAGACCCCACAACCCAATCCGGCAACAAGGCGTCTACCCCATGTCTCGCACCCGAGACATGGGCCCCAAACCCCACAACCCCCCACAACCAGAAAATCCCTACCGACACCAGCTACTCAAAATAAGTAGCAGAAGTAGTGTCCGTCTCATACACCGTGCAGTCCTTCACCATCACCCGCCCAGAAGTCATCTCCGCCATCTGCCGGTTCGTCTCCTCGAAAAAATACCGAGCCAGGTTCTCAGCCGAAGGATTCAACTCCGTAAACGGCTCCAGATCGTTGATCATCTGGTGATCCAGACGCTCGATCACCGGCCGCATCACCTGCTTCAGCTCCCTGAAATCGAGCAGCAGCCCCGCCTTGTCCAGCGTCTCCCCGCGCAGCGTCACCCGCACCTTGTAGTTATGCCCATGCGGGTTCTCGCACTTACCCTTGTAGTTGCGCAGGTAATGTCCCGACGAAAACCCCGCCTCCACCGTCACCTCAAACATGCAGTTCCCAGAAGCAGTCTGTGCTCCAACAACCGGTCTTCCGAACAGCAACCCAACCACCCGGATCCAACCAGAAAACCAGGATCCCTCAACCTACCCCCGGTCCCGCGAAGAACCATCCCGAGGTGAATACTTCTCCTGCCCCGCCCGCGCTCCACCGGGGAAAGGAATCACCGTCGCGCCCTCCCGCCGGCGCCGCTCCTCGCTCCGCCGCTCCACCTGCTCAAACATCGCCATCAGCACCCCGAAGAAAGCCGCCACCAGCGCGCCCACCAGCATGAACAGGCTCGCCGTCCTCCAGAGTGACCCGCCCGACGGCAGGTCAGGCTGATACGCGCTCACCCGGAACGACATCCCGAACGCAACCACCGCAGACAACAGCAGCGCACCGGCGCTCAAATAGAAGTAGCGAGACATGACCACCCACCCTCATGCTACCAGCGCCGCCCCAGCGCGCCCGCCCGCCACGCCCCCCTGAGTGTACCGGCACATGCGTTACGCTGTGGACCTGAGACATCCGTTACAAGCCCCTTGCGGTGTCGATAGTTCAACTTGAGTGCGTGACAAGACATATACCCCGTCGTCGAGGCCGTGGGATTGTGGGAATCCCGAAGGGAATTCCAAAGAGTGTGGGAAGGGTGGAAAGTCGGCTTCTTGGCTTTCCATGCTTTCCACACTCTGTCACTTCCATGGCCCGCTTTTCGCCTTGGCGACGCTGGCTTAACAGCTTCATCGACCAGCGCAATGGGCCGCACTCGCAAGGAAGTATTCGTCGTGATTACTGTCGATGAGTGCATCGGCGATTTTGCACCAATGTAGGAGCTTTACTGACGGGATTCGCGTTTATCAGGACTAAGAGGCAAGTTTCGGGCAGAAGAGTAGCATGCAGAGGACCATGGTCGGTTGACCGTACTGCAGCTTAGAGTCTTGGCTACGTTTAGAAATGCTGGAATGAATCAGGAGGGCGCGGAACCGATGAAACCATCCCAGAGACCTGTTGCGCAGGGCTTTCATGTCTGCCTCTTATCTCCGCTTGGAAGTTACCCGGAGAGCAGCGTCATTCTCGATAACGCGGCGTACATAATGAGCCCGGAGATTTGCTTCTCCATCGTACGGATAACCAAAGAGGATTGGGGCTTCTCTGAGGTGGATATGCTTTCGCCGCTGGAGATTCCGCTGCTGGGTAGCATTCTGCTGGCAGGGCCGGGGTATCCCTACCCGATGTACGGCCTCACCCTGGAAGCAAAAGATTCGCCGCTCATCACAGATGACTGCATAGCCGAGTGCCGCGACCATCTCATCGAGATGCTGCGAAATCATGCCACCGACCTCAGGCCTACCGGCCTTATACACCGGCCTCCGGCACTAGGCGGAATCAGTTATGACTCGTCTAGTTACGAGGACTGCATGGAGACCATACAGGAGTGCACAACTCACTTGGAGGCGGCTGGGCCGGTACTTTTGCGTGGTGTGGCCTCTCTTATAAAAGCGCACATGGCGTGGAAGCATTCTGAGTTCTCGGATGCTGCCTGTATTCATCTGTGGATAGCGCTCGATGCAGCATTCAGCCTGACGCTGCAAAAGCTTCGCGATGCCGGAAACCAGAACCCAACATCGGCTGACGCGTCGGCATACTTCGATGACGTTACGGGCGATGAAAACGTATGGGAAAAGTTCTTCGAGGACGACTACGAGAATCGCATCCGCGTCATTCATCCGGACAGCAGATTCGGCGCGGAAGCGCGACCCCAGCTTCTAGCCGACGATTTTCTTGAGCTGAATGACTTGCTCATCCCGTACTTCCGTTTTTTGGCAACTGGCGTGTATCGAGCGCCGGTACCAACGGTCGTAGGGAGGCAGCCGTATGTCGCCGCAGCTACTCAGTTCCGGGTGCGGCCTCGCTTGCTGAAGGCTCTTCTCTCCAAACAGCGGCATGATCTGCCGCCAAAATGTCCATGCCTGGAACAGGCGTGACATCCAGAGCCCGTGAAACCGATTCAAGCGTCTGATATAGCGCCGTATGGCAGGCAATAAGAGCTTCGCCTCCCCAATGATTGTAGGGGGGATTGCTGATGCGGCCATCTGTGTTTTCGCGCTCCATATGGCTAATGAGGCCCCCAATCGAGCCGTGAAGAATCTGATTAGCTGAAGGCATGACGGTTGTATACATCTGCAGGCAGTCGGTAAGTTTGGCACGCTCAAAGAGGTTCTCACGGCACCAACTGTCCTGCTTAACAACCCTCTGGACACCATCTCTGCCGGTCACGTTGTAGCGAAACATGCCCTTCACGCGCTCGTAATTCGCTAAATCTTCAGCCACTTTCTCCGGCGAAATTTCCTTCAAAGCGTCTGGGTTGGTTTCCGTCATGTAGTTGTACAGCTTATGCATCTCCATCCAGTTCCACTCTTTGTATTTCTCGCCTTGCTCGGGAAATCTTCTGATGTACTCGACGTTGATCGCACCCTCGACCATGCCCCTGACGATTTTCATAGCACCGTGGCCCATCCCGTTACCGATGAGCGTTACAGCTTCAGTCATTGCAACGGCTTCGAGCATCAGGATGTTGAGCAAGATATGCTGATTTGAGTCGAGACCCTCATAGGCCCTGTCAGTCACGCTGATGACAGCTTGCTGGAGACGATTCCCAGGTTCGAAAAAAATCTTGTGCCGCTCGACGACCTGTTGCCAAAATTCTGGGAAACCGAATGTAATCGTGAAATCTTCCGGTGTGGGCATGGCTCAATACTAGCGCCCCCGGGATTAGTACCGACAAGTCGGCTTGTCGTCATCAATACCGTTCTCGACTGGCGATAACAGGCCGATGCACTCACCGAGGCTCAAACGACTCTTCGCGCAGCTCTGAAACGAAGCTCTTCCGCATTTAGCTCTCCGTCCTCAAGGTCTCGAAAGTAGACTCTGTAGAACCCTGGTGTGGTGAGCTCGAGTGCGAGTTCTTCGAAGCGGAATACTTCGCTGATGAAAATTCTGGTCTTGTGCCAGCTGATGTCGCCACTGTTATTCACTCTTCGCAGAAGAAGCCCGTTTGGGATACCTGAACTCCGGCAATTTGCGTGGCAGTCGAACAGAACTGGGTTGATAGGGACTGGCCGGAACCGCGTTCTTCAAGCCCTCATGTGGGCGCTCGTTATTGAAGACGTAGCGAAAATTATCGAAGCGACTCTGCTGTGCACGAAGGGATGACGCAGGCGGCTTCGATGTGTCCTCCTTCAGCGTGCGATGCATGCGCTTGTGACGACCGTTCTGTTGCGGTCGGCTGCTTGAATCCGTTCGTGAACAATCCCAAGCTTCATCCAGCCGAGCGCGAGTTTCGAAAGTCCCATCAGCACGTGCCCGCGAACGGCGCGCCGTTATCGGTCCTGATTCGAGCGGGCATCCCGTACTCCCGCATAGCTGCTTCACAGATCGCTCGAACCTGGCTAAGGTCTATGCGCGAGACGATCTGGCAACGAATCAAATAGCGGCTGTACGCATCGGTAGTCGTAAACGGATCGCATCGCTTGCCGTCGCCCGTCACGAAGTAGCCTTTGAAATCCATATACCAAAGCTGATTGGGTCCCGTAACCGTTGAGAACGGCTCTGAGCAAGGCGTAATGCGCTTTCTCTTCTTCTGTGGACTCGTCAAGCCCGCGCGGCTCAGGATGTTTCCGAACGTGCTGGCTGCAGGCCATACCTGTTCTGGCTGTAACATTTCCAGCCTTGCCTTGAGTTTGCGTGCGCCCCAGGACGGATGCTTGGCACGGAGCACGAGGATAGCGTTCTCCATCGGCTCAAGGGTTGCGTGGGAGCAGGTATGCGGCCGTCAACTGCGATCCACGAGTCCTTCTGGTCCGGTCTCGTTGTAACGGTTGATCCAGCGGTAGTCCGTTCGACGTGAGATTCCATACGCGCGACACAGGTCCGCCACGGACATCTCTTCGATCTAATAACTCGATAAAAACTGCAAACGTTGATCCAAGATACAACTCTCTTTCCAGGGCATACACCATCGTCCTGTGTCATCCAAACGGTGCGTGCCCGTTACCGTCGCGCTCCGCTGTAAACCATGTCTCCGGTCTATTTCGTAACGCAAGTGCTAAGTACGCTCACCCCAACCGTCCTCCACCTTCAGCAGCCCAAAGTCCCCCGCACAAAGCCGCAGCAAAGACCACCGGCCCGCACGCTCCCCCAGCATCACCTCTCCGAAAAGAACCGCTCCACATCCTCAACATCCTGCGTCACCCGGTACGGCGGCAGGCTCTCCAGGAACACCCGCCCATAACGCTGCCGGTAGATCCGCGGATCGAGCAGCACCAGCACCCCGCGATCGTCCAGCGACCGGATCAGCCGCCCAAACCCCTGCTTCAGCGTGATCACCGCGCTCGGTACCTGGTACTCAAAAAAAGGACTCCGCCCCTCCGCCTCGATCGCCCGCATCCGCGCCGCCACCACCGGGTCGCTCGGCACCGCGAACGGCAGCCGGTCGATGATCACGCAGCTCAGCTGCTCGCCCTGCACATCCACCCCCTGCCAGAAGCTCGACGTACCGAACAGCACCGCATTCGGCGTCTCCCGGAACTGCTCCAGCAGCGCCTTGCGCGGCGCCGTCCCCTGCAGCAGCAGCGGAAACGGCAGCTCCATCAGCATGCGCTCATACAGGTCCCGCATCTGCGCATAGCTCGTGAAGAGGCAGAACGCCCGCCCCCGCGTAATCTCGAGCACCTGCCGCATCCGCCGCGCCGCCTCCTCCGCAAAGTTCCCGTCGCGCGGGTCCGGCATCTCCGGCGGCAGGTAGAGCAGCGCCTGCTCCTCGTGCTTGAAGTGTGAAGGCACCACCAGCTGCCGCCCGTCCCGCAATCCAAGCCGCGACTGCAGATGCCCAAACCCGCCCTGCACCGTCATCGTCGCCGAGGTCATCACCACGCAGGGAAAGCTCTCGAACAAAAGCTCCCCCAGCAGCCCCGACACATCGATCGGAGTCGCCTGCAGGTAGACATTCCGCCCCGCCTCCGTACGTCGCTCTATCCAGAAAACTGTGTTGCGACTATCTGCCTCAATCAAGAAGTTGAGGTGAAGCCTCATCTCTGCAGCACGGTCCTTTAGTATCAACGCTTCATCCGCCTCGGCAAGTCGGCCCAGCTCCCCCTCAAGAAGGTACAGAGCGTTAACGACTGCAAGGTATGCGTCCCCGTGCATCTCTAAAAATTCCAAACGCCCGTCGAACGCAACTCTCCCATCACCTCGGAAGGAACTCCCGCCAGCAGGAAGGAATCCGAAGAATAGCCGCATGCGCTCCAGCATCAGTTGCAACGCCGTCTGTATGCCCGCAGTTAGAAGGCGCTTAGGTTCAAGCATGTGATTTATGTCACTCGCTAGTCGTTCAAATCTTCGGTTTCCAAGCGTGATGCCGAAGTAGCTCGACGCCACATCCTCCAGCTCATGCGCCTCGTCGAAAATCACTGCCGCCGCCTCCGGCAGCACCCCCGCATCCGCCGCCGCCTTCGCCTGCTGCTTGATCGACAGGTCCGCAAAAAAAAGGTGATGGTTCACGATGATCACATCGCTCTCCGCCGCCTTCCGCCGCATCTCCGTGATGAAGCAGCGCTCGTAGTCCACGCACTTCTGACCGATACACGCCTCGCTCCGCGCATCGAGCTTCCCCCACAGCGCGCTGTTCTCCGGCAGCTCGTCGATCTCCGAACGGTCGCCCGTCTCGGTCGTCTTCTCCCACTCCGCGATCGCGTGGAACTGGCTGATCTCCTCGAGGCCATTCAACACCGGCTGCGCCCGCAAGGCATACAGCTTGTGCCGGCAGAGATAGTTCGCGCGACCCTTCATATACGTCACCCGCAAGGGCCCCAGCAGCGTCTCCAGAAACGGCACATCCTTGAAAAAAAGCTGCTCCTGCAGGTTCTTCGTGCCCGTCGAGATGATCACCCGCCTCCCGCTGCGCAAGGCCGGCAGCAGGTAAGCGAGCGTCTTCCCCGTACCCGTCCCAGCCTCGACCATCAGGTGGCGACTCTCGGTCAGCGCCCGCTCCACCGCCTGCGCCATCTCCAACTGCCCCTTGCGAAACTCGTAAGGGATCGAAGACCGCGACAGCATCCCTCCAGGCGCAAAAAAGTCATACAGCGAAGGAAACGCCGGCGGCGATGCAGCAGCGGGGCTAGGAGTAGCAGCAGACAAACAGAACACCAGGGCAGGGCTACACCTATAATAGACAAGGCCTTGCTCTCGAGTGCCTGACCCCTACCGCGATCCCTGCTCTAAGTGGAACCCAGGCCTGAGGTCCATCGCGGGCCCACACAATGACTCCGGCGCGACAGCCTTCGGCATGCCATCTCGGAAGCTGAGCAAGCCGCACGCCCCATGTCCCGCCCCTCAGACCTGGTACTCAAAAGTCGCGAACTTCCAGAACAAACACCACAAGAAACCGAGAACAAGTTGAAGCTAAGCAAGCGCCCCCGAAAAAAACTAGGCAGAAACCCCCGCAAAGCCGACTCCAGCAAAGCAACCGGCTCTCCGAAATCGCGT
>DASWVB010000024.1:0-55926 GCA_036401375.1 Acidisarcina sp.
GGAGCCGATGCCGCTGCGATCATGGCGCTGCTGCACCTTGGTCCACCAGCGCTCCGCCTGATTTTTGATCATGGCGGGCTCTTCGATGAAGACCTGGACCCGCGGAAACAGGTCAAGTATCGTCCCGTGCGCGCCGGCGACAGAGGCGAAGAACTCCCAGCCGGGAAAGACGGTGACTCCGCCCGCAGTAGCTGCCTGCTCGGCTAATTCGGCGCCTTCGCTGGAGCCCCCGTTGTCATCCCCTGCGCGTGCTCCGCTAAGCCGTGCATGGACCGCGGCGAGCAGGCGTTCCTTCACCGGGATCTCAGTCAGCGGCAGCAGCGTTGCCTCGTCGAGCGGCGTCGAAGAGCGCTGCGTCTCGGGATCGAACTTGCGCATGGAGTCGATCTCGTCGCCGAAGAGCTCGATGCGGACGGGGCGGTCCATCTCCGGCGAATAGACGTCGAGGATGCCTCCGCGCCGGGTGAACTGTCCGGGCATCTCGACCACATCCATAGCGGTGTAGCCGACGCCTGCGAGGTGCTCGGTTAGGGTGTCAACGTCGATCTCTTCGCCGCGCTTGAGCACGCAGCTGAGGCCCGCGTAGTAGTCGGCGTCGAAGATGCGCAGGGCGGCAGCCTCGACGGGCGCAATCACGATCGAGGCGGCGCCGGTCGCTATCTTCCACAGCACGGCGGCGCGCTGCTCCTGGATGTCAGGGTGCGGCGACATGTTTTCAAACGGCAGCACGTCGTGGGCGGGAAGTTTGAGGACGCGCTCGGCCGCGACGGCTCCGGTGAGTTCGCAGGCAGCGCGCAGGGCGATCTGCAGAGCGTCAGCGGCCTTGTTGTCCGCGACGATGACGACGATGGGCGCGTTGGCAGCGCGGGCGAAGAGCGGGAGGTAGAGAGCGCGCGCCGTCGAAGTCAGACCGGAGACACGCCGGCGCCCGGCAAAGAGGCTGAGGTGCCTCCGTACCCGTTCAAAGGAATCCGAATGCTCGAGGTCCGCCAGCAGCTCGCGGACAAACGGGAGGATCATGCAGGTCTTAGTTTATCAGCGCTTCGTGGGGCTAGCGGGCCGCGTCGGCAGCGGAGCGCTGCGCGCACCGCGCAGTCAGGCTGCCGGGCGGCGGTGAGCGCCAGAGAACTCGCCGGGCGATCTGATTCCGCTGTGAATCGAAAACCGACCGTTCAGAGGGGCGAGCTCTGCCACGGAGGGTTGCTTAAGCGGAGGAAGATCAGGCTGGCTAGACCATAGCCGAGCTTGCCAGGAAGTCCATGTGCCAACCAGGCTTGACGCCATGCTGGCGCACCAGAGTCGCAAGCTGTGCGAAGTGCCGGATGCCGTGCAGGACTGCGTGAATGGCTATCTTGCGCCTTGATGCCCTCAGGTTTCCTGCCGTGAGCGTGGGGAACTCGAGCACCTCGTCCCAGCCGCCACCGGCAAGGCTTTCGCGCAGCCTGGAGCTGGCGCGGCGGTGAATGTCGAAGATTCCGGCAATCGAAGCGCCGGCAGGATGCGCGGCCACCAACTCGTCATACGGTGTCACTGGTTCGGCGCGGATCCGCTCCACGTAGCGTAATTCGACCGCGACGATGTGCAGCAGAAGGCCCCGAACGTCGCTTGAGTTATAGATGTCGCAGGGCAGATCAAGCAGGGAGGGATTGGCCAGCAGCAAAGCCTCCCAGTGAGTAAAGCTCTCCTCACTCCACTGCAGCAGTTCATTGAGGCTCACCCCGACCGGACACTCTTCGCTCGCCAAGTTCCACCCTCCTTAACGTTGCAGCGCTACTTCCGTCGCAGGGCACGTTGTCCGATATCGCGCCGGTAGTACATCGCGTCGAATTGGATCTTTTCCATGCCCTGGTAGGCGAGCCCCAGCGCCTCTGCGAGCGAATCCGCTGCTGCGGCCACTCCGAGCACGCGCCCGCCAGCCGTCACGAACTCGCCGTCCACCAATGCGGTCCCGGCATGGAAGACTTGCACTCCCTCGATCTCAGCCGCGGCTCTCAGGCCGGTGATCCGCTGCCCCGTGGAGAAGCTGCCGGGGTAGCCTCCGGAGCTCGCAACGACGCACGCCGATGCTCCGTCACGCCAGCGGAACTCGGTGTCACTCAGGCGTCCCTCGACGCATGCCTCCAGCCCCTCGACCAGGTCGCTCTTTAGCCGCATCAGGATCGCCTGCGCCTCGGGATCGCCAAATCGCGCGTTGTATTCGAGCACCATCGGGCCACGTGCCGTCATCATCAGCCCGACGTAAAGCACACCTGTGAAAGGCGTCTCTTCGGCTGCCATTCCGTCGATGGTGGGCTGCGCCACGTGGTGGATCAGCCAGTCGCGCATCGTCGGGTCCAGCATCTCGTCCGTCGAGTAGACCCCCATGCCGCCGGTGTTCGGCCCGGTGTCGCCCTCACCGATGCGCTTGTGGTCCTGCGCGGGCGCCAGGGGCACAACATGCCTGCCGTCGGTGAGGCAGAGCAGCGAGAGCTCTTCACCGTTGAGGAACTCCTCGATCACGATGGTGCGCTCCATATTGCCGAGCAGCTTGCCGCCGAACAGGCCCACGATGGCCTCTATCGCCTGCGCCTTCGTATCGCAGATCAGTACGCCCTTGCCGGCCGCAAGCCCGTCCGCCTTGATCACTACCGGAGTGTGGAAGAGCCCCAGCGATTCCAGGGCCTGCTCGGGCGTCGTGCAGATCGCATAAGCAGCAGTCGGTATGTTGTGGCGCTGCATGAAGCGCTTGGCGAAGGCCTTACTCGTCTCCAGCATGGCCGCGGCCTGGGTCGGGCCGAAGACGCACAGGCTGCGACGCCGGAGCTCGTCGACCAGCCCGAGCGACAGGGGCAACTCCGGTCCGACCACGGTCAGGTCCGGCTTTTCCTCGGCTACCACGCGCAGCAGGTCGCCGAGGTCGGCGCCGTTGACGGGAACACAGCGCACCTCTGCACCGGCACTGCCGTCCGGGCGGGCGCAGATGCCGCCATTACCAGGCGTACAGACCACCTCAGAGACCCTCGGAGAGCGACGAATGGCCCACGTCAAGGCGTGTTCCCTGCCGCCGGAGCCGATCACCAGCACTTTCATCCTTGTTCGAGACTCCTGCCCGCGTGGCTTGCTGACAGCAAGGCTACCGCAGTGCACCGGCGAAGCCAAGCAGCGACGACGATCACACCCCGGCTATGAATCATGGTTAACATCGATATGTTAGGCTGGACTTAGCCTGGAGCGGTAATAACTGCTCACATCTGAGCGGACACAAGAGGTAGCTCCGCCAGGTCGCACACTTGTATCCAAACGACATGAGAACTGAGCCGCCAGCCCGCCGTTACAAGAGAAAAGATGGCCCGGAGCGGGAGCTCGCTACCGCGGCGGCCTCCTCGCCCGCCTTGTCGACCGCCCCTGGCGGACCCGGACACGACGGGGGAGGGCGTGCTGTCTCCGGGCTCGGCAAGCTGGTCCCCCGAATGCGCACCGGCGGCCTCTGGTACTACTTCGGGCCCGCCTTCGTGGCTAGCATCGCCTACATCGATCCCGGCAACTTCGCTACCAACTTCGAGGGTGGAACCCGCTTCGGCTACAAGCTGCTCTGGGTGCTGCTCTGGTCGAATGCGATGGCGATCCTCATCCAGTACCTTTCAGCGAAGCTGGGCATCGCCACCGGCCGCACACTGCCCCAGAACTGCCGCACCCACTTCCCGCGACCGGTCACCATCGGGCTCTGGATCACCGCCGAGTTGTCCGCTCTGGCGACCGATCTCGCTGAGTTCTTAGGCGCGTCGCTCGGTTTTTACCTGCTGTTTGGAATGTGGCTGGCGAGATACGGCATGTCGAAGCAGGCTATTCTGCTCATTGCCGCGCTGGTGAGCGCGGTGTGCGTCTTCGCTATCCTTGCGTTTGAGCTGTGGGGATTTCGCAAGCTCGAGGCCGTCATCATGGGCTTCGTGCTGATCATCGGCGCCTGCTACGGCATCGAGCTGTTCCTGGTCCACATCGACTGGAAGCAGGCTGTTTACCACACCCTGGTCCCCATGATCGACCGCCAGAGCCTCTACATCGCCGTGGGGATGCTGGGCGCAACGGTGATGCCGCATGTGGTCTATCTGCACTCCGCCCTGGTGCAGCCGCGGGTGCAGCAGGAAGAGGCGCCCGAGCAGAGGTCGGCCTCAACGAAGATGCAGTACCTCAAGCGCCTTCGTCACCTGCGATTCGAGACGATCGATGTCTTCGCCGCGATGAACGGCGCGTGGCTGGTGAACTCGGCGATGATCCTGGTCGCCGCCGCGGCCTTCGCGGGCAAGGGGCTCACCACCATGTCCATCGAGCAGGCGCATGAGACCCTTGGTCCGCTGCTCGGGCAGTTCTCGGCGGTGGTCTTCGCGGTGGCCCTGCTATGTTCGGGACTCTCGTCTTCGACGGTCGGAACGATGGCCGGACAGGTCATCCTCGACGGCTTCCTCGAGGTGAAGTTCAGCATCTTCCTGCGCCGCCTGCTGACACTGATCCCCGCGATCGTGGTGATTGCGATCGGGCTTGACCCCTTGAAGATTCTCATCCTCTCGCAGGTCGCGCTGAGCTTTACGCTGCCCTTTGCCCTGGTGCCGCTGGTGCTGCTCACCAGTGACCGCAAGGTTATGGCACGATTCACCAACGGAGCCGCCACGCGCCTGCTCGGCTGGCTTGCCGTTGGCATAATCATCGCGCTCAACGCGCTACTCATGTGGATGACGCTGCGCGGCGCGTAGCACCGAAGCGCGACTCACGATCCTCGACTCACTTCCGAGCTATCATTGCCCCGGAGTAGCTGCCCGAAGTAGCTGCATTGAGCGCGTCATTACGTAGTCCACGTGGCGGGCGAAGCTCTGGCCATCTCTGTTGACCGAGAACAACGATCGCGATCTTACGGGCGGTGAGATTTTGTTGATAACCATGTTCTTGTCTGGGGTAAGCAGGACGTCGAACCCAGCTTCTTCGCCGGCCGCGAGCAACTGACCATTTCGAGCCTGTCCCAACCCTGCTGTGCTGAGTCCGGACTATGTGCCCCTCAGGAAGGAGCGGATCGGCACTGGCGTAGCCTGATCATGGCGCCAGATTGAACATTCTCGAAGACGGCCGATACTGGCATCCAGGTCCCCTTCAGCACCGAGGCCCCACTCACCTTCCCGGGAACGCTTCCGACCGCCGGGCAGTTAGACCAATCAAGATCCGCCGTGCTCTAATCCTCCCATTCATCGTAAGTCTTTGACCACGGCCGAATCATCCTGGGTCAAGCGAAACGTGAACGTGAGTGCGCTTGGCCTCGGCCAGGAGCCGGAAGGAGTGCAACAAATGCCTCATCTAAACCGACGTCTTCTGCTCCAGTCCGGGACAGCGGCTGCGGCTGCAGCCCTTGTTGGCTCCCGCGCTTTCGCGGGCGAGCAAAGCATGGACCCTGCTCACGCCGCGGGGGACTTGCTGGTCGAGGAAGCCGCGCCTACGGCGCCTCAAGCACCTCGAACGAAGCGCAAGGGAAACATCCGCCAGTCCGTCTCGCGCTGGTGCTATCAGCATGTTCCCCTCGACCAGCTGTGCGCTTATGCAGCCGAGATCGGACTGAAGGGAATCGACCTGCTGCAACCCGAGGAGTACGACGTGCCCGCCCGCTACGGACTGCTCTGCACCATGGGTTACGCCGGCGGAGGAGAGATCAACAAGGGTCTGAATGGCCTCGAAAATCACGCCGCGATCGAGGCTGGTCTTCGCAAGTACGTGCCCATCGCCGCCAAGGCTGGAATACCCAACGTCATCACGTTTTCAGGGTTGCGGGACGGGCTCTCGGATGAGGAGGGCGCCCGCAACACGGTCACCGGCCTGCGTCGTCTTCGTCCCATCGTCGAGGAGCACGGTCTCACCCTCTGCATGGAGCTGCTCAACAGCAAGGTCGACCATCCGGGCTATATGTGCGATCACAGCGCATGGGGGGTAGGGGTGATGGAGGAGGTAAACTCACCCCACATCAAGCTGCTCTACGACATCTACCACATGCAGATCATGGAGGGGGACCTGATCGCGACCATCCACAAGCATCACCAGTGGTTTGCACACTTTCACACCGGCGGTGTACCCGGGCGGCACGAGCTGAACAGCACCCAGGAGGTGCAATGGGACGGAGTAATGCGGGGCATCCTTGCGACCGGCTTCACCGGCTATGTGGCGCACGAGTTTGTCCCAGCGGGCGATCCGCTCACCTCTCTGCGCGAGGCGGTAGACATCTGCGACATCTGATCGCCGAGCGGCCCGGAAGAATGATCGGGAGGGCCGCCTGGACGACTGCCCCGTTAACGTCGACCGTATAAGCTGGAGCGGTGCCTAAGAGAACCGTCAGCGAACTACAGACCCACCCGCGCACACGGCGCACGATCCTGGCGTTATCCCTCCTGATATGCGCCGGCTGCCTGCCAACACTTCCGGCGCAGAAGGCCCCCGCAGGCAACACACCGGGGGATACCGCAAAGAGCGGTCCGACTGCCGTGCAGCTCGATAATGCGGAGTCGACCTCGAAACCCGATGACACTCAGGTGCCGGAGGCGAACCCGGCCCGGCCCACTGTTACCAACCCGGCGCACATCCCGCCGGTGGGCTACCTGCAGTTCGAACAGGGCTTTCTTCAGGGGAACAGCTCTCCCCAGCTGACTCGGCAGTTCAGCGTCAACCAGAATACAAAGCTCTCCGTAAAGCCGTGGCTGATGGTGCAGTTCTTCTCCCAGCCCTTCGCCTTCACAGACCTGGGCAGCGGACACACGTGGGACACTGGCGACCTCCAGGCCGGAGCCCAGGTGCTGCTCATCAGAGAGGTTGGCCGCCGCCCGACAATCGCTATGGGCTATGTAGGCCGGGTTCGCAGCGGTAACGCGCCCGACCTGGACATCGGGTCCTTTTCCCAATCGGCACTCCTGCTGATCAGCGGAGACCTCGGACAGTTTCACTACGACTCGAACTTCGTAGTCTCGGAGCAGAGCTCGGGACCGGCCCGCCGAGCCCAGTACGGTCAGACACTTTCAGTCTCACACAGCATCTTCACCCCAGACCTTTCGCTGAGCGGGGAGCTCTGGCATTTTACCCAGCCGCTTGTGCCGGTGAGCTCCGGCACCATGGCGCACCTCGGAGCAAATGCGGTGGGCACGTTGTGGGCGCTGGGTTATGCGCTCTGCCCCAACCTGGTATTGGACGCGGGCATCGAGCATGGACTCACCTCCACTTCGACGCAGTGGGAGGGTGTCGCGGGCTTCACGTACCTTCTGCCGAAGAGGCTGTGGAATCGACGTTTGAACCCGTAATATCTGGCCAGCCAAAACAGCACACCCCAACGCTGATCTCTCCAGGCCGTGACCGCGGCTGGCCGCGTCGCCGGCAGCAACACCGCGCATCGACGCACTCTATGTTTCTACTTCCTACCCAGCAGCGGAATCGAATAAAATAGTGACGATAGCCATGAAGCCGCGTCGCCTCCTCACGACATCCACGCTCCCGGAACGCATCCAGCGATTCCGCCGCGGTCACCCAGATCGTGGACGATTCATCTCGAACTGAATACTCTTGAATCCGAGCCGCACTCGCCGCGGGGACCTCTGTCGCAGCGCTGCTTTCACCGCGCCGGCCTGCGAGCTGCCCTCTGTGATCACGTCCCGCAGCCCTCCCAAGCCCTGAGCGACGAAAGGAAGTCATGAACAGCTTTGACAGCAAGTCCGAACTGCAATCCGGCAATCGCACCTACGAGATCTTCCGTTTGCAGGTCCTTGAGGCGAAGGGCCTCCGCCTCGCACGGCTGCCCTATTCTCTGCGCATTCTGCTTGAAAACCTGCTGCGCCATGAGGACGGCAAGAGCGTCACCGCGGCCGATATCGAATTCCTGGCTAAGTGGGCCCCGCACGCGGAGCCCTCCCGCGAGATCGCCTACATGCCTGCCCGTGTGCTCATGCAGGACTTCACCGGGGTGCCCGCGATCGTCGATCTCGCGGCCATGCGCGATGCCATGAAGCAGCTAGGAGGCGACCCCGAGAAGATCAATCCGCTGCAGCCGGCTGAGCTGGTCATCGATCACTCGGTGCAGGTCGATGAGTTCGGTACTGCGAACGCCTACTCCATCAACGCGGCGCTCGAGTTCCAACGCAACCGCGAGCGCTACGCCTTCCTGAAATGGGGCCAGACTGCCTTCCACAACTTCTCCGCCGTGCCGCCTGGAATGGGCATCTGTCACCAGGTCAACCTCGAATACCTCGCCCGCGTCGTCTTCACGACCGAGGTCAACGGCAGGCTGCAGGCGTATCCCGACACGCTGGTCGGTACCGATTCGCACACCACGATGATCAACGGCCTCGGTGTATTGGGCTGGGGCGTGGGCGGCATCGAGGCCGAGGCTGCCATGCTGGGCCAGCCCGTCTCCATGCTGCTGCCGCAGGTGGTCGGCTTCAAACTAGCCGGCAAACTCCGCGAAGGAACCACCGCCACCGACCTCGTCCTCACCGTCACTGAAATGCTCCGCAAGCTGGGCGTTGTGGGCAAGTTCGTCGAATTCTATGGCTCCGGAATCGCGGAATTGTCGCTCGCAGACCGAGCCACCATCGGTAACATGGCGCCGGAGTATGGCGCCACCTGCGGCATCTTTCCGGTCGATGCGGAGACGCTGCGCTACCTGCGCCTCACCGGCCGCAGCGAGGAGCTGATCGCGCTGGTCGAGGCCTACTACAAGGAGCAGGGACTCTTCCACACCGCCGATACTCCTGAGGCGGAGTACTCGCAGACCATCGCGCTCGATCTGTCGACCGTCGAGCCAAGCGTAGCCGGACCAAAGCGTCCGCAGGATCGCGTGCTGCTCAGCCAGGCCGGCGCAAGCTTCAAAAAGCAGCTCCCCAATCTGCTCGGGCCGAACGCCGGGAAGGCGGGAGACCGGCAGGTGATCCGCTGGGAGTCAGAGGGCGGCCATGCCGCTGAGATCACCAACCTCGAGGGCGCACACGCGGCTCCCGAACCGGCTGGCGGTCCCGCTGCAACTTCAGTGATGGAGCGGTCCGGCATCGACGTCGACCAGTACCTCGACAACGGCTCCGTCGTGATCGCCGCGATCACCAGCTGCACCAACACGTCGAATCCGTCGGTCATGGTGGCCGCCGGTATCCTCGCCAAGAAGGCGGTCCAGAAAGGCCTGCGCGTTCCGCCGTGGGTCAAGACCTCCCTCGCGCCCGGCTCCCGTGTGGTGACGGATTACTACAACAACGCCGGCCTGATGCCCTACCTCGACCGGCTCGGATTCAACGTCGTCGGATACGGCTGCACCACCTGCATCGGCAACTCCGGCCCGCTGCCCACCGACGTCTCGAAGGCGATCGAGGACCACGGCCTGGTCGCCGTCTCGGTGCTGAGCGGCAATCGAAACTTCGAGGGCCGCATCAATTCTGAGGTCCGTGCCAATTACCTGATGTCACCCCCGTTGGTGGTGGCTTACGCGCTCGCCGGGCGCATCGATCATGACTTCGAAAGCGACTCGCTCGGCCGCAGCAAGGATGGCGCCAAGGTCTACCTCAAAGACATCTGGCCGACCCAAAAAGAGGTCTCAGACGTCATCGCGAGCGTGATGAACGCGGAGCTCTTCACAAAAGAGTACGCCACGGTTACAGATGGCGATGCCAACTGGCAGCATCTGAAGTTTCCTACCGGGGAGACGTATCAGTGGGAGCCTGACTCGACCTACATCCGCAAGGCGCCCTACTTTGACGGTATGCCGGCGACTCCTGCTGCGGTCGAGGATATACTCGGCGCTCGTGTGCTCGCAGTGCTCGGCGACAGCGTGACGACGGACCATATTTCGCCGGCCGGCTCAATCAAACTCAACGGTCCGGCAGGCAAATACCTCGTCGATCACGGGGTCAAGCCGGCCGAGTTCAACTCCTACGGATCGCGGCGCGGCAACCATGAAGTGATGGTGCGCGGCACCTTTGCCAACGTGCGGCTGCGTAATAAGCTCGCACCCGGCACCGAGGGTGGAGTGACGCGCCTGCTGCCGGAGGGCGCCCCGATGAGCATCTTCGACGCCAGCGTTTCGTATGCCCGGCGCGGAGTTCCGCTGGTGATCCTTGCCGGCAAGGAGTACGGTTCAGGCTCCTCGCGGGACTGGGCCGCGAAGGGTCCTAAGCTCTTAGGAGTTCGCGCCGTGGTGGCCGAGAGCTACGAGCGCATCCATCGTTCGAACCTGGTAGGGATGGGCATCCTGCCGCTGCAGTTCCAGGAGGGCGAGTCGGCGGAGTCGCTTGGACTGAACGGTGAAGAGGTCTACGACTTCACCGGCCTGCGCGATCTGTTGGAGTCGAAGTTCGCCAACGGCCGCATCCTCAGCGTCCATACAAAGAGCGGCGAAGGAGCAGCCAAGACCTTCCAGGCAAAGGTACGCATCGATACTCCGCAGGAGATTCTCTACTACGAGAATGGCGGCATCCTGCAGTATGTTCTGCGCACGCTCGCGGGTAAAGCGTAGCCGGCGGAGGACAGGGGGGCTGCGCCTCGTCGAGCAGTCCCACCTCTGAAGAGCCAGACGTGGAGCGCCCGACCTTGTTCTCTCCCGCTTCACAAGGCTGCACGTGCTACCGACTTTTTGCGAGGCTGCATCTGCTCTGTAGAGGAGAACGCCCCGCCAGGCTGCCCTACACCCACTCGCCGGAGCGCATGAGAGGCTCCGGCTTGCCTGCTGCGTCCAGCCCGTCGACATCCATCGCGCCCGAGCCGATCATCCAGTCTACGTGGATGAGGCTCTCGTTTGCGCCGACTGCGGCAAGCTGCGCTTCATCCATCTGCTCGCCATCGCGAATGCACGAGCTGTACGCCTGGCCGAGCGCGATGTGGCTGGCGGCATTTTCGTCGAACAACGTGTTCCAGAACAGCATGCCGCTCGCCGCAATCGGAGAAGAATGAGGCACCAGTGCGACCTCTCCAAGCCTGCGCGCGCCATCATCGGTTGAGATCATGCGCTGCAATATTTCCTCACCCTCTGACGCGGAGGCCTCCACGATGCGCCCGGCCTCAAACCGCACCGCGATGTCCTTGATCAGAGCGCCCTGGTAGGACAGCGGCTTCGTACTCCTTACCGTGCCGTCTACGCGGTCCTTGTGAGGCGTGGTGAAGACCTCCTCGGTCGGCATGTTCGGCAGGCAGTAGATGCCGTTGCCCGCTGTCGTTCCTCCGCCCAGCCAGAGGTGGTCATCCGCCAGTCCCACGCGCAAGTCAGTTCCCGCAGCGCGAAAGTGCAGTCCTGAGAAGCGCTTCGCATTCAGCAATCCAACCTGTCGCTGCAGGTGAGCGCTATGCGCGCGCCAGGCCGCGACCGGGTCAGGCTCATTCACCCGCGTCGCCGTGAAGATGGCCTCCCAAAGCTTTTCCATGGCACGTTGCTGCGGCTCGCCTGGAAAGACAAGAGCGGCCCATGCGGGCGTCGCAGCGGGCAAGATAGTCCAGTTGATATGGTGGCGGGTAATCAGCTCGAGCGCCGGGCGACTTGCCTTCGAGGCAGCCGCATTCGCGCGCGAAACCTTGGCAGGGTCCTGACCCGCTAGCAGCGCGGGATTCGCTCCCGTAATTCCCAGACGCGCCGCGCCCGACCGGTAAGCCGCAGCGATGCCGTCCTGCAGCCACTGGGCCGCATGGTCAAAGCTCTCGTCCGCGCCATAGCGGTAGCGCGCGATCGTACTCTCGTCGTCATTGAAGAAGGTGGTCACGAGCGATGCACCGGCCCGGTAAGCCTCCGCGGTGATGCGCCGCACCAGGTCGAGGGCGTCCATCGGCGCGGTGATCAGCAACTCCTGGCCGCGCGCTAGACCAAGCCCCACGTGAACAGCAACCATCGCCAGGCGCTCCAGCTTCTCTTCATGGGAGAGCCCCGCACCCCGAACTTCGCCGATGCTCGTTCCCATGATGATGGGTTCTGAGATCATCGATTCGGTGCTGATTGAATCCGTGGCGATAGATGCGGCAGTGATTGATCCCGTGGTCATGGCAGGCTCCTGCTTCAAAGATACAAGACCCGGACCGGGACGCCGTCCACCGGCCAGTGCCCCCGTCACGGCCAGGGGAGAAGGCCGCAGTTGACGAGCCCGCTTCGCTCAATTTCAATGGTCGAGCAGACTCAGTAGACATCAGGGGCGAGAGCCACAGACTTCGCCAGGGTCACTTTCCGGAGGGATCATGAATAGCACGCGGGTCAGGCTCGCGATCGCGGCAATCGCATTCGCATCATGCGCGTGCTCACCTCCCATGAGCAGCGCGGCCCCGAATGCAGTAGAGAAGCAGCCGGACGGGATCACGCTTCACCTCACCGGCGGACTGCTTCGTGTTGAGGTGCTGAGCGACTCCGTTCTGCGCGTCGCCTATGCCAAAGACGCCCGCTTCTTCTCCCACGAATCGATCGACGTGGTGCCGCATGAAGCGCCCACGGCCGCATGGAAGACGACCAGCACAGCTCAAGCGGTAACAGTAAAGACGTCTAAAGTTACGGCGCGCATCGATCGCGTAACCGGCGTTGTTACGTTTCTTGACGCCGCAGGCAGGCCGATCGTCTCTGAACTCGACGGCAGCCGCAAGATGGAGCCCGCAAACGTCATGGGAGAACAGACCTTCCACATCCAGCAACAGTGGAAGCCCGACCCGGCTGAATCTCTCTATGGACTAGGCCAGATGCAACTCGGGATCGTCGACGTCAAGGGCTACGACCTCGAAATGTGGCAGCACAACACCAACGTCGTCGTCCCGTTTCTGGTCTCGAGCAAGGGTTATGGCATCCTTTGGGACAACACGTCCTACAGCCGCTTTGGCGATCTGCGCGAGTTCGTCGCCGTGCCGCCCGAGCGGCTCTATGACGGCGACAACAAGCCGGGCGGGCTTAGCGTTCATCCGGCAGACGGCTCTGAGCCACCAAAGCAGGTTGCGACGATCGGCTTTGATATGACGCCCGGCCGTGGACCTGCCGGTGCTGGACGAGGGCGCCGTCCTCAACTCAAAAGCATGGACTGGGAGGGCTCGATCGAGGCGCCCACCACCGGGGATTACCAGTTCCAGACCTACTCCAACGGCGGCATCAAGGTGTGGTTCGACAACAAGCTCGTCATCGACCACTGGCGCCAGCAGTGGCTCACATCGAACGACCAGATCAAGGTGCATCTCGAAGCTGGACACCACTACCCGGTCAAAGTCGAGAACGATACAGAGCAGCAATCGACCCTCGAGTTCAAGTGGAAGACGCCGGCGCCGGAGCACGCCACCAACCCGCCGACAAGCCTCTGGTCGGAGGTAGGCGACGGCATCGACTACTACTTCGTCTACGGACCGAAGATCGACGACGTGATCGGCGGCTACCGGTTCCTCACCGGCAAGGCCACGATGCTGCCGAACTGGGCCTTTGGCCTGTGGCAATCGCGCCAGCGTTACGAGACGGCGCAGCAGTCGCTCGACGTGGTCGATGAGTTTCGCAGGCGCAATATCCCCTTCGACAACATCGTGCAGGACTGGCAATACTGGAGGCCGGATGCGTGGGGTTCGCAGGCCTTTGATCCAACGCGCTTCCCCGATCCCGAGGGATGGATCAAGGCCATCCACGACCGGCATGCGCACCTGATGATCTCCGTCTGGGGCAAGTTCAACCCGAACACAGACAACGCCAAGGTGATGCAGGCCAAGGGCTACCTCTACCAGCCGGACATCGTTGAGAATCAGAAGGACTGGATCGGCTACCCTTACACCTTCTACGACGCCTTCAACCCCGGCGCGCGCAAGCTCTTCTGGCAGCAGGTGAATACCGGAATCTTCAGCAAGGGCGCCGACGCGTGGTGGATGGACGCGACCGAACCGGACACGACCGCCTCCCCGCCCACCCTTGAGAACAACCGCACGCACATGAACCCCACCTACATGGGCAGCGGCGCGCGCATGCTCAACGGCTACGCCTTGATGAACAGCGATGGCGTCTACACCGGTCAGCGCGAGGTTGCGCCGAACCAGCGCGTCTTCATCCTCACCCGCTCAGGTTTTGCCGGCGACCAGCGCTACTCCGCAGCCACCTGGTCGGGCGACATTACGTCAACCTGGACCGCGATGGCCAAGCAAATTCCTGCCGGACTCGGCATGAGCATCTCCGGCATTCCTTACTGGACGATGGACATCGGCGGATACACCATGCAGCGGAAGTTTGGCGCTCACCCGCAGACCCCTGAAGATCAGGACGAGTGGCGCGAGCTCAACGCCCGATGGTTCGAGTTCGGCACGTTTTGCCCGCTGCTGCGCGTGCACGGAGAGGTGCAGCCGCGCGAGATGTGGACGCTCGGTGACTCTGGCACGCCCGCCTACGACGCTGAACTTAAATCGGACAAGCTGCGCTACGCGATGCTGCCCTACATCTACTCGCTCGCCGGAGCCGTCACCCAGCGCGACCAGACAATCATGCGTCCGCTTGTGATGGACTTCCCCGCCGACATGCAGGCCCGCGACATCTCCGATGAATACATGTTCGGACCTGCATTCCTGGTCGCTCCAGTGACGCACTACAAAGACCGTACCCGGGGCGTCTACCTGCCGCAGGCGGCTGGGGCTGCGAACTCGGCGGGCTGGTATGACTTCTGGACGGGCAAGCCCGCAGCAGCCGGCACACATACCGACGCGCCCGCGCCCTACGATCAGATTCCGATCTTCGTAAAGGCAGGCTCGATCATTCCCTTTGGCCCGCCGCAGCAGTACGTCAACGAAAAGCCCTCTGACCCCACTACCCTCTACGTCTACACCGGAGCCGACGCCGACTTCACCCTCTACGAAGACCAGGGCACAACCTTTGACTACGAGAAGGGCGCCTTCGCCGAAGTTCAAATCCACTGGGATGAAGCATCGGGAGCCTTGACCATCGGGGCGCGACATGGAGAGTTCCCCGGCATGCTCCAGCAGCGCACATTTCAGATCGTCGTCGTAACCAGATCGGCCGGTGCCGGCTTCGCCTTTGAGCCCAGTGTCTCGAAGACTGTGAAGTATGACGGCATCGCCGTGACGACGTCCCTCAGGTGAGAGGCGCGGGCAGGAGCCAGGGCTAAAAAGCAGTGCGCTTGAGGATGTAGTCCAGGCCGCCCAGCCTGAACCAGCGGTAGCCATAAGGCTCAAGAACGACACAGTGCCTGCCGTTCTTCACGGGCTGGCTGTGGTCGTCTGAAAGCAGGTTTACCAGCATGCTCTCCTGCACGTCGCCACCCCTTTCACCGCGGCGAAGAGGGTTGAACTTAACCTCAATTGGAGCCGCACTGAAGTTGTGCAGCACCACCACGGAGTTGTTTCGCCACTCGTAACGCATCGCCAGTACCTGCGGCGCGTTGGTCTTCAGGATCGAGAAGTCTCCCCAGCCGATCTCCGGGACCTCCTTGCGCATGCGGATGATGCGCTCCGTCCAGTTCAGCATCGAGTCAGAATCGCGCCTCTGTTCGGCGACATTCACATGCTGGAACCCATACGGTCCCTCGCTGATCACCGGCAACACCGGTTTGGAGTTTTTCGTGAATCCGCCTTGCGGCTCGGTCGACCACTGCATAGGAGTTCGCGAGCAGTTGCGCTCCGGCAGACTGAGGTCGTCGCCCATCGCGATCTCGTCGCCGTAGCGGATCACCGGCGTCCCTGGCAGCGTCATCATCAGACTGTAGGCCAGCTCCAGCCGCCGGCGGTCGCCATTGAGCATCGGCGCCAGACGCCGCCGGATGCCACGCTTGTAGAGCTGCATATCGGGGTCCGGCCCGAAGGCCGTGAAGACCCTCTGCCGCTGCGCCTCCGTCAGCCTGCCCAGATCAAGCTCGTCATGGTTACGCAGGAACTGTCCCCACTGCGCCGTCGCCGGGCGTTCCTTTGTAGCGTTGAGAGCGGCCCCAAGCAGGGTCGCGTCGCCGGCAGCGAGCGCGTAAAACAGATGCTGGTTCACCTCGAAGTTGAACATCATCTGAAGACGTTCGCCGACTGCGCCAAAGTACTGCATGTCGGTCTTCGGCAGCACGTTCGCCTCCCCGAGCACGATCGCGTCTCCCTCGCGCCATGACAGAAACTCCCGAAAGGACCGCAGCATGTCGAACTGCTCCGCCGGTACCTTCACATCAGCACCCTTGGTCGCGATTACAAATGGCACTGCATCCATGCGGAAGCCGGAGACCCCGAGCTGCAGCCAGAATCCCATGATCTTCAGGATCTCTGCCTGCACCTCCGGATTCGAGGTGTTCAGGTCCGGCTGGAACTCATAGAAGCGGTGGAAGTAATAGAGCTTCGCGACGTCGTCGTAGTCCCACGTCGACTTCTGCACGCCGGGAAACACCACTCCCTTGGCCGCGTTCGGCGGCTTCTTCTTCGACCACACGTACCAGTTGCGATACTTCGAGTCCGGATCGCTGCGCGCTGCTTTAAACCAGGGATGTTCGTTCGAGGTGTGGTTCACGACCAGGTCGATCATCACCCGCAGGCCTCTCTGACGGCATGCATGGGTAAACTCGACAAAGTCGCCGAGGGTCCCATAGCGTGGGTCGACGCCGTAGTAGTCCGCCACGTCGTAGCCGTCATCGCGCTGCGGAGAGGGTTGGAACGGCATCAGCCAGATGGCCGTGATCCCGATCCCCTGCAGATAGTCAAGGCGATTCAAGAGCCCGCGGAAGTCGCCAATCCCATCCCCGTTGGCGTCCATATAGGTGCCGACGGAGAGGCAGTAAATGACTGCATTCTTATACCAGAGGTCCTCGATCATCGCTCGCCTTCCGCCAGCCGCTTCCCAGTCTCCTGACCTTTCGTCGCGCGGGTCGGAGAGGGCAAACGCCGGGCGCCTTTCGCCCGCATCGAACAGCAGGTTGCAACTCCAAAGTTGAATGGAAAGAGGTTAGTGCGAATGGAGCGGTTGGTCTGGTGGCAAAGCGGCATCATCTATCAAATCTACCCGCGCTCGTTTCAAGATAGCAATGGAGACGGCGTCGGCGACCTCCGAGGCATCATGCAGCGGCTCGAGCACCTGGTGTCGCTTGGCATTGATGCGGTGTGGATTTCGCCGATCTACCCATCGCCCATGGCCGACTTCGGCTACGACGTCTCCGACTACTGCAACATCGATCCCATCTTCGGCACCCTCGCAGATTTCGATGAGCTCGCTGCTCTGATACACGCCAGAGGGCTGCGGCTCATACTGGACTTCGTCCCCAATCACACCTCCAGCGAGCATCCGTGGTTCCTCGAGAGCCGCTCCTCCCGCAGTAATCCCAAGCGGGACTGGTACATCTGGCTCGACCCATCTTCCGACGGCGGGCCGCCCAACAACTGGACGAGCCAGTTCGGCGGCTCCGCCTGGGAGCTGGACCTGACGACCGGCCAGTACTACCTTCACTCTTTCCTGAAGCAGCAGCCGGACCTGAACTGGCGAAACCGGGAAGTCTCAGAGGCGATGCTTAACGCCCTGCGCTTCTGGCTCGATCGCGGGGTGGATGGCTTCAGGGTCGATGTTATGTGGCTGCTGATAAAAGACGATCAATTCCGCAATAATCCATCGAATCCAGGTTACCAGCCCGGTGCTCCGGACAATCAGAAGCTACTCTCGGTCTATAACTCGAATCGTCCCGAGACCCTCGATATCGTCAGACAGATGCGTGCTGTGCTGGATAGTTATCCCGAGAGACTACTGATAGGCGAGATTTACCTGCCTACGTTGGAGCTGGTGACCTACTACGGTCCTGAACTGGATGGCGCGAACCTTCCATTCAATTTCCAACTGATGCAGACCGCGTGGGCCGCTGAGCCGCTGCGTAAGATGATCGCTGAATATCTCTCGGCCATCCCCAGGGGCGGGTGGCCCGATTGGGTGCTGGGGAATCATGACCAGTCACGGATTGCGACCAGGATCGGCTCGGCACAGGCGCGTGTGGCGGCGATGCTCCTGCTCACTCTCTGGGGAACGCCGACGATCTACTACGGCGAGGAGATCGGGATGACGGACGTTCCCATTGCGCCGGAGGAGGTCCAGGACCCCGCCGAGAAGAACCAGCCCGGACTAGGACAGGGGCGCGATCCTGAGCGTACTCCCATGCCCTGGGACAGCTCACCGGGTGCGGGATTTACCACCGGAAGACCCTGGCTGCGCCTTGACTCTGACTTCCAGGTGACGAACGTGTCGGCAATCTCCGCGGAGCCTCATTCCATTCTCAACCTCTATCGGGCCCTGATCGCCCTGCGGCGAAACAGCGCCGCATTAACCGGAGGCAGCACCGAGGCTCTGGCTGCGGATGGAGATGTACTGAGCTACCAGCGGATCAGCGGCGAGGAGCACCTTGCCATCTATCTGAATACCCGCCACGACCCGCAGCAAATAACCACCAGGGCCGGGCGGGTTCTACTTTCGACTTATATGGATAGAGAGGAAAGCATCGAGGGAGATATCTTGAAGCTGAGGCCAGCCGAGGGAGTTATAGTGGCTCTAGACTGATGACTTACTTACTGCGCGGTCTATTTACCGGCACGAAGCTCGTCACTTAGGATAACTGCCTCCGCCACTTCCTTCATCGACTTGCGGGTCTGACGGCTATGACGCTGCAGGGTCAAGTAAGCCTTTTCTTCGTCGATCTCGAGATCACGCTGCAGGATGCCCTTGGCGCGCTCCATGATCTTTCGTGTCTCGAGTCTCTGTTCGAGTTGAGCTTTCTCACTCTCCATCCGCGCCATCTCAATCTCTGAGCCCACCAGAAAACCGAGCGTCGAGATCAGCCTAACTTCCTGCTCGCTATAGCGATGGGGCTCGCGGTTCTGCAGGTTGATCACCCCTACGACCTTGCCGCGCGACAGGATCGGCACCGACAGGAATGCCTCAAAGCGGTCCTCCGGCAGATCGTGAAAGACCTGGAACCTGGGATCGAGGTATGCCCGCTCAGCGATGACTACGGTCTGCAGATGCTCCGCTACCCAGCCAGTGATGCCCTGCCCGATATGCAGCTCCATCTGATCGATGATCTCGGCGTGAGGATTCTTCGAGGCGCGCAGCACCAGCTGGTCCTTGTCCTTGACGTAAGCGAGGCAGGAGTCGCATTGCACCATCTCCGTGACCACATCGACAACGCGCTGCAGCACAGTGTGGAAGGGGTCGGCCGCTGCAATGCGGCTCCCAATCTCATGAAGAAAATCTATGCCCCTGGCGGGCTCTGCTGCGTTATCCATACTGAGAAACTCTTGCCTCGGGCGGTGGACCGTCTCACGAGCACGTCCACGCCCATTCCTGCTCAGTCAGAATACAAGAACGCGGAGAGGATGGGCCACCGGCCGGCCGCGTCCCTCGCCGGGCAGTTTGACCTCACCAAGCTCGGCTCGTCTGCCTGGGCTACGCGCTGTGTCCCTCGTTGCGCCATCGGCCGCCGCCAGACCCGTGAATGGATTATCGTTGCTGCATGCTAGGCAGCGACAATCCTGCGCAGGCCGCGCGCCGTCAGGCAGTGAATCGGCCCTCCCTGCTCCTGCTGCTGATGTGCGGCGCCCTCATCGGGGTGCTCGCCTTCGCGGTCTTCGCAAGGGTAGCGACGGTGGGCATCTGGAATCGGCTGGCCGAGCTTGCGACCGGTCGTTCACTTACGATCAACACCTCGCTGCCCGCGATCGTGAGTAAGATTCAGCAACTCCAGAGGCTCGAGACGGTTGAATACACGATGGACAAGATCGTCGAGGGTGATCGGCAGAGCGCCATCTTTCCCGACTTCCTCGCCGGGGACAAGCTGCTGCTCGTAACCCATGGCGAGGTGATCGCCGGTATCGATATGGGCAAGCTTGGCGTGGCCGACGTGCACATTGAAGAACATGCGGGCGGCAGAAGTATTCAGGTCCACCTGCCTCCTCCCCAGGTCCTGACGGTCAGGCTGGACAATGCGCAGACCCGCGTCTATTCGCGCTCCACGGGCCTCTTCGTTCCGGCCGACCCCAACCTCGAGTCAGAGGTCCGCGCCAGGGCTGAGGACCAGTTTCGTCAGGCGGCTGTGTCGGATGGCATCCTCGATAAGGCGCGCGTCAATGCGGCAGCGAGCGTTACCGCCATGCTGCGCGGCCTCGGCTTCAAGCAAGTCGTGCTCAACTAGAGCCCGCCTCCACTAAATCTCCGGCCGTTGTAATGAGTCATTGTTCGGCCTTCTGCCTCGCGAGCTACGAGTTAAAAGCGCCGCCCTATAAACAGAAGTTATCGCGCCTATAAACAAGCTTCGCGGCACCCATATCCGCTTGCGACGTGACATTGCATCATGCATAATCCGAAGTCAGTCAGACTGAATCCACTTACAGTCAGAGATTGCCCGGACCGCGTGCGAGCGCAAGTCCTTTAGGAGATACATGTCGAAATACAAACTCGAATACATCTGGCTCGACGGCAACCGTCCGGTTCCACACCTACGCGGCAAAACGCTGGTAAAGGATTTTGAGAAGGCGCCTACACTCTCCGACCTGCCAAACTGGGGGTTTGACGGTAGCTCAACCATGCAGGCTGAGGGTCATAGCTCCGATTGCGTATTGAAGCCCGTGGCGCTGTACCCTGATGCAAGTCGCATCGACGGCTACATCGTGCTCAGTGAAGTACTGCACGCCGACGGCACGCCGCACTCCACAAACGCCCGTGCGACCATCGAAGACGATCCCGACCTCTGGGTTGGCCTGGAGCAGGAATACTTTCTCTTCAAGGACGGCCATCCACTCGGCTTCCCCGAAAAGGGCTATCCAAGCACTCCACAGGGACCCTACTACTGCGGCGTCGGATATAAGTACATGGGTGGCATCGCCCGCCAGATCGTCGAGGAGCACCTGGAGCTCTGTCTGGCTGCCGGCATCAATCACGAGGGCATCAATGCCGAAGTAGCCAAGGGTCAGTGGGAGTTTCAGATCTTTGCCAAGGGCTCAGCCAAGGCGGCTGACGACGTCTGGGCTGCCCGCTACCTGATGATGCGGCTCTGCGAGGAGTACGAAGTGGATATGGAGCTACACTGCAAGCCCATCAAGGGCGATTGGAACGGCTCCGGAATGCACTGCAACTTCTCAACCAAATACCTGCGTGAAACAGGCGGCAAGGAATACTTCGAGGCTCTTATGAAGGCGTTCCACGACAACATTGCCGCCCACATTGCAGTCTATGGTCCAGACAATCACCTGCGCCTCACCGGTCTGCACGAGACCCAGGCGATCGACAAGTTCAGCTACGGCTTGTCTGATCGCGGTGCTTCGATTCGCATGCCCATCAACTTCATCAAGAACGGCTACAAGGGCTACCTTGAAGATCGCCGGCCAAACTCGGAGGGCGATCCCTACCAGATCGTCTCCCAGATCTTGAAGACGATCAACAGCGTACCCAAACCCTAGTCCGAGTCCCGGTTTAAAGCCGAGCCCATGATTAACGTATAAGTGCTGTAACCGATTCACCCTTCGCCCGCTCATCCGGCCCGGAACACTGGCTGCAGGAAGAGCGGGCAGAAGCGGGCCCCCGACGAATACAGGTCGTCTTGCTCCGCTCTCCCCAGGAAGCGCAAGCAACGCAGCACCGTCCCAGGCTGAAGGCGCAGACGAAGTGTCTTTTGTCCGCGCCGTCTTTTGTACTTCCGTTCCAGGTGAAGCAGGAGGCCATCATGGGGAAAAAGAGCAGTTCGGAAAAAGCGGAGAAGGCAGCCAAGGTGGCCAGGAAGGCGGGCGAGGCAGCCCCGAAGACGAACGGCGCCGCCCTGCTTAACGGAGCTGGCATAAAAGCTGTACCTGAGAAGAGCGGGCCGCTGAAGCTCGGCAAAGACTGCGACTACGAACGCGAGATGGCGCGGCTGCAGATCGAGCTGGCCAAACTGCAGGAGTGGGTCAAGCACAAGGGTCTTAAAGTGGTTGCTCTGTTTGAAGGCCGCGATGCCGCCGGCAAGGGCGGCGCGATCAAAAGGATGACCGAGTCGCTCAATCCTCGCATCTGCAGGGTTGTGGCGCTCGGCACTCCAACGGAGCGCGAGAAGACCCAATGGTACTTCCAGCGTTACGTGCCGCATCTGCCGGCCGCCGGCGAGATCGTGCTCTTCGATCGCAGCTGGTACAACCGGGCCGGTGTCGAGCGGGTAATGGGCTTTTGCACTGAGGCGCAATACCAGGAGTTCATGCACACCTGCCCCGAGTTTGAGCAGATGTTGACCCGCTCCGGAATCCTGCTGGTTAAATACTGGTTTTCGGTGAGCGATGAGGAGCAGGAGCGCCGCTTCCAGGGGCGCATGACCGACCCGGCAAAGCGATGGAAGCTCAGCCCCATGGATCTCGAATCCCGCAAGCACTGGGCGGAATACTCCCGCGCCAAGGATGAGATGTTCGCGATCACCGACCTGAAGCGCACGCCGTGGCACGTTGTAAACGCGGAGAACAAGAAGACAGCGAGGCTCAACGTCATCAAGCACTTCCTGTCCCTGATTCCCTACGAAGATCTCACGCCCGAGCCGCTTCCCCTGCCGCCACTCGATAAAGGAAACTACGTCCGCCCGCCGATGCAGCACCAGACGTTCGTTCCTCATCACTACCGCTAATATCCCGCAGCACAGCAGCGGCGAAGCTCGCCGCGACGCGTTCCCGCGGCATCGCTCTGTGCGTGTAGACGACGCACGTCCATAGCATCCCCTGCTTTAGCGCTAACCGCTCACCGCATCCAGACACTTAGAGTAACGGCCGATCGCAGGCATTCACCTTGACGCCACTCACTTTGCAGCCGCTCTGTTTCACACGGGAGAATGCCTGCGCTGCAGGGCCTCCGCACTCCAGGGCGCGGCCTTTGACAAGCTGCGCGGAATGCTAATCTGGAGGCTGTGCTCCCATGACTCTGAGACCAGCCGCCGGACCGAAATCGGGACTGATCGAGCGGCCCGCCGCGGTGCTTCCGCAGAGTCTGGCGCTTCCCCGGGGCAGCCGGTTTCTTCGTGCCTGCCTGCGTCAGCCGGTCGATCGTACCCCTGTGTGGTTCCTGCGCCAGGCGGGCCGTTATATGCCCGAGTACCAGGCCGTCCGGCGCCACCACACCCTGCTTGAGATCTGCAAAGACCCGAAGCTCGCCTCTGAGGTGACAATCACCGCAGCCGAGAAGCTGGACGTCGACGCCGCGATCATCTTTGCCGACCTCCTGTTGCCGTTCGAGTGCATGGGCCTTCCCTTCGAGTTCGTCGCGGGAGAGGGTCCGGTAGTTCACCATCCCGTCCGCACGCTCGAGGACATTCAGCGCTTGCGCACCGACCGCGCCTCCGAACTCGGCTACGTTGCCGAGGCTATAGACCGGGTCGTGGGGCACTTCAAAGACCGCCTCGGCATCATCGGCTTCATCGGCGCGCCCTTCACCCTGGCCAGCTACATGATCGAGGGCGGCAGTTCGCGCAATTACATCCACACCAAGACGCTGATGTATCGGCAGCCCGCGGCATGGCAGGCGCTGCTGGGCAAACTGGTGCTGGTGCTGCGCGAATACGCCGCTCAGCAGGTCTCTGCAGGCGCAGACGTCATCCAGATCTTCGATAGCTGGGCCGGAGCGCTCAGCGTCGAGGACTACCGTGACTTCGTCCTCCCCATCACCCGCGCACTGGTGAAAGAGGTGCAGGCGCTCGGAGTACCGGTCATCTACTTCGGCGTAGACACTGCCAGCCTGCTGCCCGCCATGCGCGAGACGGGAGCGGACGTGCTCGGCCTGGACTGGCGCACTCCGCTGCACGACGCATGGCGTGGCCTCGACTATAGCTGCGCCGTCCAGGGAAATCTCGACCCCATCACCCTCTTCGCACCTCCGGAACTCATCCGAATGCGGGTCCGGCAGATCCTCACAGAAGCTGCCGGCCGCCCCGGACACATCTTCAACCTTGGCCATGGCATCGTTCCCGGCACACCGGTTGAGAGCGTGCAGCAGGTCGTCAAGTTCGTGCGCGAGTTCTCGATGCCCACTCTGTCGACAGCCGCTAAAACGGCCACAGAGGCCATCCGTGAATAGACCGCCATCCGAGCCCGCGGCGGGGGTTCATCGCTCCGGCGAAACGGCAGTCCTGCTCCTCGCGCACGGAACGCCAAATACGCTGGACGAAATTCCCGCCTACCTCAGCAATGTCACTGGAGGCCGCGCGCTGCCGGACGCCTCCATCGAAGAGATTCGCCACCGCTATTCGCTCATCGGCACAGCAGAGTCACTCAGCCCGCTCACCTCGCTGACCCTGGAGCAGGGTCGACTACTGGAAGAGCATCTGGGCGTGCCCGTCTACGTGGGCATGCGCAACTGGTCGCCCTACATCGCCGATGTGGTCCACCAGATGATCGAGAACGGTGTGAGCTCGGCGGTCGCGATATGCCTCGCTCCGCAGAACTCGCGCACCAGCACAGGCATGTATCGCCGCGCAGTAATGAACGCTGCCGGGGACACGCTTAAGGTAGATTTTGTAACTGGCTGGGCAGATCACCCGCTGCTCGCCGACGCATTCGGCGAACGCCTGCGCCCGGTGCTCGAACGCCTCCGCGCCGAGACAGCCGGAGAGGTTCCGGTATTGTTTACTGCGCACAGCGTGCCATGCCGCACAGTGCAGACGCAGAGCGCGGTGGCGCCCGATCCCTACTCCGTTGAGGCGAAGACTACAGCCCGGCTGGTCGCCTCGCGCCTCGGCATTGCTGCAGGCCAGTGGTTCTTTGCCTTCCAGAGCCAGGGCCTGTCCGGTGGCCCATGGATCGGTCCCACGGTCGAGGACACCCTCACCGCATTGCAGCAGCAGGGATACACCAGGGTCATTCTGCAGCCAATCGGCTTTCTCTGCGACCATGTCGAGATCCTGTACGACGTGGACATCTCCTTTCGCGAGTTCGCGGCAAACCTTGGTATGAGCCTTGAACGGCCAGAGTCGCTCAACGGCTCCGCGCTGCTGACTGCTGCACTCGCGCAACTCGCCAGCGAGGGCTTCAATCGGCTCAACAGCGAAAGATCCGTTGAAGCAAGTCCCGTCACCCTGTGAAGACTCCCGCAGACGGGGCCAGCAGCAGCCCGGGCTCGCAACGAATCGCAATCATCGGTGGAGGAGTCAGCGGTCTCGCAGTAGCGTATGAGCTGCAGCGCCTGCGTTCGGTTTGCATCGCCGGCGAACTCGCAAGACCCGCACCGGAGTTCGTGCTCTACGAGGCGGCCGAGCGGCTCGGTGGAACCGTCGAGACGGTAAGACAAGATGGATTCATCATCGAGTGCGGGCCGGACGCCTGGGTTACAGAGAAGCCTTGGGCGCACGAGCTGGCTGTCGAACTCGGCCTCGGCCCCGAGATCATCCCGTCAAACGATCAACAGCGCCGCACCCTGATCCTGCAGGACGGGGACCTCATTCCGATGCCCGACGGAATGCGCATGATGGTGCCCTCCGACCTCGACGCCATCATAACCTCGCCGCTCTTCAGCGCCGAGGCCCGAGCCGGCTACTGCAGCGAGTCGGCTCGAGCCGAGGAGTTGAAGGCCGCAGCGCCCCCCGCAGGTCCAGAGGGCGATGAGCCGGTCGCCAGCTTTGTGCGCCGCCACTTCGGCGAAGAGGTCGCAGTCAAAGTCGCGGCCCCTCTACTCTCGGGAGTCTTCGGCGGCAGCATCGAGCGGCTTAGCGTGCGTTCGGTGATGCCCGCCTTCGTCAAGATGGAGCGAGAATACGGCAGCCTTATCCTCGCGCTCCAGAGCCGCCTTGGTGCCGAGAGCGAATCGCAGCGCGGCTCTCCAGCCATCTTTACCACCCTGTCGTCCGGGTTGGGAACGCTGATCGACGGCATGGCAGCAACCCTTCCCACCTCGACAATTCGGCTGCAACACGCCGTCAGCTCGATCGCGCTCGGGCCCGGGGGGTGGACCGTCTCCGCGGGTGGAGACACAGCCACCTTCGACGCGGTCGTGCTCGCAACTCCGGCACACGCCAGTCGCAGACTGCTGGCTCCGCTGCACCCGCGCTTCGATGCCCTGCTCAACATCGAGGCAAGTTCTGCGATCGTAGTCGCTCTGGCCTTCAGAGCAGATCAGACCGCCCAAATGCGCATCCCTTCCGGCTTCGGATTTCTCGTCCCTCAGCACGCGGGCGGCGCGCCATCGCTGCTCGCCTGCACCTTCGTCGACCAGAAGTTCACGAATCGGGTCCCTCCCGGCGGCGTGCTCCTCCGCGCCTTCTACGGCGGCGAAGCGGCTCCGGCGCTGCTCTCCAACTCTGACGAGTCGCTGGCATTGCGCACCAAGGCGCAGTTGGATGACATCCTCGGGATGCTGCCGGAGCCAGCCTTCACAGTGGTTCGCAGGTGGCCGCGGTCGCTTCCGCAGTATGAGGTAGGCCACCAGGCTCGGGTCGCCGAACTGGAGCAGCTCGCAGCAGCATTTCCAGGCCTCTACCTCGCAGGCAACACTTACCACGGAGTAGGCCTGCCCGACCTCATCCGCGATGGACGAGCTACCGCCCGCAAGATGTTCCGCTTATAAGCGAAACGATTCTCGTCGCAGGTCAACTGCCATCGCGCAGATCGGCTTCAGCTCGCAACTTAAATTGCGTCCGCGTGTACTTAAAGGTACTCAGATGAATGCGGAGAGTGCGGCAACGCGCGGGAGCAGCCTGGAGGCGAGCAATGCGAAATGCAATGAGCCAGTGCGTAGAAGAGATGAACTTCGGCGCGGAGATCGGCCTTGACTGTGAGAAGGCGCTGCGGCGGGACTTTCAAAAGCGCCTCGCCATCACGTTCCTGGGTCTGACCCTCGGCCTGGTCAGCGTGCTCAGCCACGTTGCGTGAGTAGTTGCACAGCACCGCTCTGCTACTTCTCCATACCCTTGAGCGGCTTGCGCGCGAAGTAGTAGAGCGAAAACGCGAGCAGCCCGTACATCACCACCGCCACCCAGTCATGCGCTAGAAACGTCTTAGGAAACTGCAGAATGTCGTGCTTGTCGGTGGCCGCCTCATACAATTTCAGCGCCACGCCCATGAGCCCGACGATGCCGCCGGCGGCGATCAATCCGCTGGCGTAGAGCGAGCCGGGACTGATCTCGCTCTCTGTATCGACGCTCCCGTGCCCGGCCCGCGCGACCGCGCGATCGACCATCCAGCGCACCACGCCGCCGACGAAAATTGCGAGCGTCGTCGCGATCGAAAGATAGGCTCCCACTGCGAAGGAGAGCGATCGCACCCCGAGCAGCTCCACCGCAATCACCAGGAAGACCCCCAGCAGCACCAGCCCCCACGGCAGCTTGCGCGTAAGGATTCCGTTGATCACCGTTGCCATCAGCCGCGCCTGCGGGGCTGCCGCCTTCTCGCTGCCGATGCCCTGGATCCACTGCACCTCGATGCGGCGGGTCCCCCGATTGTAGAGGTACTTTCCGTCCGCGAGCTCACTCGAGCCGAGAGCATTCAAGAGGACGTAGTCCGATGCGTGCCGCATCTCCTCCGTTTTGTCGGGATGCGTCACCCGGAACTCCTTGTGGCTCTTGAACGCGGTCTGATCGGCAAGGCTGCCCTGGATTTGCACCCCGGGGTGCGACGCATCAACGTTCCACACCTGCGCCGCCGGCCGGAACTCTTCGAGCCCCTTGTTCATCGCATTCAGCGTCCATCCGATGGCGACCGTCGAGACGCAGACCCCGATCATCAGCGCCAGCTGCTGCTTCCACGGGGTGGCGCCGATGAGGAAACCCGTCTTCAGATCCTGCGAGGTGTCGCCCGCATTCGCCGCTGCGATACAGACCACGCCGCCGATGGTGATCGCCAGCGCCCCGAACGCAGGCGCCGTCCAGCCCTTGACCAGAAAGATCGAAGACGTCGCCATCAGGGTCGCGATAGTCATCCCGGAGATGGGGTTAGCCGAGCTGCCGATCAGCCCCACAATCCGTGACGAGACAGTTACAAATAGAAAACCGAAGATCACGATCAGCAGCGATGCGGCCAGGTTTGCAAGCATGCCGGTCTGGGCACCGGGCACAGGTTTAAAGGTCAGGAAGAGGAACATCAGCGCCACCAGTGCGATCGAGCCACCGATTACCACGCCCATCGGCAGATCGTCTTCGGTGCGAACTGCCGATGTCTTCGGCCCGGTGCTCCGGCGCAGGTTCTGCACTCCCGACTTGAGCGCGCCAAAGATGGTGGGTAGGGTGCGGCAGAGGGTGATCAGCCCGGCCGCTGCCACCGCACCGGCACCCATCGGTCTCACGTATGAGGCCCACAGCTCGCTGGGGGTCATGGTCGCGATTGGCTTCGTACCTGGGTAGACGGCTCCCGGATAGTGCGACCCAAAGAAGTAGATTGCCGGCATCACCACCAGCCAGGAGAAGACTCCGCCGGAAAAGATCACGCCTGCTACCTTTGGCCCGATGATGTAGCCGACGCCAAGGTATTCCGGCGTGCAGTTTGAGCGGATCGCCCCGCCTTTAAGCCACCGCGGCTGATAGTCCGGAGTGTCCGGCCAAGCACCGAAGAGGTTGTCATTCTGAAACATGGTGTAGACCGCGCCCAGTCCCAGGCCGAGGAACACGCGGCTGGCGAAGGAGCCGCCGCGCTCGCCGGCAAGCAGCACATCGGCACAAGCGGTGCCCTCAGGGTAGGTGAGCGCCCCATGCTCCTCGACGATCAGCTGTCGCCGCAGCGGGATCATGAAGAGAACGCCCAGCCAGCCTCCAATCAGAGCCAGCAGGAAGATGCGGCTGTACTCCAGATCGAAGCCGAGAAAGATCAGCGCCGGCAGCGTGAATATCACCCCGGCGGCGATCGACTGGCCGGAGTTGCCGGTTGTCTGGACGATGTTGTTCTCGAGGATGGATGCTTTGCCGAGCACCCGCAGGATGGTGATCGATAGCACCGAAATGGGGATCGAGGCGGCCACCGTAAGCCCGGCCCGCAGACCCACATAGACGGTGACTGCGCCGAAGACCAGGCCGAAGAAGCAGCCCAGCAGGACGGCGCGGACGGTCAGCTCCGGGCGTGTCTCGGTGGCTGGCACAAACGGTTTGAACTTTGGAGCAGTTGGCGTTTGCAGGTCAGGCGCGTTCGGCAAAGGGAGACCCTCCAGGAAGTCGATCGACCGATGCAGTCGTCTCGCCGCTGCAGCAGAGATCAGCAGGAAGCCACGAGTGTAACAGCCTCACTCCCTCGAGTGCCGAGCGTCGGAACGCCGTTGCCCGGTTACAGGATGGTTAAGTTTGGGCAGGTAATGGCTGAGTTTGCGGCAGTCAAACGCACTACGCCGCTCATTCCACACTCCCCGAGCAGCAATTCGCTTCTCCACAGCGGGGCTTAGGCGCGAGAGCTGCGCCCATGGTGCGCGGCTTCTTTCCAGGCTTGCTTCCGTGGTGCGCCCGTTTCACTTCGTTGCGATCACCACTAGGAGAGGCGTCTGGCTGGAAGACTTCCACAAATCCTCTGTATACTCGGTGCATCGGCGGCGGAGCGCTCCCAGCCTCGCCGGCCCGAAGCGAGGTGCGTCTTCAGTAGTCAGAGTGACTCCCTGACGCTCGACGTCTCATCCCAGACCACCGCGTGGCGCGCCGTGGTTCGCGTGCTCCGAAGTCCGGTCGACAGCTTCAACTGCGTCTTCTTCCCGTACCGCTGCGATATCTGCGAAGGCCCGGTGCTGCGCTTCTCGAGCGCCCCGGTCTGCGACACCTGCTGGGCTTCGCTTGTGCCTCAGAGCCGCGCGTGCTGCTCACTTTGTAGCGAAGATCTCGGCCGCGAGGTCTATCCGTCCGCACTGCTCTCGTCCTTCGCGCCTCCTGCGCTCGAGGCAGCCCGAGAGGAGCAACAACTCTGCCATCTATGCAGCAAAGTGCCTCCACCCTTTGCCCGCGCTTTAGCCTTTGGCGCCTACCGGACGACCCTCCGCTCGCTCATCCACCTGCTCAAGTACCGGGGCATGCTGCCCCTGGCAGAAGGCCTGGGAAGCCGGCTCGCTGAAGTGGTTCTCACCCTTCGGCCCCCCGTGCCTCAGCTCACACAAGGCGTCATATGTCCCCCGCAGGAGACGCGTCCGCCCCTGAGCGGCGAAGTGCTCGTGATTCCGGTCCCGCCGCACCGCTCCAGGCGAAAGTTCAACCATGCAGAGCTGATTGCCAGGGCTGCTCTGCGGCAGCTGCGCAGGACGACTCCCGAATGGAAGCTGAAGCTCGCCCCGAAGCTGCTGGTGCGCAAGCGGTCGACCGTGAGTCAGGCAGGACTTACACCTCACCAGCGCAGAATGAACGTCCGCGGCGCCTTCGTTACACCCAGCCCCGACAGGCTTGCCGGCGCGGACATCCTCCTGATCGACGACATTTATACGACAGGGGCAACGGCCCGGGCCTGCACCAGGGCTCTGCTTCGCGCCGGGGCGGCGTCCGTCTCGGTTGCGACCGTCGCCCGCGCACAGTTCGAGTTCATCCGGCCTCCGTCAATGTCTGAGCGCAGCCGCAATCAGGAGATCATCCACGATCAGCAGGAGAACGCTCCAGAACTGCCCATGCAGGAAGATGTGGCATTCTGGGGTCGAACAAAACCGCTACTGCAATGACAGCACGAGACCGGCAAAGAGGGGTCAGGTACCAGGCCAAGGGTCAGAAGAGAAAGACTTGGGGGAGAAATGTCAGTGGGAAAAGCCACCATCCATGCTCGCAAGCTTAAGTCACTCGCCAAGTGCCACGCGCTGCCCGTCGAGGAGCCCCGCGCGCTCACCCCGACCTCCATGCAGAAGCCGGTGCTGGTGCTGAACGCCTCCTACGAGCCGATCAACATCTGCGGAGCGCGCCGCGCCCTCGTACTGGTGCTGAAAGGCGTTGCCAAGACGGAGGAGGAGCAAGGCGCAATGATGCATGCCGCTCGCATCCGCGTACCCATGCCGTCCGTCATCCGTCTGCTCGAGTACCGCCGTATCCCTCACCAGACGCGCGCACTCTCCCGCAAGAACATCCTGCTGCGCGACCGCAACACCTGCCAATACTGCGCGATCGTACTGACGGCGGGCGAGCTGACGCTGGACCACGTGATCCCGCGCTCCCGCGGCGGCCTGTCCACATGGGAGAACCTCGTAGCCTGCTGCCATGCCTGCAATCGACGCAAGGGAAATCAATTGCTGCACGAGCAGCAGGACATGCAACTGCTGCGCGAGCCAAGGCCCTTTTCTCTGCACACCAGCCGCCACATCATGCGCATGATCGGCCACTCCGACCCGCACTGGCGCAAGTACCTCTACTACTAGCCGCGTCCGCGAACTGCGCCTTCGCACCCGTTGAGTGCGAGCCTTGCACACTCCCTTACGTCAGGAGGAGCCACACGAGCACGCAAGGCATCTACGTCGAAACGCTAATCAGGCAAGAACTCGACCGCGTCTGGCAGCTCACCCAGCAGCCTGACCTGCACCAGAGATGGGACCTGCGCTTCACCAGCATCCACTATCTGCCTCGACCCGATCCAGAGCAGCCTCAGCAGTTTCCCCCGGATCGCTGAAATCTCAGTGGTATGAGGAGACCAGGGCTGCTTCGCATTGAACGTTAGCGCAACAAACCCTACAGGGGAAAGCTCTTCGGCTACACGGGCCACTTCCAGGTGGAGTGGGTGCCAGCAACTCCGGAGACCGTCCCGCTATCGATCCTGCCAGTTAGAGTCGAGAGTCGTACATACGCTATTTCGGCGAGGCCTGCGGCACGGGCGCGGTGCTCTGCGACGGGTCAGATGGACGGTCATGCGCACGATCGGCCACTGCGACCCGCAGTGGCGCAAGTCCCTCTGCATTGAGGGAGCATTTAGAGGCACACCACGTGCGGAGACCGGAACACCGACATAGCAGGATCGTGTATCGCTTATATTCCGCGCCAATCGTTACCGGGCATTATCCGCTTCATGAAGTCACCGAAGAGAGGCACGGTGAAGGCGTTGTCACCGTGCGCAGGGCTCCAGATCATACCTGTCTTGATGAGAGCGCTGCGGATAGGCGCCAGAGCCTGGACGGATCTGGTCAGTATGAAAGCGATATCACCAGAGCGATGCGGGCCTTCCCCCAATTCCGCCATTGCCCTGACGTATCGCTTTCCGGTAGGCGTCATGCGGTCAAACCGCACAAGGAAGAAGCTGGAATCGAGCGCCGCCTGCGCCAGCAGATTAGCCTGGAACACATCCTCAACTCGGATGACCTCTCCCGTTGCGATCTCCCATGCGTGCTTCCCCCACTCTTGTAGGAAGTACGGGTAGCCGTGGGTCTGGTGAAGTATCTCCTGAACGGCATCTTCTGTGAATTCCACTCCTTCCTGTTGAGCGGGTTTGACGAGTGCGTCTCTGGCATCGGTCTCGATCAACGCGCCGACTAAAGGGAACGCAAAGAGCCGTTCCGCATAGGACTTGGCTTGACCGGCAAGACCTCGCAGCTGAGGTAGACCTGCACCTATCAACGTCATCGGCAACTGGCGCTGTGCGCAACGATGTAAAGCTGAAATGAGAGCTCGAAACTCAGCCTCTCGAAGGTATTGCATCTCGTCGAGGAACAGAACGGCGGCCGTCTGCGCACTCTGCGCTGCGTATGCGACCTCCTGCAGTAGTGCGGTCAGGTCACTTTCTAGATCCCCGTTATCTGCAAGTCCGGACTCCCCAGGGAGATCAAAGGCGACTTCGATATCCGCATACTTGACCTTCAGCGACCTTGCAAAACCCGTGAGTGCTTTCAGTCCCTTCTCTGCAAACACTTTCGCCCGCTCAACGCGACTCAGGCGCAGCAGGGCCAGGCGCAATTCTGGCGCGAGGATGGAGGGCAGGCTTCGATCTTCAGCTGTCTCCAGGCGAAGCGTCTGAATGCCTGCTTCTTCTGCGTCAAGGCGCATCTTGTCCAGCAATACTGTCTTACCTACGCCTCGAAGACCGACCATGATGATGCTCTGGGCCGAGCGTCCTTGTCGGATTCGGGCTATAGCTACTTCCGCATCCCTGAGTAGCGAACCGCGCCCGGCGAGTTCAGGCGGGGGTGACCCTGCCCCCGGGGAGTACGGATTACGAACGGCGTCCATGTATAAGGAGTTTATAGCAATTTATGAGAAAACGATAAACTCCCTAACTTCTTTATACTTCGAGCGTCAGACTCCTAAATAAATCTACTTCGGCGAGGCCTGCGGCACGGGCGCGGTGCTCTGCGACGGGTCAGATGGAGCGGGAGCCTGCTGCTTCTCCGTGCCGTCGTTCTTGACCTCCTGGCCGTCGTAGATGATCTTCACCGTCGACTTGAACTGCCGGTAGCCCGTGTAACGGATCGTCAGCCGCAGGTGTACGTCTTCAGCCAGATAGCCCGAGCCGCCCGAAAAGTGCAGGACTCCGTCACCCTTGGTATAGACCGGGAACCAGTATTTTCCATCGATCTGCTCGCGGTAGGTAGTGAAGGGCAGCGAGAGGTCTTCGTGGCCTTTGCGGGTGTCATCGGGAACGGTCTTGCCGTTGGTCACCACGATTTGATAGTCCTGCGCATCGACCCAGATCTTGCCCTGAAAGTAGCGCCTCTTCTTCTCAATACGCTTCGGCTTCACATCGAAGACGTAGCAGTCGATTTCGTCCACCTTCTGCTTGCCGACGTAAGTTACGTCGTAAAGCGGCAGGTCCTCCCTGGTAAGCACAAAAGGCAGCCGCTGCTCGATGTCGGCGAAGTCCGCCGGGCTCATCGAGATGCGTACCAGGGTGTTGGCTGGCGCCTTCGTTACCCGCTCCACCCGCCGGCCGCTCGCGTCAAAGGAGATATCGGTCGCCTCATAAAATTGGCCATCGACTTTGCCGTCATCGTCGATGGTCTGCTCCCGAACGCTGCGCGAGTAGGTGTAATTTTCAAGGGCGGCGCGGAACTCACTCTCCTTGGCGGCAAAGCGGGCGACGATCTGGTCAGCCGATGTAGAGGGCGGCGTCAGGTCCATGGGCCCGAAGCCCTCATCGAGCGGCATGGGGGTGAAGGTAGCCTGGGCACGGCCGGGGATGGCTGCCGCCAACCCTATGAGCGCGAGCGCCAACATGGTTCTCTTCAGGATCAGGAAGGCAGAGGTCCGCGCACGTCTCGTTTTCAAGATCTTCAACTTGTCTTGCTCCATCGGGTCTGTGCAGCCGCGGCCCTTCGATCACTGCGGCCGGGTCTGTGCCCCGCGAGTAGCTTTCCGCAGGCTATATATTTATAGACGCGCCAGAATGCAATCTGGGCGATCCGCCAATACTCCGCTCTCAAACCTGTTCGGCGCAGATTGTCTCCCAACATGCCACCAATCTCAGCCGCGAGGAACAGCATGTGCCCGTCGACCAGAAGGCCGTCTGAACGGCGGGACTGCCCTGCCGCTCAGACGAAGGCGCGCCTGCAATCAGTGTTCCATCGAGGCGAAGGGAACGGCCTCTCGCCAATGTTAACCCGTGTGCTGCTGAGCGCGCTGGTTGCGGCTTTGGCAGCGAGCGCGCAGGTGTTAGTCCCCAGAGCCATCGCCCAGGCGCCTGCCCGGCGGCCCATGGTCTTCGAAGACCTGATGAAGATGCGGCGGCTCGGCGATATCTCCGTCTCACCCGACGGCAAGTGGGTCCTCTACACCGCGACCGGCGTCGACCTCGGAAAGAACACCAAGACCTCCCACCTCTTCCTCATTTCGGCCGGCGGTGGTGACTCTACAGCACTGATGGATTCGGCGGAGGGTGAGAGGCGCGGCCGCTTCTCCCCCGACGGAAAGCAGGTCCTCTTTCAGCGCACCCGCGAGGGCGGTCAGCAAATCTATATCGCTCCCTTCAACGCCCAATCCCGCTCCCTCGGCGACCCCAGGCAACTGACGACCCTGAGTACCGGGGCTGACGGCGCAATGTGGTCCCCTGACGGTCAGTCCGTCCTGTTTACCTCGGCTGTCTACCCTGATTGCTCATTGAGCGATCAGGACGCCTGCGACAAGCAGCGCGACGACGCTCTCGCAGCCTCCCAGGTCAAGGCAAAGATCTTCACCCACCTGCTTTACCGGCATTGGAATGCTTATAACGGGGATAAACGCAGCCACCTCTTCGTGGTTCCAGCCAGCGGTGGAACGCCTCGCGACCTCAACCCCGGCGACGATCATGATGTTCCGCCATTTTCCCTTGGCGGCCCGGACGCGTATGCCTTCGCGCCCGACAGCAAAGAGATTGCCTTTGAAGAAGACCTCGATCCGGTAGCGGCGATCAGCACCCACGTGGATATTTTCACGCTGCGTCTGGATGACCCTGCGGCGAAGCCGGTGAAGATCAGCACCAGCCTCGGTGGAAACTTCAGCCCAGCCTACTCGCCCGACGGCAGGAACATCGCGTTCCGCTCGCAGGCACGGGCCGGATATGAGTCCGACAAGTTCAGGCTCGTACTCTACGATCGCCAGTCGAAGCAGCTCAAAGACCTCCTGCCGGACTTTGATCGCTGGGTGGGCGAACTGGCCTGGGCCCATAATTCCAGCAGCATCTACTTCGTCGCCGAGAATGAGGGCGCCGCTCGCATCTTCCGGGCTGATCTCGAAGGCGCACTCTCCATGCTGACGAGCAAGGGCGAGTATGGTGACCTGCATCCCTTATGGGATGGCGAAGTGGATGGCGAAAGGCTTTTCGCCACGAGAATGACCGTGGCTCAACCCGCAGAGGTCTGCGAGCTGACTACCCGGGAAAGAGCGAGTAGCCAGGGTGTAACTCCCGCCGGGCAGAGCACAGTCAGCACGAACGCCTCAAACAAGCGCCTGGCCTACCCGCCCAGCCTGATGAGGTACCAGCCAGGATCGAACGCCGAGGCCGCAGTCAGGCAACTGACCCACCTCAATGATGCGTTGCTCGCAGAGCTCGACCTGGCCCCGCTGGAATCCTTCTGGTTCCCGTCAATAGGCGGCGTGAGAGCGCAGGGTTTCCTCGTCAAGCCGCCTGCCTTCGATCCCAGGAAGAAATATCCGGTAAAGTTCCTGATCCACGGCGGCCCGCAGGGGGCATGGGGCGATTCGTGGTCCTACCGCTGGAACGCGGAGCTCTTCGCCGCCTCCGGCTACGTGGTCGTCATGATCAACCCACGCGGATCGACCGGCTATGGTCAGGCCTTCATCGACGGCATCAACGGCGATTGGGGCGGCAAGCCGTATATTGACCTGATGCGCGGGCTCGACTACGCCGAACTGCATTTCCCCTTCATCGACAAGACCCGCGAGTGCGCCCTCGGCGCCAGCTACGGCGGCTACATGGCCAACTGGATCCTTGGCCACACCGACCGCTTCAAATGCATCGTCTCGCACGATGGCATGTTCAACCCCGAGGCTGCCTACGGTTCGACCGAGGAGCTTTGGTTCAACGAATGGGAGTTCAGAGGCAAGCCATGGGACTACTATGGCCGTCCCACCGCGTTGAACCCTTATCGCAGGTGGTCGCCGGCGCTCTATGCTAAGAATTTCAAGACGCCGACCTTAGTCATCCACGGTCAGCTTGACTACCGCCTCGACGTCTCCCAGGGCTTCGACCTCTTCACCACCCTGCAGCGCCTCAATGTGCCGTCAAAGATGCTCTACTTCCCCGACGAGGGCCACTGGGTGCTCAAGCCGCAGAACTCCCAACTCTGGAACAGGACCGTCAGCGACTGGGTCGACCAGTGGACTAAAAATGAGGCGAAGCCGGCCGACGCTCTAAAGACGGACCGGAGGGAGTAGGGTCAAGGCAGCACCCGAAGCATTCCAGGATCGGCGCAGACGCACATGGCCTTTAACCGCCCCCGCAAAAGACCCGAACCTCTCACCGAGCCGGCCCTCTACAACTACGCCGTGAATGCGCTCGCCCGCCGCATGCGCACCGTCTCTGACCTGAAGCGCCTGATGCGCACCCGCGTCGAGCCGGACGAGACCGGCGACGCCAAGATCGCCTCCGTCGTCGAACGCCTGGTCGAATACAAGTTTCTCGACGACACCGCCTATGCGGCTGACTACACAAGGTTGCGGCAGGAGAATGAGAAGTTTGGCAAGCGGCGCGTGCAGCAGGAGCTGCAGCATAAGGGCGTCGATCCTGAGTTGATCACAGCAACCCTCACCCGCGCCTATGAGAACGTTGTTGAAGAGGACCTCGCCCGACGCCACATCGCCCGCAAACGCCTGAAGCCTCCCACCGACGCCAAAGGTGCCAACCGTGTCATGCGCCAGCTGATGAGGGCGGGCTTCTCGCCGGGGGTGATCTTCAAGATCCTGAAGAACTGGGAGATCGATGACCAAACGCTGTCAGGTCTGGAAGCGCTCGCCTCGGAGGACCTCTCCGCAGATGAAGGAACTGCTTCGGAGTAAGCTGCGGAGAGGGCGACTCCCCGCACCGGTGGCCAAGAGGCTTCAGACCGCGCGGACGACCAGGCAGGTGATGTTGTCCTTGCCGCCGTTCGTGTTAGCGGCGTCGATAAGCTGCTCGCAGGCAGCCTCCACAGAGGTGGCCGCCTGCAATACTTCGCCGATCTGCCGGTCTGAGACTTCGCGGACCAGCCCGTCGCTGCAGAGCAGCAGCACGTCTCCGGATCGTACGTCGACCTCAGCGATCTCCGGAGTCACGGAACCATGGGAGCCTATGGCGCGGGTGATCACATTCCGCAGCGGGGAGTTGGCTGCCTCGGCGGCGGTGATCTGGCCTCGGCGCACCTGCTCATCGACCAGCGAGTGGTCCTCGGTCAGGCGCTCGAGGGTGCCCTTCCGCATCCGGTAGCAGCGGCTGTCCCCCACATGCGCCACCCACGCCCGGCGCTCCTCGACCAGCAGCGCGACCAGCGTGGTGCCCATGCCGCGAAGGCGGATATCCTCCTCGGCGAGCGTGTACACGGCCTCGTTGGCGGCTGCAATTGCCTCCCGGAGCAGGGTCGGCTGATCGACTGCTTCGCTATCGCGCGGCGAGGAATAGATACCCAGGAATGCCTCTACGGAGGCGTGGCTCGCGACCTCTCCGGCCGCCGCACCCCCCATCCCATCGCATACTACGAAGACGCCCGCGTCCATCAGGTATCCAAACGCATCTTCGTTCGAGGGCCGGAACTGTCCCCGATCGGTGGCCGCGGCCACCTGGTAAGGCAAGGTCATAACCTTCATCTTTGTGCCAGCGATCCTGACGGGATCGGCGATCACGTCAGTGCGCATCATTCCAGTCGAAATGGAAGTCTTCATCTTAGGGTATACCCCCACGAGCCTATGGTCTCTCTCTTCTTCTGGCAAGAGTACTGTGGTAGCGATTACCCCCGGCTCCGCAACTTAGGACCCGTCAAGAGGAACATAGCTGTCCACCAACCGACCTTCCAGCGCGGAGAGGAACCACCGATCGCGGCTTAGATTATCGGCAGATACCACCAGCGCTTCGATGATGGGATGCGAGTCCGCCGCCACTCCATTCCACCCGATCAAAACCTGCAGCTCCGTGACCCGCTTTGGGGACGACAAGGAAAGCCTCCGGGCAAATCGCCTCGGGGTGCTTGCATCGTAATCCTTACCCGCCATCTTCAGTCGCGGTTAAGAATCAGCCACGCCGCCGCCCTCACCGTCCAGTCAGCTCATTCGCCAACTCATCACAGTTAAAGAGGTTACATGCCGGACTCACCAGCTCCCATCCCCCTGCGGCCCTTTGGAAAGACCGATGCGCGCATCTCGGCACTTGGCTTCGGTGGCCATCATCTGGGCGACGCCGCCGATGAACAGACCGCCATCGAGATCGTGCACCGGGCAGTTGACGGCGGCATCACCTTCTTTGACAACTGCTGGGAGTACCACCGCGGCAAGTCGGAATCCTGGATGGGAAAAGGTCTCAAGGGCAGGCGTGACAAGGTCTTCCTCATGACCAAGGTCTGTACCCACGGGCGCGACGCCGGCCTCGCCATGGAGATGCTCGAGCAGTCATTAAACCGCCTTCAGACCGATCACCTCGACCTCTGGCAGATTCACGGGGTGGCCTTCGAGAATGACCCTGACCTCTTCATCCGGAAGGGCGGAGCGGCCGAGGCGATGCACAAGGCAAGGGAGCAGGGCAAGGTACGCTTCTTTGGCTTTACCGGGCATAAACGACCTGAGCTGCACCTCAAGATGCTTGCAACCGGCTTTCCCTTCGACGCGGTCCAGATGCCGCTGAACCCCTTCGACGCCAACTTCCTCAGCTTTGAGCAGCAGGTGCTGCCAGAGTTGAACAGACGCGGCATCGCCGCACTCGGTATGAAACCGCTGGTGGGCCATGGCGAATCCGTGCAGAAGGGGATGCTCACCGCCGAGGAGGCGCTCAGCTATGCCATGAGCCTGCCGGTATCTACCACCATCACGGGCATGGAGAAGCTGCATATCCTGGCGCAAAACCTCAAACTAGCGCAGGGCTTCACGCCTCTCACGCAGGATGCCATGCAGAGCCTCCGCGACCGGTGCAAGAAGTCTGCGGGCGACGGTCGCTTCGAGCTCTACAAGACATCCTTGAAATTCGACAATCCCGAGGCCCGCATCCCCCACCAGTATCCGCTCGACACCCAGTCTGCCGAGGTCAAGGAGATGTTGAAAGAGACCGACAACACCGGCAAGCCGTTTCCGGAGGTTGCATGACCATGCCCGAACAGAAGGATGCAGGCGCTCTGCGCGATGAACTCTCTCGCCGAAGCTTTTTGAAATCAGCCGCGCTTGCCGGCGCCGGAACACTCGCCGCTCGCCAGGCCGCCGCCGCCCAGCCGCAGGAGCTGACCATGCCGCAGAACACGACCGGGAGCCAGGTGCCTCGGCGACCCTTTGGAAAGACAGGCCAGCAGATCTCCGTTCTTGGGGTCGGCGGCTTCCACCTGGGCTCCGCCAAAGACCAGGGTGAGGTGAACGCCATCGTCGGCACCGCCATCGACGCCGGCATCAACTTCTTTGACAATGCCTGGGACTACCACCAGGGCGAGAGCGAGGAGCGGCTCGGCGAGGCGCTCAAAGGCAAGCGCGATCAGGTCATCCTCATGACCAAGGTCTGCACCCACGGCCGCGATAAGAGCGTAGCCATGCAGCAGCTCGAACAGTCCCTGCGCCGCCTCAAGACCGATCATCTCGACGTCTGGCAGATTCACGAAGTGGTCTATTACAACGACCCCGACCTCATCTTCCGCCCCGACGGAGCCATCGAAGCGCTCGCCCTGGCCAAGCAGCAGGGCAAGGTTCGGATGGTCGGATTCACGGGGCATAAGCACCCAGACATCCACCTCAAGATGCTCTCGCATGACTTCCCCTTTGACACCGTGCAGATGCCGCTCAACCCGTTTGACGCGAACTTCCGCAGCTTCCAGCAGCATGTGCTGCCGGAGGCAAATCGCCGCGGCATCTCTGTCTTCGGGATGAAGAGCCTCGGGGGCAGTGGCGAGTTCGTCAGCCACGGCGCCATCACCGTCAAGGACGCGCTGCGCTACGCCATGAGCCTGCCGGTCGCAACCACCATCAGCGGCATGGATTCGCTGGGCGTCCTCCAGCAGAACCTCGAGATCGCGCGCAACTTCCAGCCGATGAGCCACGAGGAGATGCGAGCGGTTGAGGCGAAGTGCGCGAAGTGGGCCGCAGACGGACGCTATGAGCGGTTCAAGACGACGGTGATGTACGACGGCGCCGTGGGCCGCGAGCAGCACGAGTATCCAACAGTCGAGAAGCTGCCCGCCTGATCGAAAGCAGACCGCGGAGCCGCAACTCGGCCTCGCGGCTCTCGCACCAGAATTATTTCTTCCCGGCAACAGGCGCCGGCGGGGGGTCGGGTACCTCATATATCTCGACCTCGCTCGCGCCCAGGATGGCAAAGCGTCTGCCATCGGGCGAGAGGGCAAAGTTCTCACCGAAGGCTGTTGCTGGAGAGAGATTCACGGTCAACAGCACCGCTCCCGTGGCGGCGTCCATCACCTGCACGCGCTGTCCCTTGATGTCGTCGTCGCCAATCGGGTCAAGCGCACTCACGTTGTGCGTGGCGTGCATGGCGTTGAAGGCAAAACGCCGCCCATCCCTGGAACCCGCAAACGACGGCCAGACCAGGTCGCTCTGCCACCAGAACTCCCATAGGATCCTGCCATTGATATCGATACCCTGGACCAGGTGGTCGTCAGTGTGCGGCACGCAGGTTATCAGCAGAGACACGTTAGAGGTGGCCGCCGTCTCTGTTGGTGTGCAGGTCGACAGAACGTCTCCGAACGTCCTCTTCTCGCCCGAAAACGAGGCGTAACGCAGCTGCCAGTGCTCGGATTTCGCAGGCAGAGCTTCAAGATAGCCATCGTTCACGATGGGGAGAGCGATAGGCCGGGCGCCTTGGGTCTCCGCAAGCACCGCGCCCGTATCCACCCGCAACACCATCAGCTTCACGTCCTCCCGGGGCAGAGGAGCGTCAATATCGAGCGCCTGCTGCACCAGCCGCGCATGCTCCTCGGGGCTGTGCCGCTCGCGATCGATCTGCAGCACCAGCAGCCTGCCATCCGGGGAGGGCTGTATGGTCTCGATCGCGGACGGCGTCTTCATGAATGGATGGAGCTCGAGCGTTCCGTCGGTGATAGACAGCGCATTCCGCTGCCGTATGAGGAAGCTGCCGTTGCCGAGCGGCCAGAGATAGCGTGCGTGGTCGTGCATCCGCCACTCGGCCGTGCGCACCGCCTTGCCGGTCACCACATCGAGAGTCAGGGCTCGGATGTTCTGGTCCTCATCCCCTGGCTGCGAATCGGCAGGGCGCCGCATCAGCCCGCTGGTTCGGAAGGTCAACAACAGGTGATCGTCGTCGATGAAGTCGAGCGAGTTGGTTGAGAGCCGGGCCGTAAGGAAAGCGATCGGGGGAGGATGGTAGCCGAACTCTGTCACCGGCAGGCGTACGGCGGGTCCGGTCTGGCCGGCATTCTTCACCCCCTTTTCAGCCTCGCCTGACGTGCCGCTCAAGAGCAGCAGACCGATCAGCAGCAGGGCCGGGGGCAGCAGCGCGGCTTCGCGTGGTGAGGGTAGTCCGGACGCCCGGCGCACGGCGAACGCACGCATCGCTCGGCAGACTGTGAAGTGCATCCTCCGGGTGCGCCTGATCGAGAACTGCGGCCCCATCTCAACCCTCGAAAACACAGGCCTTCATTTTCCTACAATCCGGCTGTGAAAGCCCTCCTGCAACAACCTTACAGCTCAATCCGTTTTCACCGGACTGTGGCGGCCCTGGGCATCCTGCTAGGGAGGCAAACTCACTACTCCGAAACTATAGAAACACGTCGGTTAAACTTGCAGGAACCATGAAATATCGCACGGGATCAGAGATTCGCGAGATGTTCCTCCGGTTTTTCGAGGAGAAGGGGCACCGCCGCGTCCATTCGTCATCGCTGGTCCCGGCAAACGACCCGACGCTGCTCTTCACCAACGCCGGCATGAACCAGTTCAAGGACGTCTTCCTCGGCGCCGAGCGTCGAGACTACTCCCGCGCTACCAGTTCGCAGAAGTGCGTCCGCGCCGGCGGCAAGCACAACGACCTTGAAAACGTCGGCTTCACCCGCCGCCACCACACGTTCTTCGAGATGCTTGGTAATTTCAGCTTCGGAGATTACTTCAAGGCCGATGCCATAGCCTACGCGTGGGAGCTGATTACCTCGGAGGAGTGGTTTGGGATTCCCAGGGACAAGCTCTACGTAACCATCTTCAAGGGCGAGAGTGGCGTCGCGCGCGACGAAGAGGCTTACGAGCTGTGGCTCGGCCAGGGTGTTCCAGCCGCCCGCATTCACGAGTTCGGGATGAAGGACAACTTCTGGCAGATGGGCGAGACTGGCCCCTGCGGCCCTTGCTCAGAGATTTTTTATGACATGGGTATCGAAGCGTCGGAGTCGTTTGGCCCCGATGGGCAGAGGCTCGACTTGCCCTTCGGCCAGGACGACGCCAGATATGTTGAAATCTGGAATCTCGTCTTCATGCAGTTCGAGCGCAGCCTCAATGCCGCGGGCGAAGCTGACCTCAAGCCGCTTCCCAGGCCCTCCATCGACACCGGCATGGGACTGGAGCGCCTCGCCGCCGTGCTGCAGGGCAAAGTCTCCAACTTTGAGACAGACTTGTTTACGCCACTGATTGCCAAGGCTGCTGAAGTCACAGGGGTGACTGCTGGCGTGGAGAATGCATCACTGCGCATCATCGCCGATCACGCCCGCGCTGCTTCGTTCCTCATCAACGATGGCGTGCTGCCCGCCAACGAAGGACGCGGCTACGTGCTGCGCAAGATATTGCGGCGTGGCATAAGGCATGGACGCCTGTTAGGTCAGGAACAGCCCTTCATGCCCGACATGATCTACGCGGTCATAGCTGAATTGGGCGATGCCTATCCCGAACTTATTGATGCAGCGCCACGAGTAGCTACGATCGTAGGCGCTGAGGAGCAACAATTCGGGAGAGTGATGGAACTTGGCTCCCACAAACTTGACCAAGCGCTATTGGAGATAGCAAACAAGTCCCTGCGCCACATTGACTACTGGAATCGGACTTTCCCGAGCGCTCCTGATAGCGGAACCCAACCACGTGCCACATTTATCCCAATTCTTGCTGATCAGGGGCAAAAAGTTCCAACCGATGCCGAACTGCGAGAGCATATAGATGCCGGCCAAGTCCGAGCTTCCGTGCTGCAAGACGACAAACTTACCGGAGAACAGGCTTTTCATCTTTATGAGACGTATGGGCTCCCGCTCGACTTTATGGTGGACGCTGCCCGCGATGCGGGAATCAAGTTTGATCACGAAGGATTTGAGCGGACCAAGGAAGCTGAGCAAGCCAGGGCACGCGCTTCATGGAAGGGCGGAGCGCAAAAGTCTGCCAGCCCGGCCTTCCGCGACTTACCTAAGACTAACTTCGAGGGCTACTACCAGCTAACTGTTCAAGGGGCCGAAATACTCGCCATCATCAAGGATGGTGCGGGCGTGTCACACGCCCAGCCCGGCGAGTTAGTCGAGTTAGTCCTCGATCAGACCAGCTTCTATGCCGACTCTGGAGGCCAGACAGGCGATCAGGGCTGGTTTTATTCAGAAGATCACAACAGCATCGTCGCCGAGATCACCGGCTGCTTCTCTCCCGTGCAGGGCGTACGCGCGCATCGCGCCCTCCTTCGCCAGCCTGTCGCGATCGGCGACAGGGTAGACACCGTCGTCGACGCGGACTGGCGCAACTCGACTCGTCGCAATCACACCGGTACTCACCTGCTGCATGCTGCGCTGCGCGAGGTGCTCGGCACCCACGTCAAGCAGGCCGGCTCGCTGGTCGATTCCACCCGGCTGCGCTTCGACTTCTCCCACTTCACATCGATTGCCGCCGAAGAGCTGCAGCAGATCGAAGACATCGTCAACCACCAGGTGCTTGCCAACACCTTCGTCGAGACCATCGTTGACGTGCCCATTGACGTCGCAGTCAATGAATACCACGCAATGGCGCTCTTCGGAGAGAAGTACGGCGACAAGGTGCGCGTCGTGAAGATCGGCGACTTCTCGACTGAGCTCTGCGGCGGTACGCACACCGGCGCAACCGGCGAGATCGGTCTCATCAAGCTGCTCGGCGAAAACAGCGTGTCCTCAGGAGTCCGCCGCATCGAGGCACTTACCGGCATCGGCGCGCTCAACGAATTTCGTCGCGACTACGATGCCGCGCTGGTTGCCGCTCAGCTCGCATCGAGCGCCGATCTTGCACCAGCCGACGCGCTGCGCCACAGGTTCAACGCGCAGGAAGAGGAGCTCAAGAAGCTTCGCCGCGAGCTCGACGAAGCTCGGATGAAGTCCGCAGCCGCGGCACTCTCCTCGGCCGCAACGCATGCTGTAGAAGTCAAGGGCGTCAAGGTACTCGCCCAGCGCGTCGACGCACTCGATCGCGGCCAGATGCGCACCCTGGTGGACAATCTGCGCACCAAGCTGGGTTCGGGTGTAGTAGTTCTAGGGTCGACCGACGGTGACGGCAAGGTAGCCCTTGTTGTCGGAGTCACAAAAGACCTTACGGGCCGATTGCAGGCCGGGAAGGTAATCGGCCCGATTGCGAAGCTCGTTGGCGGCTCTGGCGGCGGCCGGCCGGACATGGCGGAGGCCGGCGGCAAAGATTCTTCCCAGCTGGACGCCGCACTCGCAAGCGCACCCGAGGCCGTAAGTAACCTGCTAGGCTAGCGACTTACCAGAGGGAGTTAGTAGATGAAACTACGGATGGCTATTCTGATCCTGCTGATAGTAGTGGCGTCGCTGCTGGCCGACTACCTGTGGAAGCGCTGGGTAGAAAAGCAGCGCCGCAACCGTCTGCCATGAGCTACGCAAATAAAACAGCCGGCACTTAAGCCGGCTGTCTCGTCTTTCATTGCCAGATGCTGGGAGACTTAATGCCACTGCTAATACCGATAGCTGTCCGACTTGAAGGGACCTTCCACCGGCACACCAAGATAATCCGCCTGCTTGGGAGTTAGCTGGGTCAGCTTGACTCCGATCTTTTCAAGATGCAGCCGGGCTACCTCCTCATCCAGCTTCTTCGGCAGCACATATACCCCGACCTTGTAAGTGTCGCGATTCTTCCATAGGTCGAGTTGCGCCAGCGTCTGGTTCGCAAAGCTGTTACTCATCACGAAGCTGGGATGACCGGTAGCGCAGCCCAGATTTACCAGCCTTCCCTCTGCGAGGATGAAAATCGCATTTCCATTCGGAAACGTGTACTGGTCAACCTGCGGTTTGATGTTGAGCTTCGCGACCCCGGGGGCCTCATTGAGTCGATCTACCTGTATCTCGTTGTCGAAGTGGCCGATGTTGCAGACGATAGCCTGGTCCTTCATCTTCTGCATGTGCTCAAGAGTAAGGATGTCGACGTTGCCGGTGCAGGTGACATAGATGTCGCCGCGGCCCAGAGTATCTTCAAGGGTGGTTACCTCAAAGCCCTCCATCGCAGCCTGCAGAGCATTGATCGGGTCGATCTCCGTCACGATCACCCGCGCGCCCATGCCGCGCAGCGAGTGTGCCGAGCCCTTGCCCACATCGCCGTATCCGCAGATCACCGCGACCTTGCCGGCGACCATCACGTCGGTGGCCCGCTTGATGCCGTCGGCCAGCGACTCGCGGCAGCCATAGAGGTTGTCAAACTTCGACTTGGTCACGGAGTCATTCACATTAATCGCGGGCACCAGCAGCTGCCCCTGTTCCATCATCTTGTAGAGGCGATGTACGCCGGTCGTCGTCTCCTCTGATACGCCCCGCCAATCCTTTGCGACGCGGTGCCAGTGCTGCGGGTCTTCCGCGTAGACCTTCTTCAGCAGGTTCTTGATCACCTGCTCCTCGTGGCTCGATGAGGCGGAGTCGACCCACCTGTCTCCATCCTCAAGCTGATAACCCTTGTGAATGAGCAGCGTCACGTCGCCGCCATCGTCAACCACCAGCTGCGGCCCTAGGCCCCCGCGATGATTCAATGCCTGGTAGGCCGTCCACCAGTACTCTTCAAGGCTCTCGCCCTTCCATGCGAAGACCGGCACCCCGGCAGCAGCAATAGCCGCGGCGGCGTGGTCCTGGGTCGAGAAGATGTTGCAACTTGCCCAGCGTACATCGGCTCCAAGATCGACCAGGGTCTCGATCAGCACCGCCGTCTGGATCGTCATGTGCAGCGAACCTGTCACGCGCACGCCGGCCAGCGGCTTCTCCGCCGCATACTTCCGCCGGATCGACATCAACCCGGGCATCTCGTGCTCGGCGATCAAGATCTCCTTGCGTCCCCAGTCGGCCAGCGACATGTCCGCGACTTTATAGTCCTGGGCGCGTTCGTCGCTCCCCTGCTGAACCGGTAATTCTGTCTCTGCCAATGTTGCTGTGGCCATGCCTACCCTCTTTCATCCATTTCGGAGTTCACCTCTATCTTACCGGTGAGCACCGTGCTTGAGCCATGGCTCGCCGAGTTTCGGCGATACCGCTCCCAAATTGGTGAGTTCGTTCTCATCCTGCGAGAGATTCCAAAGCTTTGGATGGCCGGGAGCAGGCAGCATCCCGCTTCCAGACGGAAGCCGACGCGTCAACCACGCTCTATCTGCAGCAATCTGCGCTTCCGCTCGACTCCCCAGCGATAACCTGTCAGCTTTCCGTCACTGCCCACGACGCGGTGGCACGGCACCAGCATGGCAATGGGATTGGAGGCGCAGGCACGCGCCACCGCCCGCACCGCCCTGGGACTTCCCAGGCTCTCCGCCACCTGGGAGTAGCTGCGTGTCTCGCCCCGCGGAATCCGGTTCAGCGCCTGCCACACCCGCGTCTGGAAGGCAGTAGCCCTGACGTCCAGGGGCAGGTCGTGAACCGCCGGATGCTCGGTCATCTGCGAGAGCAGCTGCACCAGGGCCTTCTCCATTTCCGGATACGTCTCGTCGCATTCGGCAGAGGCTTCCTGGCCTGCAACGATCGTTGCAGCCGGAAAGTCCTTGCGCAGCCCGGCCTCGAGCTGCTCCCGGCTGTCGCCCAGCGCGACGCTGCAGACGCCGCGCTGGGTCGCCGCCACCAGCAATACTCCCAGGGAGCACTCGGCCATCGCGAATCGAATGCTCTGACCCGCTCCACGCGCACGGTATGTGCCGGGACTCATGCCCAGCGGGGAACTCTGGTAGGCACGGCTGGAGGAGGAGTATCCCGCGTCGAAGATGGCATCCGTGACTCCGAGCCGCGTAACACTGGCGATCTGAGCGCGGCGGGGCAAGCTGGTGATCGGCATATCAGCAGCTCTCAGCGCCCTCCTCAACGCCGAGGCGCGCAGTTGCAGCTGGTATTCAAGTGGCGTAATGCCCAGCACTCGCGCCACCATCCGCTGCACGGTGAAAGGGCTGGCGGCCACCAGGGCACCCAGCTCCGCGAGCGTCACCTTTCGATTGACATTCGCCTCGAGGTGCGCGCAGATGCGGGCAACGCTCGCCGCCTCCGCAGCAATGCCCGCGGGCTGGCAGCGCAGGCAGGCGCGAAAGCCCGCCGCCATCGCCTCACCGGCATGGCGGAAGTAGACCACGTTGCGCCGGGCCGGCCGGCGGCTCGGGCAGCAGGGACGACAGAAGATGCCGGTGCTCGTCACCGCGTAGAAGAAGCGAGCAGCGCCGTCGCGCTCGAGCACCTGTCTCCATGCGGCTTCAGTGTCCTGTTCTGATCGCCGCACCAGGGCTCCTGCGGAGCTGGCGTTACGGCCGGTACCCTCGCGCGTCATCGCGGTCCTCTCGCATTCCGCGGCCTCGGGCGCCGGACGAGCAGCCCCATCCACCATCGCAACTTCCGCCTTGCTTCCGTATCTCAGTGATTGATCCATGTCGGAATCATTCCATCTGCGGGTGCGAAGCGCTATCCGCATCTTGCCGGCAAACCAGTGAGATCGCGAAAACCCCACGTGCGGACCCGGCCTCCCGTCGATCGACGACAGCCCCGGATCGGCCCCGCAGGGCGCAGGAGCTATCATCGCATCAACATGATCATCAATATCCGATGAAATTGGCCCGGCCTCGACTCTCCGCTACTGTGGCGTGGCTCGCGGCGGCGCTTCTGCTGCCGCCCGCAGCTCACGCCGATGCGGGGATTCCCATGCTGCCGCTGGCCTACCCGGTGATGATCGTTCTGCTGATACCGGTCGTCGCAATCGAGACCATCTACCTGCGACGGAAGCTCGGTGTCGACCGATGGCTGCTGGTGCGCCGTACGGCCCTTGCGAATGCGCTATCGACCCTGCTCGGCTTTCCCCTCGCCTGGCTCATCGGCGTAGTACTCGAGATCACAGTGGGTGGCCTGTTTGTCGCGCTGGGCGCCTCGGCATTTCCGCCGATCGCCACCGACAACCTGCTTGGCAAAGTCGCTGTGGTGATCCTCTCCGCTCCCTGGCTGAGCCCCTTCGGCGGCAACGATCGTTGGCCGCTGGTCCTGGCCTTCCTGGTGCTGCTGGTCCCTGCCTTCTTCACCTCGTTTTACTTCGAGTGGTTTGTGCTGCGCTGGTCACCCTGGCCGGTCGAGAGTCACGCCCTGCGCCAGGCGATATGGCGCGCTAACCTGCTCTCTTACCTCTTCCTGGCGGTATTCGGCGGCGTAACCCTCTACTTTGGCCTGGCCTGGTATCTGCGCTAGATCAATCCGTACGCCTGCCGCTTACTAATTTCTAGACGTCGCGTTCGTGCCCGCACTAAAGCGATTATCTAAAGCGCCTCCATATCGAACGACGCATTTCTGGTGCACCTGTGTACCTTGACAGCGTGATTACCGCCCGCGTAGTGTCCCGCTTGGCTGAATGTAAGCCATTACATTCACCCCCAAACCGCGCCCTCCGTGCAAGGCAAAGAAGACTCTGGCACCGGGGCGCCCTGTCCTGCCAAGGTCTTCAATCCGTCCGGGCCAATCTTGCAGCCCTGACCAAAACCCGCACGAAGGAGCTGGAAACATGATTATTCTGAAGGAGCCTGTCGCCAAGACAGGTTTGAAACTAACGCCAAAACAGCTGATACCCGGAGCCCTCGCGCTCTCGATCGCGCTGACCATCTCTGCGCTGCCCGCCAGCGCCCAGACCAGCGCCAGCGTATCGGTCAACGCCTCGTCGACGACCAACACTGTTCCCCCCGAGGGCTACGGAGTCGATACCGCCGTCTATGACGGATCCCTCACCAGCTCCGGGGTCGCGCCCGCCCTCAAGGCCTCCGGCATCAATGCCATCCGCTACCCCGGTGGCTCGTACGCCGACATCTTCAACTTCATCAGTGGGACCGATCAGAGCCTGAACGGCGGCTACTTCGCTCCTGGTGACACCTTCAATAACTTCATGAATGACGTAGTGCTGCCGGAGGGCGGCAAGGCCTTCATCACCGTCAACTATGGCTCAAACGTGGGAGCGACCGGACCGGCTCCAACCAGCGAGGCTGCTTCGTGGGTCCAGTACGCCAACGTCACCAACCACTACGGCATCGTCTACTGGGAGATCGGTAACGAGGTCTATGGGAACGGCTACTACAGTGGAAGTCTAAACTGGGAGGAAGACCTCCACGTTACGTCGACCAACGAGGCCAACCGGCAGGGCAACCCTGCATTGTCGCCGACCGCGTACGGCGCTAATGCCGCCGCGTTCATCAAGGCTATGAAGGCGGTCGATCCGACCATCAAGTGCGGTGTCTTCGTCAACACGGCGAGCTACTATCCAAACTGGGACCAGGATGTTCTTCAGGCCGTCTCGAGCGGACTTTCAGGCAGCGGATACAGCCTGGATTTCGTGATCCTTCACTATTACCCGGGCGGCAGCAATGCCCAGGTACTCAGCGCCCAGGCGACCATCGCCTCCCAGGTCTCCCAGGTCCGCTCCGACGTCAGCCGGTACTACACCGGACCCAACGGCGGCTCCATGCAGATTGCCGTTACCGAGAGTGGAGCCCCGTCCGACGGCGGTCTGTTCCAGTACCTCTTTGCGGTCGACGATTACCTCTCCTGGCTTGAAATCGGCAGCGTCGCCAACGTCGAATACCAGGAGCTGCACAATGGCTACCTGGACGGGAACAACGTCGGTCTTGGACCTTACTACGGAGCGCAGTTCGCCTCGACGATCGCACGGCCCGGTGACAACTTCGTCTCGACCAGCTCCAACAACTCACTGCTTCGAGCGCACGCGGTCAATCGAACCGACGGTAAGGTCGGCATCGTCCTGATCAACGACGACCCTAACAACAGCACCAACGTGAACGTGAACGTGTCCGGCGCCACCCTCACCACCTCCGGAACTCAGTACAAGTTCGGTTCAGCGAACTTCCCCAACGGCACTGAATACGCCTCCTCCGGTATCAGCTCGAGCTCGATCAGCGGCGTCGGGAACACCTTCACCATCAACGTTCCTGCCTATTCTTCTGTAGCAGTCGTCATCCCCACCGGCGGCGGCGGTGGCGGCGGCGGGAACCTCATCGCTAACGGCACCTACACCATCACCAACAAGAACAGCGGGCTGGCAGTCGAAGATCCAGGCGCCTCCACCACCCAGGGCACTGACATGGACCAGTGGACGGTCAACGGAGGCAATAACCAGAAGTGGAAGCTCACTAACCTGGGCAACAACTACGTAAGCCTCATCAACGTGGCCAGCGGCTACGCCATGGACGTCAACAGTGCTTCGAAGACGGCTGGCGCTCTGGTCGACCAGTGGCCCTACAGCGGCGGGACCAACCAGATATGGAAGGTCGTGAGCATGGGCAGCGGCTACTACGAGCTGATCAGCGAAAACAGCAACATGGCTCTGGACGTCAGGGGGTACTCGACAGCCAACGGCGGAGCCATCGACCAGTGGACCACAACGGGAGGAGCAAACCAGCTCTTCACCATCAGGTAGTCAACACTGCAGCAAAAAGAGAGGGGCAGGCCGCATGGCTTGCCCCTCTCTCTGTTTCACGATGAGTGCGCCGAACAGTTGCGCCTCTCGTAGGCCAGGCAGGGTGCGCTACTTCTGAGCACCCTCAGCGACGCCCAGGGCCTGCTCCTTGAGAATAGCGGCTTTATCAGTCGCCTCCCAGGTGAAGTCCTTGTCGCTGCGTCCGAAGTGTCCATAGGCCGCTGTCTTCTTGTAGATCGGCCGCCGCAGGTCGAGGCTCGCAATGATGCCCTTGGGAGTCAGCTTGAAGTTGGCCCGGACGAGGTCCTGCAGCTTGTCGTGCTCGATGGTGCCAGTGCCGAAGGTATCGACCAGCACGCTGACAGGCTCGGCGACCCCGATAGCATAGGCCAGCTGGACTTCACATCGCTGGGCCAGCCCCGCGGCAACGATGTTCTTGGCGATATAGCGGGCCATGTAGGCGGCCGAGCGGTCGACCTTTGTCGGATCCTTGCCGCTGAAGGCTCCGCCGCCGTGACGGCCCATTCCACCGTAGGTGTCAACGATGATCTTGCGCCCCGTCAGCCCGGTGTCGCCCATAGGACCGCCGATCACGAAACGGCCGGTCGGATTGATGTGGTACTTGGTGTCTTCGTCCAGCAGGTGGGCAGGAATTACCGCCTGGATAACGTGTTTGAGAATGTTTGCGCTCAGCTCGTCGTGGGTGACGGATTCAGAGTGCTGCGTCGAGATCACCACCGCGTCTACCCGGACCGGCTTGCCTTTCTCGTCGTATTCGACCGTCACCTGGCTCTTGCCGTCGGGCCGCAGGTACGAGAGCCGCCCGGTCTTGCGCACCTCGGTGAGGCGGTGGGTAAGCTTGTGCGCGAGCGAGATAGGCAGCGGCATGAACTCCTCCGTCTCGTTGGTCGCGTAGCCGAACATCATGCCCTGGTCGCCAGCCCCGTCCTTATCGACTCCGAGAGCGATGTCGGCAGACTGCTTGTTGATCGAGGAGATCACCGCACACGTGTTTGAGTCGAACCCGTAGAGTGCGTTGTCGTAGCCGATGGCGGCGACCGTTCCGCGCACCAGCGACTGGAAGTCCACATAGGCCTTGGTCGTGATCTCGCCGGCGATCACCACCAGGCCGGTCGCGGTCAGGGTCTCGCACGCTACCCGGCTGTAGGGGTCCTGCTCCAGGCAGGCGTCAAGGATCGCGTCAGAGATCTGGTCTGCAATCTTGTCAGGATGACCCTCGGTCACCGATTCGGAAGTGAATAAAAACTTGTCGCGTTTTGACAAAGTGATACTCCTATTCTTTTCACAGGCAGTTCTCCGCCCCGGGCGGTAGCGGCGGTGGCTTCCCTTGCACTTGGACATGATCCCGTCCACACTCCGGGACGACACAAGGTTGTACTTTTATCCTACTCGCGAATCGTACAAGAGCGACGCAGGGAGGGACAAAGCAGCGGCAGCCAAGCGGCTCGTCAACTCGCTCAGCGGAGGCGGGTTGCAGCGAATGGAGGCTTACCGTCGCCCCACTCCGGCAGGCGCCTGGTCGTCTGCGTTCTACATCCTGGAAGAGGAGCCGGTGCGCCACACCGGCCGTGACGATTCCGCGGCGAAGAGTTGAAGACCGGTCTTGATGGAGCCGATGCGAGGCGCCGCCTGAGAGAGCACCACCTGCGGGCTGGACGGCTGGTTGGCAGCCGAGATCCGCTCATGAACGTAGTGCCATACGAAGAGGCCCAGGCCGGCAACCAGCAGCAGCAAGGCTGCTACGCCCGCCCACCGCAGCCGCATATCCGGCCGCACGCCCTTGCTCTCCCTCGACTCGACTACGCTCTGAGCGAAGCGAACCCAGTCCGCGTCATCGTCCTTGAGCAGTCCACTCGCGGCATAAGCCTCCATGTAGCGGCGAACCCAGTGCTCCTCGTCAAGTCCTGCGACCCGCGCATACCCACGCACGATGCCCTTGTTGAAGACCCCACCGGGCAGCTGATCAAAGCGCTCCTGCTCCAGCGCGTCCAGGTGGCGGGCGCTGATCTTGGTGACCTGGCTGATCTTATATAGAGAGACGCCTTGGTGCTCCCGTTCTTTGACCAGGTCTTCGCCGAAGTTGCTCATCCGCCCTCGAAGTTCGAGAAATAGCCCCGGGAGTTGGGCATTTCCTGAACATACTTCGGGAAATTAAGGTTGGTCAAACGAAAATCATGTCAAAAGCGCGAAAAGGGGCACTAAAGTGTCGCCCAGGCGTTCTGAGGGTGCAAGCAGCGCGAATGCTCAGCTTTGCGCCAGCTTGCGTTGCGGGCCGGGCTCCTCTTCTCCTGCTTCCGATCCGCGTTCTGCCGAGAGCACTGCCGGTGCCGGCTCTTTATCGGGACCCCCTGAAGCTCGCGCTGCCTCTGCTCCGAGGAAGACATCGAGGCGGTAGCCAGCCTCCTCCGCCGCGCGCATCGTTCTCTCCAAAGCGGCGAGCGGGCCATACCCGGAGTGCTGCGGCTTTTCAGCAGGGTCTTCTGCCTCCTCATCGAGCAGGGCGGGTAGCTGCAGCCACCAGGCAAGCTCCTCAAAGCCCTCCTTTGAGAAGTAGGAAACACCCGCATGCTCGTGCAATCCGAGCAGCCAGCGAACATCTCCATCTTGCCAGAGTTCAGGGGAGCAGAGGTTCAAGGCTGCGACGCGCTCTACACGTCCCGTCGTGGGCACGCCAGGCGCTGCTGGACTATTATCCTTGTCTTCCTCGTTGGACGGCGCAGGCTTCGCTCCGTTGCGGCTATCCTGTGTCGACTTCTGCAGTATGCCCCTGGAAGGTTCGGCGTGCTTGACCTCTCCGCCCGCTCCCTTCGCACTCCGGGAGCTCGCCGTGGCCTGGTCCGCACTGTTCTGTTTCGTGCCGGCATCCAGAACCGCCGCCGGGGTAGACACTAACTCTCCCGCTTCGAGACCTTGCTTCAGGCTCTCGGAAGCCCCGGCCCCTGGAGTGGCCGAGTTTGTAGAACGAGCCGGCCCAGCCTCGGCCAGCAGCAGGACGCGAACTCTCGCCGCAGCGCGCCAGCTCTCATCGGGTGCGAGTCCTGCCTCAACGAAAGCCTTGGCGAGCGGCTCGCGGAGGCGCAGCCTCTCGTAGAGATCGAGCGCGGCTGCCTCGCGATCCTCCCTTCCCAGCGAATACGCCAACCTGCCAATGAGCATCCAGGAAAACGCTGCTGCCCAGCTCCCCGCGCCTGGCACGCTCGGGCTGGAACTCGGGATCACCCCCCGGGCCCCGGGCGGCAGGGGCTGACCGAGCCGGGCTTCAAGGTCGGGGAGCCTCATCAGCGCCTTCAGGTCGTCTTGAACGCCGAAGTCTCGAACAGGGTCTGCTCGCACGCCCTCTTGGCCAAGTCCGTCGCCGCCGAGGCCGTCCTCGCCGAGGCGGCCCGTCTCTGTCACCAGTGCCTGGTCGAAGTCACCCGACGCGCGGCCCAGGACTTGATAAGCCGCCAGAGATCGATCCTTGAACACGCTATGCAGGCTCGCGACCTGGCTGAAGAACTGCGCGATGCTGTCCTTCGAATCGTGCATCAGCACAGCCGCCGCGAGCTGCGGCGCCACGAGCCCTTCTTCCTCGTTGTCCTCCATCTCGATTGCTGTGCCCGGCACCCGGGAAGGTGCAGCGAGCGACGCAAGTCTCTGCAACAAGGAGGGCTGCAGCAAGGCGCGAAGCGCATCATGCGCAGGTTGCAACTCGAGGTTGACCAGCGCGCTCTCGAGGTCTGGAACACCACGCCCGCCCAGCTGATCGCAGAGCCGGTCCCATGGCTTCTCGGCAGTCGCGCGCAGCTCCCGCCAGTCCAGAAAGACGTGGCACTGATAGCCCTGCAGGTCGATGCGAAGGCCGCGGGAGGCAACCTCGTCTCCCCTGCGCAGATATTCGAGGCCGGTCAGAGAGTCGCGATAGGCGAGGATCACATCCGGCTCATCGGCAAAGCCTAGGCTCTCGCGCAGACGCTGCTGGCGCTGCTCGCCAGATCCCTTGTCCGCATAGGCAGCAGAAGTGTCGATCCGGCCGTGCGCCGAGGAGTAGCGGTTGTTGTAGACCACAACCGCGTGCTTGTCGCCGGCGCGGTTGGAGTAGGCGAAGACATCCTCCTCGACCACGCCATCGTCGCGCACGAAGTCATACAGGCGGAAGTTGCTGCTCTCGGCAAAGAGCCAGCGCTGGTGCAGCAGGGGCGCGATCTGCCGCAGGTGCCGCTCCACCAGCCACGGGGAGGCGGTCTCGTCGTAACGGGGGCGCCGATACTCCATGCCGTACTTCTCGGTATAGCCCTCGACCTGCCCGTGACCGAACATCGGCAGCCCCGGCAGCGTCGCCATCAGCGCCGCCACTCCAAAGCACTTGTCGCCATCGCCAAACTGGTCGATGGTGGTGCGCTCGTCGGGATTGCTCATGAAGTTGACGTAGCGCTTCATGATGTCCGGATCGAACTCCAGTGTCTTCTTGAGCACGGTGCGGTAGTTGGCGTTATCTTCATCGCGCAGCATCACCATGAAGGCACTGTTGTAGACGCGGTGCATGCCAAGGGTGCGAACGAAGTAGCCCTCCATCAGCCAGAAGGCCTCAGCGAGGAGCAGCGTCCCAGGCACCTCAGCGGCGACACGATCGACCACCTCGCGCCAGAACTCGTTCGGCATTACCGCATTGAACTCCGCATCGGTCATGCTGTATTCGGCC
>DASWVB010000025.1:0-56453 GCA_036401375.1 Acidisarcina sp.
TTTGTCGCCGACCGCCGCAAGCGACGCGAGCGCGTCTACCTCAGCCTGGAAGATGTTCCCGTCAGCAGCCTCAACCCGCGCCTCGCCGGCATGGACGAGCTGCTCGCCGGCATCGCCGACCTCATCGACCGCGCCCGCTCCCCCGCCGCCTATCAGGACCTCAAGATCGGCAACGAAGTGCTCATCATCGGACCGAACCAGAGCGGCAAAAAAAGCCTCGCACACAAGATCGCGCAGATGGCCGGCATGGATCGCGTCGTCACTGTCTATAACCCGCGCGACAGCGATGCGCTCGCCAAGGCCAAGGGCATCGTCCGCGGATACAAGCGGCAAAAAGTCCTGCTGCTGCTGCCCCGCATCGACCTCGCCTACCAGCAGGGCGACCCCCAGCTGCTCACCGAGCTCGACGCCCTCATCGAGACAACTTCAGAACGGCAAAACGTGCTCGTGGTCGCCACCACCGTCTCCTTCGAGGCCAACAGCGACCTCGATAACATGTTCGGCATCAAGCTCTCGCTGCCCGGCTCGAGCGTTGACGCCGCCGCCCGCCCCGAGATCCCGGAGGAGGCCCAGCGAATGCTCGCCGAGGTCGTCAGCTTCTATTTAAAGGAGGCGCAGCGGCAGGGCTTCCAGCTACACGGGCTCACCCGGGAGCAGTTCTGCGAACGCGTGCTCGAATGCGCCATGAATCCCGCCGAGATCGAAGACATCGTCGTGCTCTGCCAGACCACAGCCCTCTATCTGAAGAGGACGCGGAAGGCCTCCGCAACCGCCTTCACCCCGCAGATACTCGAGACCGCGATAGCACGCGTAGTAGCTGGCTGACTCCTCGACAGTTACATGATAGCGAGCGTGAACACGCCAGCAGCGGCCAACCGGTAAACCGCGCGCGCGTCTTTGAGAGGTGACGAAACAATGCCCCACTTCCATCCCGTACGGATCACGCGTCACACAAACGAACTTCAACCTGTAGTAATTAGTTAATTATTACAGGTTGGAGCATACCCAACCCCAAACCTCCGCCCCCTTGAACATAAGAACCCCGCCAGTCAAGCTGCGAAGAACCTCAGCGCCCGGTGAACCCAGCCACCACCCGGCGACAAAACGCAGCGGCGACCCAGGATCAAAATCCCGCACGACCCGGCCACAACCAGCATCACCGTCCAGACTCCCTGAGCGGGATGTCAACCGTACCCATCCGCCGCGACTCCGGGTCATAGACGCCAACCGTAAGCGTAGTCGCCTCCGCCGGAGCTTCAATCTCCATCTGAAAAGGCACTCCGTCAGCCGCCTGCCGGGCGCGCACCTCCGGCGACGCGTCCATCTCGAGTGTCTTCCAGTTCGATTCCACCTGCTTGCCCCGCGCGTCGTTCGCCGTCGCGGCAAAGATCAGCCTCTGCCTCGCAGCACCCGGCAGACCGGCCGACGCCCCAGCCCCCTGCACCGCTGCCGCGCTCCCCCCAGCCGCCGCTCCAGGCGCCGCCCCGCCATCTACCGAAGCCAGCGTCACACCCCCCGACGGGCCGAGCGACGGGCCCGCAGACGGGCCGGCTGACGTATAACGCGCATTAAACTCGATCGCGTAGCGCACCTGGCCCGGAACCGCCTCGACCGCCAGCGCACGGACCCGCGCGTTGAACAGTATCTCCGCCGCCGGCGGCAGCCCCGGCCGCAACGCATTCGCAAACAGCTGGTTCAGCCGCGCGCTCCCCACGTTCCCTTCCGCCGACGCGTCAGCCGTCGTCACCGCACCAGCCGTCATCGAAGCCCCGGCCGTCGTCACCGCACCAGCCGTCATTGAAGCTCCAGCCGTCACCGGCGAACCCTCCGCCTGATCACCCCAGTAGTACCCATGTCTGTAGAGAACCGCGCTTCCAGCCGCGCTCCCGGCCCCCTTGACTTTCATCCCCACCCGCCGAAACCCGGTGTCCTCCGCACTCGGCGCGCCAGCCGGCTTGTATCTGACCGCGTAGTAGTGCTCATCGTCCAGAGCGGCGCGGGCCAGCGCCTGCCCAAGCTGTCTGGACGAGCCGAAAGCCTCACCGCCGGTAATCTCCGCCAGCATCCTGCCCTCCCGGCGCTGCTCAGCCGGCTCGCCCCAAAGCCGCTCATATCCGTCTGCCTGCGCGCGATCGGCCGCCGACGCCCGCACCGGATACAGGCTGATCTCGTCGCTGGTCAACTGGGCCGCCAGCCGCAGCATCGACTCGGTGTAGTCGAGCGCGTCGTCCGTGTTCACCTCGCCGATCGTCCGCGCCGCCTGCCGCAGCATCTCCGGATCAAGCGGCAGCGGGTAAGCGTCCGCCAGCCACACGATGCTCTTGCGCCCTCCCACATTGCCCAGGTACCGCGCGATCTGCCGAAAGGCCTCCATCGTATACTTGGCGCGGCTCGCCGGGGAGTAGACGCAGGACGTAGCATCGACCTCCGGCGGCAGTTCGTCCGGAGAGACGAAGAGCATCGCCGCCCGCGGCACATGCTTCCGCGGCGGGCAAGCAGCCATCGGCATGTCCTCTAGAAACCGGGCCAGCTTCCGCTCCAGGCCATCTGAAAAGACCAGCCCCTGCCCGCTGCCGGCGGCCGCGTTCGTGTGACCGTTCTGATCACCGCCCCGCGGACTGCCTGCCGCTCCACGGGTCAACGCCGTGCCCGAATCGGACGCCTCGGCACCGTGCGCTTCTGCGCGGTGTGCTTCAGCGCCGTGCGCCTCGGTGCCAGGTCCTTCGGCGCCGTGCGCTTGAGAGGCAGGCGCCGCCGCAGGCTCCACCGCCGGTGAGGTCGGCGATAATCCCGGCGATGAAACAACCGCCAAGGCCGTCGAAACAGCCGCCGAAGCAGTCTCCGAAACAGCCGCCGACGAAGCCGCCCCTGCAGCAACCGAGGCCCCTCCGCCAGCCTCGCTCGAGCCCTCCTGCCGCGCAATCCCTTCAGCCAGCGCGCGCGTCTTCTCAAGCACGCGGTCGACCGCGGCCAGCAGCTCCGCGCTGTCCCCGGCCACACCCTGGAACATGGTCAGACGCGACCCCAGGCCAAAGACCGCAACCCGCGTCTCCGGCGGAATAGTCTTGAGATACTCCAGCATCGACCGTCGCTCACTCAGCTCGTCCGAGCGCGCCGTGTTCAGGGTATCGAGCAGCAGCACCACGCTCGCCACCCGCGCTCCCGGCGCAGCATCGTAAGTGGCATTGCTGTAGATCGCCGGCACGCTCGCGCCTCCGCTGCGCGACCTCCCGCCGACGCCCCCCCCGCCGGTGCCGGCACCCGACGCGGCAGCGCCCGCCTTCCGACCCTCGGCCGCAGCAGCAGCGGTCTCGCCAACTGACGGACTCACCACTGCAGCGCCACCAGCCTCACCCGCACCAGCCTTACCAGCCCCCGCAGCAGAGCCCAGCCCATACTCCTCAAACCCCGCGATCGGCTGCGAAGCCCCATCCACCAGCAGCTCAATCTCCTCCCTCTTCAACCCCTCTACCGGACTGCCGTCCTGCCCCGCCGCCACGACATCGAGCGTCATCAGGTCACGCGCCATCCCTCCACCGGCCGGCAACGGCGGAGGAGCAAGCGGTGGAGCCGCCGATGCCGCCTCATTCACCTCCACCGGCAGCTCTGCCTCTACCCGCGACCGAGGTGCGCGCTGCGGAACCATCACCCGCCAGGGGTTATACGCACCCGGCCGCAGCACCGCATCCAGGTGGCTGTCGATCAGGCAGAGATACGTCGCCAGCAGCTGGTAGCTGTTGTAGTAGCTCACCGCGTCGATCGCCGCCGGCGTGTCTTCTCCCGAGCCCGGCAACGAGCGCTTCTCGTGCGTCACGGAGTGGATCACCAGCGTCGGTATCCCGGCCTTGCGATAGGAATCGGTATCGTCGATCTTGATCACCGCGTAGCAGCTCTCGCGCTGCGGCATGCCCTGCCCTCCAAGACTGCTCGCCACCCCCAGCAGCACCTGCTCCAGCTCAAGGTCCTGCATAAACCGGCTGGAGTTGTCAGGAAAGCTGCACGAGCGCGTCGGGCTCAGACCCAGGTCATCCATATCGAGCACCGCCCGTATCTGTCCGTGGATCGCCTTTCTGCGGCTCTTGAGGTAGTCCTCCGCACCCTGCCTGCCGTCAAACGCGGCAAAGACGTAGGTCACCCGCCGCGACGTCGCCTGCATCGCCCGGTAGAGCAGCGGCAGCATCGCCGCTCCCGACCAGTTATCCACCGCGCCCGCACCGCTGCCGACATGGTTATAGTGCGCGCCAACCAGAACAATATCGTCGCTCTCCCCCGGCAGGGTGCAGACGATGTTCCTCACCCTCTTCATCCCCGTGTCGATCTCAGGGTTGCACTCATCCTTCAGGAACAGCGCACGCAGCCGTTCGAGCCGCTGCGACGGCGTGTCGGGCACATCGTGCACCCACGCCTCCACAAAATCCCGCGAAGAGGACCAGAAGATAATCCCCGGCCCCGGCACATTGATACTCGGCCCGTTGTTGCCCCGCGCGTTATTGCCCCGCGCGTCATTGCCCGACGCGGTAAGGCTGTGTAGATCGGCGCTCTGCGCGTTCATGCTCGGCTGCTGCTGGACGGGGTCTCTCGCCGCCTCGCTCTCCAGCCTCGGGTCCGGCGGGTTGATGCCAGCCACCTGCGGTATCTCCGCTGGGAAGTTATGCGACGCCCGGCCGACGTGGGCCCGGGCCGCTGCTGCCTCGGCAAGCAGCAGCATCAGCAGCGCGGCACCTCGAGTTCTGCGCCCCATTCCCCGCTTCACGAGCCCATGATACTCGGCCAGCCGCGGCCCTGGCACCTGCCGCCGCTACCGGTCTTCCGGGGAGATTACCACCAGAAATCCACCCCACGGAGCGCCGTCCGTCTCCCTTGCTGGGAGGCGGGCTCCTGCTCTAAAAGGGCAGCTTCTAGAGGCAGCAGGCACTTGAGTGCAGCCTTTGCTTTTGAAGGGGCACGGCTTCAGTGAGTGCAGCCTTTGCTTTTGAAGGGGCACGGCTTCAGCCGTGCCATCCCCACCCAAAATGCAAAGCGGCTTTAGCCGCTGAGGGAAAGCACCTGGAATATTTCCACCCACCCAAACCTAAGATCCACTCCCCACCCTGACCTTAAGAATCCACTCCTACCCTGAAAGGAATCGGGGCGGGCTCTGCTTTGAACAGGAGTGCTTCTACAAGGTGCAGGCATCTGCTCTTGAATGTTCTTTTATCTAGGCGGTTACTTTGAGGATTTCTAACCATTGAGGGGGGTTGATGAGGTTAGCTTTTTCTAATTTGTAACCGCCGTGTTGGTCTTCTAGGGTTAGCTTTTGCGAGCTAGTAACCGGTTATGGGCTTTGGAGGGGTTTAGAGTCCCTCAGCGGCTAAAGCCGCTCCTTTGAGGTTGGGATGGCACGGCTGAAGCCGTGCCCCTTAACCAGCTACAACCAATCAACAGGTTTCTATGAACAACAAATACCCCCAGCATCCCCCCCGAAGCCAAGGGTTACACTGATCGATATCCCCTATGGTCTTCGTCCTCGACAACTACGACTCCTTCACCTACAACCTGGTGCAATATATGGGTGAACTGGGCGCCGAAATGGTCATACGCCGCAACGACGAGCTCACCATCCGGCAGGTCGAGGATCTCGCCCCCGAGCGCATCCTCCTCTCCCCCGGGCCCTGCACCCCGCAGGAGGCCGGCATCAGCATCGGCCTCATCCAGCACTTCGCCGGCAAGTTGCCCATTCTAGGCGTATGCCTCGGCCACCAGGCCATCGGAGCCGCCTTTGGAGGCAATGTAATCCGCGCCCAAAAGCTCATGCACGGCAAGACCAGCAGCGTCGAACACGACCACCGCACCATCTTCAACGGCATCGATACTCCGATGACCTGCACCCGCTACCACTCCCTCATCGTCGAAGAGGAGAGCCTGCCGGCGGAGCTCGAAATCTCCGCGCGCACTACCTCGCCCGACGGCGAATCAATCATCATGGGCCTGCGGCATCGTCGCTTCCCCATTGAAGGCGTGCAGTTTCACCCCGAGAGCGTACTGACAAGCGACGGCAAGCGGCTGATCCAGAATTTCCTGGAGCTCTAAGCCATGAGTCTGCTCGCGATCCTAGAGCTGCTCCGCATAGACTCTGCGCGGCTCATCAGTTCCCTGCCCAGGCCTCCTCGCCCTCATGCGTGCCTACGCTCAACATGCCCGCGCCTCTCCCAACAGCAAAGCGTTGCCTGCTGCATCGCTGCGTGCATCGCGCTGCTGGCCCTGGCTGCGGGTGCGAGGGCACAGGCCCCGATAGCAATCGTGCCGGTCGAGAGCATGTCCACTGGCGGAGTCAGGGTCGCCGGCCCGATCGAGGTCAGCAACGGCAGCGCCATTCTCACCAGCAGCGGCAGCATCACGGCCGGCGACCGCACCGCGAAAATCTCCCTGCCCGGCAAGGGCGAACTCCGCCTCTGCTCGACGACTACCATTCATCTCTCGCGCGATCGGTCCGCCAGCGCCGCACTTGCCGCATCCGCTTTGTCGGCAGCCGCATCCTCGCAGGCCCCTGCCCTGATGATCGCGCTCGACCGCGGAGCGCTCGAGGCCGCCTACACCACCGGCCGCTACTCCGACGTGCTGATGACCCCCGACTTCCGCATCCTCATCTCGGGGCCCGGGCAGGCGGACCTCCGCATCCGCGTCAGCCCCCAGGGGGACACCTGCATCGAGAACCGCGGCGACCACGCCCCCTACGTCACCGTCAGCAGTCAGCTCGAGGAGGGCCTCTACCGGGTGCAGTCCGGCCAGCGCGTGCTCTTTGAACACGGCAGCCTGCGCGAGGTCGTCGACCATGAGCAGGAGCCCTGCGGCTGCCCACCTCCGCCGATGCTGACGGCGGCCGGCGAAGGAGCCGCATCCGCCACGACCTCGCCCGGCAGCGCCGCCGTTGCCGCTCCAGTTACACCGGGGCCGCCGAAGGACGGGGCCACTCGACCCCGCGGGTCAGCTGCCGATTCCAGCTTTCCTCTAGCCGTGAGCGAGGGACTCGCTCCAATTCCACAGCCCGCTCCTGAGAGCGTCCCCCCAGGGCAAATTCAGACCCAGGTCACGGTGCCCCTGATCTATAACGGCGCCACGGCTCAAAACGGTCCAGCCACGCCTCCTGCTCCGCCAAATCACACCGCCCTCAGCACAGGATCAGGCACCGCCCCGGCATCTTCATCCTCAGAAGCGCAAGACTCCGCCGGCCCGGGCGGCAGCGCAAGCAGGGCTTCTGCACCATCTCAGGGCAGCGGGCCTGCTTCCCCGCAATCGGCTCAGGCGTCCGCACCATCGAATCTCCCCACGTCCCCGTTTCCGTCGCAGCCGATCGCAGCACAGCCCGCAGCAACGCCAAAGCCCGCACCGTCCGGCAGCCTGTTTCACCGCATCGGCAGGTTCTTCTCGAGGCTCTTCGGCGGCTCGCCAGGCCGGTAGACGCAAGCCTCTACGCCTTCGTAAAAGGGTTATAAGGTTCCGCGTTGGACGGCACTTTTTAGCGGTGGACTTAGCTAAGCTAAACGAAACTAGGAGAAGCCAGTTCCTGGGACTCGCAGTTTCGGTGGAGCACGCGCAGCGTGGTGGGTTGATGCCAGGCGGGCACGAGGATCCGTTCGATCGCATGTTGATGGCCCAGGCACAGACAGAGAGTCTGCTGCTCGTTAGTTCTGCTGCTCGGTAGTTCTGCTGCTCGTTAGTAATGAAAAGCTGTTTGCAGCGTACTCGATTCGCCGTCTGTGGCAGTCCGCGAACCTGGTCTAACTGCCGGGACAAGCTGAGCCCGCGAGTCTAACTTCGAGAGCCCGGCCTGCGTTCGCGCCTGCGGCAGCGCTGGGCTACAATCGACTTCGAGCGACCGCGCTCCCGAGCGAGGCTGAACCGCGCCATTGCCGCGGGGCCTCAGCCATTTCAATCAGCAACAATCGAAGGAGCTTCACCCCTATGGCGATTCCCGCCACGCAAATGCGTCCCGGCATGATCATCAAGTTCAACAACGAGCTGCACACCGTCTTTGCCGTGGAACACCGGACGCCCGGCAACCTGCGCGCCTTCATCCAGGCCAAGCTGCGCAACCTGCGCACCGGTGCGATGTTTGAACACCGCTTCCGCTCGCCCGACCCCATCGATCGTGTGGTCGTCGACGAGGTCCCGATGGAGTTCCTCTACAACGACGGCGACGACTACTACTTCATGAACATCGAGAACTACGAGCAAACCAACCTGAAGCGCAGCACGCTAGGCGACGCGGTCGAATACCTGATTCCCAACCTGCAGATCAGCGTATCGATCTTCGACGGCGTGCCGGTAGGCATCGAGCTGCCGCAGATGGTGGTGATGACGGTGATCGAGACCGAGCCGGGGCTGAAATCAGCCACTGCCTCTTCGGTGACCAAGCCGGCCCGCCTCGAGACCGGGTTGATGGTGCAGGTGCCGGCCTTTATCAACGAGGGCGAGAAGATTCGCGTCGATACTGCGGAGGGCGCCTACCTGAGCCGCGCCTGAGCCGCGGCCTTGGCTGCCTCGAAAGTGCCGTTTTGAAAGATGGCCAGGGCTGCTTCCCCATTCGGAACGAATCGGTTACTTGTGTGCTGCATTGATCACCTGGAGGTAGCTTTGCGGGCCTAGCATTCCTCTCATGCGCAATGCTTCACGCTTCCGGGACCCCGGCGCCCTTCTCACTTCGGACCCCTCCGCGCCCGGGCCGAATAACGCGACCTTTACGCCTTCGCTGTCCGCGTTCCACGTTCAACCGCAGCCCTTGAACTCGCCTTCACTCGAGCGGCTTCCCACGCCGGACTACTGCGGCGATCAAGACGCCCCATCCAGCGTCCGGCGAGGCCGGCAGTTCCACGGACTGGCCGGCAAGCTGGCGGTTGAGGGCATCTTCCTGCGCTCGTTAACCGGCGCTCTCGGGGCGCACATCGCGGATTGCTGGCGCTATCGCAAGCTCTACTGATCGCCACGTCCCGCCATTGAGCAGATTCAAGCGCGCGCTCGGCTGTTGACGAGTTCGGGCGTGGCATGCCGTCCGCCGAGCCTGACGCTGGATCTCGCCGACTAACCTCCTCGCTCCTGGCTCCCTGCAGCTTGCTTCGCCCCGCCGCATCTGCAACACTGACTTCGACTCATGGTCCGCCATTACCTCGTCAAAGGACGCGTGCAGGGCGTAGGCTTTCGCTGGTTCGTACACCACGAGGCCGGGGCGCTCGGGCTGCGCGGCTGGGTGCGAAACACAGAGGACGGCGACGTCGAGGTGCTCGCAACCGGCGAGCCGGCCGCGCTTGCGGCCCTGCGCGCCTCACTCGACCGCGGGTCGCGCGGAAGCCGGGTCGATCGCATCATCGAGCAGGAGCTCGACGAGGGCGAAGGCTCGGGACTGGGACCATTTCAAATCGAGGGAGCCTGGTAGAAACCCGATGAAGCCTATTAACTGCGAGCCGCTGAAGGCGCTCGTGCGCACCGTGCCCGACTTCCCAAAACCGGGCATTCTGTTTTACGACATCACCACTCTGCTCAAGGACAAGATCGGCTTTGCAACACTGATCGATGCGCTGGCCGCGCACTACATCGATAAGGACGTCGACCTGGTTCTGGGCATCGAGGCACGCGGATTCATCTTCGGCCCCGCTCTGGCCTATCGGCTGAACGCGGGGTTTGTGCCCGTACGCAAGCCGCGCAAGCTGCCGGCGCCGACCGCGCGGGTGACCTATGACCTGGAGTATGGGAGCGATTCGCTGGAGATTCACATCGATGCGATCGAGCCGGGGCAGCGGGTCGTGCTGGTCGATGACCTGCTGGCGACCGGCGGCACAATGGAGGCGACGATCCGCCTCGTTCAGCAGCTTGGGGGCCACATCGCCGGCCTGGCCTTTGCCATTGAGCTGGACTTCCTCAAAGGCCGCGACAAGTTCGAAGAGTATGACACCTTCAGCCTGCTGCACTATGACGAGTGAGGTCGCCTGCAGTAGAGCTGCGCCAAGCGAGGCGAGCGGTGGGTAAACGGTGCGCCAGGCAGAGCTTCGCGCGGGCCAAAACTCGAGCAGGCTGTTGGACCATGCCTAAGTAGACAGCGAAGCGCCCAGGCAACTGATCGCCGGATCGCCGCCTTAAACCGTCAGCGCCAGCGCTCCAGCCCCGCTGTTCTCTTGGCCGCCCTGCTATGCGGGCCCTCGAGAGGGTATTTAGACGGTCCGCGTTCCGCCGCGCAGGAAGTGGAAGACGATCGAGATGACGGCGAAGATCAACAGAATGTGGATCAGGAAGCCGGCCGTGTGCAGCATGAAGAAGAAGCCCAGCCACGCGACCACCAGGATAACGCCCAGCAACAGAAACATCGTCTTTCCCCCGTTTTCTTTGGCAACTTGGCTACTATTGCGCCCGTCGCCCTCTCATGGCAGCGAACTGCATACTTCGTTGCGCTCCCGATGGCAGGAGTTGTTTGATTCCGTCAAAAGAATGGCTGGGGCTGTGCGGACTTGCTCCTGTTTCTGACATTTCGGTCAATCCTCTGCATGAGGCGGTGCGCCTTCAGCTGAGAGCTCGCATATTCGCAGGCTATCTCCGGCTTTGAGGTAGCTCTTCCGCCGGAACCAGTCCTCCATGGCGGTCTGCAGCCGGGGGAGTGGTACGCGGAAGCCGGCCTCGAGCAGTCCATCCGCAACCGGTAGAGTGTCGTCAAAGACCGCGTCGTTGGTGAAGTTTCGCATCGCAAAGTTGTCAATCCAGGCGATAGGGCACGGGCTGGCTTTGCCCGAGGAGTCGACGCGCTCGATGCTCAGTCTTCTAAGGAACAAGATGCGCCTTCTTTGAGCGCCAGATCGGAGCTTTTCGCTGGCCTGTTGAGTTAAACGCACGAGGCGACACGGCCCGGTCTCGCGCCCTGCCGAGTCACAGATGCCGGCCGTGGGGACCAGCGGCTCGGATCGCCTCAGGAGCGTCAAACGCCGCGAAGTTGGCCTCAAACTTTGTCGCCAGAGCCGCGGCCTGCGCGTCGTACGCGCGCTTGTCTGGCCACCCGTTGCGCGGGTTCAACAGCTCAGCCGGCACACCGGGGCAGGTGAGCGGAATGCTGAGGCCAAACGCTGGTTCAGTCGCATATTCGACGCCGGCGAGTGCGCCGTCGAGCACCGCGTGCACGATGGCCCGGGTATGCTTCAGGCTCATCCGCTTGCCGACGCCGAAGACGCCGCCCGTCCAACCCGTATTCACCAGCCAGCACTGCGCGTCGTGCTGCCTCAGCCGCTCCCCGAGCATCTGCGCGTAGAGCTTGGGAGCGAGAGGCAGAAAGGGTGAGGCGAAGCAGGCGGAGAACTCCGGTACCGGCTCGCTGCCGAGTCCCGCCTCGGTGCCGGCGAGCTTCGCTGTATATCCGGAGAGGAAGTGGTACATCGCCTGCTCTGGGGTGAGGCGTGCGATCGGCGGCAGGACGCCGAAGGCGTCCGCAGCGAGGAAGAGCACATGGCGCGGATGGCCGCCCATCCCCGGGATGACGGCGTTGGCGATGAACTCGACAGGGTAGGCGGCGCGCGTGTTCTCGGTATAGCGGATATCGGAGTAGTCCGGCTGGCGGGTCTGCGGGTCGAGCACCACATTCTCAAGCACGGAGCCGAAGCGGATCGCGTCGTAGATCTGAGGTTCCTTTTCGGGGGAGAGGTCGACGCACTTGGCGTAGCATCCGCCCTCGAAGTTGAAGACGCCGCCGGGGCCCCAGCCGTGTTCGTCATCGCCGATCAGACGCCGCGCAGGGTCGGCGGAGAGGGTCGTCTTGCCCGTCCCTGAGAGGCCGAAGAAGAGCGCCGTCTCCCCGGTTGCTTCACTCAGGTTGGCGGAGCAGTGCATGGGGAAGACGTCCCTCCCGGGCAGCAGATAGTTCATCACCCCGAAGATGCACTTCTTCATCTCGCCGGCGTATTTGGTGCCCCCGATCAGCACAATGCGCCGGGTAAAGTCGGTGATGATGAAGGTGCCGGACTTGGTGCCGTCACGCTCCGGGACCGCCTCGAACTCGGGGGCCGCAATGACCGTGAACTCCGGGCTATGCGCCCCGCCTGCATGCGCGCCGTCACCCTCGGGACGGACGAAGAGCTGCTTCACAAAGAGAGCATGCCAGGCATACTCCGCGATCACACGGATAGGCAGGCGGTAGGCGGAGTCGGCGCCGGCATAGAGGTCCATGATGTAGAGATCTCGCTGCGCCATGTGCGCCTCTACACGGGCCAGCAGGGCGGCAAATTTGTCGGGACGGAAGGGCTGGTTGACCTTACCCCAATCGACCCGCAGATCCGTCGCCTCATCGCGGACGATGAACTTGTCGCGCGGCGAGCGGCCGGTACGCGCTCCGGTCATTCCGACCAGCGCGCCGTTGGCGGCGAGCCGCGCCTCGCCCCTCGCGAGCGCCGTCTCGATCAACTGCGGCGTCGAGAGGTTATGGTGGGCGTGCGGACCCTCGCCCAGTTGCGCTGCATTGAGTCGGGCGGTGAGGGCTCTCATTCGGTCACTCCTGCGAATCTGCGGGTTCCAGCCTGCGTCGCGACTGTCAGTTACCACTCAGGATAGGCAGCACTGGAAGCAGGTTGGTGTGGCCAGCCTCTTTCATCACTGCATCCAGATGTTCCAGCACCTCGGCCACGCTCATCGTATACATCTCCCGGCCGTTGTCATAGCCGGATTCGATGGCCTGCTTGAGGTAGTGTCCTGCGATCTGTGCAGCCAGGGCGTCCGTGATCGCATTCGAGGTGCGGCGCTTGTATTCGACCCACGCGGTGGCCGGCATCGCGATCCAGACCGCACGCCCGTTCACCTCGAAGCGGACATCGATGGCATCGGCGTGACGGGTGGCGATCGCGATCATGTTCGCCTTCCATCGGCAGTGCAGGTCTTCGCCAGTCCAGCGATCGTTTACGCGGAAGTCTTCAAACATGCTCTCAGCGTAACGTGGTGTGGCTGCCTCAGCAAGTGTGGCGGGCACGGCGATGCAACAGAGGGCGATGCAATGCTGCCCGGTATTCTGTCATCCAGCCAAAACAGCCTCGCAACCGATCGCGCTCGCTCGCATCAGAAAGATTGCATCGCAGGGCTCGCGGAGATTGCATCGCGGGGCTCCCATCGTCAGCAAGCCACGCCGTCCGCAGTAAAGTCCGACACTGATTGAGGAAACCTTCTTCTGGATGGTGCGTCGAATACACCACCCGCACTTTTACTTCTTTCTACCGTTCTTCTTTTAAGGAGTCTATGGCCCATCCCCCGGAAAAGATCGAGCACTTCGAGGCGAAGTTGAAGGACCAGCAGAGTGAGCTGGAGCGCTCCATGCTCGCCACCGTTGAACAAGGGCGCGAGGCTGCGGCCGAGGACACCCAGGACGCTGTAGACCTGGCGGTACTGTCGTACCAGAAGGAGATGCTGTTCAGCCAGGGCAGCCACGGCCACGCCATGCTGAACCGTGTGCGGGCGGCGCTGGCGCGAGTAGAAGAGGGCAGCTACGGCGAATGCGTCAACTGTGAAAAGACGATCGGCCTGGCACGGCTGGAGGCGCTGCCCTGGACGCCGCACTGCATCGAGTGCCAGGAGAAGATCGAGAAGGGCGAACTTCAGGATGCCGGGCAGGCGGCCTGAGCCAGCTCGCTGCTCACCCCGGTTTTGGGTGTGCCTCTGATTCAGGAGTGACGGATCAGGGTTCCAGACCCCCATTGAACGTTCCGCAGCTCTCGATAGTGCCTCCTTCAAGGCCCTTGCGAAACCACCCCTCGCGCTCCTCGCTCGAGCCGTGGGTCCAGCTCTCCGGGCTCACGGCGCGTCCGCTCATCTGCTGCAGGTGATCGTCGCCAACCGCTGCGGCTGCCTTCAAGGCTCCCGGTATCTCGCTCTCGTGCAGGATGTTTCGCTGCTCCGTTGAGTGGGCCCAGACGCCGGCGAAGCAGTCGGCCTGCAGCTCGAGATCGACGGAGAGATGGTTGCCGCTGCGAGGGTCCTGCTCGACGAACTGGCGCATCTTGCCCTCGATGCCAAGCAGCGTCTGGATGTGATGACCCAGTTCATGAGTCAACACGTAAGCCTGGGCAGCATCGCCGGTATCCCCGCCTATTCGCCGCAGTTCGTCCCAGAAGCTCAGATCGATGTAGATCTTGCCGTCTTCAGGGCAGTAAAACGGCCCGGTGGAGGATTGAGCGGTTCCGCACCCTGCGGGGGTGGCGTCGCGGTAGAGGACCAGCTTGGCGTGCCGGTACTGACGGCCCTGAGCCGCAAAGGTCTGGGCCCACGTTCGCTGCGCGTCATCGAGGACGTAGCTGAGAAACTGGACGTCCCGGTCCTCACCCGGCGGATGGGCGGCTGGCGTGCCTTCGCCGGCTACAGGGGAGCCATTCTGCGTCGTGTCTTGTCCGCCGCCTCCTCCGAGTGCCGCACCGAGGTAGTTCCTGCCGGTAACGAGGCTGATGACCAGCAGGATCACGAAGCCGACGATACCCAGGCCTCCGCCCCCAAAACCGCCGCCCCCTGAGGAGTCTCGCCGGTCCTCTACGTCGCTGCTGATTCCTCCCGGTGTCCAGTCCATGGCCAACTCCTCTCGTCTGCAAATTCCTGTGCTGAGATGCTGCCGGACGAGCTTCTAGGGGCCCGAGTAAACGGGCAGGCCACAATCGCGGGCAGCTAGTCTGGTTCGCATCCTGGCGAGCGGGATGGTCAGTTCCGTCTATCGAAGTTTGGCTGGGGGAGGTGCAGGCAGCGCAGGCGCGCAGGGGACGGTGGTCTGTTGAGGAGGAGGGGTATTCGAGCGCAATTTATAGGTCGCCCAGGAAGCGAGGGCGTTAGCCAAGGTCCCGATACACGCAAGCATCGTAGCAAACCCAGCAAGAATCGCTACGAGACTTTGTACTTTGGTGAGTTTCAGGACTGCGGAGGTGTGAACGAGCTTGCCGTCCCAATACAGATTGTGCTTTTCATCGATCCCAAAGCGACCTATGTCGGCTGGGTCGATCTGTTCGATGGGGCTCATACGTCGAGCTTCTTCTTAATGGAGTCGAGGGAAGAAGCGAGGCTGTCAAAGCGCTGGTCAACAACCTTCAGTTGGGTACTAATGCCCTTCAACTGCTGATCAACTCCCAGGACGTGCTCGTCAATGTTCTTGAACTGCTGGTCGACTCCCTTGAAGTGTTCGTTAATGCTTTTGAGTTGCTGGTCGACTCCCTTGAACTGTTCGTCAATGCTCTTAAATTGCTTGTCGACGCCCTTAAAGTTTTCGTCAACGCCCTTGAAGTGCTCCTCGATGCCTTGGAACTGCCGGTCATGCTGGTCGTGACGCTTCTCCAGCGCGCCGAAGTCTGAACGCAGTGACTCGCGGATCATGCCCATGTTGCGTTCCCAGAAGGTCTTGCGCGGGTCTTCTACAGGCTCATCAGGATCGGCAGCTCGAGCACTGGGGCGAAGCCTCTTCTGAACGACGCCCGTCTTGGCGCGTTGTCCGGCCTGGAGGGTTCCTCGCGTACTTTCATCGGGGTTCTGCGTCGCAGACGCTTCGGGAGGTATCTTCAAAATGCACCCCTTCAACAATGCTCATTCTAACATTCGGACTACGATTTCACTCCCGTCGCAACGATCCTCTAGCAACATAAGATTCCGGCTCTACGAGCTGGAGGCACTCCATCCTCTACCCGGAAGAGCCGGAAAAGAGTTTGCCAGGGCGTCTGATCTAAGGACTGCCTTGATGACTGCCTCGATTGACCCCCTATGGTGCCGCTGCTAGACTTTGAAAGGCTCATCAGCAGACGCCCCGTCTGTGCCCGGCGGCTCCCGCCTGGAAGGAAGTTCAAGGATTTCGTGGATACTCAGACCCGTCACGCACTCAAGCAAGACAAGTTCGTTCAAGCTACCTCATCCAGCCTCGGCTGGGTCCAGACACACCGCAACGACGTCATTCGGCTCGCCCTGGCGCTGGTTGTGGCGCTGGCTATCGTGATCGCCGGTACTGCCTTTTACGTGCATCGTTCAGCGCAGGCCCAGGTCGCCTTCGGTCAGGCCGTGCAGACTTACATCGCGCCGCTGCGGCCTCCTGGAGCTCCGGCCGACTCTTCGCCGGGCAGCTTTGCGAGCAGCACCGACCGGGCCAAGGCCGCCAATTCTCAGTTCCTCGCCGTCGCCGACCGCTACGGGTCGCTCGCAGCCGGCAAGAACGCTCGCTACTTCGCCGGACTCACCTACATTGACATGGGGCAGACGGCAGCGGCAGAGAGCTCGCTCAAGCAGGTTGCTGGTGTGCACGATGCCAACCTCTCTTCACTGGCAAAGGCCGCTCTGGCCGGCGTCTATCATCAGACCGGCCGCGACGATCAGGCCGTCTCGCTCTACCAGGAGCTGATCGCAAAGCCGAGCGATGCCGTCCCTGCCTCATCAGCCAAGCTGCAGCTTGCGGAGCTTTACGAGGCGACCAGGCCCGCCGAGGCTCGCCGGCTATATGCCGAGATCGAGGACAAGGAAAAGGCCACGCCCGCAGGCCAGATAGCCGCCCAGCGCCTGAAGGGTGCGACCCGCCAATAGACCTTCTGCAAACCGCTCGAAGGAGACCCGCAAGCCAGACGGCTTGCGGGTTTCCCAATTTGGGCTGAATGGCCAGGATCTCAAGAGGGGGATGCGGTGCGCTCCGGGTAGCCGATCAGATACGTCACAGGCAGCAGCCCAGCGTTCGATTCCCCAATTTCCCAACTGGACGCCGGGATTTTTTCCACCAGTTCGCGAAGCTCCTGCTGGGAGTAGGTCCTGAGGCAGGAGACGATGCCGTCGAACCAGAGCACGAAGGGGACGACCGGCAGCAGGTAAGTCCACAGCAGACGAGACCACCGGAAGGGCCGTATCAGCGGGGTCACTCCCAGCGCCATCACCGGCACCCAGAAGATCAGCAGAAAGGTCTTCGGGCTGCGCTTTGCCGCCTCGAAGACCCCAATCCCCTCACCGCTTTCGACTGCGTTGCGCAGCAGCTGCCGCGCCTCTTCCGGCCGAAAGTGATGAAAGGAAGAAAAGATCGTCCGGAAGCCTCTCAGGCCTGCAGGCACGTTGGTGGCGTCGACCGGCTGCGCACAGAAGTCGATCCGGCTCCCCGTAGCGGCGCGGGCGCGTTCAAAGGCCTCGAGGTTGGGAAACTTGTCGGTGAGGCAGATATGGAGTGCATGGCCGTCACCGGCCTCCACTTCACCGGCAAGCCTCAGCCACGGCCCACCCCCACCGGAGCAGAGGTCCAGGACTTCGCTCGTGGCGCAGAGCGCGAGGCTGCGGCGCAACGTCGCTGCAATCGGCTTGTAGAAGTTTCCGTAGTCCCACATCGCCTGCAGGCCATCGGTCACCAGATCCCGCAGAAAGGCAGGGAAATGAGGGTGATCGTGAATCTCGATGAGGTGCATTCTTCCCATGAGTTTCCCTTGCAGCAACGATCGCAGATCGAAGAGTTTCCCTCGCGGACCGAAATTCGAACGCGTGGGAGGCTTTGCCCCTGGTTCGCCTGCCCGTTACCAGAGAGTGGAGCGGGCGGCCTTGATCACCCGCAGCTTCGCTGTTTGCTTGAGCGAAACGACGCCGCCCCGCGTCTCTACAATGAGACAGATGCACACGCTCGAGGCAGAGACGGAAGAACCGCCATTCGACCCCCGCTGGGGGCAGGTGTCCGGCAGCCCCCAGGCGGACCCTGTCGTCGCGTCAAGCTCAGGCGATGCTATCACCGGGCTGGTGCTCGAGTATTCAGCGACCCTCTACCGGGTTGCGTACTCTGTGACGCGCAACTCCTCTGAGGCTGAAGATGCTGTTCAGGAGGCCTTTGTACGCGTGCTGCGGCACCGCGAGAAGCTGCCCGAGATTCGCGATGTACGCATCTGGCTGATCCGCATCGTCTGGAACGTTGTGCTGGACCGCAAACGCCGGGTAAAGGCGAGGCCCGAGACCGAAGACATCGCCGACGCGGCGCGAACCGTACCTGCTGCGGAAGCGCGTGCCGACGAGGCTCTGGCCTCGGCTCAAGGGTGCGAGATGATCCTGGGGCTGGTCGACAGGCTACCGGCAAAGGAGCGCCAGGCGCTGCTGCTCTCTGCCGTCGACGAGCTCTCGACCGCCGAGATCGCGGGCGTGCTCGGGACCACGGAGTCGTCAGTACGGTCCCGGATCTTTCGCGCGCGGCGAGAGCTCGCACTGCTGCTTGAGAAGGGGAGGATGCGCCGATGAGAGAGCCCGTTCACACGATGGGAACGTATGACAGGGAGATCGACGCCGCGCTGCTGACGCTGGCACACGCGCAGCCTCGTCCAGGTCTCGAGGAGCGGTTGCTTTGCGCGCTGGCTGCCGGCACGTCTGCACCTGCGTCGTTATGGTGGCAGCGGGTCTTCCAGGCCGCGGAGTGGCGGTGGCTTTGGCGGCGCCTCAACCCGCACTCGCAGATCGCCATGGCGACTCTGGCTGCCAGCCTCGCTGCGGTTGCGGTGCTCGTCGCGGGAGGCGCCTTTCACCCCCGTGTGCCTCTTGCGCCGGCCGGTCCCTCACCCACTCGGCTGACCGGTCAACCGCTCCCCTCAGCGGGGTTTGGCGCTGCCGGCGCAGCGCGCGTCCCCGCAAACGCCCTGCACGCCGCGCACCTTGCCCCAGGCGGGCACGCGCGAGGAAGCAGAAGGTCGAAGGAAGGTCGCGCCGTGCTGCCTTTGGCTCCTTCGCACCGGGCTCCAGGGATTGCAGCCCCACGGTCGCCCTATCCCGGCCGCTAGTGGCGACACCGTCCTCGACGGAGGGCTCGCCTCAGGTGCGGCAGCGGTTGGGCGTAGCCTAGGTGCATGACCGTTCGCTTGATTTCTTTGACCCGGACGATCTCCTCATCCACTCCTTCTTACGGGCGACGCAGGACGACCCCTCCTGGCCTGCTCTGGACTGCGGCTCTGCTCTGCACCTTTGGGCTCATCGTTGCTGGCCCTGCTGTGGCCGGGACGGTAGAGCCACCTGCCGGGACGACTGCGATTGCAGACGTTCCTGCGCTGCTGCGTGACGTCGCGGACGGTCAGAAACACATTGACCAGGTGCGGGAAGACTACGATTACACCGAGACAGTTGAGACCAGGGAGATGGACGGCAGGGGCGGCGTAAAGGAGACCCGCACGGAGGAGTTCGAGATCTTCTACGTCAACGGCCGTGAGATCAGGCGCCTGGTGAAGCGCAACGGCAAGCCGCTCGAAGCGGGCGAGGAGAAGAAGGAGCAGGACCGGGCCACCAAGGCGGTCGAGAAGGCGGCGCAGAACTCGCGCGATGAGGGTAGCAAGGACGACTCGCTCTCGATCAGCCGGATCATTGAAAACGTGATCTGGCGAAATCCGCGGCGCGAGTTACGGAACGGGCGCGAGACGATCGTCTTCGACTTCCTGAGCAACCCGCACGCCAAGACACACAGCAGAGAGGAAGAGGCGTTCAGGGACCTGTCGGGCACCGCCTGGATCGATGAAAAGGACAGGACGATTGCGCGCCTCTACGCCCGATTTGACCAGGACTTTCACATCGGTGGCGGCATGCTGGCCTCTGTCCACAAGGGGAGCACGATGACGCTCGATCAGGGCCTGATCAACCACGAGGTCTGGCTTCCCGTGAAGGTGCAGCTCCACCTCGATGCGCGGGTACTGCTCTTCAAAGGGATATCCGAGGAGATCGCGATCACGACCAGCAACTATAAGAAATTCTCGGTGAGCAGCAGTCAGCAGGCGGGAGCCAAGGCGCGCCCCCCGGGATAGCCTGCGAGCAGGCTCGGACTTCAACTTGCTCGGTCGAGGGGAGGGTCTGCGACAATAAGGGAAATCCTAAGTCCAGGAGCCTGCCTCGCCCATGCCCCTTCGCGCCGTCATCTTCGATTATGGAATGGTGCTCAGCGCACCGGCCGATCCTGTCGCCCATGAAGAACTGGTGCAGATATTTGGCGCACCGGCAGAGACCTTTGAGGCGCAGTACTGGGCCCATCGTCACGCCTACGATGCGGGTGAGTTTGAGGGGCGCGGTTACTGGCGTCTTTGCGCGGAGGGCGCCGGTGTATCGCTCACCGAGGCGCAGGTGTCGCAGCTGATCGAGACCGACATCCGCATGTGGATGAGCCTTGACCAGGCCATGGTCGACTGGGCGATTGAGGTGGGACGGGCGGGCTTCCGGACCGGGATACTGTCGAATATCGGTGAGGATCTGGTGCCGGCGCTGCTTCGCTTTCCCTGGGTCAAGAGCTTCACCGCGAAGATCTGGTCGTGCCGGCTGCGGCTCGCGAAACCGGACCCGGCGATCTACCATCACGCCCTGGAGAGGCTCGACGTACGCGCCGGCGAGGCGCTGTTCATCGATGACCGGCAGGAAAATATCCTTACCGCTCGCGCGGTTGGAATGCAGGGCGTCATCTATCGCACGATCCCCGAATTACACCGTGAGTTACAACAGATGGGGCTTGCCGAGCTGCTTCCTCCGCTTCCGGTCGAACCGGTCCGGGCTAGTTAGGTGGGTGGCGAGCGGGCGGCTTCCTCCGGTCCGGTGATCCCCTCGTTCTAAGATCCGCACCAGAAGAGATGCTGCCGGGCCTTCTGCAGGCCTTGTCAGGTGGCCCTACCAGTCCTTGAGATGGTTGCTGTAGGTCAGCTCCCCGTAGGCCCAGCGATCGGGGGAGAGCGGATGCTCCGAGTCACGCGGCGTGATGCGTGCATCCGGAAATCCCATGCGCCGTTTGAGCTCCAAGATCTCCTCGATCTTGTCATCGGCGATGTAGCACAGCGGAGTACCCATCTGCTTGGCGAGGATAATGGTGCGACAGTAGGTGTCGAAGATCTCAGCCAGCCACTCCGCATGAGTGAGGGTGTCAGACCAGCAGACGATGCCATGATTCTGCAGCAGGATGGTGTTGTGCTGGTGCACAAAGGGCAGCACGGTCTCCGCAAAGGCCTGCGTTCCGGGCGTCTCGTAGGGGGCCATCGCAACCGGGCCGATGAAGATCTCCTGCTCCGTGAGCACCCCATAAGGAGGCGGCGCGCCGGTGGCGGCAAAGGCCGTTGCATGCGGTGGATGACAATGGACGACGGCCTTGGCGTTTGGGTTGGCCTTGTAGATCTCGAGGTGCAGCAGCAGTTCGCTGGAGCGCTGGTGCGGGCCGGCCACGACCACGCCGGACATGTCGCAGAGGCAGATGTCGTCAGGCTGCAGGTCGCCCTTGCTCATCATGGTGGGGGTAGAGAGTACGAACTCGCTGCACAGACGCACGGAGAGATTGCCGCCGTTCCCGTCGACATACTCGCGGTCCCAGAGCTTGCGGCCTACGTGCACCATCTCCGCCTTGAGCCGCGCGGTCTCGGGGCTGTCGGCGAGCAGGCCCGCGGCCGCCGGGACGCACTCCGCCCGGCGCAGTCTCTCAAGCACACAGGAGGTCACTTCACGCACGATTGGTTCGAGGTCCTGCCTGTGTGTCATGTTGGCACCTTGGCCGTGTGACCCTTTTGGAGTGGGCTCGATCATACTTGTGGATCGTCTGCAGTTTCAATGCTTAATGCTGCGAAAGCCACCGCATACGTAGTCTCCGGCCCCCGCGGGCGGCGAAAGGCAGCGCCTCGCCTCCGCCGCTCTCGACCTGAGACAATGAAGTTGCGCATGCCTCCTCTCCGTCCCTCACCCTGCCGCCCTCTCGGCTTGTCCGTTTTTGGCCTGGCTCTGGCTGCACTGGCCGGCTGCGGGTACCATGCGGGGGGTTCGGCGACCCACCTCCCTGCGTCCATGCACTCGCTCGCCGTGCCGCTCTTTGCCAACACCACGCAGTCGTATCACACCGATGTGCAGTTCACCCAGGCGGTGATTCATGAGTTCACCAGCCGCAGCCCCTACTCCGTCGTAAACGCCCCCGAGGCCGCCGATGCGGTGGTGCACGGGACCATCACAAAGTTCGACATCATCCCTCTCACCTACAACTCGCGTACCGGCCAGTCATCGAGCTATGTGATCACCATCAGCGCGCGGGTCTGGGTGACGGATCGCGACCAGCGAGTGCTCTACAGGAACGATGGATACATGTTCCGCCAGCAGTATCAAACCACGCAGGACCTCACCAGCTTCATCCAGGAGGATCCTGCGGCGGTGCGGCGGCTCTCCCGCGACTTCGCGCAATCACTGGTGAGCGACATCCTGGATTCATTCTGATGAGCCTGTTGACCGCACCCGTTTGCGGCACCGCCGGCTGCCCGGCAGTCTCGAGTCTGCCGCCTGCTCACTGGAACGTCTCGTCTGGAGAGCAATCGTGAGTTCTGCCGGCAGCGTGGGCGTGTCTAGCGGAAGATGGGGCTCCGGATTCGCATCGGCCAGCCGGTTTGTGGCCGAGATCAAGGCAGCTGCGTCCGGTAGCGGTAAGCTGCGAGCCGGGTACGTTCTGCTCGGGGATGAAGCCTTCCTCTACGAACGCTGCCGCCGCGCGGTGCTCGAAGCGTTTGTGCCGCCGGAGATGCGCGACTTCTGCCTGTCGGACCTCGACCTGGCGGAGACGGGCATCTTCGACGCGCTCGACCGCGCGCAAAGTCCTTCGCTAATGGCGCCTTTTCAGGTGCTCTTCCTGCGCAACCTGAGGGTGCTCTACACACGCGGAGCCAAGAAGGACGAGTTCGCCGCCATCGATGCGTACTTTCGTTCGCCCAACCCGCAGGCGCTGCTGATCTTCGTTGCGGATCACATCCGTATCGCCGCCGACCTGCGGCGTATGGACATGCAGGATAAGGAGCGCTACGACCGTATCCGCGAGACGCTGGGGGATTGGTGCGGGCTGGTGGAGCTGGCGCGTGTCGACGAGGCAGATGCGCTGCGCTGGCTGCTGGCAGAGTCCGAGAAGCGCGAAGTCACGTTCGACGCGGATGCAGCGCGGGAGCTGGCCGACTCGCTCGGCGCCGACATGATGCTGATTGCGAGCGAATTTGAAAAGCTGCTGCTCTATGCAGGCGAAAAGCGCAGGGTCACGCTGGGGGATGTGGAGACGATGGTGCTCGCCGCGAAGCAGCGCTCCCTCTATGAATTGACAGACGCGATCTCGTCGAAGGACAAGCCGCGGGCACTACTGCTGCTGCAGGGGCTGTTGAATGCTTCGGACGGCGGCGAAGATTCGGCCATCGGCCACCTCTACATGCTGGCGCGCACATTCCGGCAGATGCTGGTGATCGTCGAGAAGGACGTGCGGGATTCGCGAGCGATCTGGCAGGCTCTGTGGCAGGGGTTTCGGATGCCGCCATTTGCCGCCGATGATCTGATCCGACAGGCGCGCCGTTACAAGTCGCGCCGCGAGCTTACGCGTGCCCTGCGACTGATCGCGCGCAGCGACCTGGAGTTGCGGTCTTCTCCACCGGACAAGCGGCTGGTGCTGGAGAGACTGGTGCTGGCTCTGGCGAGCGAGCCAAAGCCGGTGGGACTGCTGTCCGCCTCTGAGCAGTACTCGATGGACATCTAGGAAGCGGCTTTGAGCGGCGGACGCAAGTTCAGAATTCAAGATCCGACGGGTCGGCGGTTATCATCGGAGACCTCGACCCCGAGACGGTTGCCAACATTTGTCCTCACTTTCAGCAAGGTGGCCATTGAGATCGGCTAAGAGTCAGGCTAGCTGACCCTCGTCACACGCAAGTTCAAGATTCTGCGAATATGTCTCCCCCTGGTCAACCCTTGGAGTGATCCAAGCCGGGCAGTGGCGGAGCGTGCGCTAGAGAGCTCGACGCCACTACGTGAGGCGCGCTTCAGCTTGCGTCACAACTTCAGCAACCTGCTGGCCGCGGGTGGTCAGGGCGACCGCGGCGGCAACGATCAGGCCTCCGCCGAGCCAGGCGAAGGGGCCGAGGTGGTCGCCCAGCAGCTTGACTCCCAGGATCGAGCCGAGCGCCGGTTCGATGTTGAGGAAGACCCCGGCGCGTGAGGACGGCACGCGATGAATGCCCCAGTTCCAGAGCAGGGTGCTCGACGCGGTGCACAGAGCTCCGCTGGCCCCGAGAGCCAGCCAGGTGCGCAGGCTCATGTGGATTGGCGGCATTCCATAGACAAGCGGCACCCAGACCGCGAGCATCGCCGTGCCCGCGAGCAGACCGTACGTAGTCACGACCACCGGCGCATGGCCAGCCATCAGGCGCTGGTTGAGCAGTATCCAAAACAGCGCAATCAGCAAGGACAACACGACCAGCATGTCGCCGTAGAGAGATGGGCCGCTGGCGCCTGCATCCGCAGCATGCCTGCCGCCGAGCACGATCAGCGCCACACCCGCGCTCGAGCCGAGGATAGCGAGCCAGCCCGTACGGTCGAGTCGTTCGTGCGCTCTCTCGCGGTTGAAGATCGAGGCGCCCACAGCAAGGATGACCGGCATCGTTCCGACCATGAGCGAGGCGTGCGAGACGGTGGTCCGTTTGAGCCCGTAGAACTGGACCAGGAACTGGACCGGCACGCCGAGGAAAGACGCCAGCAGCAGCAGGCGAAGCTCGGCGGCGCGCATGGTGAGCCGATGGCGCAGCCCCAGCGGCAGCAGCGTGATCGAGGCAAAAAGGAAGCGATAGAGCACCATGTGCGCGACGCCCATCTCCCCGAGCGCAATCTTGCCGAAGTAGAAGCCCATGCCCCAGAGGCAGCCTGCCATAGCGCAGGCTCCATAGCCCAGGGCGGTCCTGCTTTCATTCACCGGGCGAGCCATTGCTACACTGTCGCACATCGCCTGCGCCGTGTGTGGGCCCTCACTCGCCGCCTATCAATGGATGGAGGGCATCGGCTTGCCAGCGCGCGAGCCTTGCAATAGCCTCACAGCAGCATGAGCCATGGCCTCTCTCCCAACCTGGTTGACGCACTGCAGCTGGCTGCGGAGCAGGCGGCCGGGCACGCCTACGCTCCTTACTCGAAGTTCCGCGTAGGCGCCGCGCTGCTGCTGGCGGATGGCTCGATCGTAGGCGGTTGTAATGTGGAGAATGCCTCCTATGGACTGGCTATCTGCGCCGAAAGATCGGCCGTGGTGCGAGCAGTGAGCGAGCGCGGGGCTGAGGTAAAGATAAAGGCGATCGCTGTGACGAATCTCAATGGCGCAGCGAGCCCTCCCTGCGGGGCGTGCCGCCAGGTGCTCAGTGAATTTGTCGAACCGGATGCCTGGATATTCTTCCCCGGAAACGCCGGCCCGGAGAGTGTGCCCTTTCGCGACGTGTTTCCCTATAGCTTCAGCCTTGAGGGTGCTTAGCTCATCTACGTCACGGGCAGCAGACGCAGGTCAATGCGCTGCGAACAGCCTCAATCAGGACGGTCGAGACCAGGCATATCGGAGCAAGAGAGATGACCCCTGAAGCGATCCACCCCGTCGACCTCATCCGCAAGACGCGGGACGGACGTGAGCTGAGCGGCAACGAAATGCAGTTTCTCGTCGATGGTGCGGCGCGCCAGACGATCCCGCCGGAGCAGCTCTCCGCATGGCTGATGGCGGCGCTGCTGCGTGGACTCACGGGAGCAGAGCTGCATGCGCTGACGACCGCGATGCGGTTCTCGGGCGAGGTCTTCGATCCATCGGCGCTGGGCTGCTTCGCCGTCGACAAGCACTCGACCGGCGGAGTGGGAGACAAGACGTCGTTCCTGGTCGCACCGATTGCGGCGGCGGCCGGGCTGGTGGTTCCCATGATCAGCGGGCGGGCGCTCGGCCACACCGGTGGAACCCTTGACAAGCTCGAGAGCATTCCCGGCTACCGGACTCTGCTCAGCCTTACCGAGATACGCGCCGTGCTCGCGCAATGTGGCGCAACCATCGTCAGCCAGACGGAGAACCTTGTACCTGCCGACCGCATGCTCTACGCTCTGCGCGACCGTACCGGCACGGTCGAGAGCCCCGACCTGATCTGCGCCTCAATCATGAGCAAGAAGCTGGCTGCCGGCCTGAATGGCCTCGTGCTCGATGTGAAGACCGGCTCCGGCGCATTTCTCAAGGAGCGCGAGGCAGGCCTGCATCTCGCTGCGCTGATGGTCGAGACCGGAGAGGCAGCGGGTACGCGCACCGTGGCGCTGCTCACCGACATGAACCAGCCCCTTGGACGCATGGCGGGCAACTGGATCGAGATACAGGAGTCGGTCGAGGTCATGGCCAATCGCCGTCACCCGCTCAGCGAAGGTTTGCGCGAGCTGTCGCTGAGGCTGGCGGGCTGGATGCTGCACCTGGGCGGCAAGGCCGAGTCTGCCGAGGCGGGACGGGAGCGCGCCGAATCGATCCTGCACAGCGGCGCGGCGCTCAACGTCTTTAAGAGGATGGTGCACGCGCAGGGCGGTGATGCGGATTTGTTCGAGGATGCGGCAGCGTTCCACCAACCGGCCGCGACCAGGCAGCTTGTCGCAGGTCACAGCGGATATCTCAGCAGCATGGATTGCGAGCAGGTGGGCTGGGCGGTGCAGCGTCTGGGGGCAGGTCGCGAGCGGGCCGGTGAGCCGGTCGAACCGCACGCCGGCCTCGAGATGCACGTCAACCTAGGCGCCAGGGTCGAGGCTGGACAGCCGCTGCTCACGATGTTTGCGCAGCATGAGGATCGCTTTGCCGAGCCGGAGCGGCTGCTCACCGCGGCTCTGCACATTACCGGCGAAGCGGGCATCGTGCCGCCCCTTGTTTCTGAGATCGTGACCATCGAGAATGCGCACCAGTTCAAGAACGAAAGACGGTATAAGAACATATAAGTTCCTCACTCGACAGACGCGGAGAAAAATTTGGCGCGATTTACCGGCGTGTTAGGGCTGCTGACCATGCTGCTGCTGGCGTGGTTGTTTTCGACCAACCGTCGCGCCATCCGCTGGCGTACGGTGGCATGGGGGCTGGGGCTGCAGATGCTCTTCGCCCTGCTCGTTCTCAAGTGGACCTTTGGGCAGACCCTGCTCGCCGGAGCGAGCCGCATGGTCACATCGCTGCTGGGGCATGCCGTCGATGGATCGTCAATGGTCTTCGGTCCGCTCGGAACCCCCGGTAATCCGCTGGCTGTGTTTGCGTTTGCGGTGCTGCCGACCATCATCTTCATCTCCGCCTTCTTCGCAGTCCTTTACCACATCGGAGTGATGCAGCAGGTGATCCGAGCCATGAGCTGGGTCATGCAGCGGACGATGGGTACGTCTGGTGCCGAGTCGACCAACGTCGCCGCCAGCATCTTCATGGGGCAGACGGAGGCGCCCTTGACCATCCGTCCCTTCCTCGCCGGCGCGACCCGTTCGGAGTTGATGACCATCATGACCAGCGGCATGGCGCACGTCTCGGGCGGCATCATGGCGGCTTACATCAGCTTCGGCATCAACGCGCAGGACCTGCTCTCGGCGGTGATCATGACTGCGCCTGGCACAATCCTCATCGCGAAGATGCTGGTGCCGGAGACCGAGATTCCTGCGACCGCGGGCACGGTGAAGATGCCGCCCACCGAGGAGCACAAGAACGATAACCTCATCGCCGCCATTGCGCGCGGCACCATTGATGGAGGTCAACTCGCGTTCAACGTGGCAATCATGCTGATCAGCTTCCTCGCCCTCGTCGGACTGGTGAACGCAATGCTGCTCGGGATCTCGAACTTCGCCTGGGCACACGGCGTACGCACTCCCCACAGCCTCAACTCGATCCTTGGTTTTTTTGGTGCACCGGTCGCGTGGATCATCGGCATCCCATGGCGCGAGGCTCCCGCGATCGGCAACCTGCTCGGCACGCGCGCAGTGCTGAATGAATTCGTCGCCTACACCCAGCTCGGTCTGCAGAAGAAGGTGCTCTCGCCGCGAACATTTTCGATCGCGACGTTTGCCCTGTGCGGCTTTGCCAATCTCGGCTCGATCGGAATGCAGATCGGCGGCATCGGTGCACTCGCGCCCAATCGTCGCAACGATCTCGCCTCGCTGGGATTTCGAGCCATGCTGGCAGGCACCATGGCTAACCTGATGTCGGCATCCATTGTCGGCGTACTGATGAGGTAAAGGATGAGCGACCAGAGCAGCCCGCCGAACCTTGCAGGGGAAAATGCCAACGATGCCACCAATGTCTTTGCGCGAGCCACCCTGGCGGCGGAGTTCGTTCGCAGCCGCATTGCTGTTGCTCCCCAGGTGGCGCTGGTGCTCGGCTCAGGCCTGGGAGCGCTGGCCGAAGCGGTAGAGCATCCGGTAATCATCCCCTACACCGAAATTCCACACTTCCCGCAGTCGACCGTTGAGGGCCACAGTGGCAGGCTTGTGTTAGGCAAGCTGGCCGGTGTTCCGATGGCCGTGATGCAGGGGCGAGTTCACAGCTATGAGGGCTACTCTCCCCTCGAGGTCACGTTTCCGATGCGGGTTCTGGGTCGTCTGGGGATCGGGACTGTAGTGGTTACAAACGCGGCAGGTGGCATCCGCTCAACGTACAAGCAGGGCGAACTCGTGCTGATCTCGGACCATATCAACCTTACTGGCAGCAATCCCGTCTCCGGCCGGAACGAGGCCCGGTTCGGTCCCCGCTTCTTTGACATGACGCAGGCCTATTCGCGTCGCCTGCGGGCGCTCGCGCAGGAGGCTGCCCGGCATTCTGGATTTGAGCTTGAGGAAGGTGTTTACCTCGCCGTCACCGGTCCCAGCTATGAGACTCCGGCGGAGATTCGCGCCTTCCGCACCATGGGCGCAGACCTCGTGGGAATGTCGACCGTCCACGAGGTGATCGTGGCGCGGCACATGGGCATCGAGGTGCTCGGCATCTCGTGCGTGACGAACATGGCCGCCGGGGTGCTCGATCAGCCGATCGACCACCTCGAGGTGATGGAGACGGGCAAGCGAGTGCAGCAGCGACTGACCGATCTGTTCACGAACCTGCTGCCCTTACTTGCTTGATCTGCTCAGGCGCTGAAGGTGCATCCTACCGTCATGGCTCGGTTCGCTGCACGTTCGCCGCAGGATCTTTCGCGCTCCATGCTGGGCTTTCTGCGAACCGGCGTGTCCCCCGGCCGGCTGGCCTTCACACTTGCGCTAGGGATGACTCTGAGCTGCTTTCCCCTGTTCGGTGCGACCACGATCCTGTGCGCGGTGGTGGCTTTGCTCTTCCGCCTCAGCCTGCCCGTGATCGAAGTTGGTAACTACCTTGCCTTGCCGCTTCAGTTTGTGCTGCTTGTCCCTTTCATGCGGATGGGTGAGCGACTGTTCCACTCCCCGCGACTGCCTCTTTCACCGCCGAAATTGCTGGAGATGATGCGCAGCGCGCCGGACCAGACGATGCGTCTACTGCTGGCAGATCAATGGCACGCCATTGCCGCCTGGGCAGTCATATCGCCCGGGCTGCTGCTCCTCTTCTTTCTTCTGCTACTGCCCTTGATACGCCTCCTGTTAAATCGCGCCGCTGCTTTGTCAGACCGAGCAGACCCGCGTGAAGTCGGAGGCACAATCATCGAGCGCTGACCTTGTCTCTGGTGCAACTCCCAGCGGCAACGCAAGGCCGCGGGCGTTCGCCGCGCCGGATCGCTGAACGGCTTCAGTGCTTGGCGGGAGCGGCCGCGGCCTGGGCGGTTGGATGGTATTCGGGCACCGGCGCAGCGCTGTGCAGCCACGCCGTGTAGATCAGGTCGCGAAGTTCGCTCGCCCCCGCAGCCAGCCGCTCTGCCGCGAACTGCCGCGACTCCGCGCTGCCCGATCCGGCGAAGGCCTCCCCCTTGTCGAACTGATATACACGTTCAACGAGCGACGCGGAGTGCCTCAGGTAGACGAGATATTCGGCGAACGGGTCCTTCAGTACATGCGGAGGCGTCATCAGGAGCGCCACGTCCACAGAGTGGATGTTCGCCAGGACGAAGGCGGTTTCGAACTGGGCGTGAACCCCGTGTGCCGTCGAGTAGCCGTTCGCGTTGGCTTTCTCGATCCATCCATCGTAGTTCTCGGTGACGTGCAGCGGTTGCGAACCGTCGGCGACATAGTGGCCCAGCCATCCCGTGTAGAAGAGGATCGCGGCTTCGACAGGCCTGGTACTACTGCCCTGGCCGCTGAGGGCGCGGTACTCGCGGAATGCAGCCTGGAGGCGTTCGAATACTTCGACCGTGACGTAGGGCTGTAGCCCAACGCGCTCGGGACGCATCTCTTTGGCCCAGTCAGGGTGAGCTGCCACGGTCGCGTTCAGCGCGGCGATGTAGTCGAATCGCCTGCGCGGAAGCGGGCCGATACGATCGGCGATTTCAAGGTCGATAAAGTGTTCAGGAGCCTGTGCGCTGTTCAACTCCGGCTCGGCGGCAGAGCGCCAGCGGTCAGGTTCGGGACCGAGGTACTCAATCTCCTCGATGGCGGCGGCGGTGCGGAGGAACTCAGGAACATCCATCGGCAGCTTTTCGGCAGCCAGCCGGTTGATCATCCGATGCCCTTCGGCGCCCCAGCCAAAGCAGGCGGGGCTGGCGAGCAGGGGGATCATTGAGGCGAACGCAAGAAGGACGGGGCGGCTGAGAGCTGGTCGCATACCGAATGAGTATAGCGGTGATCAGGCGTGCTCAGACAAAGGCGGAGTGCTCTTTGGATGCTGACAACAATCAGCACTTCGTAAACGAACACAGACGTGAACCGCTGATGGCCTGGAAGGGCAAAAATAAGCTACTAAACTTCGTGCCTGCTTCATACGCAGGAGCAGGTCAAGACCATCGAGGTAAAGGTCGCGTCGGATCTTCCAAGGCTTGGCTCACCCGAGATTGGGTCGATCGAGCATGATCTTCAACCCTGTGACATAGAGCACAGTCGTCAGGGAGCCCACGACAGCGGCGCAGACGATCGCCACACCCAGGCCAATGTCGATGCCGTTTCCCTCCCAGATCGCTCCCGGGTCCGCTCCGCGTAGTTGAAGGACCAGACCCCAGACGGCCAGGGAGGCAGGCCCAATCAAACTACCGCTAAACAGAACGATCCAGAATCTCCGGCCAGTCGGGTCCGCGAGCGCAACCACGAACGGCAGGTACAAAAGTCCTACTGGAAACGCGAACTTTGCGGTGAGCCCGAAGAGGAGGAAGAACGAGCCCGCAGAGTCGATGTACACACTGAAGAGCAGGCTGAAAATGACAATGGAAACGAGCACGCAGAGAAACCACAGGCCGAGACGGAGCAGAACACGTACGGAAGGTCTTGTTCGCTGAAGAGCCATCCGGTGCCTCAGGTGCTACGGTTCGTCGCAGCTGCAGCGCGTGACGGAACTCTGACAAGGGGAGCCGCATTTCGATCGTAAGCTTATCCGATTTTTCACACGGCGATGGCGGAGCGATGGGGAGCGCTTTGTTATCCTAGAGGCCTATGCCTACTAAAGAAGAGCTCCTCCAAAACCCCATCCAGCACATCGATATCAAGCAACACAACGTGGTAGCGCTGGTGGATGCGATGCAGCACATGGCTTACAGCTCACGTGACCTTTCGCGTGCGGCGTCGATCTACGAGCGGATGCTGCGCGATCAGGATTGCGGCGTCATTCTCTGCCTCGCGGGATCGCTGGTAAGCGCGGGCCTGAAGCAGATCGTCATCGATCTGCTGCGTAACAACATGGTTGACGCGATCGTCTCGACCGGCGCGAATATCGTCGACCAGGACTTCTTCGAGGCGCTCGGTTTCAAGCACTGGATCGCCGACGAGCTCTACAAGCAGGGCACCGAGGACGCAACCCTGCGCGAGCTGATGATCGATCGCATTTACGACACCTTGATCGATGAGACGGAGCTCCGCCTCTGTGACGAGACGACTGAAAAGATCACCAACTCGCTGGATCCGCGCCCTTACAGCTCCCGTGAATTCATCCACGCAATGGGTGCCTACCTCGAGCGCGAAGGCAAGACTGTCAAGGGTGGTGGCGTCGACTCGATTGTCTTCGCTGCCTACGAAAAGAACGTTCCGATCTTCTGCCCCGCCTTCAGCGACTGCTCGGCCGGATTTGGCCTCGTGGCCCATCAGCACGCCCGTCAGGACAAGCCAAAGGTCTCGATCGACTCGGCAAAAGACTTCTATGAGCTGACGCAGCTAAAGATCGCGAACCCGACGACGGGTCTTTTGATGATCGGCGGCGGAGTGCCAAAGAACTTCGCCCAGGACATCGTGGTCGCCGCAGAGATACTCGGAGTCGTTGCGCCGATGCACAAGTACGCGATCCAGATCACGATAGCCGACGTCCGCGATGGAGCGCTCTCTTCAAGCACTTTAAAGGAGGCGAGCTCCTGGGGTAAGGTGGATACGACTTTTGAACAGATGGTCTTCAGCGAGGCGACCCTGGCTTTACCCCTGATTGCCGGGTATGCATACCACAAGAACGCTTTTGCGGAACGGCGAGAGCGCGCGTGGTCCCGGATTCTCGATCCTGTCACGGCTTAACGGCCGCTGCAGTCGAGCTCTAAGCTGACGTCATCGTGCGACAGCTTCCTTCCATAGCATTTGTAGTCTATAGACAACGCTTGCATCGGGCAGAGCTATGCCCGATGCACTTCGCGTGCGTATTCTGAACGAGAGAACGCCATTGCGGTCTAGATTGCACTAGACGGAGCATTTATTAGCAGAGTAATATCCCTCTCGTAACGGTTAGCTAAGTCGAAGGACCCTTCGTGGGTTGAGGTGGTATTACGTGTGGCTGCTTGCTCTCATTCTCGTCGTCTATTTCGCCGTGTTTGCCTACCTGAGTTCCAGGCACCGGGGCACCGCCATCAGCATTCGTCCTGAAAGAAGAGGGGCGAAGATCATTCCCTTTGAACGGGGCCGTGACATACAGATTGGATCGAGAAGCTCAAGAAAGATCTCCTAGCTACTCTCGAAGATCTCCCAGGCTGCTTTCCGATGAGCCTTGTTCGCTCCCTACATCCTGATTCAGTCAAGCCGGCGCTGATTAGAGCGCCGGTTTCTACTTTACGGGTAAGATTTCTGAACTCTGGACCTTCCTTCGATGGCTCAGACCCGGTTCAAAGAGAAAAGTTGCGATCAAAAATCGTGGTTGCTGTCGTCGGCAGCTATAGTGACATGCGCCTGCTGCCGTGTAGCTCGCGACTCGCTCGTCTCTTCGACCTGCGCTCTCAACCGTGCTACGGCCTGCCAGTTATCCTTGTGGGGACGCTCTGCTACCCAGGGAGGAAGCGGCATGCACAGGTAGTCGCTCAGCGCCTCGGCATGGCTCTCGTAGAGGGCTCGCATTGAGAGCAGACGTTCCTTGGAGTTGCTGTCCCGGCAGACGCTTATGTTCGCCTGGCAGAGTTCAGAGTAGAGTTGCTCAAACTGCGCTGCCGGCAGGCGGTCCTTAGTGAGTGGGATGGGAACAAGGCCAAAGACCTGCGACAGGTCGACCAGGGCGTGACGAGCCATGGCAAAGGTAAGCTGAGCCTGTCGCGCGGGATGCCCCTGGACACCCGCGATGAGCAAGGCGCAGCTATCGAGCACGGCGACCAGGGCGCTCAACCAGCTCTGATTGGTGTGCTGCGAGCGAAAGTAGCAAAGCAGCGGATAGGAGATGTGACTCTCCAGCAGTTCAGCCGACCAGCGCTCCCACTCCTCAAGCAATAAAACAAGCGCGGTGTCGCCCCCCTTGAACGAGTGGCGGCGCAGTAGTTCAAGCGCGGTGGGCGGCGAACCGGCACGAGCATCAAGGAGCGAGATGCTGACTTCGCGCCTTGAAAATGCCCCGTAGAGTACCGGGAAGTATCCAATCACCACGGCAACGAAGCCAAGTCCGGTGCCTGCTTCGAGGATGACCAGCTCGCGTGTCCAGCCGGTATGCGGCACGATGTCCCCCAGCCCGAGCGTAAAAATGGTTGTGCCGCTGACGTATAGATCGGTGAGAAAGTCTACGTGCCGCCCGAGGGAGTCGTTGAAGGGAGAGCCAAGCGCGAAGTAGACGAGCGCAAAGCCGAGCAGCATCGTGCCTGCCCAAATCACGATCAGGAAGACAAGCGAGAGTGGGCCGTAGAAGCTGAAAGCGGTCTCGCGCCGGCGGGGCGCGCAAATGCGCTTGGTGATGTACTTCCAGGGCCGCCAGGTCGCGATATAGAAGATTCTGGTGATGCGGAAGCGCCCCGTCGCGCGGCGCGGCAGTATCACGGTTTGGAAGGCGTCCAGCAGTACAAAGAAGACGCAGGCTAGGCCGGCCAGGAAGCTGATCAGGCGCAAGGATTTCCCCCTCCAGGGCTGGGACGGTCAGGTCATAGATGGCACAGTCGCGAGGCTTGATTCAGCAAAACAGGATTTCTGCCCTTGGTCAATGATTTTACTGATTGCTACGAAAGGCTAGGGCGTGCCCGGCCGGAGATGCAGCAAGCGGCCAATGTAAAGTTCACTCTCAATGACACCGGGCTGCACGTCCAGAGACTCGTAGAGCCTCTTCGCTTCCGTCCACAGTGCAATCGCCTCCTGTGGCGGGCCGATATCGCTCTTGAGCAGGGCGAAGCCGCGTATGGTGTTTGCCAGATCTAGAGAGGTCGTGTTCCTGTCACCTCTGTAGATTTCGAGTGCTTCGAGGTAACAGCCTTCAGCGAGCGACGCCTCTCCCTGCGTCCGAAGCAGGTCGCCAAGGTGACGAACCGTATGAGCGATCCTCATTCGGTCTGCAAGCTGGCGGTATATCGAGACTGCCTCTTCATAGTTTCTGCGCGCTGCGTCTGGCTCCTTTGCATCTCTCGCTGTCTGTCCTAGGCGAGTGAGAGCATGCGCCCGGGCATGCAGATTGTTTGTCTTTCGGCACATTTGCGCCGCCGCCGCGAAATCGTGCATCGCGTCTGTCAGACGGTGTTGTCGGCGCGCCTCTTCAGCACGGGCGAGGAGAAGGTCGATAGTGATGGCCATGATCTTGTGGTGATGTCCTATATTTAATGGAAGTCGTGGGACTGAGTCTCGGCGTGCGTGACTGCAAGCGGATAAACCTCGCGCGCCTGGACATGGACAATCGTGTCCTCATTCTGCAGCTTGCCCTCTATCAGCAGAAACTTGCCTCGCGTTACCAGCATCCTCTCTCGTTCGTATAGATCGGGATGAATGATTATGTTGGCTATACCTGTCTCGTCTTCCATGGAAAGAAATATGAAACCGCTGGCGGTGCCTGGTCTCTGGCGAGCTATGACGCATCCAGCCGTACGAACATACTCACCATCTCTACGCTTTGCCAGTTCAGCCGCTGACCATATACTCTGCCTGCGAAGCTCCGCCCGCTTGTAACTCATCGGGTGAGGACCGATGGTCAGTCCAGTTCCGGAATAATCAGAGACAATTCTCTCTTCTGTCGTCATCTGGTTAAGTGGCGACATTGCTTTTAGACGGGAGCTCCTTATTGGAGCTACGATCTCGGCACTATTTGCTGCAATATCTGTGTAGTCCTGACAATCTGCATTTCTGAGTTCTTCGCCTACATTTTCAATGCCGTAGAGGAGTGGTCCAACAGGGCGTCCCGCCTGCTCTACCTGCCAGAGTGCGTCACGCCGGTGCCTGATCTCTTCAAATTGATTAAGCGCTCCGATACGTGCCAACTGAACCATGTCTTTGCTGTTCAGTGCTGGAACCCGCACAACCAGGTTCTCTACACTTGTATATGTTCCATGCGACTGCCGGCTTGCCACGATTGCCTCGCCTGCATTCTGCCGCATACCTTTGACATACATCAGACCCAGGCGAAGCGATAATGACTTGTCCCGCTCCCGCTCCAGGGTGCACTGCCAGCTTGACTGCTGCACATCAACAGGCTTGATGCGAAGGCCATGGCGCTGCGCATCTTTCACAATTACCGCCGGCATATAGAATCCCATCGGCTGGTTATTCAACATGGCACACGTAAATGCCGCCAGAAAATGTACCTTGATATATGCGGAAGCATAGGCAATCAGTGCGAAGCTGGCGGCGTGGCTCTCCGGAAAGCCATAAAGTGCAAATGAAGTGATGCTCTGGATGATGCTTTCCTGTACAGGTAGATCTATCTTGTTGTTTGTCATTCCGGCACGGAGCTTGACAGTAAGCTCCCGCATCCGCTCCATAGAACGCCGCATCCCTACTGCTCGTCGAAGCTCTTCTGCCTCAGCACCAGTGAAGCTTGCCACGGTCATGGCGATCCTCAGCAGCTGCTCCTGGAAGAGCGGAACACCAAGCGTGCGTTCAAGCACTGGTATAAGCGAAGGATGTGGGTAGGTAACCTCTTCCTTTTTCTGACGGCGGCGCATGTAGGGGTGCATCATTTTGCCTACGATGGGACCAGGACGAATAATGGCTACCTGTACCACGATGTCGTAGAAGCAGGAAGGTGAATTGCGCGGAAGCGAGGCCATCTGTGCACGACTCTCCACCTGGAACATGCCAACGGTATCGGCACGGCACAGAGTCTGGTATACGATGTCGTCCTGAGGCAATGTCGCCAGATTTATAGCTTGACCATAGTGTTGCGGAATTGTGTCGAGACAATCCTTGATTACAGCCATCATTCCGAGACCGAGCAGGTCTACCTTGATTAGACCAAGGTCGGCGCAGTCTTCCTTGTCCCATTGAACGACGGTGCGACCAGGCATTGACGCCCGTTCCAGTGGAACAACATGGTTGAGCATACCCTGGCATATAACCATTCCGCCCGAATGCTGTCCCAGATGGCGAGGCAGATCCTGCAGGTTGAGGCATAGCTCGAGGTACTTGGCAATGCGCGGATTACCTAACTCAAAGCCAGCCTGCCGAAAGTGATGCTGAAGCGTATCGGTCTCGGACTTCCACTCCCAGTTACCTACCAATCCGGACAACTTGGTGGTCGTCACTTCATCAAAGCCAAGCACCTTCCCTACCTCTCGCGCTGCAGAACGGCCGCGGTAGGTTATGACATTGGCAGTCATAGCCGCACCCAGCTCTCCATAGCGCTGATATATATACTGAATTGCCATCTCGCGCTTGTCGCCGGATGGCAGATCGAGATCGATGTCGGGCCATTCCCCGCGGCTCTCACTCAAGAACCGTTCAAAGAGCAGATCCATGCCGATAGGATCAACAGCGGTGATTTCAAGGGCGTAGCAAACAGCTGAATTAGCTGCGCTTCCGCGCCCCTGGACCAGGATTCCATGCTGCTGGCAGAACCTGATGATGTCCCACACGATCAGGAAGTATCCTTCAAAGCCCAGCTTGCGGATAAGCTCAAGTTCGCGCTCCACCTGCCTCTTCGCGCGTTCCAGGAGATGACGATTTGAAGGTGTATCATAGCGCCGTGATACTCCTTCCGCCACACGTTTGCGAAGGAAAGAATCCATCGTCTCTCCATCAGCAACAGGATATCGAGGAAACTCATAACCCAGGTCATCAAGCTGAAATTGCAGACGCTGTGAAATAGCAGCTGTATTCTCAACTGCATGGGCTACGTCATAAAATATGCGGCTCATCTCGCGTGCTGAGCGGAGTTGACGCTCTGAATTAGACGCTAGCAGCCGCCCCGCTTTTTCCAGGCTTGTATGGTGACGAATACTGGTGAAGACATCCATGACCTCCCGTTCATATGCTGACGCATAGCGCACTCCATTTGTGGCTACTATGGGGATATGGAGCGAAGCGGCGATCCGCAGCGCAATCTGATTCTGCCATTCTTCACGACGCTCAAAGTGCCGTTGTAATTCGATATAGACATTGTCGCCACCATAAATACTGATCAGCTTTTCTACTGCCTGGCGCGCGGCTCCCTCACCTTTATGAAAGAGTGCAGCGGCTAATGGGCCCTCCGCGCCGCCGGTCAGGCAGATAAGCCCGGCAGAGTATTCACGCAAGTCATCGATTGTCGCCGCGCCCTCCAGCTTGGTGGTCTCGCGCAGCTTGAAGCGAGTAATCAGCTGGCATAAGTTCTGGTATCCAAGACGCGAGGTACATAGTAGGGTGACGCGGACCGGCTGGGATAAATGTTGATGCGGCAGCCAATCGGGTGGAGTCGCGCGAAGCCCGAGATCGCTCACCGATACTTCCGCTCCTATATGAGCACGCACTCCTGCAGTAGCTTTTGCTTTGGTATGAAAGCGGGCTGAACCATAGACGCCATTACGATCGGTAAGTGCAATGGCCGGCAGCTCTAACTCTCCCGCTCGCTCAATCAGCTTCTCGGGCAGAGAGGCACCTTCAAGAAAGCTGAAGGCGCTTGATGCGTGAAGTTCTACATACTCAGATCGTTTAGACATAATGCCAGTCAGTCATACAGCGCTTCGATGAGCCACTGACGGCGCATCAGGTCATGTGTAATCAGGCAGCACAAACGCGCATCTTTGCCGGGAGTCTCGGCCATGATGTCCCACTCTTCGCGTGACCATCGTGTGACACTCCACCAGGCGCCGCTCTCTCTCCAGGGACCATAGGCGGCGCGGACTATATACCTGCGATTGCGGAATGCAAAGCTGCCGGGCTGTTCGGAGACAAGCTGCAGTTGCAGCGGCTCAGGTGGGCGGATGCGGCGTATCGATGGGCGAGTTCCCCTGCTGCCATCTTCCGTGACATCAGGTTTTGCATTAAGTACTTTGAATGACGAGTTCTGAAAGCTATCTGGCTGATGGGTATCCTGCAGTTGAGGTGAGCCTACTCGACCCTCTCCAACAATGGCTGACAGGCGGGCCAGGGTTACATCCAATCTTGAGGCCTCGGGCAGCTGAGGCGAAAATAGACCCAGCTGAACCTTGGCAGCTTGTCCTGTCTCGGCGTGCATGGTCATAGCTATAACAGCTGCGTGAGGAGGATGAGCTTCCATGTCAAGCTGGATAAGCTTTAGCAGCAGCTTGCGATCATCAGTCGGGGTGGCTGGCCTGATGCTTCTTATGTGTTCCGCGCCACCCTCCACGGTAAAATGGGTTGTTATGCCTGTAAGGGAATGAGCATGCCTGCGTGCGCGCACCAGTAGTTGATCGATCATGGGGGAGAGAACGAAGAGCAAGGAATCTAGAATCTCTACCGGCGCGTCAAAGACAAATGTCTCTTTTAATTCGTTCTTTAGCTCCAGAGGTCTGAACAGATGCGGACGGACGCCCTTTGCCAGTTGCAGCATGCGCTTGCCCTCCTGGCCAAAACGGGATATAAGCTCGACCTCAGGCAAATCTGCCAGCGCACCCAGGCTTTTAATCCCCCACATACATAAAGTGCTGACGTGAGCTTGTGATAAGTCGAGCACTCCAAGCGGGAGCTTGCCAAGATACCTCGCTTCCTCGCCCGAGGGGACGATGGTGACATTACTGCATGCACGCGCAGTGGCTACTGCAGTGTGGTAGTTAGTACTTCCTGCCAGGGATGCATATATACCTATATTAGTTAGGTCAATGCGGAGCTTTTGAGCAAGCTCATGTGGTGGTCCAAACAGCTTTTCTGTACCTGTGATATCCAGTACGCAGATATAGGACGATGCGCTGCCTGATATCTGCTCATCCCTGACTGACTTACCCGAGGTATTCTCCCTAGCAGGTTCTTCTACAGATGGGGAATACCTGCCCGCGCATTCAAGCACGGCCTGACGGGCCTGCACCTCCTCAGTCGTGCTGCGGATCAGGACATTAGCGCCTGCCAGTGTCTCTGCCTCTACCCTGGTCATGCCAATTGCCACACCCTGCTTCTGGGCAGAGCGATTGACAGAGCAGACGCGCTCCAATGGTGGATTACCCTCGAGTACCGCTACGGGATGGTTACGGAGACTTACACGCAGCCGTAGAAGAGCCTGGGCTGGAAAATTAAGCACGCAGACGCAAAGGTATTGAGGCTCCATGGCTAGCCTTTCGAGTGGCGCGCCACATAATTCGCAGTGGCCGCGGGCTTGTAGAGGTTTTGTTTGGATGGCACTGATGTATCAGCAGGCGAATACATAGCACTCTGCCAGGTCGACTGGGGCTGCTTGCGCCCGATGTTCAAGAAGACAGGTTCTGGAGCAGGAGCAAACCTCTGCCTCGAAGCGCCGGTTTCATATCCGGCACTCTCGATTACCGTCGTTCCAAATAGGGCCATGGGCTCAAATCTAAGAACCATGGCAGCGCTGCTCTTTGCGCAGGAGGTCTGCGCGATGACGATCAGGCTCGATCGGCTCAGGTCTGCGGCTTGGCGAAAGCGGAACCAGGTTGCGAGCGGAATGCGCATCGCATGCTCCGGCCCGATGCTGCCAATATCGAGGACGATTGCGCTAAACCCGCCAGCCTGCAGCAGCAGGTCCGTCGCTCGCAAGGCCTGGTCGAGGCGCGTCCATGGCCTTGCATCCTTTACCGGTTTGAATCGCGGCAGAGGGTTGCAGGCTGCTGCGGATGCATCCAGAGCTCTGACATGGGCGCTGCGTCGCGGATCATGCGCTGCCTCATAGCATGCAGGGCAGTAGGTTACGCAGTCCGATGCCTGGTGTTCGACGATGTACTGACTGCGGCCTGGATGGCGATCCGTACTCACCTGCTCATTACGTGTTACGGGCCTAAGTGGTCGCCTGTCTGGTTTATCCGGATCAGATGCATGCGTCTCGATCTTTCTGTTGGGAGCGCCCGGGGTGTTCGGTTTGGATTGGTTGCGAATGCGATGTGGCTGCTGATTTGTATGAGAATCATGGAGCAGATCTTCGATAGCTGCATCCATACCGCGTACTTCATTGCGAGGATGCTGGCCAGCACAACCGTGCTGAATTCTAGTCACGGGAGAAATCTTCTGCTCACGTTTCAGTTTGGCTGGGCCCGAGGCTGCCGTCGTTGCCATGCGCTGCGCCAGTGCCTGGGAAGTTATAGACCTGGCATCCGGTTTTGTATCGCTGCACCGCACCCATAACAGCTGCGAGAGCTTCACACCGTTCGCTGCGGCGGACTCCGGATCAAAGCAGTCGTTTACGTCGACCCATGCGCAGACGCGGCCTTCCCTGTTGCGCTCGGCTATAAAAGAGAGAGTCGCGGTCATCCTCCCCGAGCATTCCGGACCCACCATTTCACTGATTGCACCAATAGGCAGACCACCGCTCAGCTGGGCATCGATCTGCTCAATGCCGGTGGAGGCAACCTCCCGTATGGTTCGCGGCGCAGGGGTGAGTGCGCCGGCAAACCGGCTGGAGAGAGAGGCTTCGATATGTGTGCGCAGGGCGTGAGCAGAGGGCATTAAGGCTGATCCAAGGCGGCTACGTCTTCGCCTTTTATTCGCTTTAGGATGCAGCTTAAACCCGTAGATGTCAAAGTGGAAAACTTCAGGGATGTAAGTCTATGAATCTACAGAACTGGGCGTTAAGTCAGTCGATCACTTGCTCCGACTGCAGCAAACCTGGATCCCGGTCCGGTAGCTTGCATGGCCGATAATTCGTCAAGCGTCATATTGCATGACAACAGAGCTGAATCAGTAGCTGCCCTTGATCGGGGTGATAGCGTTCTTTGACTCTGGAGCACGCGGATCGACCCCAAAATCCCACACCGATAGATTCATCTCCTTGGGGGAGAGTATCTCCATCAATGCGTACTCGCCAAAGGAGAGCGGCTCCTTTGGTGTGAGCTTCATCCAGTGGCGGCCGGGCAGCACCTCAGCCTGGGTGGCGACGATGTTCTCCGATTCTGAGACTTGCCCCAGCATGCTCACGTTCATGGCGGCGATCACGCGGGTCTGCCGCTTGGTCTGTACCCGCACGATAGCGTACCGGCTGGAGGGAGAGCTGTGGGCGTTCTTGTCCTTAACCGATCCTGCACCCTGAGTATCGACGACGTGCGCTGACGGTTCAGCCTCGGGCAGGTCGCCATCGGCATGATCCGGATCGATGCTGACGTAGACCACGGGCTCACTTACATGAAACTGCACCTTGGATCGGGGCCCCTCGATCTGGATGAGCTGCCTGGTTCCACCAAACGGATTGATCGCGGCCCGCAGCACATTATGCGTGCGGTTCTCGTTGACGTCGCCGCTGTTCTGCAGCAGTTCGACGAGCTCGGGGCCGCCCTGGAACGTATCCATCACCCACACTCCATCAGAGTCAGGGAGACGTAGTCCAGGAGCGACCTGAGGCGTCAGCGCCGCCAGGTCAGCGCGCTCCGCCTGCTCCTCTTTGTCGATGGCGGCTGCCTCTTCTGAGGAGGGCGGCTCTGCCGGCGCGCTCGCGGACACATCTGCTGCATGGTCTTTAGCCCACTTTTCGGTGGCAGGCCAGTCGACCAGGTTGGCGGGGAGCTCTTCCCAGTCACCGCCGCGTTCAGCGCTGATATAGCGCACGCGATCGTGCACCACCTTATACTTCGTGACGATCTGGTAGGAGCCGTCCTTGAGGACCAGGCGGCGATAGCTGGTCTGTGCCCAGGCGCAGACCGTCAGCAACAAAAACCCGCAACAAATGTGACGGAGTGGTCGCATCAAACGTCTATTAGACGGGAGTATGGGTTTGAAGTCACCTGCTTCCAGGGCAGTGCTCCAGCAGGCATCGGCTTCATTCTTGTATATCTCATCTATATAGCTCCAGCCTCTGCCGGGGTGCGGGCGAGACCGTAAATACCCGTCGAAACTTTATACTTTGAAGTTGGAGTAGCTCGTGACAAGCGCACGTTTTCAGCTCCGTATGAGGTCCCAGGTCGGTGCCCGGCAATCAACGCCGCCGCTGGCCTGGAGGCGCTGGACTGCAATCGCCTGCATCTTGTTGCTCTCACTGGCAGCGACAATCCAGGTCGCACACTCCCATGCGGATACACGGGCAGCCGAGCACTGCCAGATCTGCTTCGCAATCCACTCCGCCTTGCCTGCAGAGGCGGTCGCAACCCAGGTCGTCTTCACACGTACGCAGGAGCCGCCCGCGGAGCTGATCCACGCCGTCCGGCCGCGTATCTGGATCTCTCCCTTTGCCAATGGCCCGCCTGCTCTGAGTTTGGCTTAGTAATACCGTCCCCCGCAGCTGATAGCGGTCGAGATCGCCACACACTCAGGAGAATACTCATGCAGCCCCAGCGCTTCAGATGCGCCAGCGTCTTATTTTCTGTGTTCTTATTTGCCTCCCTGCTGTTGGCCGGGACATCAGCCAGCGCGCAGGTCAGTCCGCGCTCCTCGGCCACGAGTAGCCATGCTGCAGGAACTGGTACCGCAGGAATGATCAGCGGAACTGTGACCGATAGCACAGGCGCCATCATTCCCGGGGCGATCGTAGAGATTCACAATGCTCTTACCGGGTTTCACCAGGCGCAGCCCGCAGACTCGACGGGGCAGTTCCGGTTCACCAATCTGGCCTTCGGTAACTACCACCTCACCATCAGCCAGGCAGGCTTCAAGCCGGTGAAGGACGATGTGGACGTGCAGAGCGTCGTCGGCGTGAAGCGAGACTATCCTCTGCAGGTTAGCACTACGACGACCACCGTCACCGTCGAGGCAGACAGCAACGATGTGGTTGAGGGCGACCCAAGTGCCCACACCGACATCGACCGGTCACTGACTGACAAGCTGCCGCTGCTGAGCAGCGAATCGGGCGTGAGCTCTGCGATCACCATGGCCAGCCCTGGCGTTGCGGCCGACTCGAACGGAATGTTTCATCCGCTGGGCGAGCATGCGGACACCAGTTACAGCATCGATGGCCAGCCTATCAGCGACCAGCAGAGCAAGACCTTTTCAAATCAAATCTCGATGAACGCGGTGCAGTCGCTGCAGGTGATCGAGGGTGTGATACCGCCCGAGTATGGAGATAAGGCAAGCCTCGTGGCGCGCACTACTACGCGTTCCGGGCTCGGAACGGCGCGCTCGACGGGCGATCTCACGTTTAGTTACGGTTCCTTCGGTTCGACTGTGGCGGGCGGCTCACTGGCCCTTGGCACGCCGCGGTTCGGCAACTTCATCACGGTTGATGGAGCTAACAGCGGGCGCTTCCTTGATGCCGCTGAGACCCAGATACTGCATGGGCACGGGAACAACGAGAGCGTCTTTGACCGTGTCGACTTTGCGCCAAGTACGGATGATACGCTGCACCTGAATCTGACAGCATCGCGCTCCTGGTTCCAGGTACCGAACCAGTTTGATCAGCAGGGCGCCGGGCAGGATCAGCGCTCCGAGATTTTTAGCTACAACATTGCGCCCTTCTATACGCACCTGTTCAGTCAGGAGTCTCTGATCAGCGTTAATCCTTACCTGCGCCAGGATAATGTTCACTACTACCCGAGCGGCAACCCGTTCAGCGATACTCCTGCTACCTTGTCGCAAGACAGGCAGCTTAGAAATCTGGGCCTCAAGGTTGATTACTCCTATGTGAAAGGTATTCATAATCTCAAGGCCGGCGCTGACCTGAACCACACATTTCTGGTTGAAAACTTTGCGGTTGGACTCACCAGCCCTACCTTCAACGCGCTTTGCGTTGATGCGAATGGCAATTCGGTAGTGGCGGCTGGAGTTACTTCGCCTGCCCAGTGTGCGGACTACACGGGCACGGGTGAGACGCCTCTCGGATTTAGTGCGAATCCCAACTTCCAGCCCGGACTGCTGCCCTTCGATCTGACCCGAGGCGGCAGCGACTTCCTGTTTCACGGGCGCACTGATGTAAAGGAAGAGTCTTTGTATGTACAGGACAATATAACCCTGAAGAGTTGGCAGTTTATGGCCGGGGTGCGCGGCGACAACTACAACGGCCTCAGCCGGCGCAAGATGGTGCAGCCTCGGATCGGCATCACCTATAACCTGACGAAGACCGGGACGGTTTTGCGTGTAGGCTACTCCCGGCTGATGCCAACCCCTTATAACGAAAATCTGATCCTCTCGAGCTCAACCGGCAGCGGTGGCCTGGCTCACGATGTAGGTGCAGCGGCCCCGCAGCCACTGATTCCGGCGGCCAGAAACCAGTACGAAGGTGGCTTCGAACAGACTGTCAGCAAGCATGTGGTAATTGACGGCGAATACTTCTGGAAAGAGACCAGGGGAGACTACGACTTTGACGTACTGCTGAATACTCCACTTACATTTCCCATCCAGTGGCGTAAGTCAAAGATTGACGGCTTTGACATGCGAGTTACCATGCCCGCGCTGCACGGGCTCTCGGCCTACAGCGTGATAGGACACACCCGCGCTCGCTTCTTCAATCCGGAGCAGGGCGGCATCCTGTTTAACAATCCCGTGGGACCGGCGACCTTTGCGCCATTCCGTATCGACCATGATCAGGCATTCCAGCAGACGACCCACTTACAGTTTCAACCGCGGCCGGAGCATGGCTGGTACGGTTTCACATGGCGTTACGACAGCGGGGCTGTTGCGGGGCATGCGCCTTTTGCGATCGACCCCAACGCGCCGCTCAACCTGAGCTATCTGACGGCCGACCAGCAATCGCAGATTGAACTAAGCTGCGCGGGCGTGCGTGCGACGCTCTCTGCACCGCTTACTACTTGCGCACCCTCCCTGGTGTCTTCACCGCTGGTGCGCATTCCGGCGCCGGGAACGGAGAACGATGATAGAAATCCGCCCCGCGTAGCTCCCCGCAGCCTGTTCGACATGGCCGCTGGATGGGACAATGTCTTTCATCGCGACCGCTATAAGACCAACGCAAGCGTGACAGTCACAAATTTGACTAACAAAGTAGCGCTGTATAACTTCCTCTCTACGTTCAGTGGAACGCACTTCGTTCCACCCCGCGCTTACACGGCGCAATTGACACTTAACTTCTAAGCCCGCAGCTGACCGGCTCACTCAGGCAGCACTCAGTGGAAGTCAGGAGAGAGCATCCGAGCTATGCGGACCCACAGTTACTCAGCGGTCCGCATAGTAGCCAGCTCGGGTCTGCACGTAGTCATCTTTCTTATCTACCGTCAGGTCGATCTTGTGAAAGCCGCTTGGCGAGCTATCCTTGTCCGGGGTGTAAGCAAGCACGTACTGGGTACGAAGCTCTTCGGCAATTGACTTATAAATGTCGGCGATACTCTCTTTCTTTTTGGCTTCGAATAGGCGGCCGCCCGTTTCATCCGCGATCTGCTGCATGATCTTCCTGCCGTCGACGTGAGGCTGCTCAGGCCCACGCTGCCCACCTGCGCTTCCTCCGTGACCACTTCCGCCGCTGCCAGGCCAGCCTCCGCCGCCGGCTCCGCCCGGCCATCCGCCGCCGCTACGACCACCCTGTCGGCCGAGGTCATGGTCTCGAGGAGCCCCACCCTCTCCTTTAAAGTAGATCGTATACACGCTGACTTCGGCCCTTTGAGCAGCCTCGATCGCCCCGTCAAGAGTCTCCTTGCTGCCTCTATCACCTCCATCGCTGAGCAGCACGATGGCCTTGCGGCCCGGCTGCTTCTTCAGCAATTCATCAGCCGCGAGGAAGACTGCGTCGTACAATTGCGTTCCTCCGCCGTGCCTTCTTACGTCGTTCACATCAGGATCGCCGCTGCCTGAGGATGTATTCTCCTCACCCGGTCCTAGTATCTGCAACGCTGCGCCTAGTTTGTCTTTGGATGACGTGAGGTCCTGCAGGAGTTCCACTTCACGATCGAAATGCAGTAGGAATGCCTTGTCCCCTGGCAGGGTCAGCATCTGCTCAAAGAAGCTTCTACTCGCAGTGCGCTCCTGCTCGAGCGCATTGCGCATGCTTCCGCTTGTGTCCACCAGCAGCCCAAGTGTTAGCGGCAGGTCTTTATCGAGGCTAAAGAACTTGACCGTCTCAGCACGGGCGTCCTCTTTAAGCGTGAAGTCATCCTTGCTCAAGGTCGTGACGAGTTGGCCCTTCTTATCCCGCACCGTCACCGGAAGAGTTACCAGCCGCGCCTCAACAGAGAGCGTGGGAGCGGGTACCGTGCTTGATCTAGTCTCGCTCGACGTAGAAGGAGCGCTTTGAGTGGTTGCTGCGACTGGAAGAACAATCAAAGCAGTTGCGAGGCATAACAGCCGAGCTGAACCGGCGAAAGGGTGGGGATGAGTGAGTATTACGCGTGGCATTCAGGAGATCCTGTTAAGACCAGGTTATGCGTTCTGCTGAATTAGACGCTGCAGGCTGCCCTAAGTCCCTAACTGGTGTGCGCCTTTGCACCTCGCGCAATCTGCGCAAAGCGGGCGACTATCGGCCGCGACTCTCCTACCAGACAAGCCAGTTCTATTTTGCTGACGACCTTCGAGTCGCGCAACGGAAGGCAGACTACCCCGGGGGACACTATACCCTGGACGCAAGCGGGTGCGATCGAGACACCGAGACCGGCGCCAACGAGGCGCAGGATGGACAGCCAATTCGAGGCCTCCTGGACGATCTGCGGCCGAAAGCCGTGCGCCTCGCAGATAGATAGAGGCTTTTCAAAGGCGCGGCTGCCGGCGCTTCGCGGATAATAGATGAAGGATTCGTTGCGCAACGATGCAGCCGAAATGCTTCTCTGCTTGGAGCGGGGATGGCTGGCCGGCAGCACGGCGACGAATGGCTCAGAGAAGAGCGTGACAACGCTCAAGCCTTCCGTAGGGTCGCCGTCGCGCAAGATGCCCGCATCCAGTGTGCCGTTTTGAAGTCCGCTGATCACGAGCGAGGTAAAGGACTCATGCAGCTGCAGTCGGACCCGCGGATAAGCCTCACGATAGGCGCGGAAGATCGCTGGAAGGGTCGTCAACATACCCGAGCCGATAAAGCCCAGGTTCAGCGAGCCAACCTCGCCGGCGCCGATGGCGCGCGTCTCCTCGATGTCGCGCTGCACAAGGCGCAAAGTGCGATGTGCTCTCTGCAGGAAGACCTCGCCAGCAGGAGTCAGGGTTACGGAGCGGGACGTCCTGTGCAGTAAGGGATGTCCGAGGATTCCCTCCAGGTTACGAATCTGCTGCGAAAGCGGCGGCTGCGAGAGATGCAGGCGATGCGCCGCGCGGCCAAAGTGAAGCTCCTCGGCAACGGCAACGAAGTAGCGAAGATGGCGTAGCTCGACGTCAGCATCCATACTTCTAGAATCTTAATACGTTTGAACAAGATATTGGACGAATCATCGCTGGCATCGCAGACTGGTACGAAGGAGATCAGCCGCGATGTCGACGCCCGACGAAAGGCTCGCCTTGACGTATTTGAAGCCGGCGATACCGGCAATCGAGATCAGGCCGCTCGCGCCCGGCGAGGATGGCACCGCTTTCCGCGTCCTGAACGAGGAGTGGATCACACGCCACTTCATCCTTGAGCCGAAGGACATCGCGACGCTTGGAGATCCAGAGAATATGATCCTGCGAAGAGGCGGCCGCGTTCTGATGGTCTATGCCGGCCCGGACGTCGTTGGCTGCGTCGCGCTCATTCCCATGGGAGAGGGAGTATTCGAGTTGTCGAAGATGGCCGTTGCGCCAACAATGCGAGGTCAAGGAATCGGCCGTACCTTGCTCGAGCGCGCAATCACTGATGCACGGAAGATGGGCGCTAAATCCTTATTCCTCGGTAGCAACTCCATCCTCAAGGACGCCGTGCACCTCTACGAGTCGGTGGGCTTCAAACATGTGCCCGCCGAGCGCCTGCCTCCGCTTGCATACGCGCGCGCGGATGTTTTCATGGAAATGCCACTCTGAATCAGGGCTCTCGGTTCCGGGCTCCTGCATCGGCCCGCCTTGCTGCTGTCCTAGTAGGCACGCCTGTCGCGGCGGTCGCGGCCGCCCCAGAGCAGCCATCCGGCTGCGAGTAGTGTGATCGCGGCGATGATCGCCTGTGACGAGACGCAGTAGATGCACCACATCAGCAGCACTCTATATTCGATATACGTCAGCCGCAGTGCGAAGGCTAGCCCGATCAGCGCGCCGATCATCACCAGGGCGCGACGACGCGCCAGCGCGAGCGCCGCAAGGACCGCATAGCCCGCTATCCCGATGGCCGCTACCGGCACGTGGTGCCACTCCGCGTACCGGCTGTGGTTCACGATACCGCAGTCCCAATGGTCATTTACGCTGCACGGCTCAAAGGTCTTACTGCGGTGTATCTGTAGCGCGAGCGCCGAGACAACCAGTCCGGCGATCGCAAGCAACGCAATGATGTAGCGCACATCTACTCCTGATAAGGTCTGCCCCGGTAAGCGGGCTTATGACTACCACATCCAGAATACCTGCTAGAGGGTGGGGAGTTTCGCGCTTCCCTTCCGCGCGGCTTCCTGCGATACTTGTACGTGCCCCTCCCGGTACGCCAACCAGAACAAAAGAAAACAGGTGACGCATACATGTCTGCAAAGTACATCTTTGTGACGGGCGGTGTTGTGTCCAGCCTCGGTAAGGGTCTGGCTGCGGCATCGATCGGTTGTCTGCTTGAGAGTCGCGGACTTCGCGTCAACCTGATGAAGTTCGACCCGTACCTGAATGTCGATCCGGGCACGATGTCGCCCTTCCAGCACGGGGAGGTCTTCGTCACCGACGATGGGGCCGAGACGGACCTTGACCTGGGACACTACGAACGGTTTACCCACGCTCACCTGACGCGTGATAACAACCTGACCACTGGACGGATTTACGAGCAGATCATCACCAAGGAGCGACGGGGAGATTACCTAGGCAAGACCGTGCAGGTTATTCCGCACGTCACCAACGAGATCAAGAACGCGATCCGCAAAGTTGCCGCGTCGGGCGTAGACGTCACGATAGTCGAGATCGGCGGCACCGTCGGCGACATAGAGTCTTTGCCCTTCCTGGAGGCGATCAGGCAGATGCGTCAGGAGCTCGGCCGCGAGAATACGGTCTTTGTTCACGTGACCCTGGTACCCTGGATCGCCGCCGCACAGGAGTTGAAGACCAAGCCGACACAGCACTCAGTCAAAGAGCTGCTGTCGATCGGCATACAGCCAGACATCCTGCTGTGCCGCACCGATCGTGCACTTTCGCGGGAGATCAAAGACAAGATTGCTCTCTTCTGCAATCTTGAAAATCGCGCCGTCATAGCAGCTCGAGATGTTGCTTCCATTTACGAGGCGCCGCTGATGTTTTCGCAGGAGGGCGTCGATTCACTCGCATTGAAGTACCTGCACATCGAGGCAAGAGAAGCTGACCTGACTAAGTGGAGTAAGCTGGTCGAGCGTTGCTATAACCCAGCAGACGAAGTGTCGATCGGCATCGTCGGCAAGTACGTAGAGTATGAGGACAGCTATAAGTCGCTGAAGGAGGCACTTACTCACGGAGCGCTTGCCGAGAATCTCAGGCTCCGCATTACATGGATCGAGGCCGAAGGTCTCGAGGCGAGCCACCCCGGTGACAAGGCCTACGAGGAGCAGCTTGCGGGCTTTGACGGCATCCTGGTGCCTGGCGGCTTCGGCAAAAGAGGGATAGAGGGTATGCTGAATGCAATTCGTTATGCGCGCGAGCGCCAGGTACCTTACTTTGGCATCTGTCTCGGTATGCAGACCGCGTGCATCGAGTTCGCCCGAAATGTGTGTGGCCTGCCCGACGCTAACTCAAGCGAGTTCGATCCAGCCACCAAACACCGCATCATCTATAAGCTGCGCGAACTCACGGGAGTTGAGGAGATGGGCGGAACCATGCGACTTGGAGCATGGGATTGCGTGCTGCAGCCTGATTCGCTTGCCTACTCTGCGTATGAGCGCAAAGAGATCAGCGAACGACATCGGCATCGCTACGAGTTCAACCGCGAGTACGAACCAGTGCTCACCGGCGCGGGCCTCAGGATCAGCGGAACCACGCCTGACTCGACCTATGTCGAGATCGTCGAGCTGAGCGGCCATCCATTCTTTCTCGGCTGCCAGTTTCACCCCGAATTTAAATCAAAGCCCTTGGAACCCCACCCGCTCTTTCACTCCTTTATCCGCGCCAGCTACCGCAATCGGCTGCAGGCAACGGCCGCTGCTCCCCTGGTTGAGGAAGTACTTCGGACTCGCTGATCCAAGGCGTGCTGGCTGCAGCCAATAGCTTTCATCTTGCGTCCTACAGGTGGGCCCGGTGTCAGCGACCTCAAACACGGCTGCGCGCTCGTACCAGGCCATCGATCCGAACTAAAGAGCGGGCTAGTCCGTATAACTGCAAGAACATCTGGCATACCGATGCGTAAAAATACAAGATCCAGAGGGCGGCCTTTGGTCGCTCTTGAGGTAAGGGTGATGAGCTCTCAATATCCTGCGAAACTCCAGATGGCCCTTCTGCTTGCGGCATCCCTCCTGCTAGCTGCGAACAACGCCTGGTCTCAGCAGGAAACTCCGCCGGACATCGTGATCAAGGCCACCGTGCGCCGCGTGATCCTCGACGTGGTCGTCACCGACAGCTTTGGCAAGCCGGTCCAGGGGCTCACCCGCAAAGACTTCTCCGTTCTGGAGGACGGTTCCTCTCAGCGAATCTTAAGCTTTGACAGTCACGAGCTCGGCCCGGCTCCAGAGCCGCCCAGGACACCGCAGCTTCCAGCCAATACCTTTCTCAGCCTGCCTACCGAGGCCGAACGCGGGCCGCTTTACGTACTGCTGCTCGATCTGGTAAATACCGAGGTTGAGGACCAGATAACAGCCCGCAGCCGCATTTCGGAGTTCATTAAGAACAAACCGCCTGGGACTCGCTTCGCAATCTTCGTGCTGTCAGACGAGCTGAGGATGGTGCAGGGATTTACCTCGGAGCCCGGCCTGCTCTATGCCGCGCTCGATACGCATCAGCCGAAGCAGCACGTCCCCATGGTCTTCCTCTACGGCGCCAACCACGGACGCCACGACCCCAGCACAACCCTCGACGTGTTCGAGCATCTGGCTGCCTTCCTCAACGGCATGCCGGGGCGCAAGAACATTCTGTGGATTTCTGGAGCTTATCCGCTGCAGCTCTTTGCCACTCGCGACGATGGTCCTAATTACACCGAGCGCACCAAGCGCATGCTCGACAACATGGCGCGCAACCAGATTTCCATCTATCCAATAGACGCGCGTGGGGTGGTCGTCTATGAGGCGACAGGGCCTGCCGGTTCCTCATCGGCAAGCATGACTTCAGGCTCATCTGCCGGCTCAAATGCGGGGCTTGGCCGCACTTTTTCCGGATCTGCTGCTGGTGGCGCGGGCAGTGGACCGGGTGCCGGCGCAGTCGGACCGTCAGAACTGGTGGCAGATTACCAGTCCGCCGACGAGATCGCTCGTGTAACCGGCGGTCACGCCTTCCACAGCAACAACAACATCGAAGGATTGCTCACCAACGCGACGGAGGAGGGTGCGTCGTACTACGAGGTCAGCTACTCCCCGACGAACCAGAAGTACAACGGTGCGCTGCGCAGCATCGAGGTAAGGCTGGCGCGCAAGGGCTACCATCTTGACTACCGTCGAAACTACTACGGCGTTGAAGACGGCACAGATCCGCAGATGATTTTGGGAAGCCAACAGTCACCTGCGGCCAACAGGAAGCCAGCTCGCCCGGTGGGAGACTCGCTCGACATCGCGATGGAGTATGGCGCACCCATGGCACACGACCTGCTCTTCAAGGCGCACGTTTACGCAGTCGGTCAGCCCGCGCTCGGCACTCCTGAGCAGATGGCAAACCTGGCCGATCAGCCTGCTTATTTCAAGGTTCGGAAGAAGAATAAGCCAGTCAAGCCTATGGCGCCTATCAAGCTGCAGACCTACGCCATTGACTACACTCTGCCGGTCGCGCAGAGTCGCTCGATGGCAGGTCAGGCGGATACACCTGCGCCAAGGCTCGAGGTCGCCTCCGCCGCCTATGATGCTGACGGGCAGCTGCTCAATGGTGAGGTGAACGACGCCACCCAATCCGAGCCTCCCTCGTCTGCTGACTTAGCAACACCGGCGGCCGCCCAGCCCACGCCAGCCTCTAAGACTTTTTACCGTCTACAGCAGCAGATCGATGTACCTATGACTGCCACTTCAATTCGAATCGCAGTGCGGGACATAAACACAAACCGGCTCGGCACCATCGAGGTCTCTCTGCCGCTCGCCCCCGAGGCTGAGGCGCAGGCGCAGACGGCTCCAGGCGTGCATTGACGATCGGTGCGTCGACCGGGGTTGATCCAGGTGCGTTAGAATGCGGGCATCGGCTCAGAGGTCGTATCTATGCAACTCTGGCGTACCAACCTGCAAGGCGCATGGTCGCTGCTGATCGCATTGATATTTGTAGGGGGAGCAAGTTCAGCTGCACAGGACGTAAGCGTACCGTCAGAGGCCGCCTCGCCCGATGACTATACCGTTCACACAACGGTAAGGCGCGTGATTGTGGACGTCGCCGTCACAGACTCCGCTGGTACTCCAGTTGATGGACTCGATGCGAAGGACTTCACTGTCTGGGAAGATGGCAAGCCGCAACAGATTCTCAGCTTCGACTCCCATGATCTAGACGCGGCAGATACTGCAGCACCCAGGCTGCCATCGTTGCCTCCGAACACTTATGTGAATCTTCCCGCGACTCCCGAGCGTGGGCCGCTTTACATCCTTCTGCTCGATCAGGTGAATACTTCACTGGACGACCAGGCGCGCGGCCGCGCTCAACTGCTCAAGTTCATCGAGAGCAAGCCTGCGGGCACACGCTTTGCGGTCTACGTCTTTTCAGACGATCTCTATCTCGTCCAGGGCTTTACCTCAGATCCCGAGGTCTTGTTCGCATCCCTTGATCCGCATCGCCCCACTCACCATATACCCATGTTGTTTCTTTATGGCGACAGCTTCGGGGCAAACGACCCCGGAGTTATGCTCGAGGTCTTTCGCCGCATCGCCACCTTTGTCGATGGACTGCCCGGCCGAAGAACCTGATCTGGCTGTCTGGCGCCTTCCCACTCGATCTCAGTCCCCGCGAGGGCAGCGACCCTATTTTCGAAGAGAAGACAAAGCAGGTGCTGGACACGATGGCGCAAAACCAGATCGCAATTTATCCAGTCGACCTGCGTGGGCTCGTTGTCCAGCTGCCCGGAGCGAGCAGTCATGCGACAGGTCTAATACTGGCGAGACAGTTCGACGCCATGGATCAAATCGCCCGCCTGACCGGCGGCCGCGCCTTCTATAGCAATAATGGGATCAACTATCTGCTGCAAAAGGCCACTCGGCAAGGAGCTAGTTACTACACTCTGAGTTACTCGCCAACAGACTCCAACTATGATGGGCGGCGCAGAAGCATCGAGGTAAAGCTGGCTAGAAAAGGGTACACGCTCGCTTACCGCAGATACTATATTGGCCGAAGCAGCGGGGCAGAGATCGAGACTGCTGCGAAGAAGAGCTCTGCCCCGCAATCTTCACGTGCTTCGCTTCGTCCGGTCAGCGATTCGCTATTTGTCGAGATGCAGCACGGCGCGCCGATGGTGCATGATCTGCTATTCAAGGTTCACCTGCATGCTGTGGGTCCGCTCGCGCCTGCATCTCCCCAACAGATGTCTAACCTTGCAGTAGAGCCGGAATACTTCCGCGCGCGCAGGAGAAGTGCGCCTGGCAAACCCCTGCCGCTGGTCGAAGTGCAGAGTATGTCAATCGCCTGTACCCTGCCGGCGAGGCAGCTTGATTCCAGGCAGATCGCAGGCGAGTCCGATCCTGCGCTGGAGTTTGCGGCGGCAGCTTACGATGCGGACGGACGCATGCTCAATGGTGCGATCCAGCCTGTGCTCGAGCGTGAAAGCCTCGACCCGCTGGTGACGCCTGCTATGAGGGGAACTCATTCGGTGTATCGCATCGAGCAGCAGTTTGATGTTCCCGCAGGGTCGACGTCAATCCGCATTGCGGTGCGGGACATGAGGACGGATCGGCTAGGAGCGATCGAGCTACCTCTACCACTCGCGCACGAGGCAGAGATATCTGCGTCCGGATCGCAACCTGCTCCTGCTCGGACAGAGTAGGGCCAACTCTGCTGATGAGTCGCGGCCGCAAAGCACAATCAAGAAGCGGGATTAAGCTCAGCGCTGCGCAAAATGAAAGCCGCGAGCTGATGTGATCGCGACCGTAGCGAATCCGATAGTAAATGCAAGGCGGTAGCGCGGGCCCTAATCAGTTGATCTTACACAAGCAGTTTCCGGGCGTGACTTGAGTCCACTTGATTGGACTAGAAGTTCACTCTCCATAACGAGAACCGACGTTTTTACGCGTTTCGATTCTGGCTGCGGCGAAGTAACATGACCATGTATCGCGGAGTTACACACGATGAAGTTACGATCCAGGCGATGTTTGCTCGCGATCTTGATGCAGCTATTTAAGATAAGCGCGATCGCATCTGCGCAGACGCCAGCTTCGGACCCAAACCAATATATGGAGTCGGCCGCCGATGCCAACAGCCTGACCGCGGCGGACATGAAGCCCTGGCACCTGCGTGCGAGGTATCAGCAAACGGATCCCGAAGGGACGACGAAGAGCCCGGGGGTGATCGAGATATGGTGGGCCGGTCCGGAGAACTACAAGGTCAGCTATACGAGAAAGGAATTCACTCAGACCGAGTACCGTGTTGGCGACAAAATGCTCTTGACGGGGGAGGAGGCCTGGCCGCCTGTGCTTGAGCGTAACGTGCTTGGCTTGCTGGTCCAACCACTTGCCGGAATCCAATCCCCGGTTAAATTGAGCTTCACGGAAAAAGAGATAAGCCTTAGCGGCCAAAAGTTGGAATGTTATACAGGGACTACAGCAGCCGAACCGCATAAAGCTTCTACAGTCCGGGCATACTGCTTCAAGATTCCCGACCCGACGCTCCGGCTGATCATTGACACCCAAGGATCCATAACCAGCTTCAATAAGTTCGCGGATTTACAGAGCCACCATCTGGCAACCCACATTAATAAAGAACTATCGAAGACCCGCGCCATCGACGTACTTGTGGAACAAGTTGATTCCTCTCTCGCGGCTGAGGCGTCGACTTTGGCACCGCCCGCAGATGCGCGCCTCTTGCCTGCTGCCGCGCCCAGCCTTGGCGGAGGCTGGGTCTCACCTGTTTTGCCTCCCAGAGTGCTTCATCATGTTGAACCGGATTTTCATCCGGACTCTTGGGACCATCCATTCGACGTAGTTGTCGCAATTACACTTCTCGTTAGCACGACGGGAGCGCCGGCGGACTTGAATGCCATCGGCGGACCGCCCGAACTGCAGCGAGAAGCTTTGCAAGCGGTGGGGAAGTATAGATTTAAGCCTGCAATGTACTTGGGTAAGCCGTTAGAAGTCGAGATCTCTGTTGATATCCGCTTCCAGAAGTATTGATTGCCTGCGGAAGGGGAACTGCGATAAAGGACCACAGTGCGGCTGGATTACAACTCACGAACAAGAAAGGCCACCCATAGGGTGGCCTTTCTTGTTTCCCTCTTGAGTTATGCACCCAGAGTCATGTTATTGCCGGCGATCACCTAATCTCCCACACACTTTCGCGTGCAGTACCATCGGCCCAACGAGGCTTAACTTCCGTGTTCGGGATGGGAACGGGTGTGACCCTCGCGGTAAGGTCACCGGCAAACTTGAGAGGCGCCTGGCAGAAGTTAACTACAGCCTCAAACCTGTCGACGGGCAGTTTTTCCCGGACGTAGAACAAGGCAATCTGGCGCCATTCAACCTGATTTTTCACAACGAAACCGATTGGGCTGAGCAGTTTTCATGCTCACGATCATTATAAGGCTTGTCGAATGTCTCCAGCAGCGGCAATAAAGTTACTGCGCAGAGTTAATTCTATGTTCAAGCCGAACGGGCGATTAGTACTGGTCAGCTACATGCATTACTGCACTTCAACCTCCAGCCTATCAACCAGGTGGTCTTCCTGGACCCTTCTTGACCCTTTTGGGTTGGGAG
>DASWVB010000026.1:0-1999 GCA_036401375.1 Acidisarcina sp.
CAAATGAAGACAGCTACGGACGCATGGTCGACAGCTTTTCGGCTGCGATCGAGGGTAAGGCTCCATTCCTGTCCCCTGGTGAAGACGGCCTCAGAAACCAGCTCATCCTCGACGCTGCCTATAAGAGCTGGAGGACGGGTGGGCGTGAGAGGATTTCCTCTCGCTAACGCCCCCGCCAGCCGTCAATCGAACGAAGGCTGGCGATCATAGAACGTTGAGCCGATTCTCAAGCCAGAACAGGATCTGACGGTGGCGAGACGGCGCCGGATGGAGCTTGCCTCTTAACTTGATTGGCGCGCGTCCGGGCGGAGCCGGCGACCTGCCCTGTAGAGTGGTCCTTCAGGCGAAAGTGCAGCACAAACGACGTCGGATCGGCTCGATGCACATCCATCCTGCCTCCTATTTGCTCCGTAAGCAGGAAGACGAGCTGCAATCCCAGGCTATCCGTCTCGGTCAGTTCAAGACCTTCAGGTATGCCTATTCCGTCGTCGCTCACCGACAGCTCGAGGTCTCTGTCGCTTAGATGAATGAATTTGACTGTGATCCTGCCCTGCCGTCCATCTGGAAACGCGTGCTTGAGAGAATTTGATATCAGCTCGTTGACCAGCAGCCCGCAGGGGATCGAAACATCGATCGGCAATCTGAGGCCGCCGGAATCGATGGTGAGCACGATCCTCTCCGACTTCGCAACGTATGACTCGATCAGCGTCGGGACCAGCGAGGTAAGGAACGCTCCAAAGTCAACTTGCGCAAAGTCATTGCTTTGATAGAGCGTCTGATGAATCAGCGCCATAGATCGCACCCTGTGCTGGCAGTCGCGCATGGAGGCGAGGACCACAGCATCATCCAGGCGCCCGCACTGCAGGTCGATGAGGCTGTAAACGATCTGCAGATTATTCTTCACCCGGTGATGGATCTCGCCGAGCAGCACGTTCTTCTCATGAAGAGCGGCCCGGATGCTCTGCTCCTTTTCAACGCGATCGGAGATGTCATCGGCGATGCTTTTGTACCCCGTGACCTCGCCTAACGAGTTGTTCAGAGCGTATACCGTCAGCCGCACGGGGAGCCGCGATCCGTCTTTACGGATATAAGTCCATTCCCCATCTTCAGATAGCCCTGCGCCCTGCTTCGCCATGAGCACGGAGATGTCTGCAGGCACTCGATATCCAAGTTCAAGCGACAACTCGGTGGCGCGCGAAGCTACTTCCTTCCCGTCGTGAAACATGAGCGGATCCTGACCCAGGAGCTCCGACTCGGAGTAGCCCAGCATAGACTCGCATGCGCGGTTGACCGCTACTATCTTGCCCGCAATGTCGCAGAGGATGGTGCAGAAGGGAGAGCTGGTCAGCAGAGACCTTGTGAACGCCAGGGAGTCGGCCAGCTTCAACTCGGCTTCTACCTTCTCCGAGATGTCCGTGTTCATTCCAATGACCCGGGCTACCTCTCCTTCTTCATCGAGCAGAACACCCTGGGCAGCGGCAATGTGGCGTATCCTGCCGTCGGGAAGCACGATGCGGAACTCGGTCCTGGTGTGACCCTTCTCCCGGATGGCCTTCTGCAGGTTCGCCTTGACGAGCGGCAAATCTTCGGGGTGAACCAGCGCAGCCCAGTCATCGAATCTGTTTGTCTTCGTGTTCATCTTCCAGATGCGGTACATGGTCGGGTCGCAGCCGATCTCGTTGCTCTTCAGGTTCCAGTCCCACACCGCGATTCCCGCTGCATCGTTCGCCAGGGAAAGGCGCTCGGTGAGCTCCGCCACCTTGCATTCGGTCCTCCTGCGCGCGGAGACATTCCGGGCAGTGATCGCAAGCCCATCGCCAAGCCTTGCGACATGCCTCTCGATCCACGAGGCGTTGACACCGGGAACGTTAACAGCAAACTCGTCTACCAGGGACCTTCCCGTCTTCATCACCTGCTTATAGAGGTCAAGGATGCCACTCAGACGATGGGTGGGAATTACCTCGCGCAGGCACTTGCCAACCACCTGCTGCTTTCCTCG
>DASWVB010000027.1:0-290004 GCA_036401375.1 Acidisarcina sp.
TGGATTGCATGCTCACACTTCGCCGCAGACGCCAGTCAAGAAGCAGAAGGGTCTCGGTTCGTGAAATCTGTACCTCCGGCAAGCGATCTTGTGTCATCGCTCCTGCAAAGAAGGCACGCGCCCAGCGCCGCCGCGTTGGCAAGGATCAAGGCCGTACTCTCCTCTGCACTCAGCGTCGTGGGCTGCGCCGCTTTGCTCTGCATGAGCGTGATGGCTCAGACGAACAAGCCCCCCGAACCATCTCTCGCCCCCGCGGCGACGGCTACCGCTCCGCAAGAGCCGAAAGCTGCTCAGCCGCAAGCTATCACCGGACAGGCTGCCCCGCCCGGGGCTGCCGCGCCCACAACCTCAGATAGCCAGTCCTCAGACAACCGATCGCGAGACAGCCAGTCTCCAAACAAGCAGTACCCAGACAACCAGTCCCCAAATAGTCACCGCAAGATACTCTTCTCCCGCTCAGAGACAGATGCCAATGCGACGCAGCAGAGCACACCGGTGGATACGTCGGTGCCCGAGGAGGCCAACCCGGAAGACCCCGCCATCCGGCAGGAGGCGGACGAGGAGCGCTCAGCCGCGACTCTCACCGCTTACAACCTGGACGTCCGGGTCTTCGCCTCGCAGGGAAGCATAGCCGTTCGGGCCTCGCTCACGGTGCGCAACGACGGTGCGACTCCACTGAAGCGCCTGCGCTTGCAGCTATCTTCAACCCTCGCCTGGGAACGCGTACTGACCGGAGGCAGGCCAGCTGCCTTCAATGTGCAGGCCCTGCGGAGCGACGTTGATCACACGGGCAGAGTGACGGAGGCGGTGATCACGCTTCCCTCGGTGCTGGCCCCTCGAAGCACGCTTATAGTAGATGCGATGTACAGCGGAGCAGTCCCTCTGAATGCAATGCGACTGGAGCAGATCGGTACTCCCACCGACATCGCCCTGCATTCCGATTGGGACCAGGTCTCGTCCGAAGCGGTTGCCCTCCGCGGGTTCGGGGATGTGCTTTGGTACCCCGCGAGCGCTCCACCGGTAGCTCTGGGAGACGGTGCGAAATACTTCAGCGAGACTGGACGACACAAGTTGGCGCAGATAGGCGCCTCGTTTAAAGCCTCGATCACTGAGGAGTTCGCAGGAGAGCCGCCGGACCTCGCCGTGCTCAATGGCAGAGTCGAGCCCGTGAACGTCGTGACTTCGCCCTCGGGCGCCTATCCCGGCGTGGTGACCGTGAACTCGGCGAGGAGCACTCTGGGCTTCATCGAACCGAGTTTGTTTCTCCTGCGGCGTCGAGAGATAGACGGCGAAGACCTTCAGGTCTATACCTCGAGCACAGACGGCGCAGGCGCACAAAACTACCTTGCCGCCGCAGCGCTTGCGGACGCGCTGGTGCATCAGTGGCTGGGCGGCAGACCCCCCTTCCCCTTGACAGTAGTTGACTTGCCCGAACCAGACGACGCCTCCTTCGAGTCAGGTTCGACATTCTTCACCAGCATCGCCTCCGGGTCGGGTCTGGCCTCCGCCTCTCCCCCTACAGGCGAGCCGGACAACAAGAAACCAGACACCCGAAAGCTTGCCCAGACCCTTACCCACGCGCTGAGCCACGCATCCTTTCAATCTCTAAGACCCTGGCTCGACGAGGGAGTGGCTCACTTCCTGTCGAACGAATGGTTGGTGCAGACGGGCGGCCGGCAGACTGCGCTCGAGGCCGGTGAACTGCAGCGCAACGCTCTGGCTCTGGCCGAGCCGGGGACTCCAGGCGAGTCCAAAGGGGAGAGCCTGGTTAGCGCATTCGACCCCATCTACTACCGGACTAAGGCGGCTTACGTGCTTGGCATGCTGCGCGACATCGCTGGGGAGTCGGCGCTCTCGACCGCTCTGCGCGCCTACGTTTCCGCCGATGATAAGCGAGATGACTACTTCGAAAGCCTGGTCGAGAAGGCGAGCGGCAAAGACCTGCGCTGGTTCTTCGATTCCTGGGTCTACCGGGACCAGGGTCTGCCGGACCTCTCGATCGTGAGAATCTACCCTCGCCAATCCTCTGAGGCGGGCCAGTACCTAGTAACCCTGGATCTTGCGAACGATGGTTACGCTGAAGTCGAGGTGCCGGTCACAGTCCGCTCCAGTGAAACGTCCGTTACCGAACGGGTCCGCATCGCGGGTCGCGGGCAGGTTACTCACCGAATCCTGCTGCCGGGCGAGCCCCTCGAAGTAGAGCTGAACGACGGAAGCGTACCTGAGGTGCAGGCTACCTTGCATCGACACACGATTTTGGCGTCCACGACTCCGGAAGCTAAGTAGCTGTCAACTCCGAGATGGAAACGCTATCGTCTTACACGCGGCACTGGCCGAGCCGGGGTGGTCTTTGATGGCAACACCGTGGGGCGCTGAAGTGTTCCGCCGATCTCCGTAGCTACGGAAATACCGGTGGTATCAGTCTCTGGTGAAAGGGTATGGTCGTCTATCGCCGGGACATCCCTGGACAGGGCAGAAATGGGTTCAGCTCGTAAAGAAAGCTCTCGTGAGAAGCTAATGCTGCCGGTCACTGCAACTTGCAAATGAACTGGATCACCTTGGCTGCCGGAGCGGGCAACGGCCCCAGGTCCCCGGCTCAGAGCCCTGTCATTTGCAATGACGGGGGTAATCACCGAATGCAAGAAGTCTAGACGCTGATTGGCGATCGTTCCGTCTGCGACCCAGCTATCAAATCCTCCAAGTAAGGTCGCGCCACCATGGGCCATTGTCTCCTGCGGCGCGGCAGATGCCGTGTGGCCAGTCCATTCCATGTGAAAGTCCCCCGTGGTGGAGGCGGTGATCTGGGGCAGAGTGAAGCCGCGAAACTGGGCCTGTGAATCGATCTCCAGAGCGCCGCTGCCCCATCGCTCCCCGAACACAGCGGCAGCCTGCAGTGCATCGCAGCCCTTCAATGCGAGCTTTACGCTGTAGGCGGGAAGCACACCGCTTGCATCGATCCTCCCCGAAGCGCTCAGCGTTCCTCCCAGCGCCTGGGCGGAGAGCGACTGCAGCTCCAACGTATTGCCAGAGGCCCGGAATGCGGCGGTCACGCCATGCAGAACCAGGGTACTCGCAGCCCGTCTATTCAGAGTAAGCGTGTCAACGTGCAGGGTGCCCTCGAGAGCAGGCCAGGGGTGGGGCCGTTCGATGGTGCTGAGTATTTCCTCAACCAGCTGGCCACGTCGCGCCCCCAGGAGAGTCGATTGCAGTTCGGCAATGTCCAGCGAAGTGATATGCAGATCGAAGCGACGGCTACACTGCTCAGAAGAAGGGCAGGGAACCGGCAGATCGAGCGAGCCGTCCGCATGCAGAGCTCCAAAGTTGATCGAAAGAGGCTCCCAGCTGACCCGATTACCCGAGAACACGCCCTGCGCAGAAACGATCTCAACGGGGGATGCTAAAAAGCCGGTCGTCAGCTGAGTGTTGCCCAGACTTATAGTGCCCTCGATGCGCCTCGAATTGGCAGCTGAAGGCGACACAATGATCTCCGTGCCCACCGAAGCAGGCGGAAGCCATGGCCCACTGATGGTCAGATCGAGATTGGCAGAACCCTCCGGCCCAAGGCTGCTGGCGGGCAGCGGCAGCATGGGAAAGCTCTGATCCAATGCCGCCAGCCGACTGATAGGCGCGGCGCCCGCGAGGTGGAGCTGGAACTCGTCGACCCCGAGCTGTGCTGTCAGTGTCAGGGGAGTTGCACTCGCAGCACCAAGCTGCAGAGGAGAAACGGCCAGAAATGTCTGAGAATGCCCGGCAGCCCCTGAGAAGCTGGAGCGTAGGGGCTGCTTTGCCCTGGCAACTGCACCCCCAGCCCTTTGTGTCTTCGCCGAGTGGCGCCTCCTGGACACCACTTGGACCGTCAGCTCCGATGCTGGCTGAGCCGACACGGTAACGCCAGCCAAGACCAAAGGCCTTTTCAGGCCGTCGCTCGAGATCGTCAACCTCTGAACGGAAGCCTCACCCATGAACCTCTGTGCGCGAGTAGAGTCAAAACTGAACTGGCCGTTCAACTGGCCCGCGGCGCGAACCCCAGGCGGGAATCCTCTGCGCATCATTTCTGCGCCGCGTAAGATTGCGTCCACGGGAACCTTTTCGACACTGAGCCCAAGCACCGCAGCCGGAGCGGTAGCGATGTCGTGCACTGCACCGGTGAGCAGCAGCTGTCCGTCTCCGAGCGGTGTACTGCATGAGAGGCCCTCGACGGCTTGCATCCCGTGCCGGTAATGCATCTCGCAATTCGCGGCGAAATTGAGGGTGTTGTCCGATTCGAACTCGACTCGATGTATTCTTTCGCCGCTTAGCCGCGTGCGCACCAGCGCATCCCCCGTTTTGCCGGTGATGGTGCCGCGAAGATCCATGACCCCTCGCCACCCCGGATCGGAGCCGGCCACAAGCCTGCTGAGCTGTCCTAGCGAAGCACCGGACCACTCGACCGCCAGATCGATAGGCATCTCGTTCAGTGATCGCGCTCGCCGCAGGGCTCCCTGCACGCGAACCAGTCCTGTATCGCCAAGATTCAGGTCGAGATCTGTGCGCACGGGCTGCGCCTCAAAGCGAAGCTGCCACTCTCCCGGATCTGCCAGCCACACCGAAAGGTCAGCGTTCATGAAGGAAAAAGGAAGCTTTTCACTGCCGCGTTTGAAGTTAATGCGGGCATTGTTCGCGTCAATATACGGAAACCGCAGGGTTCCGCCCGGGTGCCTCTGCCCGGTGGGCGCATTAGGAGTACGGGCAGCCTGCAGCAGTACGGCTGAGAAGTTCCACCGTCCGGGCCCATTGCGAACGAGGTTAAGGCTAGGCTCCTCGAGGTGAATCCTGCCAATCTCCAGCCGTCCACGCCACAGGGAGGACAGCCGCACGGAGGCGACAACCGAAGAGGAACTAAGGATTGGCTCGACTCCGAAGTCCGGGTCTTCTTCGACCATGAAATCGGATAGCTCGAAACCCGGCCTGGGCAACATAACCAGCTTGACGCCCGACAAGCGGACGGGGCGTCCCAAGGCTGCGCTGATGCTCTCAGCGATGCGGCGATGGTAGCGGTTGATATTGACCAAGGGAGGCAGCAGCAGCGCTGCCATGAGCAGCAGGAGGATGAGCAGAGGAAGCCACCACCGTGCATGCCTCGAGTATTCAACCACGGCCCTCGATGCGCTGGTGGAAGGATGACTGGGGCGTCTGGCCGTTCCCGCCTCCGAGGCACTCAGTGCCGGGGCTCCCTGGTCGTGCGGCACCGCCACGTTAACGCACCAGGTGCAGGGTTCGACGCCAGCGGGTTTGGTCGAAGAAGTGGATCACTTCATGGAAAAAGAAAGACATACGCTCACCGACGCCGGTCTTCTCCAGTTCGTCCGAGGGTGTGATGAAAGACCAGTAGACGAACAGCGGCCTTCCGACGATGTTCTCCCGCGGAACGAAGCCCCAGAACCGGCTGTCAGCGGAGTTGGTGCGGTTGTCGCCCATGACGAAGTACTGCCCTGGAGGCATCACCAGATCCTGGCCCTGGATGTGGCTCGACAGGTCGACCATCCAGACAGCGTTGCCGCCCGGTGGTACCCCGTTCGCGGGAAAGTCATCCCGCTCGGGGCTGTACGCGCCGTTAGGATCGTTCTCCTCACCGACCTTCCTGGCCTGAGGCTCGTTCTGTGGCTCGCCATTCAGGTAGACCACGCCATGAACCAGGTGAATCCGGTCTCCCGGGACACCCACAACGCGCTTGACGAGATATAACAGCTCAGCGGGTTTGAAGAAGACGATGATGTCCCCCCGCTTGACCTCGCGGTAGTGAAGCATCGGAGCCCAATGCGACGGGGGTGCGAGACTCTCGCGATCGACAAAGACGTGGTCACCGATGAGCAGCGTCTGCTGCATGGAGCCGGAGGGTATTACGAAATTCTGAAATATGAACGTGAGCGCAAAGAGTCCGAGCACCAGAATGCCGCAAATAGAGGCGAAGCCTTCCAGGGGTGTCTCCTGGGCGGGGTGCGGCCTGTCTTCAATCTGGCCTTCCACTGGTTCGGCAGGCTGTTCTGTGTCAAGCATGGATTCTGATCCCTCGTGCCGCCGATGGACTACCTGACGACGCGGAACATGCGGTTCCACCGGGCAAAGCCGGTCAGGGGGGGAAATGCGTCCTCCCGATGGTCGAGTTTAACATCCGGCGCTGAGCTCAGTTCTCCGCCGCCCTCATCACGTACCGAGAAGTAGATGAGGAAGGGACTACCCACGATATTCTGACGCGGAACCAGGCCCCAGTAGCGGCTGTCCCGGCTGTTACTGCGGTTATCCCCCAGCACGAAGTAGCCTCCGTCAGGCACGACATACTCCCCGTTCTGCACGGCACGCCGCACCTGCATCCACCAGCGGAGATCGACCGCCGGATCGGTGTACAACGCCTCAGGAAAGTCGTCACGGATCAGGTTTTGACCGCCTGGGGGAGCCATGACGTAGGCTTCGCTCTGCGCCTTGCCGTTTCGGTATAAAACTCCGTTGCGCATCTTTATGTGATCTCCCGGCAGGCCAATCACGCGCTTTACCACGTGGATCTTGGGATCGGGCGGATAGCGGAAAACGACGATGTCGCCGCTATGGATACGCTGGTAAGCCATCGGGCCTAGCGCCACTCGTGAAAGCACCGAACCGGAGGTTGCACTCTCCTGCGGCTCGACCGTCTTGTTGACGAGGAGGAAGTCTCCCACCAGGAGGGTCGGCTCCATCGAGGCCGATGGAATGCGAAATGGTTGCGTAACGAATGTCAGAAGAAATAAGGCCACTACAATCATCGCGAGCAGTGAGGCAAAAGCCTGCAGCGCATGGCCTGCTTGGGCGTTGGCGGCTGTAGACATATCGGCCGACTGCGACCGCCGCTGATCGGCCCCGCCGGAGGGGACGGACGCGCCGGGAACCACAGGAACGGTCACGGTTGGAAGTCCTTCATGAAGGTAGTGCCGATGGCAGGAGCCGGCTTGGGGTATTCCGCGCTTCCCGGTGCCTCTGGAGGTCGATTGCGAAGCATTCCTAATGCCTGGCGCGCTGCATCCTGCTCCGCCTTCTTCTTGGTAGGGCCGGTACCGCTCGCCACCGCCTGCCCCGAATGCTCTCCACCCGCAACGCGCACCTCGACAACGAAACGTTTGCGATGATCGGGACCGGACTCCGCTTGGAGAGAATATCGTGGCGGACGCAGTCCCTGAGACTGCAGCAGCTCCTGCAGTGCTGACTTGTGGTCGTCAATAGTGCTGTCGCGCTCCATCTGCAGCACCAGCCCTGCGAGGTAGGGGTCGATCACGTGCCGCTCAAGGAACAGCCGCACCGGCAGAAGACCTCCATCGAGGTAGACGGCGCCGAGAACTGCTTCGATGCAATTGGCGAGGAGTGCATTCTTTTTGCGGCCGCCGCTTCGCTCCTCCCCACGCCCGAGGCGAAGGTAGTCGCCAAGGTTCAGCAGGGCCGCCACTTCACCCAGGTGACGCCTGCTTACCAGGGCAGCGCGGAGGCGTGTAAGCTGCCCCTCTTGCAGATCCGGATAACGCTTGCACAGATACTCGGCGACGACTAGACCCACCACCGCGTCACCAAGAAATTCGAGCTGCTCATTGTCGCGATCTTCGACCGCCTTTCCGGTTTTACCCTCGGCCGACCTGCCGAAGCCGATCTCGCCAGCGGCGCGTTCATACGCGAGAGAGCTGTGGGTAACCGCCTGCGTGAGCAACGAGCCGTCGGCAAAGCAATGGCCGAGCAAGGTTTCCAGACGGCTTAGATCGTCTGGCTCCCTGCACGACACCACTGCCGGAGCTATCTTTCGCCCAAGCTGCTCTGCCTCTGAGCCAGGCCCGTTCTGTACGATTTGAGACACATTTCCATGCTACTCCAGCGGTTCGGCACCCACCAGCAATCGACGCCTGATCCGGTCCGTCCAGGGAGAGAGGTGGTGCATGCCAGCACCAAAGCCGACCCAGCTCATTCGACGATATCTTTCGGATCTACTGAGTTGTTCCCTTGAGCAGAGGGGTGCGCCGCAGCCTGGATCGCCAGGAGCATTTCAAGCAGTGGTCGCAGATCTCTCAGGTTGAGAGCGTTCGCACCGTCTGATTTCGCGTTTGCGGGATCGTCGTGAACCTCGAGGAAGAGACCGTCGACCCCGGCAGCTACGGCCGCCCGGGCAAGGAGGGGGATGAACTCAGGATTGCCGCCCGAGACGCCGTTGACGGCCGAGGGAGTCTGCACCGAGTGCGTCCCGTCAAAGACCACAGGTGCGATCGTGCGCATGATTGCGAGCGAACGCATGTCCACCACAAGGTTGTTATAGCCGAAGCTCGCACCACGCTCCGTGAGGAACACGCGGCTATTACCGGAACCGGTGATCTTCGCAACCGTGTATCGCATGTCGACCGGCGCTACGAACTGCCCCTTCTTCACGTTGATCGCGCAGCCTGTGCGAGCGGCCGCTATCAGCAGGTCGGTCTGCCGGCAGAGGAATGCGGGTATCTGCAGCACGTCGACCGCCTCTGCGACCGCTGCGCACTGCGCCGACTCGTGCACATCGGTCAAGATGGGCAGTCCGGTAGCCTCGCGGAGTGCGCGCAGAATGCGAACTCCTTCGCCAAGCCCCGGTCCCCGGAAGCTCTCGAGCGATGTCCGGTTTGCCTTATCGAAAGAGGCCTTGAAGATGAAGGGAATAGATAAGTCAGAGGTGACGCGTTGAAGCGCGTCAGCCATCTTGCGAACGTGGCTCTCACTCTCAATGACGCAAGGACCGGCGATGAGGAAGAGTCGTCCAGCGCCAACTTGAACATCTGCTACTCGGAAATTGAAGCTCACCTTAGAATTGGAACACAGGAACTGGCTTCCTACGATCTGGCTAAGTTGAGTCGCGACGTTTGTTTCGCCAGACCGACCTTGCTGTCATGGCACGCACACTTCTGTCCAGCCGTTCTCCGTCGAAGCAACTTAGCATCCGTGGCTTCTCTGTTGCATGGTCTTACGAGTAAACGTAATCCGACTTCGCAAGCAAGGCTGCCGAGTAAAAAGACGCTTTGCAGTCTGACCATGTTCAGCTTACCCGTGACTCAGGACTAGCAATGCAGGCAAATGTCGCCTAAATCCGGCGTTTGTTCCTGCTGATTTGTGTATCGTGAGGGGATACCACCGTCGCCTGACACAAAGTTAGACTCTACTTGCTAAGATACATTGTGATATACCTTATCGCGGCAGGGTGCTTGAGTTCGGTAGCCAGGCCATATCCCCAGACTTTATAGCTACTTTGAAAGAGACAAAGACAAGAGAATGCAAAGAGCAGAGATCATCGCAGCCATTGATGAAGAGTTATCGACCCTGCAAAGGGTTCGCGAGTTACTAAACGCTCCCAGCTCCGCCAACGGCATTAGAGCACTCGCAGAGAAGGCAGCAGCAAAGCCTGGCCGAAAGCGCCGGGTTATGAGTCCTGAGGCTCGCGCACGCATCGGTCTGGCGCAGAAGCGCCGCTGGGCAAAGCAGCGCAAATCCGAACCGGGCGGCGAAAAGTAGACGCACCTAAACCTTCTGCCAACACCATCGAAGCTAAGGATCAGCCGTTGGTGCCTTCCGGGGAGATCGCAAGCTCCTCAGCGACAACCCTGAGGATAAAGCTGCTGCATCCTGACGCAAAGCCGCCGACGGTGAACTACGCCGGAAGCGACATAGGCTACGATCTCTACTCCATCGAAGATACAGTGCTGCCTCCGGGCGTCTCCGTCAAAGTGCGAACCGGGATAGCGATCGAGGGACCTTTGGGGTGTGGTTTCGTTCTCGGGGACCGCTCTTCCATGGCGGCTCGCGGCATCACTTACGCAGGCGGACGCATCGATGCGGGTTACCGGGGAGAAATCATCGTCTGTTTGATCAACGTGAATCAACCGGAGTATTCGCTCGCGCTCAAGCACGACGTGAACGGCCGATTACTTGACGCTGCACTGCAGCGGTCGGACGCCAGCATTGCGATAAAGAAGGGCGACAAAATCATTCAACTCTCGCCCTTTCACTCAATGACTGCGGCAGAGGTAGTCGTGGTCGATGAGTTATCGATGTCGGAGCGCTCACATCGGGGTTTTGGATCGAGCGGCCGCTAGCTCAGGGCTTTTGAGGTATCAAGCAGGCTTGATCGAGGTGCTGAAAAGGCTCGCCCGTGCCGAGGTTCTTCGCCGCACAACGAGATCTAGGTTCAATGACAGATGCGAGAGGTCATAGCCTAGCGGGGTCGGGTAGAAGGACGATCAGAGTGAAGTACGCGAAGGTCAAGACGCCGCCGCCGGCAAACTCCCGCCACTTGTGTTTGCCCATTGTATGTCCGGAAAGCGCAGCCAGGCAGGAGCAGATAAGGATGAGGTGCCCGACGCCCAAAGCATCACCACCACCGGGTCAAGCCCGCGTATGGCCCGTTTGCAGAGATGTCCACAGTGCGACCACTCCTGCCTGCATAAAGCGAGACACAAACAGACTGATGGCGTTCCACACAACGCCAATCGTGATTCCCGCGCCCCGAGGCCCCACACACTGTTGCGGCGCGCGAGTGCCAGGATAGCTATATAGATCGATGCCTGGAGAAAGTGAAGCAAACGCAAGTGTGGATCGCGGATTGCGGAGATAGTTAGAGCAATAAGGAAGAGCCCGGCTCCGAGCGGAATCCACAGCCGAGTCGCCGATGACTTGTCTAACTCATCAGTGCTCATTCGAGGTAGTATGTCAGGACTGGGCGATGCGTTCCGTTGTGTGATTTACCCATGAATGGTGTAGGCATGCCTGCCGGAGAGATTGCGCCGCAAGGCGGCGCTCTGTGTGTGCAACCCTCCGGTAGCAGCGTGATCAGGATCAGTCCTCTAATGAACCGGGCCTGAGCCGTGCCATTAGGGTGATTACACCAAAATTCGTCTCCAGCCACAGCGGTCGATGCTGCTTGCGAATTGGTGATACCAGGCGGCGATGAGCCGTGGTCCTCACGCCTTTATTGATGCCCTGGCGTACGGTTTGGTGTAGTAATCGTAACTAGCCTCAGGTAGCTCTTTGACTCCATCCCATACTGGAAGCAACGCAATACCGCCGCCCGAGCGAAAAGACTCGCAGTGATACCGCCGCCGCAAGATCGTGCACAATCTATGCCCCCCGAAGGTGAGAGCGGTCCTCCTTTGCTCCCAGCACTGCAGCTGACCAGACAAGTGAGTCTAGGCAGCGCGCTTTCGCTGAACATGATCAACATGATCGGCGTCGGGCCCTTCATCACCCTACCGCTGGTAGTTGCTGCGATGGGTGGTCCGCAGGCCATGCTGGGATGGATCCTTGGCGCATTGATTGCCCTCTGCGACGGGCTGGTCTGGTCAGAGCTTGGCGCAGCCCTTCCTCGTGCCGGTGGGTCTTACGCCTTCCTTAAAGAAATTTATGGCAGCGAAAAGGCGGGTCGCTGGATCTCGTTTCTCTACATCTGGCAGCTTGGCTTCAGCGCGCCCCTCTCGATCGCATCAGGTTGCATCGGCCTCGCCCAGTATGCAGCGTACCTCTGGCCTCAGCTCAATCGGCCCATAAATTCCGGGGCAAAGCTGAGCGGCTGGCACCCCTCGATCCCTTTAACCAGCCTCGTCGCGGCCGCAACCTGCGTCACGGTAACGCTGCTGCTCTACCGCAACGTGAGGACCGTGATGAAGATGGGTTGGGTGCTCTGGGGTGGGGTCGTCTTCACTCTGGGTGCGGTCATCTTTGCCGGCTTCACTCACTTCCATCCCGCGCTCGCGTTCACTCTTCCGCCGCACGCCCTCAGCCTCAGCCCTGCATTCTTTGAGGGGCTGGGCGCAGCGATGCTCTTCACCACCTACGACTATTGGGGCTACTACAACGTGACCTTCCTGGGTGGCGAGGTGCGCGATCCGGGCCGCAACATTCCTCGCGCGGTGATGCTTTCGATTGTGCTGGTCGGAGCTCTCTACCTGCTGCTTAGCGTGAGCGTGCTCGGTGTACTGCCCTGGCAAGAGCTGACGGCAGCCGTCAAGACGCAGGGGCACTTCGCGGTAGTTGCGGTGGTCATGCAGCGGACCATGGGCGCCGTCGCAGGCCGAATAGTGGCTGGTCTGGTGATGTGGACGGCCTTTGCTTCTGTCTTTGCATTGTTGATGGCCTATTCCCGGGTGCCCTTCGCCGCTGCCCGGGATGGCAACTACTTCCGCATGTTCGGCCGCCTGCATCCGAGGCACGGCTTCCCGCACATTTCGCTGCTCGCGCTCGGCGCCGCGGCGACCCTCTTCTGCTTCTTCGACCTGTCGCACGTGATTACAGCGCTCGTCGCGATTCGAATCCTGCTGCAGTTCGTGCTGCAGCAGGCGGGCGTAATCCTGCTGAGAATGCGTCAGCCGAAGCTGGCGCGCCCCTTCCGCATCTGGCTTTATCCCTTGCCGCCACTACTCGCCATGGCAGGGTTCCTCTTCATGCTCTTCTCCCGCACCGATGCGGTCCGCGAGCTTCGTTACGCCGCCGCAATTGCCCTCTCCGGCTCGGTGATCTACTTCGCTCGAGCGTTCCTTCAAAGAGAGTGGCCGTTTCCCAACCAGCATGCACCCAAAACCCCGAGTCGCGGAGCTTGAAAGAGGTGCTACTCAAAGCGCACACGCACCTCACCGAGGCTGGTGAAGCGCGCAACAGCCTCCGATCCCGAGTTTGCAAGCACCTTGCCGGTCCAGGATCCGGTGGTGATCCAGTCGCCTGCATTCAGGCCGCCGGTCCTGGACTGGCCCTGATTCGCCAGCCAGATGAGCAGCCGTACCGGATCGAAGCCCTCGGGCGCATGCGACTCGACCCGAACGGCGCCGTCTACCGACATCGAGGCCATCTCGGCCCGAAGGTCCGTACTCTGCCAGGAAGGGCACGCGGCGCCGTAGACGAAGCCGCCATTCATCAGCAGGTCAGCGAACAACGAAGGCTTTTCGACCCCGTCTGGATCCTCGAACGCCGTCTCGAGTACCTCTATTGCCGGGTGACAGCCCCCAATCGCCTCCACGACCTCGTCCCGCGAGTAAACGGTAGGACGGACCGGTAGATCGTGGGCGAGCACAAACGCCATCTCGGCCTCAACCCCGCGCATGCGGCTCAGACTGCTAGCTATCCTCACGCCGCTGATTCCAAAGCCGCCGAGCAGCGGCATCGGCGCGAAGATCGGCTGCGCTCCAAGCGTCGCCGCCGCTACCTTCCAACCGCCGATCGGGCCCATTGCCTCCGCGATCACGTCCTGTATCGCATAGGCCTCGCTTATCGAATGAGGTCGAAGCTCAAGCGGCAGTCCAGTTATGGGCTCGAGGGTGCGCCGTGCCTCGAGCAGCATCTCCGCCGCACGCCGCATGCGATCCATGTCAAGGGGAGTCAGTTCTGTATCCATGAAGCCTTCGTACCTCACACCCATAATGCCCGCAGCAGGTAAGGAGACGCAAAGCCGGCACATCAAACGCTACCGAGGCCAGCCCACGTCATCCGTTCGGATGGAAAGCGCGTACTATCAGATGCCACTTTAATCCGCTGGAAACGTCAGATGTATAGCAGAGGTTCCGAATGCTCATCCGCAAGCCGAACGACATCCCATCCTCCGAGATCACTCCTAAGTCTGCCTTCCTGAACCGCCGTGCGTTCATCGCCGCCGCTGCAGCAGCCGGAGCAGGCGCGCTCGCCGCCAACCGCATCGGAGGCATCCTGAACCCCCCGGAGAGTGTCTATGCCAACGCCAAGCTCAACGTGGTCAAGAGCCCGCTTTCAACCACCGGCGAGACTGTAACGAGCTATCAGAACATCACCAGCTACAACAATTATTACGAATTCGGCACTGACAAGTCCGATCCCGCTGCGCATGCCGGCAGGCTGCAGACCAGGCCGTGGACCGTTGCCGTCGAAGGGCTGGTCAAGAAGCCAAAGACCTTTGATATAGACACTTTGCTGAACCTGCGTCCGCAGGAGGAGCGCGTCTATCGCTTCCGCTGCGTCGAGGCCTGGAGCATGGTGATCCCCTGGGCGGGCTATTCGCTCTCGGAGTTCATCAAGCAATGCGATCCGCTGCCCAGCGCCAAGTTTGTTCAGTTCCTGTCTGACGTTGACAAGAAGGCGATGACCAATGTCGGAACCTTTTCCGGCTATAACTGGCCCTACTCCGAGGGTCTCCGTATGGACGAGGCGATGCATCCGCTCACTTTGCTCACCTTTGGTCTCTACGGCGAGGCCCTTCCCAACCAGGACGGCGCGCCGGTGCGCATCATCGTGCCGTGGAAGTACGGATTCAAATCAGCCAAGGCGATCGTGAAGGTACGGTTCCTCGACAAGGCTCCCCACACCACGTGGAATGACCAGGCGCCTAACGAGTATGGCTTCTACTCGAACGTAAATCCGAACGTAGACCACCCCCGCTGGTCGCAGGGGAGCGAGCGCCGCATCGGTGAGCCTATCTTCCGTCAGCACAAGACCACTCTGATGTTCAACGGCTATGGTGATCAGGTGGCCAGCCTCTACAAGGGCATGGACCTGAGAAAGTACTACTAACCCCATTTTTCTAGCCACGTGACTTGCATGGCTGTGTGAACTGCGACCTGAGAGATCGCGCCTATGTCCGCAGTACAGTTGAAGATGCTGAAGGTGCTGGTCTTCGCCGCGTGTCTTGCTCCGGCGGTATGGCTCGGCTGGCGCCTCTATCAGAGTCTCCGCGGGGGAGACCAGCTTGGCCCCGATCCGACCGCGACGGTCACCTTCTTCACCGGACGTGCAACCCTGAGGCTGCTGGTCATTTCGCTGGCGATCACGCCTGTGCGCCGGCTCTCGACCAGGCTGGCATGGCTCATTCGCTTCCGACGGATGCTGGGGCTCTTCGCCTTCTTCTACGGCTGCCTGCACCTGTTGACCTATGTGGCGCTTTACGCCAACTTCGACCTGCACGCGATGAAGGCCGACATCCTCCACCGCCGCTTTATCTTGGCGGGACTAGTGGCGTGGGGGTTGATGGTTCCGCTAGCCCTAACGTCTACCAAGTGGGCGATCCGCAAGCTCGGGGGTAAGCGCTGGCAGGCTCTCCACCGCATCGTCTATGTCTCCGCTGTCGCAGCTGTGGTTCACTACTGGTGGAAGGTAAAGCCCGGCGACCGCACTCCTCTGCAGATCACGATCATCCTTGCTATTCTGCTGCTGGCCAGGCTGGTCTACACCTGGCGATCTAAGTTTCCGTCGACTCCACCCCCGCAGAAGGTTCCCCTCACCGGTGCGGCTTAGAGCGAGCGACTTGCTTTCGGGAGGAATTTCCCGGATTGGGCCAAATGGCTCTGGGTTAGTTTGATCGTCGGCTCGCGACGCAACTTGGCGCGCCCGAACTGGTCTATACCTCCGTCAGGAGTCGCCCCATGCGCAGAATTACCGTATGTTCCGTTACGTCTACCGTAGCCGCACTCTTGTCGGTTTCGGTCGCCTTGGCCCAGTCAGGCGGTCCTTTTGCTCCCGCCTCGTCCCGGACAGGGTCGAGCCACTCGATTCGCGAGCACCCCAAAACGCCCTTGAGTTCTGCGGCAACGCTGACTAAAGAGGAACGTGCCCTTCAGATGCTCAACCGGTTCACATTCGGACCCCGCCCCGGCGACCTCGCGAGGCTGATGCAGATGTCTCCGGAAGCCTGGTTCGAACAGCAACTCACCCCTGAAGCCATTGCCGATACCGCCTTGGGGAAGCGTCTTGGAGATTTCCCGGCGCTCGGGCTCCCTGTCGACCAGCTGGTTGCTGCGTACCCGACGAATCAGATCCTGCGCCTCATCAACGATGGCAAGCGCCCCATGCCGCAGGATCCGACGCTTCATGCCGTTTACGAGGTGCTGATAGCCAAATATCAGCGCCAGCAGTCGGAGCAGAAGGCTGCTGCTTCTTCTGGATCCGGGAACAGTGGAGGAAAACCTCAAGTCCCCGCGCCAGCCTCTGGTTTGGCCCTGAGTAAAGGGTCAGCTGTCCCCGTCTCCTCCGCCATGGCCACTGGCGCCCCCTCACTAGCAGGGAAGGCGACGACCACGCGCGGGGAGATTTCTACCCCGCCTGCCTCCGTAGCCGCGGCGACGACGTCGGTCAATGCCGTTTCCGCAGCAGCCGCTGATCAGGCGGCAGCTCAGGCCGACGCGCTAAAGGCAGCGCAGAAGAGACATGATCAGGCCGCGGCGATAGTCCTCGCAGATCAGCTGCTCGAGCTGCCGAAGAACCAACGCATGGCCGCGATCCTCAAGCTGCGCGTCGACCAGCGCATCCTGGTTACAACTAACGTAAGCGACCCGCAGAAGAGCTTGCTGAGCAACGACTTCAATCCCCGTGAGCGAGAGCTCTTCACCGAAATGGGCGGCAACCCCGATGCTGCCTATGTGCTCGACAACGAGTTGCAGCAGGCCAAGCTGGTTCGCACCATCCTAAGCGAACGCCAGTTGCAGGAGGTGATGACTGACTTCTGGTTCAACCACTTCAATGTCTTCATCCACAAGGATGCCGATCAGTTTTACACAGCCGGCTATGAACGCGACGCCATCCGGGCCCACGCGCTCGGCAAATTCCGCGATCTGCTGCTAGCGACCGCGCAGCATCCCGCGATGCTGGTCTACCTCGACAACTGGCAAAGCATTGGCCCCAACTCACCGGCCGCCGGCAAGCCCCGGCCGGGGCAAAAGACCGCGCAGCGGGGTCTTAACGAGAACTACGGCCGCGAGGTGATGGAGCTGCACACCGTCGGCGTAAACGGTGGATACACCCAATCCGACGTCACTAACCTCGCCAAGATCCTCACCGGATGGACCGTCGATCACCCTGAGCTCGGCGGCCCGTTCCTCTTCGATCCGAAGAAGCACGAGCCGGGACCGAAGACCTGGTTCGGGCACGTCGTCGAAGAGAATGGCTATAACGAGGGCCGCGACGCACTCGCCTGGCTCGCAGCCCAGCCGCAGACTGCCCACTTCATCAGCTACGAGCTGGCACAGCGGTTCGTTACGGACCGTCCCCCGGCGGCACTTGTCGATCGCATGGCCGCGACCTTCCTCGCTACTGACGGCGATATCAAAGAGATATTGCGCACAATGGTCCAATCGCCCGAGTTCAATTCGCGCAAGTACTACGGTGACAAGGTGAAGACGCCGCTTGAGTTCGTTGCCTCGGCCTTCCGCGCAACGGGTACCAATCCTGCCAACCCGGGCGCCCTGGTGGGAGTGCTGCGGGCGATGGGGGAGCCGCTTTACCAGATGCTACCGCCGACCGGCTACTCGACCACCGCCGATGCGTGGATGAACTCCGGCGCCCTCGTCGACCGGCTCAACTTCTCTCTGACACTGGCCAACAGCAAGATCGGAAACATCAAGTTCGACGCGCCGCACCTGTTGGCTGCCGGGCTGCTGGCGCGTCCGGCGACAGGGCCACCCGTGCGGGGAGTCTTGCATACCGCTTCAATGCAGGCTCCTGGGACGGGCAGCTCTATAAGCGGTGCGGAGGAGGCGCTTACCCTGATGGAGAGTGTGCTAATCGGTGGTCAGGTCTCAGCCAAGACCAACGGTGTGATCCAGGGCCAGATTAGCGCCGACGCGACCACCCAGCCCCCGGTAGACCCAGCCCAGACGCTGGACACGATGACGGCCCTGATTTTAGGTTCGCCCGAGTTCCAGATGCGCTAGGTAAGCTGGACTGACGAGACGTTCCCAAAGGGGGCGAGGAGGGATGATTGATGCTGCTACCTATCAAGCCCGTAGGTACAGGAGGGTCTATGCGAACAACTTTAGCCATCCACGACGACGTCCTTGCTGCAGCCGGGGAGTTAGCGTCAAAGGCAGCGGAGGAGCATTGGCGAAGTGGTTTCAGCGCTCGCCCCGCAAGCACTGTGCCCTGCTCAATCGCGGAGGAAGACCCGGAATGGAGTACCTCTTTTTCGGTTTCACCGGGGACCCCGCGTGTAAGTTCGGAATCAATTCAGCAGCTTCGCGAAGAGTTGGTTTGAGCCGATTCCTGCTCAACGTCAATTTCCTTATAGCTTTGATAGACCCCGCACACGTTCAGCACGATCGCAGGAGCAGTAGCGGAGTTGATGCGCGATTCTTGCGCTCGGCCGGGGCATGAACTCTGGAGTGACGATGTCAGTCTAACTGATAACGGCATTGTTGCTGCAGAGCGGTTGATAGATTCAGCTCAAGTCACAGATAGCTACCTGCTGGCACTCGCGCACGCGCACCGCGAACTTTCGGCCACCTTCGATCGGCATTTGATCACCCATGCAGTACATAACGGGGCGCATACACTTCACGTCATCTGCTGATCTTGTTCTGAGCCGCGATGGAAAGCTGTTTGGAACCTCAGGAGACAAAGCAGTATCAGTCTTCAACTACGCAGTCAAAAAGGGATTTGTCCTCGCGAACATCCTGGAAGACTCTCGAAGCTGCCAGCAGGTACTGCTCCGCGTGCATGTGCTTTTTATGTGTGTCGACAACGCGTCTTAGAATAGGGCTTTGCGTCTCGTGCTGCATAAATGCCTGCACCTTGCCATCATTCCACTCACCTAAATCCAGAGTCAGCGAATAGGGGCATCGTGCCGCTGCCGCGCCCTCCTGCTCATTCTTCACTACGAGGAACGGGCTACTCTGGTAGTAGAGCTTCTGCGGTGCATAGACGTCGAGGCCGCCGCTGCTCCGCGTGAGGTGTTCCGGGAAGACGAAAGCGCGGCCGGCCCAGTGAAACGCCGCGGTTGTGACCGCTGAGACCATGGTGTGATCGCGGTGCAGATTGGCGCCGCCGTCCCCGCCGAATGTCAGAACGACCTGCGGCCTCCAGGTGCGAATTTTCTCGACCAGCATTCCAGTGAGCTCAAGAAAATTCTGCTCGTGCAGCTTGCCATCCGGGTATGTAAGCACCTCTCCATGCGTCACTTTGAGCAGCTTGCAGGCGCTGGCAAACTCAGCGCGTCGTAACTGCGCCAGTTCTTGATCATTCTTTGCCGCGCCGCGATTGCTCGCCGCTGTACCCTCGGTAAGGCAAAGCACCCTGGTCTCCGCTCCTGCCTTATGGGCAGTCATCAGAGCGCCTGAAAGCGCGCCGCTCTCGTCATCCGGATGTGCGGTCACACAAAGCAGCCTCAGTGACAATCCATCTCCTCAATGCTGGTTAGATGTAGATTGCAATTAAACTTATGGGCGTTGGAGCGCTCTGCACGAAATTCGGCAGAACAAATGAGTCGGGCGCCAGCCTGGCCCTCAACAATCTGGTCGGTCCCAGGGCAGGGAAGACTGGGCGACCGGACGAAAGGACTGCCGGTGCAGCAGCGAAGGCCCGTGGCGCAGGAGCGCGGCTATGTGCTCCGGAGTGCTGTAGCCCTTGTGGGAGTTGAGGCCGTAACGTGGGTATAGCTGGTGCAGTTCGCACATCTTGCGATCGCGATAAACTTTTGCCACCACGGACGCAGCTGCGATCGAGATGCTCAGCGAATCGCCGTAGATAAGGCTGGTCTGTCCGCAAGGAAGATTAAGACGCATGGCGTCGATCAGCAGATGGTCGGGCGCGGGATCGAGCCTTGACGCGGCTGCCGACATTGCCATACGTGTGGCCTGGTAGATGTTCACGCGATCTATGGTCTCGGCGTCAACCTCTTCAATGGCGATTGCGATGGCTTTGCGCTCTACCACTTCGGCGAGGCGTTCGCGATCTGCGGGCAGCAGTTGCTTCGAGTCACGCAGCCCCCTGATGCGGCAATCGAGCGGCAGGATCACAGCTGCGGCAACGACACAGCCGAAGAGCGCTCCACGCCCAACCTCGTCGACCCCGGCGATGACTGTTGCACCGGAGGCGCGGGCTGCCCGCTCGTGCTTGTTGCCGCAGGCAAGGGATCTAAGCATCCGCAGTTTGCGGGTCGCGGCAGAGACCTGCTGCACTGGAAAGACCTGTTCATCCAACTCGGCGATCTTTGGGGTAAAAACTGCGGCAGGGAGCGGGATGGTGGGAACGCGCGAAGAAAGAGACATTTGCTTTCGATGAGTGTAACGCCGGACCAGGGACGGCGCCGGTGGAAAAGGAAGCTGGAACGAACGTAGAGACGCCTCTGCATCTCAGTCAGCAACAGAGGCGCAGAGGCGTCTTTCCGGGAGTGTCGCTTGTCTAAAGGCTAAGCGCGCTCGATTTCTTTGAGGCGGGCAGCCTTCCCGCGAAGTCCGCGCAGGTAGAAGAGCTTGGCGCGACGCACACGGGCCGAGCGAATCTTCTCGACTTTATCGACTACCTTGGAATTAAAGGGGAAGATGCGCTCGACTCCCTGCCCGAAGCTCATCTTGCGCACGGTGAAGCTTCCCTGGGGGCCCGCTTTAAGGCCGATTACGATGCCTTCGAAGGCCTGAAGGCGCTCTTTATCGCCTTCCTTGATCTTGACCTGCACGCGCACAGTATCGCCCGCTGCAAAGGCGGGAAGGTCGGTACGCTTCAGTTTATCGGCAAGCCGCTGCATTACTGGGTGGATCGACATGAGCTATTCCTTACGATTGATTCAGACGAGTAGTCAGAATCCTTAGTTTACACGGAATGGCCGTCGCATTGCGATGAGAATGCGAGCGCGCGAGCAGGCTATCGTCGTTGAAGCATTGTGCTTAGCGGTATTCAGCCGCTCGCGGGCAGTTCACCTCTATCGCGCAGGGATTGCAGGTAAGCCAGGTCTTCCGCAGTCAGATTGGCACTGGCGAGCAGGTCGGGGCGGTTGCGAAGCGTCTTTTCCAGCGCCTTTTGCCTGCGCCAGCGACGGATCTGCTCGTGGTTCCCCTTCGCCAGCACATCGGGCACGGTGAGCCCACGAAATTCAGCCGGACGCGTGTAGTGCGGATAGTCAAGCAGTCCGCCAGCCCCGTGGGTCGACCGAGGCGGAGTCTGGTTTGTCACAGCTCCAGCCTCGCACTCCGGGAGCGGCAAATCGGCCAGGCCGAAGCTTTCGAACTGGGTGGAGGCAGCGTTGCCGAGCACCCCTGGTATCAGCCGCATGGTGGCATCTACAACCACTGCCGCTGCCAGTTCGCCGCCTGAAAGCACGTAGTCGCCGATCGACAGCTCGCGATCGGCCAGCAGCTCGTTCACCCGTTCGTCGACCCCTTCATAACGCCCGCAGATCAGGACGATACGGGCGAGAGTGGAGAGTTCGCGCGCAAGACCCTGGGTGAACGGGCGGCCCTGCGCCGACAGCAAAATCACAGTGGCGACGCAAGGGTCGCGGTGAGGCTTGGGCTCAATTCCAAGGCTGTCAATGGCGTCTGCTACCGGTTCAGGCTTGAGAACCATGCCCTCGCCCCCGCCAAACGGGCGGTCGTCGATGGTGCGGTGGCGGTCGTGGGTGAAATCGCGCAGATCGACGGTGTGAACGTCGAGAAGACCGCTGGAAACGGCACGCTTGACCACTCCATGGTCAAAGAAGCCCGCGAAGAGTCCCGGAAAGATGGTGACGATATCGAATCGCATCCGACTAGTCCGGCGTTTCGGAGCCGTACGGGGATGACTCGCCCGGCTCTTCGTCAGCGGTCTGTTCCAGGTGTCTGCGCCCGCGCTCCTCTGCGGTGAGCGGAGCATTCAGTTCAAGTAAGCCCTGGGGCAGCTTCATTTCAATGCGGCGGCTCGGCAGGTCCATTCGCACGAGGAACGCTTTGACAAAGGGGATCAGCACCTCCTCTGCCCGCACTTCACTTTCCAATACAAGGAGGGGGTGCGCCGTAGACTCACGGTCAACGTCTTTAACCTTGCCAATGTAGGTGCTGTCTGCGCTCTTCGATTGGGCAGCCGGCTCCTCTTGAGTGTCGTCGCCGACATCTCGGCTATCAGCGTTATGCGGGTCTGAAACGTCTTTGTTCAGGTCGAATACACGGCAGCCTACAAGGTCGTCAATATAGACCGCGTCTCCCTCGAGGGTCGCGCGCTCCTCCCGAGGGATGGCTACGTCGAACCCCCGCAGCGGCTCGGCATCGTTGATGGAATCAATGCCCGTGAACTTCAGCACCACCCTGCCCTTGTGCAGCCAGTGCCGTTCGAGGATTATCTTCCGGGGAGCAGCGGCCTGCCTGCTTGTGCCGCCCACTAGGAAGAGTCGCTTGCGCTCAGAGAAGCGCTCGGGAAAGTCCGTAAGCAAATCCGCCAGGATTTCCCCGTGCCGCCCCTGCGGCCGCACCAACCTGGCAAGCAGCACCATCGCATCTGCGCCCGGCCCGCTCTCTTCCATCCTGTTTTCTTCATCGCGCGATCGGGCGCTGGCGGTTGATCGGTTCTGCATTGGCGACAGCGTCTTACCATAAAGACTTTCACAGGAAGTAGGAGCTGTACTCAGCATATATGGTGTCGAGTTCGACGGCATATATTACAAGGGAGTGCGGTGCTCCTTCAACCCGCGCACTCCCCTGCGGCTTGCCTGCTGGTCAGGGAATCAGGCCGCTGGTCCGGCGACGAGCGACATGCTCGCGGCGATCGGTAGTGGCCGCTCCTCTTCCAGAATGTCCAGTGTGTAGCGTCGATGCATCTTCATGCTGACAGCGCCGAGGATCGTTCGCATGGAGCGGGCGGTCCTGCCTTGTTTGCCGATCACTTTACCTACGTCCTCTGGCGCGACGCGGAGCCGGAGGACGGTGTTCTCATCGCGCATGACTGCCTCAACTATGACAGCAGAGGGAGCATCGACCAAGGCTCGGGCGATCTCTGCTACCAGTTCCTGCATGTTGTCTGGATTTTGATTGTGATCCATGTTGTTCCCCCCAAGAGATACATCAACCCGCCACTTGATTTTGCACTTTCGTCGCAGAATTTCGTAGAGTTAGTTGATGTGGGCGACTCTATAACACACAGATAATGACGTGCTGATCTCAGAAGCGCAAAGTGCGCAATAAAATCGATATGGGCCAAACTAAAGTTTCCCCTGTTGCGTCTTTTTGACGGTATTCACTCGTAGACTCCGGTTTTCACCGGGTTTCGCTCCGTTACCGCCGGCAACGCCCCCTGTTGAACCAACTCAGATGGCAGAAGACAAGGCCTGAGAGGTTGCGGGGGCAGTCGTCCGCGCCTACCTGGACGAAGACGCGGGGCGCTTTTGCCCGCCCGAGCAATCTGCTGGTAGCCAGGCCGCACTGCGAGGGGTGCGGCACGCGTTGGCGAGGACTCTTGTCGCTTGGGCGACGAGCAGTATCCCGGTCCAGGCTCGCGGCGCGCCATCATATCGGCGGCCGCTATCGTTCAGGACAAGCTTTGATTACCAATTTGGATTTATTACCCAAATAGGGCGCTATTAAGCACCGCTAAGGAGCCATGCGCAAGCTGACGCCTTAGTGTGTCATGAGAGTCGGCACGCGGAAGAGCGTGGCGCCTCAGCCTTACAAGATTGCCAGGAAGTGAGCAGATGCAGGGCGTAAGCGTTACCCGGGCGTCACGCTCTGCAGCTTGTCTGGACCCACGATCGACATAGGCCTTGTTTCCATTACGCTCGACAAATCCTACAGGAGAAGCACATGGGCACGATCACGGTAAAAGACGGCACGCAGATCTTCTACAAGGACTGGGGAGCAGGACAGCCCCTCTTCTTCCATCATGGTTGGCCATTGTCGGCAGACGACTGGGATGCCCAGATGATGTTCTTTCTAGGCCATGGATATCGCGTCATCGCCCACGACCGCCGGGGTCACGGCCGTTCAACGCAAACGGAGGATGGCCATGACATGGATACGTATGCTGCCGATGTGGCTGAGTTGGTGAAGTCACTCGACCTTAGGGATGCAGTGCATATCGGCCACTCTACGGGTGGCGGTGAGGCGACCCGTTATGTGGCACGTTACGCGGATGGGCGCGCCGCGAAAGCAGTTCTCATCAGCTCCATACCTCCGCTCTTCATCCAAACCGAGAAGAATCCGGATGGAGTTCCCAGGAAAGTCGTAGACGGGCTCCGGGACGGAACAGCCAACCATCGCTCGCAATTTTATAAGGACATCACTATTCCTTTTTACGGGTTTAATCGGCCCGGTGCAGTCATCTCCGAAGGCATTCGCGATAATTGGTGGCGGCAGGGCATGATGGGCAGCATCCAGGCTCAATATGAATGCATCAGGGTACTCTCTGAGACCGAATTCTATGACGATTTGAAGGCCATTGATATTTCAGTGCTCGTGATGCACGGAGAGGACGACCAGATTTGCCCGTTTCCGATCACGGGAGCAAAGTCAGTCAAGCTCCTGAAACATGGAACGCTGAAATCTTATCCTGGATTGCCGCACGGAATGCCGACCACTCATGCCGAGCTGATCAACGCAGATCTACTCGCCTTCATTAAGTCCTAAGGTTCGATCGCGCCGGGAGTTAAAGGCCAAACGTTTCCGGGCTTACGCGCCGGCTTGATCTCGGCCGGCGCGTGAGTTCATGAGACGAGTGGTAGACCCTCTGCCTCGCGAGAGTTGAACGGCCGTGAGTCGACCCATCTTTCAGGACTCGCAACGGGGTATAGTTATGCTGACTGCTGCTACCTAGCCAGCTTCTCGGCAGACCAAGCGCTCGAGCGAGGCTGACCTGCACGGGGAGGACGTCCACAATGCAAGGTGGATGAAGCAATAACCTTAGTTTGCAATATGGCGGAGAGAGTGGGATTCGAACCCACGTTACCTTGCGGTAAACACGCTTTCCAAGCGTGCGCCTTCAGCCACTCGGCCATCTCTCCGGCTGATTTCCTCTTCGAATCTAGCACATCTGGCCAGGGACTTGGCGTCTGACGTCTCACTTCACCAGCCTTGCGCGACACCGGTTTCACTCTAATCGAGATCTGCGCACCTGCTGCTTGCTTTCTCTCGCGTTGCCAGTGATCGCTTGAGAGATACTGTCATAGCAGCAACGATATCGAACGACCCATGAAGGAAGTAAGGCGAAAGAACGGGAAGCGGAAAGGCGCCGAAGCGCTGTACCGGCGCGACATAGTTACGAGCCGGGGCTGGCCGGGGAGCGCAACAGACTCAAAGCTAACCTACCTGCGAGAGTGGAAGTCGCTGCTCGCGATTGCGATTCCCGTAGTGCTCTCTGAGCTTGGCTGGATGTTCATGACGATCGTCGATATGGTGATGGTGGGCCGACTGGGCCCCGCATCGATCGGGGCGGTCGGGGTCGGCAACGCGGTCTACTACGCTCCGGCACTATTTGGCATAGGGATACTGCTGGGCCTGGATACTCTGGTGTCCCAGGCTTACGGTCGCGGCGAGTTCGACGAGTGCCACCGCTCGCTGGCGCAGGCCGTCTATCTCGCAATCGTCTACACGCCGCTTTGCATGCTAATGGTATGGGCAGCTACCTACTTGTTCCATAGCTGGGGCATCACGCCAGAGGTGGCGAGGCTGGGCGGGCGTTACCTCCGGGTACTCAACTTTGGCACGCTTCCGCTGCTGCTCTATGCAGCTATCCGCCGCTACCTGCAGGGGGTTGGCCGCGCGAGGATGGTAACCTTCGCACTGATTTCTGCGAACCTGCTGAACTGGGCAGGGAACTGGGTGCTGATCTATGGCAGACTAGGCGCACCGGCCATGGGTGTTCGCGGCTCGGCCCTCTCGACTCTTTTTTCCCGCATCTACCTCGCCGGACTCTTGCTCTTAACCGCGTGGCATCACGAGGCGCAGCGTGGTCACTCACTGTTCGGGGGCTGGGCTGCACCGGATGTCACACGGCTGAGCCATCTGCTTCGACTGGGTACTCCGGCAGCAAGCCAGATAGTACTTGAGGTGGGGGCCTTTGGAGCAGCCACTGTACTCGCGGGACGGCTTGCACCCGAGGCGCTGGCGGCTCATCAGATCGCGCTCAACTGGGCAAGCATCACCTACATGGTTCCGCTGGGTGTCTCTGCCGCGGCGGCGGTCGCGGTGGGACACGCCGTCGGAGCGGCAGACGGAGCGAAGGCTCAGCGCGCTGGCTGGCTGGGCATTCTTACTGCCACCAGCTTTATGGGGATTGCGGCCATCCTATTTCTTGTGTTCCCCCGCGAGTTGGTAAAGGTCTATACCGCGAATGCCGGGGTGCTGCGACTCTGCGTCCCGCTGTTCGGGCTCGCCGGGGCCTTTCAGATATTTGACGGTGTCCAGGGTGTTGCAACCGGAGCGCTGCGCGGTCTTGGTGAGACCCGCATGCCCATGTATGCGAATCTAATCGGCTACTGGCTGCTGGGGCTGCCGCTCGGATATCTGCTATGTTTCGGTGCGGGCTGGGGCATCTACGGTCTGTGGATCGGACTTACCCTCGCCCTGATCCTCATCTCCATTGCAATCCTGCTGCAATGGTCCAGGCTGTCGCGCCGCCTCGCCACCACCGGCATCTTGTAGCGCGAGTCGAGCCCAGCCTGGACGTGACGCTCAGATCGCCCCTTCATTAGAGCTTAATGTGTCCGCATTACACTAGTGCCACGCACGAACGTCGGCGGGCCACCGCAAGTTCCTCTCGTATTCACATCTAGCAACAGACGACTTCGCAGCTCTCAGACCATAAGCCGCCGCAGGTAAATGCAACAGATCCCTTAGAAAAGGACCCGTTCCCCATGCGTATGCGTTCGCTCGTCTTCCTCCTCCTCAGCTGCATTTTCGCGGTACACGCACTCCGGGCTCAACAGACCCTTGGAGCTGTCACCGGTACAGTCACCGATACCAGCGGTGCGGTCATCCCGGGCGCCCAGATCACCGTAACAAGTGAGCAGACCGGACTGACTCGCACGCAAACAGCGAATGGGGATGGCGCCTACATCTTCAGCGGACTTCAGATCGGCAGCTACAAATTGACTGTTGTCAGTCCCGGCTTCCAGACGGATCAGCATCCCGCAGTCGCCGTGCAAGGAGATCGAACTACCACTCTCGATATAAGGATGATTGCCGGGGCGGTCTCGAGCACCGTCACCGTCACATCTACTCCGACGTTGAACAAGACCGACACTACCAATGGATACGTGCTCGAGGCCGCGCAGATCGCCCAGATACCGCTTGGTACTGGGAGCTTTACGCAGCTCGCGGTGCTCACCCCTGGTGTGAACGCCGACTTCCTTACAGGCGCCGGTTCTAATGACGGCCTGGGAAACCAGGCCATCTTCTCGAACGGGCAGCGCGACACGAGCAACAGCTTTTCCTTTAATGGGGTTAACACCAACAACCTGTTCAATGGCAGTTCGACCTCTGCGGTCGCGGCCAATCGCTTTGTGCTGAGCACCGGCGAGTCGTTTGGAGTGGGCGGCGCGATCCAGACCAACAGCTGGGTCTACGACGCCATTGGCGAGGCACTGCCCTCCGCGCCCCCTGAGTTCCTGCAGGAGCTAAGGGTAAACGCGGCCAACTACGACGCCTCACAGGGCGCAAACAGCGGTGCTCATATTGAACAAGTGGTCAAGTCGGGTGGCAACGACTGGCATGGGCAGGTCTACGGCTACCGCCATACCGACTGGCTAGATGCGGCACCCTTCTTCCGCAAGCAGGACCCGGCGGTTGCCGCCATCGGTCAGCACTATGTGCCGCAGCTGCACCGGTTCACAGTAGGCGGCCTGCTTGGCGGCCCCGCAATAAAAGATAAGCTCTTCTTTTTTGCCGCCTACCAGTATGAGCGCGTCTCAGACCAGGCGAACGGGACAGCTGAATCCACCGTGCCGCAGGGTCTTACCGATGACCGCAGCGTGGCCGGCATCATCGCTGCTGAAAATGCATTTGAGAACGAAAGTGGATCGGGCGCGACTCCCCTGACCCCTGGTCAGCTCGATCCAGCGGCCGTCAAACTGCTGCAATACAAGCTACCAGGCGGCCAGTACCTCATTCCCTCGTCGAACAGCGACGGCAGCAGCGGCTTCAACGCTCTCGTGGCCGGTCCTGCAAGCCTCTTCCGCGCTGACCGCGCTGCGATGAGCGTCGACTGGAACCTTAATGCCAAAGATGTGCTGACTGGGCGTTATTTCTACCAGCACGATCCGTCGAGCACGCCTTTCACGAGTCAGGCCAGCACCCTGGGCTTTCCTCAGGCGCTTGAGTCCGGCTCCCACGTGGGCTCGATCATTAACACCGCCACGCTCTCACCACATCTGGTCTATGACCAGCGGATCGGCTACATTCGTGAGGATGCCTTCGCCACTACTTCGCAGCAAGTGACTCCGTCTGCGGCAGGCATCAACCTGCTCGGTTTTCAAAAGTTTTCCAGGAATTACCATCAACACCGCGGACAATAACTACAACCTCTATAACTCCAATCTAAATATAGGTCCGACTACGCCTTTCGCAAACGCGGGTATGTTCCAGAACCAGTACGAAGTAAGTGGCAACTTGAACTGGCTGCTGGGAAAGCACAACCTGGCAATCGGTTACAGCGGCGACTATACCCAGCTGAATATCATAAATCGCGCGACTGACGTGGCTACTCTCACCTTCAATACGTTTACGGACTTCGTAGAAGGCAATGTCAAGCCGGGGCTTGGCAACTCGCAGGTCTTTCAGGGATCCGCAAACCGTTACTACCGTGCTCCACAGACTGGCGTTTACGCGAACGATAAATTCAACGTCACGTCGACGCTGGCAGTCACAGCGGGTCTCCGTTGGGATTACGATGGCGCGATATCTGAGAAGTACGGCCACCTTGTCAATTTCGACGCCAGGCGCTACAACTATGATCCGACCTCGGACACGATAGTGAATGACGGGCTGCTGGTAGCTGGCAACGACAAGCAGTTCCATACCTCGGGTACCAGCAGTTCCACCCTGAATGGCAGACAGTGGGGGCTGGCGCCACGGGTCGGCTTGATCTACTCACTGAAAGAAAACCTGGTCATGCGCGCGGGCTTCGGCCTTTACTTCGACCGCGGAGAGTTCTTCTCCTACTTCTCTCCCGGGGCCGGAAACGGGTATAACGGGCCTTTTGGAGTTACCCTGCAGCCGCCCTTTGTCCTGCCCACCGCGAGCGTTGCCGGCGCTACTTTGTCGCAGCCTTTTACCGCGGTCGCCCCCGTCACAGGAGATCCTGCCACATTCGCTGCCCTGCTGCCTAACGCTGGTCAACTTGCTTCAGGAGACTATCCAGCGGGGAATCAGTTTGGGTCCTATCTCTTTGCCGGCTACGACATTCACAATAAGCTGCCGTATTCAGAAAACTGGAACCTTGACGTGCAATGGCAGCCAAGAAACAACTGGACGGCCGACGTAGCCTATACGGGTAATCACGGGCTTCATCTCATCACCCCTGTACCGTTTAATCAGCCGGGAATCGCCACACCTTCCCACCCTATTCATGGTCAGACCTCGTCGTATGGGTACGGGTCCTACACCACGAATCTTGCAGAGGAGCCGATCAACACGGCGACTGGAGGCAACACGGAGCTACGCGTTCCCTTCATCGGCTACAGTCCTAATTCGGTACTCTATGAAGCAACCGCCATATCCCACTATGACGCGCTGCAGACCAGCTTGAATCATCAGGCGAGCAATGGTCTGCAATTCACTGTCTCCTATACCTACTCGCATAGCCTGGACGAGCAGAGCGGTCTAGGACTCTTCTACAACGGCAACGATCCGACCAATCTGGCCTCCGGTTACGGTAACTCCGACTTTGACCGCACCCACGTTTTAGTCGTTGATTATTACTACGAACTGCCAAAGCTTGGCGGTAAGTCGCTGCTGAGCAAGTTCACAGATGGATGGGCGTGGGCAGGCATTGCCACCCTGCAGAGCGGACAGCCCTTCAGTGTGTATGACTACTCCGGCAGTGTCGCGTCACTCTACTACGGCACCAGCGACTACATTACCAATCCGCTCGTCCCCTTTGCACCCGGTCGAAATGCAAAGAACGCAAAGACCGGCCACTCAGGCCTTGGGAAAGGCAAGCCGGCCATCGATCCTACCGCGTTCGTGGTGCCGGTACTGACTGCGGGCACCACGTCGGCGAACGCATACGGGGTACCCGCGCCCGCCGAGGATGGGGCCGACAACATCGAAACGACTTTTGGGCCCTCGGGTAATCGCAACGTGTTTCGAAGCGCATTTCAGAAGCGAGCTGACATGTCTCTTGTGAAGATCACTAACCTCACGGAGCGCTATCAGATGCGCTATAGCTTCGACGCGTTCAATATCACCAACACGCCCAGCCTCGACGCACCCAATAACGATGTCAACTTCAACCCGCATTACGATGGCAACTATGTTGCTGTACCCCACGGCAATCTAGGTGTTGTGCAGCACACAGTCGGTAGCCCGCGCTTTGTCTCCATGTCGCTGCGGCTTACTTTCTAATAGTTCTAGTTCTCGCAACCGCGAGGGGAGACAGGTGAGCCACAGTAGTCATCTGAATGGACAGACCCGTAAATATGGAGTCGGGGAGCTAAACCTCACGCTTCATTGACTGAAGGAGGCGCGACTCTCCCCTGCATCAGTGCGAGATATACCAGTGCGGAAACGAAGAAGCCTACAAACCACGCATAGTCGTAGAGGAAGTGCAATTTGGGAATGGCAAGGCCAATCAGGGCGAGGGCCACACCGGCGATCAGGGCAACGACTGCACGAGGGTTGGTTCCTCGAGAGTACTCGTAGGCTCCGCCGCGTCGATAGAGTGAAACTGCGTCGAGCCGAGTTCCTCTTAGGAGAAAGTAATCGGCAACCATGATCCCTGCGACGGGACCCAGCAGGCCTGAATAGCCGATAAGCCAGCCGAAGATGTAAGTGCCGAACGACGCCATAAGCTTCCACGGCATCATTGCGAGGCCAAGCAAGCCAGTAATCATGCCTCCCATCCGAAAAGAGATCAATCTCGGCGCTAGATTCGAGAAGTCGTTGGATGGCGAAACTACATTGGCAGCGATATTCACATTTAAAGTCGCGATAAGGATACTGATCAGTGCCAGAAAGGCGATCACTGGTTGATGAAAGCGTCCCAAAAGGGTGATGGGTGACCAGATCGGCTCTCCGAATACGACGGTCGATGCCGACGTCACAGCGATCCCAATGAACGAGTAGAGGGCCATCGCGACTGGCAGTCCGAATGCCTGGCCTGCGACTTGCGCGCCCTGCGACTTTGAGTAACGCGTAAAGTCAGGGATATTGAGCGATAGCGTCGCCCAATATCCTACCATTGCGGTCAGCGAGGGAAAGAAGAAGTGCAAGAAGCTTGAACGCGTGGTAAATCGGCTCGGGGCGGACAGCATCGGGCCAAAGCCTCCCGCCTTGTGCAGCATCCATCCAAGCAGCACAAATGACACGATGAGCAGGAAGGGCGCAGAAAAGCTCTGCAAGAAACGGATAGACTCGACGCCACGCCAGACGATGAACATGTTTAACAGCCAAAAGCCCAGGAAGCACGCTCCAAGTGTCCACGGCATAGCGATCGTCGCCGGCCAGAGCACATTGAGCATGGCGTGAATCGCCTGGCCACCGAGCCATGACTGAATCCCGAACCAACCGCACGCAACAATGGCGCGCAGCATGGCCGGTATGTTCGCGCCGCGCGTCCCGAAGCTTGCACGCACAAAGACCGGGAATGGAATACCGTACTTCGCTCCCGCATGCGCATTGAGCACCATCGGTATGAGCACGATCAGGTTGCCCAGGAAAATGGTTAAGATCGCCTGCTTCCAGTTCATCCCGCCCGCAATCAGAGATGAAGCAAGCATGTAGGTTGTGACTTCCATTGACATTGAGAACCAGAGGGCAACGTAGTTGTACGTTGTCCAGGTACGCTGCGAAGGAGTGGTAGGAGCCAGATCGCCGTTGTAGAGGTGCGGGTCTGCGCCCGTGGCGCTCACAGCATCTGCAGCAGTAGAAAGTAGCGTCAACTGAAGCCTCCACCGTTGGCGTCACGTTTGAGAAAGCGGCCGCGGCCCACTTCCCCAACCCACTTTCCGCTCTCAACGATCAGGTCGCCGCGTGAGAAGACATGCCTGGCATTTCCCTTCACTCGCCATCCCTCAAAGATGGAGTAGTCCGTCGCCATCGACTGTGTGGCAGCCGAGATTGTGTAGTCGGCCTGCGGGTCCCACAGGAGGATGTCGGCATCCATCCCTCCGGCAACTATGCCTTTGTTTTGCATGCCAAAGATGCGAGCGGGTGCGGTCGCGCATAACTCTACAAAGCGTTCAGGGCTAAGGCGTCCCGTGTTCACTCCAAAGTGCCATAAGATCTGCAAGCGGTTTTCAATGCCTGGTCCCCCATTCGGAATCTTTCTGAAGTCCTGCCTGCCGAGCGCCTTCTGATCTGCAAGTCGAAAGGGACAATGATCCGTAGAGACGACGGCCAGTGTACCGTCGCCGAGAGCATTCCAGAGCGAGTCCTGATTCTTCCTTTCGCGCAGAGGAGGGGTAAAGACAAACTTAGCCTCATCCCAGCTATAGCCGGGCATCTGCTCTTCGAGGCAGAGTACGAGATATTGGGGGCAAGTCTCAGCGAGCGCACGCAGGCCTCGCGACTGCGCGTGGTGCAACTCGCGGAGTGCCTCTTCGTTAGAAAGGTGCACGATGTAAACTGCGGCCCCCGCCATCTCTGCCAGTGCAATGGCACGGTGTGTAGCCTCAGCCTCTGCCTTTGTCGAGCGGCTAAGCGCGTGAAAGTGCGGAGCGGTCTTGCCCTCGGCAATCATCTGTGAGACAACCACATCAATCGCGCCGCCGTTCTCCGCGTGCACGCAGCAGAGCGCTTTCAACTCTGCGGCCTTTTGCATCACGCGAAACATCAAGCCGTCGTCGATCATCAGAACACCCGGGTATGCCATGAAGAGCTTGAAGGAAGTGATGCCTTTGTCAACCATCTCTTCCATCTCGCGCAAGCCGTGCGAGCCGTCCCAGGGGCCAAGGTCGGTCACGGCCATGTGCAGCGAGTAGTCTATGCAGGCCTTTCCCTTCGACTTCGAGAGCCATGTATCCAGCGCGTCCCGCATAGTCCGGCCTTTACTCTGGAGGGCGAAGTCGATGATCGTGGTAGTACCGCCCACGGCGGCGGCGATCGTGCCGGTGCGATAATCATCGGCTGACACGGTTCCGCCAAAGGGCATGTCAAGGTGGGTATGAACGTCAACGCCGCCAGGCAGTACCAGCAGGCCCGTCGCATCTACAAGCGTGTGATCGGCTGTCGAGATGCCCAAATCTACCCGAGTTATCTGCTCACCCTCGATGAGCACGTCTGCCCGCTGCTGACCATCAGCATTCACCACGACGCCGTTATGGATCAGGGTTCCCATGGCGCGTTCATTCTCCTGAGTCGATGCTATCCGTTGCTGCTCATGACCTCACGCGGCCCGTCCGGTACAGTGCTGTTGACGCTGCGCTCATCCCAAGTCTGAGCCGCCAAGCCATTATCGATGGGCTCCATCGTAATGCAGTTTTCGACAGGGCAGACCAGTGAGCAGAGGTTGCACCCAACACAATGTTGCTCATCAACTCTTGGTACGCGCTCCAGAGGCGTGCGGCCGTTCCCGTTGCGCGAGCCGCCGGTGTCCGGCCTGCCGATTGGAGTGACCGATATGCGCCGGGCACTCTCCGCCTCGACCATAGCGGGGGTGCGTTCTACGTCGGGGACAGCGGAGGCGCGGTCCAGGTGAATGCACTGATGCGCGCCGTCCCAACACGCCGTGTAGCAGAGTTGACAACCGATACAAAGGTCTTCATGGATGCGAGCGACAACCTGATAGTTCAGGTTGAGATGCTTCCAGTCCACGATGTTGGCCAGGGAGCGTCCCCGAAAATCATCGAGGGTCGAAAAGCCCTTCTGTGTCATCCAGGCGAGCAGTCCGTCGGACATGTCTTCCACGACGCGATAGCCATAGTGCATGACCGCGGTGCAGATTTGCACATTGGTCGCGCCGAGCAAGATGAACTCAGCGGCATCGCGCCACGTGCCGATGCCGCCAATCGCAGAGAGAGGGAGGGCTGCAGCAGCGTCTGACATGACCTGCTGCACCATATTGAGAGCGATTGGCTTGACGGCAGGGCCGCAGTATCCGCCGTGGGAGCTGCGACCGTCCACATTGGGTCGGGGCTCAAATGTATCGAGATCGATGCTGGTGATCGAGTTGATGGTATTGATCGCGGAGAGCGCGTCGGCGCCGGCGCGCTTTGCTGCGCGCGCCGGCATGCGGATGTCCGCGACGTTGGGGGTCAGCTTCACGATCACGGGAGTGCGCGCGCGCTCCTTGACCCAAGCCGTGATGCGCTCGCAGTATTCGGGCACCTGTCCGACTGCGGCTCCCATGCCTCGTTCACTCATGCCGTGAGGACAGCCAAAGTTTAACTCCAGCCCGTCGGCCCCAGCGTCCTCAGCGCGCTGCACTATGTCGTGCCACGCCTCCCGCCTACTTTCAACCATCAAGGATGCTATGAGAGCGTGCTTCGGATAGCGTCGCTTTACGTCGGCAATCTCCTGCAGGTTAACTGCATTGGGCCGATCCGAGATCAATTCGATGTTGTTAAAGCCCATCATTCGCCGCCCCTCCCAATCTATCGAGGAGTAGCGCGAACTTACATTGGTGATGGGCTCGCCGATCGTCTTCCACACAGCTCCGCCCCATCCAGCATCGAAGGCACGCATGACCTGCTCGCCGCAGTTGGTCGGGGGAGCGGACGCCAGCCAGAACGGGTTGATGCAAGGTATGCCGGCGAATGTAGTTTCCAGTGTCGGCTCAGTCATGGACGCGTGTGCCCTCAAGCCACGCCGCGATGCCAATCGCCGCGCGTTTGCCATCCGCTACTGCGTCAACCACTTCACGGCCACCATTGATGCAATCGCCACCTGCAAAGACGTTTGGGAGCGAAGTCTGGCCTGTCGCCCGGTTTACAAGGATGCGACCATCCTCAGTCGCGACTCTATTTAGGTAGTTCGCATTGAAGAGTCCTGTATGCGCGGTCTGACCAATCGCGAAAATCAGCAGATCAAGATCAAGCATAAACTCTGATCTTTCTACCGGCATAAGAAAGCCATCCTTATTACTCGCCAGTTCTACCAACTCGACGGATTGCAGGCGTTCACGCCCATGAATCCGGACCGGCTGCACATTCCACCGGAACTTAACTCCCTCCCGCAGCGCGTGTTCATACTCGAACGAAAAGGCGGACATCTGTTCGGCGCCCCGCCGGTACAGCACGGTTACATCAAGTGCGCCGAGGCGGACTGCCGCGATGGCTGCATCGATGGCCGTGTTTCCTCCGCCTACGACTGCAACTCTGGAGGGCACGGTAAGGATATATCCGGACTTATAAGCGGCGATGAAAGCGAGCGCATCAATGATGCCGTCCAAGGCATCGCCTTGGAGGCCCAGTCTGCGAACCGCGCCCAGACCGGTGCCCACGAAGACTGCATCGTAACCACGCCCAAGCTCCGCAAGCATGGTGGCGTCGACTAGAACATCGTAGTGAAATACCACACCAAGTTGAGCTAGCATGTCGATCTCGCGAAGGCTCTCAGCGAGAGGCAGCTTGTATTCGGCGACACCGTAGGTATTCAAACCGCCGGGTAGAGGGCGCGCGTCATAAATTTCCGCTCCAATGCCACGCCGCCGAAGCTCTGCTGCACAGGACAAGGATGCGGGGCCACCACCAACCAGTGCGACGGAGGATCCTGCATCTGCACCAGCCTTGAACGGAAGCCCTGCGCCGCTGGCATGCAGTGCATCCATAGCGAACCGCTGGAGGCGACCTATCTGGATCGGAGCGGCGGCCTGATGATGCATCACACATGCCCCCTCGCAGAGCACCTCTACAGGACAGGCTCGCGCACAACTGGCGCCGAGGATATTGGCGTCGAGGATGGTGCGAGCCGAGCCGGGGAGGTTGCCACTCGCAATCTTCTTGATGAAGCGCGGCACATCGATGTGAGTGGGACATGCCGACGCACAAGGTGCATCGAAGCAGTAGAGGCAGCGGTTAGCCTCAAGGAATGCAGCCTGCGGCTCAAGTGGAGGATGGATATCAGCGAAGCGCGCGCTGATCTCAGGCGGCGTGGTCGCACTGTGGTGGAAGAGCGAGGGCCCGCTCATAGCGCTTCCCTCTCTTTTCTGCTGGCGTGGTAAGCGCGAAGATTTCGGGCGTACCAGTCCGTAGGGAAGATGTCGGGGACCGGCACCAGGAGGTCGAGTCGAAAAGACCGGTTATCCATGCACACTCGCGCGGCTCTCCTTCATGCCCATGATTGCATTCCGTGGTTTGATTATGCACCAACGGTGTGCTGCGGCAATCGAACCCTGCAGCCGGGGATCATGACCCTGCGGCTGCAATCCAGGCCATCGTCTTGCGTGTGAGATGGCTGAATGCATTGACGGCGATCTCCAGATGCTCCGTCCTCGTATCCTCCGCCTTGTTGTGACTTAATCCGCCCAGCGACTGCACGAACATCATGACGGTCGGTATTCCTGCACGTGATACCTCTGCCGCGTCGTGCAAGGGTCCGGAGGACAAGGAATGGACGGATCCCGTCACTTCAAAGACTGCATCTTTGCAGAGTTGGATCAGTTGCTCATCGAAGGGTATGGGCTCTATCTTCCAGATGCGAGACCACTCGACAGTGCACCGCTCCTCAGCCGCAAAGCGTTCACTCTCCACGCGCGCCTCGATGAGCATGCTCTGAAGAACGGCAGCGTCAAGGTCGCGCATATCGAGTGTTGTCTCGCAACGGCCAACAACCGCAGTCACGATGCCTGGATAGGTTTTGACGGATCCCATCGTCGCCACTGCTCCCGGATTCTTGGCCGCAATGTCCCGTATGGCGAGCGCCAGCTTTGCTGCAGCGGCAAGTGCGTCGCGGCGCACATGCATCGGTGTAGACCCGGCATGCGCCTCCTGGCCGCTGAATGTAACGGCATGACGTTCGACTCCCTTGGTGCCGAGCACCGCTGCCAGAGGAAGCTGAAGGCCCTCGAGCACCGGACCCTGCTCAATATGCAGTTCAAGGTAGGCGGCTGCGGAGGCACGCTCAGAGGCGGAATCTGCGATCCTGCCTGCATCGATGCCGCAGTCACTCAATGCGTCATCGAGCATAATGCCGTCACCGTCAGTACGCAGGCGGTCGGCCTCGATCGTCTGCGTACCCGCAAAAGCGGATGACCCGAAGAGGCTGCGGCCAAACCGGGCGCCCTCCTCGTCGGCCCAGTCGACTACTCGGATCGTGATCGGCGGTCGGCCCTTAAACTCCTCATCGATTGCACGCAGCACCTCGAGGGCGGCAAAGACCCCGAGACAGCCGTCCAGCCATCCACCATTGGGAACAGAGTCCAGATGACTACCCAGGATGAGAGCCCGCTCCGACTCTCCCCAGAGAGTGGTCCAGGAGTTACCCGCGGCGTCAACATGATGTTCTACCGGTAGCCCTGAGATTTTGTGCTGAAACAAGGCCCGGGCGTTCAGCCACGTCCCTCCCCATGCGATCCTCTGCGCGCCGTGCTCGTCTCCGGTCAACCTGCGCAGCTCCCGCAGGTCGTCGATCACACGTCCAGGGTTAAGCGGCATTGTGCCCTCCCGTTTATCTCAGCTTATATTGCCGCCTCTACCCGACTCACGGTCATTACCGCGAAAAAGCTGCCCAACATTACTGTCATAGCGGCGAGCCAGTTAGAATAAGACGCGCTACGAGGGCAGGACTGCTGAACACAATACCGGGGCGTCGATGGAGGATTGCCTGGCTGCTTGGTATCGGCGTGCTCGTAAACTACTTCGACCGCGTAAACCTCACAGTGTCAAAAGACGCCCTGCATGCCAGCTTCGGCATCACTCCCGTCACCTTCGGCTATCTACTAGGCGCATATAGCTGGACCTACGCGGCCTGTCAGCTTCCTGTCGGTTTGATGCTTGATAAGTTTGGGATCAGCCGCGTAGGGCGGGTGAGCAGCTTTCTTTGGAGCGTGGCGTCCTTTGCAGCGGCTGCCGCGGGCGGGGTTGGCGGGCTTTTCGGCGCACGCCTGCTGCTCGGAATCGGGGAGGCGCCTACCTTCCCCGCTAATGCGAAGGCTATCGGGTACTGGTTTCCGGTGCGAGAGCGCAGCTTCGCCACATCCACTTTTGACGCCGCGGCCAAGTTTGCATCGGCGGTGGGCGTTCCAGTCATCGGAGTCATTCTGCTCAAGGCAGGCTGGCGTTGGAGCTTTGCACTGACTGGTGTCGTCAGCTTCGTCTACTTTCTTTTGTTCTTGAGAATATATCGTGATCCCGAAGATGATCCAGAGCTTTCGGCGACCGAATACGCATATATTCGCGGGGATGCGCAGCACTCGACCACACTCGTGGTGGAGAGGGAGTCCGCGCATAGTATGTCGTTCCTGTACCTCCTGCGACAACGGAAGGTACTTGGTTTGGCACTTGGGTTCGGGTCTTACAATTATGTTTTCTATCTGCTGTTAGGTTGGCTGCCCACCTACCTCTCATCGGCCCTGCATATCGACCTGCTGCATTCTTTCCTTTACACGGGAGTACCCTGGCTTTTCGCAACTGCAACCGACCTGGTTATTGGTGGCTGGCTCGTCGATGTGCTCGTGCAGCGCGGATGGAGCGAAAGCCGTGTACGCAGGGTGATCCTGATAGGTGGAACCGCGTGTGGTCTAGGTATTCTAGGTGCTGCTAACGCTCATACTGCTATACGGGCGCTGATATGGATCAGTGTCTCTATAGGTGGGCTGGCTGCGGCAGCGCCTGTAGGCTGGTCGATTCCATCGCTGATAGCTCCGCGCCGTAGTGTCGGGGCAGTGGGCGGCATAGTAAACTTTTCTAATCAACTGTCGGCAATTGCCGCACCTATCGTCACTGGATACCTGGTCAAGGCCAATCAATCTTTTGCCTGGGCATTTGGCGTCTCAGCTGCCTACCTGGCCATCGGGATTGCGGGCTATATATTTCTCTTGGGAAGGATCGAACCTATCCCAGCTGAATTTTAGACGCCGCTACGGTGTCGCAGCATATCCCTTTATAATGCCCGTCCGCGAATTCAAAACAGTGAAGCTACCGTCTGCGCTGCCGGTCAGCTTCAGATAATGAGCCGCATCCGCCCCGAGAGGATTGGCGATATATTGAGGCGATGTGTTGTGAGCTTCTCCACCTTCCGCAGAGTAGTGTATCTGCCAAAGTGTCTCTAGTCCGGGAGCGTGGGAGACGGTTGTAAGGGTTGGAATCGAGCCACCCTTCTTCTCGCCGTTGTCCATAATTGCCACGCGGGGATGAATCGCATCTACAAGCGCGGGGCTTGAGCTCTGATACCAGCCATGATGCGAGACGATATAGACGTCAACCGGGCCAAGCTTATCAACGGGACACATCAGTAGCATTTCTTTATCCCACGTCAGGTCGCCAAGGTCGAGCAATATGAGCTTTCCAAAAACGATCTGAACGCCAACGGAGCGGGCATTTTCTGTCTGGTCAGTGGGCCTTACCTCCGAGGATTGGCAAAACAGGTTCGGCTTACCGCCTCCGCTCAAAGGATTGCCTATAAGGTTGCCGTCGGCGCTGATTACTGTGGCTTTGATTCCGTTGATCGGCAGAACGTCGCCGGGTCTCGCAAGGATGCGCTTGTAGCTGCCGTCTGAGAGTACCTTCTGGTAGGCAGCAAAATCATGTTCCGTAGCACCCTTGTCGAGCTCGCGGTTTTCTCCGTGATCGATAAACGTACCTACTGGAATCCGCGAGACCAGCTGTGGTACGCCCCCTACATGATCGTCATGAAAGTGGGTGATCAAGACAAAATCAATCCTGTTCAGCCCTGCGTCCTTGGCTGCAGCAACAATGCGATCAGCATCCCGATAATTCCTCCCGGGCCACCCTGTATCGATCAACAAGGATTGTCCCGAGGGAGTTACAAAGAGAGTAGCTTGTCCACCCTCAACATCGACGAAGTAGACCTTGAGTTTGCCGGCCCCGTTCTGATCTGCGCGCACAGGCAGGCCGCTGAGCCAGAGCAGGCTGGCAGCGGAGACAATGATACAACTCGCACGCATCAATCCCCGCGATGACAAACATCGGAAAAAGCTCATAGCGTTTCACCTGAATTAGAGCGGGTTATAGGTTCGACTGTAGCTCTCATCGCCCCGGTAGAGATTCCGCCATCCACCAGCAGAGTCTGGCCTGTGACGTAGCGGCTGGATTCGGATGCGAGGAAGACCACGGCACCGTCCAGGTCATGTGCCTCGCCAGGGCGCTTCAGTGGGATGCGATCTATCAAGTACTCAACCCACTCTCGATTTTCATAGAGGACTTTGTTCTGCTCGGTTCGAAACCAGCCGGGTGCAAGACAATTTACAGTAATTCCATACTTGCCCCAATCGTCGGCAAGACTCATGGTAAGCTGTCGCACGCCACCGCGACTTGCGCCATAAGGACCGAGCCCCGCGTACCCAAAGACACTCGTCACGGAGCCGACGTTTATGATCCGGCCATAGCCATGAGGGATCATCCTGCGAGCCATCTCCTGCGCAACAAAGAAAGTGCCTCGCAGATTTGTGTCGAGGACGAGGTTCCAGTCTTCCCAGGTGACCCCGAGAGCCGGCTTGCGCACGTTACAGCCAGCGTTGTTGACCAGGATGTGAACCTGTCCGCACTGGGACTGTATCTCCCCCGCCATCCGCGCGATGCTCCCGTGATCGCGTACGTCCAACTCAAGCGGCATCGCGGTACGGCCCATACCCTTGATTTCTTCCACGAAAGCTCTGAGGTCTTCGCGCTTGCGACTGGTGATGAAAAGATCTGCGCCAGCCTTTGCGAGGGCGCGGCTGAAGTGTTGTCCGAGTCCGCGGCTCGCGCCCGTCACGACAGCCACCTGTCCACTCAGGTCGAACAACTCGCGGCTCATTGCGAAGAAACCGTAGTACTTGCGGTGGAGCGCGGATCGAGAACCACCTTCATCAGGCCCGGTTCACGGGCGTACAGCCGTTCAAACCACTGAGGACCGTCTGTTAAAGGTGCGACTGCACTGATGAGGGGCGCTACCTTGACTTTTCCTGACGCTACAAGTTCAATGGCCTCCGGATACTCACCGGCAGAGGCGCACGATCCCTGCAGCCGGACCTGCCGCACGACTACCTTCTGTAGCGGCAGCGAGACCTCCCTTGCGATGTTACCTACCAGAATCACGGTTCCACCCTTGCGGACACAATCGATGGCCCCGTTGATGGTTTCGTCGCGCCCGACCGCCTCGAATACTACATCCACTCCGCGTCCTGACGTGAGTTGAAGGACCGCGTCTTTTAGGTCGGCGCCGGAGAGTTGAAGCGTGTGTTCCGCTCCCAGGTGCGCCGCGAGAGTGAGGCGGGTAGGATCGACATCGGCGACAGAAACGCTCGCGCAGCCGGCGACTCGAGCAGCCTGCGTCAGGAGAAGGCCAATCATCCCGGCGCCAATCACGAGTGCGCTCTCGCCCCCTCTCAGTCTTGCAAGTCCCACAGCATGCAGCGCGACTGAGACCGCCTCAAGCATCGCGGCGTCTTCAAAGGAGAGCGAATCAGGCAGGTGATAGAGGACACGGGAGGGAACTGAGACATACTCGGCAAAAGCACCAGCACGGCTGTAGTCTTCGCAGGAGACGCCGACCACCTGGCGATCGTCGCACAGGTTCACCTCGCCTCGGCGACAGAACTCGCACTGGCCGCAATAGACAGTGGAGTCGAAGGTGACGCGGTCCCCGATAGCAAAGCGAGTTGCTGAACCGGTGGAAACCGCCGAGTCCACTGCCGCAACTACTCCAGCGGCCTCATGACCCATCACAATCGGAGGTATCCTGCGCCCCGATCCCCCATCATAACCATGAACATCGCTTCCGCAAATCCCGCACGCGGCCACCCGGACCAGCACGTCTCCAGGTCCAGATTGGGGTACGGGCAAGTCAACAACTTCAAGATGCTTGTACTCGGAAAGCAGCAGGGCTCTCATCTCCAGCAGTAATCCCCCGGGTTGGATGCCACTGCCCGATCTCGCCGCCTGCTCATGTCCTACAGCATACCGCTTCCAGGCAAGAGATCGAATATGCCATACCGATTCGCGGCGGCGTTGGGACGCATTCTCAGTCGCTGGAGCCAGTCCCACCCCACATACGTAGGATGCTAGGCAGGGGTATCGAGGCGCCCCCTCGTCCCTCGCAGAAGCTCGTCGCCTCCTGGTTTGTACCAACGAATCTGTCAGCTATCAGCGCTCAGATTCGGAATAGGATCTGAGTCGGATAAAGACGGCATAACAAGCCGGATGTGACCCGTAGATGGTCTTGAGTACGTCCGCAGTTGTGTAAGACGTGACCTGGCCGCCGATCGCGGACCGAAGGTGTGGAATCAACTTGAGGTCGTGGTCGTAGCCAAACGTGTATGCCTGCACATGACCGATCGGCTCTTCCCGAAAGTTCTGAGGGAGCGGGTGCGGACCGTTCAACAGTTCGTTGGAGCGGCCCGCGTTCTCCATCCTCGTCCAAGCATAGTTAGAAGTCTTGAAGCGAAGGAGCGACTCCAACAAATAGCTGTTTTCCTTCGAGTCATCGAGGAGAGACCGGGTTCGCCCCCATACAGCGGTACTTGCCCAGTTGCCCTCCCGGAGTGGCCGGTTGTACATGAGCGAAGCAGTCATGCGGCCTTGATCTTCTGCCGGAAACAGCGCTTCGGGGCTTTTTATGCGTGCATAGGAGTACTGGCCGCTCCAGTTCCTGCCGGGCTGAAGAGTCAGGCGTGTCGACCACGAATCGATCTTCCCTGAATCGAGGTCCCAGCGGAACTCGTCCGGCTCGCGCCCGTGGAAGCCGCTCGCTTCGACCCGTACCAAACCCTGTGTTAATCCGACCGTCACCACATCATCCGCGATATGGGTCGAATCTTCCTGGTGATGGCCGAGGGTCGCAACTGGATTCTCGGCGGCCGAAGCTCGATGGGGATAGGCGGTCGGGCCAATTGCCGGATCGCCTATGGGCGCAAAGTAAAACGAGAGGAGCGTCCTGGCAGTAAGCTTCAAGTCATAAAGAGCAGCAACTTCCATAAAGAAGTCATGGGGATGCTGACCGTCGACGATCGGCCTGCCGAATGCCGTCTCGCCCTGCTGAAACAGAAGCGAGTACTGGCGGCTGGTAATCGTCGCGGGTTCCAGGCTGAACATCGCGCGAACCGTCAGCTGTCCCGGCCCCAGCCGCCTCTCGGCCATCGGCATCAACCAGTTGGTTGAAAAGAACTTGTCTCCGCCCCGTTTGCTCGTCTGTTGTAAATCAGTCATGAACGCATTGGAGTGAAACATCAGCATCCACTTACCCCTCATACTCATGAGCATTGGACTGGGCGTGGAGTCGGGCTCTGCGCTTGTTCCTGAAGATGCATGATGCTGGATTTGTTGAAGAAAGGTCACCGGATGCATGTCGTCCATGAGCTCCTTCATGGCGTCACCCGTCCGCGATGCGGGCATCTCGCGGGAGGTGCGCAGGCTTGTTGAAGGCGAAGGACACATCTGCATTCCGGGCATGTCTTCCACGCAAGGTGCAGGCGGAGGCTGAGTTGTTCGGGGCGCTTGCTTTAGCCTCACAGGCATCGCTGTTGGTTGCTGGCTGTCTTGTGCATGGATGATTGATGGCGCAAATATCAATAAAAAGCAAAAAGCGCGTTGTAGTCTCATCGGGTGTCCTGTCAGGCCACTTGGGGCAGCCCAGCTCTAGAGCGATCTTTGACGCGCCGGGGCAGCTGTTCCCAAACTGAAGCTAGGGAACGCGGCCCGAACGGAATCGCGAGTAGAGACTCTAGACCCGAAGACTAGGTGAGAAAAGATTGACGGGGACCAGGGAGGGAACTACAGCAAGCCTCAGCCGCGGCTCCTGGCGCGGTTTCAACGAAGCGAGCAGTGATCGACTCGCGCGTAGCTCTACCACTCCGTGGGCAGGGCGCAATGAGGAAGGTCTGATAAAACCGACCGGCCGCAAATGTTCGCAGAACATGGCACGCGCGGGGCGTGGCCCAAAATTACCATTCAGGCTATAGATAACGGTGGAATCCACCATCGGGCAACATGGCGTGCCGCATGAGGACACGGACGTCGCCTGTGAGTGCCTCGGAGCAATGGCGCGCATGCTCATGGGGTGGCACTGGCTTGCACGCGATGCCGACTCACAGACCATGTCGCACAAGCTCGCTTGCGCTGATGGCTCAAATGCAAGGAAAGCCAGCAGTACAATCAGCATCGACTTGAACGGCTTAGCCAAAAGTCCTCACTGTCTGCCGAGCGCGAAACATGCATTCGGCTCTTCCAAGTGTAGCGCTAACAGAGCTCTGGAGACGTCCGCGATTACCTCGTGCTACGAAGAAAGTCAATCTCGTGAACACGTCGTCACCAAGAAAGCGTGGAACGCCAAAAGCGGCAGGGCGAGCGGCATCCATGAATTCGCGGTCGCGTCACTCTAGCCCCGAATGGATCAAACACACCGGCTAAACCATCGCCAGCAGGTCAATAAGCTACCGTTGCACAGGAGGGACACTAACCCGCCTTCGAGGGCATGACCATCATGGGTTCGTTTGAGAGCTGAGGAAGCGAGCGCGAAGCGCTGCCACCTTATAGAAACACCCGATAGGCAAATGCCTGCCTTAGAATTAGTATTTCGTCCAGGAGTTGGAGCGCTCTTAGTCCAGGCGGCGCAAGCATTTTTATTAGATTGACCAATGTAGTTGATCGATCTGGAAGGGAAAAGACCATGAGACGATCGGTATTAATCTTGCTCGTCGCAGTTGTAGCAGCGGTCGGCGCGCAGTCGGTCTCGATCAGCCCCACAGATGGAGGAAGCCCGCCCGTCTCCAGAATCGAGATCTATCCTGGTTACCGAGACTGGCGGTTGATCTCCGTAGCCCGTGAAGAGGGCAATCTCAACGACATTCGGGCCATCCTGGGCAACGACAAAGCGATTCAAGCATTTCGCAAGGGTAGTCTGCCATTTCCCGATGGCGCAGTCATTGCCCGAATTGCGTGGAAAGATGTCGCCTCGGAGGAGAATAATAAAGTCTTCGGCCGGCCGCAATCCTTCGTTGCCGGACCAGCCCCGGAGTGGTACCTGCAATTCATGGTCAAGGACTCAAAAATATACATTGCGACGGGTGGCTGGGGGTTTGCTCAGTTTGACAAAGACGGAAAACCTGCCAGCGGTATCACTCTCAAGCCCTGCTTCTCTTGCCACCAACCAGTCCGGGCTCACGACTTTGTATTTACCCATTACGCACCTTGATCGTTTAGATGAGGATCGCCATGTGAAACATCAAGTGACAATGCATTGCCCATTGTCCCGGCGTGTCGGCGCTCACAAGATATCTCACCCTCTCCGACGGCTTGACGATGACAGTATGTTTGTAAGGGTTGATCTCTCCATGCTCTGTCTCGAGCTCGCTCCACATACCGTGAAGGTGTATCGGATGATCCATCATGCTGTCGTTTAATCAGCGTGAAGCGGACCCGCTCCCCGAGCTTCAACACAATGGGTGCGGAGTCGGAGAACTTTTTGACGTCAAAGCCCCAGATGTAACGCTGCATGTTTCCCGTCAAATGGAGTTCGATCTCACGCGTAGGCGGACGGGGATCAACGCCTCGGTATCGGGCTCTCAGGTCGGAGTAGTTAAGTACTCGCCGGCCATTATTTTGCAAGCCGTCACCTGGGTCAGAGAGGCGCTCCTCTACTGCCATCGAGATTCCATCCACTTGCGGACCGATGTGGGATAAGGTGCGACCCACAGGGATTTCTTCTCCCGCGTGCTCCAACGCGGACCGATGCAGACTCGCCGACGGCCCCGGCTGGGGTAAGGGACTCAAGCCGCTTAGACTTCCGGAAAGCGCCGCCGGCCTTGATGTAGCACCTCCTACTGCCTGGTGATCATTGGTAGCCGACATTTCTGCGCGGGGCATGCTCATGTCCATTCCGGGCAAGGACTGTGCCATCCTCGGGCGCGGGGCCATTGACATACTCATGCCCTTCATTCCAGCCATACTCATACCCATGTCGACCATGGTCCGAACTGGCCGCGGGTCCATCGTCGGCACTTCCGAGGTCATGCCCAACCGGGGTGCTAGTGTCCCTCTGGCGTAGCCAGAGCGATCCATAGCTTGAGCAAAGATGCTGTAGGCTTTGTCTTCTTGTGGTTGCACGATCACGTCGTACGTCTCGGCGTTACCAATTCGTATCTCTTCAACATCTACTGGCTCGATCTCGTTGCCGTCCGCTTGTACAACTTTCATCATCGAAACCGGGCAAGCGCACATCGAAAAATGTCATTGCCGAGCTGTTAATAAAACGGAGCCGAACCCGCTCGCCGCAGTTGAAGAGGGCTGTCCAATTCGATGACGGATTGTTTCCGTTCATCAGAAACGTATACGTCGCCCCGGTTACGTCAGAGATGTCGGTCGGAGTCATGTTCATCCGGCCCCACATCATCCGGTTGGATATAGTCGAACCTGGACCGTTCTTCTTAGCATCGCCGAAGAACGTCCCGAGAGTCCTCTGGTGGAAGTTGTAATACTCGCTGTCTTGCTTCAAGTTGCTGAGGATGGTTTCTGGATCAGCATCGGTCCAGTCCGCCAGGATGACGACATATTCCCTGTCGTACGGCACTGATCGTTCGTCCGCCGGGTCGATGACCACCGCGCCAGACAGGCCTGTCTGTTCCTGCGCCCCGCTATGGCTGTGATACCAGTAAGTGCCGCTCTGGCGCACTGGTATTTGATAAACAAACGTTTCGCCGGGACGGATCCCTGCGAAGCTCAGTCCGGGAACTCCATCCATAGCGTTGGGCACGCGAACCCCGTGCCAGTGCAGCGATGTAGGGACCTTGAGGCGATTCGTAACTGCAAGAGTAACCACGTCGCCCTCTCGCCACCGGAGGGTTGGTGCGGGCAGGGAGTTGTTCACAACAGTTGCCGTCGATCGTCTCCCAGTGAAGTTCACCTTTTTCTCTGCTATCTGTAACTTGAAGTGACTTCCTGAAAGCGTCACTGGGCTCTGCACGGCCGTCTCGCAGAAGAGAGGAATCCGACCGATCGCAAAGCCGCCTATCAAACTCCCTACGGCCGAACCTGTGACAAATCCCCGCCTGGTGACTGGGGTCTTGCCCTCAGCCATATCTGCTCTTGTCCGCACGGCTCCTCCTCCCGCGCGCGCTTACGCCGCGCACTGATCAAGATGAGAGCCTAGTGACAAATCTCCGGTTCGACCATCATTCATTTCCCCTAATACAAGCCCATGATTCTCATGATTGGCCTCACGGACTATGTTCAGCGGTCAATGAGGAGTGCATATGAATAGGCGAAACGCCGTGCTCGCCGTCGTGTTAATCCCGGCTCTCGCCTTTGCCATGGGGCAACACGACACTCACATACAAGCACATTCGGAAGTCAGCGATGTGCAATGGAACGGATTGATGGCGGGCATGAACAACATGCACCTTGCCATGGCATCCATAGTGCCCTCTGGTCACGTGGATGTTGACTTCGTCAGGTTGATGCTTCCTCACCACCAGGCGGCGTTAGACATGGCAAAAATCCAGCTTCTTTACGGATCCGATCCCCAGATGCGAAGACTTGCACAAGAGATCATCACCGACCAGGAATCTGAGATCGAGCTTATGCAAGTTTGGCTGAAGCAGCACGAGGATCATCGCATGCCCGTTGCTCGCCCCGTGAAGTAGCTGAGCATAATGACCGATGCAGGCAACATCGCCTTATCACGATCCACTATCAGGAGAAGCAATATGAGTTTGCTACGATGGATTCCATTCTTGTGCCTTGCGCAATGTGGATTCGGGCAACAAGCGCCTTGGGGTCGAGCCGACATACCGGTTTCCGGTCATGATCGCGTGTATGCGGCTGACCAGACCTCCAACACGGTTTCAGTCATCGATCCTTCGAGAAATCTTTCTCTTGGAGAGATCCGGCTCGGTGACCCAATTCCAGCTGCATTAAGTCCACTCTACAAAGGAGAATTGCTGGTTCATGGACTGGGATACTCTCCCGACAGCAGAACTCTCGCAGTCGTTTCCGTCGGATCGAACTCGGTCACTCTTATTGACACATGGAGTAACCGCATCAAGGGAAAGATTTACGTTGGACGTTCGCCGCACGAAGCCTTCTTCACGACCAATGGCCGCGAGTTATGGGTTACCGTACGCGGAGAAAACTACATCTCCGTTATCGATCCAACCCTGATGAAAGAAATCCGCCGGATCGAGCTAGCGAATGGGCCGGGAATGACTTCATTCGGCACTGATGGGCAATATGCGTTTGTCTGCTCCAGCTTTACTCCAGAACTCTCAGTGTTGGATGTGAAGGCGCATCGCGTTATCAAGCGCCTTGTGCAGGCGAGCCCGTTCTGCCCGAATATTGCCGTGAGCCCCGAGAACGACGAGGTATGGATCACCTTAAAAGATGCCGGCAAGATTCAGATATTCGACGCGAAACCTCCCTTCAAGCAGAAGGCGGTGCTTGAGATTGGGCCGATTACAAACCATGTCAACTTCGCCAATAACCATAACGCAAAGTTCGCCTATGTCACCATAGGCGGCGCGAATCAGGTAAAGGTATATCGCAGAGGACCGACGCCCCAACTTGTCGCTACCATACCTGTGGGGAGTCTCCCACACGGTATCTGGCCCTCTGGAGACGGTTCCAGGATGTATGTCGCTTTAGAAGACGGAGATGCGGCTCAGGTCATCGATACCTTGTCCAATAAGGTCATAACAAGCATCCCTATTGGACAAACGACGCAAGCTCTGGTTTACGTGCCGAATGCGATTCCAAGTGGCCAAGGCAGGGACAACCTGACTCCCCTTGGGAATGCTGGCAACACGGCACACCTTCACCTTAGAGCAAGCGGCACCTTTTTGCCAGAAGCGCAGGCGTCCGTAGCAGTAAACTCACTAGGATTGGTAGACCTAATAGAAATTGCAGCTGCGGGACTAATGCCGGCGAGTACGTATCGAGTCTGCTTGGCAGAGTCGAATCACCTGCCGTACGGTAGGTTGCAGGAGTTGGCCATCCTGGGGACAAATCCTGACGGGGCCGGCATCGTGCAGGCGATCGGACCACTTAAGTCACTGGAACCGAGAGGTGAGGGCTCCTCTTCGCCTGGTAACCGTTTCGTGATTGTTGTCGACGCCAGGGACGACTCGAATGTGGTCCTTTCTCAATCCGATGCATCCACGGGCCGTCTCGAGCCAACAGGCTTGCTGCGGTAAACACTGATCGATTGTGAGCGTAGGCAGATCGTTCTGAGTGATGATTTTGGCTATCCCCACAACTATGATCCTCTACAGCAGGCCGAGCTGGACAAAAGCAAACAGCGGCAAATGGAAACCAAAGAGGGTGCAAATGGACAAGGACTTCTGTCCATTTGCGATATTCATTTCTGGCTCGATCTAGATATTACTGTCCATCAAAGGATGTTGCAGCCTCCTCGATAAACTGTGCGACTCTCCGCGGCTCTTGAAGCATCGCGAGATGGCAGGTCGGCAGGGTAATCGTGGTGGCGTTGATCTTCTTCGCCATTTGCTCCTCCAGACCTGCGGTAATCACTCTATCCTGTTCAGCGACGATGAACCACGAAGATTTCGAACGCCAGGCGGGTGTGACAGTGGGAGATGCCAAGAGCACAGCAACCGCCGCGGGCCCCTGTGTCGCTGTCAACCGCGCCTGCTCAGGCTTGGGTAAGTCTTGAGCAAAGGCCTGGGCAACGCCTTCCGCGGAAATGGTGACGAATTGAGAAGCCGGATCGAAGACGAGAAACTGTGTAAGCGGGGACGGCGTCTTCAGCGATCCGAGCAAGGAGTGCGCCGACTCGTTAGTGTCGGGAGCGAATGCAGCAACGTAGACAAGGCCAGCGACCTTGGGATCGTTTCCCGGCGTGTCGCCGATGACCACCCCTCCGTAGGAGTGTCCTACAAGCAGCACGGGACCTGGGTATGCCGTAGTGATGCGTGCGATCGCACGCTCCGTCACAGCGTCATCGTCCGAAAGAGATTCAAGAGGAAGCTGCACCGCAATAACGTGGTATCCGTCCTTTTCCAGCAGAGGAATCACGCTGGACCAGCTTGAACCGTCAGCCCATGCCCCGTGGACCAGTACGATGTTCTTGACGCCGCGACTGACGTTGTCTCGTGCTGATTCTGGGTCCTGTTGGGCGTAGCTAATGTTATGGAATCCTGCCGACAGCAGAAGCCCGGCACTCAACACTTGTCGGATTAGTTTTCCTATTTTCATTAATTTCCTTTCATGTTTTCGCCGCGTACGTCGGCAGGCTCAACCGACGCACTTCGCGACTCAAATGTGCTTTCGTCTAATTCGCGCCGGTCTTTGACGCGGCATCTAAAATCACAGCGGCGACCTTCGACGGTTGCGCCAGCATAATTACGTGGCTAGAGGTGACAGTGGTGGTAGTAGCTCCGATTCGCTTGGCCTGAGAGGCTTCGAGTTCGGGTGATATTGCCCGATCATTTGCGGCAATGATGTACCAGGACGGTTTCGACTTCCAGGCTGGAGTCGTAACCTCGCCCTTCATTGCGGCAACACTAACCGGCACCTGCGTCGCCGTCAATATCTCGATCTCACGGGCGGAGAGGTCCTGGGCAAAATCCTCCGCAACTCCCTTCGGAGTCAGTTTGAGGAAGCCACTTCTATCTGGACGCAGCTCTGAACCGATCGGTGTTGCAACGCTCGTAATCAGACCAAGAGTCGATTCACCATGATCCGGAGCCACGGCCGACACATAGACCAGTCCGGCGACTTTGGAATCATTGCCAGCTTCGGTGATGACAGCTCCGCCGTAGGAATGCCCGACCAGCAATACCGGGCCGTCCTCAAGAGCAATGGCGCGTTGCGTCGCAGCAACATCATCCGCGAAGGACGTTAGCGGAATCTGAACAGAGACAACATGCAGCCCCTTCGCCGCCAACAATGGAATCACCTTGGACCAGCTCGAACCATCCGCCCACGCCCCGTGAATCAAAAGCACCGTTTTTCCCTGTTGAGAGGGTGGTGTTTGTCCCGTCGCCTTGGCCACAGGTACGATGATTGTGAATAGCGCGACGCACGTCGACACTGCGTTCCGAACAAGCTTTAGTGCCTGCATTATTTTTTTCCTTGATCTGGTATAGATTTGTGCAGGATTCAAAGTGGCCCAGTCAGGATCTGTAGGGTCCCGCGAATGTGCCAGACACACTTACCTTTGGCCATTCTCGCGTTTGCTACCCTGCACTCTTTGAAGATAGGTGCGGAGGAGGAGAACCTCTAGACGATAACGGCCAAAAGCTTGCGATTCCTGCTTGGATTTGTTACGAAAATCGGCTGGCAAAAGCTATGCCGCCGCGCGTGTTCCGCGCCTCCAGGTGCCGGGGGTTATTCCATGGATCCGCTTGAAGGAGCGGTTGAGCGCCGATTGATCAGCGAACCCGCATTGGATGGCGATGTCGGCAAGCGCCAGCCGCGAATTCGTCATCAAATCCCTGGCCTTGTCCACGCGGCGCTCGATGAGCCAACGGTAAGGGGGCGTGCGAAATGTCTGTTTGAAGGCACGAGCGAAGTGGCTTACGGACAATTGACACTCTTCCGCAATCTTCTGGAGGGCGACATCGCCATCTAGATTAGCCTCCAATAACTCTGTTGCTCTTCGCATCTGCATCGATGAGAGCCCGCCCCGGAAATGGGGAGTCGACGTTTTCACGCCGCCATAGGAACAGACAAAATGAGAGTTCAAGGCCTGCAAGACATGGTCTAGGAAAATCTTCGAAGCGTGAAGAGGTCGCTCCAGCGAAGACAGGAGGGGCTGCGCTAGGTGGTGGACGACGGAATCAAACCCTCCTTGCGGCCATACCAGTTGCTGCACTCGAGGCGCCCGATGAGCGTAGGCAGCCTCATCCAGAGCAGCTTGTGTGACATACAGCACCAGGGCGTCGAACGGATTCGGAAGCAGAACAGCTGGTTCCTCTCTCAAGTCGATTGCACTGACTCCGCCAATTGGATAAAAACCACTTGAAACCTTTTTCTTGCCGAAGAACTGCTCGATGAAAGGTATGGGTTTGAGTTGCAGTACTACAATGTGGCCCCTTTCACCGAAAACAGGCTGCGACATCTCCGGAAGGCCGGCGGCGCTCTGAATCCTGCCAAACGAGAACGATGCACGTTCGGACAACCTGTATTCCGCCGTAGGGGAATCCCTGAGAAACAGCGCGTCGGCAAGTTTATTCCAAATGGTGGGAACGTCAGTGGCCGTATCCATATATAGCGACCTCAATTCTCATAAATTGAATGGGGCCCAGAAATCCAGGTACGGTTTAGAGTGCGTATGCACTCTAAAAGAGACAAAAGATTAGCTTGAGGGGACGAATGCGAAAGTCAAGAGCTGAAACAGCCCAAACGAGAAAAGCCCTCTTGACCCCCTCAAAGATGTTCTTGAACAAAGGTCTGGGAGAGGTAGGTATGCGCGACGTGATCACCGGTGCAAGTCTCACTCCGGGCGGGTTTACCGGCATTTCGGATCAAAGGACCGACTAATCGCTGAAGCCTGGCAGTGTCGCATTGGACCGAGCGTTCGCCATGTTAGGCGGTGAAACCGCCGGCAGATCGCCGGCTCAAGCGCCGAACTCCGCCATTCGAACCCGCAAGTGCGGGCAATTGCCATCAACGGCTACCAGCGCATCGTTCAACTCATAGCCAGTCTGCTCCGGGACCGGACAAGGCGCGCAGCCCAGGTGACTGCAAACGACATTGTCATCATGCTCGTAGGCGCTGTCACGCTTGCTGAAATCGCACCAGAGCCGGCCATCGCCAGTGCCATCCTCCGCAATGCCAAGGGGGTCTTTCTGCATAGCTCGGGAGATGACTGTCTCCAGGCTACGAGGAAGTCCGGGATTGAGAGCGCGAACTTGAGGGAGATAGGTGTTTAGAATCGCGCCGTAATATTGTCCCCAGTTTGCACCGAGAACGCTCGCGCACCGGTACGTACCTCATAACGAATGAAGTCTAAAAGAGAAGGTCGGCTCTTACGCCTAAGATCTCCCCATGCACCTGTTCCGGAGCCATGTAACCGGCAGTTCCCATTTTCAGTCCGCTCGTAGACAGGCCAACCTCGCGTCTGAAAAGAAAACACTTAGGCACGGCTCATCATGGCGTTTCATCTGTCGCATGGTCTGTAGGACACGTTGAGGCGCTCGGAAATGGTCGCGAAATAATCCTCATTGCATTTATCGCAATGCGCACATTGGCTATTCGTGGGACGTGCCACGCAATTTGAATGGGAGGATTGAAGCTGGCCGAAAGGGCCTGCAGTACATGCGAATATTCAAGCTGCAGCCGAATTCTTCGACTTAATCGGGAGCGCAGTCTAAAAGTCTGTTCCTTCAAAATAGTGAACCGATCGGTTCTGTTGCGAAATCCAAGAAACGTAAATCGCGGCATTCGTAATTGGCCTTGATGTTTATGCAGAATCTTTTCGGATATGGCGGGGCGAGCGCCGTCAAAGACGGCATTATTCAACATTACATTGGCGATGGCCAAATGGAGTTGGGTTGATGGCATGACGCTGCAGCCGTAGTTACCGCTGCTCTCCTCGATGCCAAAAGACATCACGGACAGACTTACCGCATGGGCTACGAGGCTAACGGGTTCAAAGAGATCGCAGAACAGATGACGCACATCTTTGGCAAGCCCTACCGGTACGGATCCCTGCCGGCTGAGGAGTTTTACAAGAACGTGCTTGCTGCGGGCGGAGAACCTGCCTATATGAAATGCGTTTATGAATGCTTCCGTGGTTTCACCACTGGCGCATTGAAAGCTGACGAAGTCTACGACACGTTTCCACGATTGTCGGGAGTCCGCCGACAACGATTGCGCAGTTTATCGAGAAGAACGCCGCAGCGTTTCGTTACTAAGCGAAATGGCCGAGGCGGGCGCCCCGGAGTATGGGGAATGTTGCGCGCCTCGGTCGCTCAGTACATCGCGTTCACGGCAATGCCGAATCTACTCCTCAAGTCAGGAAACCGTACGGAGCCGTCAGAACGAAAGGAAGTTCAAACACCATGTACAAAGCCCATGGCTATGCCGCCCAATCTGCAACAAGCCCCCTCGAACCTTTCACATTTGAACGGCGGGATCTCCGAGAAGATGACGTGCTTATCGACATTCTTTACAGTGGCGTGTGCCATTCGGACATTCACACGGTCCGGAATGAGTGGGAAGGTTCCGTATATCCAGACGGTACGATTTATCCCGCGTTGCCGGGCCACGAGATTGTCGGGCGGGTAAGAGCTGTAGGCAATTCCGTTACCGGGCATAGCGTTGGCAGTCTGGTTGCTGTCGGTACTATGGTCGACAGCTGTGGGCAATGCGGCAATTGCGGGCTGGGGTTGGAACAGTTCTGCCGCCTCGGAGCTACGTGGACCTACAACTCTCCAGATCGAATCTCCGGGGCGAATACATACGGCGGATACTCTGACCTGATCGTTGTAAGCCAACGGTTTGTGCTTAAAGTAAGCCACTCCGAGAAGGACCTCTCCGCTGTCGCTCCTCTTCTTTGCGCAGGAATCACCATGTGGTCGCCTTTACGTCACTGGAAGGCCGGTCCAGCAAAGAAGGTCGGCATCGTTGGAATTGGCGGCCTGGGTCACATGGGCATCAAGCTTGCACGCGCCTTGGGCGCCCATGTGGTTGCCTTCACAACTTCAGAGAGCAAGAGGGCCGATGCCCTGGCTCTTGGTGCTGACGAGGTTGTTCTGTCGCGCGATGCCAATGAGATGAAGCGGCAAGCCGGAAGTCTGGATCTGATCGTCAATGCGGTATCGGTACCCCATGATCTCGACGCCTACCTGGAGTTGTTGAATCTTGACGGAACGATGGCGCTGGTTGGAGTTCCTGCTCAACCGCATCCCTCTCCATCAGTCACCAACCTAATCTTTGGCCGTCGCAGCCTGGCTGGATCGCTCGTCGGTGGAATTCCGGAGACTCAAGAGCTGCTGGACTTCAGTGCGAAGCACGGTCTCCTCGCAGACATTGAGACAATACCGATCGCTCGCATTGAGGAAGCCTTTGACCGTATGGGGCGAAGCGATATCAAGTACAGATTCGTGATTGATATGCAGTCGAGAGGCAATTCGCTCCGCGCCTAACCTATGGTCCACGCCAGTCTCACACGTATCCATGACAGGGGGGCAACACCTGTCACTGCATCCCTGCGAGCTCTGCTATTGCAGGCGGGTGCCGCACATGTCATTGTCACTTCGGAACAGGACATCGTTTCAGAAGTATTGAAGATTGCGGGCAAAGGATTCCGTTGTTGATGGTTTAGCTAAGGGTCTGCTGAAGCCACGGATCGGTCGTGTCTTTCCGTTTGAGGAGATCGTCGAATCACACTGGTACCTCGAGAGCAATCAGCAATTTCGAGAAATCATCGTATTGATCTGAGCACAGGTTGAAACCTATAAACCGGGGAATCTTGATGATTACATGCGACACTAAGAACATTCGCGTGGGATTGATTGGAGTGGGTATTCGGGCTCGTTACGGCCATATCGCCGCCCTGAAAAGCCTTCGCGGTCGCATCGAAGCTCAGGGTCTTTTGCAGCACGAACTTGTGATTCCGCACCAGTTATCCTGGCCTAGTTGCGGTTGACCAATCTGAACCCGCAATAGCTCGACACAAACAATCTCCTTAAATGAACTCACATCCTTAGCGCGATCTACACAGCAGAACAGCAACTTGCTGGATACACGCACAGATACGCACAGTGCAGTTCCTCGTCCTGGCTCCCTCGCTACCTTGCAGGTAGAAATAGGTCCATCTGCTTCATCGAATGCGTTATGGACGACCCTGTCTCACATATGCACTAGTAGTCACGGACAAAGCAGTTCATCGCTATGAATTGTAGTCGCAAGCTAAGATCGAGCAAGATTCGGCTCAGTATCGATCCGAAGTCATCAAGCGTAAGACGGATACTGGGCTGGCGGCAAAGCTATTTGAAGAACTGCTTACCCCTATCCCGGAATACAAGCAAAACACCAACGTGATCGCGGTTCCGGACCGTAAGCTCGATCTTTTACCGTTTTCAGCGCTCGTGGATTCGGGGCAGTATCTGCTGACCTTGCACGTAATCAGCGTGGTGCCCTCTCGGTCAGCCTTTGACATGCTTCGGCACCGAATGATTCGAGCATCTCAGGGGGAACTCCCTTCTGTGGGAGTAGCGGCGTGGATACCTAAGCCGCCGCCTGCAACCTTGCTTGGTTTGATCCAGCGTGCAGTTTCCGGGCCGGAAAGGCAGGATTTCGGTGCTCTGCCAGAGTCGGACCGAAGTAGAGACCATGAGAGTCTCCTTACAGGCAGGCTTTGTGCTGCAAAGTGAAGCGAAGCAACGCATTGGCGCCATCGAGACTGAGCTTTCGGCAGATGTTGGTCCGGTGGTTTTCGACCGTGCGGTAATGGATCGAGAGTTCAGCACCGATCTCCTTGCTCGATTTGCCGTCCGCAATGAGCTGCAGGATGCGGTGTTCCGTCGGAGTCAGGTGGACAGTGAGCGGATTCTTCGGAGCAAGGTCTGGGGTTTCGGGTCGCCGGAGCAGGCGGCCAGTCATGGCCGAGCTCAGATATAGTTGCCCCGCAGCTACAGCTCTCACCCCGACCGCGATCTCCTGCATTGCGCTGTCTTTGAGAAGATAACCTCTGCCTCCCATCTCCAGCGCGGCACGAAACATATCTTCCTCCGCATGCAGCGTCAGGAAGATGACGCTAGTCTGCAGCTTCAGCGTTTTCATCTCCCGGATCACGCCAAACCCGTCCAATTTGGGCATATCAATGTCGAGCACCGCGACTTGAGGATGAAATTTCTTGATCAGGGCTAGGGCTGCTTCTCCATCCCCGGCTTCTGCTACCACTACGATGTCTTCTTCCTCCTCAATCATGGTGCGCAGGCCTTTGCGGACGATCGGGTGATCATCCGAAATCAAGACTCGAATCTGCTCAACCATTACCCTGGCCTCCGAGTGGTATGTCGACAGTCATCACTGTCCCTTCTCCAGGAGTTGACGACACATGGAAGGTGCCTCCAAGCGAGTTTGCACGTTCAGCCATCCCTGTTACTCCGAAGCCGCCCATTCCCATCGTGGAGGATCGACTTCCCGGAGTAAATCCTACCCCGTTGTCACGGATGGAAAGTACAACGCGGTCCCCACGGCATGCAATGCCAATTTCTGCTTCAGTTGCCTTGGCATGTTTCATTACATTATTAAGCGCTTCCTGCACGATCCTGTAGAAATTTATACGCAAGTCCTCACGAAATACATCGTCAATGTTATCTATCTGCGAGGTGATGTGAATTCCGGACGCAGAAGCGACCGAATGCAGGATGCCTTGGATGGCCTTTGTCAGACCAAGACGGTCCAGCTGAAAAGGTCTCAAGTTGTAGGAAATCTCACGGGTCTCCTGAATTGCCAATTCTGTTTCTCCGCTGATCTCTTTCATGACCTCTCGTTCGTCGTGTGGCACTTTGTTCCGAGGGCGCATAGAAAACAGCGCGAGGTTATTAATCACCACCAGACGCTGACCGAGGCTGTCGTGCAGCTCGGCTGCAATGCGCTGGCGTTCATGTTCCTGCGAAGCGATCAACTGCTGCGAAAAGGTCTGTAGCAACGCCTGCTTCTGCTCGAGTTGGGATATGCGATAGCGCAAGGCTATTCCAATCACCGCGGCAAGGATAAGACCCTCCAGGATCGTGAACCACCAAGTGCGGTAGAAAGGAGCGAGGACCGTGATGGGAAGGTTTTGCGCATCGTTGTTCCACACTCCGTCGCTATTGCGAGCGATTACATGGAAGACATATTTCCGGGAGGCACGTGGGAAAATAGGCCGTGCGCCTTGAGCCCGCGTCGATCCAACTCGAATCCAGGCCTTCCAACCGGTACTTAAATCGAATTTGTTCAGAGTGGATAAAACTCAGGGCCGTGTATTCAATCTCTAAATTTTCTTTGCCAGGCGGTATCGTTAGTGGGCCATGGATGGCGACCGGCATGCGGTCTACGAACGCCGCTTCGATAACGACTGGAGGAGGCTGCGGGTTGATCCGCACGGCATCTGGATCGATGACGGCTACTCCCTCCTGCGTAGGGAACCACAGTTTGCCCTCGCGTGTCTTGATGCCTGCCGGCCACCGGCCGCCGTTGCACTCCACGTTCAGCATGCCGTCCGTTTTTCCGTACGCGACCGAGGTGATAGTGATCAGCTTTCCGTCGGCGAATGCATTTAGCTCCTGCTTGCTGACTCGATAGATGCCGCGGTTGCAACTCATCCAGAGATTTCCCCGCTCATCTTCTAGAATCTCGAATACACCATTATTGAAGAGGCCGTCGCGTTCGCGGTAGCGGGTGAGCCTGCCATCTTTCAGCCGACCGAGCCCTCCGTCGTACGTGCCGATCCAGATGACACCGTCGTTGTCCTCATAGATCGCCCGAACGTTGTCGCTGGGCAGACCGTCGCGTTCGCTCCACCGCGTGAACTGCTCCCCATGAATCCGCGTGAGACCGCCGGAGCCTCCGATCCACAGGTCCCCAGAACGGCTTTCGATGATGGCCCTTACGTCGTTTGTGGCGAGCCCATCCTGCACGGTAAGGGTCTTCCCGGGTCCGTACCGGTATAGCACCAGGCCATCCGAGGTGCCGATCCACATCGTGCCTCCGCGGTCTTGCAAGATGGCCTGCGTGATGGCATGTTCCGGGAGGACAATCCCCAACAGGGTGCGGAATCGGCCGTCTTTAAAGGTACGCAGACCACCCTGGGTCCCCACCCAGAGATTGTCGTCTCGGTCCTCGGCCAACGCAGTTACCAGTGGGTTTGGTAGTCCCTGAGCGACTGTGTAGTTTGTGAATCTGCCATCCCTGAATCGGCTGAGGCCTGATTGCCACGCCCCTACCCATATCGAGCCGGAGCGGTCCTGGTAGATCGGATATATATTGGTATCGCTCAGGCCCTGCGCGTTCGAGTAGACGTATACCGATTGTCTTTGCAGCCGAAAGAGTCCGCTCCCCTCCGTACCAATCCAGACATTTCCCTCGCGATCTTCCAGAAAACGGCCAAGCGAGATACTGGCCGATTGTCCCGAGGAATCAAACTCGAGGAAACGCGCCAGGCGCGGGCCCACACGGATGTTCCAGACATGTCCGTGAGGATCGCGGTAAGAAATGGACCGCGGATGAGCAGGATCGACAGGCTCGGCTAACTGCGTATCAGCAGCGATGACAGCCTGCTTTCCGTCGGAAGTTTCCAGCCAGACGGATCCGTTCTCGTCGACACCGGCGCCCCAGATGGATTTGCCGCGCAACCAGCCAGTCAGTGGAAAACTCAGAAAGCGCCCATCTGTGAAGATGTGCAACCCGGAGTTGTCTTGACCCCAGAAGCCGGCGCTCTCCCAGCTTAGGGGCTCGTAATGCATTCTAAGGTTGTCAGGAGTGACGTCCAGGAGTTCCCCCGTCGTCTTATTCCAGCGCATGATCGACTCTTCACACAGGAGCCAAAGGTTTCCAGCACGGTCTCCTGTGATCCCGCGAAGGCAACTGAAGGGGATGCCATCTTCGGCGGTGTAGGTATGAAACGAGCCCTGATGATAGCGGGTGAGTACTCCATTTTCATTGCCAAGCCACAGGTCGCCGTCGCGGTCTTCTATCATCGATGTGAATCGGTTCGAAGCGATTTCCGGCGTGTTGCTCTTGTCGAACACAGTGAAACGAACACCGTCAAACCGCGCTAGACCATTAAGGGTCGCAATCCAGAGATAGCCGTCCGGAGTCTGAGCTATACCTCGAATGATGTTTTGCGGGAGACCACTCGATGCCGTCCAAACCTCATAGCGGTACTGCGCAAAAGCTATCGGACACAGGCAGAGGAGTAACGCGTAATACGCGAAGCGCCATCGCGGCAGGCGTCGGCCTGGTCGGCCGGTCCAGCACGAGCGGAGCCAAGGATGTCGTGGCGAACTTCCATGGACGCCTGGATCAGATTGAGATGGAAATAGAATCTTCAACGTTCCTACGGTAATCCGTCTGCTTCGTTTGGTCGAACAGTGAATGGGCCATGCGCAGAAGTTCGCGGCGAGCCGGCAGCTCAGACAACCATTACGTGGAACCAGGTATTGCGTCTGCGACCTGCGTACTTGTCGTTACTTCCGGCGTTCGATCAAGGCGCTAACGCACCACGTAGCCGACCCTCAACGAGGGCCAAAAGGGGCGGCGTTGGGCATTTTATTAGGTTGGTCGATTATGGTTTGGATCAGCTGGTTAAGATCTAGTAAATTCAGCTTGAGCACGTAGCCGCAGGCGCCAGCCTCCAGTGCCGCGCCGCGCATCGATTCGTCGTTATAGTCGGTCACCATTACGATACGGGCGGCAGAATGATTTCTCAGAATTAGTCGCGTCGCGGTGAGTCCATCCATTTTCGGCATGCGGACATCCATGAGGACGATGTCGGGCCGATGCACGGTATACGCCTCCAGTGAATCAATCCCATCGCTGCATTCCCACACGTCCGTTGCGATTTCCGCCACGGTGCGCCGCAGCAGCCGGCGGATCCCCTCATTATCTTCGACAATCAAGACAGTCATCGCGTCCCCTTTACATCTCTGTCATTTGAACTCTTGTACTAACATCGGAGTTCTGCGCAACTTCAACGAGCATTCCCGGCAGCATCAGAGCCGCCGGGAATACTCGCTTCAGAAGTTGGTTACAGGCTGTTGTGGCCGCTCTACACCACGTCGTGAAGCGCACGTCGTGGCCTTTAAAGGACCGCACCGTGCGCTTCAGGATTGGGTTAGTTGACCGTGATAGTTACGCTCACTGGTGCTGCCGCCTGGTAGTTGCCCTGTGCCGCGTAGGAGACGGTAAGGGTGTGGCTGCCCCGGCTAAGCTGGGTGATTTGGATACTGGCCTGACCAAGTGGGTTGAGCGTGCTTGAACCTCCCATTGCGCCAGTCACGGTATAAGTGACCGTGCCTGAGACCGGCAGGATTGCTTCGCTTGCCCCGACTGTGCAGTTCAGCGACTGCCCGTATTGGAGCGTGGCGCTTGAGCCGCAGTTAAGCCCCAGCCGCACAGGTCCCGGCACCACCGTGACGGTGACCGTTGCCGATGAGCCTGACGGATAGTTCTTGTCCCCCGAGTAGATGGCCTTCAGTACGTGCTGACCTACGCTTTCAGGAGGCACGAGTCCAAAGACGTGTCCGTTCAAGAAGCCAAGAACCGGATAAGTGCCTAGTACCGTAGAACCATCCAGTATCTGGACGGATCCCGTGGGAGCCACTTTTCCGTTGAGCGCTATCGACACTTCAAAGAGTGGCGGCAAAGGATACACAAGCGTGGTGTCGGCAACCTGCAGTGATACCGAGGTGAGAGGAGCGGTGACAGTGAAGGTTGAGGTCTTGATTCCAGCCGCGTAGTTGCCGTTGGCAGCCTGGCTGGCCTGCAGTACGACCGTGCCTGCTCCTGTTAAGGTGACTGTTGCGCCGTTGACCGTCGCCGGGCCGCTAACCACCGAGTAGGTGATTGCGCCCGCCGAGTTCGACGTGGCAGCTACCGCGAACGGCGCTGCACCGTAGGTCTGGTTGCCCACCATGAAGCTGATCGCCGGAGCCGCAGCGGTCACCGTGAAGGTAGCGTTCTGCGAACCGGCTGCATAGTTGCCGTTGGCAGCCTGGCTGGCCTGCAGTATGACCGTGCCTGCTCCTGTTAAGGTGACTGTTGCGCCGTTGACCGTTGCCGGACCGCTAACCACCGAGTAGGTGATTGCGCCCGCCGAGTTCGACGTAGCAGCCACCGCGAACGGGGCTGCACCGTAGGTCTGGTTACCCACAGTGAAGCTGACCGCCGGAGCCGCAGCGCTGACCGTGAAGGTAGCGTTCTGCGAACCAGCCGAGTAGTTGCCGTTGGCAGCCTGGCTGGCCTGCAGTACGACCGTGCCTGCTCCCGTCAGCGTGACTGTCGCGCCGTTGACCGTCGCCGGGCCACTTACCACCGAGTAGGTGATTGCGCCCGCCGAGTTCGACGTAGCAGCCACCGCGAACGGCGCTGCTCCGTAGGTCTGGTTACCCACAGTGAAGCTGATCGCCGGAGCGGCAGCGCTGACCGTGAAGGTAGCATTCTGCGAACCGGCTGCATAGTTGCCGTTGGCAGCCTGGCTGGCCTGAAGGACGACCGTGCCTGCTCCTGTTAAGGTGACTGTCGCGCCGTTGACCGTCGCCGGGCCACTTACCACCGAGTAGGTGATTGCGCCCGCCGAGTTCGACGTGGCAGCCACCGCGAACGGCGCTGCTCCGTAGGTCTGGTTACCCACCATGAAGCTGATTGCCGGAGCCGCAGCGCTGACCGTGAAGGTAGCATTCTGCGAACCAGCCGCGTAGTTGCCGTTAGCAGGCTGGCTGGCCTGAAGGACGACCGTGCCTGCTCCGGTCAGGGTGACCGTCGAACCGTTGACCGCCGCAGGACCACTTACCACCGAGTAGGTGAAAGCGCCCGCCGAGTTCGACGTAGCAGCTACTGCGAACGGCGCTGCTCCGTAGGTCTGGTTGCCTACCGCGAAGCTGATGGTCGGGGTTGCCGCGCTAACGGTGAAGGTAGCGTTCTGCGAACCCGCCGCGTAGTTGCCGTTAGCAGCCTGGCTGGCCTGAAGGACGACCGTGCCTGCTCCTGTTAAGGTGACTGTCGCGCCGTTGACCGTCGCCGGACCACTTACCACCGAGTAGGTGATTGCGCCCGCCGAGTTCGACGTGGCAGCCACCGCGAACGGCGCTGCTCCGTAGGTCTGGTTACCCACCATGAAGCTGATCGCCGGAGCCGCACCGGTCACTTGAAAGGTCTGAGTTACCTCAGTCGCCGCCGCATAGGTCGAGTTACCGGCCTGGTCGGCTGCAACGACTACCCGCCCGACTCCCGTAATTGTGAGAGTAGTGGCATTGACCGTCGCCGGCCCGGAGAGCACGCTGAACGTCACCGCCAGATTGGAGCTGGAAGTTGCGCTCAGCGTTATGGGTGCGCTGCCGTAAACCACCGAGCCTTGGAGCGGTGCGAAGGTGATCGTCTGGCTTGCCGCGTTGTTGGTAAGGTGGAAGTTGACCGAGTGGAGACCCAGAACGCTGGCCCTGACTAAGTAAGAGCCTGAGGTTGCGTTCGCTGTTGCGGTGACCGAGGTCGTGCCATCGGCACCCGTCGCCGCCGCTGTTGACACCGTGGCGCTCGCTCCGCTGGCAGGTACTGTAAAAGTGACCGTTGTGCCGCTCACCGGGTTCGAGTAGCGGTCGCTCACGAGTGCCTGCAGGGAGGCGGGGAACGCCGTGTTGACCGTGGCGCTCTGGGTGTCCCCCTGCACGACTGCAACATTGTAGGCAGCGCCGGCCGAGATGGTGATCGGCGCGCTCGTGCCCGCGATCGACGTAGCCGTGTCGGTGGCCGTGACCGTCTGGCTGCCGGCCGTGATAAGCTTCAAGACACCATTAAGAGTTTTCTGGCCACTGGCTATTGAGATGGTCAGCGTGCCAACCCCGGCATTGGGGTCTGAGGTGCTCACCCGCACCGTCCCGTTGTAAGCAGTGTCAACGTTGCCGTCTGCATCGTAGGCTGTGATCGTCAGGTTCTGACCCGTATTAGCCACGGCATTCACCAGGCCGGTGACGCCGAAGCTCACCAGCGTCTGGGTCGCATTCCCGCTTAAGGGAATCGACTGGGTCGAGTTGGCGACGTTGAGGTTGTTGTCCGTCTCAACCGCTGAACCGGTTACGCTGCCCGGCACCGTCGGCGCGAAGTCGATGGCCAGCGTACAGGAACCGCCTGGCGCCAACGCCGTTGGCGCTGAAGAAGGCGAGAGCTGCTCGCAGGTGCTTGAGTTGTCGTAAGTGAAGTTGGCCGCAATGCTCGGGTTGTATCCTGCGCCCGGCGTTGGGAAGGTCAGCGGAGCGTTGCCGATGTTCTCAAGCGTGACCGACTGCGGACTGCTGCTTGATCCTACGTTGGTGTTGGGGAAACTTAGCGTCGGCGCCTGCGAACGCTGAAGCTGCAGAATAATGTTGGTGCCATCTTCAGCAACGAACACGTCGCCGGCCCCGTCAACTGCCACTCCCAGAGGTTGAGACAATCCGCTTGCAAGCGGTAATTTGCGCACTGCCATCACCCGGCACCTCCACCAGACGGCTATTGCCCCAGTCCGTGATAAACAGATCGCCCGCGCCATCCACAGCCACGCCGCTGGGAACGGATAACCCGCTGCCGATCTGGACTTGCGAGCCACCACCGGCGGGGATTTCGATTACGCGGTCGTTAAAAGTGTCCGCAACGAACAGGTCACCCTTGCCATCCACAGCCACGTCATCAGGGGAGTAAAATCCGCTCGAGATGGTAACCTGCGCGCCACCGCCGGCAGGTATCTCAACGACACGGCCATTCCCGCTACGGCCATCTACGATGTCGGCAACGTAGAGATTTCCGGCACCGTCCACAGCTACTCCTCCCGGGCTAATTACACTGCTGGTCACAGTGGATTGCGCACCACCGCCCGGCGGCACTTTTACAACGCGATTATTGCCAGCATCCGCAATGAAGAGATCGCCCGCACCGTCTATCGCCATTTGATATGGATTGTAGAGTGCACTGGGCACCGTAACTTGCGCGCCGCCTTTCGCTTGAACCTCTACGACTCTGTTATTGAAGGTATCCGTGATAAACACATTCCCTTGGCCGTCCACCGCCACGCCGTTTGGAGAGTTCAATCCATTGGCAGGGACCGTGGCCTGCGTACCGGGCCCGTAGGCGACCTGCGGGCCTGTTCCCGTTCCGTATATGTAGGTCGTTGCGAGGATGCTTCCACTGCCATTGAGAAGCTCGACCGCGCCATTGCGCGCGCCTGCAAACTTCGGCGTGAAGGTCACGTCCACCGTACAGGTGTCGCCCGCGCTGTATTGGTGGCTGGTTCCGTTGGCCGTGCAGCTTCCCGTGCCTGCGTCCGTAAAGTCGAGACCGGCTGTGCCCTGCGTCAGGATCGCGGGAGCACCGAGCGTACCACCGGTGCTGAACTTGAAATTCAGCGTGGCCTTTTGGCTGCATGGAGCGGGTGAGCGCTGGCCACTGGCACAAATATTGATGCTTCCAAAGTTTACATTTGCAGGCTGCACCTCCACGATGCCGTTGGCGTTATAGTTCCCGACGAAGAGATCACCCTTCGCATCGAGCGTGACACCAAGGGAGTAGATCGAGAGATTAGGCACCGTGCTCGCTACGCCGCTCGGGGAGACCTCGAGAATTCGATTATTGCCGCTATCCGCGACGAAGAGATCGCCTGCCTGGTCCACCGCCGCGGCCGTCGGGTAGTTTAGGTTCTGAAGAATAGTTTTCTGACTGCCATCCGCAGCGACTTTAACAACCGAGTTAGCGGCCGTGTCCACGACGAAAACATTGCCATTGCGATCCACCGCAACGCCCTGAGGATACTGCCAACCGCTTCCAACCTGTGTCTGGGAACCGTTCGGAGCAATCTTAGTGACACCGACGCCGGGAGCGCCATTGGTGATTCCGATGTTGCATACGTAGACGTTCCCGGCTTGATCGACTGCCACGGCAACGGGAAATAGGAATCCACTTCCCAACGTTACTTGCGGCCCTCCGCTTGCGGGGACCTCCACGACCCGATAGTGCAAGGAGTCTGAAATAAAAATATTCCCCGCGCCATCAACGGCCACGCCCTCGGGATAACTGAGCCCGCTGCCTATTGCCATGGGCTGCCCTCCGTTGGCTGGAATTTCGACTACCTTGTTTTCGTACGGGTCGGCGTAGTACAGGTTGCCTGCCGCATCCGTTGCGATCTGATAAGGAAAATCCGCGCCTGCTACCGTGCTCTTGGTATTGACCAGGCTGACGGTTTGCGCCCGCCCCTGGGGTTGAGCGGCTATGAGTGTTCCGACGGCGCCCAGCAACATCAGCCCCGCGCGAAACCTGCCACCTAATATGCTTGTGATCTTCATTTCGACTCCCTCTCTCTATCTGCTCATGATTGCGGGTTTTGCAGTTTGCGAGCCCCGAACGAGAGGGCCGCATCAGCTTCAGAGCGAGACTAAGGGGATTGAGAGAGGGAATCTATAGAGGTCGCTACACAAACACCTGTGTGGTGTTACACGAGGACCCGTGTGGTACCACACGGTCTGTCGCTGCCCGGTTTGATCGCAAGGACGACATTGAAACCTAAAAGGGCCAGGGAGGGATAGCAGGATCTCGTGCTACAGGTGCTGGGTCATATGACAGCTGGTCAGAGCACAACACCCCAGGAAAACAACGATGAGTAAGGGCCAGCCGCCGTTGCGGAAGGAGAATCTTGTGCGTTCGGTGAGTATTACCCATAGGCTCCGAAGCTGCCACTAGATTCAACCGATTTCCGACTTTTAGGACCACCCACAAACTGCGACAAGCCTTGTCGTAGCTCCACTTTCACCTTCGAAATTTATGTTCTTCGGCAATCCTGAACGAGGCAACAAAAGGAAAGGGTCAGGAATGGCGCTCTCTTGATTGAATGCGCGTGAACCTCTGCTTTCCTCCTCGAGGAGTGGCAAATCGCCAATGCACTCACAGAGGCACTTCAAGGACTGTCACTCTGAATTGTCAGTTCTTCCAACCGGCTCTCGATAAGAGGACGGAATGGATTTCGGATCAGCAAAGAGTGTTGCGTTTGGTTCGCCCGCAAGCTCAAATCCAGCCCAGAAATAAGGCGGATCGCCCGACTTTCGTAGTTCGAGCTGCGCATCGCAGTGCTTCCGCCTTGGCTTTCCGTCGCTTAGTTGCTGGTAAAGGAAATCACAAGTTGCGCAGTGGAATGGTCTCCCATCTCCCAGAGTGTAGAAACCACGCTCTGAGCGCCCGTTTCGATGAACGCATTGACGATGTTCGCAATGCCTTCCTCGCTCACGGGACCAACCCCGGTATCAGATGCCGACAAAGTCACAAGGTTGGTGTTCAGTGACAGGGTCCGGATCTCGCGAACCTGGAGCAGGCCGTCCGCGGGTGAGGAACGAAGCGCAAAAAAACGAGGGCTGAGCGATCTGGGAATTCAAGATCGATGGATCCGTACAGAGCCAGATGTAACTTCGTATTTGTTGAGCGCAAGCTGCATCAATGCCGCCTTTTTTGCACCCCCTCAAGGAGATTTGTGCTGGGTTTCGGAAGACCGCTCGCGAAGTTCTCCTGGAACGCTTCGGGCGATTCGCACTTAACGAAGTGATTGCATCCAGCTCCCCTCGGAAATAAAATCACGGTATTTCCGCTGCACTTCAGGCTCTGCACCCCCAAGTCACGCCCTCAGGGTACTATTTCGATTGTCCGAGTTTAGGATGGCTGTTGGATCTTTATGAATCACGCAGTTAGGATTTCGAATCCGCTATCCATGTCCGCGCGCATCCTCCTCGTGCTTGTCTGCGCTTTGTTTGTGGGCTGTCGATCGCAGCACGCGCCGCTCAAGGCGACAATCGAAATCACCGCAGCGCCGTTGGCCAGCATCGGCGGACCTCTGGAGATGGAAAGCATCGAGGGGCGCGTACGTAACGCCGCGCCTGATCAGCAGATCGTTCTCTACGCACGAAGCGGGGTTTGGTGGATACAGCCGATGACGAACCAGCCCTTCACGAAAATCCGATCAGACCTGACCTGGAAGAACTCAACGCATCTCGGGACGGAATACGCAGTACTTCTCGTCGATTCTGGATATCGCCCAGCTTCGAAGCTTGTCGCTCTGCCTGAGACTGGCGATGGTGTCGCAGCCATCGCCATCATAAAGGGGAGGTCCGGGGCGCCCAATGCTCCGAGCATGATTCACTTCAGCGGCTACGATTGGGCAGTCCGTACCGCAGACAGTGATCATGGAGGGGAACCGAACGCATACGACCCTGCGAATGCGTGGACGGACGAGAAGGGTTTTCTGCATCTTCGCATGGCGCAGCGCAACGGCAGGTGGTCTTGCGCAGAAGTCAGTCTTAGCCGAAGTCTAGGCTATGGCACTTATAGATTCGTGGTGCAGGATAGTGCGCATCTTAATCCATCCGCTGTTCTCGGAATCTTCACATGGGACGATTCACGATCACAGGGTTTTCGCAACGAACTGGATATTGAGCTGAGTCGTTGGGGCGATCCAACGGGCAAAAACGCACAATATGTCATCCAGCCGTTCTATGCTCCTGAAAACTTCAGCCGCTTTATGGTCCCTTCCGGTGTTCTCGTGCAGCAGTTTCGCTGGCAGCCGGGAAGCGTCGCTTTCAAGACATTTCGTGCACGATCCGGCTCAGGACCGAACTTAACCAATGAGCATGTTTTTACCTCAGGCATCCCTACGCACTCCAATGAGACGGTGCACCTCGATCTGTACGACTTCCATCACGCCGAGAGTGGCTCGCAACAACCTGCGGAGGTCGTCATTGAGAAGTTCGAGTATGTCGAGTGACGCCAAAAACGCAAATCTAATACTTCAAGCGCAGGATAGATGTTACGGCCGCATCGGTAATCAGCAAAGTGCGAGCTCAGAATGGCTCCTCCTCCTCGCTGGTTTTCATGGTCCGATAAAACTGATATCGGAACCGAGTTCCGTGCGAGCCTCTCAAGCTGTTGGGCAGCTCCCTACCAGGAGGCGGCACGATAGAGCCCGCATGTCCTGCCTTCACTGCGCCGTCGAACGCTGAGCGGCCGACAGACCGTGGCATTCCGGTGATCGAATCCAAAGCAACTGGCCGACCTCAGCATCAAATCATTTAATGTAGCTTCACCGAGTCCTTTTCTGAGGAGCGGTGGCCCGCCTCCCTAGGGAGGTCAAATAACAAGATCAGTCTCAATGAAGGGACAGCGCTTCGGCCTACACAACCTGAGGCACAGCTTAAGCACCTGGCTCGTGAACAAGGGAAAGGTCGATCCATGGGCGGTTCAAGGAATTTTGCGGCATAGCGATATCCGCACGACTTTGAATCTCCACACGCAGGATGATCGCGACGAAAAGCAGGCAGCACAAGGCGCATTCCTAAGCGCGGTAGGACTTAGAAGTTGCGTAGTGCCGTAATTGTGGATCAGAGTGTGGATTGGTCATCATAGAAGCCATACATGCTTGAGCTCTTTAGAATGTATGGCGGGGACGACGGGGCTCGAACCCGCGACCTCTGCCGTGACAGGGCAGCGCTCTAACCAACTGAGCTACGTCCCCAGACTTGTACCAGGCACCCCAACGGGGCTCTACTGGTCTCGTCTGCAATACTGTTCGTGCCTGGATTACTCGGAGTTCATCCCGGCGTCGACGAGGCTGTCCACCATCTCGTGATCGAATTGTACCAAATCTCGACGCCATGAACGGTTACTCGAACGGCTGGGGCATCGACTTGTCATTAGCCTTCTCCGCAGGCAGAGCAGGGAAGTCCGCTTTGGAGCGCCTTGGCGCCAGGCAGTACATCCTGCTCCCAGGCAGTACATTAGGAGGGTGATCGACGAGAAGCTAATCCTGATCACTCTGCTCGTCAAACTGGGGGTGGCCGCGGCGGTCTCGAGTGCACTCGTCCGGTCTCGTGTCTTCCAAAACCTTCTCTTCCGCGAGGGCCGTACCCCCGCACAAACATTCAAGCTGCTGATGTTCATCTGTGTGCCTCTCACCCTGGGGGTCTGGGTGCGCCTGAGCGTACCTAACTTCTTTGCCGCCGACATTGCATTTGAAACCGTAATCATTCTTGGTGTCCTGCTGGGGCCTTTCTGGGCATTGGTAGGCGGAGCTATGCTCGCCTTTCCCGCGATGTGGCATCACGAATATCTCGCACTGCCCTTTAATCTGACCGTTGGAGTGATCTCGGGGGCCCTGGGCAAGTTTGTCGAGCAGGATGAGGTTTGGTCGTTCTCGCCCTTCGTCGATCTCAGTATCTACCGATGGGTTCGGCGGAATCTGCGTCAGCCTCGCTTCGACCGGCAGATCATCCTTCTCATGCTCATCATTGGCATGGAGATCACGCGGGAATGGATTGCGGGGCTCTATCCGGGCCGACTCTTTGCGCTCGACCCGGATAGCTGGGCGATTCAGCTCGCCCTTTATGCGAGTGCCGCGATGGTTGTCGGCATTCCACTCAAGATCTGGAACGCGATTCGGGTCGAACGCAAGCTGGAAGAGCAGAAGCGCTTGCTGCTTGAGGCCCGGTTCGATGCGCTGCAGCGCCAGATCAATCCGCACTTTCTGTTTAATACGCTGAACTCGATAGCGTCCCTGGTTCGCTTTCGCCCGGAGATGGCCCGCGAGATGATTGTGCGTCTGGCCAACATACTCCGCGCCTTGCTCAAGGAACACGACGCCTTTGTCCCCTTCGGCGACGAGCTCAGCTTTACCGATGACTACCTCGGGATCGAGGTGGTTCGCTTTGGCGCCGACAAGCTGGCGGTGGTTAAAGAGATCGATCCCGCGACCCTCCGGCTCTTTGTGCCCAGCATGCTGCTGCAGCCTCTGATTGAAAACAGCATCAAGCACGGCCTCGAGCCCCGCATTAATGGCGGCACCATCACGCTGCGCAGCAAGTTAGATCAAAGCAGGCTGACAATAGAGGTGGAAGACGACGGCGTGGGCATGGCAGAGGGCAGGTCTGTTCCGGGCGGCATGCTGCGCCAGGGCAACGGGATTGGCATGCGTAACGTACGTGAGCGCCTGGAGGTGCTCTACGGTGAGGCTGCGAACTTCGACGTGGAGAGCCGGCCTGGACGTGGCACTCGCGTTACCCTCCAGATGCCCGTCGTTCAAAGCGAAAATGTTTAAGACGTTGTGTCTCCCATAAAGCTCGGCCCCTCAATTGAGTTTGGGAGCGCCCGGTGACTTTGAGACGAACTTTGAACACCAGGACGCGGCTGGCATCCGCCTGCTGCCATACTTAGGATGAGAGCAAAGGAGTTGTAAACAATGTCAGAGGAACAGAAGCAGCACCTTGGCACGCTCGCAGTTCACGCCGGGCAGGTCGTTGACCCGACTACGGGTTCGCGCGCCGTCCCGATCTACCAGACTACCTCCTACGTCTTCAATGACGCCGACCACGGGGCGCGGCTCTTTGGGCTGCAGGAGTTTGGAAACATCTATACGCGGATCATGAATCCGACGACCGACGTCTTCGAGAAGCGGATTGCTGCGCTGCATGGTGCGGCGGCGGCGCTGGCGACCTCCTCCGGCCAGGCTGCGGAGACACTTGCAATCACCACGATGGCCAGCCTTGGCGACGAGATCGTCTCGACAACCTCGCTCTACGGCGGCACCTACAATCTCTTTCACTACACGCTCCCGAAGTTCGGCATCTCGGTGCGCTTCACCGACGCCGATGACCTCGATGGGATACGCGCGGCCATCAACTCGAAGACGCGGGCGATCTATACGGAGACGCTTGGGAACCCGAAGCTCGACGTGGCCGACATCGAGGCGCTCGCCGGCCTCGCTCACGAGCATGGCCTGCCGCTGATCGTGGACAACACGGCGGCCTCGCCCGCGCTCACCCGCCCGATCGAGTGGGGAGCGGATATCGTCATTGAGTCCGCCACCAAGTTTATCGGAGGCCATGGAACGTCCATCGGCGGAGCCATCATAGACGCCGGCAAGTTCGACTGGAAGGCGTCTGGGCGCTTCGCTTCCTTCAGTGATCCCGATCCCTCCTATCATGGGCTGTCTTATAACGATGCATTCGGTCCTCTCGCCTTCATCCTCAAGGCCAGGGTGCAGGGTCTGCGCGACACCGGAGCCGCGATGTCGCCGTTCAATGCGTTTCTCTTCCTGCAGGGTCTTGAGACGTTGCACTTGCGCATGGAGCGCCACTCGGAAAACGCGGTCGCCGTAGCAAAACACCTGCAGGAGCACCCCGAAGTTGCGTGGGTCAACTATCCCGGCCTGCAATCGAGCAAGTACCGCGAGCGAGCGCAAAAGTATATGCCCGAGGGTCAGAGCGCCCTGGTTACGTTCGGGCTGAGAGCTGGCTTTGAAGCCGCCAAGACTCTCATCAACTCGCTGAAGCTGTTTTCCTTGTTGGCGAACATAGGCGACGCAAAGTCGTTGGTGATACACCCAGCCTCGACGACCCACGCCCAGCTCACGGTGGAGGAGCAGCTGTCGACCGGGGTTACGCCCGATCTGGTCCGACTATCTGTGGGTATAGAGGACATCCGCGACATACTTGCGGACCTGGACCAGGCCATCGAGGCAGCGACCCGGCAGAGTGCGGCCGCTTCAAGGGAGCTGGCGGCACACTGAGGGCACGCGCGATCGTGACCGGCAACGAAGATCAACGCGTCAACCCGAGCGGCAGCGCTGTTCAGGCTCCTCAGCCTAGCCGGGAGGAAGACTTCGTCCTCGACGGAGTCTTCCAACTCGAGGCTGGCGGGGCATTGCACTCCCCGACCCTGCGGTTTGTAGTCTACGGCGAGCCGAACGCCACACGCAGCAACGTGGTTCTCGTGTGCCATGCGCTTTCGGGGTCAGCTTCCGTTGCGGAGTGGTGGCCACAGCTCTTCACCCCGGGAGGCCTGCTCGACCTCCGGCGAGACTGCGTTCTCGGCATCAATATCCTGGGCTCCTGCTACGGTTCTACGGGTCCAGGGTCGACAAATCCGCTGACAGGCCGAGTGTACGGGCCCGATTTTCCTCTCATAGGCATCCGGGACATCGTGCGAAGCCAGGCAATGCTGCTCGACTGGCTGCAGATCGGCAGGCTTAGGCTCGTCCTGGGTGCATCGATTGGCGGCATGCAGGCGCTCGAGTGGGCCATTCTTTACCCCGAACGGGTGGAGCAGGTCGTGTCGATCGGAGTCGCCCCGCTCGGTGCCCTGGGTCTCGGCCTAAACCATTTGCAGCGACAGGCGATACAGCTTGACCCGCTCTGGAAGGGTGGGCGATACGATCCTGATCTTGCGCCGCGTCAAGGCCTGGCCATTGCCCGCGCACTCGCCGTATGCACCTACAAGTCGGCAGAACTCTTCCAGCAACGGTTCGCCCGCAAACCGGACAGGGGCGGTGAAGACCCGTGGGCCTGCGTCACTCGCGACGGGGCTCCGTCTGGACTGGCAGGAGGCCGTTTTGACGTCGCCGGCTACCTCGACTACCAGGGAAGTAGATTCAACGCCCGCTTCGACGCCAACTCCTACCTGGCAATCACGCGCACCATGGATACCTTCGATCCCCAGCAGGGTCACGAAACGGCGAAGGCTGCTTACGCCCGTATTCAGGCCGCGGTGACCCTGATCGGCATCTCTTCGGATTGGCTCTTTCCCCCATCTGATATCCGCGCCCTCGCCGTGCAGATCTCAGACGCCGGGGTTCGGTGCGACTACCGCGAACTGCAGTCCTCGCACGGGCACGACGCCTTCCTGGCTGAGCCGGAGTCGCTTTCAGCGCTGCTGCAGGGCACTCTCCGCAGATAAGAGCCGCGCCAGTCGGCCGTACTGGAGACCTCGAAGATCCTCTGACGGCTGTGCGATGTTGCGGGAGGACCTGATCAAGGCTTCCAGGCCGGTCAAATCTTCACTTCGCTGATGAAGGATTGCGGAGCCTGCGTCACCAGCATGGCCACAATGTGAGCGATGCCTGTTAGCTGAATCTTCCTGCCACTATCTGCGCCACCGGCAGCTCTGCGTCCGAAATTCGTCTTCACGCATTTGCCATAACGACTCTACTATGATAGCGACGATGGAACGGTAACGATCTCGCCGAGTGTCTTCCATCGAGGATAGCCAAACAACAGCTCAAATTCATGATCTGAAAGGTATTGACATGAGGATGTCACCTCGCGTCTGCAAACTGCGTCAGCCTGCGGCGCTCTTCACGCTTGTGTTTGGTATGTTCGCATTACTTTGCCCCGGATTCGCGCAGCAGGTGGTTGAGAGTCCTGACGCCTGGAGGTGGAGGCCCAGTGGCATAGCTGCGGAACCCCAAGAGCAGAGTAAAAAGGCCATCATAGACGCCAGGGGCCGGTATTTCGATAACTTAATAGGCTGCGATGAGCCTCTCGATGAGTACCATCCGGATGCCGGCTGCAGAGGGATTTTTCGTGATCGGGCGGTAGTACCAGAGTTGCCAGTAGATGAGAGCAGTACCATTGTGAGAGCAACATTTGAGTCCTACAAGGTCCACTTGTCTCCCTCCAGGAAGAGCATCTATACCGAACTGATTTTTCGGCCTTCAGAGGTATTCATGAGCTGCCCGGCTCTCAAATCCAGTGATAACTTTTCTCTTCTAAAAGGAGGAGGAACGGCTTTAATCAATGGAACCCCTCTCAGGTTCTCTCTGCATGACGACTTGGACCTATTGACTCCGGGAAAGGAGTATGTCCTTTTTCTGATCTATTCGCAAGAAACTAGTAGCTATGAGCCGGTGAAGTCATGGATCCTGGATTCAGGCACAATCATTCCGAATTCCTGGGATGAGGCGAGGCGTATCGAACAGGGTCAATTTCAACATGCAAATGCAGACAGAGCGCAACTTCTAGGCGAACTGAGAGCGAAAGTGGATGCAAGGCTTAGAGAGGGCGGGTTCTGCAAGTGAGAGGGCGCTATCGATCCATCCACATGGGCTGGCTCTGGCCCGCGCCCTAGCCGTCTGCACCTCTAAAATCCTCAGAACTGTTTGAAAAGCGTTTGGCGCGGACGCCCGACAGGGGTGGCGAAGACCCCTGGGCATCGACATGCCCCGATGGGGCTGCTGCCGGAATCTCCGGCGGCCGTTTCGACGTCGCCGGCTACCTCAATTATCAGGGCGAGAGATTTAACACTCGATTTGACGGCAACTTCTACCTGGCAATCACGCGCACCATGGACACCTTCGATCCGCGGCGGGGTTTCAAAACACCAGCGGCTGCTTACTCCCGAATTCAGGCGGCGTGACGATGGTCGGCATCTCTTCAGACCGGCTTTTTCCGCCGGCAGACACCGTGCCACGGCGCAGCAAATCAGAGACGCGGAGGTTCGCTGTGATTACAGGGAGTTGCAGTCCTCGCACGGGCACGACGCCTCCTGGCCGGGGCGGAGGCGCTTTCAGCGCTGCTGGGGGAGCAATCGGCCGGGAGGAGCCGCCGACCGACTGCAGAGGGTGAGCCGGTGAATGTTCAAATTACCTGGGCAGTTGGGGCCACGGGATCAAGACTTCCGGGTAGGCCGAATCTTGACTTCGCTAATAAAAGACTGGGGAGCCTGGGTCACCAGCATGGCTACGATATGGGCGATGTCTGCAGGCTGAATCTTTCTGTCACCATCTGCGCCAGCGGAAGCGCAGCCTCCAAAGTCCGTGTTGACGCCCCCGGGCGCAACCGCTGACACGCGGACGTTATAATCTCGCAACTCTTCAGCAACGGAGTAGGTGAGCCCGTTAAGGCCCCACTTGGTCGCCGCATACGCCGCACCGTTGGGCAGGGGATTTGATCCGGCAAGGGACGAGATGTTCACGATATGCCCCCTGGCTGCGGCTATCATCATAGGCGCAAATGCGCGGATCATCAGGTAAGGGGAGCGCAGATTTGTGGACACCATCGCCTCCCAGTCCTCCGGCGCAAGCTCATGAACAGGCTTCCCGATGATGCCCACGCCGGCATTATTGATGAGGATGTCGCAGCGTCCATGCTGTTGCTGCACCTTACGGCCAAGCGCCTCGATCGCCTGGACATCGCGCAGATCGCAGGCTGTGGCTTCAGCACTCCCTCCCTGCCGGTCTATCTGCTCCCGCACCTGCTCGAGCCTGCTCACGTCACGGCCAACCAACAAGACTGTGGGCCCCATCTCTGCGAGGCGCAGGGCGATGGCCTTTCCTATGCCTCTACCAGCTCCAGTTACTACTGCTACCTGCCCGTCCAGTTCCGTCATTCCGACCCTTTCATCTTTCGAGTACTAAGCTGGCCCAGGTTCAAGTGAGAGTCCGTCTTGAACCGAAACAGGCGCAGGTAAACCCGCACCCGTCCGCGAATCCTGGCGCCGCTATCAGCTTTGGATTGTTGTTCCACCGGAAGTCTGCAATGATGGAGCGGACCGGACTTACTTGTCAGCGCCACCCTTCGTTCTTATAATCCAACCACCATGCGTCGTTGGGCTTCCACTCCTGGCCCTGTCCGGATGTACAGGATGGATGCGACATAGAGCGTCATCTATGCGCCCGAGCCGTCCAAAAAGCAGGGAATCCCTGCTCGCTTTGTAGTAGCTGCTTTTTGCCGAAGTAGTAAAGAACCTCCAGGAGCGTTGAATGAAGAAGGTAGTGTTAGCGTCCGTACTGGCCCTTGCAACCAGTGCCTTATTCTCTGCCCCCGTCGCCTTTTCCCAGGACCAGCCTGCCACGACCGATCTCACCATCAAGGATCCCGCGGAATATAACTCCTTTCAAAACGCCGTCGGCCAGCAAAATCCCGCGCAGAAGTCGGCAGCGCTCGAGTCCTTCCTCTCGCAATACCCCAACAGCGTAGTGAAGAGTGACGTGCTCGAGCAGCTTATGATCGCCTACCAGCAGCAACAGAAGGTGGATAAGACCCTCGATGCCGCGACTCGTCTGTTGCAGGTGGACCCTAATAACCTTCGCGCCTTGACGCTGTTCGTCTACATCAAGAAGTCCCAATACGCGGCGAACCCCTCGTCAAACCAGGCCATGCTCGATGATGCGGCGACCAGGGCTCAGCAGGGGCTGAATGCGACCAAGCCGGCCGCGATGTCGCAGGCTGACTTTGACAAGCTCAAAGGTGTAACCACTCCCATCTTTCTGAGTGCGATTGCTACCGACGACCTCGCCAAAAAGGATTTTGCATCGGCGATCACCCACTTCACAGCTGAGTTGAAGGCCGTCGATCCAGCCCAGACTACCTCCGGACCGACGCTGAACGACACTTACCTGCTTGGCACCGCGTACATCGGACAGGAGCCGAAGGACGTGCCGAGCGCCATCTACTTCTTCGCTCGTGCGGCCCAGTATGAGCCCGAGCCGGCAAAGACCACCATCGAGCAGACGGCGGAGTACTGGTACAAGAAGTACCACACGCCGCCCCAGGACCAGTCCGGTCCCAAGGCCTTGGAAGGCTTCGACGCTGTGCAGAAGCTCGCCCACGACAATCTCTTCCCACCATCTACTTATGCGATCACTGCTGCTCCACCGCCGCCATCGCCCGACAAACTGGCGCATGACGCTGTCGCGACTGCCGGAGACCTCAAGACGATGTCGTTGAGCGACAAAGAGTTCGTGCTCTCCAATGGAGTCCAGGAGGATGCTGACAAGGTCTGGGCAGTGATGAAGGACGTGCGTGCACAGGTTCCCGGCATTGTGATCGCCGCCACGACGACCTCCGTGCAGCTTGCAGTTTCGCCGGATGCGCAGCAGGGAAAGACTGCTGACTTTACCATCAACTTCACCAAGCCCTTGCCTACTGCTCCCGAGGTTGGAGCTTCCGTCAAGTACGATGCCACCTTCGATTCCTACACCAAGACGCCTCCGATGATCATCCTCAAGGACGGCGAACCGGCAGTCACCATCAAATCAAAGCCAGCAGCGGCTCATCGTGCCGTGCATCACCCCGCGCGTTGATAGGTGCAGGGCAGGTTAAAGAGCAGCCGGTTCCGCTCGGCTGCTCTTTTCCTTTGAGGAGGATCTCTAGGTCTGCCAACGAGAGCCTTCCGATTGCAGCGTAAAATGAAGACGCCCATGAACCTGTTTCGTTCCAGCGCCAGCTTGATTGCTACCCTCCTGGCGCTCAGCGCCAGCCAATCTTCCGCCACCGCGCAGGATACTCCGCCGCAGCAGCAGATTTCCGTTCCCATTCGCAGGCCTGCAGAGATGGAGCCGGGGGATGCAAGTCTCGTTGCCCGCCGTACGGCAGACATCGCCAGGGCGGCGGCATTTTACGGCTACACTCTCGACTCCTCCTGGCAGTACGACCAGGCAGTCTGTTCGCTTGCACCTGGTCACGTGCTGCTGAGCTACTACAAGGCGCAGGTGCCCGGTGATTTAGCCTCGAGCTTCAGCGCCATCGTGCCTCGGAGTGGAGGTGTCGTTCGCATCGTTCCGCTGGTGCACAACGGAACTGCGCCATTTGTGATTCCGTGGGGAGAGCATAGCTACTCCGTCTTCAACTCAATCACCGAGGGCAACCACGGAATGCAGCAGCGCAATCTCGATCTGACTTCAGGGGACGCCTTCGAGTGGGGGCTCTGCTATGTAGCTCTGGTCGGTCAGGGGAGCCTGGTTTCCAACCCTGACAGGAAGCTACACACCTTTGATGCCAGCGAACCGACCGTGCATGTCGCCTCACAGGGTGGATTGGGGCTTGGCTTCACGGTTCAGGATGACAGGCTTGACTACTCGGTATGGCAGCTGGAGTTCTCGCCTAAGGGGCTGCTCGTCCATGCAGATCGCACACAACGCGAACTGCGGCCAGTCGAGTTGGAGACTGCGGCGGGGCCGGGATCGCTGCCGGCCGAGGGCAGACCGAATCCTGCCATGCCAGTACCCGAAAAGAGCGTCTCCAACTCCAGCCCGATGGCGCCCGTCTCACGGGAACAGAGTTCGGCGACGCCGACCGGGCTCGACTCGGGCAGCTCTGGTGCTCCTGCGCGTTCCTCGTCGCCTGCAGACTCGCTGGTTACGCCCGGCACACCGGCCGGGCAGCCCACTGCCCCACTAGCCACTCAGTCAACCAGGCGGCGGCACGCCCGCGCGAGAGACGGGGAAGCTCACCCCATCCCCGATGGCCCTGCCCCGGTGGCGCATCCCATCCCGAATTGAAGCCGGTCAGTTCAGGGCGAATCACTCGCACTGACTAAGGGAGTCCCCTGCCGCGGGGTACCCTTGTAATAGACACATACAGACGCTACAGTATCTCAACGCCCCGTCGCGCGCCGGTGTCCGGCACCCTAAAACAGCTTAGATTGGTCCCCAGGAGCCTTCCATGTCTCTCCAGTCTGGAGTATCGCGCCGTTCCTTCTTCCGCCTCGCCGGGGCTGCAGCGGGAGCCGTCGCCGCCCTCCCTATCTTAACCGAGAGCCACCTCGCCATGGCGGAATCGATAGTGAACGCGAAGCCGAAACCACCGGGGGCAGTGCTGATCGACGCTAACGAGAATCCTCTCGGCCCCTGCAGCGAGGCGCTGGGCGCTATGCAGCGTATGCTTCCGCAGGGTGGCCGCTACCGAATCGATCTCTCGGCGAAGATGGTCGACCTTTTCAGCCGTCAGCAGGCCCTCAACCCTGATTACGTCTTTGCCTATCCGGGATCTACAGACGCCCTCACCTACACCGTGGCTGCCTTTACTTCCAAGGACAGGCCATACGTTACCGCCGACCCCGGCTACGAGTCTGGCATGTATACCGCGGCGGCCATCGGATCGCCGGTCGTCAAGGTGCCGCTCACCGCCGACTACAAGCACGACGTGAGGGCGATGGCTGCGGTGCCGAACGCCGGAGTCCTCTACATCTGCAGCCCTAACAACCCTACGGGCACCATCACCGGCAGAGAGGACATCGAGTACGCGCTCGCCAACAAGCCGGCGGGCTCGGTGCTCCTGCTGGACGAGGCCTACATTCACTTTTCCGATGCGACGCCCTCGATCGACCTGGTGCGGGCAGACAAAGAGGTGATCGTTCTACGGACGTTCTCAAAGATTTACGGGATGGCGGGCCTTCGCTGTGGTGTTGCCATGGGCCGGCCCGACCTGCTCGCGAGGCTCAAGCCCTACAGCATGAATTTCATCCCCATGCTCGCGGCGGCGGCGGCCACCGCCAGCCTCGAAAACGAAAAGCTTGTGCCGGAGCGCAAGAAGATCAACGCCGAGATCAGGTCTGATGTCTTCGAGTGGCTGACCGCGAAGGGGTACAGCTTCGTGCCGTCGCATAGCAACTTCTTCATGCTTGAAACGAAGAGACCGGGCAAGGAGATCATGGCGGCGATGGCGGAGAAGAACGTCTACATCGGGCGCGTCTGGCCCGCATGGCCCACGTACGTTCGCATTACGATCGGTACCCGCCCCGATATGCAGAAGTTTCAAGCTGCATTTCACGAGGTCATGAACAGCTCCACCTCGCACCTCGCCAGTGTAGAGTTGCCGGTGCGCTCGCGCGGGTTCATGTTCTCCTGAGTCTGCAACCACCAGGCGAGCCGATCCATCCGTGTTTGGCGGGTATCTACTTCTCGTCCCTGACGATGCCTGGCTCATCCACTTCCGTCTGCTGGATATTGATAACGCCCAGCTCGCGCAGCAGGAATGCGTAGCTGAACGCTATCTCTTTGAGGTAGTCATAACGCCCGGATGCGCCTCCGTGTCCCGCGCTCATGTTTGTCTGCAGGAGCAGCGGACGATCATCTTTCTTGAGCGTACGCAGCCGGGCTACATACTTCGCCGGCTCCCAGTACATCACCTGGCTGTCGTTCAACGATGTCATGACCAGCATGGCTGGGTACTCGCCGGAGCGCAGGTTATCGTAGGGTGAGTAACTCAGCATGTACTCAAAGGCGGCCGGCTCGTTTGGATTCCCCCACTCCTCGTACTCCGGCACTGTCAGCGGCAGGGTTGCGTCGAGCATCGTGTTCATCACGTCGACGAAGGGGACATGACTCACGATTGCCCTGTACAGGTCGGGCCTCAGATTCACCACTGCGCCCATCAACAATCCGCCGGCGCTGCCGCCCTCTGCAGCTACTCGGTCTGCCTGCCCAAACCCGCGGGCGACCAGGTGTTCGGTGACGGCGATGAAGTCAGTGAAGGTGTTGCGCTTCTGCATCAGGCGCCCCGCATCGTGCCAGGCCTTGCCCATGTCGCCGCCGCCCCGGATGTGCGCATAGGCGATCACCACTCCTCGATCGAGCAGGCTCAATCGGCTCGCATTGAAGCTGATAGGCAACGAATAACCATACGAACCGTACCCGTAGATATAGAGAGGGTTGAGACCCCGTCCGTCCTCGGCGGCCTGGCGCATGTCGATGCGATAGACCAGCGATACCGGAATGCTCGCGCCGTCGGGCGCCGTGGCAAAGACGCGCTCTGAGCGATACTGACGCCGATCAAAGCCGCCTGGGACCTCGACTTGCTTGAGCAGTTCGGATCGGCCAGTCGCGAGATCGTAGTCGCAGACCGATCCGGGCGTGACGAGGGATTGATAGCTGTACCGGTACTTCCTGGTGTCGAAGAGGCGGTTGATGTTGGGATGTGCACTGTAGACCGGTTCGGGAAATAGAATGTCGGTGCCGCGCCGCACATCGGCGCCCACGCCGGTGAAGCTGAAGAGGCGCAAACGCGGCAGCCCGCCGGTGCGCTCGACGGCGACATAGAACGATGAGAAGAGGTCAAGGTCCTCTATCATCACGTCATCGCGGTGCGGCAGTACCTCGGACCAATGTTCCTGGCCAGGGGACTCGACCGGCGCCGTCACCAGCCGGAAGTTTCTTCCCCGATCGTTAGTCCGAATGTAGAAGAGCCCATTGCGATGGTCCGCGTAATACTCGTGGTTATCGCTGCGAGGCTGGATTATGGTCCACTCCGCGTTCACGTCGTCCGCCGCAGCGAAGCGCTGTTCGCTGGTGGTATGGCTTGAGCTCTCCATCACGATGTATTTGCCGTCACGCGTACGGCCGGCACCGATGTTAAAGCGCTCATCGGCCTCCTCGTAGATGAGGGTGTCGTCTTCGTGCGGGGAACCCACCTGGTGGCGATAGAGCTGAAACTGCCGCTTCTGCTCCTCATCCTCGACGGTGTAGATCAGGGTACGGTTGTCGGAAGCCCACACCACCGAGCCGACTCGCTCCGCAGACTGCAAATGCACCACGCCGGTGCGCAGGTCCTTCACGCGTAGCGTGTATTGCCGAAAGCCCGTTGTATCAAGCGAAAAGGCGAGCAGCGCCCCATCATCTGAGACAGTAAACACCCCCAGGGCCATGTACGCCCGGTCTTTCGCAAGTTCGTTTTGATCGAGGATGATCTCTTCGTGGGCGTCAATCTCCTCCGGGCTGCGAGGCGCAATCGAGGTCTCCAGATCCAGACGGCCGGGAGCGTGCTTCCGGCAATAGATGGGGTACTGGCGGCCCTGTTCGGTACGAGAGTAGTAGAGGTATTCGCCTTCCCGAAACGGAACTGAGATGTCCGTCTCCTTGATATGGCTCACCATCTCGTTGTAGAGGCTCTCCTGCAGCGGCTTTGTTCGTTCCATCACCGCGTCTGTGTAGGCATTCTCCGCCTCAAGGTAGGCGATCACCTCCGATGAGGTCTTCTCCCGCAGCCACGCGTAGTCGTCGACAAGGCTGTGGCCGTGCAGGTGGGTTGCGGTGTGCTCCGCGCGAGCTATGGGAGGACTAAACGATGCAGGGAGCGCAAGGCTGGAAGACAAGGAAATGGAAGTCTCATTCATCTATCTCAGAATACGCGTGCCGCCGGCTGGAGGCCTTTGATCGCAATGCCGCATATACTCAGGGTCGAAGCAGCAGCTGTTCCTGCGGAGAAAAGACTCGCCGAGTGACGAGCGCGCTTGCCACGAGACAAGTGAGGGCAGCCGCCGAGAAGATGGTCGAGATGACTACGAACTGGTAGAGAGCGGCATAGACAGGCGACGCTCCCGAGAGCACCATTCCCGCCATGATGCCGGGGATCCAGACGATTCCGAGCGAACGCACGCTGTCAATTGAAGGTATAAGACTGGCCTTGTAAGCCGCGCGTAAATAAATCGAGACTGCAGCATCGGGCGACCCGCCCAGCGCCAGGGCGGATTCGATCTCTCCCGTATGGCTCACCACCTCGCTGCGAAATCGGTCGAGGAAGATCGACTGCATATTCATGGTCTGTGCGATGACCATGCTTCCGACTGGGACCAGCATGGTGATGCGCAGCGGCAGGATGCCGGCCCCAATCATCACTGCCAGTATGCTGCCTGCCCCAACGAAAATGGATATGAGCGCAAGGGCGAAGGCACGCGGAATCTGCCTCGCTCGCCCGCGCACAATGCTCGCGGCGGCGAGCATCATGCCTCCTAGCACCAGCAGTGAGGTCCCCGAGGGGCCTCGCAGCAGCACCGTCAAGATTCCGCCAACCGTGACGATCTGCACGATCCCGCGTAGCTGCGCCAACGGCAGTTCCCTGAGCAGTCCTACGCCACGGCGTTCGGCGAGCAGCATCACCAGCAGCGCCATCACGGCAGCAACCGCGCACTCCGCAGCGCCTTGAGTCACCTGGTCGTGAAAATAGCGCGGGATCATCCGCAGTTCCCGGGGTGGTCAGTGCTTGTGCCGCGCTCGCGGACGCGAGGCAGCTCGCCTACTTCAGTGACTGCAGGATGATATGTACTTTCAAAGGGCGAAACATCACCGCTCGAAGCTTTCAGACGATGAACAGGACGGTATCCTGCCACACGCCCTTCTTCGAGGCGCAAGAGGCTGTCAGCCAGCCGCTGGGCCTGTGCTGGATCATGCGTCACCCATACGCAAGCCAGGTTGTTTTCACGTATGAGCGACGAGAGCAGCGCCTCGACGCTATCGCGCGCTGCCTCATCAAGGGACGATGTGGGCTCATCGAGCAGCAGCAGTTCAGGGCGGTTCGCGAGCGCCCGGGTGATCGCCACCCGCTGTGCCTCGCCACCCGACAAGGTGAGCGCCGCACGCTCTCCGTATCCCCCGAGCCCCACCCGTACCAGCATCTCCTCGATCTGCCCCGAGGTGAGGGTCTGTGCAAGCTGGGCGGGCCCAAACGCGACATTCTGCGCCACGGTTCCAGCGAAGAGGTAGGCGCGCTGCATCACCATCCCGACCCTGCGTCGCAGCTCTCTCGCAGGGATACTGCGGTAGTCGATACCGCCGGTGTGGTCATCACCACCGGGCTTTTTCAGGTTAAGCAGAACGCGGCCGCTCGTCGGCTCATCCAGCCTGTTCAATAGTCTGAGGAGGGTACTCTTTCCGCTGCCGCTGGGGCCGGTCACGGCAAGTACCTCACCGCATGCAAGGTCGAAGCTGACGTCCTCGATCAACGCTCTTCGCCCGTTTAAGGCCGACGGAGTAGCACCATTTTCGTGCTTTAAGCGCTTTCCCGGCGCAGGCAACTCCCGCGTCAACTCGCTACACCTAAGCAGATAGGAATTCGAAGGTCTGCTGCAATCCATGGCTCGTCGCCAGTTTACATGCAGCGTTGAAGCAGGACGAGAGTTGGCACGACGCGAGCTTCGCTCCCGTGAAGGCTTGCGAGGAAACCCCACACAACATAACTGAAGACGGAGTGAATGAAAATGAAGATGGATTCGAAATGTACACGAATGTTTAGCCTCGTCGGCGCCGCGGCGCTCTGCCTAACCACCGCAGCCTACGCCCAGATGACGCCCGGACAATCGCAACAGCAGACCTCGCCTGCATCGGGTGCCCAGGACCCTAACGGGCGCATGAGCTCCACGGACAAAACCATGGCGGGTTCCGATCAGACCGGCAGTGGTATGAGTGGCCAGAGCATGGACAAGATGTTCGTTCACAAGGCACTGCAGGGCGGAATGGCCGAGGTTGAACTGGGACAGCTCGCATTGACGAAGAGCAATGATCCGGACATCAAGGCCTTCGCACAGAAGATGGTCGACGACCACACCAAGATGGGTGATGACATGAAGGTCATCGCACAGCAGATTGGCGTACCCGTGCCCAAGAGGCTCTCCAAGAAGGACCAGGAGACCAAGATGAAGCTTTCTTCCCTCGACGGCGCTGCCTTCAACAAGTCCTACATCAAGGACATGGTGAAGGACCACGAGATGGATGATAGGGAATTCAAGCAGGAGGCTCAGAACGGGACAATCGATGCTGTGAAAAGCGCCGCTGCGACCAACGAGCCTACCATCAGCATGCATCTGGATATGGCCAGGAAGCTGCAAAGCGGCAGCGGCAGCGGCAACTCCCAGGCCAGCAATCAGTAGACAAGGCGCAGCCAAGCGGCTGACCAGCAGTTTATCTAAGAGAGGGGCGCTCCGGCCTAGCGCCCCTCTCTCTTGTGTAAGCAGGAGTCCACAGCGCCTGACAGAGACGCCGCAATAAAGGAAAGCGGCGCGTCCATCCGCTGCAGCCCGGCAGAGCTGGGAAGCACAGGAAATCCGTCGCCCACAGAGATTCGCCTGATTGTATGCTCCGAAAGGCGCAGTGCGAAGGGTGTTCCGACCTTCCGGAGTGTTCCGTGATCCCCCATCCGGGGCTGGCGCGGGCTGCTGAATTCTAAGACAATAGACGGATGCTGAATCAGTCACCCTTCACCGGTGTGCCAGGCGCGCTCGAAGAGTTCCGGGCTGGCCGCATGATCATCGTGGTGGATGACGAGGACCGCGAAAACGAAGGAGACCTCACTCTCTCTGCGGAGTTTGTCACGCCCGAGGCCATCAACTTCATGGCCAGGCACGGGCGGGGCCTCATCTGCCTCACTTTAACGGAGGAGCGGGCGGATTATCTGAGGCTTGGGCCGATGACCCAGCACAACTCGTCGCGCTTCGGCACTGCCTTCACCGAGAGCATCGAGGCGCGTGAAGGTGTAACCACCGGCATTTCCGCTTTTGACCGCGCGCACACCATCAAGGTGGCCATCAGCGCCGGATCGACTGCCCAGGACCTTGCTCGTCCCGGTCACGTCTTTCCCCTGCGGGCAAGGCGGGGCGGGGTGCTCGTGCGGGCCGGGCAGACCGAGGCCTCAGTTGACCTTGCGCGGCTAGCCGGCCTTATTCCGGCAGGCATCATCTGCGAGATCATGAAGGACGACGGCACGATGGCCCGCGTACCGGACCTGATCAAGTTCTGCGGGGAGCATGGTCTGAAGATGCTTACCGTCGCCGAGCTGATCCGCTATCGCCTTCAGAACGAGCGCTATATCTACCGTGTAGCCGAGAGCTTGCTGCCGACCCAGTACGGCAACTTCAGAATGATCGCCTATGAGAGCGAAGTGGACGGGGGCGAGAGTCACCTAGCCCTCGTGCGCGGCGATGTAAGCCCGCGAGGTGGAGCTGAAGAGCCGGTGCTGGTTCGGGTGCACTCCAGGTGCCTGGCGGGGGATGTCTTCGGCACCACACTGTGCGACTGCCACTCGCTGGTACAGCGCTCCCTGCGCGCCATCGCCGAGGCCGGACGGGGAGCGCTCGTCTACCTGCACAATACCAGCCGGAGCTTCGATATCGACCGCACGCCCGCTATCCCCCGAATCATGTTCCACAACGAGTTGCGGGAACGCGAGCAGCGTGAAGATCGGAGTCTCCGCATCCTCCGCCAGGTTGGCATGGGTGGTCAGATACTTTCCGACCTGCAGATTCACAAGATCAAGCTGCTCTCGAATACACCGACCCATGTGCCGGCGCTCGAGGGCTTCGACCTGGAAATTGTGGAGCGGGTTCCTGTTCCGCTCTACGATGCAGCGCCAGCTACTGTTGGCCCTTGCAGTTAAGGTGAGCGCGTTCGACCCCAGCAGCCCTGCACCGAAAGACTTCAATCCTCTATTGCCTCGATTCTCAAAGCGCACTGCCTGGGATACTTCGGAGTCTGCCTGGGCTGGGGCTCTGAGGGAGCGCCGGGAAACCGGGCTTAAAATCCTTGACCTGACTGCGTCCAATCCCACACGCTGCGGCTTCGTCTACGGCCAGCAAGAGGTGCTCGGAGCCCTCAGGAACCCCGCGGCGTTGCATTATGACCCTTCCCCTCGTGGCATACTCCCGGCTCGCGAGGCGGTCTGCCGCTACTATGCGGAGCATGGAGTCGTTCTCGATCCTGAGCACGTGCTGCTGGCGACCGGAACCAGCGAGGCGTACAGCTTCCTGTTCCGCCTGCTCTGTGATCCGGGGGATGAGGTGCTGATTGCCCGGCCTAGCTACCCTCTGTTTGATTTTCTGGCTGATCTGAACGACCTCAGGCTGGTACCTTACCCGCTCTTCTACGACTATGGATGGCACCTCGATGCCGAGGCACTGCGCCAGCGGATCACCCCCCGGACCCGGGCAATCGTAGTTGTCCATCCCAACAACCCGACGGGGCACTTCACCAGACCAGCAGAACGCCTACAACTCGAGTCGATCTGCGCCGAGCACGGTCTGTGTCTCATCGTTGACGAGGTCTTTCTTGACTATCCAATTGAGTGGGAAGCAGGACCGCCCGCCTCCTTCGCCTCGGGAGATCATCCGGTACTGACCTTCGTATTGAGCGGTCTTAGCAAGGTGGCGGGGCTGCCACAGATGAAGGCGGCATGGATCGCCTTGTTCGGCACACCAGACCTGGTGCAGGCTGCAGGTCAGCGCCTGGAGGTGATTGCGGACACGTTCCTGTCAATGAATACCGCGGTCCAGTACGCTGTCCCAGACTGGCTGGCCGGGCGGACGGCTATTCAGCGCCAGATCCATAGCAGGGTGACAGGAAACCTCGGTGAACTAGACCGTTTGGTGGCCCGGCATCCGAGTTCCAGTCGGCTCCGAGTCGATGCAGGCTGGTCGGCCGCCCTGCGAATTCCCGCCGTCCAGCAGGATGCAGAGACCGCCCTCACGCTGCTGGCGAGGCACGGAGTAGCGGTCCACTCAGGTGATCTGTACAGCTTTGACTCTCAAGGATGGCTCGTGTTAAGCCTGCTTACACCATCAGCTGAGTTCCTCGAGGGTTTAATGGCCATCTCGCGGTATTTGAAGGAGATAACTCCATAGGAGCCAGTTTAGTAACGCTTGTGGTTCCCATCAACCGCCACCTGCAGTTTTGCTTGGATGTGGTAGTGAATATGCGGCTTAACTAAGAAATGGATTGGAGTTTCGCTCACTTCCAATCGTGGTACTCACGCCGTGCCCGCAGACCACCACCGTATCGTCCTCCAAGGGGAGCAGGCGGTCGTGAATAGACTCGATGATCTTCGTGGGGTCGCCGCCCGGCAGGTCTGTTCGCCCGATCGACCCGGCGAAGAGGGTATCTCCAGCGAGCAGCAGCTTATGTTGCGAGAAGTGGAGGCAGATGCTTCCCTCCGTATGCCCGGGTGTGTGGAGGACCTTACCTTGTAGTGCGCTAGCCGAACCCTCAGCGGCGCCAGACAGTCCTATGATCATGCCGTCCCGGGCAGAGACGTCTGGAGCGGCCACTTCGGGCGTAGCAACACCCAGCCACCCCGCTTGCCCTGCCATCATCTCGAGCAGCGGCAAGTCAAACTCGTTAAGCAGGATGGGTGCCCCTGTGGCTCGCTTGAGCAGCACCGCTCCACCCACGTGGTCGATATGGCCGTGAGTGACGATAATCTGCTTCAGCTTGAGCTTGCGGCGGGACAGGCGGGTAAGAATCTCAGGCACATTGTCTCCAGGGTCGACCACTATCGCTTCGCGGGTTGTCTCGTCGCCTAAAATGGAGCAGTTGCAGTGCAGCAGCCCGACAGGGAACGTTTCTCTGATCATCCGGACATTCTATGCCGGGTGTTCTGACACCGGTACTGCCCCGCACCCTCCGAAAACCAAAGCAGACGGCGGGCTGGCGCGAGCACAACCGTCAGAGAGAAGTAAATGGCGCGAAGGCTTGAATGGACGGAGTGGCACCTCACACCACGAGGATGGGAGCGCGGTTCGACACGCGTGCGTGGCAGGGGCAATCAATGGACGGACGAGCCGCAGGACCGGGCTCTCAGCTTCGTCTACAAGGAGGTTGAGGGCTCGGCATCCGAGACTACTCAATCCAGCGAGGAGACGTGGCGTCCCCGAGGCCTGGACGGACTACCCGCACCGCTCTCGCCTGAGACCAAGGAACTCTTAAGCCAGCACGGCCCCTGCCCTCAATCGCTTTGAGGCCTGCGCCTGCCCTGGGGGAGAAGTCCAACAGGTGCAACCGGAGCTTGTCGATCGACAAAGAGTGCATATTCTTAGACGGCAGTCGATGATGGGTCCGGCAGGAACCAGTGACCAAACTGCACTGCGGCCACCGCGACCGTCAATCCCTTGTAGAGGCCTTGAGTCGGGCAGCAGCCAAGATGATGCCGAGGAATATACCCGCCGCCGGCACTCCTAGAACCGGAATGGCACGTCTGAACGATTGCTGGACTCGCGGTGAACTGCCGGCAGTTGTGTCGCCGCACATGGAACAACCTTGCGCTCTGGCAGTGGGAGCGAGCGCTGCGGACGCAAACAGCAGGACTGCCAGCACGCTTCGAATCACCGGCGCTCGCAAGCTAAATCCTCAGGTCACCCGCCGCCGCAGCGGTCAGGCTGATCACTGGAAGTAGGCCAGCAGCAGGAAGATGAAGATCCAGAAGATTCCCATCGAGTGCCAATACCACGCCGTGCAGTCTACTACCACTTGCCGCACCTCGAGCCTGCGCGCCCACAGCAGAGATCCCAGCGTGCCGCCAAGCGCCAACAGCCCAAGCGCCAGGTGAAAGGCGTGTGTGCCGGTGATCAAGTAGAAGAAATTATTGCTTGGGTTGGAATCGTAGTAGACGTGCTCGAGCTTCAGCTGCTTCCAGGCCTGCCACTGTCCAGCGAGAAAGACCACCCCGAGTGCCAGCGTCCCCAGCAGCCATGGAGTGGCGCGCCGCGCTGCTGGTTTGCCGAGCCCCAACCACTCCTCCATCACATCGATCTCGCGAAAGAGCTGGCGCCGCCCCATCTCCATCGTGATGCTGCTCAGGAGCAGGATTATGGTGTTCAACCAGAGGATGGAAGGGATCGCAACCGGGTGCCAATCAGAGACGAACTCACTGCGGCCGTTAATGTGTCCGCTACTCTCACGTACGAAGAACGCAGTGGCTAGTGCGACAAAGACCATCAGGTCGCCCGCCAGAGCCAAGGCAATGCTGATGCGGTAGCGCCGCAGCATGGAGCGCGGTCCGCGGTTCCCGGGACGATTGTCCCAGTTGTCCCCATCACCTCCGCCGCCGGTCGGGCGCCGGTCAACGGGCGGCTTGCCGCCTATGCCGGGATTGCGGCGCTCGGTATCGACTGGGGTTCGGGTGAAGGTGGCCGGCATTTAGGCTTCTCCGCTGGTAGCAGAGTACTAGACTCTGCTGTTGAATTCATTCAGGTGATTCGTCCTGCCGGAATGTGATTCTATATTTTTCGCTGGAAGGCTGGATCAGGTAACCTTCATGGAGTCAAATTGCTGAGAGCGCACGGGCCCCAATGCCCTGAAAAAAGGCGCCTTCGTCGGCATCTTGACGAAGGCGCTTCAACGGCTATCTCTGGAGTTAGAGGTTCGCTACTCCGTGGTTCCACGCTTAGCCAGCTTCTCGTGCTGCGCAGCCTTCACTGAGTCGGGCAGGATCTTGCCGAGCATCCCCTCGGCCTTGGTACGGAACGAGGAGGCGAAGATCTCCTGATCGCCCGCCATCAACGCATCGTAACCCTGCCGCGCCACATCTGCAGGATCGTTCTGCGACTTGCCCTTGGTGCCGACCTCGGTGTCGTCCATGCCAGCACGATCGAAGAAGTTGGTATCGGTCGGGCCTGGCTTCAGGGCCGTGACGGTGACTCCCGTGTCTTTGAGCTCGAATCGTAGGCTCTGAGCGAATTCGAGGATGAACGCCTTGGTGGCCCCGTATACGGCCTCCAGCGGAGTTGGCATGGTGCCGGCGATCGAAGCGGTGAAGAGGATGCGCCCCTCGCCACGCTGCACCATCGACTTCACCACTCTCTTGGCAAGGTGAACAGTCGATGAGACGTTTAGATCGATCATCTTCAACTCCGCATCGAGGTCGGTCTCTCGCGCAAAATCCCCTCCGACCCCCACTCCTGCGTTGATTGCGATCGCATCTACCTGCCGCCCGCTGGAAGAGATTGCATTCCAGAGCTTTTCGACCTCGTCATAATTCCTGAGGTCCGCCTGCACAGCCTCCACCTGCACGCCCAGCGCACTAAAATCGGCAGCCGCTTTGTTCAGTCCCGTGTCCTCCGAAGACACCAGAAGATCGAATCCGTTTTCGGCAAAGATCCGGGCAAGGTGATAGCCAATACCGCTGGACGCGCCGGTTACTACCGCAAACTTTCCGCTTGAGTTTACATCTCTGGTTATCGCCATAGTGTGCTCCGTAGTCCTCAACGTTTTGCCTGCAACATGCGTGGTAACTCTCGATAGGATGCGCATTCACACAAGCGGCTGCCTACTGCGTGCTCAGGCTCAGTGTCGACTCCGTCATTACCGGCTAAGCCTCGAGCTTCACTGCACTGTCCTCGGTTCCAAGCACTCGGAATCTCATTACGCTTAGGCAGCTTTTCGCAGTGCCGCATCTTCTTATTTCTCAGGAGGGCCGATGGCTGCCTGCTTCAGAGCTGCGTTCGGATATGCGTTTCTCGTGCTGATGGTCAGGGTTGCAGGAAGACGCCCGGGAAAGCAGATGACGCCCTTTGAGTTTGTCCTCATCTTCTTCATCGGTGGTCTGACCCTTACATTCATGGTGGCTGATGACCGTTCGCTGGTAAATGCTTTCGTACAGATCATCACGGTGGCGCTCCTCCACTATTCGCTGGTATGGCTTCGCCGCCAGTCAAACAACCTTGCGCGCATCATCGATGGCACGCCGCTTGTCCTGCTGGACAACGGAGAGTGGCGCAAGGACACCCTGATGGGGATGCGGCTGCAGGATGATGACGTGATGGCAGCGGCCAGGGAGCAGGGTTTGCGCTCGCTCGACGAGATTCAGTACGCAACGCTCGAACGAAACGGTGAGATCAGCATCATCCGCAAGGCACAAGCCTAGTAGCAAGCCGGGAAATAGTCGGAGAGGGAGGAGAGTAGTACATGGCTACACCCATGAGAACGGTGCCGGTCGAGGATAGTGTTCCAAAGGTCGGGAATGAGCTTGCAGTTGGAGAGGACCTCAGCTTTCAGCGGAAGTGGTGGGTCTTCGAGCGGATTGTTTGGACCCTCTTTGTGCTCGTTGTGGTTTTGGACGTCGCAGGGGTGTTTGGTAGAGGCCCCGCCGCCAATGCACACATGCATACGCCCGATGGAGCGATGAACGTTCGGTATGAGCGAATTGAGCGCTTCAGCACGCCTTCCATTATGACAATAGAGTTTGGCCGGACAGCTGTGCGAGATGGCAAGATTCAGCTGTGGGTTAGCGACAGCATTGTGAAGGAGTTAGGCAATCAGCGCATTGTGCCCCAGCCACTCTCCTCCATAACCGGCGACGGCGGCATTTACTACACCTTTCCGACCACGGATTCCCCTGACTCCGTGGAATTTGCACTGCAGCCGTCAAAGCCGGGCGTATTCCACTTTAGCCTCCGGGTCCAGCCTAATACCGCGACCCCCGGGACGGGCGCTGCCAGTCCGGCGCCGGAGCAATTGCAAGCCAGAGTTGTCGTCATGCCCTGACCCGAAATTCATCCGCCAGGTCCTTTATGTACACCATTCTTCATGCTGTATTGGGTTACTTTTTCCTACTGCTTACTATCAGGGTGTTGAGCCGGCGCCCCGGTGCGCAGCTCACTCCTTTCGAGTTTGTCATCGTCTTCCTGGTAGGTGGAGTCATCATTCTCACTACGGTTGGAGATGACAAGTCTGTAACAAATTGCGTTTGCGCGATCATCGCGGTCGTACTCCTGCACCGCCTCGTCGCCCTGTTGCGTTCGTACTTTCCCAGGATTGGAGCCGTCGTGGACGGTGCCCCTCTGGTCCTGCTAGAAGACGGCCAGTGGAGGAAGCAAGTGATGGACCGGATGCGGGTCGACGACACCGATGTGATGGCAGCGGCGCGCGTCAAGGGCGTTCGGGACCTCACCGGCATCAAGTACGCAGTTCTCGAACGGAACGGCGGCATCAGCATTATCAAGGCGGAGCAACCCTGAGGCCGCTGAGCGGGTAGAACGTCAAAAGGATTCGAGGCCAATATGCTCAAGACTCAAACTCCTGCGATGCAGGCTCCTGCGGGCCATGCCCAGCCAAACGGGCCGGACGAGGGCCGCACGATCGAGACTCAGGTTCCTGCTCGCCTCGATCGACTACCGTGGAGTGGATGGCACGCACGCATTGTCTTCGCGCTTGGGACCTCATGGCTGCTGGACGGCCTGCAGGTCACGCTGGCAGGGTCCTTGGCCGGCATTCTCGAGGCGAAGAATGGACTCGGGTTGACAGCACCTCAGGTGACGGCGGGCGCAACCACCTACCTGGCCGGCGCAGTGGTCGGAGCAATCCTGTTTGGCTATCTCACTGATCGCCTCGGCCGCCGCAAGCTCTTCCTCGTAACGCTCGCGACATATTCGCTGGCGACGGCAGCCTCTGCCTTGTCTTGGAACTTCTTCAGCTTCGCCGCCTTTCGCATGATCACGGGGCTTGGTATAGGGGGGGAGTACGCAGCGATCAACTCTGCCGTGGATGAACTCATACCAAGCAACGTACGAGGCACCGTCGATTTAGCCGTTAATGCGACATTCTGGGTGGGAGCGGCCATTGGAAGCCTCGCTTCACTTCTGCTGCTCAACGGGCACGTGATTGCTCCAAACCTCGGCTGGCGAGTGGCGTTCGGGGTCGGGGCGGCCCTCGGGATTGGGGTCTTCTTCCTGCGGCTATCAGTGCCGGAGAGCCCTCGCTGGCTGATGCTGCGAGGTCGCGATGAAGAGGCAGACAAGATCGTCAGCGAGATAGAGGGAAAGGTATCCAGCAAGAGCGGTGAACTGCCTGCGGTCGAAGGCGAGAAGCTGAAGCTTAAAGTACGAGACCATACGCCCTGGCGGGAGGTCTTCCACAATATGTGGGTAGATCAGCGTTCCCGATCGATTCTCGCCCTGGTTCTCATGATTGGACAGTCGTTCTTCTTCAACTCGGTCTTCTTCACATATGGCCTGGTGGTGAAGAAGTTCTTTAACGTCTCAGACCAGCAGATGCCTCTTCACCTGCTCCCCTTCGCACTGGGAAGCTTCTTCGGTCCGATAGCGCTCGGACGCCTGTTCGACAAGATTGGACGCAAGCCGATGATCGCGGCGACTTACGGCCTCTCCGGCCTGCTGCTCGCAGCGACGGTCTTTCCTTTCGCGCATGGCAGCCTGACCCCCAAGACCCTGGACATCTGCTTCAGCGTGATCTTTTTTGTGGCTTCCTCGGCCGCGAGCGCCGCATACCTTACTGTCAGTGAGATCTTTCCGCTCGAGATCCGAGCCTTTGCAATCGCCATCTTCTATGCAATAGGCACCCTGCTCGGGGGAGTCGCTGCGCCCCTGCTCTTTGGGGTGCTCATCGCCTCAGGATCAAGATGGCATGTGAGCATCGGATATCTGCTCGGCGCTTTTCTGATGATGGCCGGCTCCGCCTGCGAAATGTTCATAGGAGTAGAGACTGCGGGTAAGTCGCTCGAGTCTATCTCCCAGCCGCTCCAGAGCGCCTGAGGAAATCCGGTTGGCGAGAAGCACGTCTCATCCCCAAGCGTCTCACCTCGTTCACTCTGGAACTGCCCTGCAGTGATACCGGGAAGCTCGATATTCGTTATAGTTCTGGGTGGCTGGTCTCCGAGCCGCAGATCTGATTCGAGGTTCCGATTGTGGGTAGGTCACTGCAGCACAAGGTTTTCCCCCTCTTCATTTCATCGGCGCAAAAATGTTTACCGGGCTTATTTGGCACGGGATTGCTCTTGCTGCTGCTGATGTGCTCGGTCTCCATGGCCGGCGCGCAGGAGCGCCGCCCCCCGAAAGCCTCCAACGGACCCTATAACGCCGTGCTGCTCCCCGACGGCAGCGGACTCCGCTGGCAGGTCGATATTGAGGAGCCCGCTCTCGCGGCAGCGTCCCATTGGAGTCTCTCCTGCTGGTTTCGTCCCTCGGACCGGGCGCGGACTACTACCCTCATCGCTGGCCTCGGCGATCCGCAGGGCCCGGATTCCCGGTACCTGGCCTTGCGTGATGGCAAGCTGGCCCTGTGGCTCGGCGGGGGAAAGATGCTTTCAGGACCCACGACACTAACTTTGGGCGAATGGCACTTCGCAGCGGCGATGTACGACGGGGCTCTGGTCCATCTCTACAGCGACGGCAAAGAGGTGGCGAGCGGCAGCCCCGCACTAGGAACCATCAGCCCGCTGATGCAACTGGGTCCCGGCGATCTTCCGCCGTCCGATACATTTGGCGCGGCGTTGCATTATGGCGGAGAGATAGCTGCCTTCAATTGGTCGGCGGCTGCTCAGACGCCGGCAGAGGTGGCTGAATTGTTCAGGCACGCCCCGGATTACTCTCTGATCGAATTCCAGGAGGGTACCAGGCACTGGCCCGTCCAGACCAGGGGTCAGGCCGGTTACAGCGATCCGCAAGACCCCGCGATCATGCCTCGCAGCAATGCGCCGTTCTCGGCACCGGTTGCCAAGCCTTTGCCGCCCTCTGGGCCGGCTCTCGAGCGCCATGGCGAAAATGAGTGGGTGCTCGCCCGCGGCTGGAGGCTGACACCTGCGCCAAAAGTCAGTGAGAATGGCGCAGTGGTCTCGACCGCGGCCTTCAGTTCAAGGGACTGGTGGCCAGCCACGGTCCCCGGCACCGTCCTCACCACGATGATCGATCGAGGAGTCTACCCCGACTCCGATTACGGGCTGAACAACATGGCGATTCCCGAGTCGCTCAACAAGCAGGATTACTGGTACAGGACGGAGTTTGTAGCGCCCCAAGGGACGAGCGGCAAGCACCTCACGCTGACGTTTGAAGGGATCAACTATGCGGCTGCAGTCTGGTTCAATGGCAAGCAGCTCGGCAACGTAAAAGGCGCCTTCATCCGTGGCACCTTTGACGTGACCGGCCTGGTCAAGGCGGGGCAGCCGAATGTTCTCGCCGTACGCATCTCGCCGCCGCCACACCCTGGTATTCCTAACGAGCAGTCGGTCAAGGGGGGTCCTGGCGAAAACGGCGGCATCATGGTCATCGATGGGCCGACCTTTGTCGCGACTGAAGGATGGGACTGGATCCCAGGCATCCGCGATCGCAACACCGGCCTCTGGCAAGACGTCGTGCTTACCGCAACTGACGTACTCAAGCTCGGCGATCCACAGATCATCACGACCCTGCCGCTGCCCGATACCAGCAAGGCCGACCTCCGCATCTCGGTTCCGGTCGAGAACATATCAAGCATTCCCGTCGAGGGCAGGATTACGGCCAGCTTCGACCAGGTGAGCGTGTCCAAATCCGTTACGATCGCTCCGGGCCACACTACTGTTGAACTCACACCGGCGGAGTTTTCTCAACTCACGGTTCAGAAGCCGCGTCTATGGTGGCCCAACGGGTACGGCAAGCCGGAGCTCTACAAGCTGCACCTCGCCGTAAGCACCGGCTCGGGCGCTTCCGACTCGAAGATCGTCAGCTTCGGCATACGCGAGATCACCTATGAGCTCAGCCTCTGGGACGGCACGGGGCATCTGCGGCGGGTGGAGGTCTCTCCAACCACGGCCAAGCTGCGCGGTGAACAGGTCATCGACATCAGCCACGAAGGGATGAAGCAGATCAGCGCTCCAAACGAATGGGCGGCGTCCATCATGGCAGGGGCGGAGAACTCGCCCGCTCTTACCCCCGCTCAGGGCTACCCCGGCTCGACCGATCTGGTCATCAAGGTGAACGGAGTGCGCATCGCCTGCCGCGGAGGCAATTGGGGCATGGATGACTCCCGCAAACGGGTCTCCCGCGAACACCTTGAGCCCTTCTTTCGCCTGCACCAGAACGCTAACCTGAACATCATTCGCAACTGGGTCGGCCAGGACACCGAGGAGACTTTCTACGATCTCGCCGACGAATACGGCCAGCTCGTGTGGAACGACTTCTGGGCCTCCACGCAGAATTACAACTTGGAACCGGAGGATCCCGCGCTCTTCCTGGATAATGCGCGCGACGTGATCAGCCGCTTCCGCAACCATCCTTCCATCGTCATGTGGTGCGGACGCAACGAAGGCGTGCCCCAGCCTATCCTCACCAACAGCCTCGATGAACTGATCAGGAACTTCGACGGGACCCGCTACTACAGCCCCAGCTCAAACCAGGTAAACCTGCGCAACAGCGGCCCCTACAGCTACAGAGACCCAAGCTTTTACTACAAGAACAACCTCGGCTTTTCTGTCGAGCTTGGCATCCCCTCGATGTCGACACTGGAGTCGTTTCGTAGCACCATTCCTGCGGCCGATCAGTGGCCGATCAACGACGATTGGGCGTATCACGACTGGCATCAGAGTGGGAATGGCGCCTCGGCTCCGTTCATGGCGCAGCTAGACAAGGAGTTCGGAGCACCCACCGACCTTCCCGACTTTGAGCGCAAGGCGCAGATGCTCAATTACGTTGGGCACCGGGCAATCTTCGAGGGCTTCAACGCGCATCTCTTCACCCCCAGCAGCGGTCGTCTTCTGTGGATGACGCAGCCGGCCTGGCCGAGTACAACCTGGCAGATTCTCAGCTCCGACTACGACACACAGGGGTCCTTCTACGGCACGAAGAAGGCCTGTGAGCCCACACATGTGCAGCTCGACCTCACCGACTACGGTGTCGACGTGGTGAACACGACCCAAACCGCGATGCCCGACCTCTCTGTCTCGGCGAAGGTGTATTCCCTCACGAACGAAGTGCTGGCGCAGAATAGTCAGAAGCTAAGCGCGCCGGCGAATGCGGTTACCCGTAGCTTCAAGCTTGATCTCGCCCCGCTTATGGGGTCGGATACCACTGCCAGAATGGTCTTTGTTCGTCTAACTCTGACCGGCTCGACGGGGAAGCTGGTGTCTGATAACTTCTACTGGCTCGGGGGTAGCTACGACGCATACCGGCAACTAAATCAGCTGCCGCAAGCCTCTCTCGCGGCCTCAGCGTCTTTGATGAAGGCCGGAGACGAGATGCACGTGCGTATAAGACTTGAGAACAGGGGTACGTCGGCCGCACTTGCCAACAAACTTATACTCGAAAACGCCGACGGAAGCCGAATTTTGCCCGCTTACCTGAGCGACAACTACATCTCGTTGTTACCTGGCGAGTCAACCGATGTCGAGCTCGACTACCCGCGCACTGCCGCCAAGGGCGCGGCCAAAGTGGAGCTTCGAGGATGGAATCTAAAAGGCCAGGTCGTCTCTGTACCGAGTCACTAAAGGTCGATTTACGTCAAGCGCAGGTCGGCACAAATCGCAAAGGCATTGCCGGTCTTCAAGCGCTGTTTTACATCCAACTGAACGGGCGCACCGGGGAGATCTACGAATGAGAAGGAAGTTGTCTTTAGCTACGACGTTAGTACTGGTGCTGGCAGGTTTGATATCGATGGCTTCGGCACAGCAGGCAGGCAGTGGGCTGGCCTTTGAGCGCGCAAAACATCTGCAGCACGGAGTTAACGCCAGCATCTGGTTCGCGCAATCTCCGCACGACTACTCGCAGCAGCGCCTGCAGACCTTCACAACCGCGGACGACATCGCGTTGATGGCGCACATGGGCCTCGACCACGCCCGTCTGAGCGTGGATGCTGATCCGCTGACTGCCTGGCAGCGCGGCCGGCCGGCGAATAGCGACTACTTTATGACTGAGCTCGATCGGGTAGTCAAAATGATGCTCGATAACCACCTCTCTGTCATCATCGACATTCATCCCGAGAGCAGCTACAAGAGGCCGCTGCAGCAGGGCAGCGAGAGCGTGCAGCAGTTTGTCTCCCTCTGGCGCGCGGTCGCGACCCACTTTGCATCGAGCGATCCTGATCACGTCTTCTTCGAGATTATGAACGAGCCCGAGCAGCCTGACACCTATCGATGGCAGGGGATCGAGAGCGCAGTTGCCGCCGCCATTCGCGAAGTCGCGCCCAAGCACACCATCATCGCAGCGGGCGCCCACTGGTCGGGTCTCCAGGATTTGCTGCTGCTCGAGCCGCTCGCTGACCCTAACGTCATCTACACCTTCCACGATTACGAGCCCTTCGCCTTCACCCATCAGGGAGCGACGTGGACCAGCCCGGAGGTGCGGCCCGAACGTGGCATTCCTTACCCGTCAACGCCCGAGAACGTCGCGCCGAAGCTCAGCCAGCAGCCGGACCTCGAGGGCGAATACTTTGTCAGCCAGTACGGGCTGGGACGATGGGACGCTGCCCGCGTCGAGAGTGACATCGACTTCGCCGCGCGCTGGGGAAAGCTGCATCATGTGCCGGTCTACTGCGGCGAGTTTGGAGTGCTTCGTGAGTACGCGAATCCGGCGATGCGCGCCCAGTGGCTGCACGACATGCGGGTCGCCATGGAGCGGCACAACATAGGCTGGGCGATGTGGGACTACCAGACCAACTTCGGTATGGTGACCAAGCAGGACAGCAAGACCACGCCCGATGCCGACGTGCTTAAGGCTCTAGCTCTGCACATGCCGGGCCAGTGATACCTCAGCGGGTGCCCCATTCATGAAGACAGCTTCATCGTCTTCATGAGTGGGACTCGTGCGGAGTCGGGTGCCCCGTTCATTGAGGTAGCTTAATCGCCTTCATAAGTGGGACTTCGTGGAGGAGCCGCATGAGCTCACTTCCGAGTGTCTTCGAGGATGGCCATGGCGGCGTTTCGGCCGTTGATGGCGATCACGCTGCCGCCCGGATGCGTACAGGCCCCGCACAGATAAACACCACCCATGGGAGTGCGCGAAGTAAGGCGGTTTGACCACATATATTGCGGCAGGCACTCCCCTTGAAAGATGTGCCCGCCCGTGAGTCCGGTCTTGGCCTCGATATCCGGAGGCCCAAGGACCTGCGCATCCACGACCGCGGAGGGAATGTTGCTGCAGAAGCGGCCGAGCGATGCAAAGGCCAGCGCAGCGACCTCCTGTCGTCGCGTGTCCCACGTGCCTCGACTCAAGGTATGCGGCACATACTGGGCGAAGACGCTCATCGTATGCAGCCCCTCGGGTACCACGCTGCGATCGTGCACACTCTGGAAGTAGAGCTCGCACCACAGAAGCTCCGGCAGATCTCCTCGCCTTGCCGCCGTATATCCGGCCTTCCAGTCGGGCTTCGAAAGAGGAGCATTGATCTGCCCATGATGGTGCGGCTCATTCAGCCCCGGTCGCGAGAGGAAGTTGGGCAGCTCGCGCAGCAGCACGTTGAGCTTGACCGTGCAGCCCTCGATAGGGATCGCCTCGACCCGCTCTCGCCATCCCGTGTCCGCTGCCCCATCGAGCAGCCGTAAAGTGACGCGCGGATCTGCGTTTGAAACTACCACGGTAGCTTGAATTTTCTCGCCACCCTCGAGCAGTACGCCCTCGCCCGGCAGGATGCGAGCGACCGGCACTCCCGCCGCAACAACCGCTCCAGCCTCCCGCGCCGCGTCGCAGAGGTAGAACGAGACCATACCCATCCCGCCTTTAACGTAGCCCCACATGCCCGGCATTCCCCCCAGCCGGCCGGAAGAGTGGTGGTACCGGATCGAAGCTGTGCCCGCGTCAAAGGGACTCGCATTCGTACCGATCACCCCCTGTCCGAGCATTGCCATCTGCAGCCGCTCATCGGTGAGATAGTGCTCCACGTACTCCGCCATCGACCAGTTAAAGAGCACATGCCGCGCCTCCGAGTCGTTGCCGATTCGGTCCTCGAGCTGTTCGCGGCTCGGGCTCTCACCGATCCATATGTCACCATCTCCGGACGGCCGTAGGGCATCCCGCAGCCGCCGAATCACGTCCGTCATCGCTCTCCAGCCATCCACATCGTGTGGCGAAAAGCGCCGGACCTCAGCGATGCAGCGTTCATCTTCGTCCCAAAGCTGAACGCTGGTGCCGTCCAGGAAGGGAACGAAGAGGCCGTTCACCGCTGGCGTCCACGAGAATCCGCGCTTTCCCAATCGCAACTCTTCAATGACCAGCGGATGCAGCAGGCCAGCCAGGTAAGCGCAAGGCGACATCCTGACGCCCGGGTAGGAGCCTGGAAACGGCTCCTCAACGGTACAGGCACCGCCGATCCGCGAGCGAGCCTCAAGCACGAGTACGCGTTTGCCGGCGCTGGCGAGGTAAGCCGCGCAGGCAAGGCCATTGTGGCCGGCACCCACGACAATAGCGTCCCAGGATCGTGCAGCGAGCGCGCTCACCGGCTCGGGGAGGCCGATCTCGCCGAGTGTGTCTGCCGCCGATGCGAAGGCACCGTTCATCCTGCCCCTATCGATCACATGGGCTAGTGTAGTACCCGCGTGTGGGGTTGGTCTGAACGAAGCTGCGCACTGGCCGGAAGAGCAAGTCAGTGTCTTAATGAGGATGCGCCGTTTAGAGCGAAGATAGTGCGTTGAATCAACGGCGGCCCGAAAGGGGACAAAGGGGGAAGTTGGTAGCGCTAATGGGAATTGAACCCATGTTTCAGCCTTGAAAGGGCCGCGTGCTAACCGCTGCACCATAGCGCCACGTTGAAAGATCAAATCGCCGGCCCAGATCAGCAAAGCTCACCGACCTGCGAGTTGCAGGGGCGGGAAGTTGGTAGCGCTAATGGGAATTGAACCCATGTTTCAGCCTTGAGAGGGCCGCGTGCTAACCGCTGCACCATAGCGCCACGATGAGAATTCCTGCGAAGGTTCAGCTGGGCCTTGCATCTCCAAATTTATCAGACTACGCGAACTTCGCAAAGCGCGCCCCTCAGCGATGTGCGAGGGGTTTAGTTGCTTAAGGTTGGCGATGTGCAATCCACGACCATTGCTGACGCACTTACGCCACAACCTGGGTGACCGCATTGCTCCGCGTCACACAAAGGGGGATGGTACGCCTTAAGCGAACCAATCAATCGGTAGATTGTGCGAATCGTCGGCTCCGCTAATTCGGAATGTTCTTAGAGGTAGTACTTGATGTTCCAAATCGTCGACGGCGGGAACCGTCCAACGAATCCACATCAGACCTTGAACATCGCTTCGAGGCGAGCGTTCATCTCTTCTTCTTCGATGGATTCGCCGGATTCGGCTGCCGCAAGGCCCTTCATCGACTGCAGCCATGAAGCGAGCCTTTTCATCGATGTAGCGAGCAACGACCATAGTCGCGAGTCGCTCAGGGGCCGTTCCGACCCTGTCAGCCATTTGCGCGAGACGCTCCGCCTGCTCCTCAGTGAGATGTGGTTGCAATGAGATTGAGGGTACGGAAAGCTGCGATCACGGCAAGCTGAAAGCCCAGCTAGATGCCCAGCTTCTTCACTTCCTCGTTGTAGTACTTGCGATAGAGGATGTCCCACTCCTGGCTACCCTCTGGAATGATGCGACGCTGCGAAGCGATCTTCAGGCGGGCGGCCTGGTCGATCTTCGTCTCACCTTCGAGCAGGTGTTCTAGAGCCTTACGGGCCTCTTGACGGATCGTGTTCCGGTCCTCCAGGAACTCGCACTCTGCAGTCTCTGCCAGGGTGTCGGCAACTACATGGGCCAGCTTGTTGAGCTTATCCCGGCTGATCCTCACAGCACCGCCTTGTACTTCCTGGCCAGCTCGGTCTTCACCTTTTTGAACATGTCAGCATAGCTGGCGCCCGTGCGGCGCATCTCTTCCTGGTAGGCGTCCAGGATGACCCGCACCTCTTCGTTGATGCGGTCCTCAAGGGATAACTCCTCTTGAATTCCGACGGTAACGCGCTGTTCCACTATGGCGGGCTTTTCGCTTCGGATCATCCCGGTCTCAGTCAGCGCCTTCACCGTCTGGCGCGCCAGGTACCCTACATACTCTCGTGAGAAAATCATTGATCTTCTCCGAAATATAGCACAGTGAAGGGGTTGCGACCCGCCGTAAGGGAGCGCCGCGGTGCTCTCTGCGCAGCGGCCCGGCTGCTCGCGTACAGCGGAGTCAGAGACGACACTTGCGGGGCTGCTTAAGGGGCCGCTTGTGGAGCGCCCGCCCCGTTTACGCCAAGCAATTCCACATCAAAGATCAGGTTTGCCTTAGGGGGTATCGGGTCGTGACCAGCAGTGCCGTAGCCTAGCTGATAGGGAACGAAGAGTCGTCGCTTTCCGCCTACCTTCATCCCCTCAAAGCCGGTGTCCCAGCCGATGATCACACGCTGCTGACCCTGGATGAAGTCGAAGGGCTGATTGCGATCTACCGAGGAGTCAAACTTCGTGCCATCGTAGAGCCAGCCGGTGTAATTGACTGTATATGCCTGCCCCGGCATTGCGGGTGCACCTGTCCCGAGCTTGATATCGACGTAGCGCAGTTCGTAGAGGGTTTGAACGGGACCAGGCGCCGCAGGGATGCTGGGCGGCAGCTTGATACCAGATGCGGCGGCTGACTTCGCCGCCGTGTGGTGAATGGGCTTGTGCGTCGGTGCCGCAGGCGCCGATTGGGCAGCCGCAGCCGCAGATACGAGAGCGATGGCCAGCGCCGAGAAGGAAAGCTTCAGCGTAAGGTATTTACCCATAGTCTGGGCCTCTTAGATAGAGTGGTGTGCGAGGTGATCGTAGCACGAGGCCGATCTATGAAGAAGGAAGCGCCACAGCAAGCCGTGGCTAGTCGAATTCAAGCCGAATGCGTCTAAAGGCTGGGTACTCTACTTGCATGCGGGTCCGCGTTCTATATTTCGGTGCGCTCAAGGACATCTTCCTCAAGGAACATGACACACTCGAGCTCCCGCCATCCTCTACGGTCGGCACTCTGCTCGATCACTACCGCAGGGCAGCTCCCGGGCATGGAGACTTCTGGGACATCCTCGCCGTTGCGGTAAACACTGAGTACGCGAATCTTTCGCACCGGCTCGCCGATGGCGACGAGGTAGCGATGCTGCCCCCAGTCAGCGGTGGCAGCGATGGTCTGAACACTCAGGACGAGGATGACACCCAGCCGGATTCGACTCCCCGAAGCTCTCACGTAGCGCTGTTGAGAGAGCCGGTTGACGCCTCATCCCTTACTGCCGCGATAAAGCGTGGCGAAGATGGCGCGGTGGTCACGTTTGACGGGATCGTCCGCAACAACACTCGTGGACGTCGCACCCTTTATCTTGTCTACGAGTCTTACGAAGCTATGGCGCTGGCACAGATGCGGAAGCTCTCGGCCGAGGCGATCAAGCGCTTCGGAGTGCAGAGCGTAAGCCTGGTACACCGGCTGGGCAGGCTCGAAGTTGGAGAGACCAGCGTCTTTATCGCTGTGGCCTCAGCCCATCGTCCACAAGCCTTTGAGGCATGCCGCTGGCTGATAGACACTTTGAAGAAGACAGTGCCGATATGGAAGAAGGAGCACTTCGAGGACGGAGCAGTGTGGGCTGACGGTGAACCGTTTCCTGAGGAAGTAATTGCCGTCAACGAAAGCACCGGGCGGGTACGGTGAACCGCACTCCGCGGACGAGCGGTCTGGGCTGGCTTTTGTGTGCGGGAGTGCTGCTTGCAGGCGTGGCAGAGCTCTCCGCAATCGCGCAATCGGTAGACTCCGCGGCTGACGGCGTCCGTCCACCGGCTATACGTGTCGACGTGCACCTGATCAATGTATTCGTGAATGTGACCGACAGTAGCGGAGCGCCGGTGCCCGGCCTGACTCGTGACAATTTTGCCATAGCCGAAGATGGACATCCGCAGAAGGTAGCCTTCTTTGGCCGCGAATCGGAGATGCCGCTCACCATCTCGCTGGCAATCGACACCAGCGGCAGTGTGAGGAAGGATCTTGCCGTCGAGCAGGAGGCCGCGCACAAGTTTGTACACACGCTGCTGCGCCCTATCGACCTCTTCTCGCTGATTGATTTCTCTTCAGACGTTCGCGAGGTGGTCGACTTCACCAACAAGCCGTCCCGCATCGATGAGGGCCTGGAGCGACTTCGCCCCGGACCCGCGACTGCACTCTACGACACCGTCTATCTCGCCTCACAAAGGCTCGCACCCCACCACGGCCGGAAAGTGCTCGTCATCATTTCGGATGGCGACAATACGGTTGACGGTGTTGACTACGCCAGGGCGCTTGAGCAGGCGGTACGCTCAGAGGTGATGGTCTACAGCATCATCGATGTGCCCATAGCCGCCGATGCGGGCCGCAACACGGGCGGTGAACACGCGATGATCACCCTCTCGCAGGAGACGGGCGGCAAGTACTACTACGCGGAGGCGAGCCAACTCGGCCGCGCCCTCGAACAGGTATCAGACGACCTCCGCACCCAGTATTCGCTGGGGTACTACCCGGTGCGCCACAGCGGACACTCTGATTTTCATACCATCTCAGTGGCCGTCAAGGGCAGCGCCCCCGAGACTCACTATAGCGTGCGCCATCGTACCGGCTACTACTCCAGCCCGGCGGAGTAGCGTTTACTGCCTCTGCGCTACAAACGGTATGCGCACTTTTAGCTACAATGGACGAAATGCCTGTCTATACTGCGTCTCGCCGACGACAAAAGAGCCCTCCGCCGGGCGACACCGGGCAGGAGGCGCTCTACCTGCGCTTCTTGAGCGAGAAGCAGGTGCCGGTCACTGTGAAGCTGCGCGATGGCGAGGCAGTACAGGGCTGGATCGAATACTTCGACGATCGCATGATCCGGCTCACCCGCGAGGCGAGGCCTAACCTCTTCATCTATAAACATCAGATTCGCACCATCACGGAAGTGTCTAAACGCGACACGGTGCGGAACCGCTCGGCGAACCGCAGCACTGCTGAAACTGCGGGAAACGCCTGATGCCCTCGCCGTCTCAGCCCCTGCGCGCTCCCGACCCGCTGCCGCCGGGGATCACCTTAAGCCTCGCCGCCCCTGCCGCCGAGATAGCTATTGCCGCTGGCGCGCTGGTCCGTAACTATTACGACAGCGCCGTGGAGACCGAATACAAAGGGGACGTGGACCTAGTCACCGAGGCAGACAGGGCCAGCGAGCGCCTTATCGTCAAGTTGCTGCACCAGCATTTCCCAAGCCACGGCATCTACGGCGAAGAGGGCACCCGCGACCGCATCGACAACGAATATCGCTGGTATATCGATCCGCTCGACGGCACCACTAACTTCGCCCATCGCTACCCCGTCTTCTGCATCTCGATGGGCCTCGAGCATCGTCCCGCCGGCCTGCGTTCCGATCAGGACGGCCCCATCGTTGCGGGGGTTATCTACGACCCGATGCGCGAGGAGCTCTTCGTGGCCGAGAGAGGCCGAGGCGCATACCTTGACGGCCGCCGGATCCACGTCTCCACCACGCCAGACCTCAGCGAAGGTCTCTTTGCGACCGGCTTTCCCAGCCGCAAACGGCATGAAAACCCGAATATACACTTCTACCAGGAGATCACCCTGCGCTCTCACGGAGTACGGCGCGCGGGCTCCGCGGCGCTCGATCTCGCCTACACGGCATGCGGCCGCTTCGATGGCTACTGGGAGTTCAATCTCAACCCTTGGGACACCTCGGCTGGCGTCCTTCTGGTCGAGGAGGCGGGTGGCGTAGTCACCAGCTTCGACGGCACCGGCTTTCAACTCAACAGCAGAGAGGTTCTGGCTTCGAACCGCATCCTTCATTCCAGGCTGCAGGCGCTCTTTGCAGATATGTTTGCAGGCCGCAACCTAGAGCCCATGCTGACGCCCGCTGAGTTTGCCGCCCTTCGAGCTGCAAAGCCTGCCTGATACCCGCCACTCTGAACCACGCGACAAGCACGCCCATTTCTGCGGAACGCTAAGTAGGGTGGTGGTTCGAACGGCTTATAGGCATCTATTGCTGCAGGCCTGCCGAGCAGTGCAGCGTCGACGTATGCAGGCTTGGGCGGCGGCGGGCTGCTACAATTACCCTTGATAACGACCTTATATTCTTCAACTGGAGACAGGATTTATGGCTTATGTAATCGCGGAGCCCTGCATCGGCACCAAGGATGCCGCCTGCGTCGATGCGTGTCCCGTGGACTGCATTCACCCTAAGAAGGACGAGCCGAAGTTCGCTGAAGTAGAGCAGCTCTACATCGATCCCGTCGAGTGCATCGACTGCGGGGCCTGTGTGCCCGTCTGCCCGGTCTCAGCCATCTATGCCGCTGACGATCTGCCTGACAAATGGGTGAGCTATACGGACAAGAACTCCGAATTTTTCGGCCGCTGATGATGCTGGCCAGGGCGCGCGCAGCCTGAGGGCTGCGCGTTTCCTTTGTTGCGGCAAGTTTTTCGTCTCCGCAACGCGCGGCTAACACTCCATCCCTGAGCTCCCACCCGTGATCGCCTACCAGGCCGAAGCCATCGTCCTACGAACCTGGCCTATTCATGAGGCAGACCTCATCGTCTCCTTTTTTACCAGGGAATACGGCGTTATCAAGGGCGTTGCCAAGGCGGCTTCCAAATCGCGGCGTCGTTTCGGGGGGGCTCTCGAACCCATGACGCACGTCCGCGCGAGCTATGCGGAGCGGCCAAAGCAGGATTTAGTCCGCCTTGACTCACTTGAAATCCTCTCGTCGCCCCTGTCGCAGCCCGTCGACTACTCCCGGGCGGCTGCTTTGGCCTTCTTCGCCGAGGTCATTGAAGACACCCTGCCGGAGCAGGATCCGCAGGATACGATCTTCCGGCTGCTGCTCGCGGTTCTCGAGCATACGCGCGTTGAGCAGGTATGGCTGCCGGTAACCTATTTCGCTCTTTGGATGACGCGCCTGCTGGGCTGGCTTCCCGACCTGAACCGCTGCGTGCATTGCGGCGTCCTGCTGGCTGGCTCAATCGCCTTCTTCCAGGCCTCCGATGATGGATTGCTTTGCCTCGAGCATCGGGGTCCAGGCGCCTGGAAGCTGTCGACGGACTCGCAGATTGTAGCGGCCCGCATCTTCAGGTCACCGATCAGCGCTCTCGGTGCGGAACCTTGGACGCGGAATCGGGCTGCAGACCTTCGTACCTTCTCACTGCAAGCCCTGCAGCGCCATATCGAACATCGGCTGACGAGCGCCGTCGCCCTGGCGCGCCTGGGAGGCTAGCGCTGTTGGTCACACGCGGGGCTGGTGACTCCTGATTGATACTTCCTTTTCCCGGGCAGCGCGCTATAGTCGATGACAAATTAGCCGACGAAGCAACGCAGGGGTGCTGGCAGGGTGTCCGGGAAGAGAATCACTCAACTCGACGGGTTAAGAGCACTTGCGTTCGCCGCCGTCTTCATCCACCACGCCTTCTGGGTCAACCTGCTGTGGGCGGGCGTCGATGTCTTTTTTGTTCTCTCCGGATTCCTGATCACCGGCATTCTGATTGAGTTGCGCACCCTCGGGATGAAGAGCTACTTCGCAGCATTTTATTCCAGAAGAGTCCGCCGCGTCCTCCCCGCCTATGTCCTCTTCCTGGTCGCAGCCAGCTGTCTTGGCATCACCGAGTGGACGCACCAGTGGTATCTCTACGTTCTGCCCCTAATGAACTATGCGACGGTAGTTCGCGGCGTGCAGGTTACGTGGTCGCTCGCCGTCGAGGAGCAGTTCTATGTCGTCTGGCCTTTCGTCATCTATTACTTACACAGGCATCTCGGTAAGATCAGCTTCCTCCTTGTGCTGACTGCGCCCGTGCTGCGTTACCTGTTCACCTACGATTTTGTCGCTTCGGGCGGCGTCTTCTCGTTCACCCCCTGCCGTATGGACCTGCTGGCGGCCGGCGCCCTGCTGTGTCTGCTCTACCGCAGCCGTAAAGATCTCGTAGAGAACTATGGGCACCTCGCCGGTGCCGGGTTTCTGCTGGGCGGAGCGTTGGTGCTCCTCACCCTGCACCACTTCCATGTGGCTCGCACAGATAACTCCCGCATCGGAAATACGTTTATCTATGAGGCAACGTTGCTCGCCTCCGTCGGTGTGTTGCTGTGGGCGCTGAGCGGGCGCTACGTGGGGCTGCTCAACCTCGCACCGCTGCGCGCACTCGGTAAGATCAGCTACTCCTGCTACCTCATCCACTACGTCCTCGTGCTGATGCTCTGGGACCACATGCACACCCGGCTAAGCGGGACTATCCTGGCCTTCATACTGACTGTCGCGTATGCCACAGTATCGTGGTTTGTGCTGGAGAAACCGATCCTCAACTCCCTTAAGCGGAAAGATCCGCCCAGGATGGAGCTCTACCCACAGGGCCACTCGGCGGACTAGATGGCCGGCGGTGAAGCCTCGACCGGCCGTTCGGCCCTGGGCAAGCGCTCAGGTTAGCTGCTACGAGGGTGCCGAGGAGTGGACTTGCTAGAATGCCTACTAACGTCCTTTCGATTGAGAGCCCGCTTGGCACCGCACGCTATACCCTCTGAAACAACAAGCCCTGCTCCTGCGGTTGCGGACGCTCTAAGCTTCCAGGACCTTCTCTTCCGCCTGCAGAGCTTCTGGGCGGCCCGCGGATGCGTCCTGCAGCAACCCTATGATGTTGAAGTTGGAGCGGGAACCATGTCCCCGGAGACGTTTCTCCGGGTGCTCGGGCCAAAGGCCTACAGCGTGGCCTACGCACAGCCGTCGCGGCGTCCCGCTGATGGCCGCTATGGCGAAAACCCCAACCGCCTCTTCAAACACATGCAGTTCCAGGTCATCCTCAAGCCGCCGCCCGCGGATATCCAAAAAATTTACCTTGAGTCGCTGGTAGCCATCGGTATCGACCTGCGGCAGCACGACATCAAGTTCGAAGAGGATAATTGGGAGGCGCCCACCCTCAATGCCTGGGGTGTGGGCTGGCAGGTGATGCTGGACGGGCTCGAGATTACGCAGTTTACCTACTTCCAGCAGTGCGGGGGAGTCGATCTCGACCCCATCTCAGGCGAGATCACCTATGGTCTCGAGCGCATTGCCGCCTTCCTGCAGGATGTCGACTCTATTTATGACATAGCCTGGTCGCACGATCCTCTGGTCACCTACCGCGACGTACGCTTTGCCGATGAGCTGCAGTTCTCCGTCTATAACTTCGAATCAGCCGATGTAGATAAGCTGTGGCAGCACTTTAGGCTTTATGAAGCGGAGTGCCAGGCGCTCCTGACCAGCTTCAACGACGACTTTGCGCCCCGGCCGCTGCATCAGGGCGAGCACCACGATCGTAAACACGGAAACCTGCTCGGAGAGTTCTCCCACGGCGACGATTCACACTCGATCGACCGTGCCAAGGACCGCTTTCCCGTCCTCCCTGCCTATGATCTGTGTCTCAAGTGTTCTCACCTGTTCAACCTGCTGGACGCGCGGGGCGCTATCTCGGTAACGGAGCGAGTAGGCGTGATCGCCCGCATTCGTAACCTGGCCGTAGGAGTGGCGAAGGCTTACCTGGCGCAGCAGGCACCCGGTCAGCCTGCCGAAAAGCGGACCTGACAGCTTAGGGAGCTTGACTGCGCAGAGCCACCCGCCTCTCACAATCTGTAACCAAAGCAGCTTCGTATGCATTTGCGCGAGCAAATTAGAAAGAGTAGATGCCAGACTTCCTTTTTGAAGCAGGAGTAGAAGAGATCCCGGCGAGGATGATCGCCGCCGCGCAAGCCGACTTGACGGAGCGGACGATTGCGCTGCTGAAGGAGGCGCGGCTGGTCGCATCGGACTACAAGTCTACGAGCTACTCCACTCCCCGGCGGCTCGCGGTGCACATATCCGGAGTGCTCGATCGGCAGGCTGACCTTGAGGAGCAGTTGAACGGCCCATCGTGGAAGGTTGCCTTCAAAGATGACCAGCCAACGGCCGCCGCTGTAGCTTTCGCGAAGAAAGCAGGTGTAGAAGTTGACCGGCTGGTCAAAGTAACTACAGCCAAGGGAGAATACGTCGGAGCTACTGTTCACCGTCCAGGCCTGCCTGCCACCGATGTTCTCGCAGCGCAAATGCCGCAGTTACTCGGCTCCATTTACTGGCCGAAGAACATGTACTGGCGCCCAGGTAAGCCGGAGCGTTTTGTGCGTCCTCTTCAATGGCTGCTGGCTCTGCTCGGTGATCACGTCGTTCCGGTGGAGTTTGGAGGTATTCGCGCCGGTCGCCAGACCTTCGGCCATCGCATTCTTTTCGGTGACTGTCCGGTCGACGTGTCAAATATATCGTCTTACCTCGCGGCGCTCGAGTCCGCGTACGTGCTGCCCGAAGTCGAGGCGCGGCGGCAGCGCATCCGGAAGGCGCTTGACGCTGAGACGCGCAATGTTCCGGGCGCAAGATGGCGCGAAGATCAGAGCCTTGTCGATACGGTGACTCACCTGACAGAGTGGCCGACCGTGCTGCTGGGCAGCTTCGAGCCGGAATACCTCAGGCTGCCTGAAGAGGTGCTGGTCACGGTGATGCGCGACCATCAGAAGTACTTCGCGGTGGAGGATACGTCTGGAACGCTGGCGCCGCACTTCCTAACAGTACTGAACACGTCCGTCGATTCTGCTGGCGCTGACATCATCCGCCACGGCAATGAACGCGTGCTGCGCGCCCGCTTCAACGATGCCCGCTTCTTCTGGGATACGGACCAGAAAACGCCTCTCACAGGTCGCGTGGAGATGCTCAAGAGCGTCACCTTTCAGAGGGAACTCGGCAGCTATCATGCCAAGACGGAGGCGAACCTGCGCATCGCCGTTGCACTCGCGGATGGATTAACCGCTTCGGGCGTGTCGGTCGACGAGGCGGCCCTGCTCACCGCCGTGCGCCTCGCAAAGACTGACCTTACGGCGGAGCTGGTGAAGGAGTTCACTGAGCTGCAAGGCATTGTCGGCGGCCTCTACGCGCGAGCGCAAGGCCACGGCGAGGCGGTGGCGCAGGCGATCTACTCGCAGTACATGCCTGCATCGGCGGACGGAGCCATTCCTCAGACGGCCGAGGGCCAGCTGCTCGGCATCGCGGATCGCATCAATACCATCGTTGACATGTTCGCGATCGGGTTGGAGCCTACCGGCTCGAAGGATCCCTTTGCACTGCGCCGCGCGGCTATCGGCATCATCAAGGTCCTGGCAGACTCCGGCCTGGCGCTCGGACTCGATCAGATCGTAGATATTGCGATCGGCCCTCGCCAGGATAATGCCACCCTCAAGGCACGAGTTGTCAGCTTCCTCGAAGAGCGCCTGGCCTTTTACCTGCGCGAAGTACGCGGCTTCGCGCCCTCGATCGTGACTGCGGAGCTTGCCAGCCAGGGAGGCAACCCTGCGCAGTCGATCAAAAACAGGGTAACGGACGCTATCGGCTTCGCGGAGGACCTCACAGCCATGCGCGGCTCGGAGGACTTTCTGGCGATCTGCGCCGCCTTCAAGCGGATAAGAAACATCCTCAAACAGGCTCGGGACAAAGGTGAGGCTTACCCGGACGACTTCGTGGCTGGAGCGCTTACAGCGCCTGCAGAAATCGCCCTCGCGGGCAGGCTCGAAGAGCTGCAGACAGGGTTCGGCAGCATGGTCGCGGAGCGACGCTATCGCGAGGCCCTGACCCTCATCGCCTCCCTGAGACCCCAGGTCGATGCCTTTTTTGAAAGCGTGATGGTGATGGACCCTGATCAGGCCGTGCGCCGCAACCGGCTTGCACTGCTTAGCAGCCTGCTAAATCACTTCTCGCGCATTGCCGACTTTTCAGAGCTCGCTGCGACTTAAGCACACTTGTACACCGGACGGCAACGTGATGGCTTGGTAAACGCGCAGCCGAGGACCGCTATCTGGGACCAGGTCAATAACCGCCTGTAAGATTCGCTACGGTCTGCGAATCGTGCCTGATGCTGTGGACGCACGAAACTGCTGGACCTCTTCGAGCGGCTAATCGACAGGGTCGTTGAGCGGCGTGTGTGGGCCCTGATCGCGCGGCTACTTAGCAGACAGCGAACATCACTGCAGCCCGCAAACAAGGAGGGCAAACGAGGGAGCTTGCGAGATGCCAGGATCGCTGGGATCACGTTCTCCTCTCATGCCCTGCTTGCCATAAGGAGCAGCTACCATTTCGATGATTCGGCTATATAACTGGTCAACCGCTGGAGCGACTAGCGGGCGAAATATACTGCCTGCGGCAGCCGTTATAATCGAACATCTAGTGCGCGCAGCGTGCGCTCTTTGAACAAGGGTTCTTCTTCGGCATATAGGAGTAGTAGATGAGCATGCAGAGCAGAGAAATTGGCAGCAACGGCAGTGTGGTCAATGGTAACGGCGCCACCTCGATCCTGATGCCACGCAAGCAGTGGATTGCTCACCGCCGTGAAGAGGCAGCCCGATCTGGCGACACCAACATGTCGCAGATGCACTTCGCCCGCAAAGGCATCATCACGGAAGAGATGGCGTTTGTCGCGCTCCGGGAGCAGCTGCACCCGGAGCTGGTGCGTTCCGAGATTGCATCTGGCCGGCTGATCATCCCGGCGAACATCAATCACCCCGAGGTCGAGCCGATGGGCATCGGCATCTCGACGCGCTGCAAGGTCAATGCCAACATCGGCAACTCCGCCGTGACTTCGAATATTCAAGAGGAGCTGCGCAAGCTGCACGCGGCTGTGCAGTTCGGCGCCGATACGGTTATGGACCTATCGACCGGCGGCGACATCCCCGAAATCCGCGACAGCATCCTGCGTCATTCGCCCGTGCCAATCGGTACTGTGCCGCTCTATGAGGCGCTGAACCGCGTGAAGCGTCTCGAAGACCTGAACATCGATGTCTACCTCGAGGTCATCGAGGAGCAGGCGGAGCAGGGCGTCGACTACTTCACGGTGCATGCAGGGCTGCTGATCCAGTACGTGCCCATGGTGGCGCGTCGCATCACCGGCATCGTCAGTCGCGGAGGAGCAATCCTCGCCCAGTGGATGACCCACCACCACAGACAGAATTTCCTCTACGAGCACTTCGACCGCATCGTCAAGGTTATGGCGAAGTACGACGTCAGCTTCTCGCTCGGCGATGGCCTGCGTCCCGGCTGCATCGCGGACGCGAGCGATGAGGCGCAGTTTGCTGAACTGAAGACCCTCGGCGACCTTACTCGCATCGCCTGGAAGGACGATGTGCAGGTGATGATCGAGGGGCCTGGTCACGTTCCGTTAGACAAGATTGAAGAGCAGGTGATCAAGGAAGTCGAGCTCTGCGACGGTGCGCCGTTCTATACCCTGGGGCCGCTGGTCACCGACATTGCGCCAGGTTATGACCACATAACCAGTGCGATTGGAGCAGCGATGATTGGCTGGCATGGCGCCTCCATGCTCTGCTACGTCACTCCCAAGGAGCACCTCGGACTGCCCAACGAGAAGGACGTGAAGGACGGCATGATCGCCTACAAGATCGCAGCCCACGCCGCCGATCTCGCCCGCCATCGGCCCGGCGCCCGAGACCGCGACGATGCCATCAGCTATGCACGTTATACGTTCGACTGGGACAAGCAGTTTGAGCTGTCGCTCGACCCGGAGACGGCGCGAGCGATGCACGACGAAACCCTGCCCGACGACTACTACAAGGAAGCGGCCTTCTGCTCGATGTGCGGGCCGAAGTTCTGCTCCATGAACTGGTCAAGCAAAGTGGACACCTTCAACGAGGAGGTACACGGCCTTAAGAAGCAGGACTTAACTCAGTTGGTGGCAGTGCAGACTCAGCAGCTGGCCGGAAAGTCCTGAAGCTGGACTGGCCACGATAGCTGCGAGCGCGCAAACCGGCGCGGAGATAAAGCAGTACAGCCCGGTGCTGACAGTACCGTGTTAGCGCCGCGACTGTACCAGAGGGGCCCTGAGAAGCAGCTTTTGACGCTGCCTAGATCTTGGTTTGTGGCCCCGTCCGCAGTTGAGAAGGCTCCAGGCGCGTTTATTCCTGGCTACGATCGACTCACGTGGGGCCAAAGCGGGAGGGAAGATGATGTACTTCGTCAACCCAAGGCTCCCCGACGGCAGGTCGTATGCAGCGGCTAGCAATTTACGCCGAAAGAGGCAAGCCATGTTAACCTTGAATGAGACACTTAGAGAGTGGACTTGATCAAGAGATAGAGGAGTAACGCACCACCGTGCTGGCTACCGTCAAAAAGACCGATATCATCGCGCGCTTCCGCACCCATGAGAGCGATACTGGCTCCCCCGAGGTACAGATTGCGATCCTCAGCGAACGCATCGGCGAACTCACCGAACACTTCAAAACGCACAAAAAGGACCATGCCTCCCGGCGTGGACTGTTGATGCTCGTGAGCAAGCGCCGCCGTCTGCTGGACTACTTAAAACTCAACGACTCCGACCGCTACCGGGATGTGATCGGCAAGCTGGGCATCCGCAAGTAAGTAAGCGAGAACCTTGTCCGCGAGAACCCCGCTCTCAAGTGCCTCTTCAGAAGGCACATCGGAAAGTTATTGGATACGCCCGGCCGTCGCAACGGCCGGCACACCCATCGCTTCGTTTTTGCACGTAGGGCTGCAATGGCGCTTTCTGGGCTCCCCATCCAGAGACTCGCATGCCGTTGATGGGGCCTTCCGGGCTCCGTTGATAGAGAGAGTTGGCAGTGTGACGAGCCTGCCTCTTCGGAAACTGTGCTCACCCATCCACAGACGGCCGACTGCCACTTATCGCACGCACCCTCATCGCATCCACCTCCCGGCGCAGATCGCCACCGCATCAACTCATGAAATGGAGACACTATGAAACACGACGTTACAGTCGAACTTGCCGGCGGCAAGCGACTGACCTTTGAAACGGGCCGCATGGCCAAGCAGGCATCTGGAGCGGCCCTGGTGACACAGGGCGACACGGTGGTACTTTCCACCGCAGTCGCATCCCCTGACCCTAAAGAGGGCATCGACTTCTTTCCGCTCACCGTGGATTATCGCGAATATGCGTATGCCGGTGGACGCATTCCGGGCGGCTTCATCAAACGCGAGGGCCGGCCGAGCGAGCGCGAAATCCTCACCAGCCGCCAGATCGATCGTCCGATTCGCCCGCTCTTCCCTGAGGGCTTTCGAAACGAGACCCAGGTGATCGCCTTCGTCTTCTCCGCAGATAAGGAGAACGATCCTGATGTGATCGGTATCAATGCGGCGAGCGCAGCCCTCGCACTCTCTGACATCCCCTTCAACGGGCCTGTTGGCGCGGTCCGCGTCGGCTATGTTGATGATTCCTTCATTCTGAACCCCTCCTATGCCGAGCGCCAGGTGAGCACCTTGAACATCACCGTGGTCGGCACCGCACACGGCATTGTGATGGTTGAGAGCGGCTCAAAAGAGGTCAGTGAGAGTGTGGTGGCCGATGCCATCGACTACGCGCACGTTGAGATCAACAAGATCGTCGCCGCCATTGAAGAGCTGGTGAAGCTTGCCGGTAAGCAGAAGCGCGACGTCAAGGAGCCGGATTTCGACACTGAGTATTACGAGGCAATCGTTGCCAAGGTAGGCGACAGGCTGCAAGATGCGTTGAACACCGGGCTCCACCCCAAATTTGAGAGCGCCACGCTGGTCAAGGGCATCAAGGACGATCTGGCAAAGGATCTGCCCCCCGGTGAGCCAGAGGCCAAGAAGAAGCTGGCGAAGTACTACGAGGCGCTCCGTGAAAACATCTTCCGGAATGCAGTCACGAAGGAGCGTATCCGCCCGGATCGTCGCGCTTTCGACCAGATTCGCGAGATCACCATCGAGACCGGCGTGCTGCCCCGCACCCATGGCTCTGCCCTCTTCACTCGCGGCGAGACCCAGGCCCTGGTGACGGTCACCCTCGGCACGAATGACGATTCGCAGCGGCTCGAGACCTTTGAGGGCGAGCAGCGCAAGCGCTTCATGCTGCATTACAACTTCCCGCCATTCTCCGTCGGCGAGACCGGTCGCATGACCGGCACAGGCCGTCGCGAGATCGGTCACGGAGCATTGGCTGAGCGGGCGATTCTTGCCGTGCTGCCGGGGGAGGAAGAATCGCCCTACGCGCTGCGCGTCGTCTCCGACATCCTCGAGTCGAACGGTTCATCCTCGATGGCATCGGTGTGCGGGGCAAGCCTGGCGCTGATGGACGCAGGCATTCCCCTGAAGGCAGCGGTAGCCGGGGTAGCGATGGGCCTCGTCAAGGAAGGCGATGCCTACGCGATCCTCACTGATATCGCCGGCGCGGAAGATCACTACGGCGATATGGACTTCAAAGTAGCCGGAACGCGGAAGGGCATCACCGCACTGCAGATGGACATCAAGATCAGCGGCATCACCAGCCAGATCATGCGCGAGGCGCTTGAGCAGGCCCGTCACGGCCGTCTCTGGCTCCTCGACAAGATGGACGCAGCCTTGCCTGCACCGCGCGAAGAGAAGTCGAAGCACGCCCCGCAGATCCGCACCCTGATGATTCCTACGGACAAGATCCGCGACCTCATCGGGCCGGGCGGCAAGGTGATTCGCGGCATCATTGAGGCCACACAGGTCAAGATTGACGTCGACGACTCCGGGCGGGTTAACGTTGCATCGAGCGATGCTGAGGGCTTGGCTCGCGCCCTGCAGATGATCAGCGATATCACCGCTGTTCCCGAGGTCGGGAAGACCTACCTCGGTAAAGTAGTCCGTCTGGCGGAGTTCGGTGCCTTCGTCGAACTCTTTCCGGGCACAGACGGGCTGCTGCATGTCAGCGAAATCGCCGAGCATCGCGTCAAGGACGTCAAGGACGAACTCAAGGAAGGCGACCAGGTCCTGGTTCGGGTGATGTCGATCGAGGGTAATCGCATCAAGCTGTCACGGAAGGCGTTGTTGAAAGAGCAGCGTGCCAAACTCGGTCTGCCGGAAGACAGTGCAGGTGCAGAACCGCAAGGGGGAGGCTCGGAAACTGGGTTCAGCTCTGGGCGTGGCGGCTCTGGTCGCTCCGAACGCGGCAGCTCCGAGCGGGGAAGCTCCGAAAGGGGAAGCTTTGAGCGCGGAGGCCAGGCAAGCTCCGCACCACCGCGTCCTCAACCACCGGCTGAGCGTCAGCCCGAGTCCAATGCCAGCACCATCACCATCGAGGGCGGCGATGACTTCGACGAGATCGATGGCATCGACGCAGGTGCAGAGGGCGACGAAGAACCGAACTTCAACCGTGCGGACGGTGCGCCGGTGATAGTTGGCGAACCGCGAGCAGCTGGAGCGGCTGGCGGCTCTGGTGGCGGCCCCGGTGGCGATCCTCGCCGGCGTCGTCGCAGGAGCGGTCGTGGCCGGGGCCCGGGTGGGCCGGGTGGCGGCGCTCCTGGCAGCGGCGGAAACCGCGGGCCACGTTAGGTTGGCCTGCTCAAAGATCTCCTTGGTGATAGAAGGGCCGCGTGCAAGTGCGGCCCTTTGAACGCTTGGAACATCAGCCCGGAAGGTGGCCGGACTCAAATCTACTCTCACAATTCGGGAACTAAGCCTCACCGGACCCCTCCTGCTACGGGACAACAATGTTCCGCTTTTGTTCATCAGACGATGAGGCTGGGCAAACCCCACTCCTGGAGATTAAGAGATGAGCGTCGCATCGATCGAAGAGTTATTTGTAGAGGAACTGAAGGATTTGTACTCGGCAGAAAAGCAGATCACAAAGGCCCTGCCCAAGATGGCGAAGGCGACCAGTTCCCCAGAGCTTCGCACCGCATTTGAGACCCACCTGGAAGAGACCCAGGGCCAGATTCAGCGACTTGAGCAAATATTTCAGATCCTCGAAAAGAGCCCGAAGGGTAAGGTCTGTAATGGAATGAAGGGCGTGCTGGAAGAGGGTTCCGAGGTCCTCGAAGAGACCGACAAGGGCGTGCTGCGGGACGCCGCGCTTATCTCCGCCGCTCAGCGTGTCGAGCACTACGAGATGGCCGGTTACGGTTCAGTGCGCGAATATGCGAAGCTGCTGGGGCAGACGGAGATCGCCTCGCTGCTCGATGCCACTCTTGCCGAAGAGAAAGCCACTGACAAAAAGCTGAGCGTCATCTCAAAGCAGGTGAACACCGAAGCGAAGCGCGCCAGCCAGGCTGCGTAGATCGGATGTAGCCGCGAACTTAAGTCTCGCTCCTCAAATGCACGTGAAACGGAGACGGGCGGCCATTTAGGCCGCCCAATTCTCTTGCAGAAAACTACAAACCTCTGGATGGAAGAATGAAAGCAGTATTGTTGCACGCCTACGGCGGAGTGGATCAACTCACCTACGAAGATGTTCCGCAGCCGACTGCTCAGCGGGGAGAAGTTCTCGTCAGGACGATCGCCATTAGCATCAATCCGATCGACTTCAAGATACGTCGTGGCGATATGAAGGAGCGTTTGAAGCTGACATTTCCTGCGATCCTGGGTCGGGATCTGGTCGGTACGGTGGTTGCTCTCGGTGAGGGCGTGACGTCTTTGGCAGAGGGTCAGATTGTGTTCGGATTTGTAAATCATACCTATGCGGAATACGTTGCCTGCAGAGCTGACGAGCTGGCTGTACTTCCAGCTGGGCTCGATCCCGTTGACGCTGCGGCGTTGCCCCTCGTGCTCTCGACGGGCTCTCAACTTATAGAAAGTGGAGTGCAGGCCAGGGCGGGTCAGACGATCCTGATCACCGGAACCCTGGGTTCCGTGGGCCGGACCGCCGCTCACGTGGCCAGGCAACACGGTGCAGAGGTTGTTGCGGGTGTACGACGCAGTGAGATCAAAGACGCTGCGGCGATTGGCGCACACTCGGTTGTCGCCGTTGATGATGAGAGTTCGATCGGTGATTTGAGAGAAGTCGATGGTATCGCAGACACAATCGGTCAGCAGGTAGTCGACAAGCTCGTTTCGAAGATTAAGTCTAACGGTGTTCTTGCAAGTGTCGTCGGCTCAACTGCAGCCCTAAGCCGGCCTGATATCCGGGTTGCGGGTGTCTTCGCGCATGCTGATCCATCTAGGCTTTGGCAGTTGGCGTCAGATGTGGCGGCCGGCAAGTTCACGGTTCCTATCGGAAGGCGCATGAAAATTGCTCAAATCCGCGAAGCGCATCAGGCGGCGGAGAGCGGTGGCGCCGGCAAGATAGTACTTACTCCCTAACCACGCTCGGGGCCGCCTCAAAACCCGGCCCTATCCGGCGTCCGCCAGGCGTCAGGGTACTCAGTTTCGGCTAGCGAACATCGCCTCCATCTTCATACCTCTTCCTCGGGTCCGGTGCCGTATACTCACGGTGCAGGGAAGAGTACCTCTGAGCTCAAGGTGGCGGGATCTGTGGATCAATATATCGAGCGGGTCGTAGACCTGACTGAGCCTGAAGCAAACCAGATTTATAACTACTCGGTAGAAGAGGCCCGCACTGTGCTGCTTCAAGGACCGGCGGAGCGAGTGCGGCAGATTCAGGGCTCATTTTCGCTGATCGCACGAGATGGCAAGACTGTGAAGATGGCCCGTTCCCTGGACAGGCCTATGCGCTATTTTCTAGCCAAGCGGAGCGAGGGCCCTGTGCTGATCGTCGCCCCGCGAATAGATACGATATATAAGTGGCTGCAGTCGGAGGGCCTTGAGGCCCAATTTCATCCCAGTTATACGCGGATGGTTCCAGCCCATCATATAGTCGACCTGCAACTTGTAGGCTGCCCTGATCCCGATCCGGTCTACACGCGCTTCTTTACACCGGTCTCTGCCTCTCTTCCTGCTGATCTGGATGTGATCGCTACATCGTACATCGCCGCAATGGCGGAGGAGATATCGCAATGGCTGCAGCGAACGCAGGAGAACGAGCCGATTGGAGTGTGCTTTTCCGGAGGGGTAGACAGCGGCTGCGTCTTCCTTCTTACTTACCATGTCATGCAACGGCTGGAAATGAATTTAAGTCGGCTTAAGGCGTTTGTACTGGACCTGGGTAGCGGGCCCGACGTTGAGCAGGCGAGGACTTTCATGCATTCTCTTGGCCTCGCGCTTTTTCTTGAAGCTATTGAGGCGGAGCCAGACTCTCTCGATTCCTCAGAGACAGTTAGCCTGGTCGAAGACTACAAGCCGCTCGACATCCAATCAGCAACAATGGCTATCGCGCTATGCAGAGGAATCAGGAGGCGATACCCGGATTGGAAGTATCTGCTCGATGGCGATGGCGGGGACGAAAATTTGAAGGACTACCCGATTGAGGAAAACCCTGAGCTTACGATCCGTAGCGTGATCAATAACCAGATGCTCTATCAGGAAGGCTGGGGCGTAGGTAAGATCAAGCACTCGCTGACGTATAGTGGAGGACTTAGCAGGTCTTATACTCGAACCTATGCTCCAGGTCATCATTTTGGCTTTCACGGGTTCAGTCCATTCACCAGGTCAGAGGTTCTAGCCGTTGCGGAGGCGATCCCCTTTGTCGAACTAACCGGCTACTCGGTAGACAAGCTATACGGGTTAAAAGGCGCAGTCACCGCTCGTGGGGTCGAAGCAATCACCGGGTTTCGTATGCCGGTCTACACGAAGAGACGATTTCAGCATGGCGCGCTTCCTGCTGATGCGATGCTGCAGCACCTCCCGCTGCAGGAAGCCGAATACCGCAAGCACTTTCTTTCTCTCTATCAATGAGGCAGGTGTGAGCTCGACTTATCCCGATCAGTCGTCTTTGCGCGATCAATGGATCACAGCACTGCGTCCCCCGCGCCTCACTTTAGATCCGCAAGTGCCTTACGCATTCTTTGCTGAGGAGGAGCGATCCGCCGAGGGAGAGGTCGTCTCCGTCGCAACCATTTTCCTGACAAACCGTGAATGCCCCTGGCGCTGCGTTATGTGCGACCTTTGGCGGAACACGTTGACCGACAGAGTTCCTGGCGGCGCAATTCCTGCACAGATAGACTACGCTCTGTCCCGCCTGCCGCCCGCTGGTCACATAAAGCTGTACAACAGCGGAAGCTTCTTCGACCCTCAGGCTGTTCCACCTGAGGATTACCGCGCAATCGCTGATCGACTTAGTAGATTCGAATTAGTGACAGTTGAATGTCATCCGGCTCTTGTAGGTGAGAGATGCATTGATTTCCGCAGCTGTCTGGCCGGCCGCTTGGAGGTAGCGCTTGGTCTGGAAACCGCTCACCCGCAGGTACTGGAGCGACTAAATAAACGTATGACGCTCGACAGCTTTTCGCGCGCGGCCCGCTTCCTCCATGCAAATGACATAGATCTTCGCACCTTTATCCTTGTACAACCGCCATTCATGGCTGCGACTAAAGCTCTTTACTGGGCCGAGCGGTCCCTCGACCTGGCCTTTCGATGCTATGCAAATGTAGCGACGTTAATACCCACTCGGGCCAATAACGGTGCGATGGAAGCGCTGATCGCCTCCGGAGACTTCCGGCCTCCGACACTCGAGTTGTTAGAGGCTGCCCTCACATACGGCATATCTCTTGATAGAGGACGCGTATTTGCTGACCTGTGGGATGTCGAGCGCCTGCTGCCATGCACGCACTGCATGTCCGCACAGGTGGGCCGACTGCGCGATTTAAACCTGACTCAGCGTATTCCGGCACCTATAGCATGCACTGCCTGTGGGAAAGCCGCGTGAAGTCGAAGTACGATGTCATTATTGTTGGGTCTGGTTTTGGCGGGTCGTTGCTCGCAATGGCTGCAAAGCATATGGGCCTCTCCGTTCTACTGCTCGAGCGTGGCACACACCCGCGCGTTGTTATAGGAGAGTCATCAACGCCATTGTCCAACTTGCTCCTTGAGGAGTTTTCGATTCGTTATGACCTGCCCCGTGTTCGGCAGCTTTGTAAATGGGGCACATGGCAACGCTCTCATCCCGATGTAGCCTGCGGCCTGAAGAGAGGTTTTACGTTTCACCACCATACTCTAAGCGACTCCAGACCTCCCGAGCCCGAGTACAAAACCCAGCTACTCGTTGAGGCAAGTCCTCGCGATGAAATAGCGGACACTCATTGGTACCGTGCAGACTTCGATCACCTACTCCTCCGGGAAGCGCAATCGATTGGTGTCGAGTATCTTGATAAAGTTGATCTCAGGTCAATGTGCAACCACGAGGACGAGGTCAGAGTAGAAGGGCACTGTTGTGGTGAGTCGGTAGCGTTCTGCTGCCGATTCCTCATTGACGGCTCTGGCCCTCGCGGCTATCTTCACCGTGTGCTTGACTTGAGAGAGGCTGAGTTCCCCGGCTATCCAGCGACTTGCGCCCTCTATTCTCACTTTTCAGGCGTGGGAAAACTGCGCGACGGAGTATTCAGCAGAACGCCAGTGGACCCCCCATATCCCATTGACGATGCCGCCGTTCATCACGTATTTGATGGAGGATGGATCTGGGTTCTGCAGTTCAATAACGGCATTACGAGCGCAGGCGTCGCTGCGACCAAAGAAGCATCGCGAAGGCTGATGTTACAGGAAGGCGCCGCTGCCTGGTCGCGGCTGATATCGCACATCCCCGCACTCGCTGAGCAATTTCAAAGGGCCCTCACAATGCGCCCCTTCACGTATTCGGATAGGCTGAGCTTTCTAAGCGAGCAGGTTGTGGGTAGCAACTGGGCACTGTTACCATCGGCCGCCGGATTCATAGATCCGCTCTTGTCTACCGGCTTTCCGCTGACGCTGCTAGGAGTTCTACGTCTCGCCTCAATTATGGAGTCCAGTTGGGGGAGACCAGAGTTGCAGGTTGAGCTGCAAAGCTACGCCCAGCAGACTAGAGATGAATTACTAGCGACATCCAGGCTTATAGGTGCCCTCTACGCCTCAATGGATAACTTCCCGCTTTTTAAAGCTCTTTCGCTGCTCTATTTCAGCGCCGCAAGCTATTCCGAAGCTGCGCGGCGACTCGGCAAGCCGCAGCTTGCATCTTCTTTCTTGCTGCACGATCATCCAGTATTCGGCCTTACGTGCCGTAGAATCCTGGATTGCATTGCACAGGGGCGATGCCAAGCTGACCCTGCTTCGATCTCGGACGCCGTAATGGATGCCGTAAAATCCATTGACGTTGCAGGTCTAAGCAGACCAACTGTAACAAATTGGTATCCCGTTAAGGCAATGGACTTAGTCGACTCAGCCTGGAAGCTTGATGCGAGTGAGGCACAGGCTGCCGAATTGCTGCAGCGATGCGGCTTATGGCGATAAAGTGACACACCACTTGGCTGCGACATGCCTAGTGTCGCTTCGTAAAGACAATAGGCTCAGCAGACAAGATGCCAAAAGCTTCCTTGACCACCAGGTATTGATCGACCGCAACCTGGGAATATGAATCCTTGTGCCCACTAGGCCACACTATGTCAATGAACGCCTTCTTATCAGGCACTGGCTTTCCAAGGCCAAATGTAAGTGGAAGCTCACTCTGGGAGAGGTAGCTTGACCCCGTCTTAACCATCTGCGTACAACGTATTCCCCTGCTCCGCACCGTCACCACTGCCCCGATACCGTCGCGATTAGAGCGTGTCCCGATTAGCTTTAAGCGGAGCATGTCGTTTGCATTTCCGTTATCGTTTCTCAGTAGGCGCGCCTGACCGTTGTTTGTAGTCACTATCAGATCGAGGTCTCCGTCATCATCGATATCGGCGTACGCGGCGCCTCGTGCCACCATGGGCTGCCGCAAAGCTGCACCCGATTTACCTGCAACTTCTTCAAACCTGCCGTGACCTCGGTTGTGAAAGAGTTGAGGCTGCTGGGCGTAGGTTATGGATGGCTGGACCGTGCTGATATCATCAGCAACATGACCGTTTGCAGCAAAGATGTCTGGCAGACCATCCAAGTCGTAATCAAAAAACAGGGTGCTAAAAGTAAGAGACTTGGCAGAGGCTATACCAATACCCGAGGCGAGAGCTTGGTCGGTGAAGAGTCCGAAACCGTCATTATGGAATAACGACATACTTTCGTTAGTAAAGTTGCCGACTACCAGGCTAGGTCGCCCTGAGCCGTCGTAGTCTGCAGCGTCAGCACCCATCCCGGCCCGAACATTGCCGGCTTCGCTAAATGCGACGCCTGCGCTAACGGCCACGTCGGTGAACGTACCATTGTGGTTGTTGTGGTAAAGCTTGTTTGGCTGGGTGTCGTTTGCTACAAAGACATCTAACCAGCCGTCCTCATCATAGTCGAGCAGAGCGATGCCTAGTGATTTGCTGGAGGAATCGTACAGGCCGGCACGCTTGGTGACATCTTCAAATCGCCCGTTGCCCAAGTTATGGTACAAGGTTGCACTTTGGCCCTTATACCCCGCCGGGGTGCAATAAGATTTGTTCTTACCATCCAAGGTGCATGTCTGGTCCTTGCTGACAGTCCAATCTACATAGTGGGATACGAACAGGTCGAGCTTTCCATCGTTGTCATAGTCAAACCAGACCGCACTCGTTGAAAAACCCGCATCGACGACGCCTGCCTTAACGGTGACATCGGCAAATCTGCCGTTCTTTAGATTGTGGAAGAGGTGATTGCCCCCAAGGGCGGTGATATAGATGTCGTCGTAGCCGTCATTATCGTAGTCGCCGACCGCGCAACCCATACCGTACAACTCACTCCTGAGGCCGGCTGCTTTTGTAACATCCGTAAATGTGCCATCCCTGTTGTTATGGTAAAGCGCCGGATATGTTGAGGTCTTATGATGGTCCGGCCAATCAGTTGAGTTTATCAAGAGAATATCTTGCCAGCCGTCGTTGTCGTAGTCGATGAAGCAGACACCGCTTCCCATCGTTTCTGGCAGATACTTCCTACCGTAGGCACCGCTGTTATGTTTGAAGTGGATGCCAGCGAGCGACGTGACATCCGTAAAGTGCACAGCCCCACTTGGTCGAGTTGCGAGATCTGTAGACGGCACTACTCGCGGAGTCTGAGAGGCCACGGGAGAGCTGCTGACATCGCTGGCAGCCGGTTTCGATTCTGGTGCTTGCCTGCACCCTATAACGCCAGCTAGGAGTATGACAAGGCATCTCGATACCGTGTCTCTAAACTTCATTACGGAGAAATCCTTTGAGCTAGCCTGGCTAACTAGGTGTCTGTAAGTTTTGCATTGAAGGAACTAGTCTATTTGACCGGCCGGTACGTCGCGCTTCCAGCCACAGTTCGGCGAGGATTGCGGCTGGTCCGACGAGAAAGAGAGCGTAGAGCGGCGCGTATACGACTTGGTGAAGCCGCAGAATGCTCTCTACCAAGGCCACAAAAAATACGACTACCGACTGACCGGTTCTGGATCGCACAGTGGTCTTTGGGTCGGTAACCATAAAAAAGATGAAAAGCTGATACTCGGGCCCTGTAACAGGGGAGATCTCCGACTGCCATGGCTCTCGTAGAAACCACGCTCGAAGAAAGGCAAAACCCAGAAAGCAGAGTACATAGGTAGCGCTTATGTGAAAGCGACTCAGTCGCCAGATGATCACTGACCCTAACGCCCATATGACCAGCATCGGCGACAATGAATTTCCCCATTGAACACTCAATGGTGCAACGGCATCTGCTGCGAGGAACAGCATTATGCAAATACCGAAGTTAGAGGGATTCCAAAGATGTCGCCCCTTGACGCGCAGAACGTACTTCGAGGAGATTGCAATAACGCTGCAGAGGACATAAGGCCAAAACGCGGGAGAACGAATGAGGATGCCTACGCTGATGCCGCTTATGTACGCGCTAGCTAAATGGGGCCATTTTCCGGCAATAAGGCGTCCCAGGAGAAGTTCTGTAGCAAGACTGCTCGCAATTGCGAGTAAGGTTCTCTGGTAGCTTTCCAGAATCCCAAAAGAGAGATGTCCAACGAGAAGTATGAGTGTAATGAACAGAGGAGGAAGAAAGCGGTTGTCTAGAGTTAAGGGCCCTTGGCATCCTCTCGGACTTGATGGTAGCTGCTGTCCTGATGCTGTAGTCTGCTGGATCACATGGGCTCCTTGATCTTATATAGCTTACCGGGGGCAAGAGGGCGAAGAGTCTGCCTTTTCCCTGAAGGCCATCGTATCTCCGCTCTGTCTATTTGGGGATCTCGACCAAGTCCAAAGTGGAGACGGTGATCATTCTGCGCTGAAAAGCCGCTGCCGCCGGAGACCTCTTGGATCTGCCTTTGCCCGTTCCAGAATAGAGTCACCTCGGCACCGATCGCACTCCGGTTGCTCCTGGTGCCTTCAAGATCAAACTCTACCCATTGATTACCCGGACTTACATGGTTTTTGTATAGGAGGAGGGGGCCGCGCTGATTAGCGACCACGACATCGAGCACGCCTTGATTCCAAAGGTCTCCCAGTGCTACCGCCCGGCCATCATAGGTATCTGTCACACCCACGGCCTGGGCAACATCCTCAAACCTACCGGACCCATCGTTCATCCAAACGTGTTTTTGTTGATAGCCAGAAAGGCTCCTGCCATCCATCCCAGGCCAGTTCCTGGCGTCTTCTATTATGGTACTGTTTCCTCCGGCCACCTTTGCAAAGTCGTACCAGTAACTGCGCGTTCTATCCAGGGACACGTAGCCGTTTGTGAGATAGAGATCAAGGGTGCCGTCATTATTCAAATCACCAAACTGTGCACCAAAACTCCAGCCGCCAAGCTCCACTCCGAGATCACGGGCAAGGTTCTCATACTTCAAGGCCGAGCCGGTGGTACCCTCTTTCGGAAGCCAGAGGTTGTTGCCTTGGAGTAGTACGCCGTCCTCTGATATGTTCGATACGTATACGCCGTATTGTCCTTGGTCAAGTACGTCGCCGAACGCGACATTCATGCCACTTTTTGGGGAAAAGCCGATGCCGGTCTGCACGCCCGCCTCGTGAAATCGCTTTCCGTCATTTAGATAGAGCTCTGAAACCCCGTAATCATTTGCGATGAATAGGTCAGGGTGCCCCGTCCCCCTGAGATCCGCTGCCGATGCGGCCAGACTCCACCGTCGGCTGTCTATTCCTAACCTTGCACTTACCTCTTCGAACCTTCCACCTCCTAGGTTGTGGAAGAGATACTTACGTCCACCATTCTTCGCGTATTCGAAGCTGTTAGGCATGATTTTCGTCGTCTTAAGGTGCCAGAGATCAATGTCTTCGGGGTAATATCCCCCGACAAAAAGGTCGAGGAAGCCATCTCCATCGTAATCAAGCCATACGGCAGTGTTAGCGTTGATCCAAGGCGGTAGCGCCGCGCTCTGGGTTACACGAGTAAAGCCTCTTCCGTGATCGTTATGAAACAGCTCTGGCTTACCCCACTTAATTAAGAACAGGTCTTCGTATCCATCGTTATCGTAGTCGCCCCAAACTGCTCCCATTGAAACACCTGTTCCCGGCTGGTTGACGTCCGCTACACCCAACTCTTCAGCTACATCTTTAAAGGTGCCATCATGCATGTTCCTGTATAACGCGTTTTTGCTACCTATGGCGCTGTTAGTTACATAAATATCTGGCCAGCCGTCGCGATCAAAGTCAACGATTGAGACAGAGGCTCCCATAGAGGCGACCTGCGGCATTATTCCCGCGAGCTGTCGATCAAGTGTCGGAGCCTGGTGTCTGAAGTCGATACCAGATGCATGAGCAACCTCCTGAAGGTAAAACCCGTGCCGGGAGAGGGCTAGCTGGTTGTCCATGTGAGGCGCGTCTCCCTTTAGATGAGAAAGTCGCCGAATGGCGAGCGGCGTGACCAACAAGCCGACGAACACTAGACTCAGGAGCGCTCTGGAGCGGGGCATTCGCGTCATTGGTGCGCCAACCCATACAGCTCATCATGGAAGCTGCGGCTCGCTATATAGCGGGTGTGATAGTTTTGCCAGTCCGATGAATGATGGTTGTATACCCAGTCGTCCTCAAGTGTGCGGGGAGCGTGGTCGTAACGGACTTGGCTGTGATGAGGAAGCGGCAGCACACTTTGCGAGAGTGCCGTGTTGTAGTCTCCATCCTTGATCCATCCGTCACCTGCAATCACGAAATCCCGGACCCATCCTGACTGGGGTGGCTTCGGCACCTTAAAGCGGAGTGACATCTCATCTCCGGCATTCATGATTACGTAGCGATCATCTATCTTGCACAACAGCTCCCGCACGTCGCCATAGCGCGTGTAGTAGCCGGGTAGATCATGCCATATTTGCGTAGTGGCAGCTAAATGATCGTAGTCCGGCAGTTCGGGCGAAGATGTGTTTGCCTGACTCAAAGCAGAAAAGCCCCTGTAGCGCAGTTCGGCCACTTCGGGTGTAAGCTTCGTCAAGGTTAAGGGGGCGCCCGGTAGTTCGGTTGCCCATTCGATAGAGTCCCAGTAGATTTCCAAGTTGGTTCGTAATCGAAGCCGATGCGGTATACCCGGCCGAAATAGCCCCGTGAGGTTTATGAGGCAAATCTTTTTGCGGCCAGCCGGAAAGCCAAGATTACCTTTGGCGACACGCCAGGTCCCGCGTTCATCTTGAATTTCCAAGCTGAGTGGCTTGGGTTGATCATGACGACCCTGGCTAATAGCAACATTGATCGAGGAATCCGAGGGATGTAGCCAACCTTGAGCAATGAGCCACAGCGGCTTATCTGTGGGCGCATCAACACCCAGATCCACTTCCACATAATGGTCCCGAGTTATGCCTTGGTACTGCCCACGTCCAAAGTTATCGAGGTAGATTCCATCCAATGAATTGACAATGCTCGTGACGTCTCTCCCGTTATCATCGATCGCTTGATGGATTGGATGCGTTGTGCTGGTTTGGGTGACGGCCAGCTTTACTGAGGGAACGGTGAAACGCTCGTCGACATACACTTCTGTGTTGGCGGGGTGATCCACAGCCATTAGAGAGAGATAGTCGTAGTAGTAGGTCTCCCATAGCTCGCCGGTAATGCGAAGATCGTAAAAGCCGTTTGAGGCCTGAAGCTGATCTCGGCCAATCTTGTACCATTCCTCTGTCGCCGCAATATCAGCGGAGCTCAGTGCGTCTATTCGCAGCCCTATCGCAGAGCCCCAGGGCACTGCATCTTTCACGAATGCCATCCGCTTACCATTAAAAGCGAAGAGAAATGGACATGATCCCTTTAACCTTTGCTCCGTGATTACGTCCTGGTCAGACTTGAGAGCAAACTCCGCTCGCACCGATCCGTTCGGCCAGGCTATACGGGCGACGTCAGCGCTTGTTTGGGTGCCAAGACCAAAGTGGAGCTGAGGACCAGTGATTACCTGCTTTTGTACCAGGAGCCCCGAGCGAATCTCTATCTCTCCACCTATACCGAAGGGGTTGATGCGTTGATCTCCGGTAGTTTGTCTTGCTCGAGGACGCAACGTCTGCCAATGGTAGTTCGCAGTGCCTGCGTTTATGCTTTGAATAGGTTGACCATCCTGGGAGAGTCCAAGAAGGTCTAACCTGCCGCTACCTCTCAGGTCGGCCGTGTCGAAGACGACGGAGGGTACAGGCACGTCGTGCAATAGCTCAAATCTACCCTTCTGATCGCCCAGCCAGATCGCAGCGCCCGAAGGTATTTGCGGGGGATGAACGGAAGCAAGCAGCAGGTCCACCGCACCATTGTTATCGAGGTCTGCCACTCGCAAGCGAACATCTCCTGCTAACAGTACTAGCGCGTTCGGAACAGTGGCGAGTTCCAAGACCTTCCAGGTGTGCTGTTCGCTCGCCATGGATAATCCTCTGATTCTGCCGTCCGCGGCAACACATAGTAAGTCGAGGGTTCCATCGTGAGTAAGGTCGGCCACCGCCAAAGCCTTTATTCTCCCGATGCCACTGGGAACAGTATTTTCCACGAAATTGCCAGAGCGCTCGTTATGAAAGACGTGCAGGTATCCCGCGCCGTCAATCAGGGCTGCATCCGGATTGCCATCTCCGTCAAGGTCCGCCCAGACAAATTGGCTCACCCCGGAGATCGCGGAGAAGGGGTGAACTGTAGCGAAGCTTCCGTCTCCATTATTCCTGAGCACAACCGGCGGTCCCTCTTTTGACCCGAGCACGACATCCATATCTCCATCTGCTTCGACATCTACGGCCCATGCTCCCGTGTACCGGCCTCTGAGCACGGACGCCGGTAACTTAGTCGACTGTGAGACGTCACTGAAGTGAGCGGGAGAATCCTGACGCATCAGGCGCACGCCGCCCGCGCCAGCGAGTACCAGGTCAACCTTAAAGTCGTAGTTGAAGTCGACAGGAAGAACGCCTTCAGGCGAGGGCGGAGTCTTGGCGGCGCCGCCGGGGAAGGGAAAAGTAGCTCCTGTCGAGAGCTTCACTATACTGCCATTCGCCTCGGCGATGGCTGGTACGCCTTCGCCCGAGAGCGGGAACGGTTCAATCAAGTCCCAGCGCTCATGGTCCGGATTGGGAAGTGACCGTGTGCTGAAGCTTAAGCCAAGATCAGGCGGGGCCGGAGTGGAGGGTGGGGAAGGCAGATTCACAAACCTAGTAAAGGGCTGCGCCTCTTCGCCCGGCGGCGCCTTGATCTCGGTGAGGCTCTGGCGATAGGCGGGCACGCGCGCTAGAACGTTTCGAAGAAATGCGGTTCGGATAGCGGCCGACCTGGGATCTGTAGCAGCGGCGGATTGCAATGCGCTAAGTTGTTGCCGGGCCTCAATGGGCCATTCTGCCGATTGTGTTGCTATACGAGCCACTGTTCTATGAAGTAGAAGACTGTCCGATTGTTTGGCGGCCACGCGTGCCAATTCCAGTAATGCCGCCAGGTTATCAGGCTGCTGGCCTACTATTTGTTGAATTAGCTGTTCGAATTGAGCTTCACTCTCCTGGTCTCCTTGGCGTTCCAACTCGAGAGCTAAACCATAGATTGCTTTCACGTTAGTTGGATTTGATCGGACAGCTTGCCGAAGGTAACTGATCGCCCGTGTCGAGTCGCCGTGCTCGCTTGCGAGTAAGCCAAGCAGGTACAAAACCCGATCGTCCTGCGGTGTCAACTGTCGGGCATGTTCAAGCCGTTGGCTCGCCACTTCGAAGGAGCGTTGCCGCAGGGCTAAGATGCCCCAATCTACCCAGCCAGCCGGCTCGCCGGGTGCTAGTTGTGTCGCCTTACTCAAACTGCTCTCCGCCCGTACATCGTCACCAACTTGGAGCGCAGCGAGCCCGGTGTAGAAGGCCGACACGGTATCAGCGTATTGGGCCGATGACACCTCAGGGAGATGACGGGCTGAGTGACAACCCGTCATCTGCAGTGTAGCAGCGCCAGTTAGCATGTATACGGCTATACGCAAGAGACAGCCGCTGGTTCCGACTAGCCACGGCCTGCGGCGACGCCGTACTAGAGTGAACACACTAAGTGTGCGTGTCGGTAACCGTCTACTCGGCATAGATAAGCTCAGACATGTATATCAGTGTTAGCCTGCAAAGGCTTCTACCTTGAGTTGTAGCTTAACGGAGTGCTTGTACACTGCGTCGCTTGGTGGTTGCCGCACGAAACCACAGAAAACCTATACCTGCGAACGGAAGTACATATAGCAACAAGTCCCAACGGCCGAGCCCGGGCGGTGTCACCTGAACGGTGGCTACAGCTTCACCGTCTCCTTGGGAGCTAGCCAGCTTAACGCGCACACGCCATAGCTCCCGCGCGTCAAATGGCACCTCCGCCTTGTATTCCACTTGTCCGCGCAAGTTTTCCTGGCGCGCCCTATAGGTTCGTTGAGGCAGGCGCGCACTGACCGGCTGCACACCGATCTCCACCTTAAGGTCAGCGGGGATTGTACTGCCAGAGATCGGATCAACCATTACAAAGAAGACCCCCGTGCCTACATCCGGATTTGTCCACACCGAGATCACGCATGGACCAACCGGACGGTTTTCCAGTATTGGGAACGGAGGTCCATTATGTGCCTCTGCGCAAGCAGCAAAGCTTAAAAATGAAAGGGCAAGCAGCGCAACACGATAGAAGCGCAAGAGTATGCGTAAGCACGGTGCCGAAGGGCGCGGCGAATGTCCACCTGATGTAAGCTGTGTGATCTGCATGTTTGGTACATTGTGACCCATAAAAACATGACTAGGCGAGAACACGATGATCTTTTTAACCGTTCATGAATGTTGCGCGCATCTCCATTGGTTGCTGCATCAGCCATACAGACGCCGCCCAAAGTAGGAGGCATACTGCCGCCCATGGTGCGAACGCCCGGAGCGGATGATCCTGAGAGTCTTCCAGAGCGAGGCGATAAGCTACCAAGAGGGAGCCCGCAAGTCCAAGCAAGAGGAAGCCAACCTCCAAGGGCTGAACGATAGGTGTAGGAAGGCCTGTCCAGGTCCAACGAGGAGTGCCGAACAAAGATGTACCGATGCTGGCCAGCGCACTTTGTGTGACAGGAATAATGGTGTAGAGGCCGGTGAAGAAATGAAAACAGTAGTGTGCAAGCCACATTCCAAAGCCTAGTGGGACCAGGGCGTAAGCGTACCTCACCATAAGAGGAAAAACACGGCTGTTAACTCCCGCCCACCGCTGACTTATCCACGCTGCTATGCCTAGCAGGACCAAAGGTTCTACGACGAGGAAGATTACGAATAACATGGACAGCACAGGCCCGTCGCTGTTCAGGTGCAGGATGCGTCCTAACCAGTTCTCCAGAACATAGGTGGGGCTTACCATGCCAAATGCATTTAACAGGGCGCCAAAGGTAAAGGTCACCGCCAGAGCAGCAATGTCCTTGCGACGCGAAAAGCGACCTATGCCGGAGCGCGTTGGATCCACCATTAACTCACTGGCAGGGAGCCGACTTAGAACTCCCACGTTGTCGTGCGGGCATGCGTGGACGCAGTCAAGACAAAATGTGCAGTCCATGTTGCCAGCCTTGGCGGGCTGAAACAATGCCAGTTCACACCCTCTTTGAACTACTACTGGGTCATTCGCTGGATCCCGGCGACCACGAATGCAGTCATTGGTTGTACAGCTAGTGCAGACAGATGTGAGGCGCACTCTCACTTCCAGAGGTGAGACTGTGGCAGCAATAAAGTTAAATTGGCCTATAGGGCAGATGTATTTACAAAAGGTCGCGTGCTTGAATACTCCGTCTATAGCAAGGGCTGCAACAAAGTAGGCGACAATGAGCCATGCTGTCCACCATGGTGACGACCACAGCGCAAATCTTTCGTAGGAAAAAAGGATAAGGATGAAGAGCAACATGGAGACCCACTTATTTCGGAGCGCTCTGGGCCAGGCGACCCGTGGATGAACGAATCTTCGCATGCCGTTGCGCACGAGCATGAAAGGACAGACCAAGCAGAAGAAGTTGCCGGCGCAGAGCAGTGTAACGATAAGAGCGCCACGAAAGTAAACCCAGCTAAGTACGGTGGCTAAGTTCTTAGGCGAGATAGAGGGGCCAAACAGCCCATGTAGGATCATGACCAGGCTTAGCAACAGCACGGGGAACTGCAGCAAGGTTCGAGAGTGACGCCACAAGAGCAGGCGCCCCACCAGAGGCACAGTAAGCAGGTCGAACCGAGCGGCCTCATCAAAGCCCGAATCCTCAGAACTGGTAAGCGGATTATTAGGCGAAGTGGTCAAAGCTCTTTAACTTTCCGCTACAGAGTCTGCTGGAATCTACTGAGGCTGAACGGCCTTGACGTCGATCTGCGCATATACTGGCTGGCGATCCGGGATATTGACGTGAATTAGAAGCACCCAGTCACCAGCCATAGAAAATGTAATGTGTGCCTGATAGCGGCCGGGCGCGATCTCGTGTGCATTTGCGAAAGTTGGACTCATTCCGGGGTGAGCCATATCAGCCTCTATGTCCACACTGGCATGAGCTATAGGCTTGCGGGTCTTGTCCGCCAGCACAATTGTCGCTACAGCCGGTCCTACACGCGGCGGTTGCGGCGCTATCTCTAGTGCTGTCGAGATGGGGAATGCATCGGGATGCGCTCGCCTGCAACTGCTTTCAAGGAACGTACACCCTAAACAAAGGAAGGTCAGGAGGAAGCGGGTCAGAGGGAGACGCAAAACGGCCGTTACTGCTCCGCGCTGCTCCAGACAATGGCTCGGTGACGACATTCACTTTGCAGCGAAGCTGCTTATACCCGATCCGCCGCGACTTCATCGTCCAAACCATCTTTTTGCCAGGCGCAAGTGCACTGCATCTGGCTTGCCTCGCCTGCTGGTGGAAACATGTGGTAGTACATGCCAATAACCATGGGGACAAAGACTATTGAGTTATAAAAGAGGTGTAACTCTACCCGCGGGAAGAACAGCTGCAAAATGCTACAGGGCACAGGCTTGCCAAATAAATTGTGATGAAGGGTAGCTTGACTTATAAGCAGCAGGTGCTCAAAGTGATGCCAAAACTGGATGACAAGCGCTACAGTCCACCACTTGCGGCCCGTTCCTGTAAATCCTCTGCGGAGCACCCAAAGGCCGGTCAGCATCACCAGGGCGTATCCATAGTGCATTGTCTCAGACTTAATAAGCCACGGATACCAGAGTCCCAGCACGCCATTTGCCCTTGGGCGTGGCCAGCCCATGACGTAAATCTGCCACGCCTGGGCGAGGTGTTCTGCCCAGTGACCAAGCACTACGACCATAAAGAGTTTGAGCGCCCGCTCGTGCCAGTCGGAGTTTAGTCTTTCATACAGGCTTGGGCCGGACGGCGTTGCCAAGCCGGCGTGTGAAATGGTGGGGTTCGACGTAGCCATAGCGGGTGCCCTCAGGGTGAACTTCTCGATCCAGACCTGCCTACTCTACAGACAAGACTCGCGTCCGTCTCCGCACAATCGATTGAGCCTTTTCTCCACCTTTTAGTGGACGTCCGCGCTCTAGACGGATCGATTCTACGCCAGTGGTGTTTGCGTTGTTAAGTGCTTCAGGACTTCCTGTTCATACGGTGTGTGCATCGGACCACAGGAAACGACCCGTCGATCCGAGAACCGGACGCAACAAGCAAGGCGTGCTTTCATCGCAAGTTGCAGGAAAATATCGAACCTGAGGTGGTTGTCTGCGGCAGTCATTTCAAGCACTCTCGGGTGCAGTGATGACAAGGAAATCAGCCGCTGCAATCTGCTTCATCTTCTTCCTGCCGGCACTCCAGGCGCAGCAGCACTATCTCTCCCAAAGGCCTGCAATCCTTGCCTTGCCGGAACTCTCGCCTGCAGGCGCTCTACGAGAGCGTTTTGCCCTGGGGTTTGCGCTGCCCACGCCGGAAGCAGCCCCGCAGTTGCCGACTCCGTCCGCGCCCGGTGCAAGCCATTCTCCGGTAACGGTGGCGCTCTACGATCGCGCCCGCATTGACACATGGCAGTGGTTCGAGGCTCCGCCAGCATCGGAGACTTATGCCTACCTGCAGAACCTGCTGCGCATCTCCGTCCTGCAGAAGCGCGACCATTGGGACTGGCAGCTGGAACTCGCTCAGCCATCGATCATCCACCTGCCCAAAGACGCCGTCCTGCCGGCACCAAAGGGTCAACTCGGCCTCGGTGGAACGTACTACTTCACCGATGGGGGCACCACGGACCCGGCCGCAGCCTTTCTCAAACAGGGGTTCGTGCGCTATCGCTTCGCCGGCGAGGATCGATCTTTCCGGCTTGGAAGAATAGAGTTCAACGAGGGCCTGGAAACCACCCCAAAAAACAAATCCGTAGCATGGTTGCAGGCATATCGCGTAGCCGCGCGGCTGATTGGGAACTTTGGCTTTTCAAACGCGCAACGCAGCCTGGATGGTGTCGATCTCCGTTTCAGCGTTTGCGATTATCACGTAATTGTACTCGCCGCCCGCGCTGACCAGGGCGTCTTTAACATGAATGGAAACCCTGAGGTCAACGTTGATATCCAATACGGTGCGGTCACGCGCCCCTTTGCCAATGGCAACGGAGTCTGGCGCGCCTTCGCCATCGGCTACCATGACGGCCGCACCGGTATAGTCAAGACGGATAACCGGCCGCTCGCAATCCGTCAGGCGGACCGTCGAAACATCCGCTTAGGCACTTACGGAAGCGACATCGTCTGGACGGCGCCGCTCGCGCATGGCACCTTTGACCTCGTAGCATGGGGCGCGCTGCAAAACGGGCAATGGGGCACGCTCAACCAGTCTGCTGCTGCGGGAGCGATCGAGGGTGGGTACCAGTTTGAAAAGCTGAAGCTGCGTCCTTGGTTCCGTATGGGTGAGTACCGCAGTTCAGGCGATGGCAATCCTGCCGATCACACGCACGGTACCTTCTCTCAGTTGTTGCCTACGCCCCGCGTCTATGCGCGCTACCCCTTCTTCAACTCTATGGATTTGAATGATCAGTTTGTCTCCGCCATTCTACGGCCCACTAAGCAGGTAGCCGTGCGCAGCGACCTGCACTGGCTGCAGTTGAGTAACGCTAAGGATCTCTGGTACGGCGGTGGCGGCGCCTACGATAACAAAGTCTTTGGCTTTACCGGACGGCCCAGCGGCGGGCACACTTCGTTCGCGTCTTTTTATGACGTCAGTAGCGACTGGGCCGTCGCAAAGCAGCTGGATATGAACTTCTACTACGCCCACGTCTGGGGCAAGAGCGTTATTGGAGCGATCTATCCTCGCGACCGCAATTCCAACTTTGGGTACGTGGAATTCGTCTATCACTGGGCCTTTCCGCAGAGGACGAACTAGTCCGCATCTACCCTCAACGACAAGTCAGGTATTAAAAAAGGCTGGCGTCCAAGCCGGAAAGGAAAAAATGTCAGAAGCCGAAGTCTTAACCAATCAGAAGTCGATCCTCGAGAACCAGAAGTCAATCCTCGAGAACCAGACGACGATCATCTCGAACCAGAAAGAGATACTTGGTAACCAAGGAATCATAAAAAGGAATCAGGATGCCCTTGAATCCATCCTTAAGAATCAGGAACTGATTCTTGCCGCAGTAAAGAAGTAGTCGGGACGGGGGTGGCCTGGTCCTTCTGGCCACCCTGCTAACAATCAGAGGTTCGGAGTGTGTCCGTCCCCTCTGCTGATTCCCCCGTCCTTATAGCGGGCGGTTCTCTCAGGCCTGCTCGAGCAGCTATCGAGGGGGTGGGCCATCTGCGCGGTTCTGTTCCCGACCAGACAGCTCCAAAGCAGGACAGTAGGTGCAGGCCTGGGCGCGACAATGGAAACGATATAGGGAGTGACAACTCGTCAGGGGCTGTCTCTCCGCCGTCCTCAACAGGTCTGGAAACAAGTCTCTTGATGTTTCACGCGCTTTATGACAACAATGTAAAGAGAAAAGCGCCCCCGATCTCTGGCACCGGGCGGCCTTCCCCGTCGAAGGTTGAACTACCCGGCTCTGTTCGCGTTAGTGCGCCGAGTCTGTTTCCTCCCTTCCAAGTCGAAGCGTAATCCCAAATAACGCTCACCCGCTCCCCGTCCAACGCAAGATCACGAGGCGAGGCGGCGCTGTACCCCCTTGGAGGCCCAATGTCACGCATTCGTATATCCCCAGTTCTCTCGCTGCTGCTATTCGTGGCCGTGCTAGCAACGGCCTCACTCTGCAGCGCCCAGACTTTTCGCGGCCGGATCAACGGAAATGTGACAGACCAGTCCGGATCTGTCATCCCTGGCGCCCAGGTACAAGCACTCGAGACAGCCACCAACAACTCTTTGAAGACAGTGACCTCCAGCGCTGGCGAATTTGTCTTTACCGAGATCCCACTAGGGGATTACACGATCACTGTCTCAGCTGCAGGCTTCAGCAGTGAGACTGTAAAGGGCGTAACTGTGGGCGCAAGCGCCCCGTACACTCTGCCTGTAAAGCTCTCGATTGCCTCGGCAGGACAGACGATCGAAGTGACGGCCGACGCGATAACCCTCGACACTGTCACTGATACTCAATCGACGGTACTCCCTGAAAGAGTCGTGCAAAATCTACCCAACAGTGCACGCGACTTCACCCAGATGCTGGCACAGGCTCCCGGCTTTGCGGGGTTCTCAACGGGCGGCGGTGCTGGTAATGCAAGCGTAAATGGAACGCGATCAAATTCTGTCAACTGGCAGATTGAGGGCACGGATAATAACGACCTGTGGTGGAATATTCCTGCTGTTAACCAGGGTGGCGTTTCAGCGATTGCGGGTGTGATTCTGCCCATCGACGCGATTGAGAACTTTTCTTTTGAGACCTCCGGCGACACAGGCATTGGGCGCAACCCTGGTGGCACTGCAAACCTGACGATCAAATCGGGCACTAATTCGTTGCATGGCTCGGCTTATTACTTCAACCATAACGAAGCCCTGCAGGCGACTAACCCGTTTTCGACAAGTAAGCCCGCAACTCGGAACCAGAACTATGGCTTCTCGGTCGGTGCCCCGATCTGGCGGGACAAGCTCTTCTTCTTCATCGCCGGTGAGCACCAGAATTTTCTGATCGGTTCGCAGAAATCAGCGACCGAACCGACTCTGCCTTACGTAGACGAGGCCTATGCTCTGCTCGATTCGTATGGAATCCCGCACAATCAAGTCGCAAGCAACCTGCTGTACGGCAACGGTTCACTTCCCGGACTGTATCCAACTGCGGTTGTAAACAGTGAGGCTCCGGCGAATCAAAACAACTTCACGGCTACGGGGAATCTGACAGGTCATAGCTTCAACGGTATAGCAAAGATCGACGCGCAGATTACGGCTAAGGACCACGTCGCGGCAACCTGGTTTGTAGGTCAGGGGACGCAAACTGCACCCACCAGCTCCGCCCTGGCGCCCTATTTTGAGAACGCGCCTATCCACGTGCAAAACTACTCGCTGGTCTACAACCGTCTCGTCAGCAACTCTGTTTCCAACCAGCTATCGATGGGTGTCAGCTACTTCAACCAGGTCTTCTCCGACGCAGATACTAACTTCAACCCGGTCGGACTGGGACTCAATACAGGTGTCACGGATCCGAGTTTGAAGGGCTCACCACACCTCATCATCGGGCCGAGTTCCGCCAGTTCTGGCCTGAGTGCCAGCGGTTCAGGCTTTGATCCTACCGGTGTTACGGCGCCGTCTGGTCGCAACGACATTACTGGGCACCTCGATGAAGACTTGACCTGGACCAAGGGTGCTCACCAGATGCACTTTGGGGGCGAGATCCGCCAAGGACAGGTCGACGACTTCTACCAGACTGGTAAACGCGGCACTCTGTACTTCGATGGAACCCAGGGTCCGTGGTCTTCTTCCTCAACCTCGTGCTCGGCATTGAGCACATCGACGCAGCCACCGCCTACCTCGGTTCGCCGGCAAGCCACGGGAGCCCCGAACGACCCAAATCTTCTATACCTGGCAGACTTTCTTGCGGGGTGCTTCGATGCGAACGCCTCTTCAATCGTAGAAGGCGACCCCAAGCGCGCTGTCACTGTAAACACATCTTCGCTCTATGGGCAGGACGCATGGCAGGTAACCAGCAAGCTCAACCTTAACTATGGTGTTCGCTACGACTATGAGGGCCCCGTGCACTCCGCCTATCAGGATTTATCTGTCTTTGATCCCGCGATCACAAGTGGTCTGGCAGTTGCCGGAGTAGATGTGAAGAACATCTACAATAAATTCTGGTACGGCATCAGCCCGCGGGTGGGCTTCTCCTGGCAGGTGGATCCCCGAACTGTGCTTCGGGGCGGCTACGGCTTCTACACAGACACCCTCTACATGAAGGCAGTCTTGCAGAACAACGGTGTGCAGAACATTGCGGTCTTCGGCCCGGGCCTGAATCCGGCCGGTTCAAAGAAGGTGGCACAGGCTCCTGGCTTGGCGAACACTGTTATTGAGCCTGGTCAACCCATATTCGAGTCTCTCGCCAGCGCTCTGGCAGGCGAAGGCATCGTCAAAATCTCGACCTTCGACCGGAACCTTCGTCCCTCGTCGACGCAAATTTACGACCTCAATATGCAGCACAGCTTTTCCAATTCGGTAGTGTGGCAACTTGGCTATGTCGGCACGAAAGGTACACACCTGCTCGGCATGTTCGATATCAACCCTGCCGCTCCCGGCAGCCTAAACTCTCTCGACGCAAACGGGGCTAACACTACCCGTCCTTACTATGGCAAATTTCCAGGCTTCTCGGTCATCGACGAGGAGAAGAGCAACCTTGGCTCGATCTACCACTCACTCCAAACTTCGCTACGCATCCAGGGCACCCACGGCGTCAGCTCACAGCTTAACTACACCTGGTCGCACTCCATGGATTACGAGAGCGGTCTGCTGCCTTATCTCCCACAGAATCCATATAATGAGAAGGCGGAGTTCAGTAACGCGGATTGGGACGTCCGCAATACTTTCACTGGTTACGTGAATTATCAGGTTCCTGGCTCGCGAGGGCCCAAGTTACTAACCCATGGGTGGGAGGTTAATTCCGGGCTGACCTTCCACGGGGGATTGCCCTATACCGTTACTTCAAGCAGCAATCCGAGCGGAAACGGCGAGAATGCGGATCGCGCTGTACAGGTAATGCAAAACCCGACTGCCGGTGTTTCGCATAAAATCGTCAACGGCGCTGTACAGTGGTTCAACCCTAGTGCCTTCGTCGACGCAGCTCCTGGCACTTTCTCTCCAACCCGTCGCAATGTGAACTATGGACCCGGCTACTCCGCGGTAGATGTTGCGTTCCTCAAGACGACTCCGATCACGGAGAGGGTCGGCACGCAGTTTCGCATTGATGTCTTTAATATTTTCAACTTCATAAATTTAGCGCCGCTCGGCGAACCATTCACCGGCGAGGGCGGCCAGACCGGCTCCACGATAGGACCGTACCTGGGTAACCCTGGTATTGGGCCGGGAGAACCAACAAATGCGCAGGTCTCTTTGAAGATCGTCTTCTAGGTGACTGCAAGCACGGCATGGATAAGGCACCGGATTTAACTCCGGTGCCTTTTCTTTCTAGTGCAAACCCTAAGCGGGCAGCAGGCCCCAGCGCCTTTGCAGGCTGCGCTCGACATTGCGGAAGAGCACGTACTCCACCGTCCAGCCGATCGCGATGATGATCAACAGTACGGCGGCGACCAGACTCATATCATTCAAGTCGCGGCCCGCCATCAACAACTGTCCAAGTCCGAGGCTGATGTAGAGCATTTCCGCGGTGATAAGCGCGTGCCAGGCGAAGGCCCATCCCTGCTTTAAGCCAGATATGAGATGAGGCAGGCTGGCCGGCAGCAGCACATAGCGGAATTGCCTCCAACCCTGCGCACCAAGGTTGCGACCCACCATGCGAAAGGCCTGCGGGACCTGCTGCAGACTCGCCTTCACGCTGATCGCGATCGACAGAAAGGATCCCATGACCACAACAAACAAAATGGCGCTCTCGTTCAGCCCAAACCAGAGGATAGCGAGCGGCAGCCAGCAGGCGCTGGGCGGACTCTGCAGTCCGACTAACAAGCGGCCCAACGTGTCGTCCAGGAATCGGCTGCTCGCGATGGCGAGACCAAGTACGCCGCCTAACACGACCGCGATGCCATAGCCGATCGCAAGACGGCGCAGGCTAACGCGTATCGCTATCCAGAAGCTGTCGTCCTTGAAGCCGTCGTGCATCGTCTGGAGCACATCATGCGGGGCCGGCACAACGTAGGTCGGCCATACTCGCATACGTACAACAATGAGCCAGATAGCAGCAATTGCAGCATAGAAGATAACGTTCTTCAGAAACTTGTTCATAGGTGAAACTCCGCATCGCGCGACCGATCGATCTCGCACCGAAGCTCGCTTAGGATGTTCCCAGCGAGCGCGGCCACCGCACCCTCTTCGATGTGCCTGGGCCGCGGCATGTTGACCACATATTCGTTCTTGATCGTCCCCGGCCTGAAGGTCATCAGCACGACCCGGTCGCCGAGCCGCACCGCCTCGCGCACATTGTGCGTGACGAAGACGATCGTCCGCCCGGTGCGCTCCCAAAGACCCTCAAGCTCGTCATGCAGCATGTCTCGAGTCTGTGCGTCGAGCGCGGCAAAAGGCTCGTCCATCAGCAGGATGTCGGGTTCGGTTGCGAGCGCACGCGCGAGGGCGACCCGCTGCCGCATGCCGCCGGAAAGCTGATGAATGTAGCTCTCTTTGAAGCCGGAGAGCTGTACCATCTTGAGGTAGCGGTCTACCGTCTCCCGGCGCTGGTCGCGTGGGATACCTGCCATACGCAGGCCAAACTCCACATTCTGACCAACCGTCAGCCAGGGAAACAGCCCGTGCTCCTGGAACATGAGAATGCGGTCAGTGCCCGGGCCCTGAACCCGTCTCTGGTTGAGCTGAACTTCGCCGCTGGTGGGAAACGATAGCCCGGCAATCTGGTGCAGCAGGGAGGTCTTCCCGCACCCTGATGGTCCCACAATGCAGAGAAACTCGCCCGGAGTTATCTCGAGATTGATGTTGTCCAGCGCTACAAGCTGCGGACCCTTCGGCGCCTTGAAGGTAAGCCCCACATTCTTTAATGAAATGTGTGTCTTGTGCGCAGACGCGTGGCGCACAGGTACAGCAGTGATGAGCTGCGGCTGCTCCTTTGCGCCTGAACCTCGAGCCCTCATTCAATTGTCCTCTTGCGCTTCTCGGTCAGCACCTGGTTCAGCAGCGTCAGATCATACAGGTTGGAGAGGTCAGGGGTACGCCGCAAGAATCCCGCGTCAAAGGAGTGCTGGGCGGACGTAAGCAGAGAAGCGCGCAGCGGATCATAGGTGATCGTCAGATGGCCAAAGGCTTCATTCAGCTCTACGGCAGGCAGCGTCTTTCCAGTAAGCTTCAGTATCTGCTCGTTCAGCGTCGTCCGCGCTTCGTCCGGATGTGCGTTGATCCATTCAGTCACCTCGACGTGAGCGCGCAGCCATTTCTTTACGAGGTCCGGATGGCTTCGTAGAAAGCTGGTACTGACGATGAGGTGTGCCGCGACAAACTTGCCGTCCGGCCATAGCTTGCGCTCATCGAGAAACACGGTCGCGTGCGCGTCGTGGACCAGCCGCGTCGCCCACGGCTCTGGCGCCCATGCTGCGTCAAGCCGTCCACTGAGGAAGAGCGGCAGCTGGTTTGGATTATCGGTGGGAATCACCTGCACATCGCCACCCTTGTCGACGGTGTTCAACCCATTTGCGTGTAGCCAGCTTCGCAGAGCTACGTCCTGGGTGTTGCCAAGCTGCGGCGTCGCTATTCTCTTGCCGTGAAAATCCTGCGCCTTGGAGATGTTCGCACCGCTCCGCACCACCAGCGACGCTCCACCGCTGGACGCTCCCGCAATCACCCGCAGCGCCTCCCCATGTGATTGCGAATAGCCATTAATTGTCGGACTCGGGCCGATGTATGCGAGATCGATCGCGTTTGAAAACAGCGCCTCGATCGCGGAGGGTCCTGCGTTGAAAGCCTTCCAGTCGATGTGCACCGTGGGTCCGAGCGCTCTATCAAATGAGCCCTGCGCTCTGCCTACCAGCGCCTGGGCGTGAGTTATGTTGGCAAAGAAGCCCACCCGAACGACCTGCTGCGCAGTCATTTGTGTGGAGAATAAGAACACGAATGAGGGCAGTAGTGAAGCGAGCAGTAATCGTCCTAGCGAACGAGCATAGCTGCGTCTGGTTCGACTTGCATGAAAGGAGTAAAGCACGTGCATTGTCTTCGCACCTCGGGCTTTGCAGCCGTGTCAGAGTAGGATTACCAGGTGGTGGGTGAGGACTCGACGGAGCGGATCAGCAACAGCGTCGACACGAGCGACTACACCTTGGAGGAAGGCATAGAATGGCGCACATCAGCCCGTAGTAGCGCGAATCCAGACTAGACAAATCCATATTCTGCGACCCTAGAATTGTGGACGGCGGTGCGCCGATGGAAAGAGGTGGAGTTGCTGCAGGGAAAACTTGCGCGTAGAGTCAGCGACAACAGCGAAGGCAGGACAGCCGGCATGCGAGGGCGCTGTTCATTGATTCGACCTCATGATCATTCCGCATCAGCACTGCTTTGTCAATTTCGTTCCAACGGGGGGCGGAACTCAACGCGTTGCCGTTAAAGCGCCCGAGGACAGTGGTGCAACCAGCGTATAAGTTGCCGCTCCAGCGCTCGCCCGTCCGAGAACACGTCCAGGAGCGATACCCAGAACAAGAGTAGCGGCCACGGTCAAGAGTAGCGCGACCATCAGCGAATAGCTCGCTCGCGGCAGAGCGGAAATTGCAAGATCATCAAGAGGTTTTGTATAGGCGGTGACCAGCAGCCGCAGATAGTAGTAAGTCGCGATACCGCTGTTGAGGAGTCCGAGAATGCTGAGCCATACCAGCCCCGAATGAAGCGCGGCGGTGAAGACGTAAAACTTACCGAAGAAACCGCCGGTGAAAGGAATGCCGATCAACGACACGAGGAAGAATGCGAGTACGGCGCCGAGTATCGGAGAACGGTACGCCAGCCCTCGATAGTCGGCCAGCAGTGCGCGACGCTCGTCCTGCCCGCCAGCGTGGCTGACAACAGCAAAGATCCCAACGTTCATGGCTGCGTAGCAGGCGGTGTAGAAAGTGGCCGCCGCGATGCCCTCCGCCGACAACGCCGTGAAGGCTACCAGCAGATAGCCCGCATGCGCAATTGAAGAATATGCCAACATGCGCTTCACGTTCTGCTGACGAAGCGCGGCCAGGTTCCCTATCGTCATAGACAATGCCGCCATCGCCCAGAGCATGGGCACCCAGCTGGCATGCAGCGAAGGAAAGGCGCCGTACACCAGTCGTAGCAGCACCGCAAAGGCCGCAGCTTTGGGCGCAGTGGACATCAGTCCAACGACCGGCGATGGTGCTCCTTCATAGACGTCCGGGGTCCAGACGTGGAACGGCGCCGCCGATACCTTAAAGCCGAGCCCGATCAACATCAGGCCCAGTCCGACCACGGCAAATGCAGGTGTCTGACTCTGCGGCAGCGCAGTTGCGATCGCGGCGATGTTGGTAGTACCGGTTGCACCAAAGGTCAGAGCTACTCCATAGAGAAAAAATGCCGTCGCGAAGGAGCCAAGAAGGAAGTACTTGATAGACGATTCAGGGCTCTTGGCAGTGCGCTTACGATAACCCGCGAGAATGTAGGTCGAAATCGATGATATTTCGAGACCTACGAAGACCAGCAATAACTCGACGGCAGTGGACATGAGCAGCATTCCCACAGCGCCAAACGCCACCAGAGCGAAGAGTTCACCCTGGTTTTCGCTTGAAGGATCGATGCTGTCTATCGAAACAAGCAGAGTGACCAGCACGATTGCGCAGATGAGCACGTGGAAAAAGATGCTGAAAGCATCTGTCTGCACCACGCCTGAGTACGCAGTGCCGGGCACCAGGCGTATCTGCTCGAGGCTTGCGATCAGCGCGCCAAGCACTCCTAGGGTCGCCAATCCGCCTACCCCCTTGCGGCTCGTAGTCCGGGCCAGCAGCGGGTCTATCAGCATGATAAGCACGCCGGTGAGCGTAAGGATGGCCTCAGGCAGGATGCGGAGGAACTGGGCGCCCTGGGTCATGGCTTCTCCTGATGTTGCTCCAGCGCCTTGCCCGTCGCTTTATACCTCGAAGAGGCGACCGGCCCATTGATGACGCGCAGCCTTGAAGCTGCTTCGGGGTCCGGCTCGTTCATTGTGCTGACCAGGTTTGTAACTCCCTCGTCAATCGCGCGCGTCCAGTAAGGCGACGCGACTCCCATCACAACCATCAGGAGCGCAAGCGGCCAGAGCGCGAAATGCTCCCGCAATCTCACATCGGGGGTAGCTCTTGCGGAGACCAGCGTTGAGATGGGTCCGTAGAAGACACGCTGGATCATGGTAAGCAGGTAAGCCGCTCCAAGGATCACACCCAGCGTCGCCCCGGCTACCCAGCGCGGATGCCCGGGGAAGCTTCCGCTGAGAATCAAGAACTCTCCAACGAAGCCATTCAGTATCGGAAGTCCCATAAGCGACAGCGCAGTGATGACAAAAAGAGCAGCCATGTTCGGCAGCTTGCACGCCAGGCCCCCATAAGAACCCATGTCATAGCTGCCGTACCGTTCGTACAGAATCCCGAGCAGCACAAACAGTGCGCCGGCAGAGATGCCGTGATTCAAAATCTGATACACCGCACCATCCACGCCTGCAACTGCGAAGCAGAATATCCCGAGGATGCAGAAGCTAAGATGGCTCAGTGTAGAGAACGCCAGCAGGCGCTTCAAGTCGCGCTGCACCAACGCTACCAGCGCTCCATAAAGGATGCCGATCACGGCTAGCGCGATCATCCATGGCGCCACCCGCCGGGCCTGAGCAGGGAACAGGCCGAGATTAAATCGCAGTATGGAGTAGAGGCCGAGCTTGCCGGCAAGCACCATCGCCACGGCGGTGGGAGCCTCGCTAAACGCGTCCCCCAGCCACCCATGGAGTGGGAAGACGGGCACTTTAACGGCGAATGCAACCAGAAAGGCAAGCGACACCCACATCAACGCATGCGGCGCGAGCGCCGCGGCTGAGCCATTCAAGTTCTGCTGCAGCTGGACGAAGTCAAACGTTCCGGTCCTGGCATAAAGCCAGACGATCGCAACAAGGAACAGCGCGGAAGGCACAAAGGTATATACGAAAAACTTCAGCGCAGCCTGCGGGCCTCTGCCGCGGCCAAACATCGCAATCAAAATCGCCATCGGAACCAGCGACAGCTCCCAGAAACCATAGTAGAGGAACAGATCGAGCGAGACAAAGACACCGAGCATCGCGGTCTGCTGCAGCAGGAACAGGGAATAGAACTCCTTGGTGCGGCTCTCGATGGCGCGCCAGGATGAGAGCACGCCGATAGGCGCAACCAGCGTCGTCAGCACTACCAGCCATATCGAGATGCCATCCACCCCGACGTGGTAGCGGATTGCGGGGTTCGCGATCCATAAGCGGTTCTCTTCATATTGAAAGCCGGAATGACCGTAGACAAAGTGAGCGGGCAGATGCAGCGACAGCGTGAACGTGGCAAGCGTCACGAGTAATGTGAACCATTGGATGACGCGACCATGCCGCGGCAGCAGCGCGACAACCAGCGCTCCCGCCGTGGGTACAAAGAGAATCAGTGTCAGAATGTGTTCGATACCCAAATTGCGCTTTCCCGTCGTCTGTGTTCAACCACTTACTGATGGCTTACTCAGAAATGCGGACCTGCATGCATTCCGAACTTGAAGTACATCAGGAGCAGCAGTCCGGCTGCGCCAAAGACCAGCCATCCTGCGTAAGAGCGTATGTTGCCGGACTGCATGCGGCGCAAGAGGGATCCAAGCCCTGTCGCACTCCCCGCAACGGCGTATGCTCCGCCGTCTACGATGCCTCGATCGAAGCCACTCCACAGGCCGATCCTAGTAAGCATCATCAGCGGAGCGACCACGAGTGCGCTGTAGACCTCATCTATCCAGTACTTGCCCGCAAGCAGCGCGTAAGCAGCCCTCATTCTCGTGGCAAGCTCTTGCGGCAGCTGCGGCCTGCTGAAGTACATCACGTGTGCCAACAGCCATCCAAGCACAGCGACCAGAACTGAGAGCCCGCTCAGCACCAACTCAAGCCCTTCGTGCTCGCGCACGAGGTGAGGCGTGGCAGCTGCCAGGCCCGGGTTGACCAGCGCGCCCATCGTCACCTGTTCGAACGAGAGCCCCTGCTGGCCTGAAACCACCGGCTGCATGAAACGGGCAAAGCGGTTTGCGCCGCCCAGCACTTCAGGCCATCCGATCCAACCGCCGGCAAAAGAGAGTATTGCCAGCACCGCGAGCGGAAAAAGCATGATCCACGGGCTTTCGTGGACAGGATGCAAGCTGGAGTTTGCCTCCTCCGGCGAGTGACCCGGCTCCGGGGTGTGCGCAGCAGCCAGAGACGTCCGGCGTTCTCCAAAGAAGGTTAGGTACCAGAGCCGGAACATGTAAAACGATGTCAGGAACGCAGTCACAAAGCCTGCTGCCCAGAGTACCGGGCCGCCGCGCGACGAAGTAAACACCCGGTAGAGGATCTCGTCTTTACTAACGAAGCCCGCAAATGGCGGCAACCCTGAGATAGCGAACACTGCAATCGTCATGGTCCAGAATGTGACTGGGATCTTTGTTCTCAAGCCACCCATCTCGCGCAAGTCCTGTTCGCCGCTAAGCGCATGGATGACCGACCCCGCCGCCAGAAACAACAGTGCCTTGAAGAAGGCGTGCGTCATCAGATGGAAGATGGCGGAAGAGTAAGCGGCAACACCACAGGCGAGGAACATGTAACCAAGCTGCGAGATGGTGGAGTAGGCGAGCACCCGTTTAATGTCGGTCTGCACCAGGCCGATTGTTGCAGCGAAGAAGGCAGTAGCAGCGCCAATGACCGCGACTACGGAAAGTGCCAGCGGCGAGCGGTCGAATATTACGTGCGTTCGCACCACCATGTAGATGCCCGCCGTTACCATGGTCGCGGCGTGGATCAGCGCCGACACCGGGGTGGGCCCTTCCATCGCGTCGGGCAGCCAGACGTAGAGCGGAATCTGCGCCGATTTCGCGGTTGCTGCAAAGACCAGGCAGAGTGCGATCGCAGTCAGGAAGCCGCCCTGCAGCTCAGGGTGCATGGTCAACTGGGCGAAAATAGTTCCGAAGCTCAGCGTCCCGAAGTGAGCAATGAGCAGGAACAGCGCGATCAAGAATCCAAAGTCGCCGATCCGATTTACTACGAAGGCCTTCTTGCCCGCATTCGCGGCCGAGTGTCGCGTAAAGTAGAACCCGATCAGGAGATAGGACGCCAATCCAACGCCCTCCCATCCTACGAACATGAGCAGGAAGTTCTCCGCCAGAACCAGCGTCAGCATGAAGAACATGAAGAGGTTGAGGTAAGCAAAGAATCGCCAGTAGCCCTGCTCCTCGGCCATGTAGCCGACAGAGTATAGGTGGATAAGAAAACCCACTCCTGTGACCACCAGCAGCATGATGAGAGTGAGCTGATCGAGCGAAAAAGCAAAATCGGCACGGAAGGATCCTGCCTCAATCCACGGTGTCGAAAAGCGTTCTACGTAAGGCAACGATAACTGGTTAAAATGTGCAGCCACGTTCAGCACCATTGCAAAAGGCGCAGCCGTGGCGAGCAGTGCAATCGCAGCGACGAGCGTCCGGGGCAGCCTTCTGCCGAGCACGCCATTCACGAGGAAGCCGGCAGCGGGTAGCAGCGGTATCAGCCAGAGATGGAGTGATCTGGTCTCGTTCATAGCTTCATGAGGTCGATCTGGTCGACGTTGAGGGTGTTGCGAGAGCGAAAGAGCGAGATGATAATCGCCAGGCCCACGGCTGCCTCAGCGGCGGCAACAACCATGACAAAAAAGACGAATATCTGCCCATTCACCTGTCTCCATTGATGCGCAAAGGCGACGAAGGTGAGGTTTACCGCGTTGAGCATTAACTCGATCGACATGAAGATCGTGATCAGGTTGCGCTTGATAAGAAAGGCTCCGACGCCAATCGAGAACAGCAGCGCGCCAAGCACCAGGTACCAGGAGATAGGGACCACGATTTAATGCTCCTTCCGCGCGAGCGCGACCGCTCCGAGTATAGCCACGAGTATGAGCACAGAGGTGACCTCAAAAGGCAGCAGCAGGTCTTTGAATAGCACCCTGCTCAGATCGACGGTAGTCACCAGGTAGTCGCCCAGCCGCGCCTGTCCCAGGTGATTCCGCTGCGACAGAAAGACGAAGGCAAGCAGGGAAAACAGCGCAGCGACTCCGGGGAACCCGACAAGGTATGCGGCATTGCTCCCGTGGGTGCGCTCTTCCTTCCCTGCGTTCAACAGCATGATGACGAATGTGAAGAGCACCATGATGGCGCCCGAGTAGACGATCACCTGCGCGGCCGCGACAAACTCTGCGCCCAGCAGAAGGTAGAGAACGGCAAGCGAAGCCATCACCACGATCAATGACAGGGCGCTGTTGATCGGGTGGCGCTGCAGCAGCAGATTCAAAGCACCCGCTACGCAAAGCCCGCCAAAGATCAGGAACAAGACTAGATGCATTCTGAAAGTCGCCCGTCGTCGTGGAGCAGGTTACGCGATGTTCCCGGAGATTGATTGTAAATCACAGCGCCGGCCGCTGCGGTAGGCCGCGCAGAGTGCAACAGCGCTTGTTATCCACCTCGGATAGCCAGCCACAGGCTGGTCGCTACTATGTTTGCGATCGCCAGCGGCAGCAGAAACTTCCATCCGAAGGCCATCAGCTGGTCGTATCGGAACCGCGGCAGCGTACCGCGGACCCATATGTAGAGGAAGAGAAAAAACAAAACCTTCACCACAAACCAGAAGACCGGGAGCATGGCGACGACGAACGCCCCTCCGAAGTTTGGAATGTGAGAGCCGAATGGGCTGGTCCATCCACCTAAGAACAGCAGCGTCGCGACACAGCTCACGGTGATCATATTGGCGTATTCAGCCATGAAAAACATGGCGAATTTCATCGAACTGTATTCGGTGTGGTAGCCGGCGGTGAGCTCCGTCTCCGCCTCTGACATATCGAAAGGGGCGCGGTTCGTCTCCGCGTAAGCCGCCGTCAGGTAAATCAGGAAGGCCACGCACTGGAAGCCGCCGAAGGCGTTCCAGGCAAGAAAGCCCCAGTGCGGAGAGGTCTGGCTGTCGACAATGTGCCGCAGGCTCAGCGAAGAGGCGCGCAGCACTACGCCCACAAGCGACAAACCGAGGGCGAGCTCATAGCTGACCATCTGCGCACTCGCCCGCAATGAGCCAAGCAGCGAATATTTGCTGTTGGAAGACCAGCCGGCAAGCGCGATACCGTAGACCCCGACGGAGGTTATGCCGAGAATCACCAGCAGGCCAATATTGAGGTCGGCTATCTCGAAGATGTCGGCACCGCGGAAGAGCTTGACCGCGCCAAAGGGCACGACTGCAATTGAAATCAACGCGCAGGCCAGTGAGATCATCGGCGCGAGAATGTAAAGCGGGCGATTGACGCCAGCTGGAATGAGGTCTTCCTTCAGGAAAAGCTTGATGCCATCGGCAAGCGGCTGCAGCAGGCCAAAAGGCCCTACGCGACTCGGTCCCCAGCGATTCTGTATGCGGCCTACGACCTTCCGCTCGAGCAGCACTGTATAGGCTACTGCGGTCAGCAGGATTACTGTAACCACGCCTACCTTGACGATGCAGAACAGCAGAAAAAGCAGGATGCTCACGCCGCGCCTCTCGTCTGCCCGATTGTAGATGGCATGCTCAATCCGCGGCCGTCTCTGCCGGCTTCCGCGACTCCACGACCGAGTGCAGCATCTTGCTGTATCGACCCAGTGTGCCCGAGGTGAAGAGGGTATCGCTGGACGGGAGCACCAGGTCGCCCCGGCTGCTGTCGGTTGCAGGAGCATCAATCCGCACCGGATTATCCCCGGCTAGCGTCGTCACGTGCGTATCGTTGCCGGCAAGCAATTCCAGCCTCGAAGCTACATACCCGGGCACCAGCCGCTGAATCTCGTCAAGGGTCGCGAAGGGATCAAAGGGGCTCAGCTTGGGCTCAAGGTGATTCGCGACCAGCCATACTGCATGCCGATCTGCTTCTCCGGACTGCGCGCCACGCGTCTGCCCCATGTCGCCCCGAACGCCTGGGCCAAAGGGCACGAGCGACTTCGGATTGACTCCGGCACGGTCTGCAAGACGCACGATCAGCTCAAAGTCGGTGCGGACCCCAGCCCGATCTGAGGCCTTCTTGACGAGTTGCAGATCCCCATAAGTGTTCGTCACGGTGCCTGACTTTTCATACAGGTTAGCAGCCGGGAGGACTACATCGGCGACCAGGGCCGTCTCCGTCAAAAACATGTCCTGTACGATCATGAAAGTATTCTTGAGCGCCGCCGGGTCTACTCCAAAGCGCGAGACGGGGTTTGCGCCTACTACATAGAGCGCCGCCAGTTCGCCAGCCGCAGCTGCGTCAAACATCTGCACCAGGTTGAGTCCGGGTGCCTCCGGCAGGCCCGCGTATTCACCGGCAAAGTGGGACGGGGCATCCACAGGCACGTAGCCGGGAAGCAAGTCAGGCAGCAGACCCATATCCGCCGCGCCGCGCGAGTTCACATAGTCTCCCAGGCAGGCGAACGTCGCATTGGGCAGCGTCAGCCCGAAATCAACGAGCGCCTTGATGGCTGGACCGCGGTACTCGGAGCCGAAGACGATAAGCAGCTTTTCTTCAGCCCGTAATGCCTCGCGAAATGCTTTGCTACTGCCATTCGCATCGATGGCGCCGTCGTTGCCCCCTAAGTATTCGATGGCTGCCGCGTATCCGTCCTGCGCTACTTGAAGGAAGGCCTTGGCCTGCCTTTTGAGCTTGATGTCGGCGTGGTTGACGATGTAAATCCGCGCCTTGTTGTGGCGTACATTCGTGCGAAGATTCCAGGCCAGGAGCGGGTGCTGCTCCGTTGGATCGTTGCCGAGCAGCAGGACCGCCGGGCTGGTGAGCGCATCGCGTAAGGAAGCAGTTCGACTGCCATGACCACGAAGCGCCCGCGCAAATCCGGCGTAGTCCGCTGTCCGGTGATGATCGATGTTGTTGGTGCCGAGCACCGTGCGTGCGAATTTCTGCAGCAGGTAATTTTCTTCGTTGGTCGTGCGGTTCGAGCCGATGACGCCGATCGCAGCGCCACCCTGCGCGTCACGAATCTCACGAAGCTTCATGCCCGCGTAATCAAGTGCATGCTCCCAACTCACCTCGGCGAGCTTGCCATCAGCCTGACGTACTAAAGGCTTGGTGAGCCGGTCCTGGTGGTTGGCAAAGTCAAACGCGTAGCGACCCTTGATGCACAAGAAGTCGCCGTTGATGCCGCTCTTGTCGCGGTTGTCGCCGCGGACGATCTCGTTGCCATCGTCGACTCGCCGGGCACCCAGCGTCGTCTTGCAGCCATCGCCGCAATGGGTGCAGATGGTGCCAACGTGGTTCATCTCCCAGGGTCGCGTCTTATAGCGGTACGTGCCGGAGGTGAGCGCGCCCACCGGGCAAATGTCGATGCACATGCCACACTCTTCGCAGTCGAGGTGGTCGCCTCCTTCTCCAGTGACGTTCGGCGCAATCACGCTGCTCACTCCGCGGTTCTGCACGCCGAGCGCCCAGACATCCATGCCTTCGCCACAGACGCGCACGCAACGATAGCAGAGGATGCACCTGGGCCGGTCAAAGAATACGACGGGGGACCACTGCTGCTCTTCGCGGTGCTGCTTGGCCTCGGTGTAGAGCGATTCGCCGGCACCGTACTTGAAAGTCATGTCCTGCAGTTCGCACTCACCGCCCGCGTCGCATACCGGGCAGTCGAGCGGATGGTTTCCGAGCAGCAGCTCGAGCATCGCCTTGCGCGACTGAACGACCTCTTCACTCTCGCTCAGAACCACCATGCCCTCGGCTACAGGAGTGGTGCACGCCGTCTGCAGCTTTGGCATCTTCTCGATGCGCACCACGCACATGCGGCAGGCCGCTTGCAGCGATAACCCGGGGTAGTAGCAGAAGGCAGGAATCTCCACTCCCGACTGCCGGCATGCATCGATCAGCAGCGTGCCGGCCGGCGCTGTGAGCGTCTTGCCGTTAACCGTAAACTTTACGTCAGCCATCACAGCATCCTTCGTTAGGTGACTTACTAGTCCCTCGCTGACAAGCAATATTCGAGTTAATCGGCCGCTGCGAACGTAGGCTGTTTGCTGCCAGCGGGAACTTCTACTTCAACCCATTCGACAACGGCATAGAGTACGTCGGGAGCGTAGTTATCGCCCTTTGGGCTGAAGTCGATGGTAGTCGTTGTAGGTTCGGGGATAGCAAGGCCCTGGTCCGCTGTTCCTTCAAAGTGAAACTTTAATGCCTCAGTCATATTAGCCCGCATCTCGTCGAGAGTGTCTCCCATCGAAAAACAGCCGGGCACGTCGGGTGCGTGACCAGCGAAGTTCCCGGAAGTCCGATAGAACACTACAACATATCTACTTTTCACTTCAAATCCGCCTGTCTGAGAACACCTTTGGCTAAGCCCGACGGGAGGTCTCATATGTGCATGGTGTGGATTTGCGACGACGCCCCTCTTCAGAGATGCTTGAACTGTTGATGGCTTCCCTTTTGCCGGTCCAATCGCCATCCGTCTGCCTTCAACACTTTGACGATCTCGCAATATTTCAAACACCAACCAGTTCGCTCGCGTGCTTTTTAACATAAGGACAGGGCCTGCCGTCGAGGTGGTCCTCGAACTCTTTGCGGAACTTCTTCACAAACGCAATCGTCGGCATCGCCGCCGCATCGCCCAGCGGGCAAAACGTCCTGCCCATCATGTTCTCAGCTAGGTACTTGATGTTGTCGATGTCCTTGGCCACTCCACCGCCCGAGTGAAACCGCGTGAGCGTCTTCTTCAGCCAGTCTGTTCCTTCGCGGCACGGGATGCACCATCCACAGCTCTCGTGCTGGTAAAACTTCATCGTGCGCAGCGCGAACTCAACCATGCAGGTAGTATCGTCCAGCACGACGACGCCGCCCGAGCCCAGCATGCTGCCGGCCTTACCCACCTGGTCGAAATCCATGCCGATATCGATCTCACTGGGCAGCAGGCACGGCGTCGACGAGCCGCCGGGCACGACGGCCTTTAGCTGGCGGCCGTTGGGGATGCCTCCGCCTACCTCGTAGATCATCTTCTCGAGGTTGTAGCCCATTGGCAGTTCGTAGACGCCCGGTCGAGCCACGTGGCCGCTCAGGCAGAAAAGGCGCGTCCCGCCGTTGCGCTCCGTTCCAAGCTTCGCATACTCGGCGCCTCCGATGCGCAGCACGTGGGGCACGGTCGCCAGCGTCTCTGCGTTGTTGATTACAGTGGGCCCGCCGTACAGCCCAACGACGGCCGGGAACGGAGGACGAATCCGCGGAATGCCGCGCTTACCCTCAAGCGACTCCATCAGCGCCGACTCTTCGCCGACCTCGTAAGCGCCCGCCCCAGTGTGCGAAACGATGTCAAAATCCATGTCGCTGCCGAAGATGCTCTTGCCAAGAAAGCCGCGCTCGTAAGCCTCGGCGATCGCGCGCTCCATGATCTTGAGCAGATAACGGTACTCGCCTCGCAGGTAGATGAACCCCATCTTTGCGCCGATTGCCCGGCCCGCGATAATCACGCCCTCGATCACCGAATGAGGATCGTGCTCGAAGATCAGCCTGTCCTTGCAGGTTCCAGGCTCACTCTCATCGCCGTTGACCAGAACATACTTCGGCCGATCGCCTCCCTTAGGGACAAAAGACCACTTCATGCCGGTCGGGAAGCCGGCGCCGCCTCGGCCGCGCAGGTTCGAGGCTTTCATCTCCGCGATGATCCACTCCGGGCCCTGCTCGATCGCTCTGCGTGCAGACTGGTAGCCATCGAGTTCGAGGTACTTGTCGATAGCCGTTGCACCCTGGCCAAAGCGGTACGAGAGCACCTTCACTTCATCGGGATGTGAGGTAAGTGTCGCCATTATGCCCTCGCCCCGTTCGTGCTTTCGTCGCTCGACTTCACACGGTACTGATCGAGAACGAGGTCCATCGACTCCGGCGTAAGATTCTCATGGAAGTCGTAATTCACCTGCACCGCCGGCGCCCAGCTGCAGGCACCGATACATTCGACTTCTTCCAGCGAAAATATCCCGTCCGCTGTCGTCTGCCTATTCTCGACCCCTAACCGCTGCTTGCAATGTTCAAACAGCTCGTTTGCACCTCGCAGCATGCAGCTGATGTTGGTACAAACCTGCACGTGATACTTGCCGACGGGCTTGGTCCGCAGCAGCGAGTAGTAGCTGATTACGTTAAGTACTTCAAGACTAGTTAGGCCGACACGCGCTGCCAGTTCCGCAATCACGGCTTCGGAGATGTAGCCAACCTCATCCTGCGCATAGAGCAGCATCGGGATCAGCGCCGAGCGACGCACCGGGTAGAGTGTCACCAGCTTATCGAAGCGGGCGGCCAACTCCGGCGAAAACATAGTATGCCCTGCGAATTGTCCGTTCACGTCCATCAGGCGCTTTCCTAGAGCCACCGCAACTCTGCGGATTTGGCGTGCTACATCTCGTCGAAGATCTTGGCCGTGAATGCCTCGGCCGCTACTTCCAACTCCAGCTTACCCTTACGATCGCTGAACTCCACCATGCTATCGGCGCCGATTCGGAAGCTCCCTTTACTGAGCACGCGTCCTCGATCAGGCGCCTCTTCTATCAGACGCCACTCGCCGATTCCAGACGTCTCGCAGTCCGTCACACATTCGATCGCGAGCATCCGTCCCTCGCTCGCGATTGTTACACGGCCCTCTTTGCCTTGCGTTACCGCGGGTGAGCCGCCGATCTTGCCAAGCTCATGTCCTGCCACATAAGACAGGATCAGTGAGACCAGCGACACCCACAACTCGCCTATGACCTTCCGTTCATTAACAATTGTCAGCGTCATCGATCGATCTCCCCCAGGACAATATCAATCGACCCGATTACGGCGACAACATCCGCCAGCAGCCGTCCCTGGCACATCGTCTGCAGCGCCTGCAGTGTAGCGAAGGAGGGATTCCGCATGTGCACGCGATAGGGCTTCGCCGTCCCGTCGCTTACCACGTAGTAGCCCATCTCGCCGCGCGGGGATTCGATGGCCTGGTAGACCTCGCCGGCGGGCACCGCAAAGCCCTCCGTCACGATTTTGAAGTGGTAGATGAGCGACTCCATCTGGGTCTTCATCTTCTCGCGGTCCGGCAGCACGACCTTGGGAGCATCGGCCTTGATCGGGCCGCCAGGCATGCCGTCGAGCGCCTGCTGGCAGATCTTCACCGACTCCCGCATCTCGTCGATGCGTACGACGTATCGCGCCCACACATCACCATCGTTTGAGACCGGCACTTTGAACTGGAACTTTTCATACCCCGAATAAGGCATGTCGCGGCGCAGGTCCCAATCGACTCCGCTGGCCCGCAGCGGCGGCCCCGTCACTCCCAGGGCAATCGCATCGGCCGCGCTCAGATACCCGACACCCTGGGTACGATTGATCCAGATTGGATTACCCGTGAGCAGGTTGACATACTCGTCTATCTTCTCCGGAAGAATATTCAACAGCGCCTGCACCCGGTCAAAGAAGTCGAGCGGCGGCTCGAGCGAGAGCCCGCCAACGCGGAAGTAAGATGTCATCATCCGCTGGCCCGAGACATGCTCAAAGATTCGTAGAATCTCCTCGCGCTCGCGAAAGGTGTAGAGGAACATAGTCAGCGCGCCAATATCCATGGCGTGCGTCCCCAGCCAGACCAGGTGAGAATTGAGCCGTGTCAGCTCGTTCAGCAGCACCCGCAGGTACATCGCCTGCGGCGGAACCTCGATCGCCAGCAGCTTCTCGACCGCGAGGCAGTAGCAGAGGTTGTTCGACATCGGGCTGAGGTAGTCGATGCGGTCCGTCAGCGGCACCACCTGCTGGTAAAACTTGGCCTCGCAGGTCTTTTCGATCCCCGTGTGCAGGTAGCCAATGTCCGGGACCACACGGATCACCGTCTCGCCGTCAATCTCGAGCACCAGGCGCAACACCCCGTGGGTGGACGGATGCTGCGGCCCCATGTTCAAGACCATGGTGCTGTCTTTGGTACCGTCGTTGGGCCGCTCGGCGATCAGCGACTCGGTCGAGACAAACTCGGTCATCAGCGGTAGCCCTCTACCGGATAATCCTTGCGCAGGGGATGACCCTCCCATTCCTCGGGCATCATGATGCGTCGCATGTTAGGGTGCCCGGCAAAACGCACGCCGAAGAGGTCAAACACCTCGCGCTCATAAAAATTTGCCGAAGGCCACACGGAGGCGATGCTGTCGACTACCGGATCCATGCTCGCAACCATGACCTTCAGCCGCAGCCGCTCCTTCAAACTGTGCGAAAGGATGTGGTAGGTCACCTGGAAGCGCGGCTCGCTCGGGTACCAGTCAACGCAGGTCACATCTTCCAGGAAGTTGTAGCCGGCCGCCTGCACCGAGCGGCAGGCCTCCCGGATATCGTGGCCGGCGATCGTCAGGCTCATCTCTTGGAGCGCGAATGCAGCGTCAGTTATTGCATCCGGCTTCCACGCCAGCAGGGAAGTGATCGCTCGGTTCGCAGGATGGCCACTGAGAACCTCATCCCTGGGCGACTGTGCGGCCACTGGCCCCCCATCCACTCCAGGCTCTGCATTGATAGGTGTGTCAGCCATGGATCTAGAGGTCTGCCTTGTCGCTGGACCAGTCCAGCACGCCCTTCTTCCAGATGTAGAAGAAGCCAACCAGCACGAAGCCGAGGTAGACGATCATCTCCCAGAAGCCAAAGAAGCGCGAGCCCATCAGCGCCGGCAGCTCGCGATATACGACCGCCCACGGCAGCAGGAACACGACTTCGACGTCAAAGAGGATGAAGAGCATAGCCACCATATAGAAGCGAACAGAAAACCGGCCCCTGGCATCCCCTTCAGCGGGAATTCCGCACTCGTATGCGGCGTTCTTGGCCTTCGAGTTGCGGTGCCGCCCGATGAACCAGGACCCCGCAACCATCCCAGCTCCCATGCCGGTGGCGAGCAGAATCTGCAGCAGCAGGGGCAGATAATTCGAATAGTAGTTGGCAGATTGCATTAAGGAGAGTCTATCGCGGGCCGGAGCGCAGCGGGCCCTGTTACGACTCTAGTTTTTCATCCCCTCGTAGTCAAGCCGTCGCGATCACCCGATGGTAGGTTCAAGAACAACGGAAGGGCAGTGTTACGCTTTTAGGGATGCAAATCACGATGAACGGAGAGCCGCGCCTCTTCCCCGATCTAAACGCCGGGGCTACTCTAGCAGACCTGATTTCCAGCCTGGAACTTAAGGGCGACCGAATCGCGGTGGAGCACAACGGCGCTATCATCCAGCGCAAAGACTGGTCGACCCATCCAGTAGCCGAAAATGACCGGCTTGAAGTCGTGCATTTCGTAGGCGGCGGTACAGAATCAGCTCCCAGTTCGTGCGCAAGGGCAAGTCCCGGACACCGGGTTCGTTCCGCTCCATCCCCGACGCTTGACATGGTGATCTTGAGGACCGCGGCCCGGCGGCAAGGCATGAAAACACGGGCGGCGGCGCTCTTTCTGCCCGCGTTCATCGTGTTCGGAACTACTATAGTCAACGCGCAAGACCCTGCCGCGCCCCAGGTCAGGTCATATGCATCAGCATCCATCAACCAGCTCGATCCTGCGCATCCGAGCGCCCCGATGGGTCAGCCGACCATTGTAGTTAACGAAATCAGACCGGGATCCGACCTCAAGATCGTAGCTTACGGCGACAGTCGCTTCACTGACCCTGCCGACGATACCGATGCGTCCCCTCGTCCTCGCAAATGGCTCGTGGATCGCATCGCCAAAGAGGCGCCGGACGCCATCTTCTTCTCTGGAGACATGCCATTCATGGGCGACGACCCGGCCGACTGGCAGGTCTTCCAGCATGAGACGGAGCCCTGGCGCGCTGCCCACCTCCGCCTCTACCCGGCCATAGGAAACCACGAGCTTGCCCGGGACCCGATGCGCGGTCTGCAGAACTACTTTGCCAACTTTCCCTACCTTCACGAACACCGCTGGTACTCGGTCCAGTTAGGCAACGTCTACCTCATCGTGCTCGACTCCTTCTGGGCGCCTGTTCCCGGAACTGCGCAGCGCCAGTGGCTGGAATCGCAGCTCGCCAATCTGCCCGCTACGGCAGACTTCGTCTTCTTCCTCTCGCATATGCCGCTGGTTACCGACATCCAGACGCAGATGGCCGTCAGCCTCCCCACTCCCGACCAGATCGAGCTGCGCAACTATATAGAGGGGCAGAGCCAGCACTCGCACGCCAAATTTGTCGTAGTCAACGGCCATATCCACAACTACGAGCGGTACGAGAGGAAGGGTGTCAGCTACATCGTCACCGGGGGCGGCGGAGCCAAGCCTTACCCCGTCATGGTGCGCGCCAACGACGATCTATACCAGCAACCCGGCTTTCCCAACTTTCACTACCTGGTCATTGAGGTACACGGAAAACACGCAAAGGTAACCATGAACCGCATCATTGACCCGCAGGCCGAGTTGCTCAAGTCCGAGGTCAGAGAGACCTTCACTCTGGACGCGAAGGAATAAGGGAGAGCGACAAGTGGTGCTCAATTTCCAGCCGACGCAAGGCTGACCCGACCCGCACCGCACGATCAAGCGGCTCCACCCGCTGGACCGATGGATGAATCCTCCAAGAGTAACAGGCAGGTCGATACAGCTCAGGCTGACTCGGCGAGCGCCAGCAATAGCAACAGTATGCGGCGGAGTCCGAGCTCTCGATTACGCGCGTCGTACCACTCACTGCTGGTGTGGACGCCGCCGCCTTCACCCCCCGCACCGATGCTGAGAGCCTCCCTGCCCAGCGAGAGAGGTATGTTGGCATCCGTAGAGGCTGATCGCTCTCCAGTGTGAATGCCGAGATGACGATCCACGGCAAGCAGTGTCTCGAGAATCCTGGCTCCCGGGGCGAGCCGCCCCGCTGGGCGATCTCCTATCTTCTCGACGCTCAGCCGGAGTTGACCCGACCTGCTCTGTCCAAGAGTGACGCCGTTCGTCGACCGCGCGCGATGAGCAGACGTCAGCAAGTCGATCGCAAGACGGTTACTCGCCCCACCTGCATTGCCTCTCCCGGACAAATCAGGCCGTTGCTGTTGTACTTCGCCGGGCACAGGGCTTGAGCTTGCATCTCCGGAGTTCACGGCGAATACCGCATCCTCCAGGGCGCGGTGCAGTTCGACCTCGAGCCGGATGAGCTCTTCGGCGTCTGTGGAGCGTAGATCGAAGCGAGCCGAAGCGACTTCAGGAATCGAGTTCACCGACGTGCCGCCTTCGATGGTTCCTACATTCCAGCGGGTATCTTCCCGCACCGGCTGTTTCGCAAGACTGGCGATCGCCCGGCTCATTGCCACGATAGGATTGGGTCGCCCGGCATCGCTCCACGAGTGTCCCCCGGATCCCTCGATCGTCGCCAGGTACCTCCGGCTCCCCACGGCACTGGTGACGGCGAGTTCGTGGCCGGCTCCGTCAATCACCAGGTGAGCGAGAATGATTGGGGACTTCATCCTCTGACCTCCAGCGGGAGCCAAGTCAACGGGAGAGGAAAGATCGCGCTGCTGTTTCAAGGCCTGCGAGTAGAGCTGGCGCATGCCGCGCAAGTCGCCTTCGCCCTCTTCTCCCACGTTGCCGGCAAACAGCAGGTCACAGGGGACGGCAATGCCGCCGTGTCGCAGGGCCGCGGCAATGGCCAGCAGGGCCACTATCCCTGCCCCGTTATCGCAGGCGCCCGGAGCGGTGAGCCGGTCGCCCTCGACTTTAGACCGAATTGGCGTGGCCAGCGGAAACACCGTGTCTATATGCGCCGAGACCAGCACGCACCTTTCGCCTGTCCCACGATCCACGGAAGAGGCCGCATAGGTCCCGAGAGCATTACCAGCCGCGTCTATGCCGACCTTAGTCAGGCCGAGCTCGCGAAAGCGGTCCGCCAGCCACTCCGCACGCGCCGATTCGCTAAAGGGAGGCGCGGCGATCGCTACTACCTCCGCCTGCCACTGCATGATCTTTGGCCCGTGCAGGTGCAGCCACTGAAAGGCCAGATGGACGCCGCGTTGTTCCGCCAGCTGACTTACACGGGAGAAGGCTGCTGGGCGGCGTAGGGCGCGCATGACGCTAAGGTTAGCACCCGGCCGTCCATTAGAGGTGGATCGACGCAGCAAGCTCATCCGTGGCGTCGTAACCAACAGATACAAGAAACAGCCCGCGGGAGGGGGCCGTCGGGCCAGCCGCATGCCTGGCTTTCGCCGCCAGCACCTGTTGTATCGCTCCGGCGTCGATCAAGCCACGGCCTGCATCGAGAAACGTCCCAACCAGGTTGCGCACCATGTGGTGCAGAAAGCCATCGCCTCTGACGCGATAGATGAGCAAGTCACCGTCCGGTGAGCTTTCCTTCCGCCAGCCTGACTCCAGCAGCAGACGCACATTTCCTCGAGCGGGATGACCCGCCTTTCGATCCGGAGCATCCACTGCCGGGTCTTCAGGGCGGGAGGCGAAAGCCGTCCTCTGCGTTCGATCGGGCTCGGTCGCCGCGAAGGAGGCAAAATCGTGTTCTCCCAGAACCATCGCCGCCGCGCTCTGCATGGACTGCCCATCAAGCGGCGCGGTGTAGCAATAGACGTAGCGGGCCAGGAATGGAGGACAGATCTCGCCACGGAAGATGCGATATTCGTAGGTCTTGCTGGTTGCACTGTGCCGGGCGTGAAAGCCGATGGTCATGCGTTGCGCATCAAGAACTCGGATTGACGGCGGGAGTGTGCGGTTCAGGGCGCGAACCAAGTTTCCGGGAGGAATGGGCGCGTCAAGCCGCATGGAGGCGACCTGGGCTAGCGCATGCACGCCCGCATCGGTGCGCCCTGACCCTTGTGGCAGCACTTGCTCACCCGTCACGCGTTCAATCGCTGCCGCCAACTCGCCTTGAACGGTCAGCAGCCCGGGCTGCACCTGCCAGCCGTTGAAGTCGGAGCCATCGTAGGAAAGCACAAGCTTCCATGTAGTGCCGGGAGTCCCGCTCGAAGGAGCTTCGTTCGAGGTGGACGTGGAAGCATCGAGCGGCATGCAGGGCGCTCCTCCGAATGCTCTCTGAAGATAGCAGCCGATCGGATGGTCGCGGTCAGGTATAGCAACTCCCTGTGCGGCACGTAGATCTCGAACTGCTGCGATGACGGGCTAATTGCTAGCACGCCTGCGACTGATGGTCGCTACGATATACTCAACTCGATTTCCGATGATCAGTTGGACGGCAAGTCCGGCCTACTTTGGCCGAGTTGAGGACCTTGGCGAACTGCGCTCGTGTGCTCTCTTAGGCGCTGTCTTTCAGATTGAGGAGCGTAGTCGGGAACGAAGCGCGAGTTCGGAGCGTATTGAAGTGTGCCGGCAAGTCCGGTTCCCAGTGAGGTAACCTGGTGACCGTTTGCGGCGAAGAGAAAGAGTCGAAGCACGAGCATGTTGCGTCATTGACTGCAGCGCGCACGTATATAAGGGCGATTGACAGGAACGCGGGGAAGGGTGAATGGCATTGTTCGTTCAGCGGGAGAGCATGGAACTCAAGAGCATGGAAGCAAACATCGGCATGATACGGCAAGCGGATGCTGCATCTTCTGCACGGGCTCAGATAGGCGGGTGTGAGGCTGATACGGTAAGCCATAGACTCCCCCGACAAAGGCAAACCGTTGTAGAGCCGCAGAGCTCGACTGCACGGCTGCGCGCCGCCGCGGCGATTGCCTGCGTCTTGATGGCTACCGCGCCAGGCTGCGCCTTCGGACAGGCCACCAGCAAGCAGGACGCTGCAAAATCGCAGAACACAACAGCGTCCACTCCTTCGGACCTGCCCGACGAGCCCCAGCCGATCCTCACCCAGCCGCTCTACCTGCGTTCGACCGCTCGCGACTTCACCATTCCGCGCCATCACTTTCCAAACCCGTTCGCGCCCTACCAGGCGACCTCCGTTCCCCTGCCAAGCGGAACGAACGTGCCGCGCCTGGCTGACCTGGCGCGTGCGGGCAAAATCTACCTAAGCCTCAGCGACGCCATCATGCTGGCACTTGAGGATAACTACGACATTGCGATTCAACGCTACAACCTCGACATCGCCGATACTGACATCCTGCGGACAAAGTCAGGTCAGCTGCCGAACGGTGTCAACACCGGCCTGGTTTCAAACACTATCGGGGGTACCACTTCTTCGCTCACCTCAGGCGGCGGTCCCGGGGGGTCGTCCGTTGGCTCCGGCGGTGCGGGCGCGGGCGCCTCAGGCATCGTGCTCTCTACCAGTGGCGCCGGGCCTCTGCCATTCAATCTTGACCCAGCCTTGACCGGCAACCTTCAGTTTGACCGATCCCAGCAGCAGGCTCAGAACACCTTCCAATGCACCTCGGCAACCTGCTCGTCAGACACCAATACTTACGACTTCGGTTACACCCAGGGCTTCCTTACCGGTACGCAGCTCGCGGTCACCTTCAACAACAATCGGGTCAGCGGAAACTCGCTCGGCAGCCCTTATCTGCCCACTTTGAATTCAACATTCCAGGTCAAGGCCACGCAGCATCTTCTGCAGGGATTTGGTACGGGGGTAAACGGCCGCTTTATCGTCCAGGCAAAGAACAACCGGCGTATCGCCGACTCTGCCTTCCGCCAGCAGATTCTCTTCACCATCAACCAGGTTGAAAACATCTACTGGGGCCTGGTCACCGCCTACCAGGACGTGCAGGCTAAAGAGCGCTCACTCGAACAGTCCAGGCAGCTCGCCTCAGATAATCGCAAGCAGCTCGAGATTGGAACCCTGGCGCCCCTTGACGTAGTTAACTCGGATGCGTCTGTTGCCAACGACCAGCAGGCGCTCATCATCTCCCAGAGCCGTCTTGAGTACCAGCAGCTCATCATGAAGCAGGCCGTCGCGAGGAACCTGAACGACCCTACTCTGACTTCTGCCCCGGTGATCCCAACCGACCGCGTCTCCCTTGCCGAGACTCCCGAAGAGAAGCTCTCAGCCGACGACCTGGTCAAGCAGGCGATCACAAATCGCCCCGAGATCGAACAGGCGGTTGTGCAGTTGAAGAATGACCAGATCAGCCTGAAAGGCGCGAAGAACGGGCTGCTGCCTATCATCGACCTTTATGCCTATTACGGGGGTAATACCCTCGGCGGCTCAGCCAATCCGAACTGCTTCAACTTCACTACGGGTGGCCAGTGCACGCCGATCCCGACCAGGGGCTACTCCGACGTCTTCTCCGATCTCTTCGACAACAAATATCCCGATAAGGGCGTCGGCCTCAACGTAACGATTCCGATCCGCAACCGCAGTGCCCAGGCTGAGCAGGCCCGTTCCGTGCTCGAATACCGTCAGGCGGAGATGCGTCTCCAGCAGTTGTACGTGCAAATACGCATCCAGGTCTTGAACGCGCAGTTCGCCCTGACCAACGACCGCGCCCAGGTGATGTCCGCCACGGCACAGCGCGATTACTCCATTCAGAGCCTGGATGCCGAGCGCAAGAAGTATCGCCTCGGGGCCTCGACGACGGCTCTGGTCCTGGCTCAGCAGCGTTCTCTGGCCAATGCTGAAGACACGGCGCTATCGGCGCAGGCTACCTATGCTACAGACCGTGCCGCACTCAACCAGATCCTCGCTAACACCCTTGACCGCTACGGTATCAGCCTGAACGATGCAGTCACCGGCAATGTCGCGACTGCTCCGCTCATCCCGGGTCTCGAGCCTGCCAAGGAGCTGCCGGAGCCCGAGCTGCCCGGTCAGCAACAGCGCCTGCAGGAGCTCGAAAAGCCCCCTGCCCCGGCACAGGACCTGATGCATCCAGACCAGCAACAGAGCCCGACTTCCCCTGGCGTACCCCCGGGCCAGCCGACGACGCCCCCGCAGTAGCTCGAGTCACACTCCACGCACCGGCAAGAACGTCGGAAGGGCCCATGACTCGAGAAGGAGATCATGGGCCCTTTCGGCATCTGAGCCTTCGCCGTTCAGCCCTTCTCTCCCTCGTGCCCTAACCCCTATTGCTCTCCGGCGGTCAATGGAAGGGAAGGTCGACGGCCGGGTTCCGCTCTGCGGAGCCACCAAGTGCTTGTCTCTCTTGACATTATTGAGTGCAGCAAGCAAACTGCCACATGACGGGGCCGAGACCTGCTGCGGCGCCGGGGACCGTACGCGATGAGGGACATCGATTGGCGGAATCACAGGCAAGCCGTGTGAGTATGACCCTGGACTCTTCGCTCGACAGCGTCGATCGCGTAGAACAGGCAGCAGAACAGTTGGCGAAGGCAGCCGGAATACAAGAAGACGACATCTACCGCATAACCATGGCGGTGCGGGAGGCGGCAGTGAATGCTGTGCTCCATGGCAACGCGTATGACCCGTCCAAGCACATTCACGCGTCCCTCGAGAACACAGGGACTTCGCTTGTAATCAGGATTGCGGATGAGGGCAAGGGAGTCGATCTGGAGAAGCTTCCTGACCCCCTGGCCCCGGAAAACCTTTTGCGGGGCTCAGGTCGCGGCATCTTCCTCATCCGGTCCTTTATGGATGAGGTACACTTCAGGCATCTGCATCCCGGAACCGAGATGACGCTGATCAAACATCTGGACACGAAGTAAACAGTCAACAAGGAGGGAATTCTCAAGTGAGCTTAAAACTCAGTACCCGTCAGGTGGACGGCATTACAGTTCTCGACCTGAGCGGACGTATCACTCTCGGCGACGGTAGTGTGAAATTGCGGGATGCGACCAGGGACCTCCTCTCGAAGGGCTCCAAGCTGATCCTGTTGAACCTCGGGGACGTCAACTACATCGACAGCTCTGGTATCGGTGAACTGGTGAGCGCATACACGACGGTTCGCAACCAGGGTGGCGAATTGAAGCTGCTCAACCTGACTAAGAAGGTCCATGACCTGCTCCAGATCACCAAGCTCTATACCGTCTTTGATGTGAAAGATGATGAAGCCAGTGCGATAGCTTCCTTCGCTAAGACTTAGCTCTTCCCGATTTCGAAAATCTTGAATATCAAAAGGAGCTGCCGAGTGGGCGGCTCCTTTGTCGTTCGTGCATACGTCCGTTTTCCCGGCGACCCGGGCCTACTCATTTGCGCTCGGCAAGGTTGCCTGGCCAACTTCATAGACGGAGCTTATCTGTGTCCCCACGTCAATTATTCTGCTGGATCAAAGAATCTGCTGTTCAAACTTCACCGTTCTGATGTAAGAACACATACTTAGGGTCACGCCTTTTCAGTGTGGAGTCTTCTTTTGCTCCACTAGTGCGGGTATGAACCACAATACGGAGGAACTACAGATGAAGAATTCAATGAAGAGCCTCATGGTCGCCGCAGCAGTATCTGGTCTGCTGAGTGGTGCAGCCACGATGCAGGGGGCGCCCACCCAGTCCGGACAGAACGCTGTCTCCTCAGTCAAGGCGGGCAAGGCTTCTTTCCTGCGCGCTTCGCTTAACGCGGACGACAGCAAAGACAAGCACTCCTGTAAAGGCAAGAACGATTGCAAGGGTAAGGGTGGTTGCAAGTCGAGCGACAACGGCTGCAGTGGCAAGAACAGCTGCAAAGGTAAGGGCGGCTGCGCAACCGACGGCTCCAAGATGCCGGACGCGGTTTAGGCCAGCACCGTCAAGAGAGTGAGGGCGGGCCGCTGTTGGGGCTTGGCATGGGATGGTCTGCCCCTTACCTCCCTTCAACGTCGTCGTTGCTGAGCCTGCGTACAGAGTGCTTTCCCACAACGTGACTGCCAGCGGTGAGCCTGCTTTCGCTTAGCCGTGCCTCCATTTGTGCCATTTCGATGGCAACCGCACCCGGCAAGACACACGTCGAGCAGGATGCAGCTAACCGAAGAACCAACCTAAGAAGTAGTAGCTAGCGGAGCCCGCAGTGGCGGCAAACAAGTTCAATGGCTTCACGGATTACGGAGTGGGAATAGGGCTGCGGCTGCCCCACTACCGCCATATTCTTGAGAAGAAGCCGGTGGTGGACTGGTTTGAGATCATCTCTGAAAACTACATGATTGATGGCGGGCGCCCTCTCGCCGTGCTCGACCAGATTCTTGAGCAATATAAGGTCGTTCAGCACGGAGTCTCCATGTACTTCGGCTCAGTCGATCCTCTCAACCGCGAGCACCTCAAGCGATTGAAGGCTTTGGCGAGGCGGACGAAGACTCCCTGGCTCAGCGACCATCTCTGCTGGGGAAGCGTCGATGGCCGCTATACTCATGATCTGCTACCCATGCCTTACTCGTGGGAGGCGGTCGAGGTAACAGCGGCAAAGATCCGCCAGGTGCGCGACTTCGTTGAGGTTCCGGTAGTTGTTGAAAACGTGAGCAGCTATGCCGAGTTTCACGCCTCCGAGATGACCGAGTGGGAGTTCCTCGCCGAGGTGGTGGAGCGCGCCGATTGCGGCATTCTTCTCGATGTGAATAACATTTACGTCTCCTCTCAAAATCACACCTTCAACCCCTTCGAGTACCTGGATTTTGTCCCGGCCGAGCGCGTGGCGCAGATTCACATTGCCGGCCACTCCCGCTTCGAAAAATACATCCTTGATACCCACGATCACCCAGTCCTTGATCCGGTGTGGTCTTTGTATAAGCGAGCGATCGAGCGGTGCGGGCCCACCGCTACGCTGCTCGAATGGGACGACAACATCCCCACATTCGATGAAGTACACGCCGAGGCTCTGAAGGCGAAGCGCTTTCTTGATCCTCGGGCCTTGGGCGATGCCTTTGCCGAGGGAGCCGCTGATCCGCTACAGAGTTTTGAGCCGGCATTAGAGGAGGTCATGATTTGAGCCGCATACTGGCCGAAACTGTCCTGGCGGATTCTGGCGAAATGGCTCATCACGACGGCACGGTAGATCAAAAGTCGCAAGAGACCTCATCGCCGCTCCTCTCTTTGCAGCGAAGGATGGCGGCAGCCGTGATGGAGCCACTCACCCGCGCGGAGACCATGGCTCGGCGGCGCCGCAATGGAGTGAACGCCTCTTCCGAAGCAGCTGCCTTCATTGCCCCGAATGACCGCCTTAGCTCCTTTGAGCGCCTGGAGATCTATAACCGGCAGTACTGGTTTCGGCTCTATGCCTCTTTCGAGGAGGACTTTCCAGGGCTGCAGGTGATTGTGGGCCGGGGCAAGTTTAAGGGGCTGATGCGGCAGTACATTGCGGAGTGCCCGTCGACCTCGTTCACTCTGCGCGACCTGGGGGCGAAGCTGTGCGATTGGCTGAGAGAGCATCCCGCGTGGACTACGCCTCGCACTGCCCTTGCCCTCGATATGGTGCGTTTGGAATGGGCACACATCGAGGCCTTCGACGAGCTGCAGGACACAGTTCCGTCAAGCGAAGATATGGCTAGCGTTCAGGCTGAATCGCGGTTTGGTCTGCAGCCATACTTGAAACTGCTTCGATTACGGTTTCCCGTGGATGACCTGCTCATTGAGGTGCGCAACGAGGCGGGTAGCAGTGACAGCGCCAGCAACAATGCCAGGGCGGCACGCCGGAGCAAGGTCGTCCGGAGGATCGCGGACCTGCCAGAGGAGCAGATCTTCCTGGCCGTTCATCGGCACGAAAACTCGGTCTACTACAAGCGACTGCATGCGGAGGACTACCGTATGCTCGAGGTGCTCGGCGAGGGCGGAACCCTGGAAGATGCTCTTGCCGCGGGTTTTGGGAGCAGCTTGATCCCCGAGGACGAGCGCAGCACGTTTCTGCAGCGTGCCTTTCAGACCTGGGCGGAGCTTGGCTGGTTCGTCAAACCCCGGCCAGCAATTAAAGGTGGGTGCAAATGAACGACGCTGCAGGTGCAGGAAGAAGAGGTCAGTTGGGAGCGGCAGGGCGCATTTACATTGGCTTCGAAGCGCTCGCTGCGCGGCTGGAGTCGCCGTTCCTGCTGCTGGTTCGGCTCTACTTCGGCTGGCAGTTTCTGCAGACAGGCTGGGGCAAGCTGCATACCCTGCCGCACGTTATCCAGTTCTTCACGACGCTGTCGATTCCCGCCCCGGGTATTGCGGCGCCATGCGTAGCGACGCTCGAGTTTGTTGGCGGCCTGCTGCTGATCCTCGGTCTCGGTACGCGGCTCGTTGGCCTGCTGCTGACCGGGAATATGCTGGTTGCATACATTACGGCGGATCGGGAGGGGCTTGCCTCTCTCTTCAGTGCGGACGCTACTAAATTCTTCTCAGCCGACCCGTTCCCCTTTTTAGCGGCCGCCCTGATCGCGTTCGTCTTCGGTGCGGGCGCCTTCTCGCTCGACTACCTTCTGGCCCGGCGCACTCGAGTCTAGCGTCTTCAGCGCATCGGACGCAGGCCGGCCACTGGGGCATACGCGCCTAAGGCTGTCTGAGGATTTCAAGACTGCTTTCGCAGGACCCATGTCGTCATGCACCGATGGTTCTGGACGATAGTGGTCTTCAAGGGGTCGATCAGGATGCCCTTCAACTCCAGCGTGAGGTCCACGAGCATCTCTTCGTCGACCAGGAACCACTCCTGACCATCTCCGATGACGTACCTGTTGTCCTCCACCCATTCGAAGTCCATTCCGATCCTCGAACCGAGGCGGCAGAAGAGCATCCCGCCAGGCGTGAGCACGCGCCACAATTCGGACAGCATCTTCCTGAAGTGATCTTCGTTCCGCGCGAAGTGAAGCACGGAACTGCAGATCACTACTTCAGCAAATGAATCGGCAAAAGGGGTTTGCTCAATAAGACCTTCCTGGAAGTTTTCTGCCGGGAGCCCGCTTCGCAGCGAGGCGGATAAGCTTCGGACGTACTCTATGGCTTCAGGATTAGCGTCCAAGCCAAAGACCGCACACCCCTGTCGAAGAAGGTAGACCAGATTGCGGCCATATCCGCAGCCGGCGTCGAAGACTCGCATTCCTGCTGCAATGTTCCCCCGAAGAATCTGATCGAAGACGTAGATGTCGATCTGTCCAAACTGTTCCTGAACGCTCAAAGGCATGATTAACAATAACTCCGGAGACAGAGATCGCCTTATGAGACTGCAACACGCATGCATTTTGCTTTGAAAGTGGTCAGGAGGACAGATTTGCGTGGTTCGCAGCTCCATACCTGATAGATAGTATGGAGATCGAGAGGATACGTGATCGCACGTATGAACAGGTATGCCGCGTTAACACTACTGCTCTGGTTGTTCCTGTCCGGCAGCCTGTTGCCGGCTGGTGCGCAGACCGTTGACGCCTCCCACCTAGGGATCCCTGCTCTTGATCTTTCCGGTAACTGGCGGGTGCATTATGGAGACGATCCGCGCTGGGCGGATGCCGCCTTCGACGACTCGCAGTGGTCTCTGCAGCCCGCCAACGCCGCCATCATCCTGAAAAATCCTTACAGGGGCTTCCTGTGGTACCGGATGCGGGTGCAGCTGCCCGCCCGGCACGGAAGCCTGAGTCTCCTCATCCGGACATGCCGGACTAGCTGCGAGCTCTTCATCAACGGACGATCGTTGGGAGAGTATGGCGGCATGCCGCCGCACGCCTCCCTGTATGAGACGCAGCCAGTCGCCTACACCCTCGATCTCGCGCCGGATGTGCAGTTCGCCGAGGTGGCGATCCGGGTATGGTCGCGATCGCATTGGAAGCCCGGCCTGGGGCCCAATGCCGTGCGTATCGGCGACGAAGCGGTGATCGCCAACGAGGTCAGAGAGGGGCAAAGGATCATAGATGAAGATGCGGTGCAGTACGTCTTGATAAACGCCGCGTTCTTCCTGCTCGCGCTAACCGTGCTTGCGCTGTTTGCCGTGCAGCGCGATCGCAAGGAGTACCTGTGGCTTGCCGCCTGGCAGATCTGCAACTCGGTCAGCGGCCTGATCTCAACCTGGCAGAGTCTTTCGTTGATTCCGGCATGGACACAGTACTTCATCGCGATCCCTCTGGAGTTCATCAGCCTCGCGTTTACGCTTGAGTTTTACTACTCCTTCGTAGGGCAGAAGCCGGGTCGATTCATCCGTTGGCTGCAGGTAGCGGTCCTGGCCACGATGGCCCTTGGCCCGGGTATCCTGTTTGGACTTCCCGCTCCGAAGCTCTACGGCTACCTGGTGCTTGTGCCGGAGGCGCAGCTGATCATCGCCACCGTCGTAATTACGGTGATGCTGCTTGGGCGCTTTCGCAGGGGAAGCCGTGAGGCCGGGCTGCTGCTGGTTCCGACCTTCCTGTCCAACTTCTCCACTGTGCTGAATCTGGCCCGCGAGGCAGCGGTTTCCCTTGGATGGACGAAGAACAATAGCAATCTGTTGCCGGATACGCGCTTTGGCGACTTCGTCTTCACGGCAGACACCTGGTTTTCGCTGCTGTTTATACTGTCCATTCTGGCACTCCTGCTCTACCGCTTTACAAACGTCAGTCGGCAGCAGACCCGCTCGGCGGCCGAGATCGAGGCAGCGCGGGAGGTGCAGCAGGTGCTTCTGCCGGAGCAGTCGCCCTCCATGCCCGGCATCAGCATTGAGAGTGAGTACCATCCGGCGGATGTGGTCGGCGGCGACTTCTTCCAGGTGATCCCCGCGCTCGACGGCTCGCTGCTCGTTGTGGTAGGTGACGTGGCCGGCAAAGGCATGGGTGCGGCGATGCTGGTCGGCGTGATCATCGGGACCATCCGCACCATTGCGCAGTTCGAGGTTGAGCCCGCAGCGGTGCTGGCAACGTTGAACGAACGGCTGTGCGGCCGCGTGAATGGCAGCTTTGTGACCTGCATCGCGGCGCGGCTCACCGAAGATGGTGAACTGACGGTAGCGAATGGCGGTCACCTCCCGCCATATCTCAATGGCGAGGAGCTGACTACACTCCCTGAGCTGCCGCTGGGAGTGAGTGCAGGGGTCAGCTATGAGCAGTCCCATTTCACCGTTGCTCCCGGGGACCGGCTCACCTTCGTCTCCGACGGAGTTGTAGAAGCGACCAGACCCGGCGGAGAACTGTTCGGGTTTGAGCGAACCAGGCAGATCAGCCGCGACCCGGCCCGCACGATTGCCGAAGCAGCCAAGGCCTTTGGGCAGACGGATGATATCACCGTGGTGACGCTCACCCGGTCGCTGACGCCGGTCGCCAGTGTCGCGTAGCATAGAGGGCGGGCGCGGAACCTGTTAATCTGGGCCAGCGATATGCAGACGTCGGAAATATGCAAAAGATAGAAGCCGTGATTCAGCCATCCAAGCTCGATGCCGTCAAGGACGCGCTGCTGGAGGTGGGCATTGAGGGTATGACCATCCTCGAGGCGCGCGGGCACGGCCGGCAGAAGGGGCACACGGAGTACTACCGCGGACGGGAGTACACCGTCGACCTCTTGCCCAAGATCAAGCTGGAGCTGGTTGTCCCCGATAATCTACTCGAGAAGGCGGTGAACGCTATCGTCAGCTCGGCGCGCACAGGCAAGATCGGAGATGGGAAGATCTTCATCTCCAGGATCGAACAGACGATTCGCATCCGCAACGACGAGCGTGGCGAAACCGCTCTCTGATCGCCTTTACCGTGTTTGCTCTGACGGGCCTTAGCACACACACACTCGATAATCGAATGGTATGGCGAGTCTTCCGTGCTCTATCCGCTCCGGCTCGGTTAATATTTCGTTACGATAGTCTCCAGAGTCTTCCCAGTACACATTCAAGGCTTCTGCATCCCCTAAAGCCCCAATCTCTTCATCAGGCCGGTTCATGAAGCTCGACCCAGACTTTATCCGCCGCGAGCGGGAGTTGTATCAGCAGGAGTCGCTTGCCCTCCGGCAGACGTTCGAGCGCACCGGTAACGGGGCAGCCGCGATCCGCCGCCGCTCTATCCTCGTAGACGGCGTGCTACGCAAGTTGGCAAAGCAGTTCATCAGTGAGAACCCCGAGCAGCCCGGGCTGAGCATCGTCGCTACCGGGGGATTTGGAAGGCGAGACCTCTTTCCAAACTCCGACATCGACGTACTTTACCTCTGCGCCAACGACGAAGTGGAGCACGAGTTCCGCAATGCTATCCGCGAGTGCAACCAGGGGATGTGGGACATCGGGCTGCGAGCCAGCCCCGCCGCCAGGATGCTCAAGGAGTGCGATCGCTTCGACCCTGAGAACCTGGAGTTCACGATAGCGCTGCTGGATCGGCGCTTCCTGCACGGCGACTATGGGCTGTATCGGCGGCTGCAGATGGAACTGCTGCCGGCCCTGGTGCTGCGGGAGTGGAACACGATCACGCAGAAGCTGGCTGAAAGCGCACGTGTCCGCCACGAAAAGTACGGCAACACCATCTTTCACCTGGAACCGAACATCAAGGAGTGCCCCGGCGGCCTGCGCGACTACCAGCTTGCGCAGTGGCTGTCCCTGCTGCAGTCGCTGCAGGAGACAAAGACGTGGCCCAAGGATGCAGTGACCTCGTCGATGTCTTCAGCGAATGACGCGCAGTCTGCCTTCGACTTCCTTGCAGCGACTCGATGTTTTCTTCACTTTCGATGTGGGCGCGACGACAACACGCTGGACTGGCACGCCCAGGATGAGGCGGCAGCGCAGAGCGTCGGGCTCGAGACGCGCGGGACGGCTGACCCTGCGTACTGGATGCGGACCTACTATCGTCACGCGCGCACCGTCTATCGACGCGCCGTACTGCTGCTGGAAGACCTGCCGCCCGCTCGCCAATCTCCCCTTCGCCAGTTCAAGAAGCGCCGAACCGCACTCGCCGAGACGGACTTCTTCCTCGAACAGAACCGCATCGACCTTGATGAATCGGCGATGGTTAACGATGCCGACGACATCCTGCGGATCTTTGCGCTCGTGGCACAGCATGGCTACCGGTTTAGCCAGTATGCGGAGGACCGGATCGCCGACGCGATTCCCGTACTGGCCGTGCACATGCCCGAGGGACCGTTCCTCTGGAACTGCCTGCGCGAGATACTGCTCGGCCCGCATGCTGCGCACGCACTGCGCACCATGCATGCTCTGGGCATCCTCGAGTTGCTGATTCCCGAGTTTCACGGCATTGATGCACTGGTGATTCGCGATTCGTACCACCGCTACACGGTCGACGAACACACCTTCCTGGTGATCGATAACATTCATTGCCTGCGGCATCCCGTAGGTGAGACGGAATCGCGGCTGGCCACGCTGCTGCCGGAGATAGAGCGCTTTGACCTCTTTCTGCTGGCGCTGCTGCTGCATGACACAGGCAAGGCGCGGCGCACCGGCGACCACGCGGCCAATAGCGTTGAGCTCGCCGAGAGCCTGCTAGCTCGGCTGGACTTCGACCCCGAGGAGCGGGAGACGGTCCGCTTCCTGATCCGTAATCATCTCGAGATGTCCATTGCGATGCGGAGGGACATCTTCGACGACGAGAGTGTACGCGACTTCGCGCAGAAGCTGGGCAGCAAGCAGCAGTTGAAGATGCTGTGCCTGATGACCTATGCGGATATCAAGGCAGTCAATCCGGACGCGCTGACGCCGTGGAAGGCAGAAAATCTGTGGCAGCTCTACATGGCCGCGGCCAACTTCATGGACCGGAGCGTTGACGAGGTGCGTTACCACGCCGGCAACGATACCGGCCTGCTGAACCGGCTGCTGGCGGTGGTGCCGCCGGAGCGCAAGGAGGAACTGCGGACCTTCCTCGAAGGGCTGCCCCAGCGCTACCTGCAGACGCGGCTGCCGGAGCAGATTCGCAGCCACTTCAACATGGCCCTTGAACTGGACCTCAAACCCGCCCAGCTTGCCTTTCGGACGACGCGGCAGTTGTGCGAGCTAACGCTCATTTCGCGGGACCGGCCAATGCTCTTCGCGGACATGGCAGGGGCTCTCGCTGCCTGGGGGATGAACATCGTGAAGGCGGATGCTTATTCGAACTCCGCCGGGGTGATCGTCGATTGCTTTCAGTTCACCGATCCGTTTCGCACGCTTGAACTGAACCCCACGGAAGTGGAGCGATTTGAGGAGAGCATCGCCAGGGTCATAAACCACGCGGCGCCGCTGGAGGCGATGATGCGCAGCCGCAACCACACCGGGCGCGGGGCCCAGACCAAGGTCAAGGTCCCAACGCGCGTGGCGTTTGACAATGCTTCCTCGACCCACAGCACACTGCTGCAGATCATCGCGCAGGATGGACCAGGGCTGTTGCGCGAAATCTCCAAGACCTTTGCCGAAGAAAACTGCAACATCGAAGTAGCCCTGATCGACACCGAGGGCGAACTGGCGATCGACGTCTTCTATCTTACGACCGCCGGGAAGAAGCTTGATGATAAGGTGCAGGAGCGGCTATCTGGGCAGCTCATGGAGAGGCTCGAGGCGCTGCGGGCCTGAACGCTTTTGCCTGCGCTCTCAAATGCTCTTCCTCACACCTGGCTTGCGCATTCAGACCTCAGATCGATGCCAATGCTAACGCTTTCTCTTAGTGCCTGCGCTTCCGGAAGCGCATCAACACCTCAGCACCGGGATCCCATGCCAGTCTCTCGCAATGCCGGGGTAGAGTCGGCAAGCGAACGGCGTCACTGGGGTGTGAAGCCGCACGGCCGGTAAAAGGAGCGACGTAAGTCGAGTGCATAGTGTAGCCGTTTGACGCCGGCTGCTTCTCAGTTCTTCATCATCACTTAATGGTTTTGAACTAACTGAGCTGCCGGTATCCTTAAACCACCTTATGCCTCGGAGGCAAAGTGAGCCGAGCTCATGCCCGTCTTGTTCTGCGTAGCTTTTTTCTTCTTTTCTCTTTTATTAGTATCGCCTCCCGGCCTGCAAATCTTCGGGCACAGAGCCCTACCTCCAGTGAGAGCGGGGTATCGCCGGAGGAGAAGGATAAGGCGCCGGGCGTTGCGGTCACGATGTTCCCTCACACCCCGACCGGGCCCTACTGGGTCTCGGGGCAGGCGAATATCATCTTTCAGGCGCATCCTCCATTCCACTCCTCTTATTCAGGCGCCAATAGTCTGAGCAGTGGCGGGGAATACAAGACTTCCTTGATCGGCACTCTATTCATGGGGGTGCAGGCGTACCGCCACCCGCGGTTCGATACAGACCTGATCCTCGATGTTGAGAGTGCCGGCGGCCGAGGCCTAAGCCAGGCCCTGGGGCTAGCAGGGTTTACCAATCTCGATGTGGTGCGCAACCCCAACCTCGGCCCTGCACCCTATCTGGCGCGCTTCCAGATTCATCAGACCATCGGGCTGACCGATGAGATGGTCGACGCCGAGCGCGGCCCCTTCGTGCTGGCGCCGCGGGTGCCTGTGCGGAGACTTGATATTCGCATCGGAAAGATGAGCTTGCCTGACGTATTCGACCTGAACTCGGTCGGGAGCGACAGCCACCTCCAGTTCACAAACTGGACCGTCGATAACAGTGGCGCGTGGGACTATGCGGCGGATACACGCGGCTATACAGTCGGCGGGGTCCTGGAATATCAGGACCGCAGCTGGGCACTCCGTTACGGCATAGCGGCGATGCCCGTTGTGGCTAACGGAGTCGACCTGGACTACGCTTTGAGCAGGGCGCGCGGGCAGAATATCGAGTTCGAGTGGCGCAAGAGCCTGCTTGCTGGACGCAAGGGGGCGACCCGGGTCCTGAGCTACGTCAACGTGGCAGACATGGGCAACTATCGGGAAGCGATTCGTAACTTCCTTGCGGATACGGATGGAACCAATAACCCCGGAGCGGCAGCGCGCCGCCCCGATGTGACCCTGAGCAGGCGCAATGGCCGGGTGAAGTATGGGTTTGGCTTCAACAACGAGCAGGAGGTGACGCAGAACCTGCGGCTGTTCAGTCGGCTCGGCTGGAACGAGGGCCAGCAGGAGAGTTTCGCCTATACCGAGGTCGATCAGACGATCGAGTTAGGCGGCGACTACGTTCCAGCGCCCTGGAGGCGGCCGGGCGACAGGATCGGCGTCGCCTTCGTCTCGAATGCGATCAAGCGCGATCACCAGGAGTACTTGCGCCTCGGCGGGCTCGGATTCCTACTAGGCGACGGCTCGCTGCGCTATGGACGCGAGACCGTTATCGAGAGCTATTACAACCTGCATGCCTGGCGGGGCCTATTCTTCGCGCTGGGGCTTAGTCATATCAACAACCCCGGGTACAACCGTGATCGCGGACCAGTCTGGGTGCCTTCGGTGCGCACTCATGTCGACTTTTAGCGCTAAGCCAGGTGGAACTCCGAGAGGACTGCGACTGCTTTACCTGCGCCCCGGTCGGGATCGATCTGCAGCTCGAGCACGGCGACTCCCGGCAAGTCGACGGCATAGTCCTCCAGCTCCTCGGTTGATCCTCCCGGGCTGAACGACCACTGCTGGCGAACGATGTCGCCTGTCCTTCCGCTGGCCGTATACCGAAGCAGGAATTCCTGCCCACGCTCCTGCTTGCGATCGATAAAGCGGATGAAGATGCGCTGGATGTGCTGCGGAGAGTCAAAGCGCAGGCGAATAGTCTGTGGTCCAGGACCGGCAGCGCGCCAGCCTCGCTCCAGCTTTGACTCGGGGTGACTTCCGAGAGCCTCTTCAATGGGGAACTCTGGATCTTCAGAGCTGACCTCAACGCTCGCAACAGCGTCGAGGTCAAGCCACTTCGCTGACGCGATTCCGCCGGCACTGGGCTCGTGCCCAACCACCTCTCCGCCGATGATCTGCTTCCGCATCTTGCCTACCTCTGGTGCTTCGATGCAGATTGCTGAGGCTGTGGAAACACCGTGGCCCTGATGGCAAAAGACCGGCAGGTCGGCCAAACCGTTGAGGAGGCAACCGGAGCCGAGATCTCGACATACAATGAGGTATGTCCAACCTAGTACGTGGCATGACGAGGGACGCCGGCGGCGAGAGTGGTGGCTCTGGCGAACGTCCCAGGGCATCGTCTCACGACAGCGAACCGGACGCTGACGTAGGCAAGGGTGCGGTCGAGGACGACCAGCCCCATGCCCGCAACCAGACCACATTGAGCGGCCAGCTTGGCCACCGGAGCAACAGTCCTCAGTCGGTAGACCCTCAGTCCAGTGACGCTCAGTGGAAGGAAAGCGATACAGACTTTCCTGAGCCCGGTTCAAGCCCGGAGCATAGCGGGCAGCACCGCTAGAGGGCTGTGCGCGTACAGTCGCAGCGATTTCAGAGCAGATACCTTGACAGCGGTGTCTAACGTGACATGCTTTCGCTCCGCCGATGTCGATGGGGATTCCCTCCGCTTGCGCTGCTGCTGGCTGCTCCGGCTCCGCTGCTGTCGCAGGAGCCACATACCGCTATGCGCGGCAGAGTGATCGACAGACCAGAAGACCTTGCCGGCTTATGGGAAGCTTCCGATAGCGCCAAGGGTGCCGTGGGGCTGTTAATCAATATCAACGCTCACGTAGCAGGTAACCCCTCCACTCTTCAGGGCATACCGGAATATGAAGACAGCTTCTCTGTCGCGGTATACCAGCGAAAGGGTCCTCAGTTCGATATGTGGAGTTCGAACTGGTTCTCTGATGATCCAACGGGAGGTTTGTTTTGGGATGGCACTCACCTGCGCATCCAGTGGACCGATACGACGGCCGCGCCCCCGGTCGGCGGAACGCTCGACGACGCCATTGAAGTGGACCTCACCTACGATCGCGCGCGAGGAGCGTGGAGCGGGCTGTTTCACCGCAAAGACTTCAACAGGCAAGTGAGGCTACGGCGCCCTTCCTTTAGTCCAGAGGGACGACGGCATGCGGGTACGACGCTGGAGGGCAGCCCGATGGTCGGCACCTGGGTGACTACAGAGCCCATCGGGGCGAAGTGCCTGCACCTGGTTCAACAGGCAGACGGTGCACTGAATGCCTGGGTTGATACATTGCAGACGCCTGGCCTTCTTCGCTGGGCAAACGGCCGTAAGCCTCCCCAGAATACCTGGGAGCACTACGGCGAGCTGGTTCGCGTGCAGCAACTGGCAACAAGTACCATTAGTGCCGAGGTGGGCGCTTACGGCGGCATCTGTTGCGCTTCAACTGTAGTGGCGAAGATTTCGGCCGACGGAAGGACGCTGTCAGGCAACTGGCTACCGGGGTTGAATCAGCTAGGCAGGCCAGCAGAGTGGAAGAGGATCGTTGGATCTTCGTGCCGCGTCTTCAGCCCGCCACCACCTCAAGCCAGACCCTGCTCACCTCAGAAGTAGCCGCGAATGGAGGAAGACTTCGTTTTCAGCGGCTGGTCGAGCGAGCGCGGAGTGTTCTGAAGGTGATGGAGTAGCGAAGGCTCTCGACCGCAACAATACTGTGCTGCCAACCCCAGCGAGATTCCCCGCTCATCACGTAGATCGAGCGGGGTTTCAGCAGGAGAGAGAGCACCTTGCCGGGCGCTTTGTATGGCTTGAGGCGCATCCATCCCTGGCCTGCCAGCGAGATGCCGATGATGGTCTCGAACTGAGGAACATCACGATGCCAGCCCATCGGAGCTGAGGGTGGATACTCCGTAACGATCGACTCTGCTATCTCGGCAGGAGCAATGCCGGCGAATGCAGCGGCCCGGTCACGGAGGGGCAGCAGGAACCCGGGAAGGTCTGCCGCGCCCGAAGCGTTGCGGGTGGAGAAGTTGTACTCCAGGCCGAACTCGGCAATGCGCCGTTTGGCCCTGTACCCCTGAAAATCAAAAGCCTGGAACTGCAGCCCGCGGATGCTGTCGATGAGATCTAATTCCTCCTCCACGGTGATTAGGTCTTCGCCGTATGAGAAGCCCCTGGGTAGCTCTTCAGCGGGTGCGGATCGGCGACGGGGCATGCTGATTCGGTGCATTGCACTCGATGGTGGTTGCAGCGCAGTTCGACAAAGTCACAAAACAGGAGATGATGATGTCGGCACGGTGCCGGCGCCTGCGTTATGGCTGAGTTTCAAGTCGCGACCGCTCCGGAGGTGAAGCTCATGAGTACCATTGGCGTTCGCAAGGAGACCGATAGCATGGGTCAGGTCGAGGTGCCGGCTTCAAAGCTGTGGGGCGCGCAGACGCAGCGCTCGATTGAACACTTCAGCATCGGCACAGATCTGATGCCGCCGGAGATGATCCCGGCTTACGCGATGCTCAAGAGGTCTGCGAGCGACGCTAACCATGCAGGCAGGCAGCTCGACGATGACCGCCACAGGCTCATTTTGGCGGCGTGTGATGAGATCCTGGCGGGCCAACTTGACGAGATGTTTCCCTTGCATGTGTGGATGACGGGCAGCGGGACGCAGTTCAACATGAACGTGAACGAGGTGATCTCGAACCGCTGCTGCCAGCTTGCGGGCACGCCGCTGGGGAGCAAGACGCCGGTTCACCCCAACGATCACGTCAACATGTCGCAGTCTTCGAACGATTCGTTCCCGACCGCCATGCATATTGCGGCCGCTGTCGGTATCAAGCAGCGTCTGATACCAGCCTTGACCAGCCTGCACGCCCTGATTAGCGAGAAGGCGCAGCAGTGGAAGGACATTGTCAAGGTCGGGCGCACGCACATGCAGGACGCTACGCCCCTGACGCTCGGTCAGGAGTGGTCCGGCTATGCGGGCATGCTCACTGACAATCTAGAGCGCATCGAAGCTTCGCTTGGAGGTGTGTACCAGCTTGCGATCGGTGGGACGGCGGTAGGAACGGGGCTCAACGCAGCTGCGGGTTTCGGAGAGGCGGTGGCCGCGAGGGTCGCTGAACATACCGGCCTGCCATTTGTCGGTGCGCCAAATAAGTTCACCGTGCAGGGATCTCACGATGCGATGGTTCAGCTCTCCGGAACGCTGCGCACGCTGGCCGTCTCACTCTATAAGATCGCGAACGACATTCGCCTGCTCTCGTGCGGGCCGCGAGCCGGCATAGCCGAGTTAACGATCCCGGAGAACGAGCCCGGGTCCTCGATGATGCCGGGCAAGGTTAATCCGACGCAGGTGGAAGCGCTCACCATGGTAGCTGTGCAGGTGATGGCGAACGATGTGGCGGTAGGCTTCGCTGGCGCGGGTGGGTACCTGCAGATGAACGTCTATAAGCCGCTGATCATCTTCAACGTCATGAACTCCATCAGGATGCTTAGCGACGGCTGCAGCAACTTTGGCAAGTACCTGGTGGCCGGCACACAGCCGAATCGGAAGAAGATCAAGGACAACGTAGACCGCTGCCTGATGCTGGTGACCGCACTGTCACCGATGATCGGGTACGACAACGCCTCGAGGATCGCACATCACGCCCTGCACGAGGACCTTACACTTAAGGAGGCGGCATTGCAGCTGGGCCTCGTCAGTGAAGAGGAGTTTGACCGGGTTGTGGATCCTGCAAAGATGGTGCACCCTTACACTTAGGCGCTCGCGCCGCCCACACTGAGCAAGCTAAGGCACTCGAGTACGGGCTTGGCAAAGGCGTCAGCGATGCGGGCTATCCATGTGAGGCGTAGTGCGCGGCCATGCGGGACTGAGGGACCCGCCCGCGGTAGAGCGCGGCTGGAGCCGTGGGGACTGGGCCTGGCTCAGAGACCCGCCAGTGTTGGATCCGGAGCTTTACCGCCATTCTTACGAGGTCGGCAAAAGATTGTGCTTCCATCTTTCTCATGATCTGGCTGCGATGGATCTGCAGCGTTACCTCAGCTATACCGAGGACGGACGCGGCCTGCTTGTTTAGAAGACCACCTACGATCAAAGGCAGCACCTGCCGTTCCCTGGGAGTGAGCATTGCAAGCCGGTGTTGAAGTCGGCTCAACTCGGCCCTCCTCTGTCTAACTTTGCGGTCGAGCACTAGACCGCCGTAAACGGCTTCGCTGAGAGCGCACGCGTTGAGGGGCACGGTAAGGAACTCGAAGGCGCCTGCTTTAAAGGCGGCCGCAACCGAACTGCTGTCACAATCTTCACTAAGAAGAATTACGGGTGGGTGAGAGCCCTCAGCCGTGAGCCGCCGCTGCAGATCGACGCTGCCCGGGTCGGTCCGCCGCAGAGAGAGGACGAGGCAGGCGGGGACATCGCGCCGCGCGAGCGCGTGGTATTCGGAGGCGGAGCTGACGCTGATTACCTCGAGGTCCACCAGGATCTCGCGCATCTCTTCGACAACCCCGAAATCCTGATCTATCACGTAGACGACTTCTCTCAGGTCCTGAATGGTCTGACGTGTGAATGATGCGGAACGCTGCGCCTGGGAGGAGTAGGGCATGGGACGCGGGACAATCGTATCGACAGATGCAGCCTGCATGGATGATCACCTTCCTGGTAGGTTGGAATTGTTACGTTCACTGGATGTAGACAGCTTCGCCTGCGGTGGGCGAAGCGTATATCCCCATTCGAGGTTCACAGCGGGGAGCATTTAGGGTGTGAGCCGGGTGCTACTTTGACCGTCGGAGCCTTGCGGACACGCGGCGGGTAGTTCCATTTCAGGGGAGGCGCCGGCGGAAGTCTTTCCCTTTCGCAGGGAGGTGACCGGCAAGACGCATAGCCGAAGGCCGCGTCCCTGCGCCTTATTAGAGATTCGTCGGAAAGGGTTGTCCTGATAATCAGTCAGTCAGTAAAGGCACTCGAAGATCTGCTGTACGCGCGAATGAGGTGGTTCGCGACGATCCTTTCGGAGGGGAAGGAGGCAGGAAGATAAGATAAGCTTCATCACATGATCCTCTCAGAGCGCGGCGATACGGCCTGCGCCTGCTGGAAAGACCCAGCACGCAGAGGTGGAATCTGAAATTAACCTTCATATTTGCGACGGCTCTGTTGTTCTGTCATCCGGGATGGGCTCTGAATCCGGACAGAAAGATAACTCAGTACGCACATTCGGCATGGAGAGTGCAGGATGGCAGCTTCCGCGGCGCTCCAACTGCGATCACTCAGACGGCGGACGGCTATATCTGGATCGGCACCAACATCGGGCTAGTCCGCTTTGACGGAGTTAGTTTTGTCCCCTGGAGTTCGCCGGCGGGCACCCAGTTACTCGATCTTCGAGTCTTTTCTCTGCTTGGAACAGAGGATGGGAGTCTCTGGATAGGTACTGGCTTCAGCGTCTCCAGATGGAAGGATGGAGTGCTTGTGAACTATCCGCAGCTCAGCGGCAGGATCGAATCACTTCTCGAGGCGAAGGATGGGGGCGTATGGCTGGTTCGTACCCAGATTACGGACAATAAGGGGCCTCTATGTCATATCAAGGGTTCGGATTTACAGTGTTATGGCGGGAGTGACGCCTTCCCGTTTCCATTTGCGATGCAGCTCGCCAGGAGCGATTCCGCTGACCTGTGGATAGCGGGTTATTCCCAGCTCTGCAGGTGGCGCCCGGGGTCCGGGCAGGTGTACTTCAAGAACCTGGCGCATCACTCGACAGACTTTGCGTCTCTGCGGGCGATCGCCTCCGGCCGGCATGATGAGGTGTGGGCGGCACTCGAGCAACCGAAGGTGCCACTGCAGTTACAGCGAATTGTGCATGGGATGACCGCGGCGGTGGATTTCCCAGAGATTAAAGTTAGTAACTCCGACGTACAAGGTCTTTTTGTAGATAAATCGAACGCTCTGTGGATAGCAACCAGTAGCCACGGAATATATCGATCGAAGGATCAGCGGACAGAACACTTCGGAAGTGCGGAGGGACTCTCCAGCGATGCTACGTCCGGTTTCTTTGAGGATAGAGAGGGGGACGTCTGGGTAGTTACTTCAGCAGGCATCGACAACTTTCGTGATTTGCAGGTAGCGAGTTACTCCATACAAGAGGGGTTGTCAGCGGCGGGAGCTAGCTCGGTGCTGGCATCGCGGGATGGAACACTGTGGGTCGGCAATGCCAAGGCGCTCGACATGCTGCGAGATGACAAGTTTTCAGCGATCCGTACAGGGCGCGGACTCCCCGGAGACGTGGTCACGACCATGTTTGAGGACCACCAGGACCGCCTGTGGGTGGGGCTTGATACGGGGCTGTGGGTGTATGAGCGGGGCCGTTTCAAGGCGGTGCGCCATGCCGATGGAAGTTCACTCGGAAATGTATTTGCCATTACCGAGGAGGGACAGGACATCTGGGTGCGGGCCGGATTGAAGCTGGATCGTATACGCGATCTCAAGCTCGAGGAGGAGCTTACCTCACCGGAGATCAAGGAGGCTTTCACCCTGGCCGCAGACCCAAGCGGTGGTCTTGTGCTTGGCCTCGTCGATGGAGCGCTGATGCACTATAGAGATGGTGAGGTGACCAGCGTGCGGGCTGACGCTGTCGGGAACTCGCAGCAGATTCGCGACCTGCTGGTTAATGCGGATGGTTCCGTCTGGGGAACGACTCTGGATGAGTTGTCCTACTGGAAGGATGGCCGACGCAGGAACCTGACGACGCGCAACGGTCTGCCATGCGGCGGGATATTCGCCTTGCTGAAGGACGATCGTCAGTCGATCTGGCTCTATGCGCAGTGCGGACTTATCGAGATAGAGCGTTCAGAACTAAGCCGCTGGCTGCGGCAGCCCGACAGCGTGGTCCAGGTGCGTGTGCTTGATGAGTTTGATGGGGCTAGGCCGGGGCTCACTTCCTTGAAGCCGCAGACGGCCAGGACGGCTGATGGCCGCCTCTGGTTTGTGAATGGACGCATACTGCAGATGCTGGATAACAAGCGGGCTTTGACTAACTCGTTACCGCCGCAATTACATATTGAGAATATAGTGGTCGACCGGCATAGTTATGCGGCGACAGGTGATCTTCGACTTCCTCCGTTGACCCATGATCTCGAGGTGGATTACACGGCGACCAGCTTTGTCGCACCGCAGAAGGTGCTCTTTAAATACAGGCTTGAGGGCCATGACGCAGAATGGCAGGAGCCTGGTACGAGGAGGCAGGCGTTTTACAGCGATCTTCGCCCGGGGCGCTACAAATTCCGGGTCATAGCCTGTAACAACAGCGGTGTCTGGAGTGGAGAGGGAGCGGTGTTCGCGTTTACAGTGGATGCCGCGTATTACCAGACGGCGTGGTTCAAGATACTGCTTGCACTTGCGGTGCTGGGTCTGCTCTGGGTCCTTTACCTCTTGCGGCTGCAGCAACTCACCGAACAGATGCAAGCTCGTCTGGGCGAAAGGCTGGTGGAGCGGGAGCGGATTGCCCGGGAGCTGCACGACACACTACTGCAGGGCTTCCAGGGCTTGATGCTGCGGTTCCAGGCAGTGATGAAAAGTCTGCCGCAGCACGGCGAGGCTCATCGAGCAATGGAGCAGGTGCTTGACCGCGCAGACAAGGTGCTGCTGGAGGGCAGGCAGCGGGTGCGCGATCTGCGTGCGGAGGGTATGACAGGCGATGATCTGCCCGACGCGCTTGCCAATTGCGGTAAGGAGCTGGTGGAGCATTACGCTACCGAGTTTAGCCTGTCGGTACTGGGCATGCCGCAGCGCCTTGATCCGACCGTGTGCAACGAGATCTACCGGATTGGGCGGGAGGCGTTGACGAACGCCTTCCAGCATGCGAAGGCGTCGAAGATCGAGGCTGAGCTCACCTTTCTCGGGAGCGGACCCAGATTAGTAGTTCGCGATAACGGGCAAGGCATCGACCCGGGAATATTGAATGGCGGGCGGGCAGGGCACTGGGGTCTATCCGGCATGCGCGAGCGCGCCGAGCGAGTTGGCGGAACGCTTAGTATCTGGAGTCACACCGGGGCCGGTACGGAGCTCGAGATAAAGATCCCGGGGCGGATAGCCTACTCCCATGCGCGGGTGGCAGCCTCACGGCGGGAGAGAGCCAGGAGGGCCGCCCGTAACTTTATTGGCAAAGGAGATGGAGGAGGATGATCGAGAGCGGCCATGGCAGCGTACTTTACTTACGCGGATTAACCCTGACGAGTTGTCGCCCGAAGATGCGTGCATCTATCGAGTACGCTCCCGGCCCCACGACGGCGAGGATGCCCGAGTCCAGGATAGAGAGAACGAGGTGTGCGGCGTTCTGACGGAAGATCATGAGGACGGCGACTTGTAGCAAGAGCGCGATAGAAGCAGAGTAGGGAGTGAGGAAGCCGACTACTATCAGGCTGGCCGGTAAGGCGAACATAAGCAGGGTCCAGAACGAGGTCACCAGTGCCCACTGTGCTGTCCCGTCCAACAATAAAGCAGATGCGACCAGGATTCGCAACACGGCCAGCGCAGCGCCTGCCGCGCCCGTGGGGAACATCGTAAACAATCTCTGCACATGCGGAGGCTAGCTGCAGAGCATTGTCGGGAGCAACCCGCTTTGGAGGGGCACTCCATCCACCCTTTAGTAGGGTGACTCATTAAGTAATGCCGAGCCTCAAGCTGCAGCAAGGAATCCAGGCTCGTCCGCGAGGGTAGAAACCGTCGCTGGTGCGCGGAATTGCCGACTGGGTGTGCTGGCGACCCACTAAGATAGAGCGAAAGTGCTAGGCGATATAGAAGGCAGGTTTCTATGGTTCCGATAAAGGTGCTGACGGTCGATGATCATCCTCTACTTCGCGACGGCATCTCCGCAGTCCTGCAAGGGGAGCATGACATCGTGCTGGTAGGCGAGGCATCGAACGGAACCGAGGCCGTTGAGAAGTTTAGAACCCTGCGCCCCGACGTCACGCTGATGGATTTGCAGATGCCGGGCATGAACGGCATCGAAACCATGACTGCGATTCGCCAGAACTATCCTAATTCGCGCTTCATCGTGTTAACCACCTATCAGGGAGACGTTCAGGCTCTACGTGCTCTGAAGGCTGGCGCCTCAGGATACCTTCTCAAGAACATGCTGAGAAAGGAGCTGCTGGATACGATACGTGCGGTACACGCTGGGCGGCGCTGCATTCCGGCCGAGATTGCGGCGGAGCTCGCTGACCATGTAGCTGACGACGCGCTGACAGATCGTGAGATAGAGGTACTTCGGCAGGTCGCGATGGGTAACTCGAACAAGATTATTGCTTCGCGATTGAATCTGTCGGAATCGACGGTGAAGGGACACATGAAGAGCATTCTGTCGAAGCTGGGTGCGAGCGACCGGACGCATGCAGTTACAATCTCCATGAAACGCGGCTTTATAGACGGATAAAGCCTGCTGTATGCTCCGCGTTTGAAGAAGTGGCAGGTAGGTGCGGGAGACTGGCGTCTTCAGGTTCTCTCGCGGCCTGACGACCGGACGAGCGAGCAAGGTACGCTCAAGCAGCGTTGCCGCTGCTGAGGTAAGCTGCAGCGCCAGACCGGATCTGTCATGCAAAGGCGTGATGGACGGTCGAGACCCAGGCGCCTAAACTCTAGACGTTTACTGGAGCCTCCATGACAGAAGCGCGCGATGCTGGATTGACTCACCTTCGAAGCAGCCATACGGTCGCTGAGACCCTGAGCCTGCTGGAGGCCATTGTTCGCAGGCGCGGATTGACTATCGTCGCCCGCATCGATCATGGCAGTGCGGCAGCGAGCGTGGGGCTGAAGATGCCACCAACTGAGCTTCTGATCTTCGGCAACCCTATTTCGGGAACGCCGCTGATGCTGGCCTCACCGACCGCAGCCATCGATCTGCCACTGAAGGCGCTGGCCTGGCAGGATGCGGACGGTGATGTCTGGCTAAGTTATAACAATGTCGCCTATTTACAGAAGAGGCATAATCTGCCCGAGGAACTGGTGAAGAATATCGCCGGGATCCGGTCTATCTGTGAGGAGGCGGCAGGTTGAGCCGCTTTGCCACCCACAGTCATCAGACAGGATACTAGATGCGGCCCATGGAGCCTGGAGCCCGACGAGGCTGGCTACCCGGGGCGCTGAAGTGGGAAATGCGTAGCTGTATGGGGTTGAGCCGGTATCCATCCTCGACGCGTTTGCAGTCGCACTGGGCGGCAAACTGCACGGCCGGTTCTCCTATCGAGACACCTGTCTTTCTGCGAATAATGCCTCGGCATTTACTGGGATTACCAAAGAATCATCCATAAAGGAGGACGCTATGCTCAGCGCCATTGTCGGCTTGCATCATGTGACTGCAATAGCCTCTGACCCTCAGCGAAATCTGGACTTCTACACGCAAATGCTCGGCCTGCGGTTCGTGAAGCGCACCGTTAACTTCGATGACCCGGGCACGTACCACTTCTACTTCGGTGATGATACCGGCTCCCCGGGAACGATCCTGACCTTCTTTCCATGGCCGCACGCCGCCAGGGGACACACTGGTGTTGGAGAGGTGACGCGAACCGCATTCAGCGTGCCGCTGCAGGCGACGAGCTACTGGGCGCAGCGGCTTCAGGAGAAAGGGGTGTTGGTGGAGGAGACGAAGAGGCGGTTTGATGAGGAGGTGCTCACACTAGCCGATCCGGACGGGATGAGAATAGAGATCGTAGGGCATAAGGATGCGGGTGCAGTGAACGCGCCCCGCTTCTCGGACGTGCCTCCCGAACACGCGATCCGCGGCTTCTTCGGAGTAACTCTGCTCGAGGCTCGAGCCGACGAGACCGCGGCAATTCTCAACGTGATGGGGTTCAACGAGGTAGCAAGCGAGGACACTCGTTTGCGCTTTTCCGCAGGGGGTGACGCGCCGGGCAACCATATCGATTGCCTGATTGACCCTGAGGCGAAGTATGGACGTTCGGGCGCGGGATCGGTTCACCACATTGCCTTCCGGGCCAAGGATGACGCAGCGCAGCGCGAATGGCGCATGGAGATAGCGAAACACCTCGACGTCACTCCGGTTCTCGATCGCACATACTTCCGGTCCATTTATTTCCGGGAGCCGGGCGGAGTGCTGTTTGAACTGGCCACGGATCCGCCTGGATTTGCGCTGGACGAGCCGCTGGAATCGCTGGGCGAAGAGCTTCGCATCCCGGAGTGGCTGGAGGGAAGACGGCAGAACCTCGAGATGCGGCTGCCAGCTATCACACTGCACAAGGACGCACCGCCTGTTGAGCTTCGCACCGCGGATGGAAAGACGATATGACTAGGGACCCGCATGGCCATGGGTTAATGCGGACGCAGGGCGTGGCTCTGGAAGAGGCTTCTGGAGTGGTGATCCTGCTGCATGGGCGCGGCGGATCTGCGCAGGACATCCTGTCGCTCGGGCAGGGGATGTACTTTCCACGGCTTGCATATCTCGCCCCAGAGGCCGCCGGAAACAGTTGGTATCCGAACTCCTTTCTAGCTCCCGTTGCGGACAATGAGCCCTGGCTGAGCTCTGCACTGCGTCGTGTTGCGTCGGTCATCGAGCTGGCAGAGCGGGCTGGCGTGCCGCCGAAATCGATCGTGCTCTGCGGATTTTCGCAGGGTGCCTGCCTTGCAACGGAATTTATAGCGCGTCATCCGCGGCAGTATGCGGGATTGATAGCTTTTACTGGCGGACTGATCGGACCGCCGGGCAGCGACCTCACCCATGAGGGCAACCTCGCGGACGTGCCAGCGTTGCTGAGCTCAGGTGATCCGGACGCGCATGTTCCATGGCAGAGGGTCAGAGACTCAGCGACCATCTTGACCGGCATGGGAGCACGCGTTACGTTGAAGCAATATCCCGGACGTGCTCACACGGTGAGCGCACAAGAGATCGAAGCAGGCAGAGATCTCATACGCGAACGACTTGCGAGCGCGGACATGAAAGTCTAGCCCTTATACCGGGGTGTAAGGTCCACAATAATGTTATGAGGATCGGGGAGCTGGCCACCAAGGCCAAGATCAACATCCAGACGATTCGTTTCTATGAGCGCGAGGGTCTGCTTCGAAAGCCCTTGCGTACTGCGGCAGGCTATCGTTCCTACGAGACGCGTGATCTGGAGCAGGTGCAGTTTATTCGCGTCTGCCAGAGTCTCGGCTTCAGCCTGCGCGAGATCGAGCAGCTGATGGGGCTGCATCGAGTCATGTCTTCGACGGCCGCAGCGGTTAGCCTCCGGCCTGCCGCCGTACAGGAGATCCTGACGATGGCGCGGGAGCGGATCGCTTCGATGGAGGAGAAGATCGAAGCCCTGTCAAAGATGCGTACCGACCTTTTATCGGTTGCCGAGGCGCTCCGCTCGCCTATGCTCGCGACCTGTCCAGCTTCAAAGCCGACGCCCACTGCTTGCCCCGAAAAATAATCACGTACCCGGCTTGACTCTATACCCAGGTACGGGGTCGACACTCTGTTCATGGCGCCCGGGCGGAATGTTGAGCGGAGTGTCGGGCTAGGAAGTGGCAGGCAGGAGGCAAGCGGACCTCTATCGTCTCTGAGCCGTGCTGCGGGTCACGGGGGCAAGCCGCTAAGAATGCGCTCGCTGCAATGGGCAGCGTTCGTGCTGGTGCTCGTGCTGGCATCTGGTCTCGTGCTCCGCGATGTGCTGAGCAGAGGCGACCGGATGAGGGTCGCGGACATGCAACCCTCTGCCTACTCTTCTCTTGCTGCCGGCAGTTCCGTGAAGGCCGTGGTTCACCTTGAACGGGTTAGCGGCGCGAGCGTTGAAGCTACACTGCTGCGGAAGATTGATGACACATCCTACGCACTGCCAAGGCCGGGTTCCGCGGCCCGGGTCACTGCCGTTCTGAACCCCGATGCATCGGTGGTGATGGGAGCCCCGGCGGCGCTGGTGGCGGGAGCGATCGTGCAGCTTGCCGGCAGGATCGATTCGGCCCACACCCTTCACGTCGAGCAGGTAGTGATTCTGACCGGATATATTCGCATCCGCCCGGACGAGGCGCGCTGATGAGCGACTTCGTGTGGGCAGCACTCAGTGGATGGGCGGGTGTGCTGATGTTCGCCTCGACATTCTGCCTGCCCTTTTTAATGCGCCGCATGCGGTCGAAGAAGCCCTATCTCAAGCGGCTGTGGCCGCATTACTGGCTGGGGTACGCCTTGCTGGCGGCTGCCCTCACGCACGCCTGGATGTCAATGCGCCGCGGAGACATGCGGGGGCTTAGCATGGCGGGGTTGTGGCTGGCGACAGGCGCGCTCTTTCTCATCATGTGGCAGGTCTCGGTCGGCCTGCTGCTGCGCGTGCCTGAGCAGGGTGGCCGCCGCGCCCTCAGGCGCACTCACTTCTGGTCCATGCTGCTGATCGGCGCATTGCTGGCCGCACATATCGTCTTGAACAGACCTTAAAAGGGAGGGAACTATCCATGCGAAATGCGGGAAGAATTTGCTTGCTGACGGTGCTCGTCGTTGCTTTCACGCTGTTGATTGCCGCAGGCTCCTCTGCCGCCGATGCATCGCAAAGCTTTGCGGGCAGCTGGTCGTTCGACCCGTCGCAGAGCAAAGGTGTAGGCATGATGGCTGAGGGAACCATCGTCACCACGATCAAGCAGACGAAGAAGGAGATCGTGGTTGATGACGTCTCTGTTTTTCAAGGGCAGTCGAGCACGCAACACACCGTCTATGACGTGAGCGGCAGCCCGGTGACGAACACCTCCATGATGGCGGGGCAGGCGACAACTCGTTCGCGCTGGGTGGGTGCTCGACTGGTGACGGAGTGGGAGAGCGCGGGCACGATTGCGGGGTCTGTGAGCCGCCGTACGGAGACCAGGTATCTTTCCCCGGACGGCAGAACGATGTACCTGGAATCGGCTCGCGCCGGAAGTGAACCGATGTTGATCGTTTTCGTCAGAGGTCGCTGAGTGCATGACGACCTCGACGATCATGACGGACATGTCAGCGCTGCGCCAGCCCTCGCGGAGCAGGAGACTGCTTTGGCTGGCGGTGATCGGGGTAGTCACCGCATCGTCGCTGGCTGCCCTGTGGCTTAAGGCACGCATGGCGGAGCGGGCGTCGTCGAGTCCGCGCGGGCACTGGGTGCAGGCGGAGCAGCGCACTCTCTCGACGACGGTGAGCGCGACCGGGACAGTAAAGCCAAAGACCGGGGCGGAGGTGCGGGTAGGTGCGCAGCTATCCGGCATTGTGCGCCGTTTGAATGTGACGGTGGGATCGAAGATACATCGGGGCGATGTGATCGCAGAGATCGATTCACGCGCCATACTGGCGAAGATCGACCAGGCCGACTCGCAGGTGGCGCAGGCACAGGTAGCAGTCGCGAAGGCCGGCAGCGACTTCACCAGGTCGAAGAAGTTATATGAGGCGGGGTTGATCGCTGCCCAGCAGAATGAGGACGCAGCGGCAGCGCTGGCAGCAGCGAATGCATCCCTGGCGGCGGCGGAGACTGCTCGAAGCAGTGCCAGGGTCGACCTGGACTATACCGAGATTCGTGCGCCTATCAGCGGAACAGTAGCGTCGGTGGGCACGCAGCAAGGTGAGACGGTAGCCGCTTCGTTCGCCACACCGACCTTCATCACCATCATCCAGGACAGCGCGCTCGAGGTGATTGCAATGGTCGATGAGGCCGACATCGGGAGCGTTCGACGCGGGGAGAGCATTACTTTCACGACCGAGACTTATCCTGACCACGAGTTCACGGGGCGTGTAGAGAGAATTGCGCCGGTGGCGACTATCCTGTCGGGCGTCGTGAACTACGAGGTGGCGATCTCGATCGCACAGGACATAGGAATGTTGCGCCCGGACATGACTACGAATGTGAACATCTCCACCTCGGCGCATGAAGCTCTGCTCGTTCCCGCAGCGGCGGTGCACAAGGAGAGTGGAGAGAGCTTCGTCAAGCTCCAGACCACATCCGGCCGCTCTGTGAGACAGAGGGTCACACCCGGAGCCCGCGTGGGTAACGACCTGGAACTCACCCGGGGAGTGAAGCCGGGAGAGCGCGTCTTCATCGAAGAAGGGAACGCTCAACCATGAAGCCTGTAGCCATTCGTGCAGAGAACGTGTCGAAGACGTATTCAAGAGACGGTGCCTCGGTGACGGCACTCAGGAACGCTACATTCGATGTCATGACTGGGGACTTTGTCGTGATCCGCGGACCTTCCGGCTCTGGCAAGTCGACCCTGCTGAACATCCTGGGGTGCCTCGATTTACCGAGCGCGGGCACTTACCAGATCGATGGCGCAGACGTTACGCATAAGACTGACGCGGAGCTGTCGAGGGTGCGTTCGGAACAGATCGGATTTGTCTTTCAGTCTTTCAACCTGCTGCCAAAAACGACGGCCATCGAGAATGTCGAGCTGCCGATGATCTACGCCAGCCGCATTGTCGACCGCAGCCGGGCAGCCGCAGCGCTGGGTCGTGTAGGGCTGGCGCATCGAGAACGTCACTTCGCGTCAGAGCTCTCTGGAGGCGAGCAGCAACGGGTAGCGATCGCACGCGCACTAATCAACAATCCGGCCCTGATCCTGGCCGACGAGCCCACCGGCAATCTTGACGAAGCTGCAGGCTCAGAGATTATGGGCATCCTGCGCGAGCTGAACGCAGAGGGCCGCACCATCGTGATCGTGACGCACGACGACGCGGTGGCAGCCCATGCACGACGGGTTCTGACCATTCGTGATGGCGTGCTGCGCGAGACGGAGGTCACGCGATGAAGCTCATGCATATACTTCGCGGGGCACTCAGGACGCTTCTTCGGTCCAAGCCAAGAACGGCGCTGATGATGTGCGGTGTGATCATCGGCATCGGGTCCCTCACGATACTCACGTCGATCGGCGAAAGCACGCGCCGCGAGACGATGAAGCGGTTCAAAAACATGCTGGGGACCTTCGATACCGTGATCATTCGTCCCGGTTCCGGCAAGAACAGGGGCATGGTGTCACTGACTAACGTCGAGCCATCGCTCAGGTTTGAAGATGCGGACGCGATCGCCCAGGTCCCTGAGATCCGCCAGGTCGCGGAGGTAGAGAACGCCCTTGATATCGATGCGAAGTATCGCGATCGTGCGGGGACGCCAGCCGTCTTTGGTGTGAGCGCGAACTGGCTGGAGCTGCGCGGTGATGTGGTGGCGGAGGGCGAATTTTTTACCGGGGACGATGTTCATTCGCTGGCGCGCGTAGCCGTACTTGGCTCCGATGCGGATCGCCAGCTCTTTGCCGAGGAGGATCCGATCGGTAAGACGATCCGCATCGGGAATGTGCCTTTCGTAGTGAAAGGAGTGATGCTGCCGCGGGGCGCCGGGCCGGCGGGAGGCAGCCTGGACAACCTGATCTTCATCCCGGTCAGCACCGCTTCGAAGCGCCTCTTCAACCGCGACTTCCTGACCATGGTGATTGCGCAGCTGAGAGACCCTGAGCAGGGCGGGCAGGCCATCGAGCACGTGACGCAGCTGCTGCGGAGCCGCCATCACATCGCGAGGAACGCGATCGACGACTTCACGGTGACCAACCCTAGGGCGGTGATGGCGCAGATCACTTCGATGGGGTCGAGCATCCGCAAGCTGCTGCTTGTGGTCGCGGTGCTGGCCACCCTGATCGGCGGCGTGGTCATCATGAGCGTCACGCTGATCGGGGTCTCTGAGCGTCGGCGGGAGATCGGGATCCGACGTGCGGTAGGCGCAACCCGCTACCTGATCCTGTTGCAGTTCCTGGCAGAGGCTGTTGTGACTTCCATGCTGGGCGGCCTGTTGGGGATGGCTTTAGGAATAGGTGGGACGCAGATCGTATCCCGCGCGCAGCATCTGCCCTTTCTCATTGAGCGGCAGGCGATGCTCGGTGCGGTGGCTGCCTCCCTTGCGCTGGGAATCGTCTTTGGAGTTTACCCGGCATGGCGTGCCGCGCGAACTGACCCTATCGACGCACTGCGAGCGTAGTAGTGACCGACGAACGCCTATGGCAGCTGTTGCGAGTGGCCGCGCGCAATACTCTGCGGTACAGGCTGCAGACCGGGCTGATCGTGCTGGCGACCTTGAGCGGGACGGCGGGGGTGATCGTCTCCGCCGGCTATGCTGCCGGGGGCAGGCAGAAGATTACCGATCAGCTCGCGAGGCTCGGAACCAACGTCCTTACGGTTACTCCAGCGCAAAGTAAATCTGTCGGTGGAAGGGCGAGAACGGGAGCGACGGTGACGACCCTGAACGCCGGCGACTACCTTGTATTGCGTCAGACGCTTCCTTCGATCGCCACCTCTGCTGCGACCGTCTCGGCGGTACTGCGCCTGCGCGCCGGGAACCTGACGAAGAGTGCTGGAGTGGTGGGCTGCGAGGCGGGATACTTCACGATCAAGCACTGGTCGACGAGCGAGGGCTCGCCCTTTGACGAGGAGGCGGAGCGACGGCAGAGCCGGGTCGCGTTGCTAGGCTCGACGGTGAGTCGCCAGCTGTTTGGCGACTCCGATCCCACCGGAGCGCGCATTTTGATCAACAGGATCCCCTTCGTTGTCGCGGGCGTGCTCACGGAACGCGGACAGGGTCTCGATGCTGCAGATGAAGATGACCAGGTATACGTACCCCTGCAGACGGCGATGCACCGCTTGATGAATGTCGACTTCTTCAACTCGATCGTTTTAAGTCTTGACTCCTGGTCGAAGATGGATGAGGCGAGCCAGGAAACCCGCCTGCTGCTGGCCCGGCGGCACCAGGTGCCGGAAGGAGGAGCGGCCGACTTCGTGGTGCAGAACCAGAAGAGTCTTCTTGATACTCAGCTCGCATCGTTTGCACGGCTCACCTTCCTGATCGAATGGATCGCAGCAAGTGCTCTTGCTGTATCTTCGGTGGGCGTGTTTGCACTGGCGTGGCTCAGTATCCGGAACAGGACGCGCGAGATCGGGACGCGGAGAGCGATCGGGGCTACGCGGAGCGACGTTCTGCTGCAGTTTGTGGGGGAGTCGAGTATCGCCTGTGTCGGCGGATGCAGCGCCGGACTTGTCGTCAGCTATCTCGCGCTGGAACTGGTCAGCAGGCAGGCTGGCCAGCCGTTTCTATATTCCTCCAGCGCGGCGCTCGCGGAGGCAGGCGGCTCGGTGCTGCTCTATTCCTGCTTTAGCCTGATTTCGAGCTTGCGTGCGATTCGAATCCAGCCGATCGTGGCCCTGCGGGCAGAGTAGATTGCCGGGTGCTAAAGCTTAGAAATGGTGGAGGCGGCGGGAGTCGAACCCGCGTCCGAAACTGTTGACAACAAAGAGAGGCTCCATGCTCAGTCGCGTTCCGAAGACTTCGCGTCAGGCGCTCAAAACGGACAAGGTGCACCTGAAGCTAGCCCGTGAGTCTCGCTCTCTCGGCCCGGACCTAGCCTCGAGAACCAGTCTGCAGTGCGACGTCCGTACAAGGCCCGCAGACGAAGCCCTGAGGAACGGCAACTTAACTAATTAAGCTGCGTATGCCAGTTGTGGTTCGGCAATTATCATTTTGCGAGCGATTACGGGTGCTCACACCCCGGCATGCCTCTTTGCCGCAAGCAATCCCGTCGAAACCGTGACGCCCCCGTTGGAGGTTCGGGAAGACCTGTTGCACTTCTGATATTATCTCATCCTGCTTAACTCATGCGACGGCCCGCCGAAATCACAAAAAAGACGGCACGAACGGTTTTTTGTTCGTGCCGGGAGGCCAGTGACGCAACTTAGAAACTCGGAGGAGAAACGACGTTCCGGGCCAGAGCCCTGAGCAGCATTTCGATCCTGTACTACATCTGATGCGAGCCGATTTGGAAAGGGTTCACCCTTTCCCCCTGAATCTTCGGCATCGGGGTATCAGCCAAGACTATCCGAATGTGGGGCGAATTGCAAGTGGGCAGGTAGCGCCTGCTCGGGGATTTCGCACTTAAGTCATGGGAGAAGAGGGCCCATCGCTGATGGCTTAGCTAAGCTGATTGGAATGAGCGCCCTGCGTTGCCCACCACTCATGGTGCGCTGGTGTATCTTGGTGGCTGGTCTAAAGTAGGTGGTCTAGAGTTGTGCTGGCTATTGGGACCACAGCCCCTCTAAATCGTGCCCACTTTAGAGATTTCGGCGGAAACAGCAGGCCCAGTTCGTTCTGGTCACCCCCACAGTAGAGAGGCCAAGCATGCAAGTGCGAGTAGAGTCACGATCCGCGTTGATGCTAACCGCATGCCTGTTGGCGCTTACATTCCCGTTTGGAGCGCCGGCGCAGCTCCCGCCCGCCTCGCCATCGGGTGAGGCAGCGACCCTGGCGAAGCTCCCAGGCAACGGGCTGGCGCAACACCCTTTCCTCTACTGCGGCGAGTGGGACTACATTCACCCCCAGCAGACCATGCACCTCATTGAGGGTGGCAAGGAGGTCTGGAGCTATTCCATCCCGCTTGACATCGTGGTGAACGGAAGGCCGGACAAGGAAGAATTCAGCGACTGCACGCGCATGTCCGACGGCAACATTCTTTTCTCGCGGCGCTTCGGTGCGGGCATCGTCACCCCCGAGAAGAAGATCATCTGGAGCTACGACGCGGAGCCAGGCTGCGAGGTCCACTCCGTACAGGCGATTGGGCGAGGCCGGGTGCTGCTGATGCAGAACGGCAATCCAGCCAAGCTGCTGCTGATCAATAGTGCGAGCGGCAAGACGGAGAAGACGCTGGTGTTGCCGGTTGCCCATCCAGACCAGGTCCATGGCCAATTCCGGCGGGTGCGGATGACCCGGGCAGGCACTTACCTGGCTGCCCAGATGGACATGAACAAGGTGATCGAATATTCAGCGGAGGGGAAGCCGATCTGGTCGGTTGATTCGTCGTCGCCGTGGGCGGCGGTGCGACTGCGAAACGGTAACACGCTGATCAGCGGCAACGCCTCTGGCTTTGTGCGCGAGGTCAACCCGAAGGGCGAGACGGTCTGGGAGGTCACGAAGGATGAGCTGCCCGGCATTCACCTGGCTGGAGTGCAGGAGGCGGAGCGGCTGGCGAATGGGGACACCGTGATCTGCAACTGGATCGCGGGCGCCACGAAGCCGGAGTTATGGCCCGCAACTCCCCAGATCGTCGAGGTCACTCCTGACAAGAAGGTGGTGTGGGTGCTGCGTCAGTGGGAGAATCCGGATCTTGGGCCTGCGTCGTCGATCCAACTGCTCGACGAGCCCGGAGTACCTGAGAACGGCGACCTGCAGCGCTAGGAGTGTGCTTGTGCTCATGGATCTTTGGTCAGACTAGTAGAAGCTGAGGTGAGAGTGACTGCATTGCGGAGAGACTTTCTGAAGCTGGCTGCCAGCGGACTGGCGGGCTCTGGCGCGGCAGCATTGCTAACCCCCCGCGCACATGGGCAGGCGGGTATGGCGAGCCGCGCCATGGGCTTTCCGGGGCACTTCGACGTCAAGTCGTTTGGTGCGCGCGGGGATGGTTTCTCGAACGATACCGCGGCGATCAATAAGGCGATTGACGCGGCTGCAGCGGCCGGCGGGGGAACGGTATTCTTCCCCGCTGGAACTTACGGCAGCTACTCGATCCACCTTAAGAGCTTTGTTGCGCTCTACCTTGATATGGGTGCAACGATACTTGCACTGCCTACTCCGCTGACCGGTGCCGGCAGCGGATACTATGACCCGGCTGAGCCGCAGGGTGCGTGGGAGCCCTATCAGGACTACGGACACAACCACTGGCACAATAGTCTGTTGTGGGGTGAAGGGATCCATGACGTAGCGATCCTCGGTCCGGGCCGCATCTACGGCAAGGGCCTGAGCCGGGGCCATGACGACGATAAAGATCTGCCGCGCAGCAACCTGCCGGGAGTCGCAAACAAGGCCATTGCACTCAAGAATTGCCATAACGTGATCCTGCGAGACTTCTCGATCCTGCAGGGCGGGTGGTTCGGAATTCTCGCCACGGGCGTCGACAACCTGACCATCGACAATTTGAAGATCGATACGAACCGCGATGGAATGGACATCGATTGCTGCAGGAATGTTCGCGTGTCGAACTGCAGCGTCAACTCCCCATGGGACGACGGCATCTGCCCCAAGAGCTCCTTCGCACTGGGCTATGCGCGCGCCACAGAAAATTTGACCATCACCAACTGCTACGTAACTGGCGGCTATGAGCTGGGCACCATGCTTGATGGGACGTTTCGGCGCTTTCCTCCCGATTTTCATTACTACTCGACGGGTCGTATCAAGCTGGGCACGGAGTCCAACGGCGGATTCAAGAACGTGACCATCTCGAACTGCGTCTTTGAGAGCTGCCGCGGCTTTGCGCTCGAGGGTGTGGACGGCGCAATCTGCGAAGACATTACATTCACGGGCATTACTATGCGGGATATTCGTAACTCCCCGCTGTTTCTGCGCCTGGGAATGCGCATGCGCGGTCCGGCCGGCGTTCCTGTTGGCACCATGAAGCGCATTCTGATCAGCAACATCACCTGCTCTGGAGCCGTGCCCGATCTGCCCTCGATCATCAGCGGCGTGCCTGGTCACTTGATCGAAGACATCAAACTCAGCAGCATCTACGTGCAGCAGGAGGGTGGGGGCACCAGCGAGATAGCCGCCCTCATGCCGCCCGAGAAAGTGGACGGCTATCCCGAGCCGGGCAACTTTGGCAAGCTGCCGGCGACTGGATTTTTCCTGCGGCACATTCGCAACCTGGAGATGTCGAACGTCCAGGTAGCGACGGTGAAGCCGGATGCGCGGCCGGCGTTCTGGCTTGACGATGTGGAGGGTGCGGACTTCTCAGGCGTCAAGATCCCGGTAGCCTCGGCTCGGGCATTCCGGCTGGAGAGCGCCCGCGACTTCCGCGTCTCAGGCAGCCGCGGGGTGAGAGACCTGTCCATCGCCGAGGCGAGCAAGCGGGATATCTAGACGCCGCTGGAATGGTTGGTGGTTTTGTTCCTGCGCCGAAGCATCGCCGGGCGGCTGCGTCACCGCATGAAAGTGGTACTCCGGAGGGTTGAGGTGGCGTCCTGCCATGCTCCCCTATAATGAGCGACGATGCAGCAGCCAATCCGATCATCGTTCTCCATCCGCTCTGCCGTCTCAGGTCTGCGAATTGGCCTGGTTTTCGTCGCCATAGTCAGTCCTGGGATGACGATGGTCGCTGCGCCGGTTGACGCGCAGGGGCCAGCGCTCAAGACCAGGCTGCAGGCGGCGCGACTGAATAATCTAGGTGTGGCCTTGATGAACCAGCAGCTGCAGGATAAGGCAGCCGAAAAGTTCGATGCGGCCTTTCACACTGACCCCACGCTCACCACCGCAGAGATCAACAAGGGTGTGGCGCTGCTCTACCTCGGGAAGCTGCCGGAGTCGGAGAAGGCTCTTGAGCATGCAGCTGCGCTCGCCCCGAACGATCCGCATGCCTGGTACGCGCTGGGGTTGCTGCGCCGCAGCGAGGCACGCACCGAGGAGGGAATCAAAGACTTCCAGAGGGTGCTCGAGCTGCGCCCCGACGATGCGGATGCGCACTACTTCCTGGGATCGTTTTACGCGCAGTCTGGGGACTACGACAAGGCGGTGCATGAATTTGAGGTAGTGCTGCGGCTGAATCGCCTGCACCCCTCAGCGGAGTTTGCGCTCGGCAGCGCGCTGAGGCGGCAGGGTAAGCCGGATGCGGCGCGCGAGCATCTTGCGGTCTTCTCTCACCTGGTCAACGACAAGATCGCGTCGGCCATGAAGAACGATTATGGAGAGCAGGGGCCGCTCTCCTTTGCGCAGGACGTGCATCTGGCTGAGCCTGTGGTCGCCCCGATGATTCCGATCAAGATGGTGGCGACCCCGATTGCCGCGGGGGCTGCGGCGTTGCGTTCGACCGCGGCGCAAGACCCAGGTGCAGGGCGCGTGACTGGAGTCGCAGGCGGTGGCGCCTGCCTGATCGACATTGAGGGCAAGGGTCGTGAGGACCTGATCTCGATGAGCGGCGCGGCAGATAACGCGATCAGGCTGTTTCACAATGCCGGCAGCGGTAACTATGAGCTCGTGCCGGCGGAGAAGAGTGGCCTCACCATCGGCGGGAGGGGGATCGCGTGTGCCGTTGGGGATTTCGATAATGACGGACTGCCGGACCTTGCTGTGGCGACTACAACAGGCATCGCGCTATTTCGTAACAGCGGCGGTGGCAAATTCGTGAATGTTACCGAGACGGCCAAGATTACAAACAAGAACCAGCCATACGGGCTCACCTTTGTCGATTTCGATCATGATGGAGACCTGGACCTGCTGGTGACTGGGCATGCGTCTGAGGGGTCGCCGTCCGCGTCGGCGGCCAGCGTGCTGTGGCGCAACAACGGCAACTCGACGTTTACGGAGTGGACCACTCCGACGGGGCTGGGCGGGTCAGGCCAGACAGCGTCTGCCATTCTCTCAGACTTGAACAATGATCGTGCCGTTGATCTCGTCATCACGGGCAGCTCCGAGGCGCCGATCTTCTATGCGAACCAGCGCGAGGGTCCGTTCAAGGCAACGCCGCTCTACGACGACGCAACGCTTCCTGCATCGCTTGGCGTGACCGTGCTCGATTACAACAAGGACAGCTGGATGGATGTGGCGGTCACACATGCAGGGGCGCCTGGTATAACGCTCTGGCGCAACGTGGAAGGGAAGCGCTTCGAGCGTGTGCCACTGCCGATTACAGATGCGCTCTGGGGTGCGGGCGTCACTCCGATCGATATCGATAACGATGGTTGGATAGATCTTGCCGTTTCGATCGTGACCGCCAATGGGCCGGAGATACGAGTCCTGCGCAATCGCGGGCCTGATGGCTTTGAGGATGTCAGCAAGTCCCTTGGACTCGACAAGATCAAGCTGCAATTTCCCGGGTCGCTGATCGCTGCCGATATGGATGGCAAGGGCGCTGCGGACCTGATCGTCACCCAGGCGGATCACGATCCAATGCTGCTGCATAACCAGGGCGGCGAAAAGAATCATTCGCTGCGCATCGCGTTCACGGGTGTGGCCGATAACAAGTCGGCCATCGGTACCAAGGTTGAGGTCTTTGCCAACGGCCTGTGGCAGAAGTTTGAAGTGGCGAGCTCGTCTGGTCTGCTGAGCCAGGGCTCGAACGAGATACTCGCCGGGCTCGGAGCGAACGACCACGCCGATATTGTGCGGATGCTCTGGCCTACCGGGGTTCCCCAGGACGAGACAGATGTTGCGGCCGTCAAAGCTATTACCTTTAAGGAGTCCGACCGCCGCGGCAGCTCGTGCCCGGTGTTGTTTGCGTGGGATGGAACGAGGTACCAGTTCGTCACCGATGTGATTGGAGCTGCGGTCGTCGGCCACTGGATCTCGCCGAGCGCGAAGAATACGCCTGACCCCGATGAATGGATCAAAATAGAGGGCTCGCAGCTCAAGGAGCGAAACGGCTACTTCAGCCTGCGATTCGGGGAGCCCATGGAGGAGGTTAACTACGTCGACCACCTGCGTCTAGTCGCGGTCGACCATCCTGAGGGCACGCAGGTCTACCCCAACGAGCGCTTTCTGAGCGAGCGGCCGTTCGCGGAGGAGAAGACGATCGTGAGCGCGGCCGCGCATCCGCCCATTACGGCGTGGGATGACAAAGGACGGGACGCGCTCCCGACCCTGCGCGAGCGCGACCACAAGTACGTTCGCGACTTTACCAATCTGCCCTTCGCGGGGTTCGCTGACATGCATTCGCTGACGCTCGATCTGGGGGAGTGGAGCGCGGCCAATCCGCTGCGGCTGCTCATGTCGGGGTTCATTGAATACTTCAGCGCGAGCTCGATGTACTCGGCCTGGCAGGCGGGGATCGAGCCGGTGCCTCCTTACGTTGAGGCGCAGCTGGCCGACGGAAGCTGGAAACGCGTCATCGATGACATGGGATTTCCCGCGGGGCTGCCGCGCACCATCGTGGTCGACCTGACGGGCAAGCTGCCGCCCGGCACGCGGCGCATTCGACTCACCAGCAACCTGCAGATCTACTGGGACCAGGTACTCGTTGATAACGGTCCCGAGGTTGCAGGGCTTGTGCGCCAGACGGAGCTGCCGTTGAGCATGGCGAAGCTCGCATTCCGCGGATATCCAAAGCAGATTGACGGAGAGACGCCTGGAGACCTCACCTATCGCTACGATCAGATCAGCGCTACGGGACCGTTTGTACCGCAGCGCGGCAGCTACACTCACTATGGCGACGTGACGCCGCTGCTGCAGCAGGTCAGTGACAACTTCGTTATCTTCGGGAGCGGAGAAGAGGTCGCTGCGGAGTTCAGTGCTGCGCCTCTGCCTGCTCTGCCGGCACACTGGAGCCGAGATTATTTCTTCTACGCGAACGGGTTCGTTAAAGACATGGATTTCTACGAGGCCCTGCCGTTCACCGTAGCCGAAATGCCATTTCACGGGATGAGCGGGTACCCTTATCCGGCCGGCGAACATTTTCCCGAGGACGACTCCGCGGTGGCTTACCGGCTGAACTGGGACGACCGCTTCGATGCGGGCAGCCGGAAGAACGATTACCGCTTCCACTACAGCTTCCAGCCTTCAGAGCCAGAGACTGTGCTCGCGCCCGCGCTGCAGCCTGCGGGCAGGGACGGTCGATGACGGCTGTGGTCCTTGAATCTGCCTTCAAGCAACTGTCACTGTTACGAAACGAAGAGATCTCAGCGCTCGAGCTGGCTAGGGAGCATCTCGGTCAGATCGAGAGGCTCAACCCTGCACTGAATGCGCTGATTGAAGTCGATCCGGAGCGGGTGCTGGAGCAGGCCCGCTCGCTGGAGCGGCACACAGGCCCGCTGGCCGGGCTGCCGGTGACCGTAAAATCGTCCATCGCGGTAGAGGGGTATCGCTGCGAACTCGGCAGCCGCATCTACGAGGGTCGAGCCTCCTCGCACGATGCGGTCGTCGTGGCGCGGCTGCGCGCCGCTGGGGCCAACATCCTGGGAACTACGAACTGTCCCGAGTTGCTGATGGCCTACGAGACCGACAACCTGCTCTATGGACGGACCTGCAATCCCTGGAGCATCGATCACACGGCGGGGGGATCGAGCGGCGGCGAAGCTGCTGCGATCGCGTCAGGAATGTCTGCAGCAGGGCTGGGGAGCGATAGCGGAGGCTCGGTACGCGAGCCGGCACACTTCACTGGCATCTGCGCGCTTAAACCCACGCCGGGGCGCATCCCGAGGGCGGGGCATGAGCCGGCTTGTGTCGGCCCTTTCTCGATCCTTGGAGCCGTCGGTCCGATGGCCCGCACCATCGCGGATGTGAAGCTGCTCTTCGGCGTCCTTGCAGGACATGACGACAAGGACCCGGCGAGCGCGCCCGTCGCGCTGCGGCGGCCAGCGCAGCTGGACGTAAAGCAAGTCTCGATCGGCTACCTCGAGGACGATGGTCTTGTGCCCGTGACCGCGGAGACTCGGCAAGCGGTGCGCGATGCGATGAACGCGCTCAAGCGGCAGGGATTTAACGTCACTGCCGTCCGCCCGACGTGGCTGGAGGCGGCGCGCAAACTGTGGTGGACCTTCTTCGTGCGATGTGGAGCGATGTTCTACGGACCGGTGATCCGCGGCAGGCATGAATTACTCTCGCCGATATTTTGCGAGTTTCTCTCCTTCAGCGAGGAGCTGCCCGCGCTGAGCGGCATTGAGCTGCTGGAGGCCTGGGCGGAGTGCGACCTGCTGCGCGCGCGCATTCTCGAGGAGATGGCGGCGACTCCAATCCTGCTCACGCCGGTGTGCTCGGTCCCGGCGTTTCGGCATAGCGAGAGGAGATGGAAGGTTGAAGGTGGGGAGGTTGGCTACCTGGACGCGATGCGCTTCACCCAGTGGTTCAACCTGCTGGGTGCTCCGGCGGCGGTGGTGCCGGTGGGCCGTTCAGCGGAGGGGCTGCCGATTGGAGTGCAGATCGCCGGCCGGCCTTACGAAGACGAGCTGGTGCTGGAGGTGGCTGCTCGGATTGAGAGCGAGTTTGGCTACGTTGCTCCGCCGCTCAGCTGAATCGTGTCAGGCGGAGAGGCTCTCTACGGGGGCATCGCCGACGGAGGAGTTCACCGGCTCGGCAGGCCTGGGCCTCAGGCTGGTCATATCAGGATCGCTGCTCCTGTAGCCCGACTCCGCCTCAAAGATCCACCGGTCGAGGAACGCGAGCACATCGCGCGGCGTGGTCATCCAGTAATCCGCGAGCGTGCCCCTTGGAGCAGCGCGCACCAGCAGGGCGAGATCCTCGCGATCCATCTCTGCAAAGGCCTCTTCGTCGGTGTGGTCGTCCCCAAGGTAGGCAAGTGGAACCTGGGCGCCGAAGCGCTCCCGCACGGTCCGGACGGCGTCGCCCTTGGTCCGTCCGGTTGCGCGCAGTTCCACGCCATCTTCAAACGGCAGCAGTTCGACCTGTCCACCTGCCGTGTGCTGGTCAAATCGCTTCAAGACCTTTTTCCGGACCAGCTCCTGTTCATCGCGCTCCAGGCCGCGCCAATGGATAGCGATGCTGGCGGGTTTCCGTTCGATGGCAGAGGCGGGCAGCGCTGCGGAGGCGAGTCCCCCCATGGCTTCGTTGAGGATGGCCTTCTGCTGCCCGGTTAGGGCGGTGAACTCATAGTCGCTCCCGCGGGTAGCGTGTTCGCGCCCATGGGAGGCCCAAACCTCCATCTCGCGCGCCTGAGGATAGAGACTGTTGATCTCAGGCCAGCTGCGACCGGTCACCAGGACTAGCGATACATTTGGAAGCGCGAGCAGGCGGGCGATCCGGTCCTCGACGCCCGGGTAGGGCAGGGCGTCCATCCTGTCCTCGGTAAATGGTGCGAGCGTGCCGTCATAGTCGAGGATGAGCGCGGAGTGAGAGGCCGCGGCGATGCGCTCCCACCATGCTGCCTTGCCATAGGAGGTCTGCCACGAGGCGGGGAGGATGGATTGGCGATTGCCCGGCATACTCTACTCCGTGACTGGATGAGATTTATGGAACCTGATTTCCCGACTGCGGGTTAATGAGGAAGCCTACCACGTCCAGTGACAGCTGCGACTTTCTTCAGGACAGCTCGTGAGAGAGGAACGCCCCGGCCTTGTCTGATGGTTCGAGGTATCTGACGCGCCAAGATCAGCAATAGCTTCATGATCGCGGAGAATGAGTCAGGAGGCGGGGCGGGTGAGCAGAGCGCAGGCTCTATAGACCAAGATCAGGGACTGCCGCTGCGGTTGTAGCGGTCTGACGGGGGCGTGTTGGCGGCCGGGAATGAATCCCTGCGAGTCACTGGCGCGATGTCCCGGGCGTTCGGCCGGCGCGATCCACGTGCGGGCTGGACTACGCCAAGCCGCGCCTGGGCGGTGACAATCTTTCCCTCGCGATCGGTTGCGCGGAGCTGATAGGTCGCCGTAGCGGCGGGAGAGACAGAGCGCGAGCCGGCCGGAGCGACAGGCTGGCCGTTGAGTTCGATGTGGTTGAACCCTGCCGCGGACCACCGCAGCGTCGAGGTCTGTCCGCGTCGAATCACGTTTGGCTGCACGAAGACCGTGGGCGGCCGCAGCGGCTCGGGGGCAAAGAGGGAGCGGATGAGCAACACGATTCCCAGGACCAGTGCACCGGTAACGATACTGATCAGCAGTACCACGGACGCGACGAGGCGCCCGGCGCGTGCCGCCAGCGAGGGCCGCACCTGGGGCACATGCACCTGCTGCCACGGCGGCACAGAGGCTGGCGCGGCGGTCCGCGACTCCGGTTGGGTAACGGGCTGGGGCACAGGAGGCCGGACCGGAGGCTGCGCGGCGGAAGGTAGCGGGGCGGGAGGCTGCGCAGCGGGAGGTGCTGCTCCGCGCGACGGATACGCGGGAGCATTGGCAGGTGCTGGTGCGGCTGGTGGCTCGGCACTCAACAGGACAGCGGAAAGCGGAGGTGGAGCCTGGCTGGTGGGCGGCGCACCTGCAGGAGCATTGACGAATGGGAGCAGGCGAGCCGATCCGGAGAGCTCGTATGCGGCGCGATAAAGCTGCCAGGACCCTTCTGTGCCGGCGCGCTCGATCTGCTCGAGAAACGTGATCAAGGCTCTTGCCGAAGGCGGTTTCGCCCGTGCGGGCCTCAGCAAGTAGTCCAGAGTAGCTCCGAGAGCAAGATCCTTTACCGCGTCGAGCGGCGCCGAGGGATCGCGCGAGGCTGCGCCTGCGAGCCCCGCTGCGGCGGCGAGGCCCGCTCCACGCAGGTCGCGCTCGATGTGAAACTCCGGTGGGAGACGGGTCTCCGCGAAGAAGTCTTCAAGGTAAGTCGATTGAGCGAGCTGAACCTGGTGGTCCGCACCGAAAAGGATGTTCGCCGGTGTTACCTCACCGTGATAAAGGGGTCCGGCTGAGATGGCCTGGCTGTGGATCGCGTCCAGCGCGCGAAGGACGGCGACGAGCAGGCTGCAAACCTCCTGCTCGGGGAGAGCTCGGTCGAGACTATGTCGAAGCGGAGTGCCCGTGATTCCGGCCGCGACGGAGTAGCACCGGCCCTCTGACGTGTAGGCGAAGTTCACGTGGAGGGAGGGTATGCCAATGCTGCTTAACTGCTTCGCGGCCCCGAGGAAGGCGCGCTTTTGAGGATCTTCACGCGGCTTCTGCCGAGGTTCTGACTCCAGTTCAGCAGATTGAAAGTACTCGGTGATGACGTACTGCCGGCCGTCAGCTGTATCGATGGCGTCGGCTCGTACACTCATGCCGCTGGTAGATGGCAGCGGCGCACTGGTGAGCTTCCAGGAGGAGTAAGGCAGGCCGGCGCCGCGGGAGAGCGCGGAGATGCGGCCGCCGCAGACCGCGCAGACGATTGTGCCTGGAACGTTCCCGTGTTCATGCTGCAGACATATCATCGGGCGCAGTACTGATTTTACTTACACGATCTGGAGAGTGATTGACTGCGGGTCCGCGTGAGCGACTTGCACGAGCACCTCGCCGGCTGCTGGCGCTGCTGGCGTCTGCAAAGTGTCAATGTCGAGCAGGAACACTCTTTGCTGGTTTTGCGGAACAATCGCCGGCACCGAGAGTGGGTCGAGCAGGCTCACCCATGGGGCTGTCGACGTGACGCTCTCAACATGCAGATCGCGCTCCCCGGAGAGGTTCACCACAGTAAGCATGAGCGGCGGCGGATATTCCAAGTCAGAGATGGGAGAGTTATCCACTCGAAGTTCAAGGCGCAGAAGGCTGAGCCCGCACCATGAGCAGAAGTTCTCAACGCCGCAGAGCTCCCATACCTCGCATCGTTTACAGTTCATTTAGATCGGGCGGTCCAGCCCTCGGTAGTCGCGTCCCGGTGGACGTGCGGTAGAGGTGGCGGCAATCACGCCTGCCTGACCGGCTTCCTCCAGAGCGGAAGCTCGGCTACTACAGGCTGGCCCTCGGCGGGCCAGTCGAGACCGAAGCCCTTGCCTCGAATCCAGTCCAGCTTGCCGGTCTCGGGCATAAGGTCGGCGTCGATCTCACCGAGCGTCCCGGCGGACTGCTTTAATATACGTGCGTGTATCTCGCCGACCTTATTGAAGATGAGCTGGTAGTCCGGCGTGTCGCGCTCGATATCGGCGTTATGCAGTTCGGCCTGCAGCGCCCAGAAATAGCTCTTCAGCTGGGCAGGCGTGAGAGAGTCTTCGCGTGTATGCAGCTCGCCAATAAGGATTTCGCGCAGGCTGGAATCGGCCATCAGGCGACCAATGACGTTGCGCCGTTTCCCGAGCAGGTTGGTGGTGGTGTAGGGCGGCGCATCCTTGTAGTAGAAGTTCATCATGCCGGTGGCCTTATCGAGCGCCGTCGTCAGGATGTTGAGCAGGGGCGCAAAGCGGAGGATGCTCAGAACCTCCTCAAGCAACTCGGCCTGCTCGTCGCTGTAGATCACTAGATCATCGAAGCGGCCCTCCCATCGCTTTGAAAGATGCAGAGGGATGCCGGTCACCGCCTGCCGTGCCTGCCCCGGACTGAACTGCGAGTAGAAGTCTGTATACGCAAGATGGCACTCGTTCTGAACGAGCGAGACGGAAGGCAGTGGAAACGCGAAGCTCGAGAAGTAGAGGTAAATCTCGTAGGGGCGGCCGTTATCGTGAGTCTCGACCTTGACGCGCGCGAGCTGCTGCACCTGGTCGATAAAGTCGCGCGACTCGGGGGAGCCGGGATTCGAGATTCCAAGGTAGCCGACCGCAGTAGTCTCGACCTCGGTTGCAGCCATCCTGGTGTCGCGGCGCAGCATCGGGCGCGCCTGGTTTACGAAGTTCTGCAGTGTCTGACGCATCTGCGCGGGGTCTTTCAACATGGGGTGATCGAGCACGCTCACCTGCCGGGGGTACTTAATGAAATCCTCGTAGAAGCGGCGCTCGCAGAACTCCTCGACCCGGCGGTCGACCTCCTGCGTGGTCTCGCGGCGCAGCAGGTTGGCAAGGCCGGCCAGTCCCTCGGCACTCTCGAAGTGGCGCAGCAGGTTGACGTACTCCCTGGCCGGGTTTACATCGGCGGGATGGGCAGTCTCGGGGTCCACGTCGAGCTTGTAAAACTTTGGCCAGTCGTTGTCCATGTCGAAGAGCTGTATGAAGAGAACATGCGAGCTGTTTGCCAGGCGCGACTTGAAGTTGGCAAAGCGCTGTTCCGCAGCCCCGCGAATCGTCTCGGCCTTGTCAAGGAAGATTGAGAGGGCATCGCGGCTTTCGCGCATGGTGCGGTAGAGCTCCTGCGCGACCTTCCTGGTCTCGACCAGCAACTGCCTCTCGGCTGCGGCGAAGAGGTACTGCTCCTGGGCGTCGCGCAGCCGGTCCAGGGCAAGCTTGACGATCTGCTGGCGGGCGCCGAGCAGCAGCGCGGGCACACTGCGGACGGCCGCGTGCAGCTCGCGCACCGCGTCTGTCCTGATGCCGCGCAACGCGAGTACGTCGGAGTCGGTCTCCGCAATGAGCGCGTCGAACTCGCCAAGGCTGCCTGCGGATGACGGATCGATGAGGTCCTTGGTGCGGGAGATCGCAAGGTCGAAGTAGCCCTTGCGCAGAGCGGTGGCGAGTCCGCGCTCCGGATTCTCGAGGACACGATCGCGCAGCAGGTCGGAAAAGCGGCCCTTGGTCTCTGCAATCACCGTTCCCGTACGTTGACGCACCCAGCGGATGGAGGTGCCGATGCGATCGGACTCTGAGAGCACCAGCTCATTCTCGATGCGATCGAGCTCGGCGGAGAGCGCGGCGACATCGGCTGAGGTCTTGAGCGGTGCGCCGTTGATGATTCCGGAAACGCCGTCGGTGATGATCCCCTTCCACTCCGAACCGAAGCTGTTGTAGATGCCGGCGCGGTCGAGCTGCGCTGCGGCCAGGTCGCGGGGAACGGCGCGGCCTACATCGGTATCTTCCCGCTCGCGGCGGATAAAATCGAAGATCGAGGCAGCCAGTCGCGAAGCGCAGGCTCCGCGGACAGTATCGAGCGGGATCTCGATCTTCGACATACCGCAGGAGGCGTAGCGCCGCGCAAAGGCCTGGTTGAAGTGGACGTGCTTCGCCTCGGTGTTGGCGCCGACGCGTCCGGATAGCTTCTCGACGACGTTTGAATAGTCAGAGCGCTTGGCGTCGGAGAAGGCGCCCGGAAGTATGTCGAGGAACAGCGCCTCGGCCAACATGCTGAAGAGGTCGCTGCGGTTCTCCTGCGACATGGGCAGGTTGGCTTCGTTGGTGATCTCGAGCAGGTAAGTTGCGCTGAAGGGCGGCCCCATCACGCGCTTGGGCTTGTTTCGCTCCCACGAGACGAGGAAGTCGCTCGATGGGTTGCCCTCCTTCGCATCCATGCTTTCCGCGCCCGGCAGGCGCTTGGTGTAGTGGTCTAGTTCCTTGAGCGCGGCGTAGGCATTGGCGTAGGAGCGCAGGGCTACTTCGCCCTGAGGGCTGGCGTTGTAGACGTTAGGCAAGAGTGCGTAGGCGAAAAGATCGCCGACGTTCGATGCGTAACGTTTGATGTCGCGCAGCATGAAGCCGACATCGAGGAAGGTGCCGCAGCCGGTACCGCCGGCCAGCGACGTCACAACAAAGACGGCGGGCGCGGTGCTGCCGTCGGTGCGGACCTGGGGCAGCAGATGCTCGGCGAAGAAGTCCTGTGTCTCGCCGATAGTCTCGAGGCGCGCGAGCTGCTGCAGTTTTGTTTCAATCTCGGCCCGCAGCTGCGAATACTTCGCGAAGAGGGTAAGGCGCCCGACGGCGCGCACCCCGCCCGCACCGTCGGCGATCTCACTGCCGAAGCTGCGCACGTCGGGGTAAAGCCATTCGTGCACGTGCGGCCACTGGCCCGGATTTTCGAAGATGTCGTGCATGTCTTTGCCGACATTGCCGCGAAGCAGGGCAAACTTCTCATGCTCGTCGAAGCTGACGCTCGCCAGCGCGGAGGAAAGGTCCTGTCCTCGCGCGTCAGTCGCGCGAGTGTCGGTGTCAATCCACAGGAAGCGCGCGAACGGAACGTTGAAGGTCCGGAAGCGCTCATACAGGCGCAGACGCAGGCGCAGCAGCACCTCTTTGCCCGTGCCTCCGAGACCAAGAAAGAGCACCGGGCGATAGGCCGTCTCCCGCGATTTGCCGCTCAATGCGCTCATGATGCGTTCCTGCTCCTCAAATTACGAGCCCTCTTATTTGAACAGCACATAGACAGCGACTCCGATGACCAGGCAGACCGCCATGATGATCATGGCGTGTACCTCGCGCAGGATGCGGCGGAGGATGAAGAGCGTGAGCAGGATGAGCACGATGAGGAGGATGGCCTGCCAAAGCCATGTCCACGCACTCATGAAGGCAAAGCCGAGGAACAGAAGCATGAGGTAGAACATGAGCACAAAGGCGGCGTTGGAGCTTTCGTCGATGCCCATGTTGCCGTCCACCATCTGCAGGAAGAGCCATCGGCCGAGGAACCAGCTCACCGCCGCTCCGACCACGAATATGAGGATGCGGACACCTGGGTTCATGTCCTCGGGCAGCAGAACTGCCTTGCCGCCGCCGCCGAATGCGGACCAGACGGCCATGACCAGCAGCAGCACGTTCGCGAGGAAGAAGACGCCGAAGATGATGCTGACCATGGTGCGCAGATTGCTTCTCACCGGTGCAAGCGGCACGGTTATCTCCTCCGCGGCGGGCGCGCCGGGTTGTCGCTGGGCCGGGTCGCGGCTGGGGGACGTGGCTGGTCTGAGCTGCGCGACGGCGCTGCCGCTGTATAAGGTCGAGTGCTGCCCACCCCCGCGGGGGGGCTTGCGTCCACCGTCTGGCTGCCCATAGATTCGGTGAAGATCAGATCCATCTCGCTTCGTCGTGTTCGCACTGGTATTCGGATGCCGTTCTCCAGTGGAATACGCACTGCGCCTCGCTCCAGTTTCGTCGTTCCTGTGGGCACGAAGCTATTCTTCTCGATCATGCCGATGAAGTCACCCTCTACGATCACCTTACTTGCTTCAACGGTTGCGGCGAGGTTATAGCCTCCCGGAGCTTCGGCTGCTACTGCCCAGTCTTTCCTTCGAACCGGCATCAGCGGACGCAACAGGAAGAAGATACCGATCAGCAGGGCGAGGGCGAGCGCGAACAGAACCAGCCATAGAACTGCCGGCCAGGTCGGGTACATCACCTTGAAGAAGAGCGGCGAATCGACCTGGATCTGCGTTACATCACCGTTGACCCGCGACAGCAGGCGATCGATGGCATAGACCTTGCCGGTGGCGCTCGCCTCGGCGAGGGTGGAGGCGCTGTACTCCTGCAGGAACTGCGGACGCAGCTGAAAGTTCTGCCGGGGGACGTCGATCTCGAAGCGCAGGTCCAGCTGCTCCGGCTCGACCGGCTTCGTCCATGCGGCCTTCCACAGGGCGGCGGGGTTGTGCTTGAGCTCGACCTTGCCCAGATCGAGCTCGAGGATGTAGACCTGCGCAGTCTCATCGCCGGGTCCCAGCGAGCGTACGCGGTCGGGGGTGATCGCGATGTCTCGGCGCTCAGGGTAGAGCACCGAGCCGGGCTGAAACTCGGGCGCTGCATCGAGCACGCGCAGGCTCGAGTCCACGATCTCAAGATGATCAAACTTGGAGTGAAAGCGCACCTCGATGGTCTCGATGATGGGAACGCCCGTCTGATAGACCTTTTCGTTTCCGCGCCGGTTCAGCGGAGTGGTCTTGCGCGATGTGACTTCGACGGTGTCGCGATCGACCGGCTTCATGCGCAGGGGGTTGGTGTGGATCACTCCCTCAGCGTTGGCGCGAAAGGCGGCCAGCATCTGGTCGTACGCGGCTGAGGCGTTGGGGTTGAAGAGAAGGGCATACACGATAAGGCCGGGATGACCGGCCGGCGCGACTACCGGGAAGACGGTGACGCGCAGCACGTCGGGACCGTGAAGTTTGGCGTAGAAGCGATCAGTATTTCCCGCCTCACCGGTGTCTTCGATGTTGTCGGTGACGATCCAGGCGATGGGCGTTCGGGCCTGTTCACATGTGTCGATGACTTTATCGAGGAAGGTGAGATTGCCGAAGGGCATCCCCTTCAACTCGTTCAAGGTGCGGACGCGAGTTACTCCCGTCGAGAAGGCAAACTCCGAAAGGCCGCCGGCTGACGTTGCTGCGCGGTCGATGGGCTGCACGATGTCATCGATCAGCCCGGAGGCGTAGTAGGGCTTCATGCTGCCGGACCGATCGATGAAAACGGAGGAGTCCGCCGTCGCGGCGGATGGGTCCTGTGCATGCAGCGCCGCGGAGGCGAAGAGCAACACCAGCAGCGCCATGAGACGGCCGGCGGCGAAGCGGACGCGGGCTATGCGTGCCATGAGACGAACTCCGTGACCATACGCCGATCCTCGACCAGCAACTGGGTGGTGAGTCCTCCGGCGACCATCCAGAAGCCGCCGCACTCCTTGAGAACCTGGTTGGGGGCGAGGCTCCAGTTGACCCGCTGCTCGGTTGTGCCGGCGCGTGCCTGAAGCCAGGAGTGGCTGCGGACTCCATAATCGCCCTCGCAGAAGTAAATGCTGCTCTCCTCAAAGTGGAAGGCCGCGTAGCGCGACGACATCTGGTCGTCGGCCGCCACTTCGCGGAAGCTGCCGCCGACGCAGCGATAGAGCCGTGCGCCGGAGGCGAGCAGAGGACTGCCGTCGCGATCCTGAGACAACGTCCCCCCTGCATTGGGAATTGGGATGGCCGAGAACGACCAGCCGGAGCTCAAGGCCTGTGCGCGCAGCAGCGCCGGAGCACCGTAATGGTCGCATGGCAGATACATCGAGCCTGCTACTGCGATGCAGGGCGGCCGTCCGAGCGGGAGCCGCAGGCCGGAGTTGTCCGAGGGAGCGGTCCACAGCTCGACACCTGGAGGAACGCTCTGGCGCTCGACCACCTCTCCGGCGAGGGTGAGGACCTCGCGCGAGGACCACGTAACGATGCGATCGCCCATGATCGCTGGTCCGCAGACCGGGCCTGCATCGAGACCGATAGCGTGCCGTTTTGCCTCGTTGCGGGAGAGGTTCGCGACGACAAGCCAGGTGGAGCCTTCCCTTTGCGAGAGGCACCAGGCGACAGCCCCAGCTGCCTCGATGAGCTGATAGTGGTCGCGCGCATCGGCGAGGATCTCTTCCCCTTGCTCAAGGGCGCTGAAGCTGCGTGCAGCTTGCGAGATCAGACCCCAGGCGGAGATTCGTTCCCTGGTGGCGACCACCGCGAAGGGTTCGGTGAGGGTCGCGCCAGAAGTGCGTTCGAGCTCGCGGATGACGAACGCGTGCGCGGCGGCCCCAGCCCAGAGCCGGGTGCAGACCTCTGCCGGGCGGCCATCCCGCTCATGAGGATTGATGCGGAAGAGGCTGCCGTGTTCACCCATCGCCCAGAGATATCCGCCATTGAGCCCAGGCATGGTCTGGATGGCCTCTTCGACGCGGGTGCGGACCGGTGGGCTTCCGAGCAAAGAGAGCAGCGCCTCTGCGGGCCGTTCAGCAAGGCCCGGGGCAGGGGTGAGTTCTTTCGGGAGCGCGCTGCCGCAGGTCTGGCAAAAGGCCGCCTGAGCGCGGTTCCAGGCGCTGCAGCTCGTGCACAAACGAACGGGGCGGCGGCAGGTCGAACAATATCCGGCGGAGGAGTGCAACGACAAGGCGCCGTCGCAATGAGGATAGACGCAGTGGACGACGTTCGCGGTCTGAGTCACCGGCTCGGCAGGTCTCCTCGTCCTTGATTCTATGCCGGTTCGGTACTTGGTGGCTCAATGTAGGCCGCTGGGTCTCTGCTGCCGGGCCGCGGTAGCCGCTGCGAGGCAGCGGTGATCGCGGGTTGGGCAGCAGGCGGCCGGGTGCAGCGTCAGGGCTTCTCTCCCTCGGGAAATGCTGTCCGGCGGACCGCCTCGGGGGGGTTGCCGAGAGGACGCTGGCCCGGCGGCAGCACGATGCTGCGATAGCTCGCGCGGCCGACGGTGAGCGGCACGGGAGACGCGTCTATATAGATGGGCTGTTCATCTTCGCTGGTGATCTCGAGCAGGAGCCGTGGCAGAGGCGCGGTGTGCGGCTTAGGCTGGGGCGGAGGGCTCTTCTCCGCAGCCTGCTCCGCAGTGTCCTGGGCGGCCGTGTCCTGACTGGCAGGGGCCTGATCGGCGGGGGCCTGGCTGCTAGACGCCTGCTCGCCGGTGTTCTCGCTGGCTGAGCCGGGGCTGGTGAGCAGGAAGTAGCCCGTAGCGTCGGTGTAGGTAAATCCCGCCGCCGCGTAAAAGGCCTTTTGCGCGTCGACCAGGAAGACGGTCAGGTTTGGCGCCGGCTTCGAGTCGGAGCTGAAGACGCGACCGTAGACGGCCCATCCAGTCGAGGGAACCTGGGGTGCAGGGGTCGCGAGCTGCTGGTGGACGATCGCAATGCGTCCGGCAGTCGTGGTGCTAGCCGTCACTGCGGCCTCGGCCGTCTTCACCTGTGGGTCCTTAGGCCCGTATCTGGCCTTGAGCGCGGCCGCTGTCCGCGACAGTTGGGTGGTGCGCGCCTGGTGCACGAGCGAAAGGTGGTGCACACTCTGCCCTGCCTGCTGATCAGCTTGTGAGAGCGTGCTCTTGAGCCTCTCTTTCAACTGCGTGGGGGTGGTCCCCGTCTGACCAGTGCCTCGGGTCGTATTCATGTCGTCCATCTGTGGGTCCTTCTTCTGAAAAAGCGCGTTAGGGTTCGACTCAATGCTTGGTTAAGACAGCGCAGGCCTCGGGATCAAGGCCTTGGATCACGGACAGGTTATCGTTGTCGATCTTCATCGCGCCCTCGATGAAAAGACAGTACGTGGAGATGTTTTGCGAGGTGATATTCATCGCGCCCAAGGTCCAGGCCGAGAGCGTAACGGGGAATCCCAACGACTCTTGGAAGCGATTACTGGTGGCTTGCACCGATCCGGCGAGCAGCAAGGCATCGGTAATGCCGCTCCCCTGGGGTCCATCGAGCCAGCAGTGATTATGCGAGAACAGCAGGTGGTCGATCGAGATGATCAACACTCCGGCAAGGCAGGTTTGCGCGTCGAACTGAGACTCGGACTGGCAGATGTTGTTGGTGAAGAGGGTTGCTCCGCTGGATGATTGCGATAGGTTGTTCGCGTTGAGCCCCGCCAGGCCTCCATCCGCCTGCCAACTGAGCCCGGATGGAGCGGTAGCTCCGCCCTCGGTCTCGATGGCGGCGCCCAGGTTCATAATCAGCACGGTCTGAGCGAAGGCGAGTCCCTCGGCGGGAACCGTGCCGCCGCTGGTGAAGTGGTTGTTCACAACCGAAAAGGGCCCGAAGCCAACTGCCTCGATTGCGGTCCCGAGCGGCACGCGCACCACGTTGTGCTCGACACGCAGAGCAGGCAAGCCTGGCTCGAAGATAAGCTGGCCGAGTGCCCGGCCGGTCAGGGCGCCGGAACCAGAGCTGTAGGGGTTTGAGGGCGTCGGAGGAGTGACGATGAACAGCGCGATGCCGCTCCTGGGCAGATCACTCGCGGCCGGTGCGTCAGAAGAGCGCGTCCAGTCGCGAGTCTCCAGGATTTGGTTCCGGCTGATGTCGACCATCTGCCCGTTCAGCACAAAGATGCCGCAGAGCGCGAGGCCCGGGTGTGCTCCATAATCGGAGATGCTGTTGTCGCGAATCACGAGGTTCTCGACATCGGGAATACAGATCGCACCGTAACCGAAGATGGAGCCCTTTTCCTTGGCGGACTGGGTGGCCTTCAGCAGTGTGTGCCCAATCTGATTTGCGGCGATGGTCAGGTCGCGAATGGAGATGATCTCCAGGCTCTCGAGCAGGTTGAAGAAGCCTACCGGACCGATGCCGCAGAGTCCACAATCGCCAATCCGGTTGCGGTCGATCTGGATACCCTGCAGCAATCCTCCTGCCACCACTCTGCCGCCTGTGGTGCCCGGTGCGCCTGGGAAGGTCACTGGAATCTCGAGCGTGCCGGTGTCCGAGCATGGATCCTGTGTGCCGACCGTGCCAATGATCACTCCCACGGTCTGACCCGAGGTGTCTCCGTTGCCGTCGAGAACGTCGACGCTGCCGAGAGTGATCCCGTTCCGGCTGCCTCCTTCGATCTCGTTCTCGAGCACGAAGACGTCTACGGAGGATCCGGCGATCTGAATGCCTCCGGGATGAAGTCCCCGCAGGTTGCTCGCGTCCGCGCCTCCCGCTGGGGCGGCGTCGACAGCCGCCCGGTAGGATCTGAGATCGCTCTTGACCGTGCCCGGTATCCAGACTTCCACGCCGAGAGCGGTTTGTACGCCGACCCAGTTGCGGTCGATGTGAATCTCCCGGCCGCTGACCCACACAGCGGGCCATAGGCTGCGTACGTCTTCCATCGCGATGCGGCTCTCGTCAATGCGCAGCAGTTCGACGTGCTTGGCCAGGATCGCCGGCAGAGTCGAGGCGGTCAGCACCATCTCCTTGATAGTGATATCGATAGCACCGGGCTTGATGCCCTCAGTAGCCACGACTTTGACGTCGCCCGGATTCGTGAGGACCACGTCTTTGAGGTTCATATTTCCGGCGAGCGCGACGTTCGGACCTTGTGCAGCCGGCTGAGCGTCTTGCGGCGCCGGCTCATTGACAATCTGGGAGGTGACCAGCTTTCCGGTTCCATCGATGAGGATGCCTACCTCTTCGTCTGCCGCTTCGATTGCGAAGCCGCACAGCTCGATGTGCTCGGAGGTGCTGATGCTGAATACAGCGTTGAACTGGCCCATGCCGGGTGCGGGCAGTGGTCCGCTGCCGTCCGGCTGCAGCGCGGCTGACGCGACACGGGTCTGGGAGCCGCATCCCCGAATCACGATGTCCCGCCGTCCGCTGATGAAGACGTTTTCGAAGTAGAGGCCGGGCAGGATGCAGACCTCGCCACCTGCTTCGGGTACGGCGTCGATGGCTGCCTGGATGGACGTGTACTTGCCAGTGCTGTTGACTCCGTCGCCTACTGTGCAGGTGCAGCAGCAATCGCAGTCAGCTGCCGAGGAGGGTGGCCAGGGGGTGCGGCAGTCGGTCGCACCCGCCGGGTCGAGTGTGACTACAGAGAGCCGCGCGTAGTGATGGTGGATGCCCCGTGGCGGCGCTTCGTTCAGATACTCGACGGTGCCATCGGCGGTGCGGGCAGCGAAGGTCCAGAACTGTTGTGGAACGAACGTGCCTCCGCCGGCCATCTCGGTGAAGCTGACCGTAATGCCGCTCTCAAGGATCAGCGAAGTGCCTGCCGGAGGCACGGGGATGTCTCCCGTCGCCCCGGCGGCTCCAAGGTCAGTCCAGACCGTGACACCATCTGACTCGAGGATGACGCCGCCCTGATCCCAGCGGCGCAGCTTCGTGTGGCGGGAGGGAGCTGTCAGCCCATTCGCATCGACAGGAAAGCTGGTCGTGCTGACGTTGTCGAACAGAGTGATCGTCGATGAGGCGTCTGTCACCGTCTTGACCTGGTGCAGTTCGCCGGGCTGGCCACTCAGCTCGAGCCAGTCGTCGGTAATCTCGACCCAGTCGTTGGCCGAGAACCGCAGCACGTCGTCCTTGCCGACGCTCTGGACGGTAAGCGTGCTCCCACTCTGGGTGATGGCGGTGACGGGGGTCGCGACCGAGGCGTCGTCGCGAGACCACTTGAATGTGGCCGTGCCGATCGCGCCACCCTGGTGAATTTCAACGCGGTAGAGCTGGTTCTCAAGCCCGGTGTAGCCCGTATTTGGTGCGAGGCAGCAGGGCCCCGACTGCGCCGACTGCACCACCCCAGTCGTAAGCTGCGGCCCTGGGGGCGCGAGCAGGTCTGACCAGCCTGGGATGCCCGAATCGGGAGTTGAGCAGGTGACCCCAGGCGCATTGCTGAGGTCGATCCACTTTACCTGCCAGACGGTCTGCAGGCGGCCGGTGGTGTCGACCCCTACTGCCTTCTCGACGAGGTCGGGGTCTTCACAGAAGGTGATCTCACGCTGCCAGACATCGAGGTAGACGAAGAAAGGCCCACCGGCGGCGGGGAACGGAGGAGCCGAAGGAAAGTAGGGTTGCGACGGATAGGGGACAGGGTTCTGGCCGACCAGCTCAGCTAAAGCTTTATCCCAGCCGAGGCTTGGGCCGGGACCTGGAGCGAGGCCAGCGGCGGGAGCCCATCCACCAGAGCCTGGAGCGGGCAGACCGTGATTCTCTGCGAGTAGGCCATCGACGTACATGCGGCCGACGCCGATATTGACGACCGGAGTGCCTCCGACGATCGGCACCGTGATCTGGAAGCCTGATGGCGTAGTCTGCGGCACCGCCGCGCGGCCCATGGTGTCGAGGTTGCCGGCCTGGATGCGGCGGCTAAGCTCGGCCAGCCACTCGTTCCAGTCCGAATCCAGCTGAACCCGGCCCTGCTGCATCACGACACCGAAAAAATTGTTCCACGGGTCGAAGGTAAAGCGACTGCTATCGAAGCTCATCGTGCTGTCCTCTCAATTCTGGTAAAAGACCCCGAACTCCATGCCGACCGGCAAATACTCCTGCATGCGCGTGCGCAGGTCGGACTCTCGCTGCGGTGCGAACAGGAAGCAGAACACGCCCATCTCGCTGCCCTGGTCCGATCCGCGCCGGATGCTGTCGTCCGTCGCGGCGCGCAGCTTGGCATAACCCGGGTCGCCATAGCGCAGCGAGTAGAAGACGGGCTGCGGAATGCCGCGCGCCCTCTCCACGCACTCGAACTGCCGCGGAACGACAGACGCCTCGGGCAGGTAGCTGAAGCGCACGCATCCCTGCTGGCGGCGGGATGCCCAAAGTGCGGCGTTCCACAACGGAGGAGTGCCGGCCTGGTCGGCTGCCGAGAGCCACGCCCAGACGATGCTGTTCGAGACCAGCGAGAGCAGGGAAGCATGGACTTTGCCGATGACCGTGCAGCCGTCGAGGGTGAGTGCGCCGCCTGCTGCTGGACGATGCGACACAGGGTCGATCGAGGCCGCGTAGGCCACACCCTCGGGATCAGCCGCATCGACAATGCTGTTGGTCAAAGTCGCCGTCGATTCGCCGTTGATGAGCAGGCCGCCGACGATGCTGTTGTTTACGATGAGCGAGACGTCTGGCTGCTCGACCCATAAGGTAGGCAGCCCGGCAAAGGCTGGGTCCGCGGAACCGTCCGGCAGCAGCGCCCATCCGGGTACCAGCGTTGTATCTGTCACAGTCACGGTCGCGAGTTGGTTCGCTGCAGCGGCAGGGATGTGCAGCAGAGCTGGTGGAAGCGCTCCGGCGGCGCCGGCTTGATAGCCGATGACGAATCCGTTGATCTCGAAGAGCGCATCCGCTCCGCCGGTGACGGTGATGCCGCCGTTCAAGAGCAGCGTGGGCCGGGTACCATCGGCGGCGAGCAGGGTGATGTGTCCATGATCGTTGATGCTGATGGCGAGAGCGCCCTCATCGTAGACGGCGCTGTCGGTGATCTCGACGACTCCGTCTCCTGCCAGCGCGGTCAGCGCCGCGCCCACGGTCGAGAAGTCGCCGGGAACATGCGCCACCGCCAACGTCGGCGATGGAGTGCTCGCGGCCCGCGAGTATTCGCCTCCGCCGATGTCAGCGTTGAAGCCGTACTCGCTGGTCGCCGTAATTTTGGGCTGATGCCCTCCCGCCGCGAGCGGGGGCACCGCGATCCGACCTAGCTCAGGATCAACAGCGATCACGCCCGCGGTGGTTGGCAGATTCACCCAGGCGCCGTCCGCACCAGAGAGATTGCAGACCTCGATGTTTTTAGGGTCGACGATCACCCCGTCCTCGTAGATCGCGAGGCTCAGGCCTTCGCCGTAGTAGACGGGGGGTTCCTTTTTACTGGTGATGTGGCGGATGTCTCGGCACAGGACGTGCCTGCTCAGCGGCCCCGGTACATTCACCGGCGTCGAGGCGTCCGTGATGTCGGCCCCCTGCGAGACCGGCAGGTTGAAGAGCGAAATGTCGCGTCCTAAGGTCGAGATACGAAAGCACTGCGGATTGCCAGCGACCGCGACCACCGGAGCATGCGTGACGCTGTAAGAGTTGAGCGACCAGAGAAAGATCCCAATGTTCTGGATGTTGTAGCGCCCCCGGCCGCTCCCGACGCGTCGCACGTCAACGGTGTGCGCGGTCGCGTCGAAGCCGGTGTTCATGTATTCGCGGGGCACCCATCCATGCAGCCCGGGAGAATAGTGGTTGTGGGGGCGGATATGGTTCATGTACTGCGTGTCGGCGAGGCGGAGGAAGAACTCGACTGCATGCGCTCCCCACCCCGTCACATCGCGGGCCAGTTGCTCCATGACGAGGACTGTCCCTTTGCGGCGGCGGAAGGAGATAGTGTGTGCCACTTCGGCCCGCGGGCTCGCGACGGCTGCGGGAATGCCGTGTATCGACTGGTAGCCGATCAGGTCGCCAATGTAGGGGATCACCCACGGCGCACACGTCTCGATGAACTGATCGTCATAGAGCTGGTCGAGGTTGTCGGCGAGGATTGCGAGCTGTTCGTCCACCACCATCAACATGGACTCTAGCGGGCCGCGGGCCGCCTTTACCTGTAGCAGGTCGAGCCGCTCCTGGTCGAACGTCGACAGCGGCGCAGCCTTGCCCAGCAGGATAGCCAGCTCCGCAGCCTCGGCTGCACTAAGCAGGGTCCGTGACTGCGCAATTTGAGAGTCGCGAAGTCGGTAGACCGCCGGCAGCAGATTGAATAGCGAGGTAACGGGGCTGCTCATGCCATCACTCCTAACTGCACCTGGGTGGGATCGGGATCGAGCACCAGCAACTCAGCCGGCTGGGGAGTCGCGGTCAGACTCGCCTTGGGCAGGTACGCGCAGATGCGGTCGGGCGAGTCGGAGTAAGGCCGGATGAGCGTGACCTGCTGCGCCAGCCAGGCGTTGATCTTGGTAACCGTCAGGCTGCCTGGTTGGCTTGCCAGGTCGCCGGCGGTGCTGGTCGCGACCACATAGATCGCTTTCACGTTCACGGCAATAACGCCGGGAACGCTTTGTATCAGCGCCGCGATCTCGTCGAGAGAGACTCCCTGGCCGAGCGCCCGATTAGCGAAGCTGTAAGTGCTCGCCAGTGTCTGTCGCACCGCGGCCTCGACTACTGTTGCGTCGTACGCCGGGTCGTAGGCGATGTCTGCCGAGAGCCCAAAGAGCGTCTCGAGAAAACTCGCCAAGGTGATTGGAACAAGGGGGCTGCCGTAGTTCTGCAAAGACTGGAAAAGCTTGGCGGCTGTGGGGTTGCCGTTCGGCAGGGCCGCTCCTCCAACTCCAGCCACGGTGAGGAAGACGCCGCGCCCGTGACCGGAAGGAATCCAGATTGCATAAGCTTTCGCAATGCCGGAGAAGCTGGACGCATAGTTCTGGTAGTCCATGATCGAGACGGCTCGACCGAGCGTGAGCACGGTCTGAGGTGCGTCGCTGCGCAGATCGTCCACTGTCGCTGCGTCTTGCCCGCCGCTGGCAGCCTCTGGATTGATAACGCCGCTCACGCCAAGCGGCCGGTCCATCAAACTGGTGATCGTGCCTGCGGCGACGTTGCCTGCGGCTCCAATGCCGACCCGATATGTCGCCTGGAGATTGTTCTGCCCTGTGGGGAAGGTTGCGCCCTCGGTGTTGTCGCCCCCGAGCACGGTCGTCTTTCCGCCTGGCTGGTTCAGCGTCGCGAAGACACGACCGGTGGGCGACTGCTCGTAGAGGGATGGAACCTCGGTCCACTTGACGCCGCTGGCCGTGATCTGCAGAGTGCTCTGGCCGCCGCTCGGTGTGCTGGCGGCAACAAAGGTTAACGGAGCCTGCTTGAGCGCGAACGATTGGTTCGGAGTGGCCGCACTGCCGCTGCCGAGAAACTCGGTAACAGAGGAACCATGAGTAGCAAGCGCAACATTCGCATTCACCGTCGCGGTGGCACGCTCGTAGCAGTAATGAAGGTCATCTTTCAGCGCAATCTGAGTATGCGGATAGGGAGTCAGCACCTGGTTCACGGCGACGACAATGCAATATTCACTGATCAACGGGTCGTGTTTGTTGGAAGTGGCGAGAGTAAAGTTGCTTAACAGGGACTGCACGCTTCCTGGCCGCCCGTGCGAGTCGAGCACGCTGAGGTTTGGGCTGACAGTCGCGGTCGTCCAGTCGGGGATAACATTGTCCACCAGCGGCAGCGGCGTGGGCGAGGTGAGAGTAAGAGTGTCGCCGGGCTTGAGCGCAGTTGCGGCGGTATTGTCATCAGGAATGAAGTTGAGCGAGTTGACGCCGTCCGCCACCGTCAACTTTTGAGCTTTGCCGAAGATGGCCACAACGCTCGCCGTCACCAGGTCGGGGCGAAGATCCTCAAGATCGATCAGCGACCCATAAAGCGGATAACTGAAGGGCTGAATAGTGGTTGGAAGCAGCTCACTCTGCGCGAGTGCGAAGCTGTCCCGCAGTTTGTAGCTGCTCAACGACGCAGTAGTATCGGGTGCGACGCGGGTGATCTTTCCGCTCAGCCCGAAGCTCGTCCTGGTCACAGGCGACACAGATGCGACCTGGTAAAGATTGACGAAGCCGGAGAGCGAGCGCGTTGGGTCGTAGCTATCGGGCAGCACGAGCGCGAGCCATCCACCCTGAACGATCTTGGGATAGCTGTTATCGAGGTCGATGGTCGTGCCCTGCACAAAGTTGGCCCACTGATAAGAGGGTGGAGTGCCGGATGCTGTAAGTACTTTGATAGCGGCCATGTTGGCTGCTGTGGCGGGTTCGAGGCTGTTCGGATCGAGCGCGTTGTAGCCGAAGAGTGCAGTGCGCTGACGCAGCGCATAGATCTTCGGGTTCGCGCTCGAGGGCGCGACCGATCCGTCCGGCGAACCGAGGCCTTCGTTCCAGTAGATGCGGGTACGGCTGTTGCCTGTGTCAGTTTCGACCCTGATCACGATACGGATGTCCCACTGCGGCGCTGTTGAGGTGCCCTTACGCTCATCGCCGACGACCAGGATCGGATCACCCGGCTGCAGTTGTGTGCCGGTGCCGTCGAGATAGACCCTGGTATCGCCTGTCGAGGGACTCCACGGAACGCCGGTCTGCACGGGCAACGCGTTCCAGTCGGACTTCGCTAGAATGTCGGCCGCAGTCTCAAAGGTCTGCGGATGTTGGCCCTGAGCTGGCACACTCTGCACCTGCGTTCCAGCTGGGATCGTGATCGCAGGGTTCGCGGGGTTCGGCGGGTAACCGGGCGTGGCCTTGAGCGTGTAGGCGAGGTAGACCGAGGCCGATACTCCAGGCGAAGGCTGATAACCGATCAGTCGCGACAGCTCGATAAGGGAACGAAGCTGCCCTGCAGTTCGCAGGTAGCTCTCATTGGCCAGCCGCTCCTGATAAAACGTGAGTATGTCGAAGATCACCGAACTGGCATCCAGAAACGCAATCGTGAAGTCGTCATCATCGCGGGTGCGCAGCGGAGCGAGTGCAGGGTAGTCGGAGCTTGAGAGCCGCGCCATCATCGACTCTTTGAACGCACTCCACGTACCAACGCGATATTGAATCGTACTCTGGCCCGGGAGATTGGTGGGGATCATCGGAGTGACGATTGCGGTTCCGCTGCAGCAGCCGCAGGTGCAGGTAGAACACTGGGTGCAGCTCATGATCGGCCTCTCCGCTGTGGCGACGAGCCATGTCTGATCAGGCGCGTTGTCTCCGAAATATGGAGAGTCTTCACTTGCCACCCTCCAGATCGATCGTCAGGCGGCCATGGTTGGGAAAGCTAGGATCGTTCTGCATGCGCGCGATCTGCAGCGGTCCAAGCTTGATCTCGCCCGCATTCAAATACCGGTTGGTCGCAACTCCTTCAGGCTGGAAGACAGTCGCGGTGACCGCCGTCACTCCAGCCACGGAGCGGGCAGCCGCATAGATCGGGCTCAGGTAGACGGTCTGACCAAAGGTAAAGCTGTCCGGATAGAAGAGACCCTTCGTGCCATTTGGCAGCTGCTGGTTGCCGAGTAATTGGAGTAGACCCTGCTCGACATCGGCCTGGAAGTAATTGGGATCGACGCACACATTCAGCGCAATATCGAGGGGGACGTACTGCGGGGAGTCGATCTCGAGGTCCTGGCCCGCGAGTCGATAGCGATTGACGAACTTCTTCAGTGACTTCCTCGTTGATGGTGCGAGCGTGCCACCGCCGTAGGGCTCCGCCGCAATTAAGACGGTGTGCCAACTCCCCGTCCAGCGCAGGGTAGCCACTGCGCGTTCGACCTGTGGCTTGCGCTCGGCGATAGCCTCATAATCCGCCATGGTTATAGCCCGTTCCTGGGTGAGGAAGGCCTGCGGGGCGCGGCGTCGTATCTGGTCGTTGGTCTCGGGTTCGAGGCCGCCCTGTCCGGGCAGAGGATTGCGGCAGGTTTGGATGCGCGCATCCCCGCGGGCCAGAAATCTCAGGGTATCTGCGCCGACGTTGCCGGACGTGCCGTTCCCGATGCGGTAAGAGGTCGTGAACAGCGTTCCTGACTCAGGCGAAGCACCGTTGACCTTGTTGCCAAAGCGCAGAGCGGCGATCGTGTTGGCCTCGATCTCGACGACGAAGCGGCGGTCGAACTCGCCACTCTCAAGCAGATCGTGTGCCGGCTCCCACTTGTGCGTGACTCCGTTGAGGGTGCCTTCGAGCTCGATCACGGGGATGGCCGCGCTGGCATCGATCGCCATCAGGTCCGCCGCTGAGAGGCTGCTGCTGAACTCGCCTGGCCCGGCCGCACCGGCGACGAGCTGCAGGGGAACAGCCTGGGTGATGGGGCTGTCCGGCACCAGCGGGCGATAGCGCACCGGCAGCGGAACCGGGGCCGCGACGACGCAGTGATCGGCGGCGGGATCGGCGGGGAGGTAGATCGTGGGCTGGGGCACCGTACCGAGCAGGACCGATGGAAAGGTGAGCCCATGATCGGCGAGCACCACATTGCCGCGAACGATGCTGACGTCGGAAGCTGTCTGTTCATCGCCCTTTGCGTCGATGTAGGAAGAGGAGATACAGACCGGACCGGGCAGGGCGTCAGAGTTGCCCCACTGGACCTCGGTGACAGGCGTTGGCTGTTGCCCGGCCGCCGTGATCGGCTTGCCTGTCTTGTCTTCAAAAAGCGGATCGATCAGAGGATTCCCGTGGCCGTCCTTGGTCGTGACCTGCGTAAGCCTGACGGCGTAGCGATGACGAATGTCTGCGTCGGCGGGGTCGCCCGTCCGCGGTCCGAGTACCTCTTCAAAGATGAGCACATCTCCCGGCGCGAGGTTCGGCAGCGAACCATAGAGCGTCGCCTCGGTCGCGCCCGCCGGAAGGCAGCAGTTCTTGTCGCCCCAGGTGTAAAGCGAGATCAGGTTATGTTCGCTGTAGAGATTCGCATCCTGCATCGGCTCAAACACCTGAACGCCGCTCAGCCGGGCTGCCTCTTCGTTGCCAGCTCCGACGGCGAGAGTTGACGGCATCCCCGGAGCGTAGGTGTAGCAGCGCGTCAGCTTGCGATCGAGGAAGACGGCTTCGCCGGGATTGGCAGCGACCTGCAGCTGCATCCATGTGCGCGCGTTGCATCCATCGTGAATGGTGTAGTCAACCAGCAGCGCGTGCCGCCGCAGGGAGATGCGGCTGCGCGCGGTCTCAATGTAAGCCTCGGTCGCGATCGCGTCCTGCTGATAGCTGAGCCGGTCGCCGACGTACGCGATCAGCTCCGCCAGGGCGATGCCGAGATCGGCCTCGCTTGTGGCTCCCCACCCCGGCAGCAGCTGGTTCAGCCGGTCGAGCATCACCGTGCGGAAGCTGCCGTAGTCCTTTGCCAGGTAGTCGATGGGCGGCGGAGTTGCGATGTCAGGCGGACAGAACGGGGAGGGAGCGCAGTCGAAGTTGGGGCACTCTACCTTGAAGCGGAAGCAGACCTCCGCTAGCTGCGGATCGAAGCTATCGAGCACAGCCGTCAGCACAAAGGGATCGGCGCTCGCCTCCGTCGCATCATTGACCAGGCGCAGAGTGTAGGTCGAGAAGTCGCCGGCCACGGACGTGCGGATCACCAGCACGTTTGCGCTGTCAGACAGCGAAGTGAAGTAGGCCGCCTCCAGAGCATTCGCGGAGGCCGGGGGAGTTGTGGCAGGCGCAATCCAGAGCGCCGTGATACCGGTGATGCTTTCGCCGCCGGTGATCAGTACGTTGGCGGCCGCCAGGGTCGTCGGTACAGGCTTGAGGCAGTGAACCAGCAGCGTCTGCTGACGCGGACTGTTCAGCGCAATCGCATCGTGATCGAGCACCTCGAGGTAATCGATCCCGTTGAGCGTAGGATTGCCGAGCACAGCAGCCTTGCGGGCTTCGTTGCAGCAGGTGTAGATCACCGCACTTCCACTCAGCGCTGTATTGGTGCTCAGTGTGGACCTCCTGACACGAAGGTCTGCACCTGCGTCGTACCGGTGCCGAGCAGCGCGTAGGTGACCGTGACAGTAAGGATCTCCTCGTCGACCACGGCCGCGACTGCTAGCACCTTGATGTAGCTGCCTAGCCATTTCTGCAGGGCCCCCTGCACGGTGAACTGCGTCGCAGCGGCGATTTCGAGGCTGTTCGGCGCGAAGGGAAGCTGCAGTAATCCGCTGCCGAAATCAGGCAGATTTACCCGCTCGCCGGGCGAGGTGAAGAGCACCTGCTCCACAAGTTGGCGCACGTAATCGTCGAGGTCTGCGCCCTGGGTGCGCCCGCGTCCGTCGAATTGGTATGGGTAGTAGAGATTGGTCGCCATAGATTCCCTCAGGTCGCCAGCACTCGCGTCTGCGCCACCACCGGCAGCAGTGGAGTGCCAGTTGGCACGCATAGCGCAGTCCCCGTCATGACGGCCACAGGCTGCCCCATCGAGACCACCCTCACAGCGCCCACGACCCACTGTCCGGTCACGCAGGGTCCGTTACCCGCTGGCGGAATGAAGGCGCATCCGGCGACTGCATAGGGGCCGGCGATGGTCGTGATCGGCATGCCCGTGACCATCACTCGCGGACTGGGCACGGTAGGCATGGCCTGCCCGCCGTGCGAGCAGAGCACGGTAGCGCCGACGTGCAGGATTGGGGCAGGCATCGCTATATCACCGTCAAAGCGCCGAGGTTGATGTTCACGGCAGGCCCGATCATGGTGATGGTGGCCCCCTGCCCATTGCTGATGTAAATGCCGGTCTCGTTGACCACGATCATGGCGCCCGTTGCGCCCTTGAGCACGATGCCGCCCGTCGCCGGGCTGGGCGGCGCGTCGCTCAAAAGCAGCATGTTCTGGCCGGTGGTCTGCAGCAGGATGTTCTGCCCCGGTGGAATGGCTGGGGGCGCAGTTGCGAGCGCCGGCACGCTGGCAACCAGGCCCCAGAAGCCCCCAGTCCAGATCGGATAGTCGGGATTCCCCTGCTCAAACTCGATCCACACTTGAGACCCGATGGGCGGCACGGCAAAGATTCCCGATTGAATGCCTGCTACTGGCACGCACGGCATGCACCAGCTCGACGGCGTCTCGCCAAGCACGTCGGGCACCTGGGCCAGCACTCGGCCGATCTGCTCTGGATCGATATTCTCGATGACCGTGCCTCGATATTTCCCGTAATAACGGGGGGTTGTGCCGCCCGGGGCGGTGTCTTGCGGGCTCATGGACTCACCGTCGAAACAGTGGAGACGAGACCGTTGCGAGTGAGGGTAAAGTTCTGTTTGTATTCGCCACGCTTGATCTTGTGGGTGACACTTTTCACGTAATAGAGGCCGTCGAATGCGAGCCCTGCACCGCGCACCCCGACCAGCTGTCGCGCCTTGAGGATGCCGCCGTAACGGGTGACATCGAGGCTGCCCTCGCAGGTGACTGCCTCTGAATACTTCGCGGAGGCAGCCAGGCCAAGCATGATGGTCTGCGGAATCGGGCGCTTCGAAGCATCGTCGCGCACCGGCTTCAGGTCGCCAAGGATGTTGGTAGGAAAGGGAGGGATGGCGCCGAGCGGAGGATTGAGCGGGGTGATCGGAGGAATGGGAATAGGAATGGTGATGCCGCTCTCCGCGTTGTAGATGAAGACGATGGGGATACGGTTCTGCTCCTGGTCGAAGTTGAAATGCATCGACTCGACGTTGGTGTAAGCGTCCATATCGGTGTTGAGCGCAGGCTGCACGGGTCCGACTTTGATCTGCGGCCCCCAGTACGCCTTGCTGATGCCGGGCACTGGGCCGGGGTCGATGTAGAAGACGTAGCCAACCTGCTCCGCCAGCGAGCGAATGTATTCGAGATCAGTGCCTTGCTGGCTCGGTATCTGGTCCGTCGGGATAGGAACGTCGATCAGCACGCTGGGGATGATGATGGGGAGTACTCCGAAGAGGGCATACTTCGCCAGGATGATGGCTACGCGCGCCTCGGCGGGGCACGCGGGGAATGGAAAGCCGCTCCAGTTCGATTGGTTCATCAGTGCAGTCAGATCTTTGCCGGTGATCGTGAGCGTGGAGTTCGATCCTTTATCACCAGGCGAAAGCTGGTTGTTGGTGATCACTCCGTCGACCAGTACGCTGGATACGCCGTTTACCGTCGCCACCACCACGACACGCATGAACAAGAGCGGGGCTCCGCCGGACAGCAGGAAGAGAATCTGCAGCGGCGAACTCTTCTCAATGCTGAAGATGAGCTGAAAGCCGCTCGCGCCGACATCTTCAACTTTCACCTCGACCTCAGCCAGGGCATCGAGCACCGCGCGTGGCACCGTGAGCGGCACGATCGGGCCGATCATCAGGCTCAGTTGAACGCTCTTAAGCATTCGAGGCTCCGGGGATTCCAATCGGCAGGGTGATGTTCAGCACGGTGCCTAGAGTCTCGGTGAGGTCGTCGGGGCGGATTGCGCCATTGGCATCGCAGATCAGCCAGAACATCAGCGGGTCGCCAACATATTTGGCGGCAATGAGGTCGAGACGGTCGCCCTGCTGCACGGTGTGCTGCGCGATGCTGGAGTAGTTTGCCGAGCCCGGCTGCGGTACAAATCGGCGCTGCAGGTACGCCACAGACTGACCGTCGGGCGCGGTATAGCTGAGTGTGGCGGAGCCGTAGTAGCGGCTGTTCGTCGGGAAGTTGACAGACGGCACGACGCCCATCTTCAGCAGCGCCTCCAGGGGGTAGTTCATGGCAGTCCTCCCAGTCCGAGCACTGAAAGGGTCACGGCGGGCACCTGTGCCGCGAGCTGTTCCTTGTTCGTGAGGTACGTCATGAAGAGACGGCCGCCGGGATGTGAAAACCCGAGATCGTCGACGTTGAGTACGCGCATGCCGAGGCTCACCTTTGCCCGAATGGGGTTCAGGTTAGGATCGAAGGCCTCCTCGGTGATGGAGAAGTCAGTCAGCCGTACCGGCACCACGCGGCTCTTGCTCCACACGAACAAGGTGAGCGCCTGCTCGAGCGCAATGATCTCGAGCGTCCCTGCGTTTGCCAGGTTGTCGTCGGCGATCAGCGTCTCCACTGTTGGGTTGACCAGCATCTCGAGTTGAGCAAGCTGCGGCTGCAAGCCATAAAGAGCGGTGTTTGGAAACCGCCCGGGGAACTCGAGTTGATCGGTGGCATCGAGCTCGGCCTCGAGCTTGATGGTCTCGAGCGCGGGCCCGCGCAGACGCAGCGCATCGACACGCACGCCGTCGCTTCCGCCGGGCATCGCCTGGACCTGCAGGGTGCGGCTAAGGCTGTCGGGGTTGTACTGCAATGCGATCACGCTGCGGACAGTGGAGGTGTCGGGGTCCATCGTGACCAGCCCTCCGCGCACGAGGCGCGGCGAGTTAGGAAATCCGCTCGGCACGTCTGGCCTCCATCCATAAACTGTGTTCCATGCTTCTCCTGCTTTCGCGATGACTCGCTACACCGTGCTGCTGGAACTCAGGTAGATAAGTCGATGGTGTTATCCACCTTGCCGCTCACCTTGGTGCTCTCAACTTTTTCCCACTTCTTACTTTGATCGGAATAGGTCAACTGGTAAGTCTCGTACTGGAATTCGGTGCAGAGTTTCTGCTCCGCTTCGTACTCCGCAAGATCTTTTTCCTGTTTGGGCTTGAGAGGGCCGGCCGCGGCGAGGCTCTTGAGCGCCGTCAGGCGCTTCGGCTCTCCTGGATGCTTTCCGTAAACTGCTTTTACCTTGTAGGACATCACCTTCTTTTCTTTATTAACCTGCGTCTTTACGTCGCGCTCGACCTTTGAGAGATGATCTGCATTAGCCTTTTTGTTGATCGGAGACAGGTTGAAGCGGCGCCCTTCGCCTCCCAGGTTGTGATTCAGCAGATGACCCTGGACATAACTCTTCTTTTGCACCAGGCTTCCCAGTTTCTTCCAGACCTTGGGCTCATCCGATGGAACGGAGCCTTGCGGATGGTTGCGGGTCAGCAGCGGAGCATCTACCTCAATGCCGCCCTCGTCCTCCGATAGCTCAGCACCGTAGTGGATGATGGACGCAGGAGCCTTCTGCTCGCCGGAGAACCCCAGCGCCACGATGTTTTTGGCAATGGTGTCGAAGAGCTTGCGCTTCTCCTCAACGCGCTTCGCCTTTTCTTCTGGAGTGCTGGAGGCGCTCAGGGGCTTTTCGAGCTCCGCGGCGAGCTTCCTCGTCTCCACAAGCAGCGGCTTTTGTCCTGCCGGCACCTTCTTTCCTTCAAGGTAGTCGGTCCAGCGAACCCCGGGGACGCTGGCAATCATCAGTGTGGGTGCGTCTTCGGTGCCCTCCATGTAGATGGAATGCTCCTCTTCGCCGATGAGCACATCTTTACGCTGGCGCCACCACTCCAGGATTTTGCCGGCGGCTGCCTTTCCCTTTTCGTAGAAGGCCTTGCCCTTGCCGACGACGTAGTCGAGCACCTTGTCGATGGCTTTGTCGACCCTCTCCTGCACGCCATGAACGATCTTTCGCACTTGTTCGCCAATGCCCCCCAGTCCGATGAGGTCGGCAAGAAAGCCCAGTATCGGCGGTATCGCTTTTGCCATTGAGGCCTCAACGAAATCAGCGGCCTTGGTGAGGTTTCCGGACGCAATTGCGCTTAACGAGTTAGTGATTGCCTCGACCAGTGCCGCCAACTGCTTAGCTTTTTCTATAAAGAAGTTAACCGTTGTGTAAATGGTCTGAATTGCCTGGATTATCGCGCCGACCGGATTGAATAGTGTAGCCAGCTTTACTATTGCCATGGTGACGATCTTGGTCACGACCCACTGCTTGACCGAATCGAGCACCGTGTCCACGAGCTGATCCGCTTTCGCGAGGATCATCTTCCAGGCGACACTCAGGTCTTTGGCTTGTGCAATCTTCACGAGGAAGTCAAATGCTCCTTCAAGAAATACAACGCCCTCTTCGGAGAGTAGTCCGACCAGCTTGGCTCTGAACTTGTCATAGGTCAGCCCAAGCACCTGCAGCACCATACCGATGATGCCGGCTAAGTCAAACTTCTTGGGCAGCTTCAATCCCGTTGTTGCGATCTGGCCAAAGAGCCATTGCACCACGCCTTCTTTCAAGTGATCGAGTATATGGTCTTTGAACTGGTTAAATCCCTGGCCTAGCGCCTGCACCAGGTTCTTCAGGAAACCGACGGGATCCCTGACAATGGTCAGGAAGGTGTCGCCTGCCTTGCGCAGGATGTCAAGAATAGCGCCGCCGCCAAGCTTCTCCATGACTACCTGCATGGCTATTTCGAAAACCTTGTTGAGCACGGCTTTAGCAAAGGCTTTGACCTTTTCAAGTGCGGGCTTGAATATCTCAGCCACGCGCACGAGGGCAGCTTCCGGATCGCTGATGTCACCCAGCTTCAACGAGTGATACGCCTCGTTGACGAGGCCCTTGAAGTAGTCCCAGCTGAGCCCAAGCTGATCGATCTGCGCGCTGACCCAGTCGAAGGCTTTTTCGAGGGCGCCCGACTCCTCGATGCGCTCGAAGGCAGCGTCGCCTCCCGGCACCAGGTTCAGGACCCCCTGCAGCAGCTTGGTAGGGGTGCGCTTGACCACTTCATCGCTGATCGGGTCGCGCCCGAGGATGACAGCGAAGAGCTTGTAGCCGGGCAGCTTCCTCACCATCTTCTTCACTTTTTCAATAGGTCCGGAGAACCAGCTGCCCGAGTCGTGGTCCTCGACGGCGTCGTCGACGTCACGCTGCACCTGCACCGGCGCAGGACGAATGCCGACCGGTCGCGCCGCGATCTGCGCACTCTGCTGTACGACGTGAGTCAGCTCGTGAGCCAGCAGCCGCCGGCCTTGGGTTGTCGCCGGGGCATAGCGTCCCGTGCCGAAGACTACATTGCTGCCGACCGTGTATGCGAGAGCGCCGACCTGCTTGGCCGACGCAGCGGCAGCAGCGCCGGTGTGCACGCGGACTCGGCTGAAGTCATAGCCGAAGCGGCCCTCCATGTAGCGCCTGGTCTCTCGATCGAGCGGGCGCCCGCTTGATGAGGCGAGCAGATCCTGCACGCTCGTGGCGCCCTCTGCCAGCTGGCCCTCACTGAGCTGCCCGGGCGATGCGGTTTTTCTTTGGACGACAGGTTCTTCGCGCTTTGCCGCAGCCGGCGCCGAAGTTATGGGCGCAAGCTGCAGCTTCTGGTCGAGCAGCGCTGGAGCTGGCGTTTTGTAGTGAGGCTGCAGCGATGGCGCCTGCAACTGCAGGCCAGAGGGAGGTTGAGGAGGTGAAGGCTGTGCGGGCCGGCCACCGAGGTATAACGGGTTGCCGCGGCGCGTTACCGAGTCACTGACTGCTTGCTGCTCCGCCTTCTGCTCCAGGTCGTGCGCTGAGCCCTCCTTGTATTTCAAGCTGGAGCGAAACTTCTCCTGGTCGGCAGCAAGTGTAGCGTTCTCATCGCGCTGCCTTTCGGCTCGGGTGGAGGTGGGCTTCTTGGTATCAGTTCCGGGCGTGTAGCTGAAGGTGATCATCGCGCTCTTCGGGTGATCGACAGGCCCCTCATAAGTGAGCTTTACGGAGAGGCCGGGCTTTACCATGTCCAGAGGGATCGCAGGAGGTTGTGCCGGCAGCGCCTTGTGCGCCGCTGCCAGCCCACTGACTGCTCCGGCAGCAGCGGCGCCGGTGATGATCTTGCCGGGCAGGGTTGAGACGAAGTCTTCCGCGCCCTTGACCAGGGGATCGCCCTTGAGCATTTCCAGCAGCTTCTTGCCGATATCAGTCTGCAGGAAGGCTTCGGCGAGCTTGCCTGCTCCTGCAGTCAGCTTGTCGGCGGTCGAGGGAGGAGCGGGCGCGGCCTGGCGCTGCACCTCACCCTGTGCCTGGCTCATATCGAGCTTTGCGACTGACCAGCCGCCGATGTGTCCGCCGCCAGCCACCCTGTCAGCTACGCGATCAGCCTCCTGCTCGTAGCTGTTATGCGCGTCTCCGACTCTCAGACCACGGGCCGGGGATGCACCGCGAGGCGACGCTGCGGTGTCACTCTTTCTTTGCAGCGTGGCAAAGGTCATGGCCGCACCTTGTTGGTGATCCGGCTCGCTATCTCGCGGCCCATCCTGCGGCTTCCTGCCGGTCCTGGCGTGAACGCTATATTCCCCAATCGGACGACTGGAATGCGTTGGGAGCGCACCCATGCTGCGCACGTCTGCGGATCGCTGAGCATGCGCGAGAGTTCGCCGCGCAGCGCCTCGACCAGATGCTTGCGGTCGCCTGGCGCGATGCCGCGCAGCACGAGCCGGTCGATGTTGACGCGCGTGACGCTCATACCCAGCCCCTCGTCTCTGCCGGCGAGAGCGGCCGCTCGATCTTCTGCGCCTCAATCTGCGCTGCCTCGAGCAAGTGGGTCATACGCACCGCACTTCCAGACTCGGCGGCTAAAAAGGCGGCCGTCAGAGCGACGTTGCGGATGTTTCCACCGGCGACATTCAGCTGTGCAAGCCGGGCATAGTCGAGGGACTCTGTCGGCGTCTGCCCGGGAAAGATGTGCCGCCATATGGCCTCACGCTGCGCCGCATCGGGAAACGGGAAGTTGATGACGAAGCGGAGCCGCCGCTGAAAGGCGCGATCGAGCGAGGTCTTCAGGTTGGTGGTCAGTACCGCGAGGCCGCTGTAGGCCTCCATGCGCTGCAGCAGGTAACTGACCTCGATGTTTGAGTAGCGGTCGTGACTGTCCTTGACCTCTGCGCGTTTGCCGAAAAGCGCGTCGGCCTCATCGAACAGCAGCATGACTCCACCATCTTCCGCAGCGTCGAAGACCTGCCGCAGATTCTTTTCACTTTCGCCGATGTACTTGCTGACCACCGAAGAGAGATCGATGCGGTAGAGGTCAAGCTGCAACTCGGCTGCCAGCACCTCCGCGGCAAGCGTCTTGCCGGTTCCGCTCTCGCCCGCCAGCAGCGCACTTACGCCGAGACCTCTGCGTCCGCGCGACGAGAACCCCCAGTCCTCATAGACCCTCATGCGGTGGCGCACCTGCGAGGCCATCTGGCGGAGCGTCCGCGTCTGAGCCTGGGGAAGCACCAGATCCTCCCAGACTGCTGCGGGAGTGATCCGCTGTGCCAGGTGCTCGAGGCGCGGTCGCGAAACTGACCTGCAAGCCTCCCACAATTTCTCTGGTTTGAAGGCGACGCCCTCGGCCTGCACCAGCATGCTGGTTGCGAAGATACTCTGCGTACTGAGACGGAACTGCTCAGACACCCTGCGAATGGCGTCGCGGCGCTCTTGTCCCTCCGTCGAAGCTGGTGCCAGATTACGGGCTGGGGTTTCATCCGAACTCGACAGATGCGGCCAGCCCGGCTCATCGACCTGGTTATTCGGAGCACCGAGCGCCGCGTCCCAGAGGCGCTGCTGCTCGGCCGGTTCGGGTTTGTCGACGTCAAAGCGGGTGAGAGTGCGCTCGATCCGCACCGCATCCGCGCTCGCCAGGATCAGCGGCTCACTCAGCCTCTCCGCGAGGCGGCGGGCGGGCGGAGTCAATCCATGAGCGGAACACTGCAGCATCACCAGAGCAGGCAGCAGCAGCATCTCGCGCTCGAGCAGTGGAAGCAGGCTGTCTAGCTCTGCCCCCGGTACCGGCAAGTCTTCGATGCGCACGACCAGCAGGCTTCGATCGAGCGCATTGGCGATGGTCCAGGCAACATCCTGCTGTCCGTCCGGGTCGTTGCCGCAGAGGTTGATCGTGGCCGGCTCGATAACCTCAGAGCTCAATAGGGAGGTGGCCAGCTCGGCTACGCGCTGGTGCGCCTCAGCGAGGTGGACAGGCTGCGAGGCCGACTGTACAAGGCCATCTAACGCAGGGTCGAGCAGATTGGTGCCGGCAATAAAGTGCAGCACCCGCTCATCAATGCGCAGGCTGGCGGAGCTGAGTCCGCGCGCTCCATCCATCAGCAGCAGGTTGAAGCGGCGCAAGGGCCGCGCCGGCGTGAGCGCACTCCAGTGGGGCTCGCTCAAGACCGCCATACCGAGTCCGAAGGTTACGCTCGGCGGCCCGCTCTGCCCCTGCACCCTTGCACATTCCGAGGCGAGCAGCGAATCCATCTCCGTGCCGGCACAGAGCAGCAGCAAGTCGCGCTCGAAGAGTGTCAATCCAAATATCTCTACGAGCTGATCGATGGCTGAATGGCTTGGGCCTGGCGCCGCCTTTGCTCGTTCTAAGGCGAAGTCAGACGACGATGAGGTATCGCCCGTGAGCAAAGAACGCAGCCGTGCAAACTCCGCTGCGAGCAAGGCCTGATTGGCCTCTGTCCAGGAGACCTCCGTGCGGCAGGTCTCCAACAGCCCGGGGCCGGTCATACATTCACCATCGGACCTGTGAAGACAGGCGGGTTAGCGATCCAGTTGACGGAGATCGGACTCACAACGCCGTCGACGTTCAGTCGGGCGAGGTAGGGGCCCGGCGCGAGAGTGGGGAACTGAAACGTCAGCGCCGAGGTCACGGCCGTGAAGGGCACAGCAGGAGCAGCCGTTCCGCCCATGATGAGTGAGACGCTCTGGGTCGGCAGCACATCAGGCGCGCAGCTAAGGCTTACAAGCGTGCCAGCGGGGTTGGCGACGGCTGCGGGCAGGGGAGGATTGAGGATGCGCGGCGCGATCGCCAGAGCCATGCTGTTGGAACTCTCCTGCACTGTTCCGGCGGCATCGGTCACAAGGGCAGTCACCTGGTATATGCCGGCCGGCAGCTTGGTGGGGTCGTTGGGCACGGGAAAGGTGATCACTGTACTCGTAACAGTTGCAGGCACAAAAGCCGGATAGTCAACACCTGGATGACCTCCGGCGAGCGAGATGCGGGTTACCAGGTTCAGCGTTGAACCCCTGATAGTCACCGTGTCGCCCGGCGCCGGCGCGGCCTGGTGCGGCGGGGGATCAACAGACTCGATCTGCGGCGGCATGCCGGCCTGAATCGCCAGCTTGCGGCTGAGCACCGGCAACGCAAACATGGTCGGAAACTGAGGCTCGATCAGCACCACCGAGATTTGGAAGGGAAATGTCGGGCGATAATCCGCCTTGAGAGCCGTCCAGAGCCAAGCCATCTCTTCACGCCCGAGGGTAGCGGGAGTGATCTTGATCATCTCGATCTGGTCGGCGATGCCCGAGGTCTTGAGTACCCCCGCATAAGGGTTAGTCGCCGGCAGCGCACCGAGGGCCGTCTTGATCTGCTCGCGCGGCAGAGCCGGCGTCTCATGCAGCATGAGCACGGCATAGCCGAGCAGGGCCTCGGCCTCGGTGTCCTTGGTGCCATAGGCGGTCAGCAGGTAATGCAGGTCGAGGGCGAGCGCCTGATTGGTAAGTCGCGACTTACCATCTTTGCTGACTGAAGGAAGCGCCATGTTTCGCCAGGCTGCGTTCGGCGTCACCTGATGGAGGAAGAGGTTCACTGCAAGTTCTGCACCGTTGCCGCTGTTCAAGCCAGCCTGCACAAGGTCGGGCGCCTTCGCCGACACGGCTACGCTGCCCAGCGGCGAGGAGGGGTCGTTCAGCGCGCTGTTCAGCCAGAACTGCACCGTCGCGGTGACAGCGGAGAGTGCGAGCGCGTTGCTCACGAGCTCCTCCCACGGCTGCCGCTGAGGTAGTCGCCTAGGTTGATCGACTTCCTCGGCGCTCGCTGAGCTGCGCGAGGCTGCGCTGGTGGCGGGACTGCGATGACCTCAATCCGTCCGATGTTGATTTCGATCTCATCGCGTTGCACGGCCGGCTGCGCGGTCGCACGCGGCGCAAGCGAACCGGCGCTGGTACGGGCGGTACGCGCCATCAACGGCAGGGAGAACTGCTCGCGTGGAAGTGCCTCAAGTCGCGTTGGGGCCGCATTCTGTACGGCTGTTACACGCTCCGTTGCTGGCTGCAACTCAATCTGGGCGACGGTAGCCTCGCGCTGGTCCTGTGAGTCGTTTTGTACCGGAGAGAGCAGTGGGTGATAGGACGAGAAGTCACTCGGCGGCCCCGCATACGCGTCCGGTTGTTCCGCCAGATGCGACTCGAACGGCTTGTGAGTGCGGGGTTGCTCGAGATCAGACGCGCTCGATCTGTGGTCATCGATGAGTGCCGGTGGAGACTGCTCTGCACGCCGGCCATCAGGCGGAGAGACGATGGTTCCCTCAAACTGCCGCTCCGCTGGTGTCTCTCGCAAATCGCCCGTCGCGAGTGCATCGAGCCTCGCGCCGTAGAGCGACCCGACCGACGGCCTGATGGAGGAGGCTGTGCCCCTTGACGAGGCCACCAGTCTCTGTAGGTAGGCGCTCACGCGCGCACCATTTGGAGATACCCGGCACGCCTGTGTTCGCCAAGTGAGAGGATGTCACGCTCGGTCCATCCGTAAGCGAACGCTAACTCGTGCACGTCGGCCAGCAATCGGCGTGCACGGGCGTCGAGCTCCGTCCATAGGAAAGTAGTAACGTCGAGCGGCTCATCCCAGCGATGCCCGCAACGCGCGCAGGAAAGTGTCAGCAGGATGTCGGCAGCCGGATCAGCGAGCGCCATCTGTTCACCGATGATGTCCATCTGCCTCTCGAGCATGTCTGCCATTTCCTCGCCGCTCACCTTGCAGCTCTCGAGCAGGCGCAGCGCAGCGTTGCCCGCGTCGGCCTCGTGCGCGGCGATTGCCAGATCACGGCTCGTAGGCAGGCGATAGGTTCGCCCACCGATGCAGATGCGGTGTTCGCGATCTGCAGCGGGACTCGCCTCCAGGGTGGCGGAGTTCAGCGTGAACTCGAGCTCTTCGCCGCAGGCTTCGCACTCGGCAATGCCTCCCATCTGCTCGCCAAAGCATTGCGTTCGGAGCGCGAGGAGTGTCTTGTTTCGTTGCCCGATCGGCATGTCGGCCAGGCTCTCCCAGGAGCTCTCTGGCAGGGCGGCGCTGAGGGCAAGCAGGCCCTGATCGAGTGTATGCAAGCCCTGGCCCCGCTCCCAAAGATGCACCAACTCCGAATTGGATAGTGACCGCATATCAGGCCGTAATGGTGCTCAGTGACGGCTCCTTAGGCTCGGCGACTCCTTCGTCGCGCTCCCAGCCCTCGTTCTCGAGCTTGATGTGTTCAATGGCGATCGCATTGGCGTTTGCGTCGAGGTCGGGAAGAGCCTGGTACTCGGAGATCCAGCAGCGGTAGAGCTTGTAGGCGATCACCAGCTGACCGGCTTCGTTGTAGAACTCGAGGTAAAGATCTTTGCGGAAGTTTGCCAGCGAGACCTCGGAACCAAGTCCAGCCTTGAAGTTCCATACGCGGCCCGCCCAGTCGTGGAAGTCGAGGCTCTGGGTCAGCCCGCGCTCGAGCGTGATGGCCTCGTATTTGGTGCGACCGGGAGATTTGTGGGCGGTCGATGGATCGCCGCCAGCCCGATGCTCCACGACCTCCGTCGTACGCTTGAGAGTGGAGATCTTGCTGATGCCGGCCACATACTGACCGTCCCACTTCAGGCGAAACTTGAAGTTCTTGTATGGATCGAGGCGATGCGTGTTCACCGAAAATTGCGGCATGGCATTCCGTCCTTACTGGGTCTGACCCGCGAGCTGTTCAATCTGAATCACGACAAATTCGGCCGGGTAGAGCGGCGCAAAACCTACCAGGATGTTGACGATGCCTTGCGCGATGCTGGTCTGCGGGTTGTTCTCCGAGTCGCACTTCACGAAGTAGGCCTGTTGCGGGGTGGTGCCCTGGAAGGCTCCCTGGAGGAAGAGTCCCTGCATGAACGCGCCCACGTTGAGCCGGATCTGGCCCCATAGCGTCTCGTCGTTCGGCTCGAAGACGACCCACTGGGTGCCTTCGTAAAGGCTCTTCTCAAGAAACAGTGCCAGGCGCCGGATCGGCACGTACTTCCACTCTGACCCGACCTGGTCATTGCCGCGCAGGGTACGCGCACCCCACACCACGTCGCCGTACACCCTGAAGTTGCGCAGGCAATTTATCCCCTGCACGTTCAGTGTTCCATTCTGCAGATCGGTCAGGACGGTCGTGAGTCCGGCCTCACCGGTCAGCCCGGCATTGATGCCGGCTGGCGCCTTCCAGACTCCACGCGAGGAGTCGGTCGCCGCGTACAGCCCGGCGACGAAACCACTGGGCGGAAAAGAGCGCGTCACCTTCTGCACAGGGTCGAAGACATAGACCCAGGGGAAATAAAACGCGGCATTAATACCGTTCTGCCCGGTGATGGCCGATGGAGGGCCGCTCTGCAGACTTGTGAAGGTATCCGTCTGTTGCGAATCGACAATCAGGAAGGCTTCCTGGTCGACGGCGAATTTCTCCAGCGTCGAGATGGTTGCTGGGTCTATCTCGCCGGGCACAATGAGCAGGTTGAAGATGGGGATGCTGGTCAGCAGGTCGACCCCGCTGCCGCTGGCAGTGAGCAGGGTCTCAAAACCGCCCGGGGTGCCTGGGGTTGTGGTTGGTGAGAGCACGCTCCCGTCGTTGCCGCCAGCGAGGAACACCATTGATTTCGAGGCTGTACCCGGCGTGTTGGTGATCACGATCGGGGCGCCGACTGCGGTGGCGACCAGGTAAGTCGACTGCTCATGCAGCACGTGCACGATGAAGCGGGCCTGCGGGTCAGCCGGGTTGGTCGAAAGGTTTGGGAAGTTCTCAACGACCGACTGCAGTTGCGTAACCGGATCGGTGGCCAGCACTGAGAGCGTGAATCGGGTGAGATCGTCGGGACGCGGTTGCACGGAGATGGCTACGGTGTTGCCCCATGCGCCTGCATCGGCCGCGCTGAGGGTGATGCCGCTCCCGGTACCGGTCACGATGTCGACCGCGGTCGGCGTGACGGTCGAGTCGATGGCGATGCCGGTGATCGTGATCGATGCCTCTGCCGCGGCGGGAACACCGATCCCATTCCCGTCGAGCCCGCCGGTGAGCGGGTAGAGGCCATGCGGCGGAGGAACGGTAGGCGGCCCGGTGGTGACGACACTCACATACTTCGAAATGATCGCCGAGACGGTCGCGATCGTCTCATTGTCAAAGACCTCGAGCGTGTTGAGCACGATGCCCTGCGGCGCGTAGACGATGGACACCTTGAAGTCAGGCGCGGGGTTGGTGCTCGCCGAGATCTGCACCGCGTAGGCATTTGACCAGGAGCCCGGGGTGCCTGCGGTGAAGGCAATGATGCCGCCGGTGAGTGTGATCTTTGCCGCACCCTCAACCGCGGTAGAGCCGCCCCCGGCATTCACGCCCGAGATCAGGCGGACGATGTAGGCCTGCTGACCGCCGTTGGTGAAGAACTGGTATACCGAGTAGCCCAGGTAGCTGCGCGCATCGAGTCCTCCGAAGGTGCGTTCGTACTCCGGCCAGCTTTGCACCAGGGTCGCCGCTTCAGTCGGTCCCTCCGGCGCCCAGCCCACGAAGGCAGCAATCGAGGTTGCCACTCCCGTGATGGTGTGGACCGAGCTGGGAATCTCTTCGATATAAACACCGGGATAGGTAAATGTTGGCGGCATAACTAGACCTCCTCGACAGAATTGCAAATCAGCAGCGGCAGGCTGGCCCTGAATAAGACACAATCCGCAGGAACACGCCATCTGGTGCATTTCGAAAGCAGTAGATGGGCAATCCTAAGGAATTTTCAAGGCGACGAGAAGCTTAACACTGAGCATTAACGACGGGAGGCTCGAAAGTGGCTATAATCCCCGCAATCTATGCGGAGAATAAATTCGTCCTCTCTCATCTCCTCCGGTTGCCCCGGGTTTTACTGGGACCGCAGCTTTCTCACCGAACGTCTGGCCGAGGTACGACATCAGCAGGGGCGGCTTATAGGCCGCATGGAAGGGCTGAGTCACCCGCTGCGTCGAGACGCTATGCTGCACACATTGACGGATGACGTGGTGACCAATGCGGGCTTGCCCTCTGTAGACAGTGAACGCAAGCAGGTGCGCATATTAATCGCGCAATATCTAGAAATACGCTGTGAGCGAGATCAGCCAGCGAAAGAAACCCACGAAGAACTCGTGCGTACAACAGTGGATGCAAAGTGTCACTTCGCCGACCCTCTCTCGCGCGAGAGGCTGCTGCGGTGGCATGCATCTCTGCCTGGTAAAGCGGACCCGACGTGGCAGCAGTCCGAGAGTGATCTAGACGCGTTCCTGCAGTGGTTCAACGAGGAGGGACGCGCTGACTGGGTAGTTAAGGCCGCTATAGCTCACCTGTGGTTTATGCTCCTGGCACCCTTTCCTCATAAAAATTTGGAGATAGCTCGTCTTATAGCTGAGATGGCGGTAGCGCGATCGGAGAGGTGCTCGGAGCGGTTTTATAGTATCTCTACTGAACTTTTGCGAAGCTATTCGACATATACGCACTTGCTAGACCGGATTAGGATTAACTCGAGAGACATTACTGGGTGGATCGAGTGGTTTTTGGCATGCATGGAGTGTGCAATAACCACGGCGGGAACTAGGCACGCAGCGCTGCTCGGGAGAGCACGGCTTCGCGATCTGATGCTGCATGGATCTGAGAACGAACGCCAGAGCCGAGTAATTAACCGCCTGCTCGAGCAGGTAATCGACAAGGTAACGACCTCAAGATGGGCGCAGATAGGTAACTGCTCGCAGGATACTGCGCTGCGTGACATTCTGCACCTGGTTGAAAAGGGCGTGTTGCGCCGCAACCCTGAAGGCGGGCGCACGACGAGTTACTCCCTGCATCTAACTCCTTGACGATGCGGGGGATTTACACTGCGGCACGGATGAATAGTCAAATTTTGTCGATATTTACTTGCTTAATAGGGCTCTGACGCACGCCAGAGGGGCGGTAGAGTGAAAATCATCAGTATCGGGGAGATTCTATGGGACGTCTTCGGCTCTCAAGAGTTCCTCGGCGGAGCACCGCTCAACTTTGCTGTCAACAGCCAGCGACTGGGTAGCAGCGCCACCGTATTCAGTGCCGTGGGCGATGATCCGCGGGGCCGGCGCGCGCTGGAGATGATGGAACAGCTTGCCTTCTCCTCAGAATTCGTCCAGGTCGTGAGCGACGCAGCTACAGGAGCGGCAATCATCACCAGCGACGGAGCCGGAGATGCAAGCTTCTCGATCGAGCGCCCGGCGGCCTTTGACTGTCTTCACGTAACAGAGGATCTGCTGGCTCAGCTAGCGAGCTGGCAGCCGGGATGGATTTACTTCGGCACGCTCGCGCAGACCAATCCCCGCAATGAGGAAATGCTGCATACCCTACTGAGTCTCACCCCGCAGGCGCGTCGTTTTTACGATATGAATCTGCGACAGGGACACTGGAATGCTGCCCTGGTCGAACGCCTGTCTACTCTCGCCTCGGTGCTGAAGTTGAATGAGGCAGAGGCCAAGACGCTTTGGGAGCTTGCCAGCCCGGTTCACCCTTTTTCGCTGGACGATTTCTGCCGCCTCTGGTCATCGACTTACGACATCGATGTGATCTGCACCACGCTCGGCGAGGAGGGATGCGCCGTCTTCTCACAGGAATCCCTCAACTATTATCCAGGATTCTCCGTCAAGGTATTAGACACGGTCGGGGCTGGTGACGCCTTTAGCGCGGCCTTCTTGCGAGGCCTGGATCAAGGCTGGCCGATGGAACGCAACGCCGAGTTCGCGAACGCATTGGGCGCAATCGTTGCCAGCCGGGCAGGTGCGACTCCGCCATGGAGTGAGGCAGACTGCCTCGAATTAATTGCGGGGACAGGTATATCAGACGAAGAAATCAAAAACAACGCCGAGAATCTGACTGCTTCGTTGAATGACCAGCGCGTAGGAACGACAGGTAGGCAACGTAAGAAGAACAAGGTATAGTACTCACGACTGGAGGGGTAACTTGGAGTTCATCGTCGTTATACTGCTCGTGCTGCTCTTGATAGGCGCATTCCCGAGGTGGGGTCACAGCCGCAGTTGGGGCTACTACCCAAGCGGAGGCATTGGACTGATTCTCGTGATCGTCCTGATCCTCTTCCTGCTCCATGTAGTGATTTGAGAGAACCCGAAGAGACGGCAGCTCTTGTCGGTGTTGCGGCCGGCTGACATGCTGGAGCGGGAGACGGGGATCGAACCCGCAACCAACGGCTTGGGAAGCCGCTACTCTACCATTGAGCTACTCCCGCCCGCTGTGGGTAAGTGTATCAAAGCTGGCGGTTGCGCAAGACGGCCGTGTTCTCTGCGAAGGCGAAGACGAGTGCCAGCCCGCGCGGTGCAAGATGGAAGATGGCGGATCACGATGTTGTCGCTGGTGAGGACGAGGAAGACTCGAACCCCGTCGACGCTCGGGTTCACCAGGGCAGGTTGCATTGCAGCTCTGGGCCTGCTGACCGCATGTCTAAACCAGCCGCTCCTATCCCAGAGCAACCCCCAAAGCAACCCCCAGAGCCACGCAGAGACCAAGCGAGCGATCGGCGGCCTAGTCTGGGAGGAGCACTTCGGCAGAGGTACTGCGGTGCCAGGTCCTCCCAACCCTCTGAACTGGAGCTTCGAATCCGGCGGCGGCGGCTGGGGCAATCGAGAACTGGAGACGTATTGCTCCTACGGTGCGAACAACGCTCCTTGCCAATCAGCGCAGCCAAACGCGTTCCTGGCGCGTGACGGTTACCTGCACATCGTGGCGCGGCGCTCGGCCTCCGGAGCTTACACCTCGGCCCGCATCATCTCAAAGCATCTGCAGAGCTTCCAGTATGGGCGCATCGAGGCGCGCATTCGCATTCCTGCGGGGGAGGGCCTCTGGCCGGCATTCTGGATGCTGGGCGAGAACATCGACTCGGTCCCATGGCCAGGCTGCGGAGAGGCGGACATCATGGAGAACATCGGGCGTGAACCGGCCGTCGTTCACGGCTCAGTTCATGGTCCGGGTTTTATCGGCCTCAAGCTGAGTTCGCCGTATACTGACCCGGGCGGCAGGCCCATCTCCCAGGCGTTTCACAAGTTCGGAATGACCTGGTACCCCGGTCGTGTGGAGTACTACATTGATGATCCGGCGACACCCTACGCGGTCTTTACCCCCGCCGATCTGCCTGCCGGTGCGAGGTGGCCGTTCGATGACGGCAGGTACTTTCTGCTGCTAAATCTTGCAGTAGGGGGCCAGTGGCCGGGACCGCCCGATGCATCTACGAAGTTTCCTGCCGAGATGCTGGTCGATTACCTTAAGGTATGGCGGCTGGCGGGCCCAGAACCTTCGCCTCCACCGGCGTCGTCGCACCCCTGAATAGACAAGGGCTGGTACCTTATTTAAGTAATTGACTCACAACCTACGGCCGCAGATTACACTCTCAGAGCCATAGCATTTTGTCCTGCAAGGAGCGCACTTATGAACGCAGTGAAGTTCTGGACGGTATTCAGCATAGGAGTAGCAGCCGGCGCCGCCGTGGCATTGATCTATGCGCCCGATACGGGCGTTGAAACCAGGCGCAAGATCAAGAGCAGCATCGACGATGCGACAGATTACGTGAAAGACGCGACAGCTCCGACGGTTGCTGCCGTCAAGGAGGCTACCGCTCCCTACATCAGCCAGGCGCAGGACGTGATTGCTCGCGGCAAGACCGCAGTGAGCGACGCAGTAGACTCCGCGAGCAGCGCGGCTGCCTCGGCAAACGCTGCCACCAGGAAGAAGGTCAGCGAGTACGTCTGACCTCGTTTGTGCGAGGTTGCCACCGGGCTGCTGAGGCGATAAATACCGCTTAAGAGAGAGGGGCCATGTCCGATGGACATGGCCCCTCCTGTTTTTAGTAATGAGCTAGGCGCTGAAGAGGAGAATTCCCTCAGCCTTCTCTTCGCCGACGCTGTCGACCACAGGCCGGTAGAAGAGCTGGTTGTTGGCGAGGTAGACCTCGAGGAACGCCGGCCGCGCGGTGATTCCACCGGCGATAAGGGCCTCTGACAGTGGGTCTTCGACGTAGCGCTGCAGGGCGCGGCGTAGAGGACGTGCACCGTAGCTGCGATCCACCAGAGTCTTTTCGAGAATCCACTTCTTGGCGTCGTCGGTGACCGAGATGGTGATCGCCTTCTGCGCAAGGTTGGTGTTGAGCTGCTGTACGAGTAGCTCGAGGATTTGGATGAGGTCCGCGTCCGACAGCGACAGGAAGATGATGATCTCGTCGAGCCGGTTGAGGAACTCCGGGTTAAAGGTGCGTTTGACCTCGCCCTTGACCATCTCTTCGATCTTGTCCATGACCAGGTCTTCGCGGTCTGAGGAGAAGCCGAGGCCTTTGTTCTTCTGCAGGTGCCGCGCGCCGATGTTCGACGTCATGATGATGATCGTATTTTTGAAGTCAACGGTGTTGCCTAGTCCGTCGGTCAACTGACCATCTTCAAAGACCTGCAGCAGGATGTTAAACACATCCGGATGCGCCTTCTCGATTTCGTCGAGCAGCACAACGGAATACGGTGACCGCTTGACGCGCTCGGTGAGCTGACCGCCCTCCTCGTAGCCGACGTAGCCCGGAGGCGAACCGATGAGCTTCGAGACCGAGTGCTTCTCCATGAATTCCGACATATCGAAGCGGATCAGCGACTTCTCGCTGCCGAAGAGGAAGCCGGCGAGGGTGCGCGCCATCTCCGTCTTGCCAACGCCCGTCGGGCCCAGAAACAGGAACGAGCCGATGGGGCGGTTGGGGCTCTTGAGGCCGGCACGCGAGCGGCGGATGGCGCGGGCGAGGGCAGAGATGGCCTTCTCCTGCGAGATAACGCGCTTGTGCAGCTCTTCTTCGACCCGCAGCAGCTTCTGGGTCTCTTCTTCCTTGATTGAGGTGACGGGGACGCCGGTCCAGCGGCTCACAACATCTTCGATGTCTTCGCGGCCGACGATGCCGGCGGTGGAGTCGTCGAGGTGGTATTTGTCGCGAAGGGCGCGCAGATTCTCGCGCTCCTTACGCTCCTCGTCCGAATAGAAGCGCGCCTTCTCGAACTCATGGTTCGCGATGGCGTTTTCCATGCGGTGGACGATGAACTTGATTCGCTTCTGAACCTCGGTGATCTCCTCGGGCAGCGAAGTCTGGCGCAGCTTGACGCGCGCGCCGGCCTCGTCGATCAGGTCGATTGCCTTGTCCGGCAGGAAGCGGTCGGGGATATAGCGGCTGGAGTGCGAGACGGCGAAGGTGATCGAATCGTCGGTGTAGCTGACGGCGTGGAATTTCTCGTAGCGGTCCTTGATGCCCATGATGATGCGGATCGCATCCTCTTCGTTGGGCGGCGGAACTTTGACGGCCTGGAAACGCCGCTCGAGGGAGCGGTCTTTCTCGATCGACTTGCGATACTCCGCCGGCGTGGTTGCGCCGATGCACTGTATCTCGCCGCGCGAAAGGGCGGGCTTGAGGATGTTGGCAGCGTCGAGCGAGCCCTCTGCTGAACCCGCACCTACCAGGGTGTGCAGCTCGTCAATGAAGATGATGGAGTTCTGGTTTTCCATCAGTTCTTTCATGATGGTCTTGAGGCGCTCTTCAAACTGGCCGCGATACTTGGTGCCCGCGACGATGAGCGAAAGGTCGAGCGCCAGCACCCGCTTGTCGGCGAGGAAGCTCGGCACGTCACCATCTGAAATCTTCTGCGCCAAGCCCTCCACGATGGCTGTCTTGCCTACGCCCGGTTCGCCGATCAGGACTGGATTGTTCTTCGTGCGCCGGCAGAGGATCTGGATTACCCGCTCTAGCTCCTGGTCGCGACCGACGAGCGGGTCGAGCTGGTTATCCATCGCGGCCTGGGTGAGGTCGCGCGAAAACTCGGCCAGCAGGCTCGACTCGCGGTTACGTGCCGATGGAGGAGCTTTCTCCTGGTTGGCACGGGCGAGTTCTTCCCGGATGGCGAGGAGTTTGAGGCCGCGCTCATGGAGGATCTCCGCCGCGAAACACTTCTCTTCGCGGAGCAGGCCGAGCAGCAGGTGCTCGGTTCCGATGTGTTTGTGCGAGAGCCGCTCAGCCTCTTCAGCCGCGTAGGCCAGCACCCGCTTGCATTCGTTCGAGAGCGGCAGGTCGACCGAGGTCGAGACCTTCTCCCGCATTGTGGTGTGACCTTCGATCTGCTTGCGTATCGATTCCACCGAGGCATGCGAGCGTAAGAAGCGATTTGTTAGTGCCTTGTCCTCACGCAAAAGTCCAAGCAGCAGGTGCTCCGTCTCGATATAAGGGGAGCCGAACTGGCTCGCCTCGTACCGGGCGAAGAAGATCACGCGCCGCGCCTTTTCTGTGTAGCGTTCGAACATATTCCCCCTTCAACGGCTTGGCGGCGCCAGTCTTTCGATCTGGAACCGTCGAGCCTCAGCACTCCTGCGTCTCCCCGGCGCCGGACTACGGCAAAAAGCGGAAGAGACCTTCAGATTCGACGCTGACAAGGCTGGTTTGCCTCTGCTGCCAGTTCGCGTCCTGCGGGGTTGCTCCCGGTGCACGCGTGTCCAATCCACCCCATTCAGTTCCTCTGAAACGCGCCAACTGCTCCTCAGCTGCTCTGGGTGCGAGTATCGAGCGGCCCGTGCTTCTCGCATCGCCATCATCTGCGGGCAGGTCAAGCTTTAAACCTCGTGCGGTGAAAGCCTGCCTGCCTCTTCGATCCGGCCCTTGTCCAGCCGCAGCGTCCGGTCGCATCGCCGGGCTATTGCGGGGTTATGAGTAACAATAATTGACGTCAGGCCATGGCTGCCATGCAGCCGTTCGATAAGGCTGAATACCACATCGGCAGTCCGGCCGTCCAAATCACCGGTCGGCTCGTCCGCGAGTAATACCTGCGGCCCGGTGACCAGAGCACGAGCCAGTGAAACCCGCTGCTGCTCCCCGCCGGAGAGCTCGCCGGCGCGGTGCGAGGCGCGGCCGGAGAGTTCCACCTCATCCAGCCATCTCGCGGCGCTCTCAGAGGCGGCAGCCCTGCTCTGACCGCGGGCGAGCAGAGGCATAGCTACGTTCTCCAGGGCAGTGAACTCCGGCAGCAGGTAGTGAAACTGCCAGACGTACCCGATGCTGGTATTGCGGAAGCGGGCCGCCTGCTTCGGGGAGAGTGATCCCAGCAGGGTTGATGCACAGTGTACAGTCCCGCTTGTCGGCACATCCAGTGCACCGAGAATGTGCAGCAGGGTGCTCTTACCTGCGCCGGAGGGCCCGGTGACGGCCACCATCTCGCCGGCTGAAACCTTGAAGCTGAGTTCCTCGAAGAGAACCAGACGACCGCGCCCGGTTACATATTCTTTTGACAGGCTCCGGACCTCGATCGGCCACGGCGCACCAGTAGAGAGATGCTCCTGCGCGGCAGCAGGATTCAGCGCGGGCTCGTCCCACGGTCGAGGCGCGAACGGGGCGGCGATTGCACCTGGGGCGCTCTCCATATCTACCTGTACCATTCTACAGCGAGGTTAGGAAGCAAGTTCGTGTCAGGGTACGCTGGTGGTTACGGCCCTGCTTCAAACGATCGCGCCTCAGAGTCCCCTCCGCGGTCGTCTTGGATTTCATCCAGGTGCAGGTCCTCATCCTCGTCCTCCTCATCGGTGATAATGGCGTAATCGCCATCGGAAAACGTGCCCCCGATCTTGCCTAGCCATCCCGCCGTCCTGCTAAAGGGCTGTAGCACCCATGTTTCAGGAATGGTTCCTGACTGAAATTCGCAGATCAGCAATATTTCGTCTTCTTCCCCGGAGACCGTTTCAAGCTCGGACTGCGGAAAGTCGCGCCGGTAGATCTCTGTGTGGTCTTTGTCTGCGATACCGACATACCAGAATGCCGGATCGCCCAGAGCACCATCGGGCAGGCTGAGGAAGTTGATCCTGATCCGCGCCATCCAGAGGTAGATCTCATCGGTCCAGTGCGGGTCGGCTGGAGGGTTGGGCGGCTCCTTGCTGCGCCTGGTGTAGTCCTGCAGCTTGCGTACCTTGAAATCGACCCCGGCGTAGCTCTCGAAATCGCCGATGGTGCGCACCGAGCCCATGCCGTAGCCTGAGACCGGCCTTCCAGTGAGCAGTCTCCGCACCTTTCTGCGGCTGAAGGTGTCGAGCTCGCTCCAATCCCGCTCTACCTTGTTAAGCCGAGTGTGGTTGTGCCAGTGCCTGGCGGCATCGGCTCGAATGTAGTCATGCCACACGATGGTCTCGCAAGGGTGGAAGAGGTCGTAGCCGGAGGTGAAGGCGCGCACGCTCATCGACGCCTCCTCCCCGTAGAAATAGAGCTCAGGGTCGTAAGGCACCTGCTCTACAAAGCTGCCCACGGTGAAGAGGAAGCCCGCAGCGAGGAAGCGGCCGCGCATCGGTGAGGTGCGCTTGCGCCAGTCGGGCAAGACCTCGGGCTTCAGCTCGGGTATGCCGTCCTTGGCGAAGTTGGTGAAGGCGATCATCAGCGGGTCGCCGCTCAGAACCTCGTCTTCGCCGGGCACGAAGGCGGTGCCGTAGGTGGTGAGGATGGGCAGCGCGCTGCCGGTCTCGTCCATCAACGCAATGAGCCTCTCGTCCCAGCCCTCGACAAACCGGCAGTGCGAGTCGACCTGCATGTACCACTGTTCGCCCTGCCAGAGCTTCATGATAGCGGCACGCGCCCAGCACGCACCCTTGCTGTCACGCCAGTCGATGTCGAGGATTTGGAACCGGGCATCTTCAGAATACGGAGGGCGCGGCTCCTCCGGGCCATGCTGCCAGCAGATGCCGAATCGGAGCCGCTCCGGCTGCCGCGCCTTGGCGATGCAGTCGGCGATGGTAGGCGCTAGCTGGGGATCGCGATAGGCCGCGATCGAGACGAAGACCAGATTGTTGAGCGAATTCAGTAGGAAATCTCCGAGGCAGTTTAGTGGAGGCGAGGCAAATCGGGTGGCAAATTCCGATGCGCACCTGGCCGCTCATTGAGCGTAAGCTATCTGGGCGTTCGCCGTCCGAACTCTGGGCGCCTGCGCCCTGATTCCTCAATGCGGGATCATTCGTAGCGGAGGGCCTCGGCGGGCAGAACGCGGGCAGCAGAGGCCGATGGATAGAGCGTAGCCAGCAGAGAGACGCCAAGCGACAGGCAGGCCACGATCACTCCATCCAGCAGCCTTGGTGCGAAGGGCAGATAGTCGATCGAGTAGACCTCGGCCGAGAGCGAGATGAAGCGGTAGTGTCCGCCGAGCCAGGCCAGCGCATAGCCGAGCAGCAGCCCGATAAGAGTGCCGACTAGGCTGATCAAGAGCCCCTGCAGCAGGAAGATCCGCCGGATCTGTCCCGGCTCGACCCCGAAGGACATCATCACCGCAATGTCTTTCGTCTTCTCCATCACCATCATGGTGAGCGCAATGAGGATGTTGAGTGCGGCGACGCAGACAATCAGCCCGATCACGATGAAGGTGACCACCTGCTCCAGCCGCAGTGCGCGAAACAGCTCTCGGTTCTGCTCCATCCAATTCGTCGTCAGGAAACCGGGCCCTGCAGCCTGCTCGATCTCGCGCCCGATGCGGTCTGCGTGGTAAAGGTCGTCCACCTTGAACGAGAGGACCGAGATTACGTCCGGCTCGCCGAAGAGCGCCTGCGCATCGACCAGGCGGGTAAACGCAAAGCCTGAATCGTACTGGAAGAATCCGGACCGGAAGATGCCCCCGACCTCGAAGCGCTGGTACCTGGGGACCAGCCCATACGGGGTCAACTCCCCCTGGGGGCTGGTCACGATCACAGTCGACCCGACGGCTGCGTCGAGAGTAGCGGCCAGGTCATAGCCGATCAGGATGGGAGGCGTCGGCCTTGGCGCTTCGCCTGACGGAGAAGTCAACGGCCGCTCCGCGAGAGCCGCAGCGCTGCCGAGGGTCACATTTGAGAGCAGGTCGCTGACGGTACGCTCCTGCTCAGGAATGACGCCCTTGATCAGCGCGCCGCCCGACCTGGCTCCGCGGGAGATGAGCACCGGCTCGTAGAGCCCGGGCGAGACCGCAGTCACATGCGGCACATGAAGAAGCCGCGCGGTAAGGTCGCGCCAGTTGCGCATGCCGTCGTTCTGCACCCGCATCAGCTCGACGTGGGCGGTCGAGCTCAACAGCCGGTCCTGCAGGTCGCGGCGCATGCCGTTGGTGATGGCGAGAGCGATGATGAGCGAAGCTACTCCCACGGCCACCCCTGCGATCGAGATGGTAGTGATCACCCCCACCACAGCCTGCCTGCGTTTGGCCCGCAGGTACCGCGCCGCGATGAAGATCTCAAATCGCATCAGGGCTTGTGCGTGTCGACGGGCTGTCGCATGCTGCCGTTGTTGACGGCAGCATGCGTGATCAGGACCTTGCCGGTCGATACGTTCTCATAGCGGTCATACACGCGGACCGTCACCAGGTGCTCCCTTGATTCACCGGGTAGGCGCAAACTGCTGGGCGAGCTTGCTTCAGGAGTGGGCACTCCGTCTAAATCCGGGACCGCGACAAAGTCGTAGCGCTCAGCTGGGGAATCCGAGAGGCCTCCTACCGGCTCGACATACTGCCAGGGGCCGGCGTCAATCGAATACTCCGCATGCGCAATCGAGGATGCAGTATCCACCGCCATCAACGTCACGTGCACCCTGCCACCATCATCAAACGCCTTCAGGCCGGACAGCACCGGAGCGGTAGTGTCGATCAGGAATCCGTCACTGAGCTTTTCCGCGGTGAGCGCCTCTCCAGGATTGTGCGAGGGCGCGTCGCTTGCGACGACCCTCAACTGGTAGCGGCCGTCGGGCAGCAGGGCCGAGTCAAAGCTGTAGTAGCGGTCCGTCACCTTGTCCTTGAGCAGCCGCCACTGGTGTTCACCGTCACCGCGAAAATAAACGGCGAAGACCAGATCGTCTCCATTGTCATCGTGTGCGGCCCAGCGAACCGTCACAGCCGTCTTGTCGCGCAAAGCAGCGAGCGGGGTGGAAGCGGAGTTGTCGGCAAAGGAAAAATTGTTCTGCGGGGTCGAAGCGAAGCTGATATTGACGGTCTGCTGTGACGAGGGCTGCGGAGCCTGCGCCGTCACCCGCGCCCCAACCTGGACGGCAATGTCGTCCACCACGGGGGCGGCATTGAGGGGAAGATAATTCACTGCTACCTTCGCAATGCTGGCGCCAGGGTGCAGCACCGCCTTCCACTGCACGAACCGGGCGGCCGGAATGCCAAGCCCCTCCGGCTCCGGTCCAGACACATTAGGCTTGACCGGAGTCCAGTCAGACCACGCGCGCTCCGGATTCTCAATGTTCCCGGCGCGTGCAAAGAGCTCAAACGGCGCCTGCGCTCTTCCATGTTCGTCGGGATGTCCGTCTGCACGTTCGTCAGTTCCGCTTGAGCGGTCGACCTCGGCACGGCCCCAGCGGGCAAACAGGCCCGCATCGAAGACGCTGCTGGTATAAGTAGCATCGCCCTCCGCTGACTGTGACAGGCTATAGAGTTTTCCCGTGTTGCTGGTGCCAAGATAGAGCCCCCCGGCAGGCGCCTCGGCAAAGCCAACCGTCTGCGAAGCCTCGACGTGTCCCACATCTGCGAAGCTGCCGCTCTCGTCGATACGGTAGATGCGCCCGCGGTTGCCGGTTGCGGCGAGCAGGCCATCGCTTCGCCAGCGCAGCGCGTAAACAATGTCGTCATGCCCTGACCAGAGCTTGCGCGGCGGAGCGCCAGGCGCAAGCTCATAGATTTCTGATCCGTCAGGGATCACGGTGTTGCCGTTGAAGGCCTGCACCGACCCCGGCTGCACGATCGTGATCGTCGCCGTGACAATGCCCTGGACCGGCAGCGGAGGGAGCGGGTTGTGCGTCTTCTCGCCCGTACCCGATGCATAGATGGCGCCGTTGGGCGCAATGGCGAGGGAGGTGATCTCGTGCTTCGGCGTGTCATAGAGCACGTAGCCTTTGCCGCTCTTGTCGATCTTGTAGATCAGTCCCGACCCGTCTGAGCCGGCGATCAGGGTGCCATCCGGCGCAAAGGCGATGCAGCGGATGTGCTGTTCATCGCTCTCGTAGAAGAGCTCCGGCTTTGCGCCCGCGTGGCTCAGGTCAACCCGGTATACGGCTGCCGGACCGCCCGCCGCAATGTAAAGCCTGCCCGCGGTGTCGAATTGCAGGTCCCAGACATACTTCGGCTTGCCGGCTGTTGTCGCTGGGTCGAAGATTAGCGTGGCGGTCGTGTCATTCAGGGGAGCTCCGGCGCCATCGGTCCTGATACGGAACACCTTGCCCGACGGCAATGTAGCGACGTAGAGAGCGCCATCGGGCCCGAGGCGGACCACCTGTACAGCAAGGTCCCTGCTCTCGAAGAGGCGGGCCGAATTTCCCTCGGCGGAGACCTTGAGCACCGTCGCCGGTGAGCCGGTGGCGAGGTAAGCGTTACCACTGCCGTCGGCCGCGATCGACCAGACATAAGTCGACGGGGTCGTCAGGATTGCATGCAGCCGCGGCCCTGCCTCGATCGCGCCGTCGCTGCGGACCGCCACGCCATCCGCGTGTCCTTTTTCGAACTCATCGAAGGTGGATTGGGTCCAAAGCTTCGTTCCCTGCCCCCTCGCTGGAGACGGGCTGAAGGCGGCAGGAATGGCCAACAGCGCCAGGTTGAGAAGCAGCAGATAGAACGCGTATAAGCGGCGGGACATGCTGAGTTTGAGTCTACTAGAAGCAGCAGAATCCAAGAGGGCGCAGCCCGCACGGGCCAGGGCGGCGCCGCACTCTACACTCGAAACCGGCCAGCGCCAGAGCAGACGGAATTAAAGCGTAAGAGGTGTGAGGAGGCTGTAATCAGTCACTTCGCCAGCACTGCGCGGTACCGAATCTGGTTTTTCCGCACCTTGCCCAGCGCATCGTTTACCTTGTCCATTGTGAATCGCTCCGTCCTCGCCTTGATTCCGTGCCGGTCTGCGACATCGAGCATCTCGCGCATCTGCTGGGGGCTGCCGATAGGGCTGCCGGCGATCGTCTTTCTTCCAGAGATCAGGGGGAAGACAGGAAAGGCCGCGGGCGCAGGCGGCACGCCGACAAACACCAGGGTGCCGGTCGGACGAAGCGCCGCGACGTAGGATGGCCAGTCCTGCTCCGCGTTGACGGTCGAGAGGATGAAGTCGAAGTGTCCAGCCAGGTTCTTCAGGTTCTTAGAGTCGCGCGTGTTGACGAAGTGGTGAGCACCCATCTCAAGAGCATCCGCCTCTTTGGCCGCTGAAGTTGAAAACGCCGTAACATCGGCTCCAAATGCCCGCGCAAACTGCAGCGCCATGTGTCCCAGCCCGCCTATCCCGATCACCCCTACCCGGGATGTGGGATTCACGCCATGCAGCCGCAAAGGGTTGTAGACGGTGATGCCGCCGCAGAGCAGGGGGGCTGCGCCCTCGCTGTCGAGCCCTGCAGGAATGGCCACTGCAAAATGAACTTTGACGCGCACCAGGTCAGCGTAACCGCCGTTGCGATGGACGCAGGTGCCAACCGATGCTGCGCAGAGGTTTTCCCTGCCGCTGCGGCACCACTCGCAGTGTCCGCATGAGTCAGCCTGCCACCCGATGCCGGCACGATCTCCCACGGCAAACGTCTTGACCGCGCTTCCTACCTTGGTGACTTTTCCAATGATCTCGTGCCCCGGGATGAACGGGTACTGGCTCACTCCCCAGTCATTGTCGATCAGGTGGATATCGCTATGGCAGATACCACAGTGCGTAATCTGGATCTCCAGCTCCTGCGACTTGAGGTCGCCGGGATCGTACTTGAAGGTCACCAGCTCCGCGCCCGCCGCGTGCGCAGCGTAACCATGTATCAATGCCATCTGTATTCGAGCCTCTGAGGTTTCAAATGTTCGTGTAGGGTCGGGCCGGCGTCTTCCTCATTCCACGTTGAAGGATACAACCTGCTGTCCGGAGAGCACGGCGTCGACTGGAATTGATGTTACCGGAAGTATGGATTCTCCGTTCAACGTCAATTCCTGGTTGTTGCGGCGCGGTTCAAGGATGTTGGCGATCGAGATGGGCACTCCGCTGAGGGTGCGTCCCTCCAGCGTGGCCTGGGCCGCCGGAGCGAGCAGGGACACATAGAGATGGTCGTTAGGGTGCAGACTGTTAAGTTGCTCGATGGTGGCGCTCAGGTCGAGCGGCTTCGATCCCGGCCGCACCGGCTGCATCACCCGATCCAATGTTCCTCCATCGCTCAACAGCAGGCGCAGCGGTCCGGGCTGCAGGTTGAGGGGCAGCGTTACAGGGATGCGTACATTGCGCGGCTCCCCTCGATAAGGGCGCAGCGTTGCGGCCACGGTGATCGTCTGTCCGGCATGCACCCGATTAACGTCGCTCGTGGCGCTGTCGATCTGGATGATCTGACGCCCTGGGATTGCCTCTATATTAAGGGAGAGGCTGCGAAAGCTGGTTCTGCGCGAGGCATCGTCATAGAGCCGCTCGAAGCGCTCCGCTACCTGCATCGCAGCGCTGAGCGAGGACGCCGCCTGTTCGCTTGGTGCGAAGACAGAGTCAAAACGCACCGCGGGGAAGCTCTCCATCTCAAGGCTGCCGTGAAGGCGGAAGGTCGTCTCCTCGGAGTAGCCGTTCGTCGACAACAATGACTGGTAGATCGAGACGAGCAGGGCGCCGGGCGTGATCTCCGGCTGATCGATGACTTCGAAGTGGGTGGTATGGTCGTTGCCGCCCCCATGAACGCGCACCGCCACCGGCATCATGCGCGCGCTGCTGCCGAAACGTCCTCGAATTGCCGACTCGCGGTCCTGGTCAAACGACCCCACCGTCTCCGTAGTGTTCACGATCTTGAAGGCGTTAAGAGGCGAGGCCAGAGTTGCAACCACCTCGGCCTTGGTCATCGGCATCGATACGGGGCCGAACTGGGTGATAGGGTGGCCGCACGCGAGCAGCTGCTTGGTGTCCACGTAAGTCACGGTGCAGGTCGCAGCGATGTCGAGGTCGCCGCGCACCAGGATCGCGCTCACTGCCGATCCAGGAACAATAGGCTCCGGCTGGAGCTGGGCTGAGGAAGAGCCTCCCACGCCGGCTACCGCGTTCAGATCGCCAGCGGCGTTGAAGCCGGAGGCCTGCGTGCTGCCGCGGGTGTCAGCAGGCGTGTTTGCGGCTGCCGATTGCTGGCCGCTCAGAGCCCGATGGCTCTGCCAGAGCTGGATAGCCTCGCTGCTGTATCCGTTGAATACCAGGGGCGTTTCGATCGGGTGGACATCTACATTGCCAGCGCCCATCTGCTCGCTGCCGCGAGCCTGGCTGCTCCAGCTCGAAGCCGTGAGCATCCCCGGCGGCAGAGCGGGCTGGTCGCGCACCTGCAGCATCTCCGCGATGGGAGTGATGCCTGCGATTGGTTCCTTGCTGAACTGGCCGATGCGGTACGCGAGAGCGCCCAGCAGCTTGCCGTCAATGTAGACGGGGCTGCCGCTCATCCCCGCTACCACTCCGGTATATTCCGGCTTAGTGCCGGTGAGACGGGCGAGGATCATGTCCTGACCCGGTCCGCGCATGTTGTGTAGAACGCCGAGGATCTCCACATCCATGGGCTCGGGCTGAGTTCCCTCAAAGACGGTATAGGCGACCCCGTGCAGGCCGCGATGTACCTGGTCGAGCGGGAAGACGCCCGCTGCGACGGAGGGCGGCGGAGTCGGCGAGTCCCGAACCGCGAGCTGCGCCATTGCAGGAAGGCTGAACAAGGTCCAGACCACGAGACTTGTCAACGCGTGAGCAGGGGAGGACCGGCCGTTCTGCCGCAGCGGTGTTGCTTTTCCGGGGTTATGCACGTCTACAGAGTAGCCGCTGCCGCACTTCCGCCGCAAAGCACTGTGTCTCTGCACTCTTGTTTGCCGAAACTCCCGCTGAGTATCAGAATGAGGATTGCTATGAAACCGATGTCCAGCCACCTCCGTCGTCTCCCGTCCTGTCTGCGCGCGGCCTTGTCGGGCGTCGCCGGGGCCGTGGCCCTGTCCCTCCTCTGCTCGTCGAGCATTGCTGCCAGCGGGAATCCGCAGACGCCGGCGCCCGCTTCGCAGTCTCAGAATCCGTCCACCCAGCCGCCGCCCGATCAGGGCAGCCCCGATGCCGGCGGCCCGGGTGGGGATAACGGCGCCATCGTCATCCCCCGAAAGAAGGATCAGTCCAAGGAGCCGATACCGCCGCCCGAACCGAGGGTAAAAAATCCTCCTGGAATGGGGAACTTTGCCTTGCGCGTGGATGTGCCCGTGGTCACCGTCGACGTAGGCGTAGTGCTGGAGAAGACGCGCCAGTTCGTGCCCAATCTGAAAGAAGAGAACTTCAAGGTCTACGAGGATGGAGTGCCGCAGACCGTGACCGGCTTTCAGAAGATTCAGGCGCCGATTACGGCGCTGCTGCTCTGCGAATTTGCGGCCACCAACTACCAGTTCATCTATGACATGCGGCAGTCCGCCTACGCCTTTGCGCAGCAACTCAAGCCGGACGATTACGTCGCTGTGATGACCTACGACATGCGGACCCAGCTGCTCACCGACTTCACCCAGGACAAGCGGCAGATCGCGGCATCGCTGAACTCCCTGCAGATCCCAGGCTTCAGCGAGACCAACCTCTTCGACGCGCTCTACGAGTCGCTCGATAGGATGAGCCGTATCGAGGGCCACAAATACATCATCCTCATCGGCTCCGGACGCGACACCTTCAGCAAGCTCAACCTCGATAAGATCCTGGCGAAGATCAAGGCCACTCCAAACATCACCATCTTTGCCGTCGGCACCGGGCAGGCTGCACGCATCGTCTCAGAGGGGCGCATGGGTCCGATTCGCGAAATGGATTACCTGCAGGCCGACAACCAGCTCACGACATTCTCCCGCATGACCGGCGGACGCGCCTTCTTCCCACGCTTCCAGGGGGAGATGCCGGACATCTTCCATGACATCAACGACAGCATTCGCAATCAATATGTGCTGACCTACAAGCCTACCAACGCAAAGATGGACGGCAGTTACCGAAAGCTGCACGTCGAGCTGGTCGATGATGAAGGCAAGCCGCTGCGCATGCAGGATGAGAAGCACCACGCGCTGAAGTACGACGTCATAGCCCGCGACGGCTACAAGGCAAAGCAGGAGGTAGAGTAGCCTCTGCTGCGGAACTGCGGGGCGGCCGCAGCCCCATCTACGGATCTGTCTAACGAGAAAACGCTGGGTGCCCCATGTCTCGCTTCTGAGACATGGGTTCGTGCGCCGGATTATTTGATCTCCCTGCCGGCCGCCTATTGCTGATTCCTGATCCTCGCCAACATTAAAGGCCCAAGCAGCGGCATCGGCAGCGGACCCTCATCGAGCGCCGCGTCGTTGAAGTCCTTGAGCCGGAACGAACTGCCCGCCGCCTTCTCGTAGCGCCCCCGCAGGTCGATCCACTGGTGAAATCCAACATAGTAGGTAATCAGCTGGCCGGAGCTTAGCTTTGCCCGTCGCAGCTTCCCCATCGCCTCCGCATGGGTCTGAAAGGCGCGATGCTCCATGAGGTCGAGCGCCTCAGCGTCGGTCATGTTCATACTCTGCATGCGGATGTCGAGGATGGCGTTCGCCACCACGCGCAGCCTGATCTTCAGCACCATGAGCACAAAGCGGGGATCATTATTGGCGTATCCGGCGTCTTCCATCTCCTTGACACCGTACTCGCCCCAGCCCTCGGCATAGGCCCCGCTGCCCAGCAACGCACGCAGAATACGGCGTGAATGCAACGGAATATTGTTGGCATGTTCAAACTGCGTATAGTGCCCCGGCAGAGCCTCGTGCATCGTGAGGTACTGCAGCATCCAGTTGTTGTATTCCCGCAGCTTCGACTCAGCCTTTGCTGCCGGCGTGTCTGCGCCGATTGGAGTGACCCAGTACTCCGCCTCCCCCTCAGGGTCGAGCGCCGGGGCGGAGTGGAAGCCGGCAACGCTGTAAATGCCGCGCAGGAACTCGGGTGTCGGCACAATCTTCAAATTGTCGCGGCTGCTGAGTGTAACCAGATCATGTTCCCGGATGAAAGCCTGGATGCCCGCAGCCTGTGACTCTACCTCCTCCAGCAGCTCGCCCGGCTTCACATGGTCGTCGTTGATGCGGTCGATCACCTCGGCAATGATCCTGTTCTGAAGCGCATCACCGCTCAGGTCGTGGTGGTCACCGTGGTCGGGGAACCACTTCGCGTGCAGCGGCAGCGCAAGCGCGTACATCTGCTCGCGGATCGCGCCGAGGTCGCGCTCAGCCGAGTTAAGTACGACCTGCGGAGTAGTGTTCGTACCCGGCCCCAGCGCGTAACTGAAGATGCGCGCATAGTCCGTCGCACCGGTGCGCCAGGTGCGGGTCAATGGCCGCTTCGCCAGATCGCTCTTGAGCCAGTCAGAGAATGCATTGAGCGCCGCAAGTGCCGGTTTGGAAGCAGCATCGTAGCGGCCCCTTAGCGGCGACCCGCCGGGGATGCTCTCTGCGACCTGCTGCACGAGTTCCACGTTCCCGGAGTTTTCATCGATAGCCGTGTCGATGAAGACAGGGTCGGCGGAGACGAGCGCAGCCTTTGCCTCATCAAGCACCTGCGGTATCCGCTCCATCCGCGACAGCACGTCGGCGAGGCGTTGCTCGCGGTCGCCGCGCGTCTCGGTCAGAGGATAGAAGAGCCCCGAACCGATCATCTCCACGTAGCCCTGCGGCTGGAACTTATACGACTGCAGCCGGTCCAGTTGGAAGAGCGAAGACTCGATCGAGTCGCGCAGCAGAGCCATGTCGGCCGCATCCTCCGGCCCAAGCTTGCCCGCAGAAGAGGCGAAGCATCTCTGCCCCTCCTCAAAGAGCTGGTGCTCGGCCCGGATCGTCTCCGCGCTGCCGTCGTCGAGCAGCGTGTCGAGCGACTTGCCGTCGTGGGCGTGGTAGCCGGCCTGGGTCGCCTCCACTGGATTGAAGGCAAGCTGCGTCAGTTCGAAGCGCTCCGCCGTATCGAGAAAGTTGGCAGGCGTGAGAGTGCCGCAGGAGAAAGGTGCCGGCAGCCAGACTTTAGACGTCCCCGTAGTCTGGGCGAGTGCAGCAGAAGACGCGAGGAGCAGCACGGAGGCGGCACGACAGGCAGGATGCATGCGAAAGGATAACAAAGCAGGAAGGGTGCAGTGGGACCACTCCACCGCACCCCTTACCCGAGCCCAAGTGGGTCTAGAAGCTGAAGACCATCTGCAGGTCGATGCGGCGGTTGGCCGAGGTCGCAACGCCGCCGAATGCGCCGCCGAGCGCGTTGGATTTGCCGAAGAGCGGGGAATCGAGCTGTCCGGAGGGCGTAGCGTAGTTCACGTTGTTGAAGATGTTGCGCGCCTGCACGTTAAAGGTGAGGTTGTAGCGCCGGTCGGACGTGCCACCGGCAGGGCCACCCGGACCGCCGCCACCCGGACCACCGCGACCACCACCGGGCCCGCCACGGCCAGGTCCGCCCATTCCACCACTGAGCGGCCCGCCGCTGGGAGGTCCGCCTGCACCGTTTTGTCCGGCATTCTCTGCGTGCTCCAGCTTGGGACCGATGCCGATCGTCTTGCTGGCACGCAGATTCAGAGTGAACTGTGACGGTCCATTCGCGAAGTTCACAGGTATTTCGGAGGCGCTCGGAGCTGGATTCGGGTTGAAGCAGCTCTCCGTCACGGCGTTAGGCGTGCAGGTCCCCGCAAATGCGGGCCGATCGTTGAAGATGCCGTCTCCGTTCAGGTCTTCGCTGGTGGTGATGTTGTAAGGGCTTCCACTGGCAGTGACAAGGAAGGGGCTGAGGCGAAAGTTATACTTCGTCGTCACGGTACCGCCGATGAAGAGGCGGTTGCGCGCGTTGAAAGTAGCCCGGCCGTAGTCTTCGGAGATGTCATAGGGATGCGCCGCAAAGCTGCCGACGCCCGAGGTATCGCTGTCCGCCTGGCCCAGCTGGTAGAAGCCGAAGAGAGTCAGCCGCGAGCCCGCCCGCACATTGAAGTTCACGATGAGCTGATTTTGTTTAAAGATGCCCTCGGAGTAGTACTGGTAGATATTGCCTGCGTTTAGATTGGGGCGAACAGCGGCCCCCGGGTTCTGAGGGTCATACGTGCCCGGCAGCGGTGCATTGGCGTCGCGAGTCAACAGTTGGTGTACGCCTCGCGAGTTCAAATAGGTTACGGAAAGAGTAGCGCTCCGTGTGAGCTGCCGGTCCACTCCAATGCCGAACTGCATGGTGTAAGGGGAGTGTAGTTTGGGGTAGATCTGGTAGATCGAAGAGACTGCCGATCCTCCCGTACCCGGCGCAGCGGGATTGGGATAACTGTCCGGATTATTGACGATGGTCTGGACGATGCCGGTTGTGGCAGAGCCACTCTGGCGCTGCGCCTGCAGTATCTGCCCCAGAGCGAAGCGGTCGTAAAAGATGCCGTAGCCGCCGCGAAGAACCGTCTTCGGAGTACCCTTGCCTCCTCCACCGATACCGTAGGCGAAGCCAAGCCTTGGCGCGAAGTCGCTCTGATCGTTGATATAGTTTTGCGTCTCCCAGCGCAGGCCCGTGCTCAGGGAAAAGTTAGGACGCACCTTCCAGTCATCCTGGACGTAGAGCCCGAGGTCCACCAGGTTCGCACTGGCTGAGGGGTTGCCGCTGTTGACGGTGTACTGGCTGGCGCCGCCTCCCGCAGCCCTGATCTGTGCGCCACTCTCTCCAGCCGCCAGACCCTGCTGGGTGATCTGGAACGCCTGCAGACCGGAGATTTCCGTCTCGCCTGCCGTCGGGCAGCCGCTGGCGGGGCATGGTCGGGCGCCAAAGCTGAAGCTCCCGTTGAAGTTTGCGTTAGAGACACTGGCCTCCTGCGTAACTCGCAGCCGGCCGCCAAACTTGATGTTGTGGTTGGTCAGCGCAAGCGAGGTGTAGTTCTGCAGCTCCCACCGCGTCTGCGTATCGTTGCTCTGCTGGGTGGGATTGCCGCCCGTATAGAACGCCCCGGAGACCGAGATGCCCGGCGCCGTGCTGACCGGCGTCTGATTGAACACCTCACGCTGGAAGCGCGCATGGGTCTCGTTGATCACGCGCGGGCTGAGCACCTGGGTCTCGCCAAACTCCAGCGTATTCTCATGCGAGTTGCCGTTATAGGCCCGTCCTGCGAGATTGAACTGGCCTATACCCGCGTTGGTATTGCTGGTGGACTCGTACTGGTAACGAATTGTCACCGTCGAATTCGCGCCGAACTGCAGGTCGACGCGCGGGCTGATGTTCATGCGGAAGCTGGGCGCCTGAACCGCGACGCTGCAGGGGGAGAAGGAATAAGTAGCTCCGGGAGTGGGTGCTGGGCCGGTGGGATTACTGCAATCCGTTCCGCCAAAGGTGATCGCGTTCACGATGTTGTCGTCCTGGACCTGGCGCCGGTCAAAGTTGAAAAAGAACGACGCGTTCTTGCCGATCGCGTCGCTGAGGTTCGCGTCGTACTGCAGGCTGTGATAGTCGGGAATGTTGCAGGTCTCTCCAAGACGGTTTGCCTGGGTGCAGGCGAACGGGTTTTTCGAGTTGAAGAAATTCGCGTTTCCCTGGATGAAGGCCTGGCCGTGCAGCTTGTCGGTGCCCGGCTTGGTGAGGATCTCGATGCGTCCGTAGCCCAGCCGGTCATACTCCGCGGAGAAGGGGTTTTGGTTGACGCGAATCTCGCGTATTGCAGACTTGGGCGGAAGCTCGCCCCCGGTAAAGCCGTCGATATAGATCTGTCCGCCATTAGGGCCGGCCGACGGGCCCGCCAGTGCGGTCAACTCGGACGACAGCTCATCGGGGTCGTCTGACAGTGCATCTAGGTCCTTACCCTTGATCACCAGGGAGCTCGCATTGTTGCCCGCATCGATGCTGACCGTCGGAGTGTCATCGGTAACCACGACCCGCTGCTGCTCCATCTGGATAGCCAGCGACACGTCGACCCGCTTTGACTGCCCGGCCGCTAGCGTTATGGGAGCCGATGTAAACCCCGCAAAGCCGGTCTCAACGACGTGGACAATGTAGCTGCCGGGTGGTAACCCGAGCACCTCATAGGTGCCATCTCCACCTGACACGGCGTTTGTGACCTTTCCTGACGCGGAGGTGACCGTTATGGAGGCCTGCGGTATCACTGCGCCGGTAGGGTCGGCGACCGTTCCATGCAGGTTACCTCCGGAGGCAGATGGAGGCGCCGGCGTCTGAGATGACACACGGGGCGTAGCGATGGTGAGCACTCCAACAGCAAGAAGAAGGACGAGAGCAGGCAGGGATGGCGATAAGGATCGTAGTTTCACGGTTCTCCAGAGATACAAGCGTAAGAAAAAGCTTTGATGTATTAACCGCGGTCGCGCTGACGGCTCTCGGGCTAATGCTGTCCAGCTGTCTTGGCCGGAACTCCCTCGCCCCGAACGACTGGGCCGGAAAACAAACGAGCTGAGAAGGCCTGGCCGCGGAAAGGACCTGTGCCCAGATCCGCCGGCTCAAACAAATCTGCTCCGGCTCGGACGGTCAGTGCGGACGTCGGCGAGCTGAAACGCTCACTGCTGGCCCTCTCCGCCCGGGGCGCTCAGGCTCCACGACGAGGTGAGCATGCTGCGACTACCGGTAGTGGAGGCCTGGAGCATCGGCTCCACCCCTGCCAGCAAGGTGACTGCTGTTGGGGGAACGGTTGCCGAGCCTTGGGTGGTAACGACCATCACTGCATCCCCCTTTTCCAGGTCCGAGATACGAATGAGCGGAGCTCTGCTCAACGCCTGCTGCAGGTCGCCGCGTCCCTGCCCCCGCCCTGGAGCCTCGCGGCTCGCGGCTGCGGAACTGCCGCTGCCGGCACCGGGATCCGGAAATCCGGTGCCACGGCGGGACGCTCCACCAGCGGCAGAACCTCCTGCCTGTGCGTAGGCGCCGGCGCCAGCGTCCCCACCGGTTCCCCCAGTTCCACTGGCATTGCCGCCTGAACTGGTGCTGCCTTTCGCCGGACCGGCGTCAGCCATTCCGCTGCGCGGGCCGCCAGCCTGCGCTCCAGAGCCGCCGGACTGATCGCCCCTCAGCCTCATCGCGAGACCCTGGGCCATCATGGGCGGCAGCTTCCTGAGCTGCGAATCCTGCGTGACCTTGATCACTACCGGGGTCTTGGCGACCAGGTCGTTCACCGTTAATGTTCCACTGGCTGCATCGACCGAGGTAACCGTTGCCACCACGTTACGGAAGGTGCCGGAGACGATCTCGTCGGCCTGCAGTTCGCTGGCATCCGCGCTACGCGTGCCCCGCGCCCTCAGCTGATCGCCCGGCTTGATCTCGCTCATGGGGGCTGGCTTGGCCGCATCAAACTCTATCGAATCAGCGGCATACCTGCGATTTACTGTCGCAGGGGTTGCGTGGACCAGGACTGTCTTAGGCCCGGCGGGGGACATGACGGAGATGGTTACGGTCTGCGCGGCAGGGTCGACGGACTTGACCAACCCGCCCTCGCCGCCGCGCATCCAGGCTTCCCGCTCCTGCTGGTGCTTCTGCGCAAGGTCAGACTGCTTGATCGCGATCAGAGTCGATGCGGTATACGTCTTACCGTCGTCGCCCAGGGTAGCGCGCGCCAGCACCCGATCCCCCACTTCAAGGTCCGCCGGGTGAATAGGGGTCGCTCCGCTCAAGTTCTTCGCGCCAGGAACGGTCTGCAGCATGCGGGTCGAGTCGCTAACGACTACCGTGGCTTGGGTTCCGGCGTCGGTCTTGACCGTGAGGAAGTTGCCATCGATGGTAGTCAGAATGCCGACGACCCTGTTAGCGGCGGACGACGTAGCTACAGATGACGGAGCCGGCGACGACGGAACTTCCGCCGATGTAGTTCCTGCAGTCGGCGGAGCGGGTTTAGCTGCATCCTGAGCCGTCGCGGCCGCCGTGCAGACACACACCCCGGCCGCCAGGCAGAGACAGAGAAGCCCGGGGATTACCCGTCCGCGAACACTGGAGAAGCTCCAGGCGCGGTTGCAAGAAGATGCCATAAGTCTAACAATCCTTAAGCCAAACTGAAGCTGGCGTCCACGTCCCGGCGAGGCCGGAGCGACTCATATAGTCAGATGCAGAGACGTCCCGGGCCGCTCAAAGTTTCACTTTCGGAGCCGTAGAGGCCGCTTCACGGGACGGAAAGCAGTTCCACCAACAGTTGAGGGGTTGAAAGCCAGTTTCAGACGAATTTCGCATGAGTCGAGTTTGCCAGTAGGTGCGGACGGCTGCCCTGGTTGCCGTGGCGGGCGCGCGACGAGTGCGTCCGCGAATATGCTCGTCTTCGAAGTAAGAGGTTGCGTATGATCAGGGGCGGGCTGGCCGCAGGCAAGCAGCCCGGTACTAGCCGCTTACTGCAGCACTGGCAGCATCCAAGATCGAGTTTAAGACGGAGCAACGACAGCAATGGCAATGGCAAACGCAAACCAGGCAGTCGCAGCGCCCAGCACCAACCAGACCAACGTTGGCGCGATGGCAATGGTAACCACCCTTTTCTTCATGTGGGGGTTCATCACGGCACTCAACGACGTGCTGATTCCGAAGCTGCAGGACATCTTCCATCTGAACTACGCGACCGCGATGCTGGTGCAGTTCTTCTTCTTCCTGGCTTACTTCGTCTTCGCCTGGCCCTCGGGGAAGCTGGTCGAGATCATCGGGTACAAGAAGACGATGGTGACCGGGCTGATCACCATGGGGGTAGGCGCGCTGCTCTTTGTGCCCGCCGCGAATGTCCCATCCTTCCCCTTCTTCCTGCTCGGATTTGCCGTTCTGGCGACCGGTATGACCGCCCTTCAGGTCTCGGCTAATCCTTATGTCTCTGTTCTCGGGCCGGCACGGACTGCCTCGAGCCGGCTCAATCTCACTCAGGGTTTCAACTCGCTTGGCACGACCATTGCGCCGTGGATCGGCTCGCACCTGATTCTCGCTACCGTCGTCAGCTCGCTAGCGTTTAAGCAGCGAACTCCGGACGAGGTCAAGCAGCTGTCCGGTTCTGAGCTGAGCAGCTATAACCTTGCGCTGCATAACTATCAGCTTCAACTGGCTGACAAGTTGAAGGTCCCGTACCTCGGCATCGCCCTCGCGCTCCTTCTGCTCGGCCTCGCCATTGCTGTCTACAAGCTGCCGCGCATCGAGGCGACACAGGACTTCCGGCCGGGCACCGGCGGTACAAACGACAGTATCTGGAAGTATCGGCACACGGTGCTCGGCGCGCTTGGTATCTTCACCTATGTGGGTGCGGAGGTGGCCATCGGAAGCTTCCTGGTGAAGTACTTCCTCGCCGACTACATCGGCCCGCACGTAGGCATTTACACCGCGGAGACTGCAGGCAAAGTGCTGTCGCTATATTGGGGCGGCGCGATGGTTGGCCGCTTTATAGGTTCAGCCGTATTGCAGAAGCTGCGCTCGAATACGGTGCTTGGCTACGCCGCGCTCGTTGCTGCAGTGCTGGTCTGCACCTCCATGTTGAGCGGCGGGTACCTCGCCCTAATCACAATCCTGCTGGTCGGCTTCTTCAACTCAACGATGTTCCCCAGCATCTTCACCCTGGGCATCGCCGAACTCGGGCCGATGACCGGGAAGGGCTCTGGACTGCTCATCGCCGCCATCGTAGGTGGAGCGATCATCCCGCTGGTGCAGGGCGTGATCGCCGACCGCATTGGAGTTCACCACGCGTTTATTCTGCCGGTGCTCTGCTACGTCTATATCGCCTACTACGGATTCTCGGGTTCAAAGCCGATGCGGACCGCGTAGCGGCTGCCGAGTCGCCTACGTGCAAGGCCATCCTGAGCCCGGAACACGTGGGCTAGTACCTCTTTGAGGAAGCCATGGCAGCATTGATCGATGCAATCAGCGTAAAGCGCAAGATGTACTTCGAGTTTGAGGGCGCCCCCTATTACTGCCTGGACGCCGAAATCTCGACGCCGACCGCGCGCGGCGGACAGACGCTCGTCCGTCTCAAGATGCGCAACCTGCTCTCTCGCGCGGTATTTGACAAGACCTTCAAAGCGAGCGACAAGTTCAAGGAGCCGGACCTCGAGACCGTGCCTGCCTCCTACCTTTACAGCGATGGCGACGGCTCCTACTTCCTGGACCAGGAGAGCTTTGAGACGATCAGCCTGACCGGCGATATGGTTGGTGAGGCGTTGGAGTTGCTGGTCGAGGGCGCGATGCTGCAGATCGACAAGTACAACGGGAACCCAATCGGCCTGCTGCTGCCGAACCAGGTGGAGCTGACGGTGACTTACACCGAACCCGGTGCGCGGGGGGATACGGCGAGCGGCAGCGTTACCAAGGCGGCGACCCTCGAGACGGGGATCGAGATCCGGGTGCCGTTCTTTGTGAAGCAGGGTGAGAAGGTCAAGGTTTCGACGGAGACTCGCGAGTTTGCTGGGCGCGCTTGAGCTGCGTACTTGAGCCTGCGGTCTCGTCATCGTTCATCCGCTTTGAAAAGCCTCTGTCCCAAGGGCGAGACATGGTGCACCCGTTCTGCACCTTCCCCTGCTTTCTGCTGCTGTAGCTAAACTACGGGGCGACCGGGAGGCGGATGGGTTCACGAACGAGCACAACGTAGCAGAGTGCTCCGGCGAGTGTAACCGCCGCGCAAATCGTTAATCCGAGCGCGAAGGAATGCGTTCGGTCGAGGATGAAGCCGGTGAGTACCGGCGCGATCGAGGCGCACACAAAGCTGCCGAAGTTCTGAATGGCGCCGACGGATGCGACCATTCCCGCCGGCGCGACGATCTGAACTAATCCCCAGGCCGACGTACCTGCAAAGTGGATGAAGAAGAGCGCCATGCTGATCACGCCCACCGCACCCGCGACCGTCGCAGTGTGCGTTACCAGCAGGGTACAGGCGGCGGAGCAGATCATCCCGGCGAGGATGAGGCGCTTTCGGCTCCGCATGAGGTCGTGACCTCGCTCGGCCAGGCGGTCGGCTACGATCCCGTTGACCAGCATGCCGAGTGCTCCCGCGAGGAACGGGATAGTGGCGACGGTACCGCTTGTTGCGAGACTGAGATGGTGAGTGCCCTCGAGGTAGCCGGGCAGCCATGAGAGATAGAGCCATGCGGTGTAGTTGATGCCGCCGAAGCCAAACATCATGCCCCACATGGTTTGCAGGCGAAAGAGGCCGAGCCAGTCACCCAGGGAGACCCTGTGCGGCGGATTACCAGGATCGCGTCCGCGGTCGAGGTAGGCTGCCTCCTCAAGGGTGAGGTCAACCTGCTCCCGGTCGCGGTTCAGCGGGAACCAGGCGGCGGCCAGCGCCAGACCCGCTCCTCCGATGATCAGAAACATGCGCCTCCAGCCAAAGGCCAGCATGATGGCGGTGAGCAGAGGCGGCGCGAGAGCGAGGCCCAGCATGGAAGACATGTTGACCGCACTCATGGCTCGCCCGCGATCTTCAACCGCGAACCAGTCGCTGACCGCCTTGACGCCGGCCGGCATGAAGGGGGCTTCGCCGAGGCCGAGGCCGATCCGCATAACCACGAAGATGGAGAAGCTGCGGACCAGCCCGGTTGCCATTTGCGCAAGTGACCAGACGCTCATCGCAACCCCGAGGATGATACGCATCCCGGCACGGTCGAGCAGCGGGCCGGTCGGCAGCTGTGCCAGTCCGTAGGCGAGCGAAAAGGTGGAGATGAGCGCTCCCATCTGCGTTCCACTGAGGTGCATCTCGGAGCGGATGGTGGTGTTAGCAATGGCGAGTGAGCTGCGGTCGAGGAAGTTGATCACTCCCGCCAGCATCAGGAAGGCCAGCGTGGTGGCTTGGATGAGCCGGATGCGGCGCGGCCTGGTCTGGTGCGAGGTGGCAGCCATGTTCCGGCTAACGCTACCACATTGGACGCTGCTCGCATCGGGCCGCCTGTCCTGGCACTCTCACGGTTTCGCATCCGGCGCTCAGAAGGGGCTCAAAACCTTCCAGTCCTCCTTCAAATACAATCACCCGGGAGTCACAGTGATAATGATCCGAATGAGAAACTGCGCACGGTACGTTCTGGCTGGCGCCATGCTTGTATCCATCCTTTCTTCCTCGCACCGCCTGACAGCGCAAGCGGCCTCAGGCGAGGCTGGCCGGCAAGCAGGGCGCGAGCGCCTGCTGATGGACTTCGGCTGGAAGTTCGCCCTCGGACACGAATTCGAGGCGAAGCAGGACTTCAACTTCAACACCGTAACCTTCTCTTCCGCCAAGGCCGGCAGTGCCGACGGCCCTGCATCGCCCAGGTTTGACGATCGCGCATGGCAGGTGATCGACCTTCCCCACGACTGGGCTGCGGCCCTGGCCTTCGACCCGCGAGGCGACGGAAATCATGGCTCGAAGGCCATCGGTCGCAACTTTCCCGAACATGACGTCGGCTGGTACCGGAAGACGTTCAACGTGCCGGCCTCTGATCTTGGCCGCCGCATGGGGGTCCAGTTCGACGGGGTCTATCGCGACTCCGTTGCCTGGATCAACGGCCACTACCTCGGAGAGGAGCACAGCGGATACAGCAGCTTCGCCTATGACATGACCGACTACCTCAACTATGGCGGCAGCAACGTGCTGGTGGTGCGGGCGAACGCGATTATCGAGGAGGGCTGGTTCTACGAGGGCGCCGGCATCTACCGCCACGTGTGGCTGACCAGGACTGCTCCGCTGCACGTGGCGCATGACGGCGCCTTTGTCACCACGGAGGTGAACGGCGACTCTGCCGCGGTGACTGCCAGGGTGACGGTGCAGAACGAAGGGCTTGACGATCAGACCTTCGCAATCGGGCAGACGATTGTCGATGCGCAGGGCAAGACGATCGCGGCTGCCGACATTCCCCAGGCGAGTGTGAAGGCTGCCGAGTCAGGTGACTTCTCTACGCTGCTCCACGTCGCCAATCCGGCGCTTTGGTCGATCGAAACGCCCTATCTCCATAAGCTGATCACGACCATCTCGAGCGGCGGCAAGGTCGTCGACCGGTACGAGACTTCATTTGGTATTCGCACCATTCGCTGGGACGCCAACCAGGGCTTCTTCCTCAACGGCAAGCATGTGGAGATCAAGGGTACCGACGACCACCAGGACCACGCCGGATTGGGTGTAGCTCTTCCCGACGAGATCAACGACTACAGGGTCGCGAGGCTCAAGGAGGCTGGATCGAACGCCATTCGCACCTCGCACCATCCGCCCACGCCCGAGCTGCTGGATGCCTGTGACCGCCTGGGGATGCTGGTGCTGGACGAACATCGGATGATGAGCACATCGCCGGAGATTCTTGACCAGCTCAGGCGGCTCGTGCTGCGCGATCGAAACCACCCCAGCGTGGTGCTCTGGTCGGTCGGGAATGAAGAGTGGGCGATCGAGGGCACGGTGCCGGGTGAGCGCATTAATGCATTCATGCAGGCGTATGTGAAGCGCCTCGACCCCACCCGCCGCACTACCGTGGCTATGAGCTCGTCGGGCGGCGGCGTTTCGCTTACGACCGATGTCTTCGGCTTTAACTACTTCCGCCAGCATGATATCGACAAGATGCACGCCCGCTTTCCCGATCGGCCAGTGGTGGGCACGGAGGAGTCTTCCTCGACGACAACTCGTGGAGTCTATGTAGAAGACCTCAACCACCAGCATCTGACCGCCTACGACCACAACAAGGACGCGCATCATGCGTCGATTGAGGAGGCGTGGAACTTCCATGTCTCGCGTCCGTTTTCCGCGGGCCTGTTCTACTGGACCGGCTTTGATTATCGCGGCGAGACGACTCCCTTTGGCTGGCCGGCGATCAGCTCGCAGTTCGGCCTGCTGGATACCTGCGGCTTCTTCAAAGACAATGCTTATCTGGTCAAGTCCTGGTGGACGAGCAAGCCGATGGTGCACGTGCTGCCGCACTGGAACTGGCCAGGGCGCGAGGGCGAGAGTATCAACGTTCGCGTCTACAGCAATGCTGCCGAGGTCGAACTGTCGCTTAACGGCCAGAGCCTTGGGCGCAAGCCAATGCCGCCGAACTCGCACCTCGAATGGGACGTGAAGTACGCGCCAGGAAAGCTGGTGGCGCGCGGCTACACGGATGGCAAGGAGGTCGCCAGCGACACCGTCGAGACAACCGGAGCTGCGGCAGCCATCCGCCTCACGGCTTACAAATCCGAGCTGCTGGGCAGAGAGGGATCGGGACTCAAGGCAGATGGGGAGTCCGTCTCGCTCATCACCGTCACCGTGACCGATAGCCAGGGCAGGATGGCGCGAACGGCCAGCAGTAACATCGCGTTCGCGCTCGATGGTCCAGGTAAGATCATCGGGGTTGGCAACGGTGATCCCTCGTCGCATGAGCCGGATCAGTACGTGGAATCTGTCAGCGCTGTACCACTGGTGGATTGGCGTCTGCTGCCAGTTGATGGTCCGTCAGACCGGCCGGAGGTCGCAGCAGACTACGATGATTCCAGCTGGAAGCGTGCCGAAGATCGACGTTGGGACGCGCCGCCAGTGACATCGGCTCCACCGGCAGCTACTGTGTATCGCGGCAGCTTTACTCTCCCGGACTTGGGGAACGGTGCCAGTGTCAAGCTGATCCTGCGCAACCTTGGTCAGCAGCAATCCATCTATCTCAACGGCAAGCTGCTGGGACGCGATCTGGCTCGCACCGCGGAGGGCTTTACCCTTGATCTGGACGCGAAGTCGTTGCGGCCAGGCAGGAATGTGGTTGCCGTCGTAGCAACCCCGATGCCGCGAGCGGCGCGTGCGGGAATGCAGTTCCGATGGAGCGATACCGGGCCCGGGTTAGTCCGCATTTCGACCCCGCCGGCGCAGTGGAAGCGAAGTCTGTTCAACGGGCTGGCGCAGGTCATTGTGCAATCTACTCAGCAGCCGGGCGAGATCAGGCTTAAGGCCACGTCGACAGGACTCTTGCCGGCGGAACTGCCCATCGAGTCAACCCCAGCCACTCTGCGTGCCGCCGTGCCTGCCCAGCAGGTGGAACCGGGCCGGTGACCCAGCTATGTACGTGAGGTTGAACAGCCCGCCATTGAAAGACGAACACCTGGAAGACGAACACGTGGAAGGCGAACACCTGGAAGAGGAAACCCTGGAGAGCGTGGTCGCGATAGATGTAGGTGGCAGCCACGTATCGGCTGCTACCTATAACTTTAGAGCTCGGCAGCTTGGCGAGGTCCACGAGATACCGATCTCCTTGACGGCAGCAGCGGACGAGTTCATGGACGCGCTTGTGTCGCTCTGCCGAGCCGCTGAATCTGGCATCGTTGGTGGATTGTCGATAGCGATGCCAAATCCCTTTGACTACCAGCACGGCATCAGTTACATGACCCACAAGCTGAAGTCTCTTTATGGAATAGATTTGCGCCACGGGCTCTCTGCCCGTTTGCAGTGCGAGGCTGAATCGATCCACTTCCTCAATGATGCCGCGGCTTACCTGATCGGTGAGGTATACCAGGGTGCGGCGAGGGGCGTCGATCGCGTTGTGGTGATCACTCTGGGCACGGGTATCGGCTCCGCCTTCGCAACCGGCGGCGAGGTAGCCGGCAGCGGACCTGGAGTGCCCGCAGGGGGCGAGATATGGAACCTGCCGTACCGTGAGGGAATTGTCGAGGATTGGGCGGGCACTGCCGCCATCCAGCGGCTGCATCTCGAGGCGACGGGTGAGCACGCGTCCGTGCGGGATATCGCAGCGGCAGCCGGCGAGGGCAACCCCGCAGCACGAGAGACCTTTGCCCGCTTTGGGCGCGACCTCGGAAAGCTGCTGCACTTTGCTACGGCGGATTTTGCACCGCAGCGGATCGTCATCGGTGGCGGGATCGCCCGCTCTGCTCACTTGTTTCTTGCCGATGCGCAGGGTGAAGTGGCGGAGCTCGGCATCGAGCTGCGTGTCTCGGAACTGTCGGATCGGGCTCCGCTGATCGGGGCTGCAATCGCCTGGAAGCGACACCACTCGGATTCCGGCAAGCAAGCTACTCCCCCGGCAGGCGCGGTGCTCTGAGCGCCCATCAATAACACGTCGAGACGCCAGCCTGGCAACACGGAGCTGCCACCGCCAGCGGACAGTCTCGAGTGAGTCTCGTCCGCTGAAGTGGGGAGCGCGCCGGCGAGGCAGGTCGCCACCAGAAACTAGCGGGTCATCAGGTACTCCACCTGCTGCTCGATTTCCGTGATCTGGATGGGTTCGAGCTTGAGGTCCTCGAGCTGACGATTTAGCCTGGGCACGTCAATAGACTTCAACCTGCTCCAATCCTTCTCGCGTTCCGCAGCAGTCTTGCGGGCCTGCTCGTAGATCACCAGGGCGGAGGCGGGCGTCTCACGATGGCCGCTCTCTACCACTCGCAAAGCAGTCGTCAGAGCGGCGTTTGCGGGGAGCAGCCCTGTCTCGTTCCCCGGTTCAGCGCCAAGCATCTGCGTGAGGTCTGAGGTCAGGCTTTGTAGATTCCCGCTCAATTCGCTGTGGGTGGCTGCAGCCGTTGCGAGTGAGTCGAGCCTCTGCTGCACTGATTGCGATTCCGCCAGAGCCTTGCGGCTGCGCAATAGGTCCTCGTAGATGCGGCGCCCCAACGCATACTGCTGCTGCATGACTCCAACGGTGACCTCCAGACGCGGATCGACGAGTACCTTCAGCGGTCGCTCATAGCGGGTACCATCCACCGTCAGGCAAACGCGGTACATGCCGGGCGGAACGCGCGGACCGTGCGGTGCGCCAGCGTCATCGTCGGCGTCCGCATCGAGCGAGATACCCGAGTCGCCTGAGGCCAGGTCCCATAGGAATCGGTGCTGCCCCGGACTGGTTGCCAGCGTCTGAGGCACAGGGAACCATCGCTCCGCTATGGGCATGGGGGGATGTTTCGCAGGATGAGACTCTTCGCTTGAGAAATGCCGGACGACCGCGCCGCTACTGTCGACTACCTCTAAGGTGATCTTCTCAGCGGACTGCTTGAGCAGGTAGTCGAATATTGCGCCCTGCGGCGGGTTTTCAGCGGTGGGCTCCTCAGGAGGTAGAGGGGTGCCGACGAACTGGTCGTTGTCGACGCGCACAGCAGGCGAGGGAGTATAGAGCAACGCTCGCGGCGATCTATCCGCCTCGGCTGTCTCGCGCAGTGGAGTTATGTCGTCCAGAATCCAGAACGAGCGCCCGTGAGTCGCCACCACAAGGTCGTCGCCGTGCACCTCTATGTCGCGTACGGACGTGACCGGCAGGTTCATCTGGAGCGGCTGCCAGCTTGCACCCGCGTTAAAGGATGCATAAATTCCTAGCTCAGTGCCCGCATAAAGCAGGTCTTTTTGCTGCGTGTCCTCTCGGACTACATTCACAAAGCTGTCGGAAGCTATACCGCTGGCGGAGAGCTTCCATGTCTTGCCGTAGTCATGTGTGATGTAGAGGTAGGGCTTCCGGTCATCAAGCCTGTGCCGGTCTACGGCAGCATAGGCCGTGGCCGCGTCGAAACGGGATGCCTCTATGACGGCTATCTTGCTCCACGCGGTAAGTCCCTGCGGGGTTACATTCTGCCATGTCTTGCCACTATCTCTCGTGAGGTGAATGAGACCTGTATCGCTGCCGGCCCATATCTGCGCAGCGTCGAGGGGTGAGGGAGCGATCGTGTACACGACGCCGTAGCCTCGCTCGCGCGCATTGTCTACCGTTGTCGGGCCCGAGTCCGGAGCGGCTTTGATGGCTCCGGTCAGATCGGGACTTATCTCCTTCCAAACCAGCCCGCCGTCTGTCGTCTTCATGACGTACTGCGTACCTAGGTAGAGGGAGGTGTGGTCGGCTGGAGAAAATACAAGCACCGGAGTCCATGGATCGCGATACTTCCGTTTCGAGATTTCCAGGTCAAAAGCGCCTAATGGCCAGGGAGTTACATTCTGGCTGAAAGATGTCTTTCGATCGAAGCGCTCCACGTCGCCATAGGTCCCGGTAATGTAGATATTGTTTTCGTCCTTAGGATCGATAGCTATGTAGCCGCTCTCGCTTCCTCCCGGCTCAAACCAGTCTCTCGGCGTGATCTGCCCGTGATCCGTACTGCTGAGGACTGCAATAGCTCCGCTGTCCTGCTGGGAGCCGTAAACCGCGTAGGGAAAGGCGTGATCGGTAGTCACGTGGTAAAGCTGGGCCGTGGGCTGGTTATACCAGGTAGACCAGGTCTTACCATAATCCAGGCTTATGCTTGTACCCTGGTCGACACCTAGAAGCAAGCGGGCGGAGTTAGTGGGGTCAACCCATACCTGGTGGTAGTCATCGCCGCCCGGTGCTCCACGAACTACCTGTATTGTCTTGCCGCCGTCTTCCGTTCTGTAAAGTGCGACGTTAGGAATGTAGAGTACGTCGGCGTTTTCAGGATCAATGGTGATGCAGTTGAAGTACCATGCACGGCTGGTAAGTCGCGGATCGGCGTTCGCCAGTGTCCAGTGATCGCCGCCATCGTTGGAACGATAGAGTCCTGACATCTTCTTATCAGCAATCAGCGCGTACACGCGGCGTCCATCGGCTGAAACTGCGACTCCCACGCGCCCCCATGCACCGCCGGGCAGGCCGCTTCCAGTAACGGCCTGCCAGGTTTCGCCGGCATCCAGCGATCGATAGAGTCCGTTACCGGACCCCTCCAGCGGGGCATAGGTGCTCCACGGCGGCCGATGCGCATTCCAGGTACCGGCAAACAACTCCTTGTTATTTGAAGTAGCAATTGCGAGGTCGGAGATACCTACGTCAGGACCCTTGTCCAGTACGCGCTTCCACGTACCACCGCCGTCAATCGACTTATACACGCCACGCTCGTCGTTAGGTTTGTATGCGTGGCCGAGTGCTCCTACATAAACTAGATTTGGGTCTTTGGAGTCAACGATGATGCGACTGATCTGCCGCGTGTCGTGCAACCCCACACTCTTCCACGTCATGCCGGCGTCCATCGACTTATATACTCCATCGCCGGACGCAAGGTCGGAGCGGATGTCGGACTCCCCGCTTCCTGCATAGATGATAGAAGGGCTTGAGGGACTCACCGCAAGGGCGCCTATCGAAGCAGTCGGCATGCTGTCAAAGACCGGCTTCCACACCGTGCCCGCATCAGTCGTCTTCCATACGCCGCCATCGACAGACCCGAAGTAGAAGTCTGTAGAACTTCCCGGAACGCCGCTGACTGCAACTGCGCGGCCGCCGCGGAATGGGCCTATCAGCCGCCAGCTTAGTCCGTTGAAGTAGGTAGACGGAACATCCTGCGCCAAAGCGTGCGCTATAGACCCGAGGCAGATGAGAGCCGCGGCGACTCGGCGAAATGACAGACGATATCTTGAAAGAATCAAGGAAGGCCCTTCTTGTTCAATGTTGTAGGTAGTACTTAGGCTGCCGACGATTGACTTAGAAGCTCGCACGAACTCCGAACTGAGCGGCGAAAGGAATCCCGACCGTAGTACCGGGTCCGAAGAAGTCGCCAAGCGCACCTCCTGGTAGCCTTAGCTGGCCGAGGTGTTTGACGGGCGTTAGCGCATTGCAATCAGCATTTGCGCAGACATCTGTGATATTGCCAGCCTGTACCTCACTTTGAGGGACGGGAAGCGCTGCCACGTCTGTTACGTAATTAGCGCCTGGATTGCTTCGATTAAAAACGTTGAAGAGCTCGAGAAAGGGTGTGAGAGACCACCGGTCGCCCAGCATGGTAGGCCGGCTGAGGCGCAGGTCGGCCTGGATATAAGGCGTTCCCCGCATACTATCGAGTGCCAGAGCCTTGCCATTGACGACTGCGCGATTATCGAAGCTGTCACCAGCGCCAGTCACCGGCACCGATGTAGTCAGCGTAAACGGACGCGCGCTCTCGGCCTGGGTGATGGTTGACGCCCTCAGTCCTCCGGGGAGATCTACAGTACCAGCCACCACGAGGCGATGGCGAACATCTTCACCCGACGGACCATAGTCCGCGCGCTCAAAGGGATGGTCAGGATCGCAGACTCCATTCACATAATCGAACAGCTCACCGAGCACGCATCCAAAGGTCTGCGCCTTTGCAAAGGTGTAATTCGAGGTAAAGTCCAGGCGGCTACTGAGACGACCCCCGATATGGACCGAAAAAGCGTTGTAACTGGAGCGATTATCGCTCCGAAAGACACTGATATCAGGCACATTATTGCGCTGGCTATCTACATCGGACGCATACAGCGGGGAAAAGAGGGTGAAGCCGGCTTGATACTGGTAGCGCCGGAAGGAGTGGTTACCCTGCTGATGAGTGAAGTCGGCGCCTGCAGCCCAACGGGAGTTGAAGGCGTGCTGCACTCCAGCGGTGATGTGAACGGCGTAAGGCGTTCTATAAGCGGGATCAATGATCGCGCCCGAACCAGCGGTACTGCCGACCGGGCCTTGAGTTGCGGCGGCCGGCAGACAACCCGCATCTCCGGGAGTATTGCAAGGTGCGGCGGGCGAGTTAACAGCCTGCAGGGCGCCTACCCAGCCGTTCTGCGCCAGGTCGTTGTAGAGCAGGCCGAAGCCTGCCCGCAGAACAGTGGCAGGCATTCCGGGAGGAGAGTAGACGAGGCCTAAGCGGGGCGCAACCTGTCCGCGGTAGTCGTGCGGAACGCCCTTAACCAGCTGGATCGAGAGTGTACGCAGGGTGAGCAGCGCTGGATTGGTTGCCTGTGTCCGGCCTGACGCCAGGAAGAGTCCATAGGTCGTATCCCAGCGGAGACCATAGCTCATGGTCAGCCGCGGAGTAACTCGCCAGACATCCTCCGCATAAATACCCAGGCGCTTCACATTCTGTGAAAATGTGCCATCGGAGGCAGGTATAAAGGAGCTGCCTGCCGCATAGTCGGCGGCAAACTGCGCTGCGTTGTTGATGTACTGAGCCGGATCCTCTGGAAAGCTGACAAGGGTCTCTGCAGCAGACGAGAGCGCGCCGCCCAGCACGGGCTCATGAATCAAGTTGATACCGATGGTTGGAGCGTGGCGACCCTTGTCATGCAGCAGGTCAAATCTGGCTTGGTACTTCTGCTGATTGCGCAGGACCGGGAAAGCGGTGATGGGAGTCAGGAACTGATTGTCTCCGATCGTCTCGAGACCCGATATCGTGCTCGAGGTCGAACTGAACGGAAAAGCGAGCGCGAAGCCAAGCTGCGAGTTGCGCGCCTCGGTGAGGTGCAAGCCTCCGGCACTTACAAGGGTAGTTGCGAGCCAGTTTTGGCGCATAACTCGCCGATTGCTGAGAACCAGATCCAGATAGCTGTTATGAGACGTTGCCCCGGTAGAGGGAAGCGCACCCTGCTGCACAAAGGCGTTGTGAGTCGTGTAATTGTCGACGCCGGAGCGAAGCAGCCACTCCGAGCCGGGCGACTGAGACCAGTCGAGGCGGAGCATTCCAAGATAATCGCGGAAGGGAACCGGGACATACCGGGGCACCGTGACAGAAGCTATGCCGGGGATGAGGCCTGCGGACGTCAACTGGGCCAGCGCCTTGAACTGGAGCTGACTCGCCGGACTGTAGGCAATGCTCGCGTTCTCGTGAACTGCTTCAAAGGACGAGAAGAACCAGGCATGGTCTCTGATAAGTGGGCCGCCCAGAGTAGCTACATAATTCTGCCTGGAAAACGGCTGCTTTGGATTGGGAGCAGGATTATCGATGGGAAACCTGGCATTGAGAGCAGCCGCGCGCCCATAAAAGGACTCATCACCGTGCAAGCTGTTGGTGCCGCGCCTGGTCGAGATGACGATAGAGGCGCCGGTAGTCCGCGAGGTATCTGCTGTCTCCTGCGCAGTACGGACCGCAAACTCCTGGACGCCATCGGGCGAAACGTTTTGCAGGAAGCCACCGATGTAATCATCTGAGTCATCGGCGCCGTCTACGGAGATCTCCATGTTCAGGCCGGAACTCCCACCGGAAGAGACGGCGGTGATGCGGGCTTTAGTGGGGTCGGATGGTTCAACCGGCTCGGTTCCGGGCGCAAGGTAGGCCATGTTGGCGAAGCTGCGTGCGGCCAACGGCAGGTTCTCGAGGTCGCTCCGAGTGATGATCGCCTGCTGAACGGCACTCGCCATCTCCAAAGGCTGACTGCTGACGGAGGACGCGTTTGCCTGCACGCCAATCGATTGCTTCACCGTCCCGGGGCTCATGGAAACCGTGACTTTGGTGGAGGAACTCACAAGCATGTCAATCTGTGACTCAGCGTCGCCAAAGCCCGGAGCACTTATCGTCAACTGGTAGGCGCCTGGAGCTAAGTCAGCAATCCGGAACTGCCCCTCGAAGTCGCTCCTGGTCCTGCGATAGAGCGGCGTATCCACCGATCGTATATAGACGGCCGCGTCAGCAATGCGCGCGCCTGTAGCATCCTGCACCTGCCCGACAAGGGTGCTCGTGACCTGCTGTGCGCCTGCAAGCGCGGGCACCAGCACCGAAACGAGTGTGAGCAAGGCAATCAGGAGAGTCGACCTGGTAATGTGCGGCATGTTGAGAGAGGATAACCCGCCTTTGCTCTCGTCTTGACTCCAATTGTACAAACGGGTCGCCGGAGGCAGGCCACGTCCGGCTGCTAGTCTTCGTCACCGCCCTGCGGCACGCTATCGGGCCTGCTCGCGGAATCAAGCTGCGGCAGGTGTGCCGAGCGCAGCATGTGATTCACAGTGACCAGGGAAGTCTGACTGAGCGTCTGCCAGGTGCGTAGCGATGATGCCAGGGCATTGCCACTCAAGGTGGCGGCCTGCTGCTGGGCGGCAGTCGGACGCGCGTCGGCCTGGTCGATCTGTCCATACAGCGTTGCGACGTCTCCGGCCGACTGATCGAGCCCAGGGTCCGGCTGCGGTCTCGTCTCTACGGCGTTGAGTGCATCCGTGTTGCCGGATGCCGTGACGGTGCCCCTTCCATTCAGCAGGTCTGCAAGGCTCTTGTCGAGGTCTTTCAGCGCTGTCGCCAGCTCTCCCGGTGCAGCCGGAGGTCTCTTCGCGATTTGCTCTCGCAGGGAGTGGGCCTGGGCGAGTGCACCGGTACTTTGATTCACCATGGCGGCAAGCTTCGTCTCGAGCGTAAGCTGCGCCTCCAGGTCGGCGGGTGTTGCTGAGACCCGCGGATCCATAACGACTATCAGCGGCGCGGTATAGGTGTGCGCGCCGGCCGTGAGCCGGACGGTATATGTGCCTGGAACGACCATCGGGCCGAGAGGAGTGGCTGGTGTGTCATGCGGGACAGCGGAGATTGGGTATTCCCGATGGGGCGCCTCCGGGGGCGCATAGCGCAGGTCCCAGATCCAGCGGTGCATGCCCGCAGCGGCGGACAGGGTCTTCGGCATGCGAATCCAATAAAGAGGGATCAGCTGCTTGTCGAGTGCCTCGGGGGTCGTCTCCGGCCCGTCTGTGCTCGTGTAGCGGCGCACAAGTTGGTTAGCCGCATCCATGATCTCGATCGAGATGGGGCCCTTGGCTGCAGGTGGCAGATAGTAGTCGAGTACGGCGCCGTCGGGAGGGTTTTGCCCTGCGGGCTCATCGGGCGGCAGCGGCGTGTCGGTGTTGGTGCTTCTCTGCACCCGCGTCGCCCTCCCTGGCGTGAAGAGGAAGGCGCTCCTGCCAGGCTTCAGCGAATCCATCTGGCGCAGCGGACTGATGCCGTCCATGATCCAGAAGGAGCGTCCGTGTGTTGCAACGATCAGGTCGTCTCCTTCGACCGCAAGGTCGCGCATGGAGGTGTGCGGCAGGTTCGCATGCAGCGAATGCCAATGATCGCCATCGTCGAGCGACACGTAGACGCCGGTCTCAGTGCCGGCAAAGAGCATGCCTTTGCGAACGGGATCTTCGCGCACCGTATTCACCGGCGCGTTATCCGGCAGACCTGCAACGATGCTCTGCCAGGTGTGCCCGCCGTCGTGAGTGCGATAGATGAAAGGGTGCAGGTCGTCGATCCGGAGTCGGCTCACCGACACGTATGCAGTGCTGTCGTCAAAGTGGGACGCACTGAGCTGCGAGACCTTGCTCCAGGGGATAAGGTCGGGCGGCGTGATGTTCTGCCAGTTCGCTCCGCCATCGGTCGTAGTCCATACGAGCCCGTCATCGGTGCCGGCCCACAGGGTGTTCCGGTCGTGGTACGACGCTGCGAGAGCATAGATCGCGCCCCGCCGCTTTGCCTGGTCCTTGGCCGGCAGGTCGGGCAGTGAGGCAGGTTTGCCGCTCTGTTCTCGGCTGAGATCGGGGCTGATCCTCTTCCAGTTTGCGCCACCGTCATCCGTTTCAAAGAGCATGTTCGCGGCATAGTACATGCGGTGCGGGTCGACGGGGGAGAACAGTATCGGCTCGGTGCGATCGGCGCGATAGGCGCCCTTGATGGGAATGGGAGAGACGTTCTGCACCTGCCCGGTAGTCAAGTTGTAGCGGGATACTTCAGCGCGGCCTGCCCCGTAGACGATCTCCGGATGCAGCGGATCAGGAGCGGCGTAGCCGTATTCGATGATGCCCGCCGGATGCCAGTCGCGGAAGGTGATCTCACCATCGTTGCCGCGGCTGGAGATGCAGACCGACCCGCTCTCCTGCTGTCCCGCGCAGACTTTGTAGGGGAAGGTGTTGGTGACGGCCACATGATAGAGCTGAGCGGTGGGCTGGTTGTACCATGAGCCCCACGACTCGCCGCCGTTGACGGTGACGATCGCGCCTTGGTCGCTCACCAGCAGGATCACCCTGGGGCTGACCGGATTGATCCACATGTTCTGGTAGTCATCGCCGCCCGGTGCTCCACGAAAGCTGACCCAGGTCTTGCCTCCGTCTGCCGACTTGCTGGTCACGATGCTGGTGCTGTAGACGATGTCAGGATTAAGTGGATCAACGCGCGGAATCGCGAGGTCACCACCGCCTATCTTCATCGCAGGACGCGGATCTTCGGTGATCCGAGTCCAATGTTCCCCGCTATCATCGGACCGGTAAAAGCCGACTCCCACGCCGGTTGCGTATTCGTTGGGTGTGGTGGTGGCCACCGTCGCATAGAGCCTTTCAGGCATGCTGGGCGCGATTGCCACGTTGATCTGGACGAGGTTGAGCGGCAGCCCATCCGTAATTGGGCGCCAGGTGTCGCCGCCGTCGGTCGATTTGTAGACGCCGCCGTGGGCGCCCTCGTAGGAGTTGCCGTCTTCCCAAGGGCCGAGGCGGCTCTCCCACAGAGAAGCGTAGACAGTGGCTGGATGCTGCGGATCGATCTCCACGTCCGAGCCGCCGGTGCTTCCGTCTCCCGGGTCTTCATCATGGGGCAGCAGCTTCTTCCACGACGCTCCGCCGTCGGTCGAACGATAGATGCCGCGCTGCTGGTTTGCACCGTAGGGGTGGCCGAGCACGGCGGCGAAGAGTCGATTTGGATCGTGAGGATCGACAGCGAGCGCGGCAATCTGCTGCCCGTCGCGCAGGCCGAGGTGTGTCCACGTCCTGCCCGCGTCGCCCGAGCGGTAGATTCCATCTCCTACAGAAAGGTCAGGTCGGCGCAGGCCCTCTCCGCTCGCAACGTAGACGACGTTACTGTCGCTCGGCGCAACGGCGAGCGCCCCGATCGACTGGCTTGGTTCAGCGTCGAAGATGGGATTCCACGTGCGGCCGTAGTCATTGGTCTTCCACACTCCGCCGTCGGCCTGCCCGATATAGAAGACGTTGGGCTGATCGGGAACGCCGGCCGCGGCTCGCGTGCGGCCTCCACGAAATGGGCCTATCATGCGCCACTTCAGGTCGGTGAAGTCTGCAGGCTTGACGGCAGCGTAGGGCGAGGCTTGCTGGGCGTCTACCGCGATCCCGAGCGACAGGATCCCAAGCGCCAGGGTACCAAGCGCCGGAGTCCCGAGCGAAGGAAGAGCTGCGAGGGCGAACATGCTAAGGACGATGGCGCGTACTCGGGCGCGTACTCGATGCATTCTCTCTACTCTCCGGCGAACAGATAATGTGAATTATAGGTTGACGTCGGGCGGGCAGCTTCGTCCACTCGTAAGCCCGATGTGCGGACTTGAATAGAATCGATGTAGCGCATGATTGCGTAAGGGTGGCTCAGATGAAAGCTTCGTCCCCGATGTTGAAGTTCTTGCTTGGACTGTTATTGCTGGCTCTTGTCGTGATCGCATTCGATCGCATGAGGGGCGAGACGAGGGTGAATATCCCCCCGCCCCAGGCCGACTCCCCGCTAAGTGCGAGCTCCCGGCAGGAGACGGCCATCTTTGCCGGTGGCTGTTTCTGGGGAACGCAGTCCGTCTTCCAGCGGGTCAAGGGTGTAACCGCGACCACGGCGGGTTATGCAGGCGGGGCAGCTTCCACCGCGACTTACGATCAGGTGAGTACCGAGACCACGGGCCATGCGGAGTCGGTCAAGGTCGTCTTCGATTCATCCAGGATCACCTACGGCAAGCTGCTGCAGATCTTCTTCGCCGTGCATGACCCGACCCAGCTCAACAGGCAGGGCCCTGATGTGGGTACTTCGTACCGGTCCGCGATCTTCTATAGCAGCGACGAACAACAGCAGATTGCCACCGCTTACATTGCCCAGCTGACTGCGGCCAAGGTGTTCCCGCGGCCCATCGTGACGCAGGTCAACAGCCTAAAGGGCTTCTACGATGCGGAATCCTTTCACCAGGATTACGCCCTGAACCATCCCGATAACCCGTACATCATGGCGTGCGACCTGCCGAAGATCGAGATTCTGAAGAGGCAATTTCCGGAGCTGTTCAAGGAGTACCGGGGCAAATAGCGTCCTTCGCGGCGCGAGGCCGCGTCGAGGCGCGCGCCGCGATGTGTACGCCTATGCGGTTGAAAGGGCGTCCAGTAGCATCAAGCAGTGATTCGTAAGTCCATGCACCGCGCCCTGCGTCCGTGGATTCGTCGCGAGCGGCGTCGGTGGTCTGACAATGCCTGCTTTCTCCTGGCGCTGGTTGCTGGGCTGCTCGCCTTCGTGGTGCAGTCCGGAGAGCTGGGCACCTCCGACACAACGCACCGGCTGCAGTCCGCACACTCCATCTGGACATCCGAGCCGCCGGTCTTTCCAGAGGAGTATCCCGAGTTCGGCATCCACGGTCGCGACGGCAGATTGCAGAGCTGGTATGGCATGGGGCAGTCTCTGCTGATGCTGCCGGCCGACATCGCCGGCACTTACATCGCGCGCATACCGGCCTTCGCAGATTACGGCGATACTGATCCGACGGTGCGCGACATTGTAGTCAGCTATAGCACCAGTATCGTTGTGAGCGTGCTGACGGCGGTGGTCTGCCTGCGGTTCCTGCTGCTGCTTGGCTTCGAACAGCGGCACGCAAGCGCGGGTGTGCTGGCACTGCTCTTCGCGACGAGCCATCTCCATTACACCCAGAATCTGATGGAGAACAACTACATCTTCCTCCTGACGCTCGCTGGATTCTGCTTCCAGTTCGAGTGGCTGCGTACCGGCCGCACAAACGCGCTTTTGATCGGCTCGGCCGCCTTAGGCTTGAACCTCCTCACCCGGCTCACAACAGGACTTGATCTGCTTGCGGCGGGCGTTTTCGTGCTGGGCGTTCTCTGGATGGAGGGTGTGAGGGGACAAGAGCTCCGGGACCGGTGTCGCCTCTACGTTTCTGTCGCGGCCCCCGTCTATCTCTTCTTCGGTATCATCGATCGCCTCTACCAGTACTACCGCTTTGGATCCTTCTTCAACACCTACGTCAGCGTGATTGCTCGAGAGGCGAGGCAGCGGGACCCGAAGCTCCCCGCGGCGTACCCCTTCGAGATGCCCTTCCATGCCGGCTTTTGGGGGCCGCTCTTCGCACCGGAGAAGTCGATCTTTCTCTTCGACCCTCTACTGATCCTGACCGTGCTGCTGGCCGTGACCGGGTGGAGGCGACTCAATGCTCCCGCAAGAGCTTACATCATGGCTACAGGTCTGCTGCTCTGTGCCTACATCAGCTTCTATGCGCGATACACGGTGTGGAGCGGTGACTTCGCGTGGGGCGACCGCTATGTGTCGACCGCGGTCGAGCTGGCCTCCCTGCTGGCAGTGCCCCTGCTGCTTGGCTACCGGGCGCTGTGGGGCAGGATCCTCCTCGGGATCGCAGCATCCCTGCTGGCCGCGAGCCTCGCAGTCCAACTAGCTTCGCTGGCGTTCTGGTTGCCTCTCGAGATCTACCAGATGGAGACGCGCGGGCACCCAACCTTTGTCATCGGGCTGCGCTTCGTCAACATCGCCGCCTTTGCGCTCGGAAAGATGGATGCGTGGGGATTGACCAACCACGCAATGACGGAGGATCCCTGGGATTATGCCCACATCACGTGCTGGAACTTTCTCCCGTTCCTGTTGCGCCGGGTCGGGGTTGCACCTGCATGGGCGGTGCGCTCCGTCCTCGGTGCCTGGCTGGCTGCCGTGGCCGCGCTCCTGTGCGCCCTCATGCGGCTGCTGACGGTTTCTTTGCAGTCCCGGGGAGAGGCCGCTCTCACCATTGACCCACCTTATACGCATCCAGGGGGACAGCTGAAATGAGAGCGGGATGGGAGCAGAATTCCGCAGTTCGCAACAAAATGCCCGAATCGGCGTTTCTACCAATGGAGATACACACGGCCCAGTCTACCGGCCGCGATCTCAGGATAATAGTTGAAGAAACCGCCGGAAGTATGGCGAGCTTCAGTTCGTAAACGAGGGTAAGTCCATGCGCATGTTTCGTTCGGTTCGTGTTTTATCGCTCGCTCTACTGATGATGGCCGCTCCACTGGCATCGTTCGGCGGCGTATTCCTCTCTGTGTCCTTTGGGCCTCCGCCGCTGCCTGTCTATGAGCAGCCGCTTTGCCCCGGTGATGGATATATCTGGACTCCGGGCTACTGGGCGTACGGGGATGAGGGTTACTTCTGGGTGCCGGGTACGTGGGTGATGGCGCCGCGTGTCGGCTTCCTCTGGACCCCGGGCTACTGGGGCTGGGGCGGCGGGGCATTTATCTTCCACGAGGGCTACTGGGGGCCGCACATCGGCTTCTATGGCGGCATCAACTACGGCTACGGCTACGGCGGGCACGGCTATGAGGGCGGGTACTGGGACCACGACCACTTCTCGTATAACCGGTCCGTGAACAACATCAACGTGACCAACGTGCACAACGTCTATAACAAGACAGTGATCAACAACGTGACCGTGAACAGGGTGAGCTACAACGGCGGCCAGGGCGGCTTGAATGAGCGTCCCCGCACCGAGGAACTAGCCGCCCAGCGTGAGTCTCATGTCCAGGCCACGCAGGTGCAGATGCAGCACATGCAGGCAGCCAGTACGAACCGCGCGCAGTTTGCGTCGGTCAACCACGGCCAGCCAGCCATCGCTGCTACTCCGCGTCCCGGCGCGTTCAATGAGCGGGGAGTGGTGGCGGCCCGGCCTGCCAGCAGCTACCAGGCAAATAACCGCAATGGTGGATACAACGGCAACGGTTCGCGCCCTCTGATCACGGCGCACCAGCCTCAGAATGGCGCCAACCGCCCGGCCTACCAGCCTGGGAATGCGCCGGCCAACCGCGGCTATAACAACAGCTACAACGGTGGCTACAACAACGGTAATAATGTGAATCGCCAGGTTGCTCCTGCGCACCAGAACGCCAATCCTGGTCAGTACAATCAACGCACGCAGCCGCAGTACGCTCCGCGGCAGAACAGCCAGCCGCAGTACGTTCCGCGACAGAACAATAACCAGCCCCAGTACGCGCCACAGCAGCACAACAATGCACCCCGGAACAGCCCTGCACCTCGGACGGAGAACGCTCCCCGGCAAGAGGAGCACCGCGATGAACCACACGGCCGCCGCTGACTGACGTCAACACCGGTGACCTTGTATCCGTAGAAACAGATGGCCCGCGGCGACTGCTGCGGGCCATCTGTCATTTGAGAAGCGGGTAGACTCGCCGGCCGGGAGTGCTGAAGTCTATCCCTTGATGTACGTCTCGATAGCCTCCTCGAGCAGGCCCTTTGCGGACAGGATGAACTCGATGGCGTCGCGTCCGGCTCCATAGCCGCCGCTGTTCGGGGTCACGAAGTGGGCTGCGTCCTTCACCTGCTGGCGGGCGTTCGCCACCGCGATTGCCAATCCGCAGACGCGCATCACGGGCAGGTCGATCACATCGTCGCCCACGTAGGCGATCTCCTCGAGGGTGATCGACTCCCTGGCCAGGATATCGTTGACCGCGCGCATCTTGAACTTCTGCCCCATGTAAACGAATTCGAGGCTGAGATCGCGCGCGCGGATCGCAACTGTGTCCGACTCCCGCCGTGTGATGACGCCGCACTTGAGTCCGCCGATCCGGGCCAGTGAAAAGCCGGCGCCGTCATGGGCGCTGAAGCCCTTGGGCTCGACGGAAGACCCTTTCGCGTCAGGCGCGGCGTTTGGATCGTCTGCAAAGGGCGTCGGGAGCACCCAGATTTTGCCGTCGGTGAGCACACCGTCAACGTCGAAGAGAATGATCTTGATGCGGCGGGCGCGCTCCGCCGCAGAGAGGGAGGACATAACAGGATTGTACTGTCGTGTCCTCCGATTTGTGATCACGGGTGCTTCAGGTGAGGAGCGGCCGCAGCCGCGTACGCCGCCCTAACAGGGACAGTGTTCCTGCTCCGGCTCCAGTACCGCAGTGTGGACATCAGTCCAGGAGTCATCAACGGCCACATAGGTGCGTTGGAAGTAAGTATCGTCGACTACGTAGGTTTCGCCGTCTTCGCCGTGGATGATCCAGTCACCGCTCTCTACGTGGCGGAACCCGGTGTCGGTGGTGATGGTGGTGGGAACGGCGCACTGGGTGGCATCCACCAACAGCGGCCTTCTGGTACGGAATACACTCACTACTTCTACCTCCAGCGGCATTGCAGTTTGCCGTCTTTCGCTCACAATAGGACGCATTCCTAGCCCTATATGATGCCGAAGTTTGTATGTTATACGCAGAAAGCGGGTCGTGCGGCCTCTTTCGCGCATAAATATACATTGTGTTTCACAGGCGCGCCCCGCTGGTAATGATGGAGCCGCGAAGGCGAACATCCGACGAAAAGCGCGCTAGAATAAGCCGCATGCCCCTTCCGCTTTTTTCCCCGGAGACCTCAAACGCGCCAAGCCTGATACCGGAGGGTCTCGCATGGGCGCATCCGGTGGTGAGCGAGTGGTTCGTGCGGCGCTTTGGCACAGCTACCGAACCGCAGGAGCAGGGCTGGCCCTGCATCCTGGAGCGTCGGCCCACGCTGATCTCTGCGCCGACCGGGTCAGGCAAGACGCTGGCAGCCTTCCTCATCTGCATTGACCGCCTGCTGCGCAAGGCCATCGAGGGCCGCCTCGACGCGATCACGGAAGTTGTCTACGTCTCGCCCCTCAAGGCCCTCGGCAATGACATACAGAAGAATCTCGACGGGCCGCTCCGGGAGATCCAGCAGCTCGCCATGGAGCGCGGCTACCTGTGTCCCGAGATTCGCACGGCAGTCAGGACCGGGGACACCCTGCCCGCAGAGCGCCGCAGGATGCTTGTGCGGCCGCCCCACATCCTGGTAACGACACCGGAGTCGCTCTACATCCTGCTCACGGCCGAAAAGAGCCGCAACAACCTGCGCCGGGTAGAGACGGTGATCGTGGACGAGATCCACGCGATGGCCGACGACAAGCGCGGCTCACACCTTGCAATCACGCTGGAGAGGCTGGATGCGCTGGTT
>DASWVB010000028.1:0-8126 GCA_036401375.1 Acidisarcina sp.
CGTCTTGCGCGTGTCGCGGAAGCCGACGATCTCCGCCTCTTCGCCCACCTTGATCTTGCCGCGCTCGATCCTGCCCGTCACCACCGTGCCGCGCCCCGAGATCGAGAAGATATCCTCGATCGGCATCAGGAACGGCTGGTCAATCGCCCGCGCCGGCAGAGGAATATTCTTGTCGACCGCATCCATCAGCTCATCGACCGTCTTCTCCCACTGCGCCTCGCCGTTCAACGCGCCCAGCGCCGAGCCCCGAATCACCGGCACATCATCGCCCGGGTAGTTGTACTTCGACAGCAGCTCGCGCACTTCCATCTCGACCAGGTCGATCAGCTCCGTATCGTCGACCGAGTCGCACTTGTTCAGGAACACGACAATGTAAGGCACGCCAACCTGCCGCGCCAGCAGCACATGTTCCTTGGTCTGCGGCATCGGGCCGTCGGTCGCCGCAACCACCAGGATCGCGCCATCCATCTGCGCCGCGCCGGTAATCATGTTCTTGATGTAATCGGCGTGGCCGGGGCAGTCGACGTGCGCATAATGCCGGTTCGCCGTCTCATACTCGACGTGCGCCGTCGCAATGGTGATGCCGCGCTCGCGCTCCTCGGGAGCGTTGTCGATCGAATCGAACGACCGGAACGAGTTCTTCGGATTATGCTTCGACAACACCTTCGTGATCGCCGCCGTCAGCGTAGTCTTGCCGTGATCGATATGCCCGATCGTTCCCACATTCACGTGCGGCTTAGACCGGTCAAACTTTTCCTTCGCCATGATTGCTTCTCTCCGTATCTTTCGTTGTTCGGCGCGAAAGACGCGCCATAGACTGACCCTTCTAGCCTTTACCGTTCACCCGGGCGATGATCTCCTCGCTCACCGAGCGAGGCGCCTCTTCGTACCGGCTGAATTCCATCGAATAGTTCGCGCGCCCCTGGGTCGATGACCGCATGTGCGTCGCGTAACCGAACATCGTGCTCAGCGGCACCATCGCCTTGATGACCTGGACGCCGACCCGCGCCTCCATGCCCTCGATCCTCCCGCGGCGGGAGTTAAGGTCGCCGATGATCGTGCCCATGTAGTCCTCGGGAACCGTCACTTCAACCGACATCACCGGCTCCAGCAGCACCGGGCTGGCCTTGCGCGCCGCTTCCTTGAAGGCCATCGAACCCGCAATCTTGAATGCCATTTCGTTCGAGTCGACATCGTGGTAACTGCCGTCATAGAGCGACGCCTTCACATCAACCATCTCGTAGCCGGCCAGCACTCCACCCAGCAGCGCCTCGCGGATTCCCATATCGATCGGCTTGATGAACTCCTTCGGAATCACGCCGCCCTTGATGTCGTTAATGAACTCGTAGCCCTTGCCCGGCTCGTTCGGCTCCAGGCGAATCTTGGCGTGGCCGTAGTTGCCCGAGCCGCCGGTCTGGCGAATGTACTTGCCCTCACCCTCGGCCTGCTTCCGGATCGTCTCCCGATACGCGACCTGGGGCTTGCCGACGTTGGCCTCGACCTTGTACTCGCGCATCATCCGATCGACGATGATCTCGAGATGCAGCTCGCCCATTCCCTCGATGATCGTCTGGCCCGAATCGATGTCGGTATGCACCTTAAAAGTAGGATCTTCCTGCGCCAGCTTCGCGAGCGCCATACCCATCTTCTCCTGGTCGACCTTGGTCTTCGGCTCGACGGCGACCGCAATGACCGGCTTCGGGAAGGTGATCGACTCGAGCACAACCGGATGCCGGTCGTTGCAGATGGTGTCGCCGGTGACCAGGTTCTTCAGCCCGACGCAGGCGCAAATGTCGCCCGCCATGATGTCTTGAATCTCTTCGCGCTTGTTGGCGTGCATCTTCAGCAAACGTCCAATGCGCTCCGTCTTGCCGGTGCGCGGATTCAGCACCAGGTCGCCCGTCTTCAACTGCCCCGAGTAGACGCGGATGAAGATCAGCTGCCCCACGAAGGGGTCGGTCATGATCTTGAATCCAAGCGCGCAGAAGGGCTCATTATCATCCGCGTGGCGGAGGATCACCTCTTCCATGTTGTCAGGGTTGTGACCCTCGATGGGAGGCACGTCGAGCGGGCTCGGCAGGAAGTCGACCACCGCATCGAGCAGCGTCTGCACGCCCTTGTTCTTGAACGACGAGCCGCAGAGTACCGGGAAGACGTGCATTCCAATAACGGCGCGGCGCAGTGCAACCTTCAGCTCAGCCGCGGTCGGAGTCTCGCCCTCGAGAAACTTGTGCAGCATCTCGTCATCGTTCTCGGCAACGGACTCGACCAGCTGCATGCGAAAGGCCTCGGCCTTGCCCTGCAGGGCCGCCGGGATCGGCTCAACGTCATATTGCGCGCCCATGGTCTCGTCGTGCCACAGGATGGCCTTCATCTCGATCAGGTCGACCACGCCCTTGAAGCCCGCCTCCTGCCCGATAGGAATCTGGATCGCTACGGGACGCGCCGAGAGCCGCTTGCGGATGGTATCGATGGCATGCTCGAAATCGGCGCCCGCCTTGTCCATCTTGTTGATGAAGCAGATACGGGGAACCCGGTACTTGTCGGCCTGGCGCCAAACGGTCTCGGACTGCGGCTCGACGCCGTGAACGGCATCGAAGCACGCCACCGCGCCGTCGAGCACGCGCAGCGAACGCTCGACCTCGGCGGTAAAATCCACGTGGCCCGGCGTATCAATAATGTTGATGCGGATGTCTTTCCAGGTGCAGGTCGTAGCGGCCGACGTGATCGTGATGCCGCGCTCCTGCTCCTGCTCCATCCAGTCCATCGTGGCCGTGCCTTCGTGCACCTCGCCGATGCGGTGGGTGATGCCCGTATAGAACAGGATGCGCTCGGTCGTAGTCGTCTTCCCGGCGTCGATGTGCGCCATGATTCCGATGTTCCGGCAACGATTTAGAGGTACTTGACGAGCCACTTTGTCTCTCTCACTTCCGCGGAACAAGCCCGCGTTTCCACTTGCTGCCTGCTTCAAACAACCAGCTTTCGTCCACTACCAGAAAGCTGCCTGTCCCCTCATCCCTGTTCCTGCTTTACCTACCAGCGGTAGTGCGCAAAGGCCTTGTTGGCCTCGGCCATGCGGTGAACATCTTCCTTCTTCTTCATCGCCGCGCCGCGCCCGTTTGCCGCGTCGAGCAGCTCGTTGGTCAGCTTGTCGATCATCCCCTTCTCGCCGCGCGCCCGGCCATACGTCACCAGCCAGCGAATCGCCAGCGAAGTCCGGCGCTCCGGGTTCACTTCAATCGGCACCTGGTAGTTCGCACCACCTACCCGGCGGGTCTTCACCTCGAGCAGAGGCTTGCAGTTCTCGACCGCCTTCTTGAAGAGCTTGAGCGCCTCATCGCCGCCGCGCTGTTCAAGATTTGTCATCGAGGTGTAGAAGATCTGCTGGGCGGTCGACTTCTTGCCGTCCCACATCATCGAGTTCACAAACTTCGTCACCAGGGACGAGTTGTAGACCGGGTCCCCCGGTACCTCACGCTTGGCGATATGACCTTTTCTTGGCATGGTTCCCTGTCTCAAATCTCTGCCGTACAACCACCCGGCTCTACAGCTTCTAAGCCCGACTCATCCGGCGACTGACCACTATCGAATTACTTCTTACCCTTGGTGGGCGCGCCGGCTGCACCGCTCTTCGGCCGCTTGGCGCCGTACTTTGACCGGCTCTGCTTGCGGTTGGCCACTCCAACCGAGTCAAGCGTGCCGCGCACCACGTGGTACCGTACGCCCGGCAGGTCCTTCACACGGCCTCCGCGGATCAGCACGATCGAGTGCTCCTGCAGGTTGTGGCCGATGCCTGGAATATAAGTCGTGACCTCGATGCCGTTGGTCAGGCGAACGCGGGCCACCTTGCGCAGTGCCGAGTTCGGCTTCTTGGGGGTCTGCGTGTAGACGCGGGTGCAGACGCCGCGCCGCTGCGGCGAACCCTGAAGTGCCGGACTGGCCGTCTTGTACCGCGGTGCGGTACGGCCCTTCCTTACGAGCTGGCTGAATGTAGGCAAAACGTCACTCCTTACTGCTGAACCTGGTACTTAAAACCTGAAACACAAATCCGAATTTTCAACCTGACCTGAGGCCCGAAACCTGACACCCTGGAGGACTCCACACAGCAATCCACCCGAAACCCTGGTACAAACCGCTCTGCCCGCGCGGCAGAGCAATACAGCAAAATGTCTCGCCGCAGCACCGGCTGCACGCGAGCCTTTTCTCGAGAGACGCAAACGTGCCTCTCTCGAATTGCCTGAAGCGCGAGGCCCTCAAGGGCTGCTTCGCGCCTGTCCTGCTTCCCTGCCAGACGAGAACCACGACGGTGTCCGCGCGTCTCCCTCAACTGCCGAGGTGAAAGCCGGATCCGTTTCGTGTTTCCGGCCTGCATAGCCTCTATGGGTAAGAGGTGTCGCAGATGCCGATGCGATGGGCCACAGACTTCTTCCGGTCAGCGCCACTCCCTCTATAGCTTCAGGGTGCGGCTGCCGTCCCTCTGTGGATCACTTGCTGCGCCACCCGAAGCTGCAGGAGCGGCGCATAACTCGCGGAACCTTCTAACAATATCAAGTAGAGCGTACCCCGTCAACGTCTCGATGGTTGAAAACACCGTAAATCTGAGACTGTCCCCTGCGGCCGGTCCCATCCACGCCCACGGGGCCTCAAATACCGCCCGCCAACTCTTACTCACACGCCGCACTCCGCCACCACGCAGGGCCGCATGACCGCTCCCCGGGCGCTTATGCCCCGCGAGCAGCCCCCACCGGGCCGGCGCCATGCTAGCATCCCTCATGAATCTACCTCGCCTCCAGAGGACTGCCGCTCTACGCGGCGGAGTCCTCCTTTGCCTGGCAATCGCTGCTGCGGCAGCTATCCCCGGCTGCGAAGCCCCGGCCCAGACGACCGCCCCCGCCGGCCCGCCCACCACCCCGCCCGGCAGGGAAGCTCGCCAGCCCGGCAGCGATCCCAGGATCGCAGAACTGCTGGCAACGCTCGGTGCCGTGCGAAAGATCCACCAGGCCGCCATCGCACCCGATTCGAGAAGCGTCGCCTGGGTGGTAGGCGGCGAGCACGGAAGCGGCCGGGAGTTGATGGTAGCGCTGCTGCGCGGCGACGGACGAAGCTCGGGAACCCCCGTCCGCCTGACCGTGTCTGAAAAAAGTGACCTTTGCGACGAGGAGGACCTCGCCTGGTCCCCTGACAGCACATCGCTGGCCTTCCTCTCCGACTGTCGCAGCCCGGGCCAGTCCGACGTCTACGTCGCCGACATGAACTCCAAGCAGACCCCGGTCCGCCTCACCCATCTGCACGGCTACGCGCATCGACTCGCCTGGTCCCCTGATGGCCGCCAGGTCAGCTTCCTCTACGTGGAGGGCGCCACCCGGCCCGCCGGCGCTCTGGCCGCGATCAAGCCCTTTGCCGGCGTCATCGGCGAGGAGGGTCTCGAGATCCAGAGGGTCGCCGCCGTCAACATAGAGAGGCGCGAATCCGGAGCCGCCGGCGCCGATAACCCTGCTCCTCTGCGGCAGCTCACCCCCTCCGCTCTCCATGTCTTCGAGTTCGACTGGTCGCCGGACTCGAGCAGACTGGCCTACATCGCCGCACCTCCACCGGGAGAAAATAACTGGTGGGTCGCACAGCTCTACACCCAGCCGGTAGCAAACCCGGCCGACGAGGGTAACGCCCAATCCGTCGTCGATCCTGCCCGGGTTGATGGCGCTCTGCACGGGCTCCAGATCGCCGTCCCCCGATGGTCGCCCGACGGCAATCACATCGCCTTCATCGGCGGCCTGATGAGCGACCAGGGCGCGACCGGAGGCGATCTTTACCTCGTCGCGGCCAGGGGAGGCGCGGTCCAGCCGCTTCTCGGCGGCCCCGTAACGTCTCCGGCGCCTTCCCCGTCGCCTTCCCCGGCGCCTTCCCCGTCTGCTTCCCCGTCTGCTTTGAAGACCTCTTCGAAAACCTCTTCGAAAACCTCGATCGCCTGGTTCAGCTGGCTCTCCGCAGACCATCGGGCCTCTACATCCAGCATCCTGGTCTCGGAGATAGCAGCAGGCTCGATGCAGGTCGCCAACATCACCTTCGGCATGCCGTCGTGCCTCTCTGAGACCAGCAGTGACGGGACGCCCTGCGATCCCTCCCCAAAGGTGTTGGCTCGACGCGAGCTCATGCACTCCGATGCCACTATAGGAGACGACCGCCTCGAGGGAAGCCTCTCCCTCGCCGCTGATAACGCTCATGTTGCCTTCGTCAGCAGCTCTTTTTCCGACCCGCCGGAGGTCTGGACCGGAGACCTGCTCGCAGGGTCAGCCGGCAACGTTGAGACCGGCCCGGTCACCCACTATAACGATAACGTGAAGCCTGCCTGGGGCAAGGCCGAATCCCTTCACTGGAGCGACGACGGCTTTAACGTCCAGGGATGGCTCACCTACCCCGCCGCCTACGATCCGGCGAAGAAGTACCCCATGATCGTCCTCGTTCACGGAGGTCCGGCCTCGGCCGTCCTGCCCGACTGGCCGGGACTCGGCCTGACCGCTGCACCATTCTCAGCGCTCGGCTACTTCGTCCTTCAACCGAACCCCCGCGGGAGCTACGGCGAGGGTGAAGCCTTCACCGCAGCCAACCGCAAAGACTTCGGCTACGGCGACCTGAGGGACATCCTCGCCGGCGTCGACGCCGTCACCTCCCGCTACCCTGTCGATCCGGACCGCGTAGGCCTCACCGGCTGGAGCTACGGCGGCTTCATGACCATGTTCGCCGTCACCCAGACGCAGCGCTTCCGGGCCGCCGTCGCCGGAGCAGGCATCTCCAACTGGCAGAGCTACTACGGCCAGAACTCCATCGACCAGTGGATGGTCCCCTACTTCGGCGCGACCGTCTACGACGACCCCGCTGTCTATGCCAGGAGCTCTGCCATCAACTACATCCACCAGGCGAAGACGCCGGTCCTGGTCGTCGTCGGGGACCGCGACGGCGAATGCCCCGCCCCCCAGTCCTTTGAATTCTGGCACGCTCTGCGCGCTCAGCACGTGCCTGCCCAGCTCGTCGTCTACCCCAGCGAGGGCCACGGATTCGTCGATCCCGCCCACCGCATCGACGTGCTCACCCGCGCCCTGAACTGGTTCGACCGCTACATGCAGCCCCGACAAAACCCCACGCCCTGATCAAACCTGCCGAGCATCAAAAGGTGCCAGCCTCCACTCGATCCCAGCCTCCACTCGATCCCAGCCTCGAGCCGATCCCAGCCTCGAGTTGATCCCAGCCTCGAGTTGATCCCAGCCTCGAGCCGATGCCTGATCAGTAGCTCCGACAAGATAGCGGCTCCCCCCAGCGACTGCCCTGAACGGGCACCTCGGCTCGAAAATACTGCCCTGAAGGGGCACGGCTTCAGCCGTGCCATTGACCCCTCAAAAACAAGCGGCTTTAGCCGCTGAGGGAAAGACAACCTCTTGATGAATGCGACTGCGCCAAAAGAGGCACCCACCCCAAGTTAATCACTGATCAGTAACTCCGGCAGGAAAGCGGCTCCCCCAGCGACTGCCCTGAACGGCCACCTCAGCGAAAAGACCGCCCTGAAGGGGCACGGCTTCAGCCGTGCCATTGACCACCCCGAAAAAGAAGCGGCTTTAGCCGCTGAGGGAAAGACTATCGCCCGATGAATGCGACTGCCCTGAAGAGGCACCCCGCCCCGATGGCGATTGATCCGGCCGAAAAGAAAGCGGCTCCCCCAGCGACTGCCCTGAAGGGCCACCTCGGCTCGAAAGGACCTACCCTGAAGGGGCACGGCTTCAGCCGTGCCATTAACCCCCCCAAAAAACAAGCGGCTTTAGCCGCTGAGGCAAAGACAACCCCTCAATAAATGCTACTGCCTGAAGAGGCACCTAGCCTTGATTGGATGGCGATAACTCCGGCCAACAAGAGAGCTGGCTCCCCCCCCAAGAACTGCCCTGAAGGCCACCTCGGCTCGAAAGAACTGCCCTGAAGGGCCACCTCAGCTCGAAAGAACTGCCCAGAAGGGCCACCTCGGCTTGAAAGGACAGCCCTGAAGGGGCACGGCTTCAGCCGTGCCATTGACCCCCTAAAAAAACAAGCGGCTTTAGCCGCTGAGGGAAAGACTATCGCCCGATGAATGCGACTGCCCTGAA
>DASWVB010000029.1:0-1513 GCA_036401375.1 Acidisarcina sp.
CTAATCTTACTGCGTCATGAGGTTCTGTCGTCGCTTTGACGGTACAATGGCTGCGCAGCAAGGGCATCGCAACAGAGTTTTGATGATGCCCCGGATCAGTCGCACGTGCACAGTCGCGATCGAGTTTGGGATGTGGCGCTCAGGCCGCAAGGGGAGATCCTCTGGGTCGGTAATCGTCGGGTAGGCAAGGTGCCTTGACCGACGCGGCGGAACGAGGTCCTGAGGGGGGAATCGTCGCCTGTTCGGCGACGAGGAAGCCGTAGGCTGCGATGCACAGGGTTGCGTGATGATGGAAGCCGCGCCAGCCGCGGCCTTCGTAATGCCCGAGCCCAACCTCTTGCTTGAGCTCCTGGTAGTCGCGCTCGATGCGCCAGCGCAGCTTTGCAAAATCGACGAGCCGCTGGAAGCTGACATCCTCCGGCAGCGTCGAGAGACAGTATTTGGTCGGCTCTTTTTCGCCCTCGGGCCACTCGATCAGCAACCACTCCGGCGACAGCTTCTCGGGGATCAGCTTGTTGTATCCGACACGGACGCGCACCCGCGCAAAGCGCGAGGACAGCTGATCGGCCGAGCCCTCTCGCCACGTCACCGTACGCCAGGCCCGCTTCGGCAGGCCAAGCGCCACCTCCTTGGCCGAGATTAGGTCTGGCTCGTCGCGACGGCCGGTGTTGTTCAGCGGTTTGTCCATGCGCCGCGGGCCGGTGCCGGGCCGCCACATCAAGGTGTCCGGCAGGACGCCAACCACATAGGTCACGCCCAACTCCGTCATGCCCTCCCGCAGCCGCGAGTCTCTGCCATAGGCCGTGTCCATCAATGCGACCCCGCGCGGCAGCCCGGCTTCGCACGCCCCGCGTATCTGCTCCAGCGCGATCTCCGGTTTGGTCTTGAACTTGATCTCCTTCGGTACACCGGCCTTCTTCCGCCGCGCACGATCCTTGGTCCAGGCTTCCGGCAGGTACAGCCGATAGGCGACCGGAAGGCTGGCCGCGTGATTGGCGATCGAGAGCGACACCGCTACCTGACAGTTGGCCTGCTTGCCGAGCTGACCGCAATATTGGTGGTGCACGCCGACCGAATGCTTGCCCTGCTTGGGAAACGCCGTGTCGTCGATGATCCACGCCTCGATCGGACCGTCCTTCTCGATCGCCGGCAACACCATCTCACGCACCTTGGCCAGCACGTCCTCATCCGACCATGTCGCAAGACCAACAAAGTGCAGCAGCGACCGGTGCTGCGCCGCCGTCCGCCCAGGAGCCGTACGCGCCGCCATAGGTTCGACGCTTTTGCGCTCGCCAGGCAGCACCAAACCAGTGCAATAATCGCGCAACTGCCTCGTACGCCTCGCGTGACCGATGACGCTCGAAAGCCCATCGACATAGACCGCAAACCGCGCTTCGACTTTCTCGTGATCGTTGAGATTCATCTGGCCCTCCGCGTGCCAAAATATGAATCTCTACAAATACTTGATTCTCAGATTTAAACGGCCGCGACAGACTGACTCAGTAGTACTAAC
>DASWVB010000030.1:0-71968 GCA_036401375.1 Acidisarcina sp.
GGCAGGGGCAGGACGACGAGGACGGGGCGATACTCCACCTGCTGCCAATGCGTCGGATCGCGAGCGTTGATGAGGTAGGCGTAGCCGCCGGCCACGGCGCAGAGCCAGTCAGGGTCTGGACAGCTCCATACGCCGGTTGGAACGGACGGGTCGTCGAAGCCGAGTGCGCAGGTGGCGAGGAATGGGCGGGTGCCGGAGGCGGTTTTACTGAGGTCTGGCCGGGCGTCTACAGCTTCGGGGCGGACCAGCACTTCGAGGGCGCCGCGTTCGACCTCCTCCACCTGCTCGGGATAGACGAAGTGGCGGGCCGGGAGGATGAGCGGCCGCGCGGGCAGCACCTCGGCTGACCAATGGTGGGGAAAGCTCAGGTTGACCAGCGGCTGGGGCACGGAAGTCTACCTTTCAAGACTGGAACGGCGGGAGTGATGAGCGATCCATGTGAGAGTGAGGCTAGAGTGGCCGTCAGCTGGCGAGGAAGGCACGCAGCCGCTCCCTCACGCCGGGAATGTGAGCCGGCAGCGGCAGCCTGCTGCCCTCCTCGATCAGCGGGATGAGCTTGTCAAACTCCGGCCCCGAGTGTGAGCCGGTGAGAGCGATTCTTACGGGGTGAAAGAGCTCTTTGCCCTTTGCTCCGGTGGCGGCCTTGATCTCGTTCATCCATGACTTGAAGCGCTCGGCCGAGATCGGCTCCGCGGCAGAGGGCCCGGCGTCTGCCGACGCATCAGCATGGAGAGCCCGGTCTGCGAACGCCTCGAGAACCTGCTGTGCTGTGCCGGTGGACAGGAGGGCGGCGTTTTCGGCGTCTCCGCGAATCTCTTCCGGTGAGTAATGGAAGACGAACCGCGACCTGGCAGGGAGCTGCTGCAGCGTGTCGACAGAGGGCAGCAGCAGGGCCAGCAGACTGCTGAACCAGGCAGTGATCGCGGGGTCGGCCTGTGCCAGCGGCGGCAAGAGATGCTCATTGGCGAAGCAGGGCCAGGCGAGATCCCTCACCCGCGTTGCGCCGGCGATCTTGAGGTAGTGCCGGTTGAGCCAGTAGAGCTTGTCAAAGTCGAAGATGGCCGGGCTCGCGGTGACGCGTTCGAGGCGGAAGGCCTTGATCAGTTCGCCGGGCGTGAAGGTCTCGGTGCGGCCGTCCTCGGCGCCCCAGCCCAGCAGCGCGAGGTAGTTCACCAGCGCCTCGGGGAGCACGCCCATCTCGCGAAAGCTGGCGATCGAGGTCGCCCCGTGGCGCTTTGACAGGCGTTCGCGGTCGCTGCCGAGGATGGTCGAGAGGTGCGCGAACTGGGGCACCGGCCAGCCAAAGGCCTGGTAGACGGCGACCTGCTTCGGTGTGTTCGAGATGTGGTCGTCGCCGCGGATGACGTGCGTGATCTTCATCAGCGCATCGTCGATGGCGACGACATAGTTATAGACGGGGACGCCGGCCGAGGCGCTGCTGGCGCTCCTCACCAGCACGGGGTCGCTGACGTCGCCGGCGGCAAACTCGACGTCGCCGCGCACCAGATCATGGAAGCGGAGGGGGTGGTCGGGGATCAGCAGGCGCACGGCGAAATGCTCCCCCTGCGCGGCGCGGGCGGCACTCTCGGCGGACGGAATGGCGAGGCAGCGGCGCGAATAGACGAGTGGACGATGCTCCGCGGCGGCGAGCTTGCGCTCGCGATCGAGCTCCTCCGGCGTGCAGAAGCAGCGATAGGCCTTGCCCTCGTCGAGCAGGCGCGCGGTGTGGGCGCTGTAGATGGCGAGCCGCTCGGACTGGCGGTAGGGTCCGTAGGGTCCGCCTGCGGGCGGAGGAACTGGGTCGGCTTCCCCTGTTTCGCCATCGCCCTGGTGGCTGGACTCGGGGCCCTCATCCCACGCGAGCCCCATCCAGAGCAGGTCGTCCATCAACTGAGTCTCGTGGCGCGCCTCGCTGCGGTCGAGGTCTGTGTCTTCGATGCGCAGGATGAAGTCGCCCTCGGCGCCCATGGCCCGCTGGTGGTGCGCGAAGAGCCAGTTGTAGAGCGCAGTGCGGGCGTTGCCGACATGCAGCATTCCCGTCGGCGAGGGAGCAAAGCGCACCCGCGTCCTTATTGTTTCCATGGCTCTCTGATGGTATCAAGGAGAGCAGTCGAGGGCGGTCACTGGAGCGCCGTCGGGGAGCGAAGCCAAGGAGCCTTGGCATAGAACATCAGGCGCGCGTGGGCGTGGTCTTGAGAGAGAGACTCACTCCTTCAGTCTTCGCCAACTCGGCAATGACGCCGAACATGTTCAGAGACGACGGATTCCCTTTCGGCCCGAACATGCGCATCAAGCTTTTCTTTGGGATATGGGTCTGCTCGGCCAGACCGTGAAATCCAACTGTGGCGTTGATGTAATTACGAATGATCTTCTGTCCAGTTCTCACGTCTCCGGAGAGCATCAGCTCGACGGACTCTTGCAGAAGCCCACGGCGGAAAGCCGCGTCAGTCTGCGCGCGTTCGCGGATTGTCTCGCGGAAATCTACCGTCAGTGGCATGTCGCTGCTCCTTACCGTTTGCGTTTCTTGTAGTCAGCCCAGAAGCGTTTGGCGGCCTGGATGTCGGCTTGCTGTCGCTTCTTCGTTCCCCCGCACAACAGGATGACGAGGGTCTGCCCATCCATCCCAAAATAGATCCGGTAGCCTGGCCCAAAGTCGATCTTGTATTCACTTACGCCCGAGCCGACCGCTTTTGCAATCGAGAGATTGCCGTCTTCCATCCGTTCAAGGGCAGTTGTGACTTTGACAGCCGCCGCAGTATTCAGAGCCTTGAACCACCTGCGGTAAGGGCTTTTTCCGTCTTCTGTCGCATAGACCCGTATCTCGAACACAGAGAATGGTAACAAATAGGTTACCGATAGTCAAGAGGGTACAGATATATGGAACCAAGAAGAAGAAGCTTGCTGCCCGGTTTCAGCGATTGTCCCGCCGAGGACCGCTGCGCGACCCCTGGAACCCCGCCGAATCGCTAGTTCAAACCGATGCGCGTGCTCCGAAGGGGCTAGCGCCGATTGCAATCGGGCTGGGGCCGACGCTGATCAACCTGAACAGCGTCACGAACACGTCTTTAAATCCGGCGCGCAGCACGGGGGGGGGGGCGCTCTCTTCTGCGGAGAATGGGCGCTCAGCCAGCTGTGGGCGTTCTGGGTTGCTCCCATGATTGGAGCGGCGCTCGCCGGGCTGGTCTATAACGTGCTCGCCGAGGCGCCGGTACTGCCGGTGCCGCTGGCGGAAGCCAAGGTCAGCGAGGCTGTGGAGGCGTAAAAAGGAAGGCGGGCCCACGGCGATTCACCTCGCGGCCCGGCTTCAATGGAAATGGGGCGCGGCCTGCGAAAGCTGCCGCGCCCCATGCATCAGGTTCCGGCTGGCAAGCGCTACTTGCCGACGACCATGATCGAGAAGGAGCCGGGGACCATCGGTCCGCGACGCGGCCAGCGCCCCTGGGGGGTGGGTGGCGGAGGCGGCGGCGGCCCAAACTCCGCGGTGACCAGCAGCAGGTTTCCTGTCTTCGAGTCGAGGGTGATGGTCTTGGCTACTGGAGCCGTTTTCACCGTCTGCTCGACGACGAAGCTGGTTGGACTGTTCTCCTTGATGACGGTGAGGGTGCCGTCGCCCTGCGAGCTGAAGGTCTCCATGGTCGCCGGGTTGAAGACCGCGCCGTCGCAGCCGGTGCCGATGGGCAGGGTGTCGAGGATGGCGCCGTCGCTGGCCTTGAGAACTACCATCACGCTGGGCTCGCGGCAGGCGGCGAAGAGGATGCCGTTGGCGACGTCAAATGCCAGTCCGGCGCAGCCGTTTGCCTTGCCCTGCAGATCGATGTGCCTGGTCACTGTCATGGTTGCGGCGTCGACTACGGCGATGTTTCCCTTGTCTTCGATATCGACGTAGATGTGCCCCTTGCCATCGGTGACGGCCTGCTCGGGCGCTCCGCCAAGGTCGATGGTGCCGGCGACGGAGCCGTCTGCAGCATTGATCACGGTGGCGTTGGGCGCTCCATGGCTGAGGACGTAGACGCGCCCGTTGAACGGGTCGCCGAGGATGCCGTCAGGGCCGCCCTGGACGTCTATGGTCTTGATGGTCGCGAGGGTGTTCGAGTCCCACATTACGACCGGCTTGCTGGTGGCGAAGGCGTGGTGGCTGGACGGGTCGACGGCCACTCCATGGCCGCTCGCGTTGGGGATGTCACCGGCGGGGGCCAGGGTGTCGAGGTCGAAGATGGTGATGTGGCCTGCGGGCCCGAGTCGCGGTATGTAAAGCTTGCGTCCGGCGGTGTCGGCGTAGACGTAATCGAAGCCGCCCTCGCCACCCACTTTGACCGTCTTCAAAACCTTGTACGGGCCGGGAGTACCCATCGCTGCGGTGGTCGCCGGCGGCATGGAGGTGGTGGCGGGTTGCTGCGCCTGTGCTGCAAACGGCAGCAGGGCTACTGATAAGAGCAGGGTAGTACGCATGGGTTCTCCTCTGGATGTGCTGCGCTGAATGCCGTGTAGGTCGTCGCCCGATCAAGACTACACGGGCGAGATGACAGCAGGCTTAAGACGTGAAGTGCTCCCAGCCCTTCGGCTGGAGCGGGACAAGCCGCCCGCGGTCACGCACCCGGAGCATGGGGACGCCTCTTCGACGAGGCTTCATCTCTCCTATGCGGTGGATCGCGACTCCAGCGATCTTTGCCGGGATGGCAGTGCCTGAGGATGCGGTGAAGAGGAGTTCGTAGTCCTCTCCGCCGTGCAGCGCGAGGTCGAGCGCCGAGGGCGTGATGCCGGCCGTCTCGGCGTGCCGGGCCAGCGGGTGGATCGGGATTGCGTCAAGTTCAGCTGAGAGGCGGGACTCTTCGCAGAGGTGGCCCAGGTCGGTGGAGAGGCCGTCGCTGAGGTCGATCGCCGCTGTCGCGAGCCGTAGTAGCGCGATCCCGGCGGCTACTCGTGGATGGGGGTAGAGGTGGGGGTGGTCCGGGGCGGTGCGGATGAGGCGTTGGAAGGCCTGCGGATCGTGCCTGAGCGCGAGCAGCTCTGCGGCTGAGCCGCCGAGGCCTCCGCGGTCCGCTGCTGCGGTGGCTGCCGGGTAGGTCGGTTTGCCTCGTGCTGCTCCCTGTGCAGTCGCCGGGCTGGCGGTGACGTAGAGGATGTCGCCGGCGCTCGCTCCCGATCGAAGCAGGGCGCGGCCCCGCTTCACGCCGCCGAGCAGCACCACATCGGCGTGGACCAGGCCTTCGTTCCCCGGGCCGGAGGCGGCTGATTGTGCGGTGTCGCCTCCGATCAGGGTGACCCTGTGTTCGGCTGCCAGGGCCAGAAATCCGTCCAGGAAGCGGTCGACCCAGCTGCGCGTCTTACCGCTTGCGAGGGTAAGTTCGCGGGGCACAGCGAGCGAGAGCAGGGCCGCGACCGGCCTTGCGCCCATGGCGGCAAGGTCGCTCAATCCACGCGCCAGGCAGCGGTGGCCGACTGACTCGGGAGGGTGCCAGTCGCGGCGAAAGTGCACGTTCTCAAGGGTGAAGTCGGTGGTGATGGCGAGCTCTTCGCCGGCGCGGGGGCGAATGAGGGCGCAATCGTCCCCGATACCGAGGCGCACTTCGCTGGTCGAGCCGCGCCTCGTATCGCGGCCGGCGGCGCGCCGGCGTATGCTCTCGATCAGGGACCGTTCTCCGCCCGGTCTGCCGGTCTTCACCATAGGGTTTAAGGCTATTTGGATCAGGCCACGAGGATGAGGATAGCTGAGCGTTGAGCAAGAGTCCGGCTCCTGCAGATCCTCTGAGGTTGTAACAACGTGGGATGCGAATGAATTTCAGCAATCGCCATACGGCTATCCTCGTTCCAGAGTTGGAGGATTTGACCCCCCTAAAGGCCTCTGTTAGGGTCATTTGAGACCAATCAACGACACGCTGGCGTGCCCCACGATGGGCCCGGCGATGCAAACAGCTCCAGGAGTTGGTTCCCCAATCCACGCTGGCAGGGATATACATTGCGGAAACGTTTCTACATCATCTTTGTTTCACGTTCTGAAGATGGACAGCTCAAGAAGATCCCGATCCCCCTCCACTACGCCTATGGCTTTGTCGCGGCTGCGGTGGTCGGGGCCTTCACGATCACGGGGATGGCGGGCTCCTACTCGCGGATGCTGTTGAAGACGTCGCACTTCAACGAGGTGCGTTCGCAGCGGGAGGCGATCCGCCGGGACTACGTGCAGATGGAGCATGTAGCGCACGAAAAGGATGTGCAGGCGGCGTCGCTTGGTTCGCTGGCGAGCGAGGTGAGCGCTCTGTATGGCTTGCGGCAAAACAAGCTGCTCACCGCCACCTCGCACAAGGCCGCTCTCGCAAGCGCTGTGCCGGCGCCGTCGAGTGAGGACGTGCCCTACCAGCAGAGCCAGGAGCAGCTCTCGGACCTGCTCAATACGGCGATGTCGGGCCGCCTGTCGCGGGCGCTCGAGGTCCGGCTCGGCTCCGATGCGGTGCTCCAGCCTGCAGATTTACTGAGCCTGGCTGATTCGCCGTCGCTCTGGCCGGTCGTCGGACCCGTGACCAGCTCCTTTGGCGAGCGTTCGGATCCGTTCAACGGCGAGGGCGCGTTCCACTCCGGCATCGACATCTCCTCGAGCTTCGGGGAGCCGGTGCACGCGGCGGCCGACGGCATCGTCGAGCTCGCCGCCATGACCAACGGCTACGGACGCGAGATCGTGATCAACCACGGGCACGGCATCCAGACCCTGTATGCGCACCTGTCGGGGTTTGCGATCGCCCCTGGAGAGCAGGTGACCCGCGGCGAGACGATCGGCTACGTGGGGCTGTCGGGGCGCAGTACAGGCCCGCATCTGCACTACGAGGTACGCATTCAGAACACCCCGGTCAATCCGCACAAGTATCTGCGAAGCACCATGCAGGAGATGGCGGTGAGCTCGCCCGGCTTGCGTCAGCTGGGCGGCGGCGAGTGAAGCGCTGACTTACCCCGAGCGCTTTGCCGCAGCTCAGCTCGAGCGCTCTGCGGCAGCTGGGCTGATCAGCTTGACCTGACCGCCTGATCGCAAGCCGGCGAACATGGCTCTCCACTTAACCGGCAATCACGGCTTTCTCCTTATCGTTTACGGATCTTGGCCTGCCGGCTGTCACTTCGATGGCGCGAGGATGGCGTCGAGGCGGTCCGGCGTGCCCTCGTTGCGCTGCAGTACCGGGTAGCGTGGGCCGCCGTGGTAGTCGATCGAGACGGTCTGGTACTCCTCTCCGCGTTTGACCAGCAACTGGATGGGCTCCCTGCTCGTCTGAGAGGCGGCGATGGCTGTCTTGAGCCTCTCGAGGTTGAAGCTCTCCCCGTTGACAGCCGTGACCTTCATGTCGCGGGTCATGCCTGCCTTCCAGGCGGGGCCCTCCCACAACACCTCTGAGAGCGACCCATCCGGTTCGATGTTTATGCCGAGGGAGGTGAGAAAGTGGATGCCGGTCTGGGCCGGAGTCGTCGCGTCGGCATGCTCTCGCCAGTCCGGTGCGGCGTCGCTGTAGGCGAGGGTGTAGCCGCCGCGGGCGATGCCGTCCTTCGGCGTCTGCGGAGCGAGCTCATAGACGCGGGTCCGCAGGAAGGTGGCCCAGTCGTAGGGTTGCACCGCGTTGAGTGCCGCCACTACATCGTCGAGGCTGTAGGTGTGGGTGACGTAGCTTCCGTTCTCGATGCCGAAGAAGAGCCTGGCGAAGTCGTCGAGCGATTTCTTGTCGCCGCTCAGCTCGCGAATCCGGGTGTCGGCGTCGAGCCAGATCAGGAGGCCTTCGCGGTAGTAATCCTCGGGGCGCAGCCAGCTCACCCAGGGCACCGGCGCACGCATGGAGATCGTCGGCTGGTTGGTGGTGTCGATCAGCGGACGCCAGGTGCGCCCCAGGCTTACGTCGTATTCCGCGGCGATCTCGGCGATCAGATCCCTGGTCTGGGCCGCGGTGCGCAGGCCGGAGCGGGCGGTGAGTACGTACCCCCAGTACTCCGTCATACCCTCGTAGACCCAGAGCAGATCGTCCTGCATGGGCACGTTGAAGTTCGGGGTCCAGAGATCGGCGGGGCGGCGGAACTTGCCATTCCAGGAGTGGGTGTACTCGTGCGCGAGCAAATCGCGCTCCCTCACCCCCGCAGTCCAGTCGGTGAAGTAGTTCCGCTCGATGCCGTCTTCGCTGGACTGATGGTGCTCGAGGCCCATGCCTCCTACCTTGTCGCTGAGCGAGAGCAGGAAGTCGTAGTGGGCATAGTGGTGAGAGCCGTAGAGCCTGGCGGCCTCGCTCACCAGGTTGCGATGCAGCTGCAGCTGCTCGGGCGTGAAGGCGAGCGCCGCGTCGTTGTCGGCGAAGAGGTCGAGGTGGACGGGGTTACCGGGCTCGTTCGAGAGGTCGACGCGTTTGAAGTGACTGCCGGCGTAGATGGGCGAGTCGACCAGCGTGTTCAGGGTCGTGTCTCTGAACTGGACGACGTTGGGGGGAGCGGCGGCGCCGGCGGTTGACGCAGGCTGCACGTCGAGCGCGCTCGCGAACTGCCAGCCGTCGGGCAGCTTGATCGATGGGGAGACGGTGATGCGGCGGCTGAAGTAGCCGGCGGGATAGAGCAAGGCCGAGTCCCACGCGAAGTCGGCGATCTCGGTGGTCATCGAGATGCGGCCCTCGGTGTCTCGCATCGGGGCGAGGTAGTCAAAGTCCACGTCGAGCACCTTGACGCCGGGCGGTACGGCGATGTGGAAGGCGTAGACATCTACCCGGTCCCTCGTCCAGGGGACCGGCCTGCCGTCGGCCGAGACCCTGAGTCCCGCGAGCCGTGAGAGCGGCCCGGTGGGGGAGTGGTCGCCCGGAATCCACTGTGGGTAGAGCAGGGTCAGTTCGCTTCCAGAGACGGGGATGGACTCGTGCGCGGCGATTATGCGGCGGTTGACGTCGGTGATATCGACCATCAGGGTGATCCTGCCCGGGTACGGCTTGTCTACGGGAGCAGCGATCGGCGGAGGCAACGGTACGGGCTGCGGCAAATTTGCAGGCCGGCTCGTGCTCTGGGCGCGTGCTGCCGATAACGGCAGAACAGGAAGAGTTGCGAGGAGCGCGAGGTGCAGGTACGGCCGCAAGGTATGAGTCAAAGTGGTCCTCCACCTGGTGTTTCAGCTGTGGTCATCCGCGAGCATTGCGGTCTTGAATAGCTGGTTGTGATCCTTGTGTCTGTTGTGGGCCGGTGCTTCTGTTCCCTGGAGGTGCAGTTGAGATGCAAAGCTACCGAGGATCGTTAGACCTTTGGTCATGTCCCGCTCACCTGGACGGTAGTGAACGCGCGACGAAGCCGCCGGGATTGCAGCCGCCGCCCGCCTTCCGTCGTGCGGGTGAGGGCATCGATTTGAAGCGGCTGCATACAGTTTTGATCCGCCGGGAGGCATTCGCCACCTCGAGCACTTTAGAACCCGCGGCCTGGATACACTTCGACGCAGTCTCCCCGTTCCCCGAAGCTGCTCCACTGAAGCGCCGGTTTCACCCCAAGTTAAAAGGATGTGACCCATTGCCGCACAAACGTCTGTTCCTGAATGCCTTGGCTGTCGCGCTGACCCTGGCTGCGGCAGCTCGCTGCTGCCCCGGGCAGGTCACCGGCGGCGAGTCGAGTTCGCTCGCCCTCTCCGCTGCTGCCGCCTCTACTGCACTCGCCGCGCCCGGCGCTGCTGCTCCCAGCACAGTTTCAGCGCGGCCCACTGCCGGATGGCTTTCGCTCCATGGGACCGAAGACCTGTATGCTCCCGGCGCAGGCCTCTCCTCAGCCGGTCTGTCCGCCGCCCTGGCAGGATCGCCCGATATGGCTGAGGGCAGCATCTCGAGGGGCGATTCTCCCATCGAAGGGGCGCCGAACACCCGCAACGACCTGCCCGCAGCGCGCGATGGCTCGCCCGGATCGCGGCCGAGAGAGCCGATGTCGGGCCACGATCGCCCCTTTTCGCGGGTCGGATTCGGAGCGAAGGCAGGCACGCTGGGCCTCGGCTTCGAGGTAGCTACTCCCCTGGCGCCCCGCACCAATCTGCGCGTGGCGGGCAACTTCATCAAGTACAGCCATAACGGCGTCGAGAATGGCTTCCTCTACACGGCGAACCTCGGTCTGAGCTCCGTGGTGACGTCGGTGGACTGGTTCCCGTTCCGCGGCGGATTTCACATCAGCCCGGGTTTCTACTTTCATGGCGGAAACAATGTTGCCGGGCACACCGCGGTGGCGGGAGGCCAGTCCTTTACCCTGAACGACACCGTCTACGTCAGCAGCGCGGCTGATCCGATCAACGGCTCGGGCAAGGCGGTGGTGAACAACTCCGGCCCTCTGCTGACCGTCGGCTGGGGCAACCTGCTGCCGCGTCACCGGCACTTCAGCTTTCCCTTCGAGGTCGGAGCAGCCTACCACGGCGATCCGAAGATCTCGGTGCACCTTGGCGGCTCGGCCTGCGACAGCACCGGGGTCTACTGCCAGCCAGCGACCTCGTTCCCCGACTTCAACCAGAACCTCGCGGACGAAGTCACCAAGCTGGATAAGGATGCGTCGCCTTACAAGTTTTACCCCATCCTTTCGTTCGGCTTCGGAGTGAACTTCTAACGGTGGCCGGGGAGGCCAGTCCTCGTTGAGGCTAGATCGTTAGCGTTGCGGGAACGGCCTGCCTTCCGTCATCAGGCCCCGGCGCCGGGGCATCCGGCGAGGACGCGCGCACAGGCGGCCGCCGGCGGCGACAGTATAGATACAATCGACGCTGTGTCGCTCGAGTTCAGCATCCTGACGACGGACGGGCCGGCGCGCCGCGCCACGCTTACCTTGCCCCACGCCGCCGTCGAGACGCCGGTCTTCATGCCGGTCGGAACGGCGGGCTCGGTCAAGGCCGTTCCGCAGCACCTGCTCGAGGAGCTCGACGCCCGCATCCTGCTCGGCAATACCTATCATCTCTACCTGCGCCCCGGCCATGAACTGATCCGGAGGATGGGCGGGCTGCACCGCTTCATGAGCTGGCCGGGCGCGATCCTGACCGATTCGGGCGGCTTCCAGGTCTTCAGCCTCACCGCTCTGAGAACGGTCAGCGAGGAGGGGGTGAAGTTTCGCTCTCATCTGGACGGATCGCCGCTCTTCTTCTCCCCCGAGCACTCCATGGACGTGCAGATCGCCCTGGGGTCAGACATTGCGATGGCGTTCGATGAATGTACGGAGTATCCGGCGGACCGGGCGCGGGCGCGGAGCTCGCTCGATCTGACCCTGCGCTGGGCGGTGCGCAGCAAGGCCCACTTTGACGCGCACTGCCACGAGACTCCGTGGGCGAATGGACTGCCGGACCAGGGCGCCGCGACGCCAAACCTCTTCGGCATCGTGCAGGGTGGCGTGTTCCCCGACCTGCGCCGCGAGGCGGCTGAGCGGCTGGTCGAGATGGACTTTCCCGGCTACGCCATTGGCGGCCTGAGCGTCGGGGAGCCGCGCGAGCTCACCCGCGAGATCATCGAGGCGACCCTGCCGCTGCTGCCGGGGGACAAGCCGCGCTACGTGATGGGGGTGGGCTACCCGGACGAGATCGTGGAGTACGCGGCGCTCGGCGTTGACATGATGGACTGCGTGCTGCCGACCCGCGCGGCCCGGCACGGGCTGATCTTCACCTCGGAGGGCCGTCTGAACATCAAGAGCCGCCGCTACGCCGAGGACCAGGGGCCGCTCGACCCGCTCTGCGCCTGCCGGGTGTGCGGCCGCTACAGCCGCGCCTACCTGCGACACCTGTTCGCGGCCGGTGAGCCTCTGGCGGCGGTCTTGAATTCCGTCCACAACCTGGCCTTCTACCTTGACACCATGCGGCGGGTACGTGATGCTATTCAGTTAGGCAGCCTTTCCGAGCTGGTGGACGGTGTGCGGGCGCGCAACCAGGCGCAGACGCGGTCCGTCGAGCTCGAAAGTCAGGCTTGAAGCAGGCAACAAAGCAGGAGCAAGGGAAGCAGCAAGGCAGTTGGGCACACGCCCTCCGTCCAGGCCCACTCTGACCATCGTGCCCCAGGTGCAGCCGGGCGCTGAAGGCTCAGACGGGGCTTCCGAGGCACAAATCATCCCGGGCGTTTCGACTCCGCAGGGAGATAAATCTAGAGGTCGCCGGGTCAGGCTGCGCGTGCAGCCGGACTGTCCCGGCGCAAGGATTGTACGTTGACGTCTTCCATTGTTATGCCCGTGTCCGCGCTGCTGGCCGGGATCCCGGGGCTCAACCTTCCTCCCGGCGTACTGATGTTTCTGCCCTACATCCTGATCATCGGCGTCTTTTACATGCTGATGATCCGGCCAAACCAGAAGAAGCAGAAGCTCTGGCAGGAGATGCTGGCGAACATCAAGCCGGGGGACAAGGTTACGACCGTCGGAGGCATCCGGGGCACGATCATCGCCCTGCGCGACGAGGCGATCCAGCTCCGCGTGCCGCCCGACAATATCAAGATTGAAGTGCTCAAGAGCGCCATCTCCGCGGTAACCACTCCAGAGGAAGAGAAGTAGATCATGACCCCGGCCCTCCGCGCTCCCTCGGCAGGACGGCCGCCGGCTGATTGCCACTGCCATGCGTAATAATCTCAGGACCAAGACACTCCTCATCGTCGCTGTCATCCTCGTGTTCGTGTTCGGCATGTTCGGGCTGCCGCACGGCGTTTCGGGCCACGCGCTGCGGGATGCGCTTACCCAGAAGATCCACCTCGGGCTCGACCTGAAGGGTGGAACCCACCTGGTGCTGCAGGTGCAGGTGGCCGAGGCAGTTGCGGCTGCCACGGCGGTCGATGCGGCGCGCATCGAGGCCGACCTGAAGACGGCCAGCATCCCCGCGGTCGTGACCAACCCTGACCCGGTGAACCACCCTGAGCTGATCCAGATCACGGGCACGCCGCTCGACAAGAGTGGGGACGTTCGCAGTGCGCTCGAGAACCGCTACTCCGGCCAGTACGACATCTCGTCGAACTCGGACAATGTCTGGTCGGTGGCGATGAAGCCCACCGCCGTCCAGGACCTCGAGAAGCACGCGCTCGACGTCTCGCAGGAGACCATTACCAGCCGCATCAACGCGCTGGGCGTGAACGAGCCGGTGATCGCGCCCTACAACCTGGGATCGAACCAGCTGCTGGTTGAGCTGCCGGGGATCGACGACCTCTCGCGCATCCACGACATCATCCAGTCGACCGCGCGGCTGGAGCTTCACCTGGTGCTGGGGGGCCCGTTCCCCGACGAGCAGGCAGCGGCGCAGAGCCTTGGCGGCACGGTGCCATATGATGCCGAGCTGGTGCATGAGCCGGCGGGCGCCCAGACTGCCGGCAGCCCCGACCAGGTCTACGAGATCAAGAAGGCGCCTGAGGTCGGCGGGACCGATATCCGCGACGCCCAGACCAGCCAGAATCCGAACACCAACGAGCCCGAAGTGGTTTTTTATCTGACGACCGCTGCGGGGGACCACTTCGCCGAGTTCACATCAGCCAATGTCGGCAAGGGTCTGGCGGTGGTGCTCGATAACAAGATCCGCGAAGTGGCCAACATCAAGGGCCAGATACGCGACCAAGGCACGATCTCCGGCGGAAGCATGAATGCGCAGGGGGCGAAGGACCTCTCGATGCTGCTGCGTACCGGGTCCCTGCCGGCGTCGATCAAGTACCTGCAGGAGAGCACGATTGGGCCGTCGCTCGGCGCGGATTCGATCCGCCAGGGCGTTCTGGCTTCGATCTTCGGCATGCTGGCCGTGATGATCTTCATGCTGGTCTACTACCGCGGGGCGGGCATCAATGCGGACCTGGCGCTGTTCCTGAACCTGGTGATCCTGCTCGGGTTCATGGGCTATAGCGGTGCGACGCTGACGCTGCCGGGGATTGCGGGCGTGATCCTGACCATCGGTATGGGCGTCGACTCCAACGTGCTGATCTTCGAGCGCATTCGCGAGGAGCTGCGCGCCGGCAAGGCGCCTTCTGCAGCGGTCGATCAGGGGTTTGCGCATGCCTGGACGACCATCATCGACACTCACGTGACGACCATCGTCTCGGCGGCGATTTTGTTCCTGTTTGGAACGGGGCCGGTGCGAGGATTCGCCGTGACGCTGTCGGTCGGCCTGCTGGCGAACCTGTTTACCGCGGTGTTCGTCTCGCGGGTGATCTTTGAATCGATCCTGAGCCGCAAGCAGCGCGGTGAGCCGCTTTCTATCTGAGCCGGCGCCGGCGGGTAGCGAGCGGCGTCGAGGCGATCTGAGCAGCGAAAGTCATATCGCTGGCCTGGCGGAGCGGCGCAGGCGAACGGGATTCGAGTAGTAGAACTTGAGTTTGCAGGGATTGCAGAGGGATTTCGTGGAACTGTTTCGCAATGTAAATATCGACTGGCTGGGGAAGAAGTGGTACTTCCTCGGCTTCTCCCTGATCTTCAGCGTCGCGGGCCTGCTGTCGCTTTTTTTCTGGCACGGGCTGCCGCTTGACGTGGACTTCCGCGGCGGAACGCAGGTGCGGGTCAAGTTCGAGCAGGTGCCGGATGTGAACCGCATCCGCGCCGCGATGGACCGTGCGGGGATCCGCGATGCGCGCATCGTCGCCTTTGGACCGGCGGTCAATCACGAGGTGCTGATCGACCTCGCCCAGCGCGACACCAGCGAAGCGGCGCTTGACGCGGGTCGCGCCACCATCGTGAATGCGCTTACTACCAACTACTCGCAGACCGCGCCGGCCAATGCGGGCAAGCTCGATCTGGACAGTGCCGGCAATGGGCAGGCGATCGCGAGCCTGCTTGCGCAGCGCGATCCGCTGCACCTTGGCTCTGGCGACGCGGCGACCCAGCGCTACAACCAGCAGGCGGCCGCGCTGCTGCAGTATCGCGACAAGCAGCACGGCGGCATCATCGATTCGCTCGACTCGTTGAGCGGAGTCGCGGACCCGGCAGTGGTCTCGGAGCTGCGGCAGGACGCCTACCTCTCCGGCTTCTCGATCAGAAACGTGGAGATCGTCGGGCCGCAGGTCGGCAGCCAGCTTCGCCACCAGGCGCTCGTCGCCACCCTCTACTCGCTGCTGGGAATGCTGGTCTACCTGTGGTTCCGCTTTGAGCTGATCTATGGAGTGGCCGCGGTGGTCGCCGTCTTCCACGACACTCTGATCACCATCGGCGCCTTCAGCCTGTCAAACCGCGAGATCTCGCTCACGGTCATCGCCGCCATCCTTACCCTGATCGGCTACTCGATGAACGACACCATCGTCGTCTTCGACCGCATCCGCGAAAATCTGCGGCTCTCGCGGCGCGAAGATCTGGCAGCGGTGGTCAACCGCAGCATCAATCAGACCCTGAGCCGGACCGTGTTGACGTCCGGACTGACCTTCCTGACGGTGCTCTCGCTGTATGTTTTTGGCGGAGAGGTGCTGAAAGGGTTTTCCTTTGCGCTGGTAATCGGCATCCTAATCGGCACATATTCGTCGATCGCGGTCGCCGCGCCGATGCTGGTTGCCTACCAGAACTGGCGCACATCGCGGGGAAGAGCAGCGACGCTGCCGGCGGCAAGGCGGGCCAAGGTTTGAACAAGTCGAGCTTTCATGTAGAATCCGCTTTCGACCCTGATCCCGAAAATAACCGGCGGGGAGCAAAAAAAGTGCGTGCGGTGTCTAAAGACCTAGCGAACCAGCGGTGTTGCTGGCCGGCGATCTCATAGAAGCATTTGTCGAGGTAAGGCCATGTTTGAAGATAGCTTGATGGAGTCCAGCGGCAGGCTCAAGACGAAGAGCAAGTACTACGTAATCGTGGGCGTCGTCTTCTGGGCCCTGGCGCTGCTGGCGGTGCTGCTTTACCCGCTGATCTACCTCGAGGCGCTGCCCAAGAACCTGATGGCGACCCTCCTGGTCGCGCCGCCACCGCCACCCCCGCCGCCGCCGCCGCCGCCCCCTGCGGCGCCAGTCAAAGTGGTCAAGGTGCAGTCGGAGATGATGAACAATCAGCTCGTGGCTCCGAGCAAAATTCCTAAAGTGATCAAGCAGATCACCGAGAGCGAGCCTCCACCGCCCTCGTCGGGCATGGGCGTGATCGGCGGCATGGACGGCGGCGCCGCGGGCGGTGCTCTCGGCGGCGTGCTTGGCGGCATGGGCAGCGCTCCGGTGCCGGTGGTGCGCGCAGCGACTCCGAAGAAGGTGAGTATCTCTTCCGGTGTGATGCAGGGAAACCTGCTTGTCCAGACCAAGCCGCAATATCCGCCTATCGCACGTCAAATACATCAGCAGGGCACGGTCGTGCTGCAGGCAACGATTTCAAAGACGGGCACCATCGAAAATCTGCGCGTGATCAGCGGCCCTCCGATGCTGCAGCAGAGTGCGCTCGAGGCAGTAAGGACGTGGCGCTATAAGCCCTATCTGCTCAACGGCGAGCCGGTGGAGGTGGAGACGCAGGTTAATGTGGTCTTCAGCATGGGCAGTACCTAGACGACGGTGGGTGCTCGTGTGATTGGCCTTCTCGCGATTCCGGGGGCGGCTGTCAGTACTCTCAATTTTGGTTCCATCTTGTTTCGGTTCCAAAGCGTTTCCAACAGATAGTTACTCCTTAGGAGGAAAGATCCAAGTGATTCTCGCTCAGCTCACTCACCTCGCAGCCAATCCATCCGCCCTCGGCATGTTCTTCCAGGAACAGCCGGCCGCGCAGACATTCAGCGCCCTCGAAATGTGGAGCAGCATGAACTGGCCTGCCAAGACGATCGTGATCATCCTCTTCATCATGTCTGTCTGGTCGCTGGCCGTGATGATCGACCGTGCGCTCTACTTCAGCGCAGCACGCAAGCAGTCCCGCGAGTTCGCTCCGCGTGTGGCGGGCGCTCTTAAAGAGGGCAAGCTGGACGAGGCGATCAAGGTGGCCGACCGCAACAAGAAGTCGCACCTGGCCGAGGTCGTCACCGCCGGTCTGCAGGAGTTCCGCAACTACGGCGCTGGCGGCCCCGTCACTGCCGACCAGATCGAAGCCAGCCAGCGGGCGCTTGAGCGGTCTGAAGCTATCGTTCATGCCAAGTTGAAGCGCGGTCTCGGCGGTCTCGCGACCATCGGATCGACGGCTCCCTTCATCGGGCTGCTGGGAACGGTGATGGGTATTCTGCGCGCCTTTCAGGCCATCGCGGCCTCGAAGAGTTCGGGTATCGGTCAGGTAGCCGGCGGTATCTCGGAGGCGCTGGTCACCACCGCCATCGGGCTCTTCGTCGCGATCCCTGCCGTTATGACGTTCAACTACTTCACCAACAAGGTCGAGGCGTTCGACGTCGAGATGGACAACTCCTCGAGCGAGCTGATCGACTACTTCCTGAAGCAGGGTGCGCGCCGCTAGTTCAAGGTCGCGAACTGCCATGCCGGCGCGGCTGCCGGCCGCTGGCGCACTGGCAGGAACTTATCAGGAGCAGCGAGAGTCATGGCGGGAGGGGGCTGGTTTCGAGGGCTGACCCCTCTCCCCGCCATAGCGTGGCTCCGGCTCAGTTGAAGTAGCTTCTAAGATCGAATCAAAGCCTTGAAGCTGTACCCGTGGGAGTGTTCAGATGGGAATTTGCAAGCGCGATGAAGGCAAAAAGGTCAACTCCAACATCAACGTCACGCCCATGGTGGACGTGATGCTGGTGCTGCTGATCATCTTCATGGTGATCACGCCCATGCTTCAAAACAAGGTCAACGTCGCGATGGCGGCGGTCGATAACCCGACCGCAATGCCGGATGCGGACAAGGAAGACTCGCTGGTGATCGCGATCACCCGGGACAGCCGCGTCTACGTCGGGTCGGACGAGGTGGCGATGGATGCGCTGGCTGCCAAGGTGCGCGACAAGATCGGCGACAAGGCGGACAAGCCTGTGTTCCTGCGGGCGGACGCGCGCGCCAAGTACGGCACGGTGACCGAGGCGATCGATAACGTTCGCGCCAGCGGCATCAGCGAAGTGGGCCTTCTGACTGAACAGCGTCAGGGTCCAGACGTTCGCCTCAAGGCGCGCGGGATGTAGCAAAGTGTGCGCGCTGGAGTCGCCGGCGCGCTGTGATTGACCTGTCAGTCGAGAGGCGAAAGCTACCAATTAAGAATTGAGGATCTGACTTATGGCAATGGGAAGTAGTGGACCGGGCGGGCTCTCCTCAGACATCAACGTAACCCCGCTGATCGATGTGCTGCTGGTACTGCTGATCATCTTCATGGTGATCGTGCCGGTGACGCCGAAGGGACTCGATGCGCTGGTGCCCCAGCCGCCCAAGCACCCTCAGAACGATCCCGACACCCGAACGATCGTGGTGCAGGTGATTCATCGGCCGGGCGGCGGAACACCTGGATACAAGATCAACCAGGACGATGTCGCGACCCAGGCTGACCTGCTCTCTCGGCTCACCACCATCTTTGCGACGCGCGCAGAGCGGGTGATGTTTGTGAAGGGCGATGACGACCTCAACTTCGCCGACGTGGCGACGGTGATCGACATTGGGCACTCGGCCAACGTAGACCACATCGGGCTGATCACCCCCAAGATTGCGCAGGGGCAGTAGCATCGCCGAGGCTCTTGCCGAGGCTCAAGAGACGTGTCAACCGTAAGGATCAGCGATAGAGTTCTGCAAGGAAGCAAGTAGCAGGCCAGGCCAGCTTGGCATCAAGTTACCCTGGCATTCAAGGAGATAGAGAGCAGAATGAATCGACTTGCGCGTTTATCGGTGCTCGCGGCCGCGACACTCTCCGTGATCGTTCCGATCACCGGCTGCAAATCCCTGCAAGCCCGCGATCAGTTGAACAAGGGAGTAAGGGCCTATAAGAGCCAGCGGTACGAAGAGGCCATCGAACACTTCCAGCAGGCCGTGAATCTCGATCCCAGCCTGCCCATGACCAACACCTACCTGGCTACGGCGTATGCGCAGCAGGTCGTCGCGGGCGCCGATACTCCTGAGAACCTTCGCAGCGCTGAGCTGGCAATCAACGGCTATCAGAAAGTGCTGACAGAGAAGCCGAAGGACATCAACAGCCTCAAGGGCATCGCGGCCATGTACATGAATACCAACCGTTATGACGAGGCCAAGCTTTGGCAGAAGAAGGTCATCGACGCCGATCCGACCGACGCAGATGCCGCCTACACGGTCGGGGTGATCGACTGGACCCTGGCCCGCAAGAATGCAGTAAAAGACCTGGCGGCTGCAGGGCTGCAGGACATGAGCGACGGCAATCCAAAGGCGCCCAAGCCGGTCTGCCAGAAGATCGTTGAGGACAACACGCCCCTGGTTGACGAAGGGCTGCAGTACCTGAACAAGGCAGTCGATATCCGCAACAACTACGACGCAGCAATGGCGTACATCAACCTGCTCTACCGCCGCAAGGCTGACCTCGAGTGCGGCAACGATCCAGCCCGCAAGTCTGACCTCGCGCAGGCTGATAGCTGGCTGGCCAAGGCCATGGGCACTCGCAAGGCCAACGACGAGAAGAAGGCGCAGACCGGCGGCATCGTGCTCGATACCAACGGCAACTCGCAGTAGCGTTTGAAGCGGCCAGATGAGGAGGGGCCCAGGCTTGCCTGGGCCCCCTCCTTTTTGTGTCTTGAGGTTGCCAGACTGCAGCTCTGCAGGTGCGGTTCTGGCGGTTGCGGGTTGCAGTTGCGGGTCGCAGTTGCGGGTTGCAGTTGCGGGTTATGCTCGGCGGCTGCCCGGCCGGTTTGCGGCTCCGCTTTGCCGGATGGATTGGGGGGTGGGACCCAATGCAACCTCCCACATCTGCTCAGGAGCCAAGGTGAGGGCAGTTTTTCTGGTTTGCTTGGAGTGCTTTACTGCGGCAGGCGGGAGCCCGATCACCCGAGGGGGAGTTGTGCGGACCTCAGGGCGTGAGTTGCGTCTGATCGATCCCACTCATGCGCGGTGGAGGTGCGCATGAATGGGGCACCCGTCGTTGAGTTCGAGACTGCATGCCGAAGCGGCGACTGTAGAGGACGCCGTTGCGCTACTACATATCGAGCGACTCAAGGATGTCGAGCGACTGCAGGTCGAGGCTGTGCAGTTCAGGCCGCTCGACACCGAATGCTTCCTTCCAGCGTGCCGGCAGCAGGCAGGCCGCTGCAGTCTTGACCAGCAGGGAGAGGTCCGAGCCCAGGGTCGCCGACTCCATGTACTCGGAGTCCAGTCGCGTCTTCATCGGCTTGATCATGCGGGAGTAGAGCAGGTCCAGATCGCCATGGGGTACGTGTCGCAGCATCTGCTCCTCGCAGCGGAAGGCGAGGGTTGCGGCCCCAGTGATTCCGGGGCGGAAGGGCATGTGCATGCCTTCGTGCTGGGCAAGCTTTGGCCGCGGCCCGACCAGGCTCATGTCGCCCCGCAGCACATTGTAGAACTGGGGGAGCTCATCGAGTTTGTAGCGGCGCAGCCACTTGCCAATGGGAGTGATGCGGACGTCGCCACACTGGGTGACAGCAGGGCCGCGGTGCTGGGGAGCACAGTGCATGGTACGAAACTTGTAGATGGGAAAGAGCTGACCGAAGCGGCCGACCCGCCGCTGCACAAACAGGATTGGTCCGGCCGAGCTGCGCGCCACGAGCAATCCAACCACGACGAAGACAGGCGAGAGCAGCAGCAGGGCTATGGCGGAGAGGATGACATCCATGCATCGTTTGCCGGCCGAGACGTTCCAGCGGCTGGTGGGCGCGGTGGGGGCCGGCGGCACCAGGGTGATCTGCGGGACAGGAACCGAATAGAAGACCGGCCCGCGATCGAGGCCGTGGTCGGCGGCCAGGTCGGCGTCCAGGTCGGCGGCGAGGTCGACTTCTGGGGCTAATGCTGCATTCTCACCCGCGCGGGACCTCATGCGGGGGTACCGATTTCGACTCGAATCGAGACCATGGCGCACCGAGCTTTGCCTAACCGGTTGCGTGGGCCGAGCTCTGACGCGTCGAGGGTGAAAGAAAGATTTGGATCAGGGCCGGAACCGGGCGCCGCGAGTGAACTGGCGGCGCAGATCGCGGCCAAGCTCCCGGTGGGGAGGGCCAGAGATCCAGACTGGGGAAGCTGCAAAGTGGTGCAATATATAAAAACAGGGCTCTTGATTCTGTGTAGCATCAGTACAGATAAAGGGGTTTGCACTATTTCCTCTTCGGCAAGCCGGCTCCCAAACTTGAGCGCGTCTTTTGTTCCGAAGTGTCATAGCCTTTCGAACTTAAGCCTCTTCTACTCCGCGGATGCCCCGCCGGATTCTACCAGTTCGGGTTGTGTGACTGTGGCTCTGCGCTTGCGCGTCTTCTTGACCGGTACAACCACCGGGGCCGGAGGCGGTTCAAGCGACGCATCGTAGTATTGCAGGCGGCCGCAGCTCTCGCATGTGAGCAGCATGCCGCTTCTTACCTGGTTCCAGACGTGCGGCCGCAGATACATCTGGCAGGCCAGGCAGCGCTGCCCCTGGACCCGGGTCAGGCCGGTCTTGCGCGAAGAGGATGCGATGCGGTCATAGTTGGCCAGTATGGCCGGATCAACGCCCTTGCGGTGCTCCAGGCGCTCCGCATTCAGCCGGTCGATCTGGGCCTGCTGTTCGGCAGCAGCGGCCCTCGCGCGCTCCTTTTCGGCCTCGACCAGCAGCCCCTGGGCTGCCAACTCCTTCTCCGCCTCCGAGCGCTGGCGTTCGAGGGCCTCGGTCCGCTCCATGCTGGCCATCGAGGTCTCTTCCAGCTTCCGAATCTCTCCCTCTGCAAACTCGGTCTCGTGCTGCAGGGCATGGTATTGCTCGTTGTTTTTGACATCGTTGCTCTGCTCGCGGTACTTGAGCAGCTTCTGCTGAAAGTCTTTCTGGTCGCTGTCGAGCCGGCGGCGGCGGGCTTCCTCAGCAATCATCTCCTTCAAAACCTTGCCCTGCGCCTGCTTCTGCTCTTGCTGCTTCTCTTCAAGTGCGGCGAGGTGGGCGGGAAGGGAGGAGATAGACTCACGAAGCCTTGCGATCTTGTGGTCAACCTGCTGCAGACGAATTAGGTGGTCCAGTCCAGCATCCATTGGGGTTATCCAAGCTTACCATCCGCAGGTGAGATACGTCGCGCCGGCGGGGAGTGCAGCGGGATCAACACGCCCGCATCGTCCCGGCGAGGGAGCTGAGATACACTGCATGCTCAGCACCGCACGAGAGAGAGCCCGGGGCACAGCTTCTTGAATCGATCCATCGCACACCATCTCAGCCAGCGCCCCGCGCTGCGCGTCGCCGCTGCCGCCTCGTCTCTTCTTTTCGCCGGCCTTGCAGCGGGTTCGGATGCTCCTGCCGCGCAGCCTCTCGCCGCGCCGGCTGCGGGGTTGACGGTCGAGTCCATCTACGCGCACGGCAGCCTGACCGGCGAGCCACCCGGAGACTTTGCCTGGTCCCCCGACTCAAACCACGTTCTCTATCGATCGAGCAACGGAGATGTCTTCAGCGTGGATCGCGAGGGTGTCGTCAGACTCTTCATCAGCCATCTGCGCATCAGTGTGCTCACCAGCGCGCCTGCCACGGAGAGGGACCGCGACCACCGCGCGCGCTACGGGCAGCTGCCCTACATCTGGGGTCCCGATTCTGAACACCTGCTGCTGGATACGGCGGGGGACATCGTGGTCTACTCCCCGAGGACGGGCACCGGCGTCCAGGTGGCGTCGACGGGGATGGGCAGCGGAGACGATCCGAAGTTCTCTCCCAACGGCTCCTACGTCTCGTACGTGAAGGACCACAACCTCTTTCTGCGGCGCCTGCGCTCGGGGGGTGAGGAGGTGGCGCTGACCAGGGTCCGCGACGGCTCCCGTAACGCGACCGTCGACCCGGCCCGCCTGGTGCTTAACGGCGAGGTCGACTGGGTCTATGAGGAAGAGCTGAACGTGCGCAGCAACTACTACTGGTCGCCGGACTCGGGGCACATCGCCTTCCTCGAGATGGACGAGAGCCTCGTCCCCGAGTACCCCATTGCGGACTGGATCCCGATCCACACGGCGGTCGATCGGCAGCGATATCCGCAGCCCGGCGATCCCAACCCTGCTGTCCGCCTGGGAGTGGTGACCAACACCGGCAGCAAGACGGTATGGGTCAAGCTGCCCGGCGATCGCGGCAACGACTACATTCCCCGCTTCGGCTGGATCAACCCCAGGGTGCTCTGGGTGGAGACCCTGAGCCGCGATCAGAAGCACCTGAACCTCTACTTCGCCGATGCGCAGACGGGGGAGAGCCGGCTGGCGCTGGCGCAGACGGAGGAGAAGTTCTTCACCACCACCTACGACGTTGACTTCACCGCCTCGGACTTCTACCTGAGCAGCTGGAGGGACGGTCATACGCATATCTACCGGTACAGCTTCAACGCGGGAAACCCCATGTCGGGGGACGCGGTCCTGAGGCAGCAGGTCACCAGCGGCCCCTACGAGGTGAGGGAGATCGCGGCGATCGACGAGCCCTCCGAGACCATCTACTACACGTCGAACGAGGACGACCCCCTCGGTCAGCAGCTCTGGGCGGTGCAGACAGACGGCACCGGCAAGCACCGGATCTCCAAGCCGGGCGGCTTTCACAGCGTGACCTTTGCGAGCGAGGGCGGCCTCTATCTGGACGAGTATTCTGACGCGAAGACGCCGCCGACGATCAGCTTCTGTCACAAGTCCGATTGCAAGGTGCTGTGGTCATCTACGCCTCTGAGCTTTGAGCTCACGCCGCTCGAACGCCTCGTGCTCAAGGACGGAGCCGGTACCGGAACCCTCTTCGGATCGCTGCTGCTGCCTGCAAACAGCTCCGCACCGGCGAGCGTGCCGCTGATCGTGAACCCTTACGGCGGTCCCGGTGCGCAGGGCGTCCGGGACGAGTGGGGCAAATCGGGGCGGCTGTTTGACGAACTGCTGGCGCAGAGGGGCTACGCCGTGCTGCACGTCGATAACCGGGGGATGGCGGGCCGCGGCCGCGACTTCGAGCAGAGCGCGTATCGCGACTTCGGGCCGGTACAGCTGGCCGATCAGTTGGCGGCGGTCGACCAGGTTCTGGCGAAGTATCCGCAGCTCGACCGAATCCGCCTGGGCTGGTGGGGCTGGAGCTGGGGCGGGACCTTTACCCTCTATGCGATGAGCCACTCCGAGCGCTTTCGCGCAGGAGTAGCCGGGGCGCCGGTGACCGACTGGCGCAACTACGACTCCATCTATACGGAGCGCTACCTCGGCCTGCCGGGCGCCAACGCCGATGTCTATCGCGACGATTCGGTGATCAACACGGCTGCCGATCTTAAGGGGCGGCTGCTGCTGCTGCACGGCACCGGCGACGACAACGTGCACCTGGGCAATTCAGTGCAGTACATTCAGCAGCTGATCGACGCGGGTATCCCGTATGACTTTCAGATCTTCCCGCGCAAGACGCACTCGGCCAGCGGAGCCGAGACCCAGTTCCACTTCCACGCGCGGATGCTGGAGCACTTCGATCGCTACTTGAAGCCCGACCGCATTAGCACTGGTCAGTCATCGCAGTAGGTGGTTCGCGAGGCCGCCGCGAGTGACAGCGGCCTGCTGCGATCTGGCCGGCTACTGAGGCTGCGCGACGATCCTGAGGTAGGGCTTGACGGTTTTGTAGCCCTGGGGGTATTTCTCCTTCGCCTCGGCATCGGAGACGCTGCCGGCAATGATGACATCGTCGCCGTACTTCCAGTTGGCCGGGGTGGCTACCTTGTGCTTCGCAGTGAGCTGCATGGAGTCGAGCACCCGCAGAATCTCGTCGAAGTTGCGGCCGGTGGTCATCGGGTAGCTGAGCTGCAGCTTAATCTTCTTGTCCGGCCCGATCACAAACACGGTGCGGACGGTGGCGTTGGCTGCGGCGGTGCGTCCGTCGGCGGTGTCTCCCGAATCGGCGGGCAGCATGTTGTAGAGCTTCGCGATCTTGAGCTCCGGATCCCCGATCATGGGGTAGTTGACCTTGTGTCCCTGGGTCTCTTCGATGTCGGCGGCCCACCGGCTGTGGCTGCTGACCGGGTCGACGCTCAGGCCGATGATCCTGGCGCCGCGGCGGGCGAACTCGGGCTCGAGGCCGGCCATCGTGCCGAGCTCGGTGGTGCAGACCGGGGTGAAGTCCTTGGGGTGCGAGAAGAGTACGGCCCAGCTATCGCCGATCCACTGATGAAAGTCGATGGTGCCGTGGGTAGTCTCGGCGGTAAAGTTGGGTGCTTCGTCATTGATGCGCAGTAACGACATGCTGTTGATTAGCTCCTTCTGAGAGTTGGGTCCCCTGAACGAGGGTGCGGCGAGACGCCGGTAGACCAGCTTAGTCAGTCTAAATTACCTGTTCCCCGCCCGCGATCGCATTTGCCTTGAGCAGTGTTCGCGCGGCTTCTGCAGCGCAAGGCAACGACGCCGGCAGCGAATGCGGTGTGAAGCGGCAAGAGCGCGTGACCTTGCTGCGGCTGCGGGGACGCTAAGACGCGGCCCCGGTCGAAATACTCTGAGATTTGAGAGTCCGATAGACTGGATGCGGCGGGCCGACGCAGGGTGTCGCAGCCAGCCGGCCGAGGGTAGCATGCCGTTCACTGCTGGCTTTCAGTGTGCAGGCTGTGGGGAGTGGAATGAGACGGTTGTCGATGAGTCTGCGGGGCACAGGCAGTCGTATGTCGAGGATTGCCAGGTGTGCTGCAAACCCAACGTGCTCAGCGTGGCGTGGGACCGCTCCGCGGGCGAGTATGGCATTCGCGCGGAGCTCGAGAGCTGACCGCGTGCTCCTGCTGCCGGGCGCGCTGACTGCCGCGGGTGACAGACGGCCTGCCAGCCATGTCGAATGCAAGTGAACCCGCACAAGACGCGCCGGCAGTTGGGGACAGCCCCCTCCGTCACATATAATCGGCTTTTCCACTTGCAGCATTCGATGGACCCGATCTTTAGCAGTGAGGATGTGCTTATCTCTTCCGTTATCACAGGCGGCCGTCCCCAGGACCGCTCCAGGCATCACCAGACTCGGACTTTGAACCTGCTCCTTCGTCGTACGTCCGTCACTGTGGCGGCTCTGGTCTGTTTCGCGGCGATCTGCCCCGCGTGGGCCCAGCAGCCCGCACCCGACACCACTCAGCAGCAGGCCGTGCCGCAAACGCAGTCCGCGCCGCAGCCGCTGGCCGCCGGAGCCGCCCCGGCTGCGGGAGCTCAACCCATCGTCACCGCCATCCGCGTGATCGGCAACCGGCGTATCCCCAAGGAGACCGTGCTCGCCCGGCTCTTCAGCCGTCAGAACGACGCTTATGACCCGCTGACGGTCGAGCGCGACTTCAACTCCCTGTGGAACACCGGCTACTTCGAAGACGTGAGGATCGAGCGTGAAGATACGCCGCAGGGCGTCGTCCTCGACATCTACGTCCATGAAAAGCCCACCATCCGTGAGATCAACTACAAGGGTCTGAACTCGGTCCAGCAGTCGGATGTGCTCGAAGCCTTCAAGAAGACCAAGGTGCCGCTCTCGATCGAGAGCCAGTATGACGCGACCAAGGTTGCGCGTGCCGTCACCGTGCTCAAGGAGCTGCTCGCCGGCCACGGGCACCAGTTCTCGGTCATCAAGACCGAGGTGAAGACGATCCCGCCCGCCTCCGTCGCGATTACCTTCAACGTCAAGGAGGGGCCGAAGGTCGAGGTCGGCAAGATCCAGTTCACCGGCAACACCCATATCTCGTCGCTTCAGCTGCGGCGCTCGATGAAGAACCTGCGGCCGGTCGGCATCCCCCACTCGCTGATCCTCGAAAACATCTTTCCGCGCACCTTTGACGCCAGCAAGCTCGAGGAGGACGCGGAGCGGGTGCGCCAGGCATACCGCGATCGCGGCTACTTCCACGCGAACGTAGGCGAGCCGACGACCCAGATCCGCAACGAAGGCGGGCTTTCGCTGTTCACCTTCCGCCCGAGGAAGGGCAAGCGCATCGACATCCGTCTGCCTATCGAGGAGGGCGACCGCTACCGGATCGGCTCGATCACCTTCTCGGGTAACAAGACGGTGAACAACAACCGGGCGCTCAGGGCACAGTTCGCCATGAAGGATGGGGACTGGTTCGACTACTCGCTGGTCGGTAAGGGGCTTGAAAACCTGCGTAAGGCGTATGGTCACCTGGGGTACATCAACTTCGTCGGCAATCCTGTACCGACGGTCGACGAGGCGAAGAAGGTCATCAACCTCAACATCGACATCGACGAGGGCAAGCAGTTCTACGTCTCCCGCATCGAGTTCCAGGGCAACACCGTCACCCGCGATTTCGTCATCCGCCGCGAGCTGAACCTTGAAGAGGGCCAGGTCTACGACAGCAACCGCTGGGAGCAGAGCCTGCTGCGTCTGAATCAGCTGGAGTACTTCGAGCCGCTTAAAGTGGACCAGGACTCGACCGCAACTCCTGACGCTGAGAACGCCACCGTGCAGCTGCTGCTCAAGGTCAAGGAGAAGGGGAAGAACAGCATCGGCCTGAACGGAGGCCTGAGCGGGCTCTCCGGTTCTTTTGTCGGCCTGAACTACCAGACCAACAACTTCCTTGGGCTGGGCGAGACGCTCAGCGTCCAGGCTAGCCTTGGCAACACTTCGCGCAACCTGCTCTTCGGCTTCACGGAGCCCTACTTCCGGAACCGGCCTTTGAACCTCGGCTTCCAGGTCTTCTCGAACAAGACCGACTACAACGCGGCCAAAAATTCGAAGCTGACCGGCAGCGATAACATCAGCCAGGCGGCGCAGTCGCTCATCCAGAACTACAACCAGTCCGCTACCGGGCTCACTTTCTCAGGCAGCTATCCTATCCGTCGCTCCTTCGCGCGTGTGGGCGTCACCTACTCTCTGCAGCGCTCGTCTGTCACAACCTTCAGCCAGGCCTCGAGCAACCTGTTCCAGGCGCTCGCCTTCCGCAGCGGCATCCAGGGCTCGAACGCTCTGCAGGGCATCGTGACCAGCATGCTGTCCTTCAGCTACCAGTACAACCGGCTCGACAGCTCGTACCGGCCGCGCAACGGGCAGGAGTTTTCATCCGCGCTGCAGGTGGCGGGACTCTTCGGCAACGTCCGCTACATCAGCCCGGTGCTGGAGTTCAAGCAGTTCCGCGCGGTACGAGGGCTGCGCTTTGATCGTGAGGGCAGGAACGTCCTCGGCTACAAGATGCAGCTTGCCTACATCCAGGGCATCAGCGGAGACGTGGCGCCTCCCTTCAACCGCTTCTACATCGGCGGCGAGTCCGACATACGCGGCTTCGACATTCGAACCGGTACGCCCTACGCCTTCATTCCGACGCGGGTGCTCTTCAATCTGATCAACCCGGACGGGACGACCGTGCCCCGCGATCCCGCCAACCCAGGGAACGGCCCGATCCAGGTTCCCATACCTGTCTACGGCATCGTCTCTGTCGGAGGCGATACCAGCTTTACCAGCAACGTCGAATACCGTATCCCCGTCGGCGGGCCGGTGAGCCTCGAGCTCTTCGACGACTTCGGAATCGACACTGCCTTCCGCAAGTCGCAGCTGCGCGAGAGCCTGCAGGGTTTTGACGCCCTCGCCTCGCCGCTCTACGGCTGCCCGGTCTACGCCAACGGTGCCTGCCAGGGTGGAGTGACGGGCACCAGCCTGGGGATAGGAAAGTTCATTCACACGGTCAGCGGCACCAACTTCGTCCCGCGGATGTCGATGGGTGCGCAGCTCTCCGCCATCCTGCCTATCGTGAATGCGCCCTTCCGCATCTATTACGCCTTCAACCCGCTGCGCCTTTACCATGACGTGCAGGGCCAGGAGCTGATCACCCGGACCATGTTCCCGGAGGGCGGCGCCGGCGACTTCAGCTACGGACAGGCGATCCAGCAGTATGACCGGCTCTATCACCTGCGGGAGCCGCGCAAGACGTTTCGTCTTACAGTCAGCACCACGTTCTAGGGAGTGGGGGCAGAGGGGTGTCAAGCTGGCCATCGCGAAGCCTGACACTCCTGGGGGTTGCGGGATCGGGCTGGCAGAACCTGCCCTGGCTCACGACATCTCCATGGGCTGTTGGATGGGTGTTCACGGGCTGAACGGCGGGTGTTCATGGGCTGAACGGCGGGCTCTGCGCCACGTCAATCGAGCGCTTTCCGCGCCTGGAATCCTTCTCTTGCTGATTGACGCTCCCTCCGGCCCCGCCTATAATTTCGAGTAGTCCTGAGCAGTCCTCTGTACGTGTCTCTTCCTTGCAATTCCGGCGCCCTCCCGGCCGTGATCTGCCTCTATGAAGTGCGCAGGAGGTAGACCAGGAAGCGAAGTTCGCTTCTGCAGATGGATGCGGGCGATCTCGACCGAATTGACAAGGAGTTTCCGATTCCAATGAAGCGTTCGTTACTACTAGTTGGCATACTCTCGTCTGGACTCGGCGTGAGTGCAGTAGCCCAGACAGCCGCTCCGGCCTCTGCCGCGGCAGCCACCGACACCCCCAATGCTCCCGGAATCGCTGCTCCCGCGGGACCCACCAAAGTAGCAGTCATCATGTTTGAGCAGGCTGTCGGTGCGACCAACGAGGGCCAGCGCAACCTCGGCGAGCTGCAGAAGAAGTACCAGCCCAAGCAGGCGCAGTTCAAGACCCAGAGCGATGAGATCGAGGCGCTCAAGAAGCAGTCCCAGGCTACGACCATCAGCGAAGAGCAGCGGGCCACCCTCCTGAAGTCGATCGACGATAAGGAGAAGTCGCTGCAGCGCGAGGCTGAAGACGCCCAGACGGCCTACAACCAGGAGGGCAACGAGACCTTCGGCAAGCTGGCGGAGAAGTTCGGTGCGGTGATGATGGCCTACGTACACCAGAATGGGTACACCCTGGTGCTCGACGGCTCGCCGAGCCAGCAGAACGCACAGCAGACGGTGCTCTGGGCAAGCGACTCGACCAACATCACCCTGCCGGTGATCCAGGCTTATAACCAGCAGTCCGGCGTTCCGCCTCCTCCGGCGTCGCAGGGCGCCTCCACCGGCCCGAGGAGCACCGCACCCCGGGCAGCGGCAAAGCCTGCACCGAAGCCGGCTGCTACCTCAACGACACCCAAGCAGTAGAGGCGGTTCGCAGGCTGTAGCGCCGACGCAGAAGGCAAGAGAGGCAGAGGACACCGCGGCAAGCGGGGTCCTCTGCCTCTTTCCGTTGCTGGTGGTGGATTTCAGCTGCGAGGCTGGTCGTCACGGGGGTTCAACCCCATTCAGCGGATCAGCGAGCGGGTATTGCTCTGCCCATGCCTGATCCGGCAGCCTGTTGCCCCTGCCTCATCGTTCTTAACGGGTAGTCAGGGGCCTGGGCGAGCGTCATTGGCGGCGAGCTTAATAGCTCAGCCGTTCAAGGAAATCTGATCAATTCAGTACAGTCTTTCCGGCTCATCTCGTTTCATGCGCGGCGGGGACGATCTCTGTGGAAAAAAATGTGGAAGACTTTGCCTCATTCTCGATGCAACTACAGTATGCGCGATCAGCCCGTGCCTTATTCTGGCAGCAAATCTTACTAAGGTCTTTAAGCTGAGTCACTTGTGAAGCCATAGCGGAGGCGAGCTCCGCAAGCGGGCTAAAGTCGCCTGAAAACGACGTTTCCCACAATCCGGATGAATAAACGATGACAGCTTTCGGCGCTTATGCGAGAATGCCAACTCGATCCGCGGCTGTGCGGCTAGCTGTCTTCGCCGATCTTCAGCACCGCCAGGAAGGCCTCCTGCGGGATGTCCACTTTGCCGATCCGCTTCATCCGCTTCTTGCCCTCCTTCTGCTTCTCGAGCAGCTTGCGCTTGCGGGAGATGTCTCCCCCGTAGCATTTGGCGATGACGTTCTTGCGCAGCGCGGCTACCGTCTCGCGGGCAACGATTTTGGCACCGATCGCGGCCTGGATCGCGACCTCGAACTGCTGCCGCGGGATGAGCTCCCGCATCTTGGCCACCAGGCTGCGACCCCGGTCGTAGGCGAAGTCGCGGTGCACGATGATCGAGAGCGCGTCTACCGCCTCCCCCGAGACCAGGATGTCGAGCTTGACCATGGGCGAATCCCAGCTGCCCGAGAGGTGGTAGTCGAGCGACGCATAGCCTCGGGAGACGGACTTGAGCCGGTCGTAGAAGTCGAGGACGATCTCGTTCAGCGGCAGTTCATATGTCAGCATCACTCGAGTTGGAGTGACGTATTCGAAGTTTTTCTGACGCCCGCGCTTGTCCTCAACCAGCTTGAGGATGCCGCCCACATACTCCTCGTTGGTGAGGATGTTGGCGGTGATGACGGGCTCCTCAACCCGCTCGATGTTACTCGGGTCGGGCCACCGGGACGGGTTCTCGACCTCGATCACCGAGTCGTCGGTGAGCGTGATGCGGTAGCGCACGCCCGGCGCGGTGGTGATCAGGTCGAGGTTGAACTCGCGCTCCAGCCGCTCCTGGATGATCTCCATATGGAGCAGCCCGAGGAAGCCGCAGCGGAAGCCGAACCCCAGCGCGACCGAACTCTCCGGCTCAAAGAAGAAGGAGGAGTCGTTCAGCCGCAGCTTTTCGAGGGCATCTCGTAACAGTGTGTGTTCGTGAGTGTCGACGGTGTAGATACCGGCGAAGACCATGGACTTGATGTCTTCAAACCCGGGGAGGGCAAAGGCGCAGGGACGCGCGTCTTCGGTGACGGTGTCGCCGATCTTGGTGTCTCCAACATTTTTGATGGTGGCGACGAAGAAGCCCACTTCGCCGGCGGTAAGCTCCGCGATCTCGACCGGCTTGGGGGTGAGCACGCCGAGCGATTCGACGTCGAAGGCCTTGCCGTTCGACATCAGGCGAATCTTCATGCCCTTGCGCAGACGGCCGTTGATTACGCGCGCCAGCACCACCACTCCGCGATACGAATCGAACCAGGAGTCGAAGATGAGCGCCTGCAGCGGCGCATCGATGTCCCCGGCCGGAGGGGGCAGACGATGTACGACCGCCTCAAGTATCTCCGGCACTCCGAGCCCGGTCTTGGCGCTCACCGCGATTGCGTCGGTGGCGTCTACACCTACAGAGTTCTCGATCATCTCCTGGGTGCGCAGGATGTCGGCGCTGGGCAGGTCGATCTTGTTGATGACGGGGATCATGTCGAGGCCGTTGTTGATCGCGATGTAGGCGTTGGCGAGGGTCTGGGCCTCGACTCCCTGGGTCGCATCGACCACCAGCAGGGCGCCCTCGCAGGAGGCGAGCGAGCGCGATACCTCGTAGGAGAAGTCGACGTGGCCGGGGGTATCGATCAGGTTCAACTGGTAGAGCTCGCCGTTCCGGGCGTGATACATCATCCGCACGGAGTGGGCCTTGATGGTGATGCCGCGCTCCCGTTCGAGGTCCATCGCGTCGAGCACCTGGGCCTGCATCTCGCGCGCGGTCAGCGAGCCGGTCAGCTCGAGCAGACGGTCTGAGAGGGTAGACTTGCCGTGGTCGATGTGCGCGATGATCGCGAAGTTGCGGATGTGCTGAATGTCCATGAAGGATGACAGGATGGAAGCTGGTGCGCGGCTCTCCGCTGGTGCTCCGAGGTCGACTGCGGCAGTTCGGAGCGAGGGCCACGGCAGTGAGGAATGACGATCTGAGCTCTGATCTTATCACCGGGGCTGGGGGCGTCAGGGTCATACAATGAGGGCGGTGCCGATCGATTTGGGCAAGAACAATTTCACCAGAGCCGTGCTGCGAATCTGCCTGCCGAGGGTCGCAGGCGCCGCAACCCTGGCTGCTGTCTTTCTGCTGACGGCGCCGCGCGATGCCCAGGCCTCTGCATCCGGCCAGTCCCAGCAGCCCACCCCGCCGGCGTCTTCGGCAGCGAACTCGGCAGCCGCTGCGGCGCAGCCCTCGACCCGCGCCGGCTCAAAGAACCAGGCGCTGATCGACACCGTGGAGCACGCCTATCAGAACGGTGTCGCCGACTATCATGCGGGCCACCTCGAGGCGGCGAGGAACGACTTCGACTACGCGGTCGACCTCATGCTGACCAGCAGGATCGATCTGAAGAGCGATCCCCAGCTCTCGGACGAGTTCGAGCGCATCGTCGATTCAATCAACGCGCTCGAACTCGATGCTCTCAAGCAGGGCAACGGCTTTGCGCCCCCGACCGAGCCGGCCCCCGTCGATATCGCGAACGACATCACCTTTCCCGTCGACCCGGCACTGAAGGCGCAGGCGGAGGTGCAATTGAAGACCACCCAGTCCGACCTGCCGCTGGTGCTGAATGACTATGTCGCGGGTTACATCAACTTCTTCTCGAACGCGCGCGGCCGCCCTACCATCATGGCTTCGCTGAAACGGGCGGGGCGCTACAAGGACGTCATCCAGCACGTGCTGCAGCAGGAGGGTGTGCCGCAGGACCTGATCTACCTCGCGGTCGCGGAATCGGGCTTCCAGACGCAGGCGCTGAACGGGCGCTCGGGAGCGGCGGGCATGTGGCAGTTCATGCCCTTCGCCTCGAGCTACGGTTTGATAAGGAACGGCTGGGTGGATGAGCGCTTCGATCCAGAGAAATCCACCCGCGCCTACGCCCGCTACATCAAGGGGCTCTATAACCAGTTTGGAGACTGGTATCTCGCAATGGCCGCCTATGACTGGGGTCCGGGATATGTTCAGCGCGCGGTGCAGCGTACCGGCTACGCCGATTTCTGGGAGCTCTACCGCCGCAACGCGCTGCCGGCAGAGACCAAGAACTACGTTCCCATCATCCTCGCGGCGATCATCATGGCCAAGAATCCGAAGCAGTACGGGCTCGACACGATGGTCACAGATCCGCCTGTCCTCTTTGACACGGTGACCGTGAGCTACAGCATCGACCTGCGGCTGGTCTCTGACCTAACCGACGCGCCGGTGCAGGTCATCACCGGCTTGAACCCCAGCCTGTTGCGCATGACGACGCCGACCGATGAGCCCTTTGACCTGCATCTGCCCGCCGGCACGGCAAAGCTCTTTGAGCAGCGGGTAGCGGAGGTCCCGGAAGACAAGCGGCGCTACTGGCGCTTTCACAAGGTGGTGGCAGGCGAGACCCTGGAGGACGTGGCGCGCAGCTTCCACGTGCGCAGCTCGGAGGTGGCGTTTGTGAACCAGCTCAGCGAGAACGCCGACCTCTTGGGCACCGATTCGCTGGTGATCCCGGTGGCGCCGGTGCTGGCCGGCAGCGTTGCCCATGCCTCGCAGTACCACGCACAGCGGGGCGATACCCTGGTCAAGGTCGCAGATCGCTTTAGCATCACGGTCGATCAACTGCGACGGTGGAACCACCTCAAAGGCGGAGCGATCACGCCGGGCAGGCGGCTCTACGTGGCGGAACCGGCGCACATAAGCCGTGCATTGCGAGGCAGGCGTCATGGGCGCGCATCTTCCTCGCGCGTGCGGCGAGGTTCCGCGCCATCGCACCGCAGGGGCTCCGGCACGTCTTCGCATCCTCGAAGCAGGCATGCAAAGAAGAGATGAAGAGAGCCGGAGACGCAGTCTTCCGCCTTCTTCCGAGAAGAGATTATCGGGCGTGCCCTCTCGCGTGCTGCCGCAAGGTGTTGCTATAATCCGCCCCAAGCGCTCTCCATATTTGCGAGAACTGCAAGACACGATTCATAAACGAGCGGAAGCCCGGAGGAAACATCGATGTACGAGGACCTAAAGCTCTACGCCGCCAAGGATGAGGAATCAGAACCCGAAGCCGATGATTTTCCGGAAGAGGTAGAGGAGGGCTTCGATGACGATGAGGAAGAAGAGGAGGTAAGCATCTCCATCTCCTCCGACGACGACGAGATCGAGTCGGATGAGGGGGAGGAGAGCGGTGCTGGATCGGGCACGGACAACCTCCACCCCGGCGGCGCCAGTGCTCCGCCGATCGAGACCAGGATCCCGGGAAAGAGTGCTGCCAAGAAATCTGCCGCAAAGAAGGCTGCAGCAAAGAAGGCTCCCGCGAAGAAGGCTCCTGCGAAGAAAGCAGCTCCTGCGAAGGGCGGCAGGGAGACGGCCAGCTCCACAGGCCGGGGAGGCAGGTTCGGTGGGAAGTCTACGGCGATCGCGGCGAAGAAGTCTGCCGCCAAGAAGGTAGCGGCGAAGAGCGGCGGCAAGGCTGCGGCAGCCGGTAACAAGAAGCAGGGGAAGAAAGGCAGTTCACTGCCGGCAAAGCGGGCGGCAGTGAAGGCAGCTCCGAAGAAGGCAGCCGCAAAGAAGTCGCCAGCCAAGAAGGCCGCTCCGAAGAAGGCTCCAGCGAAGAAGGCAGCCCCGAAGAAGGCAGCCGCCAAGAAGGGTCCAGCAAAGAAGGGTCCAGCAAAGAAGGCGGCGAAGAAGGGAAGGCGTTGAATCCTTCGCAGCAGGAAAGAGAAAGCCCGGCTCTTGAGCCGGGCTTTTTCTGTGCCTGTCTTTGCTGACAATGCAGTCTGCTGACGATGCCTGTCGCTGACGATCAGACCGGTGGACGAGTGGTCTTGCTGGTCTGATCGGCTGTCAGTGCTTATGGCCTTTGAGGGCTTCGCGGATCTTCACCACATGCGTCCCGTGCACGCGGATCGCCTCATGCAGCTGCTGCCCGGTCACGTGAAACTCCTGCGCCCAGTAGTAGATATCGGACGCGAGCTTGGGATTGATCTCGTCGGGGTCATGCGGCCCTTTCTTCTTCGGAGCCTCGTGTTCTTCGGGTTCCAGGATCGGTTCTGCCATGGTGTCCTCTTTCCGGGTCGATTCGATCATGGGGTGCGCAGACGTACGCATGCTTTATTCAGCAGAGCATGCCCGTCATCGCGTCGTGCTGGTGGCAGCAGCCGAGGTCAGCCGTTCTTCTGCATGCCGGTGACGGCGGCGAGGACCTCTTCGCTGTGGTGGTTCGGATCGACGCCGGTCCACACCTTGACGATCTTCCCGCTGGGATCGATCAGGAAGGTATTCCGCTTCGCCATCATCCCCATCGAGAGCGAGCCATACTGCTTGACGACCTTCTTGTCGGTGTCGGCGAGCAGACGGAAGCTCAGGCCTTCCTTGGTGCAGAACTGCTTGTGGCTGTCGGCCGAGTCGACGCTGACGCCGAGGATCACGGCATCGGCCTTCTCGTACTTGGGCAGGTCGCGCTGGAAGTTGTGCGCCTCGATGGTGCAGCCCTGGGTCATGTCCCTCGGGTAGAAGTAGAGTACGACCCACTTGCCGTGAAAGCTGTCGAGGCTGATGGTCGAGCCGTCCTGCGAGGGCAGGGTGAACGCAGGCGCGGTCTGGCCGGTCTGAGGAAGCGCGTCGTCGGCGGCAAAGACGCGCGCAGCTGCCGCGCTACCAAGGGCGACAAGAACAATTGCAATCAACAAAAATCTGGACTTCAACATGGTGCATCTCTCCGTATCAGGCAAAGTTCCGGCGAGGTCCCGGCTACTCCATTAGAGCATCTTTGCGGAGCGGCGATCGGTGTTGCGGGGCGGATATTGATGGTGCGCAACCCTGCCGCATTCCGTGATGAAGCGCAGCCTGCGGCTGGCCCGCGAACCGCACCGGTCTTAACCTGCAGAGTCCCCATCCCGCTCCTGGGCGACGATTGCGATGCCCGCCTGGTCGGCCCGCGCAATCACGGCCGCGCTGTCGAAGATCAGGGTGCGCCCGGCCTCGAGCGCAAGGCAGGTGGCATGCGCCCGCTCCATCACCATGATCGTCGCGAGGCCGATCACCGGCACGTCGAACCGCATGTCCTGCCGAGGCTTGGCCACCTTGACGACGGTGAGGCGCCGATCGAGCAGCGGCGCAGACGGCCCGCGGCTCTCGGCCTCGTTCCCGATCAGAGCTCCATCCTCGGGCGCTGCCCTGTCCCCGGCGGCCTGCAGCCTCATCAGCGCTCCGGCGCGCTCGATGGTGGCATCGGTGCCCTCCATCGCCTCGACGGCAACGCAGGCCTGGCTGGCGATGACGACCGTCTGCCCTATGTCGTATCCGGCGAGTGCCAGCGCAACCCGGCGGCCGTACTCCACATCCCTCTGCTCCTCTGCGCTGGGAGCGCGCCCGGTAAGCACTCCCGCCCGAGCCAGCAGCGGCTCTAGGTAGGTGGTCGAGGAGATCAGTTCGATGCCCTCATCTGCCAGGACCCTGGCGATCGCGCCAAGCAGCATGTCGGTATTCCGGGTGCGGAGGGAGAGCAGCAGCTTGGCCAGCCGCCAGTCCGGACGGATGCTCGAAAATATCTGCCGATGCTTGACCTGACCGGCCATCACGGCGCGGTGTACGCCCTCGGCCTTGAAAGTGTCGATCAGCCAGGACAGCTCGCCCAGCGAGAGCCAGTGGACGCGGATACCGGTGTCGGCAGCGGCTCGTGCATCCATCTCCGGGTCGGTCTCTTCGCGAATGGCGGCGACGACGACCTCTGCGCCGTGGGCGCGCGCCGCATCGAGCAGCAGAAAGGGGAACCGGCCATTGCCCGCAATCAAGCCCAGCTTCATCCCCGGCTCCCTACTTCAGCACGCCGCGGGTGGAGTGCTCGATAAAGTTCGCCAGGTAGGCGACCTCTTCGGAGCCGCCGCCCTCTGCGCGGATGCGCTCGACCGCCTGGGTGGTGTTGAGCTTTGCCGCGAGCAGCAGCCGATAGGCGTGCTGCAGGGCGCGCAGCTGATCCCGTGAGAATCCGCGTCGCTCCAGCCCGACCTTGTTCAGGCCGTAGGCATGGCTCTCCCGCCGGGTCGAGGTCAGGGAAAAAGGCAGCACGTCCTGGGTGATGGTCGTGCCGCCGCCGATGTAGGAGTACCTGCCGATGCGGCAGTACTGATGCACCGGGCAGAGGGCTCCAACGACGGCGTAGTCCTCGACGATGACGTGCCCGGCGAGGGTAGCCGCGTTTGCGAGGATGCAGTGGTCGCCCACCTGGCTGTCGTGCCCGATATGGGTGTAGGCCATGATCAGGCAATGGCTGCCCACTCGCGTCACCCCTCCGCCGAGCGCCGTGCCGCGGGAGATGGTGACGTATTCGCGAACGACGGTATGTTCACCCACCTCGACCGCGGTCGGCTCACCGGCATACTTGAGGTCCTGGGGAGAGATGCCGACGCAGGCGAAGGAGTAGACGCTGCAGTGTGGCCCCAGCCGCAGGCGCCCATCGAGCACTACATGCGAGACCAGGGTGCAGCCCTCGCCGAGCACCACGTCTGGACCAACCGTGCAGTAGGGGCCGATGGTGCAGGACTCGGGGACAACGGCAGTTGACGCAACCAGGGCGGTCGGGTGAATGCTCACTCCGAGCTCACCGTCTCCAGGGTCGCCGCCGGTGCAGGAGCGTTCTGAGTCACGGCCACAGCCGTCGTCGCGGCAGCCGCTGCACCCGGCCGCGGCACCAGCTGGCACATGATCGTCGCCTCGCAGGCCAGCTTGCCATCGACGGTTACGGCGCCCTGCATCTTGACCGCGTAGGTGCGCCAGTTCAGCACCTTTACCTCGATGCGCATCTGGTCGCCAGGCACTACAGGGCGGCGAAATTTTGCGCGCTCGATGCCGGTAAAGACCATCAGCCGCTCGGAGCGGTCAGGGATCTCGGTGAGCAGCAAAGCACCGCCAGCCTGCGCCACCGCCTCGACCATTAGCACTCCGGGCATGATCGGATAGCCGGGAAAGTGCCCCTCGAAGTAGGGCTCGTTGATAGTGACATTCTTGAGGGCGACGATGCGCTGCTTGCGCTGCACCTCGAGCACGCGGTCGATCAGCAGAAAGGGGTAGCGGTGCGGCAGGATCGCCATGATCCTGACGATGTCCAGCACCTGCTGCGCTTCAGGTTGAGGCGTGGGCGTTTGCATGGGTCAGGGCCGATTATAAATGGCGGCAAGAGGGTGACCGGGATCGCGCCGCTCCGCGCAGGCCTTGCGACTCCCTGCAGGCGGCTTCGGACTGTTCAAAGTGCGCGCTGCAAGACCCTGCCGAGCCAATCGCTGTATACTCCGTTCACCGTTCGGGGCGTTGCGCCCCTGGGTTAGGACTCGCGGCATCGAAGCGATAGAAGACGCCGCATGCATCGAGGAGATCAGATCATCAGAGCGTCTCGAAAGTTATCCCTCCAGGCAGCACTCAGCACGCTTTTGCTGGCGCTGCTCACCGCTCTTACGGCAAGCTCGCAGCAGCCCGCTGCGACCTCCGGCATGCCGGCCGCAGGCACGCCCGCTGCAGGCTTGACGGCGGCGAAGCCACTGAGCGCCCTGCCTTACACCCCCAGCCTCGATCTCACCTCGATGGACAAGACGGTAGACCCATGCATCGACTTCTACCAGTACTCCTGCGGTGGATGGCGGAAGCAGAATCCGATTCCGCCCGACCAGGCGTCGTGGGACGTCTATGCGAAGCTCACCAACGAAAATGAGCAGTTTCTCTGGGGCATCCTCGATGAGAGTTCGAGGGGGCTCAACCGCACGCCCGTCCAGCAGAAGATTGGAGACTACTTCGGCGCGTGCATGAACGAGGCGGCCGTCAACCAGCGCGGGATCGCGCCGCTGAGCGAGGAGCTGTCGAGCATCGCCGGGCTGCGCGGAGTCTCCGACTTGCCGCCCTACATCGCGCATCTCGACATGACCATGCCGGGCTCGTTCTTGTTTGACTCGGGGCCTGATCAGGACTTTGCCGACGCCTCGCAGGTCATCGTCTTCCTCGCAGCGGGTGGGCTCGGTCTGCCGGACCGCGATTACTACCTCAAGACGGACGTAAAGTCCGTCGAAACGCGCACGAAATATCTAGCCTACATCGCCCATATGCTCGCCCTTGCCGGTGAAAAGCCGGAGCAGGCGGGGGCCGAGGCTACGGCGATTCTTGCCCTCGAGACAAAGCTTGCCCAGGCCTCGTTGACCCGCGTGGAGAGACGCAACCCGCACAACCTCGACCACAAGCTCTCGCTTGACCAGCTGCATGCGCTCACCCCCGCGCTCGACCTGGGCGCCTATCTCGCAGCAGTTCATCCCGGGGCGGATTCGTTGAAGACGATCAACGTCACTGAGCCGAAGTTTTACCAGGCCCTTGAAACGCAGCTCAAGGCCGAGCCGTTTGAAAACGTAAAGGCCTACCTCCGCTTTCACGTGGTCAGTTCAGCAGCGCCCTACCTGTCGAGCGAGTTTGCCCAGGCGCAGTTCGACTTCTACGGGCACTACCTGCGGGGAACACCCGAGATGCGCCCGCGCTGGAAGCGCTGCGTCACGCAGGTCGATGACTACCTGGGCGAGGCGCTGGGGCAGGAGTTTGTGCGGCGCACCTTTGGCCCGGATACCAAGCGGAAGGCGGTCGAGATGACCGACCAGATCGAAGAGGCCATGCGCCAGGAGATCATCCACCTGGACTGGATGAGCGAGCCGACCAAGCAGGAGGCGCTGCGCAAACTTCACACGGTCCGCAACAAGATCGGCTATCCAGAGACCTGGCGTGACTACTCGACGCTGACGATCGATCCCGCTGATTACTTCGGCAATGTCCGCAGGTCGATAACCTTTGAGAGCAGGCGCGAGTGGGCAAAGGTCGGCAAGCCCGTCGATCGGGACGAATGGGGCATGAGCCCGCCGACGGTGAACGCCTACTACAACCCGCAGATGAACGACATCAACTTTCCTGCCGGAGTGCTGCAGCCGCCGCTCTACGATCGCCGGCTCGACGATGCACCGAACTACGGCAATACCGGAGCGACCATCGGACATGAGTTGACGCACGGCTTCGACGACCAGGGCAGGCAGTTCGATGAGAACGGCAACCTGAAGGACTGGTGGTCGAAGGAAGATGCGGCCCGGTTCGAGAGCCGCATCAACTGCGTTCGCGATCAGTATGCGCAGTATGTAGTCGTCGACGACATCAAGATCAACAGCAAGCTCACCAGCGGGGAAGACCTGGCGGACATCGGCGGAACCCTGCTCGCCTACATCGCGTGGAAGAAGGCCGAGGCCGGGCAGAGCCTGAAGCCGATCGACGGCCTTACTCCAGACCAGCGCTTCTTTGTCGGCATGGCGCAGTGGGCGTGCGCCAATCAGCGGGATGAAAATCTGCGCGTCAACGCCGTCACCGATCCGCACTCCCCGGAGAAATACCGGATCAATGGCGTGGTTGTGAATATGCCGGAGTTTGGACAGGCCTTTGAGTGCAAGGCTGGCCAGCCGATGGTCAAGCCGGTCGCCTGCAGGGTCTGGTAAAAGGCAAACGCTTACTCAGCTCCTGCGATGCGCTCAGCTCCTGCGATGCGCTCAGTTCCTGCGATGCATTCAGTTCCTGCGATGAATGTAGTAGACCACTCCGCCCTCATCGTCGGTGAGCAGGAAGGCGTCCGGGCCGGTCCGCAGAATGCCGCAGGGGCGTCCGTAGACAACGCCGTGGTTGAGGAATCCGGTCACGAAGTCCTGCGGGTCTGAGCCTTGCCCTACCCGCACCACGCGGTAGCCCGTACCGATGCTTTTCTTCGAGGCGCCATGCAGCGCGACCAGGAACGACCCGTGCAACGCCGTGTCTTGCTCGCCGAAGTAGTCGAGCCCCAGAGGCGCGCTGTGCGCTGCAAAGAAGGCGAAGGCGGCAGGAACTTCGGCGCAGTTCGCGTGCTTTGGCGAGGACGCAAACTCCGGGTCGCCGACCACGACTCCGTGCTGAAAGTAGCAGTACGGCCAGCCGTAGTTGAGCGCCCTGGCCGGCACGGCGGCGGCGCCGCGGATGGCGAACATCGGGTCGTCGGGAGCGTCGTCGCCGAGGTGGTCGGCGCCCATGTTCGCGACGTAGAGTGTGCCGTCGAGATACTTCAGACCAACGGCGTTGCGCATGCCGCGCGCGATGATGCGCGGGTTGCCGCCGTCCGGGTCCATGGTGGAGATGGTGGCGCGAATCTCCTCCTTCTCCTCGCAGTTGTTGCAGCTGCTGCCGACGGAGACATAGAGCACGTCGCGGCCGAGCTCCTTGCCAACAGCCACGGTGCGGGTCAGGTGCCATCCCCCGTACTTGTAGTTAAGGCCGTAGTCGGGATAGTGGGCGAGCACCTCGGGCGGTGAACTCGGGGAGTTATCGCCGGCTTTGTAGCGAAATCGCTCCAGCTTGTCGGTCAGGGGCAGGTAGAGCCAGCTCTGTCCGCTCGCGTCCGTGTAGAAGGCGACGTCGTTAGGATTGCGAAGATGCCGCAGGTAGGGAGTCACCCGCGCAAACCTGCCCGTTGCCGGGTCGAAGCCATCGAGAATATAGACCGTGCCGAGTGAGTTGTCGGAGCGGTCGTGCATGTCGGTCGTGAAGATGCGTCCATCGGGCGCGCGCGTCAGGAAGCGTACCCGGTGCAGCCCCTCGGCCGCGACATCGACCTCAAAGCCGACAGGCAGGTTCAGCGAAAAGGTCTTGCCGCTGGCGAGGTGGATGGGGTGCGGCAGCAGCGTCGGTAGAGCAGTCTGAGCCAGAGGTGAAGCAGGTTGGAGGCAGCCGGCAACCACCGCGACCATGGCCGTAAAGAAAAGACGAAGTAGTCGCAGGCAGTCAGACACGAAGAAAATCCTACCAGTCCCGCTTCCACGCTCAAACTTGTCGCGGTCGATGGCCTGGAGACGACGGGCGCGAACTGGCGCTCACTTCTTGAACTTGCGAACTGCGTCGTCTGGATCGAAGAGCGTATCCGACAGGCCCGTGTTGTAGCTTGCACGATAGAGGAAGCGCTGGTTCGTCATATCGCCGTTGTGAAAGCGAGTGACTGTGAAGGGTGTCGGAATCCCGTTCACCGCGTGGTAGTCGTCGAACTCGTCCGCATCTTCGTTCTTGTCTTTATAGAGCGGATCGCGCCACTCAAAGCTGCAGCGCAGCGGGAGATGGTCCTGCGCGTCGATCTGGATGGTGATGTTGTCGTTGTCGGGCGAGAGCAGCGTAACCTGGTCGGCGAGATGGCGTTCTACCATGGTCTGCTGGTCGTAGATCAGCACCGTCTTAGGGTCTTTGAACCACACCCGGATGGCCGCATCGATCGAGTGGTCGCGGCGCCTGAGATAGTCGTCCGTCTCCGTCTTGGGGATCTCCTTTTTGCCGCGGTAGGTGACCTCCCACGCGCTCCTGCCGGTGTAGATTACGATCCAGTCGCGCTTCTTCGTGAGCTCGACGCGCCGCTTGTCAGGGTAGAGGGTGAAATCCCAGAAGTCGGTGATGTCGCCGGTTGGAGTGCCCTGGTAGAAGGCAGAGGTTCGACCCTCGAGCGACATGTCCTTGAGGTTCAGCCACGCATCTCCACCGAGCGCGCGCACCATCGCATTGAGCGTGGCGCGCGCCTTGTCGCTGTTGGCCTTGACGTCGGCATCCTGCGCCTGGGCCGATGCCAGGGGGCACAGCACACCTATGCCTGCCAGCAGTAATGCGATTCCGGCGATCCTGTTGCCCTTCAACATGCTCTTCACTCGCCTGGTGTGGAATTTAGCGCGCGGATCATCCGGCCAGCACCGACCCGCCGTTGACGTTCAAGACCTCGCCGCTGATGAATCCTGCCAGAGATGTACACAGGAATAGAACGGGCCCGGCTACCTCGCGCGCCGTGGCTGCGCGGCCCAGCGGGATGTCTGCCACGGCCCTCTCTCGTGCGTCAGGGTCGGTGAGTACAGCCGCGGACATCTCCGTCTCGACCCAGCCGGGCGCGACACAGTTGACATAGATGCCGTCCCGCGCCAGCTCACTCGACAGGCTCTTGGTAAGACTGATCAGCGCGCCCTTGGTCACAGCGTAGTCGGCGTGAAAGGCCTCTCCCCGCTGTCCTGCGGTTGAGCTTATCAATACAATGTGCCCGGCTGCGCCCTGCCTGCCTGCCGCGCCGTGCGGAAGCCCAGCGCCCTCTGCTGTCTCGTCGAACGCTCTCTGGCCTGCGGTTCTCTCGCCGGTTGATCTCTTGTCTGCAGCCTCGCGATTGCGCCCATCTTCGCCCGCGCCGAAGCCGGAGCTGGAGTCGAGGCCGCGCCCCTGCCGCTGCATCTGGGCCACCGCTGCCTGCACCAGGCCAAAGACGCTGTCGAGGTTCACGGCCATGGTGCGGCTCCATTGCGCCTCGCTCATCCGGCCGATCGGCGCCTCCTCGGGGGCCCAGATGCCGTGGTTCACGATGAGGCAATCGAGCCGGCCAAAGGCGTCGACCGCCTTTGAGACCAGCGTCCGTCCCTCCCTGGGGCTGGACAGCTCCTGCTGGATGGCGACACATTGTCCGGGGGCGCCGAGCGCGGCGCCGCATTCGGCAACCAGGGCGTGGGCGCGGTCAGCAGCCACACGGTAGTTGAAGGCGACCCGGGCTCCGGCGGCTGTGAAAAGCCTCACCGTCTCCGCACCGATGCCTCGCGATCCGCCGGTGATGAGGGCGACTTTTCCTTCGAGCGAAAGGGCGACGGGAGCCATCAACCCACGCTACCCGAGCGTGGGATGAGGCGCAACCCGATGCACTGCGGGTGCACTCTTGGCCGGGAGCAGACGCGTCTGGATGAATCCGGCCTGCGCTGGAGCGAGGACTCCAGCCGTTTCCGCTTCTCCTTTATGAGCTCGCCTGATCAGGAGGAGTTGAGCGATTCAGCCCTGGCGCGGACGTAGAGCGCCTCCACATCGGCACGGTCCCGCAGGATGGAGCACTCTCCGACCCCCAGCTGCGCCTGCGTACAGACCGTGACTCCACCCCTGGGGCACATCTTGAGGCAGGAGACCTCAACGACCCGCAGGCGAAGGCCGTCGTCGTCTCGCCGGGCGAGCCGCTTCAGAATCTTTTTGAGCTTGAGGACGGCCTTGTCGCCAGCCCGGCGTCTCAGCTTTCGCCGGCACTTGCCGCAAGCCAGCAGTATCTGCCCGGTCCAGGGAGCAGGGTAGCTCCGCAGGGATCGACTATTCTCGTTGTCAGCCGAGCCGCGTTGAGGCGTGAGATCGCGTTCTTGGAGAGGTGCATCGGGCATAGAGCTTAGGATGCTGACTTCCCGCTCTGGTTCAGATCTGGCCTGGCGTGCGCTCTCTACGGGCCCCGCTTGCCGGCCTGGCGGAGCCTTTGAGACTTTTCGTTTTCTCAGGGGCGGCCGGATGCTTGCTGGCTTTTTTTACTTTGCTCGGAGTCTGCTTGCCGGCCGCTTTGCCGGCCAGCAGCTGCCTGCGCTCGGTCACCACCTTGCGCAGCTCGGCCCTCGGCAGCGCCAGCACGTCCCTGGTGCGCTGCGGCAGCTTTGTATAGGTCAGCTGGTGCGCGTCCCTCAGCAATGAGGTGAGCTCCGGCGCAGCAATCGCATTCCAATGCTGCAGCGCAACCCAGTAGAGGCGGGCCGCATAGGGCGCGGGGATCACACCGTCGCGCTCGATCAGCTCGGCGAACCTCTCAGGGCCGGCGGAAAAAGACATGACCCTTGCGCCGGCAGGAGCGGGCGGATCAAGGTCGACCAGCGCGAACATCTTTCCGCCGATGCTCTTGTCCCCAACCCAGAACACCAGGTTGTTGCCCCACTGCATCGTCTCGACAACATTGGGCAGCTTCAGCAGGAAGGCGCGAGCACTCTCAGCATCCATGCGACTCAGCATGCATGACGAAGCGGCTTCGCGGCAAGGGCGCCCGGCGACACGGGAGAAGACGAGCCGGACAAAAATCGGCAGGCACGCAAAGAAAGACGATAAAGGCCGCAACTTTTCTGCCTGTGTTTACGACTAAGTAAACAGCCGCTTGCTCGCCGGCCACTCCCAAGTAGCTGAAAGGCGCCCTCCATGCGGCCATATGCACCTGTGTCTCTGCTCCTTTCCTGCCTTCTATGCCTGGTTGCAGGTTGTGGAAGCAGCAGCATTGTCTCGTCAAAGATCGCACCACCTGTCCGAACTCTCACTCCCGGCGTGGTCGCGGGGACAGCGAATCCGCTGGTGGCCTCCTACACGATCAGCCCACCCTCGCCGGCAAGTGTGAGCATTCAGTTCGGACCGGATGCTACCTACGGGTTCACCACGTCCTCGCAAGAGGTCTCTACGAGTAACACCCCGGTGAGCATCCAGGTGGCAGGCATGAAGGCGAGTTCGACGTACCATATGCGCGCTCACATCACCTATGACGATGGCACCACCCAGGACGATGCGGACCAGACGTTTACCACGGGTGCGATTCCGGCGGGGATCGTGCCCAGCTTTACAGTCTCGACCACCACTGGTCTGACGCCGCAGCCGGGTGTCGAACTGGTTGATGTGCTGCCGGGGGCCACGAATGGAGAGCCGCTCGTCACCGACCTAGCCGGAAATGTGATCTGGTACTACGCCTTCCCCGATTACCAGCAGAGCGATCTGCTCTATCCGATCAAGCTGCTTCCCAACGGTCACATGATGTTCCTGATCGCTCTCCCTTCGCAGCTCCCGATCACCACTCCCACTGCACCTGGAGCGCTGAACGCGATCCGCGAGATCGACCTTGCCGGCAACACCATCCGCCAGCTCAACATGAGCGACTTGAATGCGAGCATGGCTGCTGCGGGCTTCAATATAACCCTGCAGCTCTTCACCCACGACTTCGCAGCGCTGCCTAACGGGCACATCCTGGTGCTGGCGAATACTCTTAAGACCTTCAACGATCTGCCCGGCTATCCCGGCGCCACGAACGTGCTGGGGGACGTTGTGGTGGACCTCGATCCCAACTTCAAGCCGGTCTGGGTCTGGAATGAATTCGACCACTTCGATGTGAATCGCCACCCGATGAATTTTCCGGACTGGACGCACTCGAATGCGGTTGTCTACTCGCCTGACGACGGGAGTTTCCTCGTCTCGATGCGCCACCAGAACTGGGTTGTTAAGGTCGACTATCGAAACGGAGCTGGAAGCGGCGCCGTCCTGTGGAAGCTGGGACAGGGTGGGGACTTCAAGCTGCAGGGCGGCGTTGACCCGACGGACTGGTTCTATGCGCAGCACGATCCGACCTTCGTCAGCAAAAACACCACCGGCTCCTTCACCCTTGCGCTGATGGACAATGGCGACGACCGCATGTTTCCGCCGAGCGTGACGTGTAACGGTTCGGGTGTGCCTCCATGCCAGTACACGACCATCCCGGTGATGCAGATTGACGAGAATGCGAAGACGGCGTCACTTGTCTTTCATGACTCCGTCGATTTTTACTCCTCCTTTGCGGGCAGCACCCGTGTGCTGCCCAACACCAATGTGGAGTACAACCTGGCGGGGGTGGGAGACGACGCCTACACCGACGAAGTCACGCCAACGTCGAACCCGCAAACGGTCTGGGAGATGCATATCAGCGGCTCGAACACCTACCGGTCCTTCCGCATGCCCAGCCTCTATCCTGGAGTTCAGTGGTAGGTACGTTTCTCCCTGGAAGGCGCGGGTGGAAGCCGGTAAGCTGGCTGCAATGATGCGTTGTTGCGCCGGGCTGCTCCTGCTGCTTTCAGTATTGGTTGCAGGAGCGCGTGCGGCGGACAAGCCTGTCGTCCTGCATAGCTATCCTCACGACCCGCAGGCCTTCACCCAGGGGCTGGTGATCGTGGATGGCAGGCTCTACGAGAGCACCGGGCTCAATGGCAGGTCCTCGTTACGCATGGAGGACCTCGAGACCGGGCAGGTGCAGCAGCGTGCCGAAGTGCCCAGCCAGTACTTCGCTGAAGGGCTGACGGATTGGGGCGCAACCCTCATCCAGCTGACCTGGACCAGCCATGAGGCGTTCGTCTATGACCGCTTCAGCTTTCGCCTGCTGCGCACCATGCACTACGACGGCGAGGGCTGGGGTCTGACTCACGATGGCAGGCACCTGATCCTGAGCGACGGCACCGCCTACCTGCGCTTGCTCGATCCTGAGACGTTTCGTGTGGTGCGCAAGATCAGGGTGACCGATCAGGGCAGTCCGGTCACCGAGTTGAACGAGCTTGAGTACGTCGAGGGGGAGATCTACGCCAATGTCTGGCACACGAACCGGATCGCGCGCATCTCTCCGCGGGATGGGCATGTGATCGGCTGGATCGACCTTGCCGGCCTCTACCCGGCATCTGAGCGCAGCAGTGAAGAGGCGGTGCTAAATGGGATCGCGTACGACTCCAAACATCATCGGCTGTTTGTGACGGGAAAGCTCTGGCCGAGGCTCTTCGAGATTCGGGTGAGCACTCTATCGAGGGCTCAAGCAGGGCAGGTTTCAGGACGCGTTGCAGGCCGTGCGGGTGCCGCGGCCGCGCATTGACCCGCCGGGCAGAGTCTCTTATACTCGAGGTTGCGGCGGACGGGGGTGCAGTTGTCTCTTCTGCGTGCACCACTTCCAACTTAAGAAAGTCAGGATAGACGATGGCGAACCATGTTTCCTCCTTGAAGCGCGCCCGGCAGACGGTTGCCAAGACGGCCGTGAACCGCGCCAACAAGACCCGTATCCGCTCGAGCCTGCGCAGCCTGCGCGAGGCGCTGGTGAAGGGCGATCACGCCGCCGCGATGGAGCAGTACCGTATCACCGCCTCGGCGCTCGACAAGAGCGTGCAGAAGGGCATTCTGCACGACAACACCGCGTCGCGGTACAAGAGCCGACTGAACGCCCGCGTGAAGGCGCTCTCTGTCAAGGCTCCCGCGGTCAAAGCTCCGGCTGCCAAAGCTCCCGCCAAGGCATAAGAGGCTCTCTTCAAGCTGAGAGAAAGACCACCGTGCTCCAGGCAATTGCCTGGAGCATCTCTTTTTTGGGCTGGACCGGGGAGCACCAGGCTGCTAAGTACCCCCGCACCGCGAGTCTTCCGGTCCGTCGGTGCGAAGGCTTCAGCAACGCTCTGGGCGGCTTCAGAGCTAGAACATCACGTGGACGTTTTCGGTGAGCGGGCTCTCGTCCGAGGACGGCCCTGCGAAGACCTTGTAGTCTCCGGGAACGAGGTCCCAGCCGTCCTTCTGCTCGTTGAAGATGGAGAGGTAGAGCGGCTTGATCTCGAGGCTGACGGTCTTCGTCTCGCCCGGGGCAAGGCTCACGCGCTGCCAGCCGATGAGGCGCTTGTAAGGCTCGGCGGCCGCGGCCGGCAACATCGCGTAGACCTGGGCGATCTCGACGCCGGCCCGGCTGCCGGTGTTCTTCACATCGAAGGCGACCGTGTGCTTTCTCAGGCTGATCTTCAGTCCGGAGTATTGGTACGTCGTGTAAGAGAGACCGTGGCCGAAGGCAAAGAGCGGCTGCTTGTTCTCCGATTCGAACCACTTGTAGCCGACGCGTGCGCCCTCGCCGGTGTAATCCACGTCGAAGGGAACGATCTCGTAGTGGCGGCGCTTCTCCTTCGATCCAGGCTCGGCACTCACGGGCTGCGGCCTGAGATCGATTCCGGTGATGATGGGGTGGGGCAGGTCTGCATCCTTGGCGGCAAAGGTTACGGGGAGCTTGCCCGAGGGGTTCACGTCACCGAAGAGCAGGTTAGAGATCGCCTGCGCGCCGCCGATGCCGGGGTACCAGGCCTCGAGGATGCCCTTGACGTCGCCGGCCCATGGCATCGAGACCGGGCCGCCGGTTTCAAGCACCACGATGGTGTGCGGATTGGCCGCAGCCACTGCGCTGACCAGTGCATCCTGGTTATCTGGCAGCGACAGGGTGGCGGCGTCGCGTCCCTCACTCATCCACTGGTTGACGAATACGATGGCGACGTCATAGCCCTTTGCGAAGGCGGCAGCGGCGGCAGGGTCGCCGCCGTCGTTGTACTCCACCTTGGCGGCGGGCGCCTTTTCCCGGATGTATCGAAGGGGCGATGAGGGGAAGTAGACGGGCCGGCCCCAGATGGATTGTCCATGTCCTGGAGGCGCGATGGCATTGCCGCCAGGAGCGTCCACCTGGGCGGAGCCGCCGCCGGAGAGCACGCCCACATCGGCGTGCGAGCCGATGATGGCGATCGAGTGCACCGAGGGCGCGAGCGGAAGCTGGTTATCGGAGTTTTTGAGGAGGACGATGCACTCCTCGGCGATCTTCTGCGCGTCATCGCGCCCGCGGAAGGGATCGACTACTATGCGCGGCATGGGCGGGTTATCGATCACTCCCACGGCAAACATGCTGCGCAGGATGCGATGGACCATGTCATTGAGGCGTGCGACCGGAACGTCGCCGCTCTCGACTGCCGCCTTGAGCGGATCGCTGAAGAAGTTGTCGTCGCCCGGCATGTCCTGATCGAGGCCGGCGAGCGCGGCCTTTTTGGTGCTGTGCGTGCCGCCCCAGTCGGAGAGGACAAAGCCTTTGAAGTTGAAGTCCTTCTTGAGCACCTGGTTGAGGGTGTAGTCGTTTTCGCAGGCGTAGTCGCCGTTGATGCGGTTGTAGGAGCACATCACCCCGGCCGGGTCCGCGATGCCTACAGCGATCTGGAAGGCGAGCAGATCGCTCTCGCGCAAGGCTCGCTTGCCGATGTTGGCGCTGAGCACGTTGCGGCCAGTCTCCTGATCGTTGACGGCATAGTGCTTGATGTCGCCCATGACCTGCTGTGCCTGTACGCCTTTCATCAGGTTGCCGACCATGGTGCCGGCGAGTATCGGGTCTTCTCCGGCGTACTCGAAGTTGCGGCCGTTGCGCGGCTCGCGGGTGATGTTGACGCCGCCGCCGATGGACATGTTGAAGCCCTGGGCGCGGAGTTCGCGGCCGATGACGGAGCCATAGAGGAAGGCGCCATCGGGATCCCAGCTTGCCGCCGCGCCGAGCGCCGAGGGAAGCAGGGTCGCGTAGCGGCTCTGGTATGCGGCCATGCGGGAGCCGACCGCGGAGTCAGCCTCGTTGATGTCGGGAATGCCGAGCCGGTCGATGCCCATGATGTATCCAGCGCCATAGTTATTGCGCGCCTGCACCGGGTCGCCGGGACGCAGAACGCCCCATCCCTGGCCGTGGACCATCTGAATCTTTTCATCAAGGGTCATCTGCTCGATGACCATGTCTGCACGTTGATCGGGGGTCAGAGTCTTGTCCATCCACGGCCTGCCGGAGGGGGCTCCCTGCTGTGCGTTGATGGTTCCGATGGAGGCGGCAAGGCAGGTCAGAGCGATCAGTGACGGAACTCTTCTTCCGAAGAACGGCATATATCTCCTCGTAAACTCTTTGGACTGCGGCACACTGCGCAGCGGGGGCTGGCGCCGTGGTCGCATAAGCCGGCAGGTCTAAAGCACTTGATGTCAGTCCTGCGCCGGCCTTTATTGTTGTACTTGCTGGCTATGATGCTTGTCGATGCGTGCGGATGCGGGGGCGTGACAGTAGTTATCGCCGGGCGCTCCGGCTAGGAACGCGGAGCCTTGCGGGGAGCCGGCTTGGTCTCCAGACGAGCCTGCAGCGGGGTTCACGGCCAGACAACAAGGTACTGCTAGACTAGCTTTGCTGTGCGACAAGGAGGGAAGCAATGACAGAGACACACGAGCACATTGAGCCTCTCGATGAGGACGACGATCTTGACCTGGAGGACGAGGACGACGAGGGAGATGAGCTTTCGCGGGACGAGGCGGAGGAGCGCTTTCTCGCGGTTCTGAACTCGGCGACAGAGATTACTGCCGCTGCCGTTTCAAACGCAGGCGCTGAGGCTCTGAAAAATCCTGACGCTGTGGCGGCGCTCTTCAACCGGGTCTTCGACACGATTGTAGGGCTGTAGTACGCTCTCTCGACTGCCGGCCCGCTGGTCAGGCCCGCTGGTTACGCCCAGCGGACCTTGCTGTTTCCATCTCAGCCGGGCACTCGAAGACGCGCACTGCCTCGAGCGGCAGGGGCGGACGAATCGGGAGCAGATCAGCGGAAGGCGGCCGTCAGAGGCCGGTCCAGGCGAAATGCTTACTTGTTCTGGCTCTCCGCCGCTACTGCGGCCTCGGCCGCCTGGAAGCCGATGCGGGAGTGGGTTCCGTCGCAAAAGGGCTTGTTGATCGATGCCCCGCAGCGGCAGAGCGAGATGGCAGGCTTGCCGGCCAGGTCCCACTGCTTGCCATCCGCATCGACCAGCGTGATCGGACCCTCGACACGGAAGGGACCATTGGGGCGGACGGTAATTTTCACTTCATTGTCAGGCATAGGGCGATACAGCTCCTCGGTTGTGGTCTGCTTCGAGTCTACCAGCCGCTTAGAAGCGTCGCCTCCCGGGCTCGCGGACGAAGGCAAGCTCTTCTGCCTCTGCGTTGCGCAGCTTGAGTTTCAGCGAGACGATAAAGCCCCTGACCGTCAGCCCCTGCCCAACGATCGAGAACACCACAACGATATAAGTGGCTGCGAGCAGCAGGTTCCGGTAGCGGGTGTCGGGCAGAGAGAGCGCGAGGGCGACGGAGAGGCCGCCTCGCAGCCCGCCCCAGGTGAGCACTCGGACGGAGCCGCGCATCTGCGAGCGCACTATCCTCACCAGGCCAATGACTGCGCCGACGCTGCTCAGCCGGGCGAGCAGTACTACGACCACGGCGACGATGCCCGCCAGCACAAAGCGGGGGTCATAGGGAATCAGCAGCACCTCAAGGCCCAGCAGCAGGAAGAGCACGGCGTTCAGGATCTCGTCGATCAACTCCCAGAATTTGTCGACGTATTCGCGCGTCGATCTCGACATTGCGGAGGGGCGTCCCCACGCGCTGATCATCATGCCTGCGGCGACGGCCTCGAGGGGGCCCGAGACGTGGAAGGCGTCCGCCAGCGCGTAGCCCCCCATGGCGAGCGCGAGGGTGAGCAGCACCTCGACCTGGTAGTCGTCGACCAGGTGCAGCATGGAGGAGACGGCGTAGCCCGCGACGACACCGAGCAGGGCGCCACCGCCCGCCTGCACGATCAGAAGTCTTAGTACATCGTGGAGCGCGGGCATCGAGCCGCTCCTCGATGCAGCGAGCAGGGTGAGAAACAGCACGGCTCCGATGCCGTCGTTGATCAGCGATTCGCCGGCGAGCTGAGTGACGAGGACGGGCGGAGCACCGACCCGGCGCATGATGGCAAGCACCGCGATGGGATCGGTGGGCGAGATGAGCGCGCCGAAGAGCAGGCAGCCGAGCCAGGGGACGTCGAGTCCGATCACCCTGAACGCCAGGAACGAGAGCCCTGCGACTGCCGCGGTGGACAGCATCGTGGCGCCGGCGGCGAGCGCGGCAATGGGCAGCCATTCCCGGGCCAGGGCGCGCATATCGAGCTGCAGAGCGCCCGCGAAGAGGAGAAAGGCGAGCATACCGTGCAGCACGATCTGGTTGAAGTCGATGCGTCCGGTGACATCCGCGGCCCAGTCCCTTATCGAGGGCATGGCGTGCCCGGCGCCGATCAATGCCGCTGACAGGCCAAGCGCGAGCAGCATGATGCCGATGGTCGAGGGCAGCCGGAGCACGCGATGATTCAGCAGCGCAAACAGGGCAGCCGCTGTGATTAACAGGCTGAGGAGTGCGAACACCGGCATGCCATAGGATACCTTTGCTTCTGAGTACTCCAAGCCAAATCGTGGTGCATCCAAAAAGCATTCACACGGCCGCTGCAGCGTCGGAACACGACAGAAGAGCCATTGAAGCAGCGGGAGTTTCAGCGGACCCGGCTCCGGGCCGGGATTCAAGGGGGACCGAGATGAAGACGCGCAAGCTGGGCCGGACGGATGTGGAACTCTCCGCGATGGGACTGGGCTGCATGGGTATGTCTGAGTTCTACGGTGCGCGCGACGAGCAGGAGTCGATTGCCACGATCCATCGCGCGATCGAGCTCGGCGTCACGTTCCTCGACACAGCCGATATGTATGGAACGGGGCACAACGAGGAGCTGGTGGGACGGGCAATCCGCGACCGCCGCGAGAAGGTTGTGCTCGCGACGAAGTTTGGCAATGTGCGCGGCGCGAATGGGGAACGGCTCGGCATCAGCGGCAAGCCGGAGTACGTTCGCTCCGCCTGCGACGCGAGCCTGCGGCGACTGGGCGTCGAGGTCATCGATCTCTACTACCAGCACCGCGTCGATCCCAACACACCGATAGAGGACACAGTCGGCGCGATGGCTCAGCTGGTTGCGGCGGGCAAGGTGCTCTACCTCGGACTCTCCGAAGCCAGCCCCGAAACGATCCGGCTCGCCCATGCCGTTCATCCCATCGCCGCGCTGCAGACCGAGGACTCTCTATGGGCACGGGACCCGGAAGAAGAGCTGCTGCCGCTGGTGCGCGAGCTCGGCATCACCTTTGTGGCGTACAGCCCGCTGGGCCGCGGCTTCCTCACCGGCAGCATCACCAGCAAGGATGTACTGGCGGTGGATGACTTCCGCCGCGGCGATCCCCGCTTCTCAGACGAAAATCTGCAGGCCAACCTGCGGCTTGCCGAGCAGGTCGAGGCAATCGCCCGGGACAAGGGGTGCACCGCATCGCAGCTAGCGCTCGCATGGGTCCTGGCGCAGGGTGAGGATGTCGTGCCTATCCCGGGGACCAAGCGGCGCAAATATCTGGAAGAGAATGCGGCAGCTGCTGAGGTTATGCTCTCGTCCGGCGATCTGAAGCGCATCGATGAGCTGCTGCCCCACGGCTCGGTCGCAGGCAATCGCTATACGGAGCAGGGGATGAGGGCTGTCAACCTCTGAGCGCTGGGGCGCTCCGTGCGGACGGGTGGAGCTGGCCAGGCCGAGGAGTTTCAGGAGATGCTGGTACGCTGCCATGATGGGAGTTCGATTCAGCATCGCGCCTGCAGTCGTCATGGTCGTGCTGGCTCTGAGTTCTGGAGCCAGGGGGGTCGCCAGCGACGGGGCGGAAGTCCGGCAGCAGGGTGACGCCGGAGGAGCGTCTGCCCTGCCCGCCGGCACGGCGGAACAGGTGGACCGCATCGCCAGGCATGTGCTCGCGGCCACTGGAGCACCCTCGGCGTCAATTGCTCTCGTCAAGGGGGCCAGCGTCGTCTACCAGCGTGCCTACGGTCTGGCCAGAATCGAACCTGACACCCCCGCGACCCCGGCCATGCGATACGCGATCGGCTCGGTGTCGAAGCAGTTCACCTCCTCGGCGCTGCTGTTGCTGCAGCAGGATGGAAGGCTGAGCCTGGACGACCCTGTTTCGAAGTACCTGCCGTCGCTCACCCGCGCCCACGAGGTGACGATCAGGATGCTGCTTACGCACACCGCCGGCTATCGCGATTACTGGCCGCAAGACTACGTGATGCTCCCGATGATGCAGCCTACCTCTACAGAGCACATCCTTGAGGTGTGGGCGAAGTGCCCGCTCGACTTCGACCCGGGGACAAAGTGGCAGTACTCCAACACGAACTATGTCATCGCTGCGCGCATCATCGAGATTGTTACTGGAAGACCCTACCTCGAGACGATCGAGGGCCGCATCCTGCGGCCGCTTGGACTCAACTCCGCGATCGATGTCGACACCGGACGGCCGATTGCACTGGGCGCGCAGGGCTACACCCGGGCTGCCTTCGGACCACTGCGCCAGGCGCCGAGGGAGGGCAAGGGCTGGATGCTGGGAGCATTCGAACTTGCCATGACGGCCGGAGACCTGGCCCGCTGGGACATCAGCGTGATGGATCGCTCGCTGCTCAAGCCCGCCTCCTACGACGAGATGTTTACGTCAGCAAAGCTCAAGGACGGAACGGACACGCACTACGGGCTGGGCGTCTACACGAACCCTGTCGACGGTCACGCGGCCATCGAACATACCGGCGAGGCCTCGGGCTTTGTGTCCGACAACATCGTCTTCCCGGCGGAGCATGCGGCGGTCGTGGTGCTGACCAACGAGATGGCTGTGAATGCCGCCTCGCGCATCGGACACGGAGTCGTGCCGCTGCTGCTCGATGACGCTGCGCTGGCAGCCAGCTCCAGCAAGCCGCCGCCGACGCAGGTCGAGGCGCAGGCGCTGGCCATCTTCAAAGGTCTGCAGCAGGGTCGCATCGATCGCAGCCTGCTCACGCCGAACCTCGACGGCTACTTCGATCAGCAGACGCTGGATGACTTTGCCTCGAGCCTGGCCCCGCTCGGAGCTCCGCTCAGCTTTCACCAGATATTTGAAGAGCTGCGAGGCGGCATGACCTTCCGAGGTTTCAAGGGCCAGTTCGCCGGCCGCAACGTGAGGGTGACGACCTACCAGATGCCGGACGGGAAGCTGGAGCAGTACCTCGTCCTTCCCTCGGAGTAGTCGTTCCTGCACGGTGTTCGTAACTAGCCGGCCGCAGCGCCTCTCAACAGACTCTCGTGAGGGGCATCTCCTGAAAGGCTCTTGTACTCTGAAGGAGGGGACGCAGCGCCTCGCAGGAGAGTTTGAGATGAACTATCGCGCACTGGGCCGCACCGGCTGGAAGGTCTCTGAGGTAAGCTTTGGCGCGTGGGCTATCGGCGGAGCGTGGGGCAGCGTCTCCGATGAAGACTCGCTGGCGGCACTGAACACGGCCATCGACTCCGGCATCAACTTCCTCGACACGGCCGATGTATACGGCGCGGGCAGGAGCGAGCGCCTGATCGCGCAGCTCAAGCAGCAGCGTAAGGGCGACGAGATCATCGTTGCCACCAAGGCCGGGCGCCGCCTGCCGCAGCAGACCGTCGAGGGCTACAGCCGCGAAAACCTCGAGGGGTGGATCAACGACAGCCTGCGCAACCTCGCCGTCGACGCTCTCGATCTCGTGCAGCTGCACTGCCCTCCGACGGACGCCTACTACCATCCAGAGCTCTTTGGTATGCTCGACGACCTTGTCACGGCGGGCAAAATCCGCTACTACGGAGTGAGCGTAGAGCGGGTGGAAGAGGCGCTCAAGGCCATCGAATACCCCAATGTGCAGAGCGTGCAGATCATCTACAACTGCTTCCGCCAGCGGCCTGCCGATCTGTTCTTTGCGCAGGCGAAGCTGAAGCAGGTCGGCATCCTCGCGCGGGTGCCGCTTGCCTCTGGACTGCTGACGGGAAAGTTCAGCCGCGATACGAAGTTCGAAACAGACGATCACCGCAATTTCAATCGCAAGGGTGAGGCGTTCGACGTGGGGGAGACCTTCGCAGGTGTGGACTATGAGACGGCGCTCGCCGCTGTTGAGGAGATTCGCAGGCTGGTGCCCGAGGGCGCGAGCATGAGCCAGTTCGCTCTACGCTGGATCCTGATGTCGGAGGCGGTGACCTGCGCGATCCCCGGAGGCAAGCGGCCCGAGCAGGTTGCCGACAATGCGCGCGCCTCAGATCTGCCGCCCCTGTCCGCCGGGACGATGAAGGCGCTCGAATCGATCTACGATGCGCGCATCAAGCCGCTGATCCACCAGCGCTGGTAGCCGGCGATCGAGCGCCTATGGAGATGCTGCTCGCAGCAGCGATGCGACGGCGACTCTACGGTCAGAAAGCAGCAGTCAGGAAGCCTGACGAGAGAGGCTGCCTGCGGCAGACATTATGAGGTCGCCGCAACGGCCTGCTGCTCCGTCTCCAATACTTCGTCGCTGATCACGTAGAAGTAAGTCAGGTTTGCGATGCCGAAGGAGGTGGTGATGGCGACGTCGGAGGCATCGCGGCCCACGGCCATCAGGATGCGACCGATGCGCGGCGTATTGTTCCTCGCGTCAAAGGCCCACCACTTGCCGTCGAGATAGACCTCGAACCATGCGCTGAAATCCATCGGAAGGCGCAGCGGTACACCGATGTCGCCCAGGTAGCCGGTGGCGTAGCGCGCGGGAATATTGAGGGCGCGGCAGAAGGTGATGGCAAGATGCTGGAAGTCGCGGCAGACGCCGACGCGCTCCGTAAATACATCGAGCGCCGTCTTGGTCGAGCGCGCGTGGTGGTATCCGAAGGTGACCTTGCGGTTGACCCAGTCGCAGATGGCCTGCACGCGTCCCCAGCCCGGCGCGACGTCGCCAAACAGCTCAACGGCGATATTCGACAGCCGATCGACCTCGCAGTAGCGGCTGTTCATCAGGTAGGTGAGGGTCTCGTGGGGCAACTCCGAGACGGGCACCTCGCGCGACTCGGGTGCGACCGGGTCAGGGGTGCCGGGGTCGTTGAACATGGTGGTGTTGCTGAGTCGCAGATAACCCTGGGGAGCGAGAAAGCGGGAGCAGCGGTTGCCGAAGGAATCAATGTAAGTGTCGACCGGGATGTTCGGTTCGACGACGACGTCATCAGATTCGAGCAGCCCGCCGGCGCGGCTCGGATGTACATGCAGCATGGCGACCATCGCCACCGGAGCGGGTATGGAAAATTGCAGATCGTATCCCAGTCGTATCAGCATGGTTTGGCCGGGCCTTTCGTGAGGTAGGTACCGCGTTTTTATATTCTAGCGGCAGTTTTCTTTCAGCGGTCAAGGCTGTGGAAGGCGATTCACAGTTTTTGAGCTGGGGCATTGCCCGGTACGCTGAGGGCCCACTGCGGTCCGCTCCCCGGCCGCTGCGCCAGCCAGCCCTGATGCGCGCCTCTTACCTTGGGCCGCTCGGACCCGGGCCCCATTTCCTGCTCACCAGCGGCGGCAAACCGTTTAGCATAAGCATTCACCCCCGGAGGATTTCCAGTGACGTATTGCCTCGGCATCCTCACCCATCAGGGCCTCGTCATGGCGTCCGATTCGCGGACCAATGCCGGGTACGACCAGATCAACCTGTGCCGCAAGATGCACACCTTCGTGGTTCCGGGCGAGCGCGCCTTGGTGATCCTTACCAGCGGAAGTCTCTCGCTCACCCAGTCCGTGATCACGCTGCTGCGCGATGAGTTCGAGGCGGGCGAGGGTCTGGCCAAGGCGGAGACCTTCTACGGCGCGGCACGGGTAGTCGGCTCAGCGGTGCGGCGCGTCTCGGAGCTCGATCGCGAGGCGCTCGAGAAGGATGATTACCGCTTCAACATTCACCTGCTGCTGGGTGGACAGATCAGGGGCGAGCCGTCCAACCTCTACATGATCTATCCGCAGGGCAATCCGCTGAGCGTGACTCCCGACTCGCCCTACCTACAGATCGGGGAGTGCAAGTATGGCCGGCCGATCCTCGATCGCGGGGTCGAGCTGGGCAAGACTACTCTGCAGGTGGCGGCGATGTACGCGCTGCTGTCCTTCGACGCCACGATGCGTTCGAACGTGACCGTAGGCCCCCCGATCGAGATGCTGCTCTATCGCAACGACTCCCTCAACGTCGAGGAGTACCGCCGCTTCGCCGGCGACGACCCCGAGCTGAACAATATCCACGCTATCTGGGAGCAGAGCCTGCGGCGAGCTGTCGAAGAGCTGCCGGCCATCCACTTCACCGCCTGCCCGGTGGACGAGCGCACCCTCTCGCGCTCCGAGTCCTGGAGCTGAACGCTGGAGCTGGATCGGGAGCTGGATTGGGGAAGCTGGACCGTAAAGCTAAACCCGTCGATACTGCCTGAACGCGCCAGCCAGCGGCGACGACTCGGCACCCTACGCACTGCCATCTATTAAGCTACAGACTGCAGCATGCCAGATCACCCTACAGGCCCCTCCGCATTTGCCTCCCGCGACTTCAAGCTCTACCAGGTCGGCCGGGTGGCAGCGATCATCGGTGCGGAGGCGCAGGCGCTCGCGGTAGGCTGGCAGGTCTATCAGATAACCCACCGCGCCATCGATCTTGGCTACACCGGGCTTGCCCTCTTCCTGCCGGGGCTTCTCTTCCTGCTGCCGGCCGGGCACGCAGCGGACCGCTTCGATCGCAGGGGAGTTCTGCTGGTCTGCTACTCCCTGCAGACGGTGTGCTCGATGGTGCTGTTTGCCCTCGCCTGGCACGGCATGCATACCGTGCTGCCGATCTATGTGCTGCTCTTTCTGATCGGGACAGGCAGAGCCTTCAGCAGCCCGGCCAGCACCGCGCTGATTCCGCACCTGGTGCCGCGCGAGAGCTTTGTCAACGCGATCACGTGGGGAGCGAGCATCTTCCAGATCGCGAACATCGCCGGACCGGCGCTCGGTGGGATCCTCTTCACCCTGCCGCTGCCGGGGCGGATTGCCGGCGCTCCCGTGGTCTTCCTCTTCACGGTCGTGACCCTGCTGGTCTACCTGCTCTTCGTCGGCTCGCTCGACACGCGGTCCGGCCGCATGGAGCATCGCGCCGCCTCGATGGACGTGGTCCTCGCCGGCATCCGCTATGTCTTCAACAGCCCCCTGCTGCTGGGTTCGATCTCGCTGGACCTCTTTGCAGTGCTGCTGGGGGGCGCAGTCGCCCTGCTGCCTATCTTTGCGCAGGAGATCCTGCACGCCGGACCTCGCGGGCTAGGGCTGCTGCGCGCCTCCCCCGCGCTCGGCGCCCTGGTCGTCTCGGCGATACTTACCTGGCGGCCGATCAGGAGGCGGGCGGGACGCAAGATGCTGCTGTGCGTCGGCGTCTTTGGCGCGTCGACGGTGGTCTTCGGCTTGTCTCACAGTCTTGTGCTCTCGGTGCTGGCGCTGCTCGTCGTCGGCGGATCGGACATGGTCAGCGTCGTGATCCGCTCCTCGGTGCTGCAGCTGGCGACGCCGCCGGAGATGCGAGGCCGGGTGAGCGCGGTCAACTCGCTCTTCCTGGGAGCCTCGAACGAGTTTGGTGAATTTGAGAGCGGCGTGACTGCCCAGTGGTGGGGCGCGGTGCGGGCGGTGGTCATTGGCGGCATCGGATCGATGATGGTGACTGGCGCGTGGGCGATACTGTTTCCACCCCTGCGCGATGCGGACCGGCTCACGGCGGAGTCGCTGATGCCGCCTGCGGCCGAGAGGCCCGGTGCGGTTGGGGCGCCTGGCTAGCGCGCCCCGGCCTTTGCATCACACTAGCTGCATATCAGAGGGTTGCTTTCGGGCTCCAAGCCCATTTCGAAAAGAGGAGAACCGGCATGAAATCGTTGAAGACCCTGGGCCTGCTGCTCGTATCGGCTCTGTTGTTTATTGGAGTCGTCATCTACTTCATCAACCGCCAGCGCAATGCGCCCGTAGAGGTTGCCCCGAAGTATGTGGAGCGGAAGCTGACAGACGATGACATTGTGCAGCCGAGGAAGCTTTACATCGACGACCTGAAGTCGGCCAAGGCGCTCGAGGGCAAGACGGTCTGGATCAAGCTTGGCTATGAACTCGACTACTATCCCTATGCGGGCGGGCGCGCCGACTTTGCTCATCCTGCCGGGAACCTGCCCGGCGCACAGCCCATCGCGATCGAAACTTTTGTTGAGCAGAAGACCCCCGCATCGCTCGCCACACGTATCGCGCATGGAGACAAGCAGGTGCTCGCCGTCTTCACCGAGCCGGGCAGTCCCAGGAAGTATGCGGCTCCGATCGCTTACCTGCAGGGGACGGATTCGAAGTTCTATTGCGACGAGTTTTTCTACTACGACGATCCGCACCAGCTCTATAAGCATTGGCCGGCGGATGTGTGGCAGGCCATCGACCAGCACCAGGCAAAGGTTGGCATGAACGAGCTGCAGACTGCGATGGCGCTCGGCCAGCTGCAGGAGTCTGATTCGCAGGATTTCGGCAATCGTTCGGTGCGCTACAACATGGACGGCAAGTACGTCGATGTGTCCTTCGCGGGGAACAAGGCTACCAGCGTCAAGGCGGAATAAGGTTCTACTAAAAAACAAAGCCCACACATCGCGGAGAGCGCGATGTGTATAGGCACCCGGCGATGTAGGGGCAACCGGCTTGTGCGGATGACCGAGAGAGCAGCATGCCGCGCAGCTCAGACACCGCGTATCAACCGGTGTTGCGCAGGCCTGCGGAGATGCCGTTGATGGTGCCGGCGATGGCGCGATTGATCTCGTCCGTATCCTCGCCGGCGCGCTTGCGGCGCAGCAGGTCGACCTGGATCAGGCTCATCGGGTCAACGTAAGGGTTGCGCAGCCGGATCGAACGCGCGAGCACCGGATTGCTCTCGAGAAGCTCTTTCTGCTCCGTGACCGCGAGTACCGCCTCGAGGGTGCGGCTAAACTCCCGCTCGATCTTTCCGAAGACACGGTCGCGCATGCCGACATCCGGCACCAGCGATGCATAGAGGCTGCCGATGCCGAAGTCGCACTTGGCCATGGCCATCTCGACATTGCGGATCAGGTCGATGAAGAGCGGAAACTCGCGGAACATGGCATGCAGCAGGGCGGTTCCGCCGGGCTTCTTCACGTACTGGCTGAGTGCATGCCCAACCCCAAACCACGCCGGGATGAGGTGGCGGCTCTGCGTCCAGCCAAATACCCACGGGATCGCACGCAGGGTACTGAAGTCGAGCCCGCCCTTGCGCCGGGCGGGACGCGAACCGATCTTGGCATGCTCGAGCTCCGAGACCGGCGTCGCCACCTCGAAGTAGCGTAGAACCTCAGGATCATCGATGATGTGCTCGCGATAAAAGCGGAAGGCGGTATCGGAGAGTTCGTCGAGGGCCGCCTCCCACTCGGGCAGCAGCGCGCCGGTGCGGTGGCCGTTCGCGTCGCGCGCATTGGGGCGTGCCAGGGCATCGAGCGACGCGGCAATCATCAACTCCAGATTGCGCTCGGCGAGCACTACGTCGGAGTACTTCCAGTTGAGCACCTCGCCTTGCTCGGTAAGGCGAATCTGCCCCTCGAAAGCGCCCATCGGCTGCGCGTAGATGGAGCGATGCGTCGGTCCGCCGCCACGCCCGACCGTGCCGCCGCGACCGTGAAAGAGGCGCAGGTGAACTCCACATTCACGAGCCACCTCGTGCAGCGCGCGATGCCCGCGGAAGATCTCCCAGGTGCTGGTCAGCATGCCGCCATCTTTGTTCGAGTCCGAGTAGCCGAGCATCACCTCCTGTGTATGTCCCCAGGATTTGAGCAGCCGCTGATAGGCCTCTGACGTCCAGAGGCGGCGGCAGACATCGGGCGCGTTGCGCAGGTCCTCGATGGACTCGAAGAGGGGTATCGGCATCAGCCCGGGATCGGCGCCTCGAGCCTCGCACTCCACCCCGCCGAGGCGAGCGAGCCACACCACGTTGGTGATGTCTTCCACCGTGGCCGCGCCGCTGATGATGTAGTTCGGCACCGCCTCGGGGCTGAAGCCCCGCTTGATCTCGGCGATGGTGCGGAAGGTCTCGATCACATCCGCGGTCTGTGGCGTGAGCGGAGTGGGGACGACGCTGCTCGCCTCCGTGCACCAGCCTGAGGCCTCTTCGAGAGCGGCGGTGTGAAAGCGCGCATGCTGGCGGATGTCGAGTGTATGCAGATGCAGGCCAAACGTCCGCACCGTGAGCACCAGCGGATCGACCACTGTCTGCGCCAGACGGATGCCGTTGTTCTCAGCCAGGGAGGCGCGAAGCACGAGCAGGTCGCCCAGGAACTCCTTCGCCGATCCATAGGCAGGCAGCACGCTCAGCGCGGGGTTCTCGATCTCTGTAATGGTGAAGGGGGTGGCGGCGCCGTCGGTCGCCTTGGGCTGGGCCAGGGTCTTCTCCAGGCGGGCGCGAACACAGAGCAGGTATCGGCGGTAGTATTCAAACTCGTACTGCTCGCCGAAGAGCTGCTTGTCGGTGTGGACGGATGCGATATAGTCGCGTAGCAGCTTTTCCAGTGCCACACTCACCGGCATCTGCTGGGCCGAGCTGGTGAGCAGGTCGATGAGCATTCCGAGCTGCTCCTGGTAGCGAAGCAGCAGGTGCGCGCGCGCCAGTCCGATCGCCTCGAGCGTGACCTGGGGAGTGACGAAGGGGTTGCCGTCGCGGTCGCCGCCGATCCATGACCCGAAGGAGAGCAGCAGCGGCAGATCGCCCATCTCGATCTCCATGCCGTATTCGCTGGCCAGAGCGCCGGCGACCTCCTGGTAGAGGTGCGGCAGGGTGTCGAAGATGGCGAGGTCGTAGTAGTCCAGGCCCATCTTGATCTCGTCGGTTACGGTGGGCCGTCGGCTGCGCACCTCGTCCGTCTGCCACAGTGCGGTGATCTCGGCGGTGAGCGCCTGCTGCAGCCGGGTGAGCTCTTCATCGGGCACGGGGATGGCGTCGAGCTGCTGCAGGAACTCGCCCATGCGGCGCCGCTTGATCCTCACCGAGCGACGTGCGATCTCGGTCGGATGCGCGGTGAAGACGGGAACGATCATGATGCGACTCAGCCAGTCAAAGGCCTCGGCCGCGGTGATGCCGACCCGCTTCATCTCTCGCAGAGTACCGCGCAGCGAGCCGCGCTGCGACGTGGCATCGCCCGTGGTCTGGATCGACAGCCGGCGGCGCTTGCGGTGGTTCGTCTCCGCGAGGTTGATCAGTTCGAAGTAGAAGGCGAAGGCGCGCGTGAGGTGGTAGGCCTGGTCGACGGAGAGGCCGTGCACGGTGAAGACGGCGGTCTGCATGAGCAGCTCCGCCTCCGCGATGAGGCCGTTGCCCTGGGCCTCACGGCGGCGGATCGCCTTCTGGCGCAGCTCCTCGACCTCGGCGTAGAGGGTCTCGCCGGACTGCTCGCGCAGCACCTCGCCGAGCAGCATGCCGAGAGAGCGGACGTCGCGGCGCAGGGGTGCTTCCTTGAGATCGCCGGAGCGGGCTTCGAGCTCCGCCAGGCGCGCAGACCAGCTTTCAGGCTTCCACAGTGAGGGCATCGTTCCTAGATTATGCACGATGGAGATTGCTGCCGATTATTCCGGACTGGCCAGGATCGAGGATCATCGCCCGAACGCTGATCATCTTTAATAACAAATACTGATTCAACACCGCTACTGAACCCAAACCTCCCGCCCAGACAAACCTTCACTGCGAGCGAGGACTTCCACCTCTGGCGAGCAGTAGGAGACGAAATCGATAAGGTGGTTGAGACAGATGAGTTTGTAGTGAAGAACCTCGTGGATATGACCACCTGTATCGCGCATTATATGTGGTCGAGAAAGTGTGACTTTGTGTAAACCCGCAGAATCCTGCCTGTGAAGACTTCGTCGGTATATAGCCGCTCACAGCGTTTGACCCAACGAGTTCCTCGGTCACTAAATACGCCAGATAGTGCTTCCACGAGAGCTCGAAGGTCTTGCATCCTTCAACTGATTCTATTGGGTGTGCTCCTGCCAGCAGATTTGCTAGCTCCGGTCGGTCGCTAACCACAACCGTCGCTTCATTAACGACGGCTTAGTCCACGACGATCTTCAAGGAGTTGATCGCGCGCTTGTCTGGTTCCGAGATTTCGCGTAGGTTCACGTATCTGACGGAGTTCAATTGCGCGCTTGCTTCCGACATGTCGCCCATATCTTAGCTTCCTAATGGCGGTTACGCCTCGATCGTCGCGGCCTGGAAATACTGCTGCGGATGCTTGGCGGGTACTGAAGAGGTCTGCACAGTCAGAGAGCCTGCATCCGTGGTGAGATGGGCGAAGGCTCCTGTTACGCTCTGCGCTTGTGAGCGTCTACGTATGCTCTTAGGACCGCGTTCATGCGGGTCAGATGTCCTTTTCCACTCGACCTGAACCACTCCACAACGTCACTGTCGAGGCGAAGATGGACGGAAGTTTTACCCGCCGGCATCACCGCACGGGCACTCGCCCAGAAGTCCGCGCCGAGGGACTCGGCTTCGGGCGCATGTGGGCTGGTTTTGTCGTCGCCACGCTCCCGCATGGCTTTGATCTGGCTAAGGGAGTGTCGCACGATGGTAGATTTCTCTTTCATCTCTGCTCGCTTTCTGAGCGCTGAGAATGCGAATGAGTCTCTCGCCGCGCCAGGTGAACACGACCCGATACACCGCTGTATCGACCCTGCCGAGGGCAATAAAGCGAATCTCTCCGCACTCTTCGCGGTCGTCCACCCGCTCCAGGAGTTCGTTGGTAAAAACTTCGGCAGCAGTCAAGAACGAGACCTGGTGTTTTGCGAGGTTGGTTCTGGCTCTCTCTTCGTCCCACTCGAATCCCAGTTCCAAGCATCACCCAACCTGAGAATAATACACAAATGTGTACATGAAGGGCGCACGGAGGTGTTTTACCCGAACCTCGGTGCTCACGCTTTTGGTTTGGCGCGCCATCGGGCTACTAGATCTTGCGCGGCCTCTGGCCAGGTTGGGAAGGTGAATTGGAAGTTGGCAGCGGAGAGGCGGCCCGGGATGACCTGCCGGCTCTTGAGGACCAGTTCTGATTCGGTGCGCAGAAGGAACGTGCCAACTTCGAGCATCCATCCTGTGGTGGGCAGGCCGACCGGAATCCCCCATGCGCGGCGAAGGATGCGCAGGAAGTCGCGATTTGGTAGAGGATGGGGTGAGGCGAGGTTGACGGGCCCCGTAAACTCCTGCCGCTCGATCAGGAACTCAATCGCGCGGATGAAGTCGACCTCATGTATCCAGGAGACGAACTGCGTTCCCGGCAGGTTTGTACCGCCGAGGCCGTGTCGTACGAGACCAAGGAAGACGTCGAAGACTCCGCCCTTATCTGGACTGAACGTCATCGCGCTGCGGAGCGCGACCTTGCGAACACCGGGAATGGCGACAGAAAAGAAAGCCTCCTCCCAGGCCTTCGCTACCTCAATCGAGAAGTTCCACGTATCGGGAGCACCGGGTTCGTTCCCTCCCAGTTCGCCGGTCGCTTCGTCCATCGGACGGTCGAGGGCGTGACGGTAGATCGTAGCCGTACTGGCATTGAGCCAGATTGTCGGCGGCCTCTTCAACAAGGCAATCGCTTCGTTGAGAGCCTGCGTTGAGTGGACGCGGGAGTCGACAATCGCGCGGCGATTCGCTGGAGTGTAGCGGCAGTTCACGCTTCTGCCGGCGAGATTGATGCAGACGTCGCATCCCTCGAGCTCCTCGACCCAGGGGCCGCGTGCGGCGCCATCCCATGAGATGACCCGCCAAGGAACACTGCCCGTGTCTGGGGGCCTGCGGCTGAGGACTGCCACCGCTTGTCCAAGTGCGTGGAAGTGTCGCGCCAGCAGGTGGCCGACCTGGCCTGTGCCTCCCGGGATCACGACCTTCATGGCCCGGTCTCCGCCTCGTACTCAGGAGAAGGCGGCAGGTATCGCCGCCATTCCGATGATTCCGCAACCCGTTTGATCACGCTGTTCCGCTCGCGAAGAAGGGCGAGCATGTAGCGCCGCAAAAACAGCGCCTCGGCCACCCGACCAAGCAGCGGAAGGGGAGCGGCCACCGAGAAGATGTCCCTCATCTCGGTCGCACCGGAGGCAAGACTCCGAAAGAAGTGGTCGGCCCTCATCGAACGAAAGATACCCTTGACCATCACCACTTGAAAGTAGGACGGAGACTCGAGTGCGGTAGTCCTGCTGGTGAGGCTCTGCCACACACCGAAGTGCCTGGCGCGCCACGTGACTTGCTCTGAGAGGCCAACCAGACCCGACGTCTTCCCACCAACAGCAAGTGCCTGCTCCCCGGAGTGGATGTTCGAGAGTAGATGGACCTCCACGCTGCGACTCAGGTCGAAGCAGCGTCGAATTGGAGCGGCGATGACGGTTGTCTCTTCCAGCCTGATCATGAGGGCTTCCGGCCTGAGGTTCGAAGGCGGCGCTCGCTTTGTGCCCAAAGGCTTTTACTCGGCAGAGGGAATCCTACAGATGCTAGGTGGCGGTGGACTGCTCTTCGAGCTGCAGCATCAGCTCTTCCCACTCGGAGGTCAGGGCGGCGTGTTTTTTACGCAGCGCATCGAGCGACGCGACAACGCGCTGCGTCTCTGCCGGGTTGATGAAGTTTCCCAGCGACGATTCGGCCTTTAGGATCGAGGCCTCGACCCGGGGCAGCTCTTCTTCGACGGCCGCGTAGCGATCCTGCATCTGGCGGAGCTTGATCGGATTGACTCGCTTCACGTTCGAGGCTGCATTTCCGGCGCCGTTCCCCATCCCGTTGGGGGCCGTTCCGTTGGCAGTGGCGTTATGTGTCACAGACACGGGCACAGATTCGGCAGTCGTCGCCGCGATCATGCCGCCGGCTGAGCCCGGAACCGGAATGCCCTGCTTGCGGTAGAGGTAATCTTCGTAGTTGCCGGGGTAGACGTGCACGTGTCCGCCCTCGACCTCGAGCACGCGGGTCGCGATGCGGTCGATGAAGTAGCGATCGTGGGAGACGAAGATCACCGTGCCGCTGAAGGAGTTGACCGCCTCGAGCAGCACGTCTTTGGCGCGTAGGTCGAGATGGTTGGTGGGCTCGTCGAGCAGCAGGAAGTTGGCGGGGCTCACGAGAATACGCGCCAGGGCGTAGCGGTTGCGCTCGCCGCCCGACAGCACGCCGAGTGTCTTGAATGCATCGTCGCCGGAGAAGAGGAAGCAGCCGAGCAGGGAGCGCAGCTCCGTCTGCGAGACGCGCGGGGCCGTGTTGCTGATGTCGTCGAGCATGCGCGCCGACGGGTCGAGGACTTTATATTGGTCCTGCGCGAAGTACTCGGCGAGCACGTTGTGGCCGAGCTTGAGGGTGCCGGTGGTCGGCGTCTCCTGCCCTGAGAGCATGCGGATCAGGGTCGACTTACCCGCGCCGTTCGCGCCGACGAGTGCGATGCGGTCGCCGCGATCGATGGTGAAGTTCACATTGCTGAGCACCTGTTTAGGCCCGTAGCTCTTGCCGAGGTTTGAGACCTCAACCACGGTGCGGCCCGAGGGAGGCGGCTGGGGGAAGGTGAAGTGGATCGCCTTCTCTTCCTCGGGTATCTCGATGCGGACGATCTTTTCGAGCTCCTTGATGCGGCTCTGCACCTGCTTCGCCTTGGTGGCCTGCGCGCGAAAGCGGTTGATGAAGGTCTCGAGATGTTCGATCTGGTCGCGCTGGTTTTTATACGCAGACTCAAGCTGCGCGCGCCGCTCCGCCTTCTGCGTCAGGTACTTCTCGTAGTTGCCGTGGTAGACGTGCATGCCCTTATTCCAGATCTCGACGATCTTGTTGACGGTCACGTCGAGGAAGTAGCGGTCATGCGAGATCAGCACAAAGCCGTTGGGATAGTTGCGCAGGTAATTTTCGAGCCAGTCGCGCGTTTCAAGGTCAAGATGGTTGGTGGGCTCGTCGAGCAGCAGCAGGTCGGGCTTTTGGAGCAGCAGCTTCGCGAGCGCGATGCGCATCTGCCAGCCGCCCGAGAACTCCTCGGTCCGGCGCAGCCAGTCTTCCTTGCTGAACCCCAGTCCGCCGAGGACGATGCCGACCTGGGCGTCGAGCGCGTAGCCGTCATGGGCGCGAAAGTGGGAGTCGATGTCGGAGAAGCGGTCGGCGGCGACCTTGTATTCAGGGCTCTCGTGATCGAGCTCGGCGAGGGTGGTGTAGAGGGCTTCGAGCTCCTGCTCCATGGCCTGCAGTTCGGCAAATACCGAGAGGCACTCGTCGAATACGGTCCGCCCGGAGAGCGAGAGCCCATCCTGCGGCAGGTAGCCGACCGTCATACCCTTGGTGCGCTGCACGGAGCCGTAATCGAGCCCCTCCATGCCGCCGAGGATCTTCAGGATGGTCGATTTGCCGGTGCCGTTCGCGCCGACGAGCGCGGTGCGCTCATTGGGCGTAATGAGCCAGTTGACGCCCTCAAAGAGGAGCTTCGTCCCATAACGCTTCCCCGCTCCCGCCAGCTGCAGCATAACTACAGTTTAACTTAGAGGTGGGCGCAAGGTTTCAGGGAGTAGAGGGAGGCTCAAGGCTGTGGCGGCCCGGGCGAGTTGCGGGGAGCGTTCCTCTGGTGTTGGGGCACGGTCATCCGAAGGCGATCAAATTTGTTCCGCAGATGAAGTCGGAGCATCGACCAGCGGCTTGGGAACGTGGGTAGCTTCGAATAACCGGCCGGCACCTCAAACATGGTTGCTGGAACGTCTTCCTCGGTAAGGCTCAGGATACGGCTGGAAGACACGTTGATATGGGTCTTCCACTGGCCGTCGGGTAGCTGATGGTAACTTCGCGCCGTTGATTGAGACCAGGCTGATAACCCGGTGGGCTTTTCACCTTCGTGCTCGACAACAGTTCTGGTGGGGCGAGTCGTTGCGTAAGCAAATGCTCGTCGGATCGTATTTCTCGAGAAAGCAGGAAAGCGCTGCTCGAGGTAATCCGCATCCAGATACCATTCGTCGGTGCTGGTCTCATCCGAATATTCGGGAGCTACATCGTCGTGCTCGTCGCGGCGAACGGTTAACCAGCGATAAGCAGGGCAGCCAAACATTTCCTGCTGCTCGCCAGTAGCTTTGTATGTGAGGCGGATTCTCAGTTCGTGCGATGGACCTTCACCCACCGGTTGATTCTTTAAAGTCCGATGCCCGGCTCGTTTAAACCGTTCCCTCTCTTCGGCGGTCGCCAACCACCAGATCGGTGTGACCCGATACTGCCTTGGCCCGGTCATCACCTGAACTGTCTGGCGAAGGTCGTTGCGCTGGATACAGTAGCCCGCAGCATCGGCCGACTCGACGCGGCAACGGTCTCCGGCGAAGTAGCGGGTCAGTCGACTTATCGAAGGCCGCGATTCATCGGCGATCGATTCAGAGACTTCGCGAAGGCAGCCCTGCACGGGTTCACTTTCTCCAAGGGTGTCAATCGGCATGTGTGAGTCTCCTCGCTGCCACGCAGACCTTTCCTGTCTCTTGAATCATCAGCCCGGCCCCGAGCTGGCCTGTCTTGCAATCTTATTGAGATTTTTAGCGTTTAGGAGCGTCTTCCAGTCGGCTTCGGTCTGGTCGGCGTAGGCAGCGGCGAACTGGCCTAGAGCGGCATCGAACTTGTGGCCGTTGCCCAGGTATCCGGCCAGCACGCAGGGATCTCCGGAGCGTGAATGCCCGCGCGCCAGCAGCTCCCCGCAGACCCTTGCGTAGGCGAGCAGCCCATCGCCGGAGAGGTCGTCGACCTCGATCGAGCCCTTGTGGTCATTCAGCTGGCGGACCAGGTAGTCGCGCCCCGCGATGTCTGTCCAGCCGAGAAACGGGTCGGACTCGAACTGCATGGCCCGCTGACCCTGGGCGACACGGCGGCCCTGGTGGCGGCCGACGCCTGTGCCCTGTCCATCGCCCTCGAGGTAGCGGGCGTAGGCGGACGCGGGCTCCTCCTTGACCTGCAGAAAGAGCGGATCGCAGGGCCCGTTTCCTTCGAAGTAGATGACGTAATCGCGCAGCCCCACACTGCCGGTGCCGACAATCTTGAAGGCCACATCGACAGGCCGGTACTGCGCCAGGAAGTACTGCCGCTCCGACTCGAGGCTCTCGCGGTACCGGTGCAGGCAGTCGAGCACATTGCGCGCCTGCGCCGCGGAGACGCGAAACAGGATCGGCTTCTCTTCGCGGAAGACCCGGGCGGGCGGGGCAGCACCTTTCGCTCCTTTAGCCTTGAGGGGAACGGTGAGCGCCTCGAGGGAATGCATTGGCGTAGCCCGCTCCGCCTTGAGCAGCACCTGCGACACCGGAGCCACGCGATCGAGGCGGTGCACCTGGTAGCGCGCTACTTCGATTACCGGCATGGCAGCGAACAACTGCACAGATTTGCGATACTGCCGCGCAAAGGTGAGCACCGCCTGCTCGTTGGCAGAGGCCTTGGCGCCGTCTTCCCGGCCGGCGAGGACAAGGCTGGTCGCGAGCCGCTTCAGGTCCCATTCAAAGGGGCCGCGTATGGTCTCGTCAAAGTCGTTGATGTCGAAGATCAGCCGCCCATCGGGCGCGGCAAAGGCGCCCAGGTTGCGCACGTGAGCATCGCCGCACAGCTGGTTGAGGATGCCGGTGTTGGGCAGCGACGCGAGGTCGGCAGCCATGATCGGGACCGCTCCACGGAAGAAGCCGAAGGGCGAGCAGGCCATGCGCTCATACTTGGTCGGCACCAGCGAAGAGACCCGTCCGCGCATCGAGAGAGCCAGCAGCTTCGTGGGATCGTGCCTGCGGTCCCGCGGGCTCCAGGCTCCATGATCCTGACGGCGCAGCTGCCGGCGTCGCGCCTGGCCGAGAGCGCGCCTCTGCTCAGGGCTGGGGTTTGTGCTCATTGCGTGACTCTACACTTCGCCTCCGATCGTCCGCAAAACGTGCAGATGGCCAATGACCTGGTTGACGAGCCTCGACTGCTGCGCAGCGTCGACCAGGCGAGCGGCTATGTGACGAGGCGGGTGCTGTGTGTGCCGCTGCGCGCGGAGGGCCGCGTGATCGGCGCCCTGTAGCTGCTCAACAAGTGTGGACCCGGGGACCTGATCGTGGTCGTCTCTGACGGGGCGGTCGAGTCGTGCGAACTTGAGGGAGAGTTCTGGGACGAGAACTGGCCCACGAGGTCGTGCGGGGACATCTTGGCCGACTCGTCAAGTCGCTGCCTGCGAGGTTGTGCCACCAGGCAGACGTGTGGGCCTCCGGAGCAGAGCAACACGACGAGATGACGGTAATGGCAGTCCAGATCGCCGTGTGACCGGCTCATCGCGCAGATGTAAAGCGTCCCGGCCGGGACGAGGGCGGCGTTTATAACCTGAGAGCGCGGACCGGGGAATGGTCAATGGAGCCGACGAGCGGACTTGAACCGCTGACCTGCCGATTACGAATCGGCTGCTCTACCAACTGAGCTACGTCGGCCTTGCCACTGTGATTGTAACGTCGCGACGTGGC
>DASWVB010000031.1:0-8406 GCA_036401375.1 Acidisarcina sp.
GCCCCAGATTGCTACCGTGTCGCCCTCACGGATGTTGCAGTTCTCCGCACCCATGTACCCGGTCGGGAAAATATCCGAGAGAAAAAGCACTTTATCATCGGGCAGGCTGTCCGGCACCTTTATAGGTCCAACGTCCGCATACGGGACACGCACATACTGCGCCTGTCCGCCGGCATAGCCGCCCATCATGTGGGTGTAACCGAACAGGCCCGAGGGAGAGTACCCCATCATCTTCTCCGCAATCCACGCATTGGGGTTCGAGTTGTCGCACAAACTCCAAAGCTTGTCTTTGCAGGAGAAGCAGTTGCCGCACGCAATCGTAAAAGGGATCACTACTCGATCGCCTACCTTGAGCTTGCTCGTGTCGATCGCCGCACCGACCTCGACCACCTCACCCATGAACTCGTGACCGAGGATGTCGCCCTGCTCCAGCGTCGGGACGAAACCGTCATACAGGTGCAGATCAGACCCGCAGATTGCGGTACTGGTGACGCGGACGACTGCGTCCCGTGGATTGAGAATCTTGGGGTCAGGCACATCATGCACCTGCATCTTTTCTTTGCCCATCCAACAGACTGCTTTCATAAAAACTCCTTATATGTATGGCGCTGCGTCAGGTCCGGTAACGCTACATCGTTCCGTCGAGTTCGCAATTAGGTGGCTTAATTCAAGGTCGGTACCGTTGAGGCCCCGGAACTAAGCGGAACGGGGAAGGCTCTCGCGCGCCTGCGGTTCTGCGGTGTTCGTCGTCTCGCGAAAGAGGAATGCCTCCGTCTTGCCGTGAATGCCCCTGGGGCCGTGGCTCTGGCCGGCAGTCGTCGGCGTCTCGCCCGCTTCCATCATCGCTTTGAATCGCCGCAGGTCTTCACGCACCATGAACTCCGGGTGCTTGCCGAGCAACGTAAGCATCGCCTTGGCAAGTGGACCTAGCGGCAGGCTGTACTTCACCTCGACCGTAACCATTGTGCCGCCTGCTCTCAACCCCGCCATGGGGCTCGGTTCAAAGGTCACTGAACCGCTGTTGCTCACCTCGGAGTCGGGCAGCGACTCCCATGCGATGTGGCGATTGGGCTGGTCCTCCGTGACCTGTGCGCTCCAGCGGACCTCGGTGTCGCCCGGCCCGCTCGCAACCCACTCCGAACGCTGTGCGTCGAGCGTGCGAACCGACTTCAGGTGAGTCATGAACCGCGGAAGATTATTGAAGTTGCGCCAGAACGTGTAAGCCGTCTCAGGCGGGACGTTGATGAGGAAGTTTGCTCTCGCTTTGTACTCCTCCGGCGTGAATTGTGACTGCACGGTCTTGTAGGCGACCAGGCCGCCGGCGGTGGCCAAGGCAAGACCTGTGGCGATGCCGGACGTGTTTTCGGATTTGAACCGGCGAGTCAGGCCGTAGATAGCCAGGGCGCTAATGCCGAAGACGGCGCCTGCGTGCCGTGGGGTAAAGCTGCTGCTCGACGTCTTTCTGGGTTGAGCCATATGAAGTTACTCCTGAGGTTGTTGCGCGTTGCACTGCGATGAGGTACCGGAACCCCCGCGCCGCGTCGGACCGTCAACGCGGCAGCGGGGTCCTTCCGCACCATGCTTGCCGGTCTGCAGAGCGCCCGCAACGCAAAGATGAACTGGTAGTTGGGATGGTGCCTCCGCCTCGTAAGATGGCTGATCGTGCGAGTCCATAAACACGGCTAGTTACGTCCTTGATCAATTTGAGAGCCGAGCAGTCTATGGCTGGGCCCCGAGCGTCGCAGAACGCTTCCCATCTGCGCCCGAGGCGTAGCGAGCGTGTCAGCACCTGCATGCCGTGATGAGCAGCGATGGCAAGTGGAGGAACTCGCGGTGGTATTCTAGGCGGGTTACCCCGGTCACAAGTCCCGAGTGAGTAGCCGAGCGATTACCTATGTTGAACGTTGGAGTTCCCGAGATCGACGGCCCCGAAGAGCCTGGGCTCAGTCCAGAGCAGTACCCGGACGAGCAGGACGCGGAGACTTCCGCCAACGAGGGACTGGAGACCGGCGAGAATGCGGACCTCGACCGCGATCCCGGCCTGGTTGGAACCGATCCCTCTGAGAATCCAGACTCAACCCCTGCACCTGCTTCGCTAGCCGGCCCGCAGGCGACAACAGCACCTGAGCAGGCGTCTGTTGATCAACCGCATCATGAACCGCTGGAGACATTTGCCGCTTTGCTGTCGGAATTTGAGCGCAATCGGGCACTCCGCTCCGAAGATGGAAGCAAGCAGATCGATGGCAGCGTTGTCGCGGTGACCGCCGAGTCAGTCTTCGTGGACATTGGCTTCAAGACGGAAGGTGTACTGCCGCTGGCCGCCTTTGCCTCTTTCCCGGCCACACTGAAGGAACCGCCGAAGCCCGGTGACAGGCTCCGCGTCACCGTAAAAGGCCGCAACGAAGAGGGCTACTACGATCTGTCGCTCTTAAAAGTAGCGCAGCCGAAGGACTGGTCCTCCCTCGAGGCTGCGTTCAACGACAAAGCCATCGTCGCCGGCACCGTCACGGGCACTGTGAAGGGCGGATTGACGGTAGACGTCGGGATGCGCGCCTTCCTGCCCGCCTCCCGCAGCGGAGCACGCGACGCAGCAGAGATGGAAAAGCTCGTCGGCCAGGAGATTCGCTGCCGCATAACCAAGCTCGACGTCGCCGACGAAGATGTGGTGGTTGACCGCCGCGCTGTGATCGAGGAAGAAGAGCGATCCACCAAAGAGCGACGCTACCAGGAGGTGAGCGAGAGTGATACCGTCAGCGGAGTGGTTCGCAGCCTCACAGACTACGGAGCCTTCGTCGACATCGGCGGCGTCGATGCCCTGCTGCACATCAGCGACATGGCCTGGAGCCGCGTCGCATCGCCCTCCGATGTACTCTCCGCAGGCGAGCACATCCAAGTCAAGGTCCTCAGGGTCGAGCCCGACAAGCGCCGCATTTCAGTCGGCCTGAAGCAGCTGCAGCCTCATCCCTGGGACGCGGTCGCCGGCAAGTTCACCACCGGAGAACGGGTCACCGGTGTTGTGGCGCGGCTCACCGACTTTGGCGCGTTTGTAGAGATCGCACCGGGTGTAGAGGGCCTCGTCCACATCTCCGAAATGTCATGGGCAAAGAAGGTTCGCAAGCCCGGCGACATGGTCAAACCCGGTGAGACCGTCGAGGTGGTCATCCTCTCGATCAACCCGCAGGAGCGTCGCATCTCGCTCGGCCTCAAGCAGGCGCTGGGCGATCCCTGGGTCACTGCCGCCGACAAGCTTTTGGTCGGTGCTGTAGTCGAGGGGCCGGTCGTCAGCTTCACCAAGTTCGGCGCCTTCGTGCAGGTCGCGGAGGGCGTCGAAGGCATGATCCATATCAGCGAGATCGTGCCGGACAAGCGCATCAACCATCCCCAGGATGAGCTCCGAACAGGCCAGATCGTAAAGGCCCAGGTCATTGAAGTCGATCGGGACAAACGGCAGTTGAAGCTGAGCATCAAGCAGCTGATTCCCACCAGCCTTGAGGAGTACCTTGGTGAACATCAGACCGGCGACGTAGTCTCCGGGAGAGTGACTGAGGCCACCAGCGACCGCCTGCTTGTCGAGCTCGGCGAGGGCATAAGGGTAACGTGCAAGCCGCCCGTTGCTGCGGCCATTCCAGCAAACACGGAACCCGCACCTGCGCCCGATGGGCAGCCTAAGCCAAACCTCTCCGCGCTCAGCTCCATGCTCAAGGCAAAGTGGAAGAGCGGTGGCCCTGATCCCGACGCTCCTCTCAGCAGAAAGAACATCGGCGTCCGCGCCGGAGAAGTGCGCAGCTTCCGCATAATTACGCTCGACGTCGCGGCCAGGACGATAGCAATCGAAGCGATCTGACGGGCTAGCTCTCAATATCGCAGCAGGGCCTTGTAATTCAAGGCTTGAGGAGTCGTAACCATGGCTGGTTGTCCTGCAGTTCAGTTCGAAGGCGTGACCCGGGATAGATTTACCTGCCTGCAGCAGCTGGTGCTCGACAAGGCCGGCGTTGCACTCTCAGGCGACGTGGGCACAGCCAGCAACGGCGAAGAGAACATGGAGATCTCATGGAACTTCGATGAGGCGGCGATGGTGCTTACCCTTGAAGTGACTGAATCAGCCTATCCGTGCTTCCTTGTCATGCCGCGGCTGAAGAGCTTCGTCGCGACCTGTCTGGGTGCATGATTCAGTGCAGGATACGCAGCCGCATTTGCCCTTTTAGTAAGTCGAACGATCTTCTCTGCCCGCCGGTGTAGCTTTTCCCCCGTGTGCGCTGTCATAATTCCCTCCGTCCCGCTCATCGGGCGACGGGAGTCGACATGCAGCAATCTTCTTGGAATCGGACTGTTCTCAGCTCTATCATCGGGGCCGCGCTTTTAGCGGCGCCGTGGGCCTCGCTGGTGGTCGGCGGTGCGGCGATCGCGGACGCGCAGCAGCGCCCGCACATCCTCGGAATCTCACACCTCTGCGTCTACTCGAGCGACACCGCCGGAACTGACCACTTCTACGGCGCCATCCTCGGGGCAACGAAGCAGCCCGACCCGGAAGACTCGACCGGCACGCGCTACTACTTCAGCGGCAGCCAGTTTGTAGAGGTGCTGCCTCTGCCGGCAGGCCAGGGCATCAGCCGGATGTCCCATGTTGCCTTTGATACTGACAACGCTGCGGGCCTTCGCGATTACCTCGAATCTCACGGAAGCGCGGGAGCCTCCGCGCTAATGACAGGCGCGGACGGCAGCAGCTGGTTCAAGACTAAAGATCCCGAAGGCAACGAGATCCAATTCGTACAGGGTGGATCTACTAAGCTTTCTGCAGCACCCCAGCCGATCAGCACCCGCGTGATCCACATCGGCTTTCTCGTCCACGACCGCGCCGTCGAGGACAAGTTCTACAAAGACCTGCTCGGCTTCAAACCTTACTGGTACGGCGCGATGAAGGCGGACAAAACTGACTGGATCTCGCAGCAGGTGCCGGACGGCCACGACTGGATCGAATACATGATGGTTGGCGAGGGCTCGACCACTCCCGTTGACAAGGTCGATGCCCGGGAACTGGGAGTGCTCAACCACTTCTCGCTCGGCGTTCCCAACATGGAGCAGGCAGTCACAACCCTTTACGCCGGCGATCGGCTGAGTCCGCGCCACGACGGCCCGCAGATGGGCAAGGACGGCAAATGGCAGGCGAACTTCTACGATCCCGATGGCACCCGCGTCGAGTTAATGGAATTCCAGCCGGTGATGAAGCCCTGCTGCTCCGAATTCACGGCCCCCAGCCCTCTTAATTGATCGGCGAAGCCGCAAGCTGCGTGAACATCGCGCAAAAGACAGGGCCGGCTCTGGTGAGCACGGCCCCGCCTGCTTTGTTTTGACGCGTTTTACTTGGTGACCACCACTACAGGCGAAGTCGACCCGGTATAGTTGGTATCCCCTGAGTAGACGGCAACAACGTTGTTCGCTCCCGTGGCAATCGCGCTCGAGGTGAAGCTTCCCGTTGTCGTTGCGTTCGCCAGACCAGTGCTCGAATCAAAGCCGCCCTTAAGCGTTGAAGTGGCCAGGGTAGTCGCGCCCAGCTTGAACGCGATCGTACCGCTCGGAGACGATCCGTTGCTGTCGGTCGCGACGGTCGCGCTGGCGGTATAGGTTGTCGTAGTACCACCGCCCCCACCACCCCCACCGCCCCCGCCTGAACCTCCGCTGCTGCCACCGCCGCCACCACATCCGCTGGCCAGAGTCACGAGGCACGCGAACACCATCAGGCCCAGCATTGCACGCCAGCCCCGCCGTCTTGCCGGGATCCCAAGCAGCATCACGCACGCGAGCGCAGTACCAGCCGCTGCGGACCAGGTAGCTACCCGGCGCGTCGGAGTCACTCGCGACGCTACGGAAACCCCGGCCGCGCTGGCTGCACTGGAGACGGTGAAGCTGGTCGAAGTAATTGCCTGGACTACCGTGATCGCCTGAGTCGCTGTACTTGCGTTGTAGCTTGCGTCCCCTGAGTACGACGCGGTGATTGTCTGAGTGCCAGGCGGCAATAATACGGTGAAGAACTCCGCGTAGCCGACGCTGCTGATGGCATGCGTCTCGCTCGTCACTCCTCCACCAGAGAAGCTCACTGTGCCGGTGGCGAGTCCGTCCGTGGCACCGGCCTTGGCGCTGCCAGGGGTTGCGTCGATCAGCTCGAATGATCCGTAAGGAATCGCCGTGGTGGGAATCGAATTAGCCGAACTGGCGTCGAAGGCCTTCAAAGATAGCCCGATTGCACTGGCCTCGGGTGCAACAGTTACGAGCACGGGAGCAGAATCGCTGGGTCCAACTACGCCGTCGCCCTGGTAGTGGGCGGTCACATTGTAGGGCCCCCCACCCGGCAGGTAGATCGCCGAGGTAGAGACGGTACCGTTTGAAGCCAGGGTCAGAGGCGTCGCAAGCTGTGCGCTTATAGAGACGTTATCCGGAGCTGTCGACGGATTGAGGCTGTCGATCAGGGCAACATCGCCTGTAGGGGTGGCGCTCGCGCTTGTTACAGTCACTGCCGCCGTGACGGGGGTACCGTGGGTAATCGTCAGGGGTGTGGTCGCTCCATTCAGCGTCAACGCAGTTGCGCTCGCAGCGAAGGTGATACTGCTCCAGTCGTTCACCAGTGCCGTAATGTCGACACTACCCAGTCCACTCGCCAGGTCATACCCTGTGACGGCGTTGTAGCCGGTCAGGAAGTGATTCGTTCCGCAGTCTGGGCTGCCGGCGGCACATGGAACGGAGATGTTGCCTGACGTCACGTCGTGGAAGGCTGCCGGAAACTGCTTGGCGAGCGGATAGATCACGGTATCAGCCTGCCCGAGGCGTCCGCCAACCTTCTGTGTGACGAGTGCCAGCACGCCGGCAAACGCCGGAGCAGCTGTCGATGTGCCACCGAACACTGTTATCGAAGAGATGGCGCCAGAAGAGTTGACGGCGCAATCATTGACTGTGACTCCATTCTCACTACCGTTAGCGCATATGGCCCAACCGGCGTTATAGAAGCCGTTAGAAGCAAACATCGAGACGTCCGGAATGTCGCGAACCGAGTCGCCGCTGTCGAAGAGCTTCTGCCAGGAAGGCTTTGCATAGGCTCCTGCGCAGCTGATGGTACCCAGGGAGTTGGTCGTTGATTCGGCGCAACTGCTCGCCCCCCCGCTGCCCGCTACAATGTTCGTGTTTCCTTTGGAGTCAGTGCCAGCGATATTTGAGCTCAGAGTGGTGTTTGTTGTGGTCGAGTTGTTCCACGGCTGCTCCGGAATGTACTTGAGGGCCGATCCTCCGTTCGACGTGGTATTCGAACCCGCTACATAGGTCAAGAAGCTGGTGTGCAGGATGTCGAAGTCCGTGCCGCCCACAGCCACGTTGTACGGGGTCGAGGCGAAGCCGCTTACCTGCAACCCTTGCGTCGCCGTCGTCACCGCGTTCTCGTTGTCGCAACCCGCCGACCCGTTGTCGCCCGTCGACACCGTGGGAGTGATTCCCTGGGCAGCGGCCTGTTCCCAGGTGTTGTTGATGAAGGCATTGCCGGTGGTCCCGAAAAATGCTTCGCAGAGGCCGAAGCTCACGTTCAAGATGCTCACAGCGTTGTCGTCTACTGCGCGCCCGATCGCGAAATAGAGACCTTCCTGGAGAGCACTCCCATTGGAGACGTACAGATTCACGTTTGCGCCTGGAGCCATACCGCTCGCGATCTCGACATCAAGCAATGCCTCGCCGCTCGCCGAGGTCGCGATGTCTCCCACGCCTGGATCGTCTCCGTCCACGATCACCGTGGGAACTTTGGCCGGAAGCGCAAAGAAGCTGCGGTAGGTCGCCACGGCGCTGAGCGGGATGTTGCCCTCTCCCGCGATGCCGATCGTTACCCCGGTCCCATCGTACGCAGTGTCGCCGCTCGGAAAATTGCGGTTCAATGTGGTAGGAGAATCGTAGATCGTCGCTGCGTCCGCCGGGCCCACATACAGAAAGCTGCTGGAACCGGAGCCGCCGGTAAGTTCAGGCTCGAAGTGCTTTGTAGTCTGGTTGTACACACCGCGAGGGCCTAGGACAGCGTGCGGCCGGGCGCGGAAATCGTTCATCTGCGCCACTCCGGCGATCACTGGAACCAGTGCTGCCGGTATCTGTGGATCAGAGGCGTTGGCGAGGTGCTCTTCCCCTTTAACCAGGTAGCGGTGAATAGGCACGTGAAACGCCTCTTGAACCCGGCCTATGCTGCCGGAGAACTCAATTGTCATTCGCGCCTTGTCGGCGCCCTTCACCGCCAGTCCATGGCCCTGCAGCCACATGCTCACCGCCTGGATGTCCGCATCGGCTGTGCCGTAGCGAGCGCCAAACTGCTCCGGGGTCAGGTACTTGTGATAGCTGGTCGAACCAGGCGTCTGCAGCGCCGCAAGGTAGGCTTTCAACGCGGCC
>DASWVB010000032.1:0-37321 GCA_036401375.1 Acidisarcina sp.
GGAAAGCCGTTCCTCACCACGACCCGCCCATCAAAGTAAAGGTTGCGAACCAGTGATCCCGGATAGCCGGTGCCCGGGTTCAGGTGAATCGTCTCCTCGTCCGTGACTGCACCATCGGCTCCATACCAGTAAATATTCCCAGTGTCCCGCCAGCCGTCTTAATGATTTGCTTCCCATCCCGTCGTGACGCGATAGCCGCACATCGCATGGAACACCGCGAAGGGGCCGGAGGCGGGCTAAGGGGTTGCAGCTCATCAGGTTCCCCGTCAACAACGTGCGCTTGCTTCTAGGATAAGCCTTTTCGTTCAGTTTTTCTCTTAGCCGCTTGCTTTCAGCAGGTTCCCGCACAGCAACCTAAGGTTGCTGTGCAGCTCCCATTCTGGGGTGACGTGTCACCTTACTTCCCATGCGCAGCATGGCAGCTTTTGATCCGAGAGACACAGAGGCCAGATGGAAGCCCTAGCCCGCAGCAAGGCCGCCCCCAGAGGGACGGCCTGCGGCTACTCAGAACGCAGCTAAGGATGAGCGGTCAGGATTTTATGGGCGACCTGTTTGAAGGCAGGGGATCGCTTCTCTATGTCCACGTCAGAAAAGGGGCCGAACGAACGTATCCAGACGCCACGAACCACGGAAGCCAGCTTCTCCTCGGTCAGCTCCTTCTCGGGGAGGTCGGCTAGGGCAGACGTGATTCCTTCAGCCTCATGGGAGTATTCATCCCCAGGTGCTCCCAGTTCCAGCAGACCCTCTATGTCTTCCGTGTTGAGAGTCTCCTGCACAGTCGTTTGGGTAATTTCCATGGTCAGCCCCTCATTTGAAAAACGCCGTGATGATCTTGCCCGCATTGGCACCCGCTTCCTCAACGACTACCCGGATTCCGTTCGCGGTATAGATGCTCTGAGGCGTCCCATACTTGCCGATTTTCGAGACAACATTCCCAGCCTGCTTGGCCGCTTGTATAGCCGCTTTTGCCTGCTCTGGACTGATACCTCGTTGTGCAAGCCGTTGTGCCCCATGCTCTGTCAGGCCCACGCCCTCACCTTCAGCACCCGCAGCTAACGCTTCATACGCCAATGGACCGAAGAACGCGGCTCCGTAAGCAGCCACGGCGATAGCCGCGCCCGTGTTGACCGCATGGGAAGCTGTACCTAGCATTTGGTAGCCCTGCGCGTTGTTCCCGAAGTTGTAGGCCAGACCGGGACGATCAGGTGTCGGCGCGGAGTTGAGATTTGACACCCCAGCATCACCGCCTCCAGAATAGGGCGTGTAGCCAACGTCGATGCTGTTGCCCCCCGCTCCTGCGGTGATCGAAGTGACCGTCCCTGGGACGTAGCTCTTCGACTGCCCATCTCCGATCTTCACATTGTCGCAATTCCCAGCCGAAGTAGAGACGCTTTCGGTAGTGTCGCTCGTCCTCGTCTGAACCACACAATCGTGCCCGTCAGGATCGGTTCCCGTAAGCGGATTGTTACGGGTATAGCTATAAAGATTTAGGCTCTGAGGATTCGATGGATTGTAGAACGGGACGCTGACAGGACCTTCCTCATCGTCCGAATAATCGGGACTCATGAACCTTCCCATGGACGACCCATAGTATCGAGCTCCGAAGTAATCCAAGCCGCTTTCTGTATCTCTTTCTTTGCCGGTGAACTGCTGCTCGAGGCTGGTCGGAGGAGGATCGATATAACTGCCGAAGGGGTAGTAGTCGGTCACCGTCTTATTTCCGTTCGTGTCGACCGTAGCGCGGCTGGAGCCGACCTGGTCCGGCACGATGTAGTAGCTGGGAACATCGTTCGCATCATCCGGAAAGCCCATCCTGTAGACCAGCTGACCATTGAAGTAGAGGTTCCGGATCACCCTGCCAGGAAAGCCGTTGCCCGGATTCAAATGCACCGTCTGCTCGTCCGTCACCTCGCCATTGGCTCCATAGAAGTAGGTGCTGCCGCTGTCCCCGCCCGCACTCTTGCGAATGCGCTTCCCGTCCCCATCATAGCTGTAAGTCTCCGCCCCAGCCGTCACCACCCTGCCCTCCGCGTCATAGGTGTAGTGCATGCCCAGATTGTCCCGGATCACATTGCCGGCTGCATCGTAGGTCAGCCCGACGCCCGAGAGCTGGTTCTTCACCGTGGGCTGAGCCATCAGCGTCAGGCCCCGGCCTCCTCGATCACCCTCAACCCACCACCCCAGACGCATCACAGGCCGCCTAGCGGCGGCCCGTGGGCATTTCTAAAACGGCTGCTAAGGATTCAGTGAGCGCGTCCCCGGTGCGCGATCCAGTACACACACGCGAACCAGAACGGCAGACTGGTCAGCACGCAGGAGAACAACAGGCCCGCCCGGAACATCCACTGACCACGCCGCCGCGCAGCTACCGCGTCAGTCTTCCGGCTCCATAGCTCGATGATCCACCCAAGTGTGTAGCAGAGGTTCGCCATCACACCATAGACGACGACCCCAACGAGCAACAGCATGGGTTCTATGGCGTCCTCCCCCAGCGGGATCACCTTGGTCATCAGCCATTCGAACCCAGCGATAGCCGCTACTCCGACAACGAGCAGAACAGCGTTGTAGAGAAGCCGACGAAGCTCCCACCACCGGATGACCTGACCCTTGGTCATGGCTACCCCCTCTTGCGCTAAGGATGTGTGCATGGGTTCGGCTCGCTGAGTGTGAAGTTTTGGACGATTGACCGTCCCGGCCCGGTGGAACCGCTAGGACGATCAGGAGTCGCGTGATACACGAACGAGTGCGCTCCAGCTACATTCGTGAAGCTGATGTCGGTGCTGTCGCCGTTGTTCGTATAAGTTCCTCCGCCATAGCCACCGACCTGGCCTCCAACGGGAGAGTTAGCCGCATCGTAAGGGATGTTCGCTGCCGCTTGCCCAGAAGAGAGATTGACCGCGCCTGATTGCTGCCCCGCCGCGCACCCTGCTTTGATCCGAGCATTCAACTGCTGGATGCCCTTCGATTGAAGGATGTTCCGTCCCTCGACGGTGCTGAGATCGTAGTTCCGAACAGTCGGGCCGTTGCCGGTCAAGAAGTCGGAGAGTAAGCCCGCCGCAGCTCCATAGGCAGAGGAGAGAGAGTTATCTGTGTTGGGGCCAAGATATTTGTCGTAGACCGTCACTTGCAGCGTGCCGTCTGCACCTACGCTGTTGTTTCCGAAGTGATAGCCGCCGTTGCTGTCCACGTTGAGCGTGTTTACAGCACCGCTGACCCAGTAGCCGCCTGTCTTCCCGCACTCGCCGATGCTCGAACTGCGGTCTGAACTCTCGATGCCGTTCCCGGCGTCGTTCAGATAGGCGCAGTCGAGTCCAAACGGATCGACGTACTTCAGAGGATTGTTCAGCACGTAGCTGTACATGTTCCAGCTCTGCGGGTTCGCAAAGTCAGCAACAGAATTGCCCCGCGGATCGGGCAACATCCACCGGCCCATCGTAGACGCATAGCTGCGAAACTCGAAGTGATCCAAGCCGCTCTCGGCGTCCCGTTCTTTGCCGGTGAACTGCTGCTCGAGGCTGGTCGGAGGAGGATCGATATAACTGCCGAAGGGGTAGTAGTCGGTCACCGTCTTATTCCCGTTCGTGTCGACCGTAGCGCGGCTGGAGCCGACCTGGTCCGGCACGATGTAGTAGCTGGGAACATCGTTCGCATCATCCGGAAAGCCCATCCTGTAGACCAGCTCACCATTAAAATAGAGGTTCCGGATCAACCTGCCAGGAAAGCCGTTGCCCGGATTCAGATGCACCGTCTGCTCGTCCGTCACCTCGCCATTGGCTCCATAGAAGTAGGTGCTGCCGCTGTCCCCGCCCGCACTTTTGCGAATGCGCTTCCCGTCCCCATCATAGCTGTAGGTCTCTGTACCGCCGCCGCGCTGGCAGAGCCGATGCTTCAACCTCGGTAAGTCGTGGACCGATGAGGCCCGCCTACAAGGTGCCCGGCCCTCGGGACGGCAGAGAGCCTGAACCTTACCGGCCTACACCGCGCTTCCTCTAGAATCTAGACATGTCTTATGCGCTCGCGATGGAACGGCTGCTTGCGCTGGCGGGCGAGTTGCACACTCCGGCCTGGGCGCCGCGCCGCAAGTTTCGACTCGAAGACATGCGCGTTCTGCTGGCCCGGCTTGGCGATCCGCAGAAGAGTTTTCCCTCGGTGCTGATCGCGGGCACGAACGGAAAGGGCTCGACCGCCGCGACCCTCGCCAGCATCCTGCGCAGCGCCGGGTACCGGACCGGCCTCTACACCTCCCCGCACCTCGAGCGGCCGAACGAACGCATCCAGATCGATGGCGAAGAGATCGATGACCACTCATTTGCCAGCCACTTCTTCCGCGTCGAATCGGCCGGCCGCGAGCTGGTGGAGGGCGGCGAGCTCCCCGCCCTGCCCAGCTTTTTTGAAGCCGTCACCGCGATGGCCTTCCTGCACTTTGCCGGGTTACCTCGAAATAACGCCGCCGGCGCCGCCGAACAGACGATTCACGGCGACGTAACTGATCTTCCCGTAGACATTGCCGTGCTCGAAGTCGGAATGGGAGGCCGTCTCGACGCCACCAACGTCGTCGAGCCGCTGCTCTCGATCGTCACCGATATCTCGCTCGATCATACGGAGTGGCTCGGCTCAACCATCGACGCCATAGCCCGCGAAAAGGCTGGTATTCTGCGGCAGAATGGCATGATGATCACCCTTCCGCAGCACCCGGAGGCGAGCCAGGCGCTCGGCGAGGTGGCGATCGCGCTCGGCGTCCGCGCGGTCAATGCCGCCGAGTACATACCCTCGCAGGGGCAGCCCGAGCGCTTCACCCGCAACCGCTACCCGCTCACCGTGCTCGGGCGGCAGATCGAGGTCGACTCCCCGCTCGCCGGACGTCATCAGCAGCGCAACATCGCGCTCGCCATCGCGGCCGCAGTGGAGCTGAACACCGTCACCAACACAAGTAACGGTCATGGTTACAATATCTCTGCATCGCAGATCGAAGACGGCATTCGTGAGACTGTGTGGCCGGTGCGCCTGGAACGCATCCGCGAAGGCACCCTGGAACGCACCCTGGGACGCACTCTCGAACCCACCCTCGAACGCACCGTCGAACCCACCCTCGAACCCATCCTGGATCCCATCCTGGAACACGCACCGCGTGCCGGCACGGCCGGTGCCCGACAGCCTGAGGTGCTGCTCGATGTCGCTCACAACCCGGCGGGCGCATGGGCCCTGCGGTCCGCGATCTCGACCCTGCTCGGCGACGGCGAGCGGCCGCTGACCCTGATCTTCGGCTGTCTCAAAGACAAAGCCATTGGGGAGATCGCACAGATACTCTTTCCGCTCTTCAACGAAGTCGTCCTCACACGCGTCGACTCCCCTCGAGCGGCCTCGATCGACGAGATGCTGGCCGCCGCGAGCCAGACGGGGGCGATCGCTACTGTCGAAAGCGACGCACCACGAGCGCTCGCCAGGGCCTTTGAACTGACTCCGCCTGGCGGATTAGTGGTTGCAACGGGATCTTTCTACCTGGTGGGCCAGGTACGTAGCCTCCTCAAGGCTGCGGGCGTCGCACGTGAGGTGCGCAGCCGCGGCAGGGTGGAGGCGCAGGCCTCAGAGGCAGTCGAGTTCGCAGCTGGCCCGCTTGCCGTAAAGCAGGCGGACGGGCGATGATCGCTTACCCAGGCGCCCGGCCCGATCCGCTGCCGCTGCGCGAACGGCTGCTGTCGAACCTTGTTCAGGCGCCACTCTTCGGGCTCGCCACAATCCTCTTCGGCACCTTGTCCCTGCTTGCCTCCCTGTTTGACAGGGACGGGCGTGCGCAGCATGCGATCGCGCGCACATGGGCCGCGCTCACCCTGCGCATCAGCCGCTGTCCGGTTGCGATTATCGGCGGGGAAAATCTGACGCGCTACCCCGTCGCCCTCTATGCGGCCAATCACGCCTCTTATATGGATACGCCGGTCATCTTCAGCAGCCTGCCGACCCGGTTTCGCATCCTCGCGAAGCATGAGCTTTGGAAGGTGCCTTTCATCGGCTGGCACCTGAGGCGGAGCGGGCAGATTCCGATCAACGCGGAGAATGCTCGCGCTTCGGTGGCAAGCCTTAACATCGGGGTAAGGGCGCTCAAGGCTGGAATGCCTCTGTTCATCTTTCCCGAGGGCGGGCGCTCGGAGAGCGGCGATCTTGCGCCCTTCATGAATGGAGCAAGCTACATCGCCGTCCGCGCCGGGGTTCCGATCGTGCCGCTGGCGCTTGTGGGGACGTACGAGCTGCTGCCGATCCACACCCGTGCCTTCCACCCGAGGCCGCTGCTGCTGGTTGCCGGTGAGCCGATCGTGACGGACGGTTACACCAGCAAGAACCTGGACGAGCTCACCTGCCGCTTGCGGAGCGCCATCGCGGAGCTCTTCTACAGCCATAGCGGCCGCCCCCGGCCCGAGTTGAGGGCGGACGAGGTAGAGGCCGACGACGCGCGGGGGGCCGACGACGCGCGGCCAGCCACTGCGTCCCGGCCTGTGCTGTCGAGACAGGAGCTGCCGGCAGTGCACGCCGATTCAGAGTGCCCGGCGAAGGGTGAGATGGCGCCTGGTCCGCTCCGGGTCAGCCGCTCTAACTATAATGGTAGGCAACGATGAACCTTCCTGCCGTCCGAATCGCAGTACCTGAGCCCACCTCGAAGGATCCTGCCTATAACCAGCGTGCATGGCCGCAGTTCGCTCACGCTCTGGGCTGCTGCGGCGCAGTGGCCGTTCCCGTCCCGCTGGGGGAGTCGCAGGCGACCATCGCGCGTCTGATCTCAACGTGTGCGGGAATCCTGCTGCCTGGCAGCCCCTCCGATCTGAATCCCCAGAAGTACGGGCAGGAGCCGGTTGCGGAGTGCGCGGCGCCCGATCCCGGACGGGAGGCGGTGGACGAGTTGCTGCTGCAGGACGCGTTCAACCTCTACAAGCCGATCTTTGGGGTCTGTTACGGGTTGCAGTCCTTGAATGTGTGGCGAAACGGCTCGCTGATTCAGCATCTTCCCGCGAGCGGCAGGCATGATCCCGAGCCGGACGTAGCCGAGGCTCACACCGTGGTCGTCGCCTCAGCGTCGGGGCTGGAGCAGGCAATCACCGGCGCGCGGGACGCTGTGCATGTGGATGGCTTGACGGAGCTCATCGTCAATTCCAGTCACCATCAGGCCGTCGACAATCCCGGGGACGGACTCGCCATGGTGGCTCGGTCGGCGGACGATGGGGTGATCGAAGCTCTCGAGGGTCATAATCCGGAGCAGTACGTTCTCGGCGTCCAGTGGCACCCTGAGCGGACCTTCGGCGTAAGCGCCGCCTCGCGGATGCTGTTCGAGACCTTCGTAGCAGCCGCACGGGCGTGGCATCCGCGTCACGTGCAGGACTCCGTTGCCGTCTGACAAGCTGAGCGTCCTCTCTGCCACAAATATTCAATCCGCTGCGAGGCGTTTCGGTCTGGCGGCGCTGCCGATCGAGGCGGCGGAGCAGCTGTCCGCATTTGCCATCCTGCTGCTGCGGTGGAACGCCCGGTTGAACCTGACTGCGCTGAGGACGCCTGAGCAGATCCTCAGCCGGCACCTGCTTGAGTCGATCTTCTGCGCTCAGAATCTTGCGGGCGACCCTGAGACCCTGCTGGACTTCGGGTCGGGGGCCGGTCTGCCGGGCATCCCTATCGCGATCTGCCGGCCGGCGACACTGGTCACCTTGGCGGAGGCGAGCACCAGGAAGGCATCTTTCCTGCGCGAGGCCTGCCGGACGCTTGCTCTCGGGGCGCGGGTATATGGCGGGCGGGTCGAGGAGCTGCCGCTCGAGAGCACCTTCGATGCGGTCACGATGAGGGCGGTCGATCGCATGCATGCTGCGCTGGCGGTGGCTTCCTCGCGGGTGGCTGAGGGCGGGTTGCTGGTTCTACTGTCTACCGGGGCGGCTGCGGTTCCCGTGGCTGACGGGTTCGAGCTCGCGAGTGCGATCCCCGTCCCGGAGTCGCAGGATCGGCTGCTGCTGCAGCATCGCCGGATTTCGAGTATTCCACGTGGAACATAGAGGCGGAGGGTCGTATCGGAGTGTTCCACGTGGAACATAAGGACAGAGAGTCGTGTCGGACTGTTCCACGTGGAACATAGCAGACGGAACGCACGAGGCGGAGCTTAGTACTCGAGTGTTCCACGTGGAACACTCGAGGTGGAGAGCGGAGTGGTGCTCAAAGTGTTCCACGTGGAACATCGAGATCAGCGGGACGTGCCGAAGTGTTCCACGTGGAACATTTGAGGTAGAGCGGAATCGGCGCTAGTGTTCCACGTGGAACATTGATCGCACGGTTGAGAGACGCGGGGTACGGAACGCGATTTTTCCACCGCTGCCATTCGCCGCAAATTCTTTTCGGGAATGCAAGGCCCGTGTCCAAGTCCAATCGCCCGCACGCCTTAGCCCACGCGCGGGATTGGCGACGGGAAGTTCTCCACAGCTCCGGACCACTTCTTCACAGCGAGCCCGATTGCCTACCCCGGCCCCAACCCCTATCCTTACCTCAACCCATGAACCCTGACCTGCCCCAGAGAAGCCGGCCCGCCCGATGAGCAAGGTTCTGGCAGTTGTCAACCAGAAGGGCGGCGTGGGCAAGACCACCACGGCGATAAACCTGTCCGCCGCCCTGGCGCTCGAGGGGCTGCGCGTCCTGCTGCTCGATTGCGACCCCCAGGCAAACACCACCGGCGGACTCGGCTTCCCACGCGACGAGGAGCGAACCTCCATCTACGACGTCCTCACGGCAGAGGCCTCCGTCGCCGAGGCTACCCTTCCTACCGATATAGAGACCCTCAAGCTCGTCCCATCCAGCAAAAACCTCATCGGCGCCAATGTTGAGCTGATCCAGACCGACCGCCGCGCCTTCCGTCTCCGTGACGCGCTCGCGCCCGTGCGGGAGAGCTACGAGTTCCTGATCCTCGATTGCCCTCCTGCCCTGGACCTGCTTACCTTGAATGCCCTGGTCGCCGCGGACCGGCTGCTGGTTCCCATGCAGGCCGAATACTTCGCGCTGGAGGGGGTGAGCGAGCTGGTAAGCACGCTGGAGCGCGTCCGCGAGGCCTACAATCCCGACTTGAATATTGAGGGCGTTCTGCTGACCATGTACGACGATCGCACCAACCTGACCCAGCAGGTCACGCAGAATCTGCGCGAGTTCTTCAAGGAAAAGCTCTTCAGGACGGTGATTCCGCGCAATGTACGCCTGGCCGAGGCCCCGAGCTACGGAAAGCCGGTCGCCCTCTATGACGCTCGATCGAAGGGCGCAGAGAGTTACAGGGACCTTGCCCTCGAGCTGCTGGAGCGAAACGGGTTGGAGAGTCCCAGGGCAGTGGAGCGGCGGCTTGCGGTCCCCGACGCGGCCCGCAAGGAGAGGGCTGTTCGCTTCTGGCCCTACAGCTGAGGGCTGGTGGAGCCAAGTAGAAAGCAAGTAGACGATAGAAAGGTCGAGATGGAAACAGCGATAGAAGCGGCGGAGAAGAAGCCGGAACATAGTAAACGGCGCGCCCTGGGACGGGGTCTGGAGTCGCTGCTGCCCTCCCGGCTGCCGTCGGGCGCTGGGGTCGTGGGGCCAGTGGCAGCCGCAGCCGCGACCGACGAGGAGGCGCACGCTGCTGCTGCGCCCGACACGGGCCGGCCTCGCGAGATCCCGCTCGACCAGATCGAGCGCAACCCGTTCCAGACCCGCACCCGCTTTGACGACGACAAAATTGCCGAGCTCGCCGCTTCCATTACCGCGACCGGCGTCGTGCAGCCTGTCCTGCTGCGGCCCCTGCCAGGCGGGCGCTTTCAGCTGATCGCCGGCGAGCGGCGCTGGCTGGCTTCGAAGAAGGCGGGTAAGGCGACCATCCCTGCGATCCTGCGCCAGGTGTCGGACGAGCAGGCGATGGAGATGACCATCGTCGAAAACCTGCAGAGAACCGACCTGAACTCGATGGAACAGGCGCGCGCCTACGAGCGCCTCAGCCGCGACTTCAAGATGACGCAGGAGCAGATGGCGACGCGCACCGGCAAGGACCGGGCGTCGGTAGCGAACTTTCTGAGGCTGCTGCGGCTGCCTCCCGAGGTGCAGGGCCGCGTCGAGGCCGGGGAGCTCAGCTTCGGACACGCGCGAGCCCTGCTCTCGCTCGACTCCCCCGAGTCGATGCTCAAAGCGGCGCAGAAGATCGCGGCACTCGCAATGTCAGTGCGGCAGGCGGAGACGTACATCCAGGGGATGATCAACCCTGATCACCACCATAGCGAACAAAAGGCGAATATGCAAGTGCTTGATCCCAATGTTCGCGAGGCGCAGGACCGCCTGCAGCGCGCCCTGGGCCTGAAAGTGCGCATCGAGGACAAGAACGGCCGCGGACGCGTGGTGATCGAGTATGGGGGCCTGGAGGACTTCGATTCGCTGCTCGACGCGATCGCCGGGGAGTGAGGCGGCTTGGCTGACGACCTCGGCGGTCTGATCACAGAGGCGCGGAACCCCGCCAGCGAGCGGCTGGACGAGCTTTCCACGGTGGACCTGTTGCGGGTGATCAACGACGCAGACCGGGAGGTCGCCCGGGCCGTCCAGCTCGAGCTCGCCAACATCGCGCGGGCAGTCGATGCGATCGTCGCGCGGGTGGAGCAGGGCGGGAGGCTGTTTTACATCGGCGCGGGCACCTCGGGGCGGCTGGGGGTGCTCGATGCGTCGGAGTGTCCGCCGACCTTTAACGTGCCGCCTGAGCTGGTGCAGGGAATCATCGCCGGCGGAGAGATCGCGCTGCGGCGCTCGGTCGAGGGGGCGGAGGACGATCCCGAGCAGGGCGCGGCTGGCCTGGCGGCGCACGCGGTGGTGAGCAACGACTCCGTGGTCGGGATTGCCGCGAGCGGGCGCACTCCCTACGTGATCGGCGCGCTCGAATATGCCAACGCCTGCGGCGCTCTGACCGTCGGCCTCAGCTGCGTGCCGGGCTCCGCGGTGGCAGAAATTGCAAGCATCGCTATCACCCCGGTCACCGGGCCGGAGGTGCTCACCGGGTCGACGCGGATGAAGGCGGGCACCGCGACCAAGCTGGTCCTCAACAGCATCAGCACGGCGGTGATGGTGCGGACCGGCTGCGTCTTCGGCAACCTGATGGTGAACGTGCAGCCGACGAACGCCAAGCTGGTCGCCCGGGCGAGGCGCATCGTCTCCGCCGCCACGGGCCTCGGTGATGCCGGGGCGGCTGAGCTGCTTCGCGAGGCCGAGGCAGTGAAGACGGCGATCGTGATGCACCAGCTCGGCGTCAGCCGGACGACGGCAGAGCAGCTCCTGGGAGAGGCGCGCGGCCGATTGCGCGAGGTCTTTCTTCAGCGTCCCTAGGGCCTTGCCGCGGAGGCCCTCCTCGAGTATGCGATGGAGGCTGCTGAGGGCCGTTGAGGTCCCTGCGTGATGCGCCTGAGTAAAATCAAGGGATGGATTACCCCATCACGCGGATGCGGCGGCTGCGACGGTCGGAGTCGATGCGGGCGCTGGTGCGTGAGACGCATCTCGAGCCTGGAGCGCTGATCTATCCGCTCTTTATCTGTCCGGGCGAGGGAGTGCGCCGCGAGGTAGCGTCTATGCCCGGCGTCTTTAATTTGTCTATCGATGAGGCCTTGAAAGAGGCGGAGGCCGCGGCGGCGCTGGGTGTCGGCGGGCTGCTGCTGTTCGGATTGCCGGCGGCGAAGGACGAGCAGGGCAGCGGCGCGTGGGCTGAGGCTGGCATCGTTCAGCAGGCGCTGCGTGCGATGAAGAGCTCGCGCCCGCTCGACAGGCTGCTGATGATCGCCGATGTGTGCCTCTGCGAATACACCTCGCACGGGCACTGTGGGGTCGTTCGCCGCGGCGCTGCAGCAGATGGAGCGGGCGCGGCAGCCGGTTACGAGATCGATAATGATGCGAGCGTGGAGCTGATTGCGAAGACGGCGGTCTCGCTTGCGAAAGCGGGCGCGGACATTGTCGCTCCCAGTGACATGATGGATGGCCGCGTGGGCGCGATCCGCAGAGGACTCGATGGCGCGGGTCTTGAGCAGACTCCGGTGCTGTCTTACGCGGCGAAGTTTGCGTCGGCATTCTATGGGCCGTTTCGCGAGGCGGCCGGCTCGGCTCCCCAGTTTGGGGATCGGCGCAGCTACCAGATGGATGGCGCGAACCTGCGCGAGGCGATGCGGGAGATCGAGCTCGACATTGCTGAGGGCGCGGACATGATCCTGATGAAGCCGGCCATGCCTTACCTGGACGTGATCCACGCGGCGCGGGAGCGGTTCGATGTGCCGCTCGGCGCCTACCAAGTCTCAGGGGAGTATGCGATGCTGCAGGCGGCCTTTGCCCGCGGCTGGCTCGAACCGCAGCGCGCGATGATGGAGTCGCTGCTTTCCATTCGCCGTGCGGGCGCTGGATTGATCGTGACTTACTTCGCTAAAGAGGCTGCCAAGTCGCTGGGCTAGAGTCGCTCTTGCAGCAGAGATAGACTGGCTTTTTTACTTTGCGCCTTGTCAGCGCGCTACCTCGCCCGCGAATTAGCTATACGCCCGCAGTAATTCGCTCTAATATGCTTAGCTAACATCAGGAGCAGCCTATCCAAGGTCTTGGAATTTCCAGCTATGCCTGCGCATCTGTCTCCAGGCGGCTCGTAGCTCGCTTAAGAGCTCGGAGACTTACCGTAACAGCGTTGAGCGTGGCGCTCTGCCTGGCCGCCTCGGGTTGTTGCGGGCCGGGCTCCTCCAGCAACTGCAACGATCAACGCATTGGCCCCAGCGGAGCAGAAGTAGCGGGCATCGTCATCGCTGCCGGCGCTGTAGTCGCCGTGGGCGTCGGACTTGGAATCGAGCATAGTCGTCACACCATTGAGGGTTGCGTCTCAGGTGAGGCGGGTAGCCTCGAGTTGACCAAAGGCGCCAAGAGAGTCTCCCTCACGGGCAATATCGGAGCTATTAAAACCGGCGACCTGATCAAGCTGCACGGCTCTGCTGTCAAAAAGGCGAAGCATAGTACGGCCGGCGATGCGTTTCTGGTGGAGAAGGTGAGCAAGGATTACGGGCCATGCAAGACGACTCCTTGATTCATTGGGAATTTGCCTCTTTCGCAATCGCCAGCTAGGTTCACCATGTCTAAGTCGCGGCGCCATCGCTGGTGGGTGACTTACAGCGGCTGCGTTGACGACTTACAATCCATCGATGACATCGTTGCGGCGCTGCTTAGGAAGATGACTTACCTGGTTGCCTGGTTTGTCTCGCCTGAGCCGATAAAGGCGCTAGAAGCCTCGTCAGGGGACGGCTTGTAGTTCGGCTCGCGGAGCACCCACACCTGCTCGCTTCGGGTGATCGGCGCTCCGGTGACCAAGACATACGACTCGCCCCCGCTTTCAAAAGATATTTTGTTAAACCGGACGTCTCCTCTCACCGCGCCTGCGACGGGGGATAGAGAGAAGTGGAAGAGACCATAGCCCGGCATGTAAAGGATGACCTCCTGATCGGCCTTCAGAACGGTCGCGCTGCCGCCCTCGACGTCGCCTATTACTTGCTTGCCGTGGAGCAGCATGGGCAACATAATGCGCAGCTCGTTTGCACCGGGATCGAGGTCGTGATTTCCGGTACCTACGACGGCCGGCATGTGGTCCATCCACTCACCGGTGACTTCGATCTGTCCAAGGCCCGGTGCATCCAACTGCAAAGTCTCGCCTGGTTCAAACCAGTACTGCCGCTCCGGAGCACTCTCGAGAGCTGCAAGAGTGTAAGTCCCACCGCCGACTGGATCGAGCCTTGACCGAAATCCCAGCTCCACCCGATCTTTATCTTTCCCGATGAGATTAATCTGGTAACTCAGGATCTGGTGATTTACTCCCCCGATGAACGCACACTGACCCCACTTCTTGTCCTGGGTAGAGAGTGCGCACAGGTTCGATACGCCTGGCGCGGGCGTGACCTTCAACATGACCACGTCTCCATGACCATGTGCCCGGACGGTGACCACAGCGAGGGCTGAGCCCAGAACTAGAATGATAGTCAGGAGCGTGACCAGGGCGAGCCTTGGAATGCGCATGCTCTGCCACCCTCTGTGCCACCAGCTACTTAATGCGGGTTGTGGCTTGTTCCAGGTGCGTGGCGCGACCTCTGCGACTAAGTCGGCACTGGCCATGCGCCGCAACTCCATGCCTAACTCGCTATAACTCCGGAGTCGCGCCTGGCAGCCTTCGCAGGTTCGCACATGTTCAGCCGCGCCTGCCGGAACTACCTCGCCGTCGTAGAGGGCAGAGACAAACTGCGCTGCTTCGTTGCACGTCATGGGACCTCCCCTTCATCTCAGCCTTACCGCGGTACAGCTATCGCTTCTGCTGCCAGACTGCCCGCAGTGCTTCGCGCGCAGCGAACAATCTCGACCGCACGGTTCCGATTGGAATCTCGAGTATCTGTGAGAGCTCCGCATAGGACTGCCCTTCGACTTCGCGCAGCCACAGGAGGGTGCGCTGCTGCTCGGGCAGGCGGCGGAAGGCATCGCTTACTGCGGAATCGATCTCGGTATTGCATGGGCCAGCCGCGTCTTCGTCGAGCGACTCGGTCGAGGTCTGCGTGCGCCACCAGTCCGCGGCCCGCTTCCGGGCGATCCCAAACAGGTAGGCTCGCAGGGTTCCGCGCTGAGGATCGAACGCGTGGGGCCGCGTCCACAGCCGGATATATGTCTCATGGGCGATATCTTCGGCGGCCTCGCGGCTGCCGACGATCTGCCGCAAAAAGGCCTGCAGGCGCGGAGCTGTTTCGCGGTAGAAGACGTCGAAGGATTCCGCATCACCGCTCGGCATCTTTCCCCAGACCTCCCGGTCGCCCGCCATAGTGTCTCTCTGCCCTCTCTTCGTTTCGGGGAGAAGATAAGTTCACCACCTTTTTTAATCCATGCGATTTATGTCCCGCCTTCGTGGGTCCTTGAGTCCCGCCTAATTGCAGCCGGCCAGAGGACCATATCTACTATGCTGTCTGTAACTCTCTCAGGGAGGAGTCGCGGCCCATGTGTAGAAACATCAAGACGCTGTTCAACTTCGATCCGCCGGTCACGCCGGAGGAGGTGCAGGCTGCCTCGCTGCAGTTCGTGAGGAAGATCAGCGGATTTAACAAGCCGTCGATGGCGAACGAGGCCGCATTCCTGGCGGCGGTCGATGAGGTGGCTGCGATCTCGATGCGGCTGCTGCAGTCCCTCGAGACCAATGCGGCGCCCAAGAACCGGGAAGAAGAGGCGGCGAAGGCCAAGGCCCGGGCTGCGGAGAGATTTGCGGTCTGATTTCTGCTCAGCGATATCCGTTTACCGGGGGCCACTTGGAAGTACACCTGATCGACGGCACCTACGAACTCTTTCGTCACTACCATGCGCTGCCCGCGGTGCTCGACAGCGGCGGAATGGAGGTGGCGGCGGTACGCGGGGTTGTAAGTTCGGTGCTGAGCATGGTGAGTGGAGGGGCCACGCACATCGCGGTCGCGACCGACCATGTGATCGAGTCATTTCGAAACGATCTTTGGCCGGGCTACAAGACGGGGGCGGGGATCGAGCCTGACCTGCTTGCGCAGTTCCCGCTGCTTGAAGAGGCTCTGACGGCGCTTGGAGTCGTGGTGTGGCCGATGGTCGAGTGGGAGGCCGACGACGCGCTCGCCAGCGGGGCCGAGTCTGCGGCGGCGGATGAACGCGTCGAGCGCGTCTTCATCTGCACCCCTGATAAAGACCTCGCGCAGTGTGTGCGCGGGACGCGGGTAGTGCAGATGGACCGGCGCAAGCGCGTGGTGCGCGACGAGGCCGGGGTGGTTGCCAGGTTTGGCGTGATGCCCGCTTCGATCCCGGATTATCTGGCGCTGGTTGGCGATGCGGCTGACGGCTTTCCGGGGCTGCCGGGGTGGGGCGCGAAGTCCGCTGCCGCAGTGCTGGCGCGCTTCCTGCATGTCGAATCGATCCCGACCGATTGGCGTCAATGGAATGTCGATGTCGTGAGCCCGAGATCGCTGGCGGCTACCCTCGCGTCCAGTCGCGATCTGGCTTTGCTCTTCCGCGACCTGGCGACTCTGCGTACGCAGATCCCGCTGTTCAACTCTGTGGACGAGCTGCGCTGGGAGGGCGCGACGGCTGCGTTTGCGGTCATGGCTGAGCGGCTCGACGCCTCCATGCGCAAGAGTTCGACGCCGGCTTGAGTCACGCATTGCGGACGGGAGTGCTGACGGGAAATGCCAGCCGGAGATAGCTAACCTGGGGGTAGCAGCGACTCGACCAGCGCGGACCACTCCTCGTTGAGTGCCGCTCGATGGTGCTCGCGTCCGGAGCGGGCGTACCAGTAGTCCGCGTTCGACGCCGCGCCCTCTTTGCGGTGCAGGTAGGCGTGGACTGCCATTCCCTGGCGGGTCTCGAGCTCATCGACCAGGGCGTGCGCGCGGGGCCAGTCGCCCTTCGCGTCCCACCAGAGGGCGGCGAGTGGAGCGGCCAGGGCTGGGCCGGGCTGTTCGTGTGCCAGCGACGCTTTGAATTGTTCGAGATTGATGAAGACCTCGCAACGCGCAGGGCTAGATATGCACGGCTAGAACGCAGAACAGAATGCGGGCAACAAATACGCGCAACGAAAAATGCACGACAAGGCGGCGACTCGATTTTAAACAACTCGGCCATTTCTGCGAAAGGCGATAAAGCTGCGACCGGTCTCGTGATCTGATAAGGGTGCAGACCGGGTGACCGAGCGTCGCCTCTCGTTCGGGCTTGTATCGTGGGAGGCGCGAACGAAGTTCAGAAGCGGAGTGCAGCGGGCTGGAAGGAAAGGGCGGGTAGAGCTATGACCTCGATCAAACTCCACGAGAAGCTCGCATCGTTCTCTGAGCAGTGGTCGCCAAAGATCGTGGCCAGCTACAACGGCAACGATGTGATGGTGGTGAAGGTGCAGGGCGAGTTTGTCTGGCACGCGCATCCTGAGACGGACGACTTCTTCCTGGTTTTGAAGGGTAATCTCACCATCCAGTTGAGGGAGGGTGAGGTGCATCTCGGCCCAGGCGATCTATACGTCGTTCCCCGCGGGGTCGAGCACAGGCCGGTCGCGGCGGAGGAGGTTCATCTGCTGCTGATCGAGCCCGCCGGCACGCCCAATACGGGGGACTCGGCGACTGCCGCGATCAAGGGATTCATCTGACCGCGGAGAATTTCCTCGGAATCGCTGCATGTTGGGACGCGGCGCCGCGCAAAGATCGATGGCAGACATCGACCGAGGAGCACGCGCATGCTGGAGCAGCTTCGCAGTCCTGGCGTACACACGGACGAGTCGTTGTACCCGGATCGACGTCGGACAAACGCATCTGACTCCTGCGAGGGCCGCAACCAGGGGCGTACCGGCTGCCATCGCGTAAAATGGGGTGTTTGGCCTTAAGGGGCGCTGAGGGTGGCAGCGGGACGCCTGTCCAGGACGGCGGCTTGAGTCATCCCCGGGTCATCTGGAATCTAAAGAATCAATCAACGGAACGGAGCTACTCTTGGCAGAGATTATCTATGATGTTGCGATCATCGGCGGCGGGCCTGCGGGGTATACGGCAGCGATCCGCGCCGGGCAGTACGGCCTTAAAGTGGCACTGATCGAGATGACCGACAAGCTGGGCGGCACGTGCCTGCACTGGGGCTGCATCCCGACCAAGACGCTGCTCTTCAGCGCCGAGTTGTGGGACCACTTCAAGCACGCGAAGGACTACGGGATCGACGGCGTCGGCGAGCTCAAGGTGAACTGGCCGCAGGTGCTCGCGCGCAAGAACCAGATCATCGCGAAGCACGTGAAAGGGCTCGACTTCCTGATGCGGAAGAACAAGGTTACGACCTTTGAGGGCTACGGACGGCTGTCGGGCCCGGCGAAGGACGGCGTGCACACTGTCGAGGTCTACACCGAGGGTGGTGGCGGCGCGGCGGGCGAACTGAACCTGGTGAAGGCGAAGAATGTGATGATCGCGACCGGCTCCGATGCGAAGATGCTGCCGGGAATCGAGGCCGATTCGCGGATCCTGACCAACATCGAGATCCTCAACCTGACGCAGATTCCCAAGTCGCTGATCATCATCGGCGCGGGCGCGGTGGGGGTTGAGTTCGGATCGATCTTCAACAGCTTCGGCTGCGCGATCACGATCGTCGAGTACCTGCCGCGCCTGGTGCCGGCGGAGGACGAGGAGATCAGCAAGGAGTTGACCCGGACGTTCAAGAAGCGCGGCATCGAGATCAACACCGGCGCGAAGGTGGAGAAGGTGGAGCGTACGGCGGAAGGGGTCAAGGTGACGTTTACCGCCTCCGACGGCAAGCAGGTCGTCAAAGAGGCAGAGAAGGTGCTGGTCGCCGTGGGCCGCGCGCCGCGTACCGACAACATCGGTCTCGATCGCACGAAGATCGTAGCAGAGCGCGGATTCATCAAGACGGACGCCTTTCAGCAGACGGAGGAGCCGGGTATTTACGCCATCGGCGACATCGTGGCCGGGCTGCCGCAGCTGGCGCACGGCGGCGCGATGGCGGGCATGGTCGCGGCGGCGAAGATTGCGGGCAAATATGCGCGGCCGATCAAGCGGGAGCGCATTCCGGCCTGCACCTATACCGAGCCGCAGATCGGCAGCGTCGGTCTGACGGAGGCGATGGCGAGGGAGCGCGGCTTCGAGATCAAGGTGGGCAAGTTTCCCTTTGCCGGCAATTCGAAGGCCTCGATCGTGGGTTCGCATGAGGGGTTTATCAAGGTGATCGCCGAGGCGAAGTATGGAGAGGTGCTGGGGGTGCACATCATCGGGCCGCAGGCTACGGAGTTGATCGCCGAGGCGGTGGTGGCGATGGAGGGAGAGATGACGATCGAGGAGCTGATGTTCACCATCCACGCTCATCCCACGCTGGCCGAGGGCATGCTGGATGCGTTCGCCAGTGTTGAGGGCATGTCTATCAATGCTTGATTTTAGAGCGACAGTCTTCGTCGCTGTCGGTCGGAAAGCAGCGAAGAGATGTATGCTGAATGCCTCTGTTTCCATTTCGGGAGGTGCTTCGTGAGCATCGCTAAGCCCGCAGTAATCGTCGTGGTTGTGGGACTTAGCGCACTGGTCGGGAGATCCCAATCGACCGCTTCGGACTCGGCTACCGCGGCGAAACCCTCGCTGAAGGAAACTAGTCAGTGGCTTGAGTCCCACCTCGTGGGGATCAACGCAAAATTCGAACGAACCATTATCCACGTTGCCGATCCAGGTAAGAAAAAGCCTCAGGTTTCGCGCGAGACGGCAAGTATTTATTCCTGAATCACAGAGGGCAAATGGGAAGGATGCGTGTTAATCGTTACCGACTCGTATATCGGCACGGAAGCAGACAAGGGCCCGACCCCCGCAGTATTTCTACAACGACTGTCTCTCGCATACCGCTCGTCGGGTAAAACAAGCGTCATCGGCTCGCGCTGATTACGCAGGGTTGAATACAGGCTTTGATCAGATCACAAACAGTCCGACGTCTCGATTTGTAATTACCTTGAAAGCCTCGGCGGATGTGGTTACATGGAGAGCCCGTCGAACCTATTCTTTGAAACGATAGCCCTCCAGTCGATACCGCGGGGGGCCAAATCAACCATGGAGATTGAGACGGACGATGCGGAGGTCGTTCCCCGTTTGGTAAAAGCATTCAATCACGCCATTGAACTCTGGCATAGCTCTAAGCCTGAGCCTTTCTGAGCCGACAATTTAGCGACCCATTCATCAGGTGCCTCATTGAGGTCTCTGGTAGACCTACATCCTTCCGACGGGGGGAGGCGTAACATTGGGTGGAGGTAAATTGCCATGACCTATCGGGTAGTTTTGCAGCATTCCGATGAGGGTTACGCCGTTTCGTGTCCCGGTCTTCCGGGTTGCTGGTCTCAGGGTGAGACTGAGCAGGAAGCGCTGGAAAATATCACGTCGGCGATAGAAGAGTATCTGGCAGCCATCTCCGATCTCACCGCAGGCAAAGATGTGCGTGAAGTCCAGGTAGCCTTTGCTTGAAGGGGAAATTGCCGGGCGTACCGCACCTGCAGGCTGTGCGAGCGCTGGAACGCGCCGGATACAAGATTCTGAGGCAAAGCAAGCACATCGTCATGTCCAACGGCGAGCGCATTCTGACGATCCCCCGAAACAATCCAATCAATGCGTTCACAATGGCTGGCATCGTTCGCTCGGCGGGCTTGAGCATTGAAGAGTTCCGCGAACTTCTTTGAATGCTGAATTACCTCTATCTCGGGCGGGTAGATTTTTTGGCGGCGCTGGAGCTGCAGCGGCGGCTGGTCGAGCTGCGCCACTCGGGCGAGGTCGGCAACGTGCTGCTGCTGCTGGAGCACCCGCCGGTGCTCACGCTGGGGCGCAATGCGCAGCGCAGTAACATCATTGCGAGCGATGCGGAGCTGGAGCGGCGCGGCGTCGGGGTCCACGAGATCAATCGCGGTGGAGACGTCACCTACCACGGCCCCGGTCAGCTGGTCGGCTATCCCATCTTTGACCTGCGCAGCTTTTCGGGCCTCGAAGGCTCATCGGGGCGGCTGGGTCCGGTCGGCTATGTGCGGCTGGTGGAAGAGGCGCTGATCCGGTTCTGCGCCAGCTACGGCGTCCTTACGCAGCGAATTGCGGGGCGCACAGGGGTATGGACGCGCCCCGCCGCTCCGGTCGTGGCCTCAAGTCGTGGCGACGGCAGCAACGTGATTTGCGAGAAGAAGATTGCGGCCATCGGGGTTCACATCTCGCGGGGCATCACCTCGCACGGCCTGGCGCTGAACCTCACTGCGGACCTGCGCGATTTTGAGCTGATCGTGCCGTGCGGCATCGCGGATCGCAGCGTCACGAGCCTCGAGCTCGAGATCGACTCCGCCAGCCACCCCATGCCCGGTCTTGAAGAGGCTGCTAACCAGGTGGCCCGGCAGTTCGGACGCGTGTTTGAGGCGCAGGTGCTTCGCCTCGACTCTCTGCGCGCACTTCACCCTGGTCTGCCGGAGCTTGAGAGCTCTTCAGCCGCTGCTGCTGTCGATGCTGCTGCACCGGCCACTCCCGAGGACACCCCGATGCGCATCCCAAAGGAGTTGAGGCGCCTGCACGGGGAAGAAGACTCGTTCCGGGTATGAGCTGCTGAAGGGCGCCCCCGGTGCTTCGCCTCCACCCTGCAGGAAAAGACCGGCGAGAAAGATGCGCGCGCTCCTGGGCCGCGATGCTGCCAGTGCCAGCGATGCGGCGGAGCCCGGCGGTGCGATTTATAATCCTGACTGCGACAGTTCGAGTAGACCAGCAACCGATGGAAAGGAATACATGCCGACGGATGTAATCATGCCCCAGATGGGGGAGTCGATCTTCGAGGGCACCATCACCAAGTGGCTCAAGAAGCCGGGCGACACGATCGAGCGGGACGAGCCGCTGTTCGAGATTTCGACGGACAAGGTCGACGCAGAGATTCCGTCGCCGACCGGCGGCGTGCTGATGGAGATCAAGGTGGTCGAGGGCGCGACGGTGCAGATCAACACCGTGGTCGCGGTGATCGGCGAGGAGGGCAGCGTGCCCGCTGCCGCGGCGCCCGTGGTCGCAGTCGTACCCGCCTCTGCTGCACAGGCCCAGGCGGACGGCGTGCCGGCTGCGGCGAAGCCGGATCCAGCCTCAGCAAAGGGGCCTGAGCCCGCTCCGGGAGCGGCAGGGCTTGACGTGATCATGCCGCAGATGGGCGAGTCCATCTTTGAGGGCACGATCACCAAGTGGCTCAAGCAGGTCGGAGACACGGTACAGCGCGATGAACCGCTGTTCGAGATTTCGACGGACAAGGTCGATGCGGAGATTCCCTCGCCCGAAGCTGGAGTGCTGACCGAGATCAAGGTGCAGGCGGGATCGACGGTCCAGATCAACACGGTGGTTGCGGTGATCGGCGGCTCCGGGACTGCTCAGGGCTCTGGCGCTGCTCAAAGTTCCGGCGCTGCTCAGGGCGCTGTGGGCGCAAGCGCCGTCGGGCAGACGGCGGCCGCGCCGAGCCCGGTCGGTGAGACGGAGATCGACACGACCAAGCCTGCCCCGGCGGCCGCGAAGGCCGGTATGGATGCAGCGGTTGCAGCGCAGACGGAGGCGCTGCCTGACCTCGGGTCGGGTTCCGAGCAGAGCCGTGTGCGTTCGTCACCGCTGGTGCGGCGCATTGCCAAGGACAATAACCTGGATCTGGGACAGGTGAAGGGCACGGGCTCCGCTGGTCGGGTCACGAAAGAGAATGTGCTGAAGTTTCTGGCGGAGAAGGGCGCCGGCCCGGCTGCGGCGACTTCGGCTGGGACGGCTCCGGCTTCACGTCCGGCGGTCTCTGCACCTGCGGCTGCTCCGGCTGCACCTGCTCCGGCTGCTCCGGCTCCTGCTCCGGCTGCTGCCGCTGCTGCTGCGCCCGCGCCGGCGGCAGCGTCCGCGGCGACCCCGCAGCCGGGCGAGCTGGTACCGCTCACCAGGATGCGCGGCATTATTGCGCAACGCATGGTCGACTCCAAGCGCATCAGCCCGCACGTTCACACCTGCTTCAAGATCGACCTGACGAGGATCGTGCGGCTGCGCGAGAAAGAGAAGACGAAGTACGAGCAGAGGAACGGCGTCAAGCTGACGTATATGCCGTTCATCACGCGCGCCATCATCGCCACGCTGCGCAAGATGCCGATCGTGAATGCATCGATGGAGGGCGAGGCGATCCGCTACCACCAGAACGTGAACATCGGCATCGCGGTCGCGCTCGACTGGGGGCTGATCGTGCCGGTGATCAAGCAGGCGGAGGAGAAGAGCTTTCTCGGGATCGCGCGCGCGATCGCCGATCTTGCGGCGCGTGCGCGCGCCAAGAAGCTGAAGCCGGACGAGGTCGGATCGGGCACGTTTACCATCACGAATCCGGGCATCTTCGGCGAGCAGTTTGGTACGCCGATCATCAACCAGCCGGAGAGCGCGATCCTCGGCGTGGGCGGCCTCTTCAAGGAGGCGACGGTGATCACCGATGAGGGCGGGTCCGATTCGATTGCGATTCGGAGCATCATCCGGCTGACGCTCGGCTTCGATCACCGCACCGTCGACGGTGCGGACGCGGGCAAGTTCATGGCCGAGGTGAAGAAGTACCTGGAGAACTGGAGCGAGGACATCGGCTAGGGTACGATCCAGAGGCCAACCTCGTCTGAATGGAGCGGGTGGCCCGCGTCTCGCCTCCAAGGCGTGGGATCAGCAGGCGCAGGGGGCTGCACAGCATGGTTAAGATACCGATGCTGTTGCTTGTTTGGTGGCGGCCTGCTTGAGCGGGGCCGATATTGTCACAGTCGCTGTTGCGCATCCAGCACGCGCTTGACGGCTTCCTGCGGGGTGGAGCCGACGGCTGACAGGTGGCCCATCTTACGGCCTCTGCGCGGGGTGTGTTTCTCGTAGAGGTGCAGGCGCACACCGGGCACTTCAAGAGCGAGATCGAAGCGGGGCTCCGCATCCGTATTGCCCTCGGCGGCGCGATCGATCCACAGGTCACCGAGCAGGTTCGCGATGGCGCAGGGGCGCAGCAGGTCGACATCGCCCAGCGGCAGATCGCAGATGGCGCGCACCACCTGTTCAAACTGGCCGGTAACGCAGGCGCGCTCGCTCGCGTGGTAGCTGTTATGGGGGCGCGGAGCCATCTCGTTGATCAGCAGCTCTCCATCCGGGGTGAGAAACATCTCCACGCAGAGCAGGCCCTCGACGGCGAGCGCCGCGGTCAGATCGGCGGCGATCCGCTGCGCCCTCTGCTCCAACTGGTCAGGGATCGAAGAGGGGATCACGCTCCAGGCCAGTATCTGGCGCTCATGATGGTTCCACGCAGAGGGAAAGCTCTTCACCTCGCCGCCTGGCGAACGGGCGACCATCACGGAGATTTCGCGTTCGAAGGGAACGGCGCGTTCGACGATCGAGGGCACTCCATCGAGGGTTGACCAGACCTGCTGCACGCCGGCCTCGAGCTTTGCGGGGTCAGCGTCGAAGGCGATCCTGGCCTGGCCGCGGCCGTCGTATCCGCCGCGCGCCGTCTTCACAAAGCAGCGGCCGCCGAGTTCGACTACCGCCGCCTTCAACTCCTCGGCCGAGGTGGCGGCGCGGTAGGGTCCAACCGGGAAGCCATGGTCTCGCAGCCAATTCTTTTGCAGGATGCGGTCCTGGACGATGCGCAGCAGAGCCGCGCCGGGCCGCATCGGGGCATACTTCGCGGCAATCTCGAGGCACTCGAGCGCGACCTGCTCGATCTCGAGGGTGACTACATCGCTGCCGCGCGCGAGGTTGGTGGCGGCGCGGGCGTCGTCCCACGATCCCTCAAAGCATGCGTCGACGACGAAGCGCGCGGGGCAGGAGGGATTGGGATCCATGACCTGGACGCGGTAGCCGAGCGAGCGGGCCGCCATCGCGGTCATGCGGCCGAGCTGGCCTCCACCGAGTATGCCGATCGTCGAGCCGGGAAGAACGGGGCGGGGCAGGATCGCGCTCACGGTGCAAGCTCTCCGCCGGGCAGCCGCTGCTGCAGCACCTCATCGCGGCGCGCCCCGCGCCAGCCAGTCAGCCGCGCGCGCAGGAGCTCGTCGTGCGCACAGAGCATCTCGGCGGCGAAGATGGCCGCGTTGGCCGCGCCGGCCCTGCCGATGGCGAAGGTGGCGACCGGCACGCCGCGCGGCATCTGCACGATCGACAGCAGGGAGTCGAGGCCGTTCAGCATGGTCGCAGGCACGGGCACTCCGAGGACGGGGACCAGCGTTTTGGCGGCCAGCATGCCGGGCAGGTGCGCCGCGCCGCCCGCGCCCGCGATGATGGCGCGGAGGCCGCGGGCGTGTGCCTGTTCGGCGTAGGAGAAGAGCAGATCGGGGGTGCGGTGAGCGGAGACGACGCGCACTTCGTGAGGGATCTGAAACTCAATCAGCAGATCGACGGCGGCCTTGAGCACCTCGTAGTCGCTCTTGCTGCCCATGACCACGGCGACCAGCGGGGGGTGCTCCATGCTGGTGATTATACGGGTGCAGGACGGTTGAACTGGTTGAACGGTAATGGGTCAGGTCTCTTCCAAGGGGAGTTCGTAGGAGCGGGCTAACTCTTGAGCAAGTTGCGTCACTCTCGCAACATGATCGCTCAGTGTCGCAAATGTTTCCGCGCCAAGCTTTTCCTCAAGAGCGGAGTCTCTTAAGATTTGAATCGGAACTGACGCGTGCTCAATTCTGGCCGCGAGATCGGCCAGAATTCTGTCTCCAGAGATGCCATCGCGGTTAGCCGTTGCTGTCTTCCTGGCAAGCTCGTAAACTTCCTCCGAAGACATCACCAACAATTGTCCATTCAGGACGAGGAAGAGGTCGAGGGCGATAACGGCTGTACGTTTGTTCCCGTTTATGAAGCAGTGGTAGCAAATCAGGGCATGAAACAGAGCCGATGCCTTCTCCGAAAGAGAAGGAAAAGGCTCTGTCTCAAATGCAGTGCAGAAGGGGCGGGCAACGGCTGAGGCAATACGATCCAGGTCTCGATATTCTTTCGGATTGACCGTTTCGTCGAATGGAAGAAACGTACCGACAAGCACATCGTGGATGTATTCAACGAACCCGAGGGTTATTGGCAGTGTCACTCAGCCGCAAGTTTTTCCAATGCGTCCCAATATTTTGCAATAGAAGTCGCCACGATCGGATCTGGGCTAAAGCCAGCACTCCGCATCCGCTCTTCAACAAGGTCTTTATTGCGGTCGATGTTGTTACAGAGCTCTATTATCGTGCTGAGAGTGGCGTTGCTCATGCTACACCTCCAAGCGCAGACATCGTTGCCATCTGCGTAAATGACAAACGTTTGCGTTTGGTAGACCTACTTATATGCTGTGAATCATCATGCCAGATGATGCCCTTAAATTACTTTAATCATTATGGCAGAAAAAGCGGGCTCGCATTCGCTCTTTGCCACTATCAGACGCCCAACGTAAGAGCGAGGTTACACATTTTCGAAATGGTACGGTCTTGCCATTCGGCTTCCTTAGACTACCCATTTTGAGACCTCGGAGAATGGGGCTTTGAATCCATAAGCCGCAACGTTTGGTCGATGCGGCAGAAGTTGCAGTAAACAAAGTAGATCGCCGCATGTGCTCATAGTTATCTGCTTTTTGGCTAAAAGCGTTTGTCAGGCTAGTGAAGGGGCGAATCGACAACCGGAATTCGTGAGATGCTGACGCTCAACATAGCTCGGATGAGATGTGCTTAGGTTCAGACTTGCCGCACTTGACGTGCGTATCAGTGCCGATAACTTCGCTGGGACAGTAGCGCGTGTCCGTGTTTGCAGGGGGCCGTCCAGCTTAATCATTACGTAGTCCACGTCGCTATCAAGAGCACCCTCAACGACCTCAGCGTAATGCGCACATGGGTTAGCGGGTGCGCATGTACTCGAAGGCGAAGTGTACTGCGGTGAAGAGGGCCGCCATCGCTGCCGCAAAGCCTTTGACCCGCTGCACGTCGCGTTCGTGGCAGTCGACGCGGTTCTCGAGCGCGGTCAGGCGGCCGGGCTGTCCGGCGCCTATCAGAGCGGCCATCTGGCTCTTCAGCACCGACAGATCCGCTACGACTTGTCCTTCGAATTCATTCATGTTTGTCCCTGTTCTGCGCAGCAGGCTGTTGTAGTGCGGCGCGGCATGCGCGGCTTGAGTCCTACCCTCATTCGTGCGCGTTTGCTCGACGCGTTTTGCTTAAGGCACTGGCTTGAAAAGCTTGCCTAAGACGTTTGCTCGTACGGGAGTCCGAAACGTTTGCTCGAGACGTTTTCTTGTACGCGGGCTCGAAACGGCTTGCTTGACACGATCACTTAACATCCTCGCTCGAGGCGTTTCCTTAGGACCTTGGCTCAATGCGTTGGGCCGACACGTTGGCTCGACGCTTGCTCGGGCCCGAGGCTCTAGATGTTGACAAAGATGGCGCTTGAGAATCGCGAGTAGAGCGGCGGCATGGACGCGTCGTACATGCGGATGTAGTACTGCTCTACCGTGCCCTCGCGGGGGATGGTGAAATTCGGCACCGGGCTGCGCAGCACCAGGTCGGGATCGTTGCCGGGGCGGAAGGCCCAGTCGGAGCGGCGCACCTCGAAGCCGCCACCGACCGGGGCGTTCATACCCACGCTGATCGGGATGCTGGCGCCGCTCACGACGCCGGTTGTGAGGCTGAGCAGGTTCGCGAGCACGGCCACTCCCGCGTGAGCGAGCGGCGGAATCCAGGCATCGGAGGGAACCGCGGCAGAGAGCTTCATCGAAAGCTCTTCGGCCCAGTCGTTGGCGAACTGGATGGTATATTTTGCCGTCTCGGGAACGCCGCTGCGTAGGTCGACGCGCACCGAGCGGACGACCAGGCTGGTGGTCACACCGGCGGAGGGGGAGGCGACGGCGAGTACATCTCCCGGCCACACGTCGCTGCCGTTCTGCAGGTTGTACGCAGTGTAGACGCCCTGCCAGGCGGCGTTTCTGTCGGCGGTGAAGCTGAGCATCGCGAGGGCGGCGTTCTCGCAGTCGGCCGAGCTGCGCGCTGCGGGGCGCACCACGCTGCCGGTCCAGCGAGAGATGCCCGGCATCGCCGCCCTGGTCTCGGCAGCGATGCTGGCGGCGCTTGAGAGCCGGGCAACGGCGCGCCCGGACGTGCGGTATGTGACGGTGATCAGCTCCCCGGCGGCCGGAATGCTGCCCGGATAGAAGCGCAGCTTGCCGTTGCGCTGCACCTTGCATTGCGATCCGTTGGTTACCGGACCGATGCGCCGCGTGACCACCGCGCCGCCGAGCGGCTGGCTGACGACCCAGGCGGAGCCGGTCTGCGAGATGGTCGCATTGCGGATGCTGGCGGCCAGGGTGAGGCTGTTCAGCGGCATGAAGGTGCAGGCGGCGGGCGCGCTCGACACGGGGCCGTCGTAGAGCACCGTGACCGCTCCGTTCGCGCCTGCGGTAACGTCCTGCAGCTCGATGACGACGTTGGCGAGGCAGGGCAGCTGCGCGCCTCCAAAGGTGGAGAGGGCGCCGGCCGCTACACCCTGGTAGGACTGCATGACCCGCTGCACCTCGCTGCAATGCAGCCGCAGGCGCAGAGTGTAGAGCTCGCCCGGCGCAGGAGTATAGGTCGTGCCGACTTCGACGCCGTTCAGTATCGGCGCGATGACCGTAGAGCCCCCGAGCTGCCTGACATGGAAGCCGGCGAGGCAGGTCGAGAGGGTGCTGCCGCTGCCGGCGTAGAGGCCGCAGAGAGTGCCTGTGCCGCCGGAGCCGAGCAGAACGCCGTCGGTCTCGATGATCAGCGATCCACCAATCTCGAACTGGTCGATGGTGGCGATGGTGGTCTGGCCATCGATGCCGTTGCCGCCATTGACGGTGAGGCCGTTCGAGGTGATGGAGATGGCCGACGAGGAGTCGTTCAAGGACCAGATGAGCGGGTTGACTACGGACGCCTGGAAGTTGTCCTTTAACGGCTTGATCTGGCTGGCGGAGCGCGGGATGTAGGGCTCCTGGGTGAGTTCGAAGAGCGCCGTTGCGCCATCCCCCTGGAAGAGCTCGGTGACGTAGGCGGTGGGTTCGGCCTGGCCGCAGACGGTGACGTCGTTGGCGAGCATCCTGGCGCGGCTGGCTGTCAGGGCCGCCACCTTGAGGCTGCCATCGAATTCATTGAGTGGGTGCGCGACGGCGCCGACCGGGGTAACGCTGACGGTTCCCGCCATGAAGCGGTAGGCAGCGCGAGCAGTGGAGGCCAGAGCCCCTGCATTCTGCGACCACTTCTCGCCGGGGTTGGGGACGAAGTGTCCCGCGTTCAGAGTCTGCAGCGAGGTATCGAGGTTCAACAGGGCGGCGCCGACCCGCGAGGTCAGCGAGCGGAAGACGGTGCTGACGGACTGTCCGGCGGTGCCGTTGGTCTGTGGAAGGTTCTGCTTGTCGAGCAGGAACTCGTCGCTGACCGCGGAGACGGCGAGCTGGTAGACGGGTCCGGCGATGCCTGCGCCGGCATACTGCAGGGCGGGCTCTATGGCAAGGTAGCCGGTGAAGAGGCAGGCGCCCTGATCGCCGGTCACCACCAGGCGAGCATTGCGCGAGGGCGCCGGCAGAGTGGCGCCGCATTGCGCCAGTATGAAGCTGCATATCGAGGGCGCATTGAGCGTTCGCTCGATCGAGAGCGGCGCGGCCGAGCTGACGACGGTCGTGTAATCGATCGGCCCCGCACCCGCCAGATTGTCGATAGTCAGTTTCACCAGATCTCCTATAAAAGCGTGAAGCACAGCTGGAGTCACGAAGCCATTGCAGCCCCGAGAGCTGGAGCAATGTGCCCTTGCAGCCCCGAGAGCTGGCGCCACGCGCAGGTGGAGCCAGGAAGCAGGGCCAAAGCAGCGTGGTAGAGCAGGGGCGCTGCTAGAGCAGCGTCATCGGACTGGGGAGGAAGCTGCGGAAGCAGAGCACCGTCTCCCCATCGATTGCGTCGGTCACCGGCAGCGCATTGCAGTTCGCCTTCAGCGCGAGGCGTTCGATCGAGGCGGAGAGCTGCTGTGCCGACTCCGCCGCGCTGGTGACGGCCTGCAGTCGCGGGTAGTAGTAGAGGATGCGATCGCCCTGCTCCCCGGGAAGGACGAACAGAGCAGACCACTCGTGGAAGAACGTTCCGCCCTCGCGGTCGACGAAGCCGGAGATGGCCTGCATCTTCATGCCGGCGGCCGGCGCGCCGGCGAGCAGCGGCTGGGCAAGGGTGAGGCCGATTCCCGTCACCTGCGCCACCCTGGCTACGTTGAAGGTGATGCGGCGGATGTAGTCGGGATCGCTATTCACCAGCCCGGCGCTGCGCACGTAGGCGCCGCTGACGGCTGAGCCGACGTAGCCGATCTGACCGGTGTAATCGACGTCCACGGCGACCATCTGGCCCGGAGAGAAGAGCGCCGCGTTGGCGGCTGAGAGCGAGATAAAGGTGGAGGAGGAGCCGGGCGCGATGGCGGTTGCGGTCGCGGCGTGACCGCCCGAGCCGTCGGGGGCAGCGCCGGCGGCCTCGGCCAGCAGGTTCATATGCTGCGAGCCGGTCGAGAGCGCCATGGTCAGCTTGCCCCAGGTGAGGAAGTGGAAGGAGACCGAGGCCGAGAGAGCCTCGCGCACCTGGACCTGCACTGCCGCAGGGCTGCCCGAGGCGACCGCGCCGAACGTGCTCTCGGACTTGCGGGCGAAGTTCTCGATCCATCCGAGATCGATCCAGGGCGCAGGTGGAGTGCTGAGGTTGAACAGGCCGCTGGCCGCGGCATCGAAGACCGCCGGCTGCGCGAGCGTGCGGTTGACGGGCGCGAAGTAGGCGCGCACCCGCCGGGTGACGGGAGGCATGGGTCCGTTGAGCGCCGGGGTACTCATGAGCGCCCGCCGGCAGAGCGCGGTTCTGTCGAAGCCATGGTCTGAGTCGCTCTCTTCATTGCTTTCCCTGCACCTCGTAGCTGAAGACTGTGACGGTTGCCACGCGCTCGATGCGGTCGCGCGTGGTCTCGAGCGGCGCAAAGGCGGGCTCGGTCCAGAAGATGTTGGTATTCATCGCAACCGGAGGAGTCTGGGTGTAGTCGAGCTTGGGCGCGGAGGCGGGAACGAGCATCGTCGCCAGCTCCTCGTCCATGGCGGCGATCTTGCGACCGCGGTCGAGGCCGCCGAACGCGGTCGTGCCGCCGCTGGTGTAGCGAATCTCGCACTCCATCTGGGCCAGAGGCAGCGGGGAGTTGACCTGGATCTTCAGCCCCGTCCAGCGCAGCATGAAGACGTCGGGAGGCATGATCGCCATCACTCCCTCGGCCTCTTCCACGTAGATGCCGGGGCGCTCGACGCCGCGCAGCAGCAGGGCGCGGGCGGGGTTCACGATCGAAAGTTGATTGCGCAGGGTGATGTAAAACGTGTCCTTGGCATTTTCCATAAGCTTGTTCCGCGCGCTCCTAGAGCCCCTGCGGCAAGGCCTCCCGTAGAAGGATCCGGTACAGGTACACCTGCCCGAAGACCTCGGGGGCAGAGACTGCTTCAATGAGGAAGAACTTGTCGCCGACCGACATGCCGAGCGCGATGGCGAAGAGGCCGTCAGCGCTCGCGAGGGTGAGGCTGTTCACCTGGGCCTCGATGGCCGAGGCCGAGACCAGCATCTCGAACTTGCTCGCCTGACCCTCCTGCATGACTACGCGGGCCTTGCGGAAGATCGACGGCGAGAGCGGCAGGTCCTGGAAGGAGGGGCCGCTTAGCCCGATCTGGGCTGCATCGCTGGCGTCGATGTTGCCGCTGGGCACCCGGATGCTGACTGATCCGCCGCCCAGGGAGCGCAGCAGGGCGTCGGCCACGCGCAGCGGGGTCCCTGACGGGTTACGAACACTGAGATCTCCACTCATGGTCACCCCAGCCGATTCGCGACGTAGGGTCGCAGCAAGGACTTCACCGAGTCGTCGAGCAGCGAGTTAGAAAAGTACTCCATCTGCATGGTGTCGAGCCGTGTGGTCTTCACATTGAGCGAGGGGGTGGCCTGCGCATTCTTGACGATCTGCGCGCATGCGCTCTTTACCGCGTCGGGGATGGTGAGCAGCCCGGCGGTGTAGGTGACCTCGATCTCGTTGTAGGGCAGTCCGAGGATGTTGGTCGGAAAGATGAGCTCGCCGGTATCCGCGAAGTAGTCGACGGTGGTGGGATCGAGGTTGGTCCAGGTGCCGGGCAGCGCGAAGGCCCAGGCGATCTCGGCCTGGATGGGGTAGATGAGCTCTCCGCGTCGGGGGCGGCCGTAGCGCACCCGCATGCCGACCAGCGGGGTGGTGGCAGGGGCGATGCAGACCAGGGGCAGGAAGCTCATGCGCGCGGTCTGACTCTCGCTGACCAGCCGGACCCGCTCGAGGTACTGTGTGGCGTTGAGGCTGGCGCGGCGGCAGTGCGCCTCCATCAATGCGGACGCGGCCCTGATCCAGTCGTCGGTCGTATCGGAAGCGAGCCCAAAATTTTCGTAGTCCGTTGGCTGCAGATATCCCATTGTTGCGTCCCTGCTCTCCTCTTGCGTTTCCTCATGGCCCTGGAACGATCGACACGGTCGCACGGCCGGCGCGCCGTCTCTGCGCGGCAGCGGCATCGGGTAGCCTTCCCTGATTGCGCTGCGGAGGATGGGTTGACCCTCCGCAGCGCCTCGCCCCCAAAGCAGAGGGGCCGATCCCTATGGACCGGCCCCTGCTGCCCGGAGACACCGCGGGTTAGCGGTCGACCAGCACCTGGTAGTGTGCGTAGCTCGCGCCCTTGACCACGAGCCCGCCGAACTTCACAGCCACATACTGCGAGGCGAGTGAGCCGGGAACTCCGAGCTGGAAGACGCGGGGCGAGGGGTCGCTGAGCCAGTGGTACTCGATCAGGTCCTCGGTCACGATGTAGGCGGGCAGCACGGCGGTGCCGGAGCCCGGAGTACCCGTGTAGCCGAGCGCCCACTCGGGGATCAGGGGCAGATCGCCGGCCTGGGTGGAGAGCATCTTCACCGAGAAGCCGGCAGCCAGCTCCCTGGTGTTGAGGACCACGTTGAAGGCGGTCTTCATCTCGCGATCGATGAGATCGAGCAGCACCGGGTTGGCGTAGATGGCGGTGGGGCGAACGGCAAAGCCGCTGCTGGCTACCATCTGCGCTACCGCGGTCTTCAAGCCATCGACGATGCTCTGGGTGGTGCCGACGGTGGTGGTGTTGCCGCCCGCGCCGATCTGGCCGATGGCGCCGAAGTACTGGGTGGTGGTGGGCGTCGAGAGCGAGGTGTCGGTGCCGTTCCACAGGGCCACGTCGTGGGTGCGCATGACGCCCTCGACGGTGTCGACCAGGTCCTTGGCCTGCAGGTAAGCGAACTGCTTCTGCTGGCTGCCGAGCTCGAGGTCGAAGAGGTTGTAGTTCAGCTGCGCCACGACGGCCTTGAGGGGAACGCTGCGCTCGACGCGGTTCGGGGTGACGACCGGAGCCACGATGTTGCGTGGATCGACGAAGCCGCCGGCAGCGGAGGGCGACGGGATGCCGAGCTCCTCAAAGAAGCGCGAGGGATGGCCGGTAGCCGGAACCTGCTTAATGCGCTGCCCGAACATGCCGCGACGGCGGACGATGTCGGTGATCTCGGTCTGGTAGAACGGCACTTCAATGGCGCCAGGGCCCATGAAATCAGCAGCAGCATGAATGTCGAAAAAGTTTGCGTTCATAACTTCTTTCCGCCCTCTTCGGGCAATTCGGAGATCGATTTACAGCGGGTCGCGAGGAGCAAGGTTCGCGACCGAACATGTCGCCGGCTAGACCAGGGCGCCTGCCCGCAGCAGCTGCGACTTGACCGCAATCCGCTGCTCGAGGCTTAACCCGGCCAGGGCCGCGTCGAGCGCGCCGGCCTCGACCGACTCGATGCCGTGCAGGCCGTGCTTGGCCAGCAGGGTGGCAGCGATCGAGGGCTGGGTCTTGCGGGCCGGGCCAGAGCGCGTCTCGGCCTGCCCGGTCCGGGCCTCGGGCAGCTGCGCCCGTGCCGACTCCGCGCGGAGGCTGGCGATCTGGTTCTCGGCCGCCTCGAGCCTGCGCTCGAGCTCCGTCTCGCGGCTGGTTGGCCGCGGAGAGTCAAACGCCGGGCGGTCGACGGACGCATAGTGCGCCTCCGAAGCTGCCTCTTCGCCGGACGCCTCGAGAGCGCCTGCAGTCGTCTCGACCACGGCGACGACGTGATGTACTTCGCCTGGGTGCGCCTGGGGCGAGTCTGCCGGGGCCGGGTGCACGTGGGCCGGGTGCACGTGGGCCGAGTGCACCTGGTCCAGGATCGCTGCCTGCCGCTCTTCCAGACGCGCCAGCGTCCGTTCGAGCTCGGTGGCAGCCGCCGAGAGCCTGTCCAGAGTTGTCCCCACGGTTGTCGCCGGGCCGGCGCCCGATGCGCTCTCCGTCACCGCAGCCGAGGGGACCTCCGCCGCATCCCGCTCGATCATGTTGTCCATCTCCATAGTCATTTCCTTCCTCATTGCCTTTGCCTGCGCTTTGCCTGACGTATACCCACTCAATGTCGCGCTGCGATCCGCTTGCGTCGCTGCTTGTGGTCGCGAGCCGGTGTTACCTGCAACGACTCCCCTGCGTCGCCGGTCCGGGGCGGGCTGTGGTCCGGAAGCCGGTGCGGACTTCTTTGCGGATTTCGGGACGGGCCGGCAAGACGGCGGCCGGCCTGCGCTCCACAGGGCGGCGCTCGGCGGGGCGCGACGGGGCCAGTGCCGGCCCCAGTGCGGGAGCCAGTGCGGGGGCCTCGTCGGCTACCAGCCGGAAGGCCGTCTTGCGATATGCCGCCTTGCTGCGCAGCAGGATCGCCGCGCCCGTAAAGGTCGCCCGGGTCAGAGTCCAGACCTCGGCCCTCATGTCGGCCACGTGCGCATCGGCCAGCTCGTAGGACATGCCCATGGTGTCGGCAGCGCCCTTGCGCATCTGCTCCTCGACCTCGGGAAAATCGCGGCTGTAGAGGTAGCCGATGACGCAGAGCCGGCTGTCCTTGACGTCGGCCTCGGTGATGATGCCGCACTTGCGGCGGGCATCGTGTCCGTCCCAGCCGGGACGGTAGTCGACCGCCATGCCCAGCAGCGAGGGCAGAGCGGCCAGGGCGGCCGTCCTGGTGAGCACCACACGGTGGCCGCGGGCCCCGGACGGAGCCCGGTCGCTGGCCTCGTCGACCAGGGTCAGCACTCCCTCAAATGCGATCCGGTTGGGGTGGCCTGCCACCGCCGGTATCTTCATTGCCATTGCTTCGAGTCTCATTCCCTCTCCTGCCAGTGCCCAAGATGTTGAAGCCCCTTTACTCACCCGATGACTCGAAGCACACCTGCTCAGTAGCTGGCCTCGTTCTCCTCCTCCTGCTCGAGGTTGTCGACCGGCAGCGCCTGCAGGATGGAGGCATCGGCGGTCGCGATCGGACCGAGGCCGCGCATGCCGCGGACCTCGTCGATGGTCAGAACCCCGGCCGCCAGCAGCTGCGTCTGGATCTGCACCTCGGTCAGTTCGTCGCGCGAATCGAGCTCGTTGAAGACAAATTCGAACTCGCGCCAGCCCAGCCGCTTGGCAAACAGGTCGCGCGTCAGGTGCTCGGCGAGCAGCCTGGCGAGGGGGTTGATGGCGCTGCGGAAGGCCTCGTCCGCCTGATCCTCGGCGGTGGAACGGTTCACGTCCGAGACCAGCCCGAGCATCATCGGCGGCAGGGAGAAGGCATTGGCCACCATGCGGATCAGGAACTCCTGCCAGGCGAGCCGGAGGTCGGCGTCGGTGCCCTGGGCAAAGCGCAGGACCTCGGGCTTCTGCTCGGAGGAGAGCAGGGGGACGCGTCCGGTGCCCTCGATCTCGTCCTGCCACCAGCGGATCAGGCGTTCGTGCTGGGCCGGGGTCGTCTCGTTCAGCCACAGCGCGTACTGCATGACGGAGTTGCTGGCCAGCTTGCCGGCGAAGCGATGCGCGCCCATGAAGGTATTCACCGTCTCGAAGGCGACCTCAAGCGGTCCCAGGCCGAAGGGGGTGTGGGTGCGGGGGTTCATACGGAGGTAGATCAGCTCGTCGTCCTGGAGGGGGATGATGGCGTCCATGCCGACCTGCCCGGTGGCCTGCCCGTAGCGGACGCCCTCCGGGCTCCCGTCCCAGAGGGGATCGATGCGGATGGTCGCGCCGTCGACCGGCCAGAGGTCGAAGGGCTTGGCCGGGTCGCCGGTCAGCTCCATCTCGATGGCCCCGAAGCCGCCGACCAGCGCGTCTTCCAGCACCTGTTCGATGAGGGTGCGGAAGCTGTCGCCGCTGTTCGGCTCCTCGAGCGAGCGGCGAAGCACCTCGGCGCGCGCGGCGGCGTCGGGGACGCTGGCGGGCAGGTATCCCCGCTTGAGCTTGATCTGCCAGTCGAGGCAGGCGACGCGGTCCTTGATCACGTTCACCGCGCGGCGCACCAGGGGGGTCTCGGCGAAGCGGCGCAGGTTGACGGGAGTGGGCTTGGGCAGCAGGTTCGAGGGCGGACGGTAGGGGCCGAGGATCGAGGGCAGCGCCTGGGTCTTGCGCTTGGCCTGCTGCTCGGCGGCCTGCAGTCCGGCGTCTGGGGATCTGGACTCGGGGGATCTGGTTTCTGGACCCAGCCGCTTCCACGCTCGTTGTAGAGAATCTCTCACTGTCACTTCGGTTACGCCCCTTCCGGCTGCTGCCGTCATCCGTCGTTGCTTAAAAAGGAAGAGGCATGACGCCATGGCGCCATGCCTCCCGCTTTCAGATCCTTGAGTTGTTTCTTTGCCGTGCGCCGAGCTGTCTGCTGCCAGGCTCTTTGTTGCCAGGAGCTCTGGGTTGCCAGGAGCTCTGGGTTTCCAGGAGCTCTGGGTTCGCAGGAGCTCTGTGTTCGCAGGAGCTCTGTGTTTAGAAAGTCTTTATCGATGCGCGCCTGCACTGAGGCGCCTGCACTGGAAGCTCTGCAGCGCACCTCTCTCCTCGTGGTTAGAGGGTGCCGACTCAGCCGTCAGGATTCCCTCAGCGGCTGAAGCCGCCCTGGTTTCGGCTGGGTGATGGCACGGCTGAAGCCGTGCCCCTTCAAAGACCCGCAGGACCGCAGCCGTTATGGCACGGCTGAAGCCTTGTTCCTTCAGAGACCGGCGGTTGAAAGACTGCAGTGTGCAGGACCGCCGTTGTTATGGCACGGCTGAAGCCTTGTCCCTTCAGAGACCGGAGGTTGGAAGACTGCGGTGTGCAGGACCGCCGTGCCGCTTCAGAGACCGGAGGTTGCAAGACTGCAGTGTGCAGGACCGCCGTGCCGCTTCAGAGACCGGCGGTTGGAAGACTGCGGTGTGCAGGACCGCCGTTGTTGTGGCGCGGCTGACGGCTTGTCCCTTCAGAGACCCGCGGTTGAAAGACTGCAGGGTGCAGGACCGCCGGGTTTGTCCGGGCGCCGGGGTTTGTCCGGGCGCCGGCTCTGCACGGCCGGGTTCAGACACCGGGGCGCAGAAGGTCGATGCGCGCCGCCTCGGCCACCCGGCCGAGGTCGCTGGTGGTGAGCACGCGGATCGTCTGCGACTCCATGGTCTCGACCGCGAAGCGGTACTGCGCCGTCCGGTCGCCCTCCTCCTGCCCCCCGCGGACCTCGGCCAGCGGCTCGACCACCGCCGTCAACTCGAGCGTCGCGCCCTCGACGCGTCTGACCCCGGAGCGCATCGCCTCCATGCTGAAGGCGAGGACCTTGGCGGTCTCAAGATCGCCCTCGAGCGAGACCGCATGGAACATCCGGATCACGCCGTTCGGCCGGTAGCCGCAGTCGATGCGCAGCGGATCGCCCGCCCCGGTGTAGCTGGCCGCCGCGATCCGCTTGCGCATCAGGTCCCACACCCCGGCCCGCTCGAACTGGGTGCGCATCTCC
>DASWVB010000033.1:0-107579 GCA_036401375.1 Acidisarcina sp.
CTTGCGCATCAGGTCCCACACCCCGGCCCGCTCGAACTGGGTGCGCATCTCCCGGTGGATCGCCACCCGTCCGCTGCGCCGCTCGACCGCAGGACGCTTGCGCTGCTCGACGTAGATCTTCATCAGAAGCTCCATCTCCGAGGCCATCGACTCGGCCAGGCAGGCGCGTGCCGCGCTCAGCTGCACCTGGGTCGAGAACGAGTCTTCGAGCACGCTCATCACCGGCTGCACCTCGGGCCCGTGCTCGGCCAGACGCCGTCGCACCTCGCTCTCGAGGCCCTCGAGCATCGCGGTGTCGGCCTCGGGATCGACACACCGCACCCGGCCCCAGTCGCGGGTGAAGCGCACCAGGGTCTCAGCCGGACCGGCCTTAGCAGTTGCCGTCGCGGCGGCGGACTCCCGCAGCAGCACCCCGATATTTACGAACTCGTTCTTGACCGGGTCGGATACGTATCGGACCAGGAAGAACTCGCACTGCCTTCGCTCTGCCAATCGGCTTACCCCTCGTCCGTTCCCGGCTGCACCCGGCCGGCTTGTACCTCTTACGTCGCGACCTATCTCATCCAGATGCGATCCGACCGAGGTTGTTTGAGGAGATGTGTGCATCCTCATCCCTTATCGTCGGTTGCGCGATGCCTACATCACTGTCTTGCCCTCGATATGAGTGCTCCAATCCTCATCCGGGAACTGCGCGCCGGGGTGGACGGTCTTCGTCCAGTTGGGGAAGGGCTCGCGGGACGATTCGCGGAACATGCCGATCAGCTCGCGCACCCGGTCGCGCCTCCCCAGAAGGCCCTCGATGAGGGCCTCCATCTCGGCGACGTCGCCCCCGTACCACTCCGGCGGCACCGTCTCGGCGATGGCCCAGGCCTTGCCGCCGTCGAACTCTTCTATCCTGCTCAGCCAGGGCTCGAAGCTCTCCCAGCCGGTCACATTCCGGTAGACCACGTTGCGGGCGTACACACCGCGCAGCGGCGCGTCAACGAACTTCCACTTTCCGGCGTTGAAGCAGTACCCCTGGTCGATGAACGTGGCCGCGTAGCGCCGCTCGCGAAACTTCTTGTGAAAGACCGCCTGGCGGCCGTTCACGTTGCTGGTCCACTTATCGAGGGCCAGCATCCCGGCAAAGTCGCCCAGGTTGCGAATCTCGGAGAGCATCTCCTCGGGCAGGTAGTCGACCACGTGCCCGGGCATCAGCCCGCCCACGTAGCGCGACCCGAACTGCAGCCCGGCACAGCAGCGGAGGCTGGTCGCTCCGAGCTCCATGTTCAGCTCGGCGGTGTTCTCGACCAGCCATTCGGTGACCAAGACGACATCGGAGCCGGGGACCGGCAGACCGACAGCCTCGGCCAGCCTGGTCGCCAGCAGTTCATTGGCGAGCACGCGCAGGTGCTGCGGATTGTTCTGGAACTTGACGACATAGAGGTGCCCATCGGAGCCGAGCATCAGATGACTCTGCGCGCCGCCCCGCATCCGCCGAATCTCCTGGACTGCGAGCACCGCCATCCGTTCTCACCCCCGGCGACGAACATCCGCCAAACGGATGATAGTAGAAAAGCGGCGCGCGCATCCTTTTATAAGAATGCTCGAATACCTGGCCGGTTACGAGGCGTGAACGAGCCCGGGACGGCGGGTCCCCAATCAGGACCGCACTGCCTGCCCTCCACCGGCGAGCAGCTCGTTGCGCACGCTGAGCGCGAGCGCCATGGCCATGACGCAATCGTCGTGCGCGCCTGCGCCGGCGCCGGTCCTGCCGTTCCTCAGCCGCACAAAGCTGCGGCACTCCCGTAACAGCCGCCGGCTTTTGAAGATCATAGGCTGCTCGACCAAGGCGGCCGCCAGAGTCCCGATCATCAGGGGGCGGGTCAAGGAGGTGGTGAGCCAGCCATCCTCTCCGCCCTGCTGGTAGAGCTGGGCGTACCTGCATACGCCGTGCAGGTAGGCGAGCACTCCGGCGCCATGGTTGTTCCTCTCGACGGTCAGCAGCGCGTGGTTATATTCGTGCGCGAGGGCCGCGGCCTCCCGCGCCAGCTCGAGGGTGCCGAACCTGGCCTGCAGCTCTGCGCACTGCATTCCGGAGTGCAGATCGACGACCTGCACGGTCGAGTAGTCGCCCTCGGCGCCGCCGCCGGCAGGGTCGACGGCGACCAGGTATCTGCGGCCCGCCATCGGCGGCAGCCAGATCAACAGGTCGCCATTGCTACGAACCCCGGCCGGCTCCTCGTCGAGCCCGCTCATCCGCGCCTCGATCGCTCTCTCGTCGAAGACGCAGGCGCCGCTGCTCAGAAAGCAGGTATCGGCGTCTTCGGCAAACTCCTGCCGGGCCAACTCGCCGAGCCGCGACCGCAGCCCGCGGCGGTAGCCGATCTGCTGCCGCGAGAGCTTATGCCGCTCCATCAGCCACAGCTCATCGGCGGTCAACGATGCTTTTGTAACTGCTGCTGCTACGTATCCCGGCTCCCACCACCAGGGAAAGAAGTGGCGCACCATGGCGTCGGCCTTGTCGTTACCGGCCTTGTCTTTGCCGGCCTTGTGGTTGCCCGCCTTGTGGTGAGCGGCCCCGATGCGTGCCGTCTTTGGAGCGCCAGACCCGGCCCTGATCCACTCGTCGTAGAAGCAGCCGGCGGAGCCGTTGGGGGTGGACTCGAGGACCAGTTCGCCATCGCGCGGCATCGCCGCGATCAGGCCGCCGAGGGTCTCGGCCGGATCGCCCGGCCACCTCGCCACCTCGGAACAATGGAGGTTCTGTATGGTGATCCCGCGGCCCGCGTTCCGGTCTCCCGCACTCTCGACGCGGTACTCGCTGTCGAGCAGGGGGAAGACGATCTGCCTTGAACTCGCCCGCGAGGTGCGCAGGACCCCGGCGCGCAGGCTCGGCGGCAGGCAGTCCAGGAAGCGGTGCACGATGCGGAAGATCGCCTCCGCTGCGTCGTGCGTGTGCGCTACCTGCACGGTCATGGTGCCGGGGCGGGTGATGGTCTTCAAAAAGAACTGCCCCGCGACCCAGGTGCTGATGCCAAGCTGCCGCGCCTTGAGGACGATGTTGCGGCGGCCGGCGGTGCGCTGATACTGGCTCTGCACCGCGTTCGGCAACAGGGGCACGTTGCGGCCCTCGCGATCGCGAATCCGCAACAGGGTCTCGGCGAGCCGGGCACCCATCTTCCTTCCATCGAAGGAGGTGGAACTGCGGTCGAGCATGCTGCCCTGTCTCAGCAGCTCCCTGAGATCGGCGCGGAGGATGGCGCCCTGCTCGGGATCTTCGTCGGCATCATCGTCCTGCTCGTCTTCGTCCTGCTCGTCCTGGTCCAGCTCGTCCTGGTCCTGGTCATCCTGGTAGTGCTCATCCTGGTCCTGCTTGTCTTTGTCCTGCTTATCCTGGTGGCGATCGCCCTGAACCATGTCAGGGTCATGCAGATCTTCGAGATCGCGTCCGTCTCGTTGGTCCTGCCTGAAGTCGTTTCCGTCTCCCCGGGCCCGGTACTCATCCATCCCTGCAACTCCTCTTCCTCTCGCGGCTGCACGCCCCGCCCGCGGCGGGGCTCAGCTGGATGTTGAAGGGTCAGATCGTACCCTCGCCTTCGCTGCCTTGTCCGGGCAGCGAGGCTGTACTGACTTCCTCCTCTGGATCAGGCGCATTTTCTGCCTGCGGCGCCTGCTTTGCGTCGCGCTTCCGCTCGGCGTCGAGGATCATCTTGGCAAGGCTGGCTGAGCGGCTCCTGCTCTTGCCCTTGCTTCCAGCCTTTGAAGCCTCGCTGATGCCGGCGACATCGAAGAGCAGCCTTGTGTGGTTGATACTTCCGTCCCTCGCCTTGTCCACCAGCTTTTTGACGATGTCGGGAAATGCCTCCGACGTCTGCTCTTCGGCATGGTTGCGGAAGTAGACCAGCTTGCGTTTGCGTGATGGCCTGAAGGGCCCGTCCCCTGCTCCGGCGTCGACTCTCGCCGGGGGGCACAATACAGGTTTGCCGAAGGGCTTTAGATCCCCCGCGGAAACCGCCTCGTCGTCCTTGCCCCCAACCTTCTCATTCATGTCCTTCCCATACTCGGACGCTCCCGGACCAGGCGCATGTTCACCGCGGCGGGCGACGAGCCATCCCGTCATCCATGTCCGCCCCAGCGGCAAACTCTGGCATGGCAGAGTAGCGATCCAGGCCCTAAAACAGAGAGGGAGACGCTGGATTGCGCCCCCCTCTTCCACTCTCGATCTTTCTATTCCTTACTTGTATTTCTAGACTACCAACTTAACCACCTTCACTACGCCACCACTGATTGCCGGGTTAACCTTTCGGGTTTCAGCAACTTACTCTCTATCCCCCTTCACCCGCGCTCTTGACAGCTGCGCGGCGGAGCGACGGAGAGCAGGTCGACCTCGAGGAAGATGGCGGTGAGGCGGTCGAGAGCCTCGCCATACTTCCGCACGATCGAACGGAGGCTGAGGCCGAGCAGCTCGGCCGCCTCACCCTGGGTATACTCCTGCTGCGCGATGCGCACCAGCAGCGCCTGGGAGAAGGGATCGAGCCGCTTCATGCACTTCTCGACGTCGAAGACGAAGATGACCGCATCCTCGAAGCTGCGTACCTTGTAGGTCGAAACCCGCCCGCGAAACATGCAGTTCCCCAGTGCCGACGGTGTCCTTCCCATCTCCATCGAGAGATGCATGTAGCGGCGCATGAGGGCCTCGGTGTGTTTGCGGTAGAAGGCCACGGGGACTACCGGCTCGGGCAGTGGAGCCTTTTTAGGGACGAGTACGGGCGACATGGCCCAGACATTGGGCAGGGTCAGGGCTGCGCTCACAGAGCACCTCCGCCGGCGACGGCCGCCTGCCCTGTTTTCTTGCGTCGTCCACCGGGTCTGCGTCTCAACCTGGGGCTGGGAAAGGATTCCAGCCTCCGTGCGCACGATTCGCAATAGACGCCTACTCCGCTCTCTGAACGGAACCAAAGACTACCGCACCCTTCGCAAATTTTCAGGTAAACCTTCAAATAGATCATCCGTATCTCCCAAGGATTGTTGCCCGCCTGCGGAACTCTCTGCATGTCTTCTATCCGCAGGAAATTGGAAGCCCCGTGGGGTTGCGGCACTCTGACGCTGCCGCTTGACCGCACGGGGATCTCTTCCGCCGTTGTTTTGTGTCGTCTTCTAACGCAGATCTTCAAAGCGAGGTTGTTGAGGTTTGCCGATCGAACTCAGCGGAGTAGAGATCAGCCTTGCTTGTCGACCGCTCTGCGCGTGCTCTCGAGAGAAGGAGCGCAGACTCGAAAATCGCGTGCGTGATGGCGAGGTGCACAGCGAAGACACAGCGTCTGCGGGCCACGGCAATGACTAACGCCACGTGCGTGAAAGAATCGAAGTAAAACGAAGCTACGCGCGGCTTCCCAAAGCGTCAAACTCTCTGGCCCGGCAACCTGCCTCGCTCTCCCTCCCGAGTTCCCGGAAGACCTGTTTTCACAGTGAAAATCGGCGATCCAGCATTTCTGCCAGATATGCTGCCACCGGGTTACATATAGCTCAGGGCAAATGTCTATCCATGAATTTTGCGCGTTTACACGAGGCCCTACGACTCGAGATTCTCCGTCGCATCGAACGCGGGGTCTTGAGCGGGACTCTTCTTGCGCGGCAGACCGGCTTTGAACAGGCACATATCTCGAACTTCCTGCGGGGGCGCCGGTACCTGAGCATGAACGCGATGGACAGGGTGCTCACCGCACAGGGGCTGAGCGTCGAGGACCTGTTCTCCCCGGGCAGGCATGTCCGCAGCCCGACTGGCCTGCGGGGCGGCAGCCTGACGGAGAACACCATCCCGCTGGTCTCGCAGTCGAGCGCCATCTTTGAAAGCTTTATCGCTCCGAGGGACGTGATTGCCGAGTTCACGCTGCTGCCCGGCACTCTCGACAGCCTGCGTGCGCGCAGCACGGCGGCGCGGCGCGCGTGGCAGCGGTTTGTAGCGGTACGCATCACCGCCGTACAGGCCCGGGCGATGGACGATGTGCTCTCGGCGCACGCCGTCGTGCTGATCGATCGCCACTACAACTCGCCGCTGCCCTATACTGCCGGCGTCGCTACCTTATATGCAGTCGCACGTGGAAATACGATCAGCATCCGGTACGTGGATTTTCATGAGAGTTCAATCACGCTGCGGCCCGCCAGTCTGAGCCATCCGGTGCAGGTAGTCGAGCTTTTACCAGGCCAAACTGCCTCCGACCTGCTGGTGGGGCGCGCTTGTTTTCGGCTCTCAACACTTTAGTCACCATCTCGATGAACTTTTCTTCGCACTGGCTGACACTGGCCCGCCATGGTGTTGCTTCGCAGTTTCGATAGACTTGGTGCTGGCCGCTCTGGAGCCACTCTGGCTGCCCGGCTCCTGCTCGCGCGACCGGCTCAGCGCGGGAGGACGGCACGGCGAGCGAATTTATTTACGGCGTCAGAGCAGGAGGTTGTCTCGCGATGATTCGTTCTTACCAGGGCAAGCTGCCCCTCGTTCCAGAGTCCTGCTATGTCGATGTCTCGGCGCAGCTGCTGGGCGATGTGGAGCTGGGCGAGAACTCAAGCGTGTGGATGAATGCGGTACTGCGCGGGGATGTAAATTCGATTCGTGTCGGGGCGAATTCGAATGTGCAGGACTGTGCCGTTCTGCACGGCATGCGCTACGTCTACCCGGTGGCGGTCGGCGACTGGGTCACGATCGGCCACAACGCGACGGTGCACGGCTGCGTGATTGGAGATGCGTGCCTGATCGGAATGGGTGCGACAGTTCTGAACGATGCGCGGATCGGTGAGGGCTCGATCATCGCTGCCGGCGCGGTGATTCCGGAACACACCGTGATTGCGCCGAATACTTTGTGGGCGGGTGTTCCCGGCAAGGAGCGGCGCAAGCTTGGCGAGGAGGACCGCAAGCTCATCCTGCAGTATGCGGCGAATTACCTCGATTACGTAAAGATTTATCTGGATGAGGTTAAGGGCTGGTAGGTGTTGCTTCCGCTGCGTCGACGGCGGGGCTTTCCTGAGTTACGGATGGTCGGGGACCAGTCAGGGCTGTGTCTTAGGCCGGCGGAGAGTGGGGGTGGTTTTGCGTTTTCCCACTCATCGCAAAGTGCGCGATGAATGGGGCACCCGGCTTGATGACGCTTGACGCCTCTCGATACCAGCGGGGCTTTCCTGAGTTATGGATGGCCGGGACCAGTTAGGCCGTGTCTTAAGCCGGAGGAGAGTGGTTTTTGATTTCCCACTCATCGCAAAGTGCGCGATGAATGGGGCACCCGGGTTGATGACGCTTGACGCCTCTCGATACAAGGACCCGCCGCGTAGTATCTGATCACGTGAAGTCTGCATGAGCACCGCGGGCTGGAGTTCGCGAGAGTGCCGAGTGGGTTGGGCAATTAGCCAGCGGGATAATAAGTGCCGTATCTGATTCAACGGAGGCGCTTCTCCCATGTAAAAGGGCTCAAGCTGATTGTTCCAAGTAGGTAGGCCGCGAATAGATGACGGTTCGGCTTACTTGTGTTTGCGGCCTTTGTCCTTCTTGTTGCGGAGACGGGCCTTGGCCTTCCTGTTCCTGGCAGAGCGGGGCGGCGAGGGAATGCGGCGGCTTCCGGAGTTGGTGCGGAGTTTCTTAGAGGCCGGCGCGCCTGCTGCGGGGGCGGAGGTTTCGTCGGCAGGAGACTGGGCGGAATCGAGCTTTGCCGAGGCAGAGTCTTTCTTCGCGCGCTTCGGCCCGGGAGCGCTCACCGGCTCAAGAATCGAGAACTGCAGGCGGCGCTGTACCGCGTCGATGCGGTCGAGGACGACGCGCACGCGTTCGCCCATCGTGTACTTGCGTCCGCTGCGGTCGCCGATGATCTGGCGCGTGCTTTCGCGGTAGGTGTAGCGGTCGTCGCGCAGGCTGTCGAGCGGCACCAGGCCCTCGACGAAGAGGTTATCGAGCTCCACAAACAAGCCGTACCTGGTAGCGCTCAGGATCATGGCGTCGAAGTCTTCCCCGACGCGGTCCTTCATGAATTTGATCTTCTTCCACTCGACCAGCTCGCGTTCGGCCTCTGCGGCCCGGCGCTCGGTGCGGCTGCACTCCTGCGCAATCGCTGCGAGCTCCTCGAGGGGGACGGGCGGCTCGTTGGCCCGCAGAAACTCCGACGGACGTGCGGGCCGCGGCCGAGGCCTCTCGTGCGCCTCCTTCCAGGGCGAGTTTTCTGGTGCGTGCAGGTCGGAGGAAGTCAGCTCCCCGGCGCCCTCGACTCCTGCGTGCAGGACAGCCTTGAGCAGACGATGGACGATCAGATCGGGATAGCGGCGGATGGGCGACGTGAAGTGGGTGTAGCTCGGTGCGGCCAGCGCAAAGTGGCCCTCGTTCTTCTCGCTATAGCGGGCCTGTTTCAGCGAGCGCAGCATGAGGTAGGCGAGGATGCGCTCCTCGGGTTTGCCGGCGATCTTCGCCGTCAGCCGCTGGTACATGCGCGGGGTGATCGGCATCTCCTCGGCGATCTCGTGCTGTCGCGGAGCACTGCGGCTGCTGGCGCCGCGCTCTGAGCGCCGCTGGTGGTCACGACGGTCCGCCTTCATCTGCATCTTTTTGACGGGCAGGCTGCCGAGGCCGAGCGAGTAGCCGAAGCCGACGGCGATCTCCTCAAACTCTACGACGCGGCGGGCGTCCGGCTTCTCGTGGATGCGATAAATGGAGGGCACGCCCAGTTGCTCAAGCCAGGTGGCGACGCACTCGTTGGCCGAGAGCATGAACTCCTCGATGAGGCGGTTGGCCCAGCTTCGCTGGGAGCGCACGACGCCCTGCATCACACCCTGCTTGTCGAACTCGATGATCGGCTCGGGCAGATCGAAGTCGATCGAGCCGCGGCGCTGACGTTTTTTGTTCAGCCGCTGGGCCAGCTCGTACATGCGTTCAAAGCTGGGCACGAGATCGGCGAACTGCTCGCGGGTGGCTGCGTCGCCATCGAGGATGGCATGGACCTGGGTATAGGTCATGCGGCGCGCAGAGCGGATGACGCCTTCGCAGATCTCGTAGCTGAGCACATCGCCCTCGGCATCGATCTGCATGATGCAGGAGAGCACCAGCCGGTCCTCGCCGGGGCGCAGGCTGCAGATGCCGGTCGAGAGCTCCTGCGGCAGCATGGGTATGGCGCGGTCGGGGAAGTAGACGGAGTTGCCGCGCAGACGCGCTTCGAGGTCGAGGTCGGTGCCAGGTGTGACGTAGGCGGCGACGTCGGCGATGTGCACCTGGAGTTCGGTGATGCCGTCTGCCTGCTCTTCGACGAGGATTGCATCGTCGAAGTCACGTGCGGTCTCGCCGTCGATGGTCACGATGGACAGGCTGCGAAAGTCTCTTCGCTCCGCAACTTCGTCGAGGTCGAGATGAGCGACGGAGGCGGCCTCGGCGAGCACGTTGGCGGGAAAGATGTGCGGCAGGTGATGCTTGCGTATCACCATCTCGACGTCGACGCCAAAGGCGTCCTCTTCACCCAGGACCTCGATGACCCGGCCGCGCGCCGGGCGGGTGATGGTGGGCCAGTCGGTGATCTCGACATCGACGACGAGGCCCTCGAGCGAGTCGAAGCGCTGGGCCGCTGCTGCCTCCTCGCCGAGCACGCGGTGCGGAGTCGCCAGTACGCTTGGAACCTCCATGCCGGGAGGAATGAGGATCGGCTGGGTCATGCGTTCATCGAAGGGAACGACGATGTTGCCTTCTTCTTTGACACCGCGTCCGTCGTAGCGTTCGCCCGCGTAGTGGAAGATGCCGACCACGGTAGGGTTGCGCCTGCTCAATACGCGGACGATGCGGCCGAGGCGGCGGCCGTCGCTGCGCGGAGGGGACAGCTCGACCAGCACCTGGTCGCCCTGCATGGCTCCGGCAAGTTCATTGGGCGGGATGAAGATGTCGTCGTTGCCGCTGGCCTGCTTGACCTCGGGTCGCACAAACCCGTAGCCGTCGCGGTGCAGATCGAGGCGGCCCGCCGCGAGGTTGTCGCGCGTGGATACGGCAGCCCTGGGAAGGGACCAGTGGTCGCGGTCCAGCTTGACGAGCTGGCCGCGGCTGGTGAGCCGCTCCAGTTGTTCCAGCAGCTGGCGCCGTTCACGTCCGCCGCCGAGGCCGAGCTCCCGCACCAGCTGCTTGTAGCCCGCGCGATGGCCGGCTGAGCGTTCAATACGGTGGATCAGGTCGCGGTCGGTCATCGTGAGGCGGCTCTCTCACCCTATGCTATCGCGGGGAGCGAGGAGTGCTGGAACACCGGCGTCAAACCCGGTTGAGCCCCGGTCGGAGGAGGAGGGATGCTTTCGAGGTTCTCCCGACATTTCTTTGGCTGCTTTTTTCAAGGAAGGGTGTTTAGTATTGAAGCAACGGCAGCCAGCGGGCGGGAGTATCCTTGACAGCGATGAGCTTGAGGGCTCAGCCCAGACTCGCCTTCAGCCAGTTTGGAAGGCATCAGCAGACGAGTTTTCAGAAGAGAAGAGAGGATCACCCAATACGATGTGGAAACCAAATCAGCCCGGCAGCGGATCGCAGACCCCGAGCACGGAGCCGGTACGTCCGGCCGTGACTCCCACCCCCAGCTATGAACCCACCACCACTACGAGGCCCGCGGCGGCTGCGGCGGCGCAACCAACCGGCGCCGAGCAGGCCACCATCGGCAAGAGCCTGGTGGTGAAGGGCGAGGTCACCGGATCGGAGTCCCTTTACATCGACGGCAAGGTGGACGGCACGATCACGCTGCCCGGCAACCGGGTGACGGTGGGGCGCAACGGGCAGGTCTCCGCCAACATCAGCGCGAGAGAGGTGGTCGTGCTCGGCAAGGTGCGCGGCAACATCAATGCAAGCGACCGGCTTGACATCCGCAGCGAGGGATCGCTGACCGGAGACGTGATCGCGCAGCGCATCAGCATCGAGGACGGCGCCTTCTTCAAGGGCGGCATCGACATACGCAAGCCTGGAACCGGCAAGGAGGCTGAAGTGAAGGCTCCGGCCGCGTCCAGCGTCAGCTCGACGGCTGCGACTCCGACGGTCGTGAACTCAGGGATGGTCAACTCCTCGGCTGAGCCGTCCAAGGCTGTACAGGTCTAGCTCTCATACAGCTGGACGCGAGGAAGTGGTGAAGGGACGGCCCCGGTGCGAAGCGATTCGCAGCGGGGCTTTCTCTTTTTATATGGCGTGAGGGCAAGCGGGCGCCGGGCGAGCGCGAGGCCGGCAGAGCGCGGGCATCAGGCCGGCTGCTTGCGGAAGAGCGAGAGCAGCTGGCGAGGCAAGGATGATCCTGTCAGGCGCAGCACCGTGCCGACGATCGCGAGCCACACACCAGTGGCAACGACTAGAAGCAGCAGGTCGCCGATGCGGCTGGTGGCTGGCATCTCCCTTCGCAGCAGGCGAATGGCGCCGAGCGCGATCAGTGCGGCGACGGCGGACCGGGCGAGTTCGGCGTATTCAAGACCGGAGAGCAGGACCATGCGCCTGCGATCAAGCATCGCGGCGAGGGTCGCGGTCTGGATCAGAATGCCAATGTCCGACGCGATCGCAAGGCCGGTCGCACCGCGCACGCGATAGAGCCACCAGTAGATCGGCAGCGATACCAGCACGACGACGGTGCCTGCGACCATCGGGGCCAGGGTGTTCCCCGCCGCGTAAAAGGCACGCGCATAGATGGCCTGCGCAGACCAGAGGCAGAGCGCGATCGAGAAGATGCCGAAGTAGGTCGCCATTGTGCCCGCATCGGATCGGTGGAAGGAGCCTCCGCGAAAGAGCAGATCGACCGCGGGGAAGGCGAGCCCGATCATCCAGGCCGAGACGAGCAGCGAAAAGGCGAGGATGCGCGAGACGGAGGAGTTCACGGCGCTTGAGAATGCGCCGCGATCTCCCTTGCCGATCAGGGTTGCGAGGAAGGGCAGAGACGCGGCGGCGGCAGCCTGTCCGAGCGCGACCGGCGCGCTGAAGAGCGTCTTCGCGTAGGAGAGCGCGGCCAGGGTGCCGGTGTTTCCGGAGGCGAAGCGGTTCATGATCCAGCCATCGAAGGAGACCAGCGAGACGCCAAGCATCAGCGGGATCGAGAGCCGCACCCATTCGCGGAAGCCGGGATTTGAGAGGTCGAAGATGGGGCGGAAGCGCAAGCCGGCGCGATGTGCTCCGATCGCGTTCATCAGGAAGGGGCCCGCCATCGCGCCGGCCAGGGTGCCGAGGGCGAGCGAGGACACGCCCATCATTCGGCCCAGCAGCACGCCTCCCAGGATCGTACCGATGTTGTAGACGAGCGGCGTGATGGCCTGCAGGGCGAACTGTTTGCGCACCAGCAGTACGGAGCCGAAGACTCCGCCGGCAAGGAAGAAGAGCTGCGCGGGCAGCAGGATGCGCGTCAGTCGCGCGCAGAGCGCGGCGGTGTCGGGATGGCCCCTGAAGCCGATTAGCAGCGGCACCAGCAGCGGCGCGAAGAGCTCTGCGGCGAGGATGGCACCACCCAGCACACAGGCCATGACGGTGAGGATGACGGAGATGGCGCGTTCGCCCTCGGCCTCGCGCCCGGAGTCGCGATAGCGGCTCAGGATCGAGATCAGGGTCACGGATGCGGCGCCACCGACGAGAAAGTAGGAGATCATGTCGGGCAGCTGAAAGGCGGCAGCGAAGGCGTCCGCAGCCGCACTGCGACCGAGCATGTAGGCGACGTACTTCACCCGCACCAGGCCGATGACGCGCGACAACATGGCGGATAGCATCAGCAGCAGGGTGGCTGAAAACGCGGTGTGCCGATGGGATGGGCGCAGCAGAGTGAAGGCCCGCTGCCAGACCGGCGGCGTTCGAGGTGCTGGGGGCGCGTCCGGCATCGGTACTGGCAATTCTATAAGGCCGATGCGGCCTGGTCGATGCCATGCGGTTGGAAGCGGTCCGTGCGGGTGCCCGACCGGGGACAGCCTTTGAGCCGTCTGGCGGGCAGGTAGAGAGCCTGCCCGCCGGTGATCCTGGACCTAAAGCCCGCGGTTGTAGATCAGCTGCTTGAGCGAGGGCACGTGCGCGTACGGGCTGTCGATGTCGTCGATCTTGATCGCCTCGTCCTTCTTGAGCGCCTTCAGCAGGATCTCGCCGCGCATCAGCTCCCGGCAGGAGATCTGCCCGCGCTGCAGAGGTATGGCGAGGTAGACGTCACTGTCGGTGAGGGAGTGACCCTCGGGCAGGTCGGCGGCAGCGTACACGCCGCGAACCAGAGCATTCAGGTACTCGATCTCCTTGCGCGGAGGCATGCGCTTCTGCGTGCCCGAGGCTCCGCACATCTCCTTCGCCTTGTTGAAGGCCTTAAACCATTCGTCCACGTGATCGGGCAGCGAGCAGTAAGGGGAGACCTTGATGCCGCCATCCTCGATGTCGATGTGGCGCTCGTAGGTGCGTGCGCCCTTGGCGTAGGCGATCATCATCGACGAGGTCCAGTCATGGTATTCATGTGTCGAGAAGCCGATCGTGAGCTGGGGGTAGCGGTTCTTGAGGAAGTCGATCTGGTTCATCTCGAGCTCGGAGTCTTCGGCTGGATAGATCGAGACGCAGTGATTGATCGCGAGGGGGATGTTGCGGTTCTCGAAGAAGGTGACGATGTCGTCCATGTCCTTGAGCGAGGAGCCGCCGGTCGAGACGATGCAGGGGCGTTTGAGCTGGGCGATCTTCTCGATCAGCATCCAGTCGTTCAGGTCAGAGCTTGCGATCTTGATGATCGGGATGCCGAGCTCGACACACAGGTCGACGGAGCGTTCGTCAAAGGGTGTGGCCATGGGGATGCAGCCGGCCTGGCGGATCGCCTTGGTCAGCGTGGCATAGTTCTCGTCAGACATCCTGGTGTCCATCGTCTTCTTGATGTAGCGGACGTCTGTCGCCCCGCGAAAGTCCTTGTGCACGAACCTCTCAACGTCGCGGAACTGCAGCTTGATCGCCGCACGGACATTGTTGAAGCGAACGATCTTTGAAAATTCGGAGACGATCTTCAGTCCGCGGTCGAGGCTGCCAAGATGGTTATTTGCCATCTCCAGTACGAACAACTCCTCAAATACATCCTTGTCAATCATCAATCAGGCTCCTGGGCAGCTACAAAGTTCGAGTGAAGCAGACCGGAACAGGCGGTCTACGATCGAGAGGTCAGGTCAACGACGGTGTTCAGCTTCTTGAGTCCGCAAGCGCGCTGACCATGTTGCTGTTCAACTCCTCTTCAGAGAGGAAGGGGTACATATCTTCAAGGTTGGGAGAGACGATCTTGCCGTCGGGCAGCTGGCGGGAGCGGATACGAGGCTCGAACTCCTGCTTCGGATCGAGATGCGCGCAGAAGACGCAGGGGCCCGGCTGATCGAGCGCGGCCTGCATCTTGCTCATGTCGGCCATGACATTCAGGTGCATGGACGGGATGCCATAGGCCTCGGCCACCTTGACCATGTCGGGGAAGGACACGCCGCTGTTCGAGCTCTCGCCGATGAAGCGGCCAAAGAAGGCTCCCTGGGTCGCGCGTATCGAGAGGTATCCGCCATTTTCGAGCACGAAGATCTTCACCGGCAGCCGGTTGTGCACGATGGTCTGCAGCTCCTGGATATTCATCTGGATGCTGCCGTCCCCGCCGAAGCAGATTACCCGTTCTCCTCCGCGGGCGACGGCCGCACCTACGGCAGCAGGCAGGTCGTAGCCCATCGAGGCGGAGCCTGAGTTCGAGATCAGACGCTGCCCCTTCTTGAGCAGTGCCGTCTGGAAGGGGATGATGCAGGCGGTCGCGTTGCCGCAGATCATCACGTCGTCATCCCGCAGCCCCTCGATCAGCTCCGAGAGGAAGTAGTAGGGGTTCAGAAGCGGACCGTCGACGCGCTGCCGCTGCTGGACGACGGGGTATTTATGACGGCGTTCGACGCACCAGTCAAGCCACTCCCGATGCTTTGCCGCGAGAGAGGCCGGCGCATCTCCGATCTGCCGGAGCAGTTCTGTCAGAAAGACCTTGAGATCGCAGTGGATTGGGAGGTCTGGATGTTGAGTGGGCTTGCGGAGCTCAGCCTGGTCCACATCGACCTGGATCTTGTATGCACCGCGGGCGAAGGACTGGTAGTTGTAGCTGGTCTGCCGGATGTTCAGCCGCGAACCCAGAACCAGCAGCACGTCGGCGTTCTGTACCGTGAAGTTGCCGGCCCGCTCCCCGATGGTGCCCGGCCGTCCGCAGAAGAGCTCGTCGTCGGAGGCGATCAGGTCATGGGTCCACGCCGTGGTTACGGGGATGCCCAGGGCGCGAATGACTGCCTCGAACTCGGGGAGAGCGTCGGCGAGGCGCACGCCGGTGCCGGCGAGGATGACGGGGCGCTCGGCCGTTGCGAGCTTTTGCAGCACCTCGGCGCACTGAGCCTGGACTGTTTCAGAGGACCACAGCAGCGAGTCCTCTGACGGGTCGTAGTGCCGGAGCGTGGCGGGATCGATCTGGGCGGACTGCACATCGATGGGGATGTCGAGCCAGCAGGGGCCGGGCCTGCCGTGAGAGGCAAGGTACCAGGCACGCTCGAGGTGGTAGGCGATCGACGCGGGGTCCTCAAGCATTACGGAGTACTTGGTAATCCCCTTGACCATGCGGATGATGTCGACTTCCTGATCTCCGAGCTGCCGCATGTCAGTCATGCCGTAGGTCGCCATGCAGGTCTCGCGCTTGACCTGGCCGGAGATCACGAGCATGGGAATGGAATCCGTCCAGGCTCCGAAGACGCCGTTCAGGGCGTTGATGCCGCCCGGGCCGGCGGTGACGTTCAACACGCCCGGCTCACCGGTGATGCGGGCATAGCCCTCCGCCGCCATGGCGGCGGCCTGCTCATGGTGGCAGCAGATGGCGGTAATTCCCTGGTTGTTGCCGAGCGAGTCGTTCAGGTGCATCGCCCCGCCGCCGGTGACCAGGAAGACGTGACGCACGCCCCAGCTCGTGAGCGTCTCTACGACATAGTCAGATAATTTAGTCATTCGCAGCTAAGCTCGCTTTTGTCTGGGGACAGAGGGAATTTGGATGGCGGTAACTTCGCTGGCAGCACGTGCCCCGATCCCCATGGCGGAGCTCCGAAACAGAGAGCAGGACATGGCTCGGGCGTCTCCCGGGGAGGCAAGGCATTGAGTTCATTATAGGCGGGAGACAAGGAGCTTGCCATTTTCGGCGAGCCGAGCTCCGCCCTGCAGTTCATTGTGGGAGCGCCGGCCAGCTTTGGTAAAGGTGCGTCCGGAGCTGCCCCGGGCGGGGCCGCATCCTGTTGACGTGACAAGCGGGCTTCCGGTATCTACGGAGATGGGCGCGGGTACGGGCGCGGGTACGAAGCGCGGACGCGGGGCGCGGGTATTAGCGCGCCAGGGTATGGGGGCGCGAGAAGATGGGGGCATGAGGGACGTGGCGGCGAGGCGCATTGCGTCTGACGATCTGGAGCACATCCTGGAAGGTACACGGCCACTCTGGGAGGAGATGCGCGGTGAACGGCTCTTCGTTACCGGGGGAACGGGATTTTTCGGCTGCTGGATGATGGAGAGCTTCTGCCATATCAATCAAGCGCTTGGCCTGGGTGCGGCGGCGACGATCCTGACCCGGGACCCGGCAGCCTTTCGCCGGAAGCTGCCTCACGTCGCCAGTGACACGGCGATCACCCTGCTGGCGGGCGACGTGAGGAGCTTTGTGTTCCCTGCGGGACGCTTCCGCTTCATCCTGCATGCCGCGACCGAGGCCAGCGCCAGGCAGTCGGCTGAGGCTCCGCTGGAGATGCTGACGACAATCCTCAAGGGAACGGAGCGCACGCTTGAGTTTGCAGCCGCGTGTGGAGCCAGGAAGTTTCTGCTGACGAGCTCGGGCGCGGTCTACGGGCGGCAGCCCTCCGGGTTGACCCATGTTCCTGAGACTTATGAGGGCGCCCCGGACCCACTTGACCCGGCGAGCGTCTACGCTGAGGGCAAACGGGCATCTGAACTGATGTGTGCTCTCTACCAGAAGGTCGCAAGGGCTGAGGCCGGTGAAGGAGGCGGACTGGAGTGCAAGATCGCCCGCTGCTGGGCGTTCTGCGGGGCTCACCTGCCGCTGGACGCTCACTTCGCCATCGGCAACTTCATAGGAGATGTTCTTGCCGGCCGCAGCATCCAGATCGGGGGAGACGGGACGCCGCGGCGGTCCTATCTCTACGCCTCTGACCTCGCCGTCTGGCTATGGACGATCCTGTTTCAAGCGCCCGCCCTGGCGCCCTTTAATGTCGGCTCGGCGAACGATGTCAGCATCCTCGAGCTTGCCCGGACCGTCGCGTCAACCCTTGGAGCGGAGGGAGCGATCCACGTAGCGAAGCAGCCGATACCGGGCGCTGAGGTGTCGCGCTATGTACCTTCTGTCGAACGGGCAAGGATGCTCGGCCTCGGCGAGGCGGTCGGCCTGCGGGAGGCGATTCAGAAAACTGCCGAGTGGTACCGTCAGTAAGGGGGAAATATGAAGCTCATCAGCGTCGTCAGTCCCTGCTACAACGAGGAGGAGAACGTTGAAATCCTCACGGACAGGGTGCGGGCGCTCTTTGCGGAGGTACCTCAATACCGCTATGAACACATCCTGATCGACAACAACTCGACGGACCGGACGGTCGAGGTGCTGCGCGGGATTGCCGAGCGAGACCCGCACGTGAAGGTGATCGTCAACGCTCGCAATTTTGGACACATCCGCTCGCCTCACCACGCGCTGCTCGAGGCGGAGGGCGACGCGGTGATCGTACTGCTGTCAGACCTGCAGGACCCACCCGAGATGATCCTCGACTTCCTGCGGGAGTGGGAGGCCGGGTATCCGATCGTCGTCGCTATCAAAAACACCAGCGACGAGAACGGCCTGATGTACCGGGTTCGTTCGCTGTACTACAAGACGGTCGCGCGCCTGACAGAGGTCAAGGTACTCGAGCATTTCACCGGCTTTGGACTCTATGACCGCAAGGTCATGGACATTGTGCGGCGCGACTTCCGCGATCCTTATCCGTACTTTCGCGGACAGATTGCGGAGATCGGCCTTCCCCACAAGGCTCTCTACTACCACCAGAAGCGCCGGATGCGCGGCATCACCAAGAACAACTTCTACACGCTCTATGACATCGCGATGCTCGGCATCACCAACCTGTCCAAGGTGCCGCTGCGGCTGGTCATCTTCGGCGGCTTTGTGTTTGCGTTTCTGAGCCTGATGGCGGGCTTCGGCTACCTGATTGCGAAGCTGCTCTTCTGGGACCGCTTTCAGTTTGGCCTCGCTCCGACCATGATCGGGCTGTTCTTCCTGGGGTCGGTGCAACTGGTCGCCCTCGGCATCATCGGCGAGTATGTAGGGTCGATCCACACCATCGTGCAGGCACGCCCCCTGGTCACCGAGAAAGAACGCATCAACTTCTAATCGAAAGCGGAAGCCAGCCTCTTGCTCAAACGACTCCTCAGCCACCTACCGCAGCGGCAGCTGGTACGCTACCTGCTCACGGGCGCGTGGAACACACTGTTTGGCTACGGGTGCTTCTTCGTCATGGTGAGATTGTTCGTCCGCCTGATGCCCGCGCAGCCCTCTCTCGGCGCAAGTATCGCCTCCGTGGTGGCGACGGTGATCAATATCACGGTGTCGTTCCTCGGATACAAGTGGTTTGTATTTCGCACCAGGGGTAATTACTGGATCGAGTATCGCCGCAGCATGATCGTGTATCTGCCCAGCCTGTTCCTCAATGCTGTAGCCATCGCGCCTCTTACTGCGGCGTTGCGCCTGATGCCCCATCTCAGGACGCAGGCTCCGTACATTGCGGGTGCTCTCATCATCGGGTTCACGGTCATCGTCAGCTTCTTCGGTCATAAGCACATCTCGTTCAAGGCAGTGGGAGGGGAAGAGGATTCGCGAGAAGGGTCGGGCGCCTCGATAGGCAGCGAGGATACTGCGCTCGGGGAGCAGCCCTCGTGATCGCCTCCTTCGGCCGCTTCGTGGCAGCATCGGGCTCGCAGCGCCCTGCTCACATCCGCGTTCCAGAGACGATCCGGGAGGGACGATGAGCGGGGGCCAGTTCGCGAGTACTCCGAGTCTTAAGACTGGACTCTTTTCGACGACTGCCGACTATCCGCCATACGTGCGGCCGGTGCTGGCGACCGTCATGCTTGTCGCCGTCGTCTATTACGCGGTGATGAGCTTTCACTGGCCACTGGTCTGGGATGGCACGGTGCTGCACTACATCAATTTCCTAATCGCACATGGATTTGTGCCGTACCGCGACGTACACGACATGAACATGCCGGGCGCCTACCTGCTGGACAGCTGGCAGATGCATATCTTCGGCCCCGGTGACGTAGCGTGGAGGTTCTACGAATACTTCCTGATCGGCTGCCTGCTGGCGGCAATGATGGTGATCGCGCTGCCCTATGACTGGCTCGCCGGGCTCGTCGCGGGAGTGCTGTTCACGGTCGTCCACGCTGCCGAAGGACCCATCAACTCCGCCCAGCGCGATGAGGCCATGACGGTCCTGCTGCTGGCCGGGTATGCGCTGCTGTTTCAGTCGCTGCGAACGCGACGACCCTTGTTATTGCTGCCCTTCGGCGTAGTGATGGGACTGGCGATCGGGGTCAAGCCGACCGTCGGGCCTCTCGTAGTCCTGCTCGGACTGATCGCTCTCTACGTGCTGTGGAAGAGGGGCGAGCCGATGCTCGCATCGTTCCTCTACACGGTCGGAGGAATCATGCTGCCGGTAGCGATCATCCTCTACTACCTGCTGCATCAGCATGCGCTTCGAGACTTTCTGGATCTGTCTTCCCGGCTCACCCCTTACTATGCCGGGCTGATGAAGGAGCCGCTCAGCTTTCTGCTGACGGCGCTGATACCGCACGGACTGCACATCGTCCTGCTTGCGGGCGTGGTGCTGGCAGTTCTCAACTGGAACTGGGTGCGGGATTGGGAGCGGTGGGCGCTGCTGCTCGGCGTTGCAGGAGGCGCGTTTTCGTTCCTGGTCCAGGGAAAGGGTTACACCTACCAGCGTTATCCGTTTGTCGCCTTCGCCCTGCTGTGGGTCGCGATCGAGTTTACCCGCGCGCTGCGACGGCGCGACTGGGTACGCTGGGCAGGCCTGGCCGTCCTGTTGTTCTGTGCGCTGCGCGTTGTGGCTTTTCTGCCCCACATCCATCGCAGCGACGGCTCTGAAGACGCGTACATGCGAGCCCTCGAGGGCGATCTGAATGCGCTCGGAGGCACGAGAGCTCTACAGGGCCAGGTACAGTGCCTCGACATGGTCGACGGCTGCCTTGGAGCGCTCTACCACCTCGACCTGGTACAGAACACCGGATTTACCGGCGATACTCTCTTCTTTGTGCGCGACCATGCGCCGGCGGTTGAGTTCTACCGCCGCATCTTCTGGGATGACGTGCATCGCGCACCGCCGAGGGTATTCGTGCTCTCCGATGAGTGGTTCAACTGGCCTCGCGGCTTTGACAAGGTAGATCACTGGCCGGAGTTCGCAGAGTATCTTAATAAGAGATACACACTGTCAGAGACCCGCCGGTTCAAGGATTCGGCGTATCGGATTTATCTACTAAAGCAGTAGTCAAGGGAGTGCGGGCGCAGAACGCGATTGCGCCTGCCGGAAACGTCAAGGAATACAAGCAGGATGACCAAGCTGACAAGCGAGGCCGAAGACTCGCCACTTGCTTCGAGCGGCACCGAGACCTTGCCGGTCGAACTCACCTCTTCGGAGGTGCCGGCACAGGCGAGTGCGCCCGGCCGCTTCGATGGCCTGCTCTCCTTCCTGAGCAGGAGACTTGGCCTGGATCGCGCCATCGTCTTCACCCTGCTGGGGAGGGGATGGTCGTCGCTCGCCGGCCTCTCGACCTTGATCCTGATAGCCCACTTCCTCACTCCCGCCGAACAGGGCTACTACTACACCTTTAATTCGCTGGTGATGCTGCAGCTTGTCTTCGAGCTTGGCTTTTCGTTTGTAATCATGCAGAACGCGAGCCACGAGGTCGCCCACCTTACGCTCGCGTCCGACGGCGCCATCACCGGTCCGGAGAGATCGCACGGCCGGCTTGCGTCCGTACTGCAAAGATCGATCCGGTGGTACAGCTTGGCGGCAGTCCTGATGGGCTCGGTGTTGATGCCGCTCGGCATCGTCTTCTTCCGCTATCGTGCGCGGCCGGGCTCAGGATCAGTTCACTGGCTGCTGCCATGGTGCCTGGTGGTGATTGCCTCAAGCTGCATGTTCCAGATCGACCCTAACTTCTCTTTTCTGGAGGGGTGCGGATACGTCTCGAACGTGGCGCGCATGCGCCTTGCCCAAGCCGTCTTTGGAGCGCTGCTCGGCTGGAGTGCGATGCTGCTGCACCACGGCCTCTTTGCCCCGGCCTGCATCATCTTCGGGCAGGCGATTGTGGGTCTGGCCTTTTTGTTTTCGCGGCGCGGGTTGCTCCTGGGTCTGCTGCGGCACTCTCCTGGCGCCAATCGCATCGACTGGCGCGCGGAGGTCTGGCCGTTCCAGTGGAGACTGGCGATCTCCTGGGTATGCGGCTACTTCATCTTTCAACTCTTCACCCCGTTTACCTTCTACTTCCGCGGACCGGTGCAGGCGGGGCAGATGGGCTCCTCATTGAGCATCAGCGGAGTACTCTTTGCCATCGCGATCGCATGGATGAACACCAAGGCGGCGCCGATGGGACGCATGATTGCGCGCCGGGAGTTCGCGTTGCTGGACCGGACGTTCTTTCCGGCGCTGGGCCAATCGACCCTGGCAGCGCTGCTGGGATGCACTGCCGCCTGGTTCGCCATCTACTATCTGCGGGTCTTCCGGGTGCCGTTCGCTTTGCGCCTGCTGCCGCCTCTGCCGCTGGCGCTGCTGTTTGTCGGCACGGTGCTCCAGATCATCATTAACGGCTACGCCCTTTATCTTCGCGCTCATAAGCAGGAGAAGTTCCTGATGAACTCGATCCTCGGCGCAGTGTGGACGACGCTGAGCACGGTAGTCCTCGGCCGTCTCTACGGAGCGATGGGCATCGTGGCGGGCTACCTGCTCGGGGTGATTCTGATCGGGATGGGCTTCGGGACACACGTGTTCCTGAAGTATCGAAGGCTGTGGCATGCAAACTGACCGGCCGCTGCTGACCATTGCCATTCCTACCTATAACCGCAGTCGCGACTTGCAAGAACTGCTGGCTGTGCTTGCACCTCAACTCGACGATCAGCCCGCAGTGGAGTTGCTCATCTCGGATAATGCCTCTCCCGATGGCACACCAGAAGTAATTAAAGGGTTTGTCGATGGAGGTTTGGTATGCAGAGTCATCAGGAACGAGGTTAATGTTGGTCCCGACGGCAACTTCCTTCAATGCTTCGAGCAAGCGAGGGGAAAGTACGTCTGGATTTTCAGCGACGACGACATGATCCCGGCAGGAGCTCTGAAACGGATTGTAGAACTGATCTCCGCGGGCGACTACAGCTTGATCTACATCAATGCTTATATCTTCGAGCACCACGGGGAAGCCTCACGACGAGTGCGGGCACGAGCGCCACAGGTGTTCAAGTCAAATGTGGCATTTGCCGCGATGGTACACGTCTTCTTCACCTTTATCAGCGGCAATATAGTCAACAAGGACTGTGTACTCGGCGGCAGGAGAGATCTGTCAGCCCTGGTAGGCACGAACCTGGCACAGCTCGGATGGACCTACGCTGCGCTTGGGACAGGTGGCAGCCACCTATACATACACGAGCGATTGATCGGCAACCGCGCGAATAACACTGGCGGCTACGCTTTGTGCGAGATATTTGGCATTAACATCCGCAGAATCACGGAAGAGAGGCTGGAAGGTTCTGGTGTCGCAAAGGTCATTCTCAACGGAACCATCATGCGATTCCTTCCTTCACACATTTATGCATTGAGGGCGAGCGGCACGAGTTCAGCCTTCTTCAGAGAAGAGCCGCACAAAGTGCTCCGCACAGCGTACGGCGACAATTTACGGTACTGGCTCTTCATCTATCCCATTATTTTCCTGCCTCGGCTGCTTGCAAGAGGCTGGTTGTTCCTGGGACGGGTACTGAATAAAGCCGACAAGATCGTTGGTAATCCGTTGATGCGACTCAGCTAAGTCAGCGCATCCCCGGGAAACGCAGGGTATTCTATAGATCAGCGCGTACCTTCGAATAAACATCCACGTGATCGCGAGCGATTGTTCCCCAGGCGAAGGACTGAGAGTATTGACGGCTAGCCGCTGAAATGGCCTTCACCCGTTCCGGCTGCGCTAACAGTTCGAGAGAAATGTCCAGAGCCTCTGAAGGGGTGGAAGCAAGGAGTACGGTACTTGCTAACGCGGGACTCGTGCGGGGGCCGCTTGTGGTAATCGTGGCCACTCCGCAGGCCAGCACCGCTTTCAAGGATCCGCGGGAAGTCGAGGCACCATTTGGAAAGGGCAGATAGGCAACCGACGCCCTCGCTAATTTGGCGCCGGTCTCCGCGTCGTCGCAATCCGTGTCGAACGCCACCGGTAAATCTTTGGCCTGTTCTCTTAAATCATTCGCATAGTCACTAAGCCGCGGTACGGTAGCGCCGATGATACGGACGCTAATATCTTGTCTTTTCTTTACAATGAGGGAAGCCAGCTCAAGGACGCTCTCAATTCCCTTCTTAGGTGCTATCAGTCCAAAATAAATGATCTCTCCGGCGGTACGTGAAGGAGGCTCCGCTACCACAGGAATGTTGCTTCCTATCTCAATCACCGTCGACTTCGCTCGGATCCACGGCATACGTGACGCTACCGCATCCAGCTCAGCATCCGAAGTAAAGATAAGTCTCTTGGCGAAACAGAAGAAGGGGATAATAGCTAGTTTTCTGAGCAGATGCACTCTGCTGAATTCGTGAACAGTGACTACCGCCGGTACAAACATAGAGAGCGCCTGAGGAGTCAGGCTCCACCCAAAGCCCTCAGCAGGATATTGGATATGTAAAAGATCACTGCTGGACAGGCCCGGTGCACGCAGTAGGCGCCAGAGTCTCCGCAGCCCCCAGCTTCCTCCATGTAAAACTTCTACCTCTACGCCGACTCCCTTCAAGGCTTCAGTCAACCGGTACGCGTAGTGGCCGACGCCGCATACATCCGGGGGATATGATCCAGTCAGCATAACTACTCTCATTTGACCATCCATCACCCTTATCCTGCATCGCCAGTGGGCCCACACTTTACACCAGAGAGATCAGAACAACTCTTCCTGGTTTCTCAGAATTGAGATATATGAGATATATTTCATTAACATGGTGTAGCGATCACATCCGAGGACACGAAGCGCCAGCTTCAGCAGGCGATTGATGGATCGGATGCGCCAATCATCCTTGTCATAGTTTAGCGCATTGAATTTACCGCTTCGATCCTTTGTTCCGAGCAGCCCCGTCCTCTTCGCAAGGTCGTGAAACCCGCCTGGTACAGCAAAGGGATTTGCTGCGGGTAGTTCGCTCCGCTTGAAGGAATACACCCTCCGAGCCAGCGCGGTAATCGGCTGACCATCTTCAAAGACGCCAAACGCATAGGGGTAGCTCTCGCACTCCTTCAGGCCGTTGCCAAGGAGGAGGTTTCGATATTCACTCAGGATCTGACCTAGATCGGGCCGCTCTTCAATTGTGACTCCGGATCTATCTTTGCCCGAGACAAGCGTGGTTTCAGCGGCCTTGAAACCGCTGAAGTGGTAAAAGATCAGAGGGACTGCATCATTCACCCGATAAGAATCGCCAGCCCTGGTCAAGTGGCGCTCGTGTATGTTCCAGTGCGCCATGTTGCAGCCAGGATGCTTGAGTATGAGCACTCCGTCGAACATCGCTGGAGCGAGGTTAACCCACTTCTGATCTACGAAGAGGGCATTGCGTGGATCGGCAAAGCCCTTCTCGAGACAGCGTTCTTCCCACCAATCCAGAAATTTTAGAGACTCTGCGGAGCCGGAGACGGCAACGAAGCCTAGATTGAATGTCCCGAGACTAAGCAACTCCTGTTCAAGCAGATGTTGCTTGTCTTCAGGGGCGCGGGTGATATGTGGCGTGATGATGATGTTCGACGTCTGCAGTAAATCGTAGATGACATCAGCATTGCTATAGACGCAGATATCGGGGTCAAAGTAGATAAGCTGCTGCACACCCCTGGCTAAGAGCCATTTTAGAAAAGTGGGCTTTACATTTGTATTCAGTTCAAGGATGTCATATAGAAATGCGATGGATGGGAAATTGGGAATGCCCAGCTCTTCCACGGGAACCAGAATAAAGTCCTCCGCTGCTAGATCCAGGGCAGGCGGAATGCGATCGACCAGCAGTACATACAATTCATAGCTGGGATGGTACATCCTGAATGACTGGCAGAACGTGCGCGCATACGGCAGGTAGTTGGCCGAGACGATGGTACATGCAGCGCGCCTCATGATTCTTCTCTCTTCCACTGCCCGCTAACGGGATCAAAGACCTTGATCACCCTGGCCGGGGCACCCGCGACGATTGCCCCTGCCTCGACTGTACCCACCACGACGGAGTTGGCGCCGACGATGGCGCCATCCCCGATGCAGGAACCGGCCGTGACTACCACCCCGTCACCGATCCACACACGGTCACCTATAACGGTTCGCCTGCCAGCTTCGAGTAGACGCCTCGCGGGCGGCTCATCCGGTGAAGAAGGACTCTCTCCGCTGTAGCTTCCGTGGTTGTGATCAGTTATCAAGACCCCGCTGCCGACGAGGACGTCTGAACCTATCTGAACGAACGTAGTAGCAGCTATATGCACTCCATGGCTCAGTGACACATTGTCGCCGAGGATGATCTGTGGCTCGAAGAGCTGCTGGTTGTAGCGGTAGACTGCTTCGAGCCAGAGTCCAGGGCCGGCGGCGAAGTTTTCTCCCATCCTCACGAACCGTCTGCCCTTGAGGTGAAAGGGCGGCACAACGGTCAGCTTGCGAACGCTGAACGCCCGCGCCAGCAGGACACTATTCAGCCGGCTCCACGCCACCTGCAGCGAGTGGTAGCTCATCAAGTAGAGGCCATTAGCATCCAGGTACGAACGCATGGACCGGATGCTGATCATTGACTCCTCAGGAGGAGGCGGGTCACAGAAGACGTCTGCACATGGGCCAAAGCTGCTTCGATGTCCGGCCGAGGCATGCGCACACGTCTCCGCCACAAGACCAGATTTTGCCGAAGCCTGATTGTACATGCTCAATAGATCGTGCCGCCGGAAGGCTTTTGCAAGTTGCTTCGCCTATGCCCGCTGGGTGGAAGCCCTTCCGCATTTGGCGATTATCGAGCTTCGCTGTGGCGGTACGCTGGACTATCAAAGTGTAGAGAGCGCCGGATGAGCTTACGATTCCTCTTGCCACTCCAGGAGCAGCGTTTTTGAGAGGAGGCTTGGGTGGGCGCGGGGCTTGATATTTACGGTGTTTTTCGACTCGAAAGAGGGGGCGGTCCGCTGGTCCTGGCTTGGTATGCTTGCGGGACAGGCTTCAAGTAGCCGCGCTGGTGGCCGATTGCATGGCTTAGAACGGTGCTCTATAGTAAGAAACATCACTCCGAGAAGCAAACTGTTTTTTGGCCTGGGGGCTGGTTAGTGTCTGTGCAATCAATAAATTCCGCGTCCGTTCTCCACATTGGCAAGTACTACTGGCCACACCTGGGAGGAATCGAAAGCCATCTCCGGGACCTGGTCCGAATGCAAAGTTCCAAGCTCAAGGTCAGCGTACTGGTGGCAAATGACGCGGCTCGTTTTGCCGAGGAGCACTTAGACGGGGCCCGGATCAGCAGGATACCGACGCTCGGCGCGCTCTCCTCGATGCCGATCACTCCGACACTCCCCTGGAACATAGCGAGACGCAAGGCCGATATCGTTCACATCCATTTGCCGAACCCGTGGGCCGCACTTGCACTGCTGATGAGCGGTCATCGCGGAAAGATCGTGATCACGCACCACGGCGACACCCTCGGACGCAAGAACCTCAGAAAGATCAGTGATCCTTTTGTGGTAGCCCTGATGAAGAGAGCGGCAGCGATCATTGTCTCCTCGGGCAGGTACCTCGAGACGTCCGAGGAGTTGGCCGGCTTCCGCGACCGCTGCCGGGTCATCCCCCTGGGGCTCGATCGAAGCGCCTTTGAAAGCGCCGACCCGGTGGCGATGGACGAGATCCGCCAGAAGTATGGCGATCGCCTGATCCTCAGCGTCGGGCGCATGGTCCCCTACAAGGGCATTCGATACCTGATCGAGAGCATGCGTGGTGTCGACGCTCACCTGCTGCATATCGGCACGGGGCCGCTCGAGCCGGAACTTGCTCGTCAGGTTCTAGAGTCAGGCATGTTTTCTAAGGTGCACCTGCTTGGGCGAGTCGACAATCTAGGCCCTTACCTGCATACCGCGAAGATGCTGGTGCTGCCCTCGATCAGCCGGGCGGAGTCATTCGGCATCGTGCAGCTGGAGGCGATGGCTGCCGGGCTGCCGATCGTGAATACGAATATCGAGTCTGGCGTTCCCGAGGTCTCGCTGCACGGCGTGACCGGGCTGACGGTGCCGCCAGCCAATACGATTGCGCTGGCTGCCGCGATCAGTCTGCTGCTCGACGATCCTGCTCTAAGCGCCAAGCTCGGCGAGGCCGGGCAGGCTCGAGTCCGGCGGGAGTTCTCGATTGAACGAATGGCAGGGGACACGATGCAGGTCTACTCCAATGTGTTGAACCAGGAGAATGCCGTACGTACGCGCCACCGTCTAAGGCTTCCGGAACATCAGGCTTAGCCTCTCAAGCCGTTCCCGGTTCTCAGGTCTGTTCCGCACCTTTGAGAGCGCCGCAGTCACCAGCACCCACAAGATACTCAGACAGAACCCCACGGCTGTGCCCACTAACAGGATCAGGCCGCGCCGGGGAGAGGTTTTATGATCCGGGGGGACGGCCGGGTCTACGACCTGTACGAGCGAGCCCTGCCGCGCCTCGTCGAGCTTGGCAACCTCGAACTGGCGGGCCAACAGGTCAAATATGGTGTCGTAGTACTTCACGTCGCGCAGCTTGCGCACGTATTCGAGGCCCGCTCCTGGCACACGGGCTTTGGCCAGCAGCAGGTCATCGCCGGAGCCGGACTGGGTTCCGCCCAGGCTGCTGAGCTGGGCCTGCCAGCCGGCCAGCTGCTGCTCGGCCAGCTGCAGCTCAGGGTTCTGGTCGGAGGCGAAGGACTTCATCCCGCGAATCTCGACCTCTTTGGCGGCGATCTGCGCCCTCAGTGACGCTGCGGACTGGATCAGCTCTCGCGTCTGACTGTCGATCTGGAGCACGCCGGTAGTCTGCTCCGTCTTCTTTAAAGCTTCTTCGGCCGTGGCGAGGTTGTCTTTGGCCTGTTGCAGCTGCTGCTCGAAGAAGAGTCGCCGCTGCGCGGCCTCGGTGATCGCGAGGGTCGAGGAGAAGGCGCGATATTCGTCGACGTAGCCGTTGGCCAGCTCCGCTGCGCGGCGCGGGTCCTTGTCCCTGACTGAAATGCTGATCAGGTTGTCCTTGGTCCCGGAGATCACGGTGGACCTGCTATCAAATGCCTTGACCGCGTCTGAGACCAGCCTGGTGTGATACTCCGCCACCAGCCCGAAGCGCATGACCATGGCGCTCTCGACAGAGCGTGACCGGAACATGGCGACGTACATGTCGTTCGGATTTTTGACGCCCAGGCTGCTGCCAGCGAGCGCGCCCGCTGCGCCCAACGCTCCGAGCTGCGACATGACGGCAGAGCCGGCCGAGGAGCCTTGCGGGGGCAGGATCACGGCGGTGGCGGTATAGCTCCTGGGCAGCAGAAGTGCGATCGCCAGTGACAGCAGCGCGATTGCCAGGGTGAAGAGGAGGATGAACCGTCGTCGCGCCGCGAGCAGGATCAGGAGGTCCAGCAGGGAGACGTCTTTGCTGGCTCGATCGGCAGTCGTGGCGGGGGCAGATGACAGGTCCCCTATGTGAGTCGATTGCATGGCTTTCCCTGATTCTCAAGCTCTGCGGCGGTAAAAGCAAACGGCGAGAGCGAGGCAGACCTGCCGGTTTCGACGCTGCCGGCGCTCATCCGGCGCTGCGCGGGGCCGATGAACTTTGCAGGGTCAGGCAGGGCCGCGCCGGGCGTCTGGCCGGGGTAAGCGTCGCACAGGGGCGCAGGGATTGGCGCTGGTCCTGGAGGCGAAGACGGTCTCAATCGGGGGTCCAAGGACCGCGGTCCTTGGATCGGGGGCCTTGGACCGGGGCGCCTGGGTCGGGCGCTTGCATCGCGGGCGCCTGGCGTTAAGCGAACTTCATGGCAAAGACAGTGAGTCTCGATGGAAAGCCAGGCCGCAACGATCTCTGTGCATGCAGCAGCGGCAAGAAGTACAAGCACTGCTGCCTGCGCAGTGCGGTGGTGTCCGGCTCTGGGCCTCGATCTACTGCGCAGCTACTGCAGCAAGCGCTTCTGCTGCAACAGCAAGGCCGCCTGGACGAGGCTGGCAGCCTGTACGGCGAGATCCTTCGCCTTGAGCCTCGTCACTCCCAGGCGCTGCACTTTACGGGGCTGGTTGCGCACCAGCGCGGCCAGCAGGCTGCCGCCCTGCACTTCATGAGCCTCGCTATCGTCGAGGATCCCTCGAACCCGACATTCTTCCTGAACCTGGCCGAGGTGCAGATCGCGCAGGGCGCAACCGGCGAAGCCATCGCGAATTTTCACAAGGCCGCTGAACTGGACCCGCGTTCTCCTGCGGCCTGGTCAGGCCTTGGCCACGCGCTGCTCAGGCAAGGTCGCCTCGTCGAGGCGGCTTCCGCCCTTTCAAAGGCCTTGAGTCTCAGCCCGGAGTCGCCGGAGATCGTCAACAGCCTCGGTACAGTGTTACAGAGGCTGGGCCGTCTGGAGCAGGCGGCCGTGTGTTACCGGAAGGCGATCGCGCTGCGACCGGCTTATGCAGAAGCGCACAACAACCTCGGGAATGCCCTGGAACTGCTCGGCCGTCTGAGCGAAGGCATCGTGAGCTACCGGCAGGCCCTGCTGCTCAACCCGGCCTATGCCGCAGCTCACTGCAATCTGGGCAACGCGCTGAGAGCAGATGGAAGGCTCGATGAAGCCATCGAGAGTTGCGAACGCGCAATCGCATTGCAGCCTGAGCTCGCCGAGGCGCACCTGAACCTGGGAAATGCGTATCGCCAGCAGGGACTGCTCGACAGAGCCGTCTCGTGCTATGAGCGCGGCATCTCCGTCGATGCGGCTTATGCGCCGACCTATAACAACCTGGCGGAGACCCTCAGGGAGCTTGGGAATCTGCAGAAGGCGAGGGAGACCTTTGAGACGGCGCTGTCTCTCCGTCCAGACTTCAGCACTGCATTCAGCAATCTGCTCTACCTGCATGCGTTTACGCGGGACGTCTCGCCCGCGGTGGAGCTCGAGCTGGCCCGAAGGTGGGAGAGGACTCTCCTTACGGACGCTGAACGGGCTGCAGCAAGGGCGCGATCCGGGGCCGCGGCCGGCGTCTTCCCCGCGCTCGGCCGCACCGGGAGGAAGCTGCGCATCGGCATCGTCTCCGCTGAGCTTGGCAGCCACGCGGTTGCACAGTTCCTCGAGCCGTTCATCGAGCAGTTGGACAGGAGCCGGTTTCGTCTCACGCTGTTTCCCACCGCCGAGCGCTGCTGCCAGCGCGCCGCCCACCTGCGAGAGCTGGCGGACGACTACGTGCCGCTGGTCCGCGTTCCCGATGCCGAGGCGGCAGAGCGCATTCGGTCCGAGCAGATCGATGTCCTGATCGATACGACGGGACACACCTTCGGCTGCAGGCTAGGCATCTTCGCCCATCGCGCGGCACCGGTGCAGTGCACCTACATCGGCTACTGGAGTACGACCGGCCTGACAGAGATGGACTGGTTCCTCACCGATCTATACTGCCCGGCGGCCTGTGACGCCCACTTCAGCGAGGGTCTCTGGAGGCTGCCGCGCCTGGCTCTCTGCTACGCGGGCGACGCCTCGCTGCCCGAGAGCGGCTGGTCCCCTGATCCAGAAGGAACCCTGTGGCTCGGCTCCTTCAATAAGTACGCCAAGGTGCGTGAAGAGACGTTAGGCCTCTGGGCAAGGGTGCTGCTCGCGCTGCCAGAGGCGCGTCTTCTGCTCGAGGACCGGGCGGCCAACGAGCAGGAGAACCACAGCCGCATCCTGCGCACCCTTGGTATGCACGGGGTCGCGGCCGACAGGGTCGAGTTCGTGCCGTTCAGCCCCGGACACGAGAGGCATATGATGCTCTACGACCGGCTTGACATCGCGCTCGATACGATTCCGTTCAACAGCGGGACGACCTGCTTCGACGCGCTGTGGATGGGTGTTCCGCTGGTAGCGCTGGAGGGGAACTGGGTCGGCGGCGTCATCGCGAGCTCCGCACTGCGCGCCCTCGGCCGCGAGGATTGGGTTGCCGCCACCGATGAGCAATACGTCTCGGTTGTCTGCTCGCTTGCCCGCGATGTGGCCGGTCGGACCGCCTCCCGGCGCACTCAGCGGGCCAGGATGTCAGCCAGTCCCCTTTGCGACGCGAAGACGCTGACGCGATCACTGGAAGACGGGTTCGAGGCGATGTACGACCGCTGGCTCATCTGCGGCGCCCGCACCTAGTCTCCTTTTCAATGTCCCTGTGGTCGGCCCATGCGAATTTTGCCACGCTGTTCAGGAGCTACTTCGCAAATGAGGCTCATTTGCCGATGCAGAAGCTGGAGAAGATCAGGTTGAGGATGTCGTCCGGCGTCGTCTCGCCGGTGAGGCTGTCGAGGTGGCGGAGCGCGGCATACAGGTCGAGAAGCACCATTTCGTGCGGAATGTGGCGGCTTACGGCTTCGGTCGCAGATGCCAGAGCAGCAAGCGTGGCCGTTACTGCTTCACTCTGACGGAGGTTGGTGAGCATTCCGGCCGGCTCCTCCGCATTGCCGCCTCGCACCAGATTCAGCATCTGGCGGCGCAGCTCCTCTATGCCTTCGCCGGTCACTGCGGAGGTATGGACCTGAGGGGCCGCGGAGTGGATTTCAAATCCGCCGCCGCTAAAGGCTTCGGATGTCGAAGGCCCGGAGGGGTGAGGGCTGGCGGAGCGCTGCTGCTCCCCGTCCTCCGAGAGCAGTCGAGAGCCGGGAGGATCGGGGGCGCCTTCTTGCCCATGATCAGCAATCAGGTCTGACTTGTTCCTGACCAGCAGAACGGGGCGATGGCTGAGCGAGTCCAGCAGAGTGCGTTCGTCCGCAGCCAGGGGCATCGTGGCGTCGATGACAACGAGGACGATGTCCGCGTCGGCCAGGGCCTCGCGGGACTTGCGAATTCCGAGCGCCTCGGCCTCGTCGAAGGCTTCGCGAAGCCCCGCCGTGTCGACCAGCTCTACAGGAATACCGCCGAGTGAGACTCGTTCCGTGACCAGGTCGCGGGTTGTGCCAGGCGTTGCGGTCACGATGGCTCGTTCGCGCTCTACCAGCCGGTTAAACAGAGAGGACTTGCCTACGTTAGGCCTGCCCACAATGGCGAGCGTCATGCCCGCGTGCACGATGCGCCCGTGCACGAAGGAGGATAGAACCGGCAGCAGTTGATCCCGAACCAGACCGATGCGCAGCAGGATTTCGGTGTCCGGAGCGAGGTCGATATCGTCTTCGGCGAAGTCGATCCCCGCCTCAAGCAGGGCAATCAGCTCGACCAGAGATTGCTTGATGGGCTTTATGCGGTGAGAGAGCGCTCCGCCCATCTGGCGGGCAGCGACCCTGACCTGGTAGAGGGTCTCGGCCTCGATGAGGTCGCGCACAGCCTCAGCCTGGGTGAGGTCGATACGACCCGAGAGGAAGGCGCGCTGGGTAAATTCGCCCGGATCTGCGAGAGTGGCCCCGTGCGCAAGCGCCTGGCGGACGAGCAGCTCGAGGACCACAGGTGATCCGTGCGCGGCGATCTCTACCAGGTCTTCGCCGGTGTAGGAATCAGGCCCGCGAAACCATGTCACGATCGCCTGATCGATCGCCACTTCGCGGGACTGCGCTCCACCGTCCTTCAGCGCTGCATCGTCCTTGGCCGTCTGTCCGGACGATAGAGTGGCAGGGTCGAGATCCGATGGGGCCTCCCTTGAGATGCGCTCTGGATCGAGTACCTCTCCGAACCGCGCCTGAGCGTGCGCCAGTGGGTTGCGCAGACGCACCAGCCTGCTCGCAATGGCGACCGACTGCGAGCCCGAGAGGCGAACGATCCCGATCCCTCCCCGGCCCGGTGGAGTCGAAATGGCAACGATGGTCTCGTTCGACGGGGGCTCGAGGTGGTGCCCCGGGGAGGTGTCGTCCGGATGCAGATCGCGCGGCATCTCTATCGGCGGGAGAAGCCGCTGGGGCGGCGGCTACGATCATCAGGACGCTGCCGCGGGGTCTCGGGCGGCTTCATCCCCCTGGGGTAGACGACCACGAAGCGTTGCGGACCTTCGCCGCTGCTGGCCGTCTCCACGTGCTCGAAGGGCAGCAGCGCAAGGTGCAGCATACGCCGCTCGCGGGAGCTCATCGGCTGGAAGGGGTAGGGCTCGCCAGTTTGGCTGACTTCGTTAGCTGCCGTCTCGGCTGCGCGCCGCATCTCCCGCGCCCGGGTAGCCTTGAACTGGCTCGCGTCGAAGGAGACTTTATCGTGGTCGTCCGGCTCGAGACGGATGATCTTGGCCGCCACGTGTTCCAGTGCATAGAGCAACTCGCCGCCGCGCTGGGTGAGCAGGGGCGCATCGGGGCCCGCCAGCTCAACGTAGATTTCTCTCTGTTCGAAGCCCTCGGGATCAGCCGCTCCCGCCCCCGCGGTAATCCTGTACTTCAACCTGAGTCCACCGGTCGCGGTGAGCGTCTTCAGGAAGGCAGCGATGCGTTCGGCTGCGGCAGCGTAGTCGTCGATCGCCATCGGAACAGTATCGCACCGCAGAGCGTTCGCGTCAGCTAGACCAGCATGGGATGGCGTATACTTCCTCAAAATCAGGCTGCGCCCAAAAGTTCCATGTCGGCCATTTGCGTCGTCAATGGCTGCTCGTCATAGCCGTTGCAGAAAGTGCTCCATTGATCACTTCCATCCAATACGAGAAGACTCCGGAACATGCGAGGGAGATGGCTGCCTGCGCAGAGATGGTCAGAAGCGATACGGGCTGGCACAAGGAGACGCTGGAAGCATACGAGCAGCTGCGTCAATACTATGGTCCCTATATGTCGGCGGCGATCGGTAAAGAGTTCGTGCGCGCAGTGCAGCCGCTGTTGAATGGCGCTCCTCTCCGCATTCTCGACGTCGGCGCCGGCAGAGGAGAGACATCACTCTACCTCGCCGATCACGGTCACCAGGTCTTTCCTGTAGAGCCGTCTTACGAGTTTTGCGAGGTGATAGAACACCTGAGCCGCAGATTTTCGAAGAACATGACCATCTACAACTCGACAGCGGAACACCTGGCTACGCCGGGTGACGTGTTTGACGTGGTGATCTTCAACGTCAGCCTGCACCACTGTGACGATCCCTCTGCGGCACTGAAGAATGTCTCCAGGTATTTGCGGCCCGGAGGAAAGCTGCTCTTGATCAGCGAGCCCATGCTTCCCTTCTTCAAGACGCACGCCAGCGTCCAGCAAGACCAGGTGACAAGAGGGCATGAGCTAGGAGATTACGGGGGGAATGAACACAGCTACCGGTATTCGGAGTACGTCGGGATGCTGGAGCAGGCGGGCTTCCGGAATATCACCTCGGAAGTTGTCGCGCGCTACCGCTCGAAAGAGGTCATCAGGCAGGCTATGCAGGTTGACCGCCGGCCGCCGGGTTTCCGGAAGAAGCTGAAGAGCTTTTATCTCAACCTGATCTACCAGGTACAGCGACCTTTGCTCAAGCCGCTGCTCGCGATTATGAAGCATCTCTCGCTGGTGCAGCTTACCTTTTCGGCCACTAAATAGGGTTTGTTCCTGTGCCTCAGCCGGCGAGCCAGCTGGTAGTGCCGGCTGCCCCAGCGTTGCCAGTGTTCAGCGTCGGCCCGGCGCAGGTCTTCCCAGGCGCTTCGCGGCGCGCTTGGCGGCGATGGCCCGCATCTCCTTGCCGATCCCTGTGCGATTCATCACCAGCTGCTGGATGACGCTGATGATGTTGCCGCACGCCCAGTAGAGCGCCAGGCCGGAGCCGATATTCCAGGTCATGAAGCCAAAGACGGCCGGCATGGTAAAGGCCATCATTCGCTGCTGCGCCGGGTCGACACCGGGCGAGGGCGTCAGGTACTGGGTCAGGAACATCGAGATGATGAAGAAGACGGGAAGGATGTGGTAGGGGTCTGGCGATGACAGGTCGGGAAGCCAGAGCCAGTGCGCCTGCCGCAGTTCGATCACGTTGGTGAGCATGCGGTAGAAGCCGTAGAGCAGCGGCCACTGGATCAGCATCGGCAGGCATCCGCCGAACATGTTGGCGCCCTCCCGCTTCTGCAGGTCAAAGAGCTCCTTGTTCATGTCCTGCTTGCGCGGGTCGGTGGCCTTGTACTTCTTGTACTTCTCCTTGATCGCCTCCATCTGCGGCTGGATGCGCTGCATCTTGAGCGCTGAGCGCATCATCTGCACGCGCGTGGGCAGCATGCAGATGTTGATCAGGACAGTCAGGATCAGGATGTCCCAGCCCCAGTTGGCTACCAGGTGTTCGTGGAACCAGCGCAGCGCCAGGAAGAGCGGCTTGGCAATGATGGTCATGAAGCCGAAGCTGATCACCGGCTGCAGGTTGGCTCCAGTAGCCGCTCCGTTGGCTGCGGTTGTGTGCAGCGAGTTGAGCAGATCGATCGACTTCGGTCCGACGAAGAGTCGTGTGCTGAGATGGCCGGTAGTGTCACCCACGGCTGCGCCCAGCACGTCGGCGGGATAGGTGGAATTCGGGTCCGGCTTTTTGCGGTCCTTGGGGATAGCAATCTGGTTATGTAAGCTGACCAACGTCGCCTGCTGCGGCGCGTCGGGCAGGAAGATGCTGGCGAAGTAAAGGTCGCTTACGCCGGCATAGTCAAAGGGGCCGTTGAGCGTGCCTCCCCCGGAGACCTTTTTGGGGGCGACCTGTTCGGACTTGCCGCCCTGCATGGTGTCGAAGTGCGAACCTGCGTACTGCGGAGCAGTCTGCTGGTCTCCAAAACCAGCGGGCCACGCAAGCAGAGTAGTCAGCGGCGCTCCATTGCTGGTCGCCGTTACATCGGCGTGAATGACGTAGCTCGAGTCGAAGCGAAACGACTTGCGGACCACCACGTTGCCATCGGAGTAGTCGTAGCTCAGAGTAGCGGGCGCAGAGAGCGTTCCTGTAGCCGAAGGCACAAAGAGCGCCTGGGCCAGGTGAGTGCGAAGCGCCGCGTCATAGGAGTAGAGCGAAAGCGGATAGCCAAATCTGCGCGCCGCCTCGACATTGACGAGGTCGAGGGGGTGACCCTCTTCGTCCTTGTGCTTCTTCAGTATCCAGGAGGTGACCTGCGCTCCGCGATTGGAGAAAGTGATGCGGTAGAGTTCATTTTCGACGATGGTGGTCGACTCGGACGAGGCCTGCACGGCGTTGGCCGCGGCTGCCGGGTGAGCGGCTGGTCCGCCACCGGCGGAGCCTCCCTCTGCCGTCGAGCTACTCTGCACCGGCATGTTCTGCACCGGCATGTTCTGGGCCGCCGTGTTCTGGGACTGCGGCTGAGGCTCTGGAGCCTTCCTCTTGAAGTACTGCAGTCCCAGGAAGAACAGGACGAAGACTACCGCCATGATCAGGAGCGAGCGTGAATCCCCGCCTGCTCCGGGGCCTTGCTGATTCGGATTTCTAATTTCTGGCAAGTCAAACTTCCTATGGAGAACAGCGTGCCGCCGTCAGATAAGTGCGGGAGGATCGTTTCTCTATGTTAAATGGCCGTTGACTTGTGTGCCGGACTTACCGCACCCGCTGGACTGAGCTCCCCCGGCGCCGGCCTCTGGTCTGCGTGACGGGCGTGCATGTCCGGGAACGGGATCGAATGCGACAGGGTGCCCAGGGTGACAGCGCAACAGGCGACGGAGTGCGAGCCAGCCGCCACGAACGAGGCCATGCTGAGCGAGCGCAATGGTTGCGTACTCGGAGCAGGAGGGCTGGAAGCGGCAGGCTCCACTGAATCCAGCATGGAGTAGGGGCGAGACTGCGGCCTTGTAGATGGTCGACAACAGGCTGACGGCAATCTCCCGTGGCTTTCCTCGTTGCCCGTCAGTTCCAGGCTCGTTCACGGCTTCACGCGCTTGCCGTCGAGCGCTGCCTGCACGTTCGTGAAGACACGTTCGACCTCGGCGTCCAACTTCGAAAACTCAAGGGTGACAACAAACTTTCGCGGATGGAGGATCAGGTCGACGTCGGAGGTGAGGACCGCTAGATTTCTGCGGACGACCTCGCGCATGCGGCGCTTGATGCGGTTACGATCGACGGCCTTTCCGAGCACCCGGCCGGCTGTGAGTCCCACCCTCGGGCCGCGCACCTGCGTGACGACGCCGGCGGGAGTGCGATTGCCTGTGGCTGATTCAGCGGGTGAGCGGACAGCGTAGAAGTAGCTCATCGAGGCAGAGAAGTGCTTGCGGCTGGCGCCGTAGACGCGCTGATAGTCTGCGTGCTTGCGAAGACGCGCATCGCGGAGGAGCAGGCCGTGCGGTTTTCCATGCGCCTGGGCAGAGTCTTCGGTGGAGATGACGCTAGGTTGCTGCTCGGCCATACATCTATCTTGCACTTGTTTGCTGAAGACGCGGATGAAGCAATGCCGCTGTTGGATCCAGCTATGGCCGCGCCGCAGTGCCGGTCCAGCTATCGGTCAGCGAAATCAGGACGGCAAGAACACGGCGACCAGTCTCAAGCCAGCGGGTCTCAGCACAGCGAAGTTGCCGCACCCTGTGCTAATCGCGGTGACCGGCGCTGACTGAGACGCGGTGGCGGCCCTTGGCGCGGCGGCGGGAGAGAACCGCGGCACCGCTCTTGGTCTTCATGCGAATACGGAAGCCGTGGGTCTTTGACCGGTGGCGGCGGTTAGGTTGAAATGTGCGCTTGGGCATAGAGCTGCGCTCCTGATCTATCGAAAAATGATGCCTTGAGGCAAGCTTTGAGTATACCGGAAGGCGCCACGGGCAGCAAAGATCAGGCGGGCCATGCAGTTCTTCACAAGGCGTGGTGCAACTCTCGCGCGAAAAGAAATATAGAGCAGTATCGAGCGTCACGACGCATGACAACTATGCTAGTCTGGGCTGCGTTTGAGAGTTAATCTCTGCAAGTCCAGACGGCTTCGAACTGGAAGCTCCATTCAATTGGGCACTGAGCGTCCGATGCGGCTCCGAGCACACTAGACCAGCAGCACACCTGGAAATATCCTCCGGGCTGGCGGCTTCGTTTGCTCAGAAGACCCGACGTAGAAACGTAGAGAGCAAGGATCCAAGAATGTCTCAAGGGAATGCAGCAGTCACGACCAGCAACGCCTGGGTACGCATCCTCGGCGCTCTCGAAAAGAAGGTAAACCGGCAGTCTTTCGATACCTGGCTGAAGCCGACGCGCTTCAGCCATATCAATGGAAAGATACTGTTTGTGCGGGTGCCGACGCACGATTTCCGGAAGATTGGGGAACGCTACGCGGACCTGATCCAGGAGGCGATCGACCTGCTGAATCTGGAGCTCGACGATGTGAGCTTCGTGACGGCAGAGGAAGACCCGAGCGCGCCGAGGATGCGGGAGGATGGCGGGTTCGCTCCACTTCCAACCCATTCGGCGAACGTGCCGCGGTCGGGTAATGGCAGCAATGCCGGCAACAACCGCGCACCGGCGCCGGGTCCGCAGCAGGGCCGTTTCGACTGGAGTTCAGCGGCGCAACTTAATCCGCGCTATACGTTCGACGCCTTCGTCGGAGGCAGCGGAAACCAGTTCGCCCGCGCCGCCGCTGCGGCGGTAGCCGACAATCCGGCCAAAGCCTACAATCCGCTCTTCCTCTACGGCGGCGTCGGCCTGGGCAAGACTCACCTGATGCACGCCATCGGCCACGAGGTAAAGCGGCGGCAGCCGCAGGCGTCGATCTGCTACGTCTCCAGCGAGAAGTTCACAAACGAGATGATCAATTCGCTGCGCTACGACAAAATGAGCAGCTTCCATGACAAGTTCCGCTCCGTCGACCTGCTGCTGATCGACGACATCCAGTTCCTCGAAAAGAAGGAGCGCACCCAGGCCGAGTTCTTCCACACCTTCAACGCGCTGCACGAGAACATGAAGCAGATCGTGATCGCCTCCGATCGCTCACCGAAGGAGTTGTCGGAGATCGAAGATCGCCTGCGCAGCCGCTTCGAGTGGGGGCTGATCGCAGACATCCAGGCACCGGACCTCGAGACCAAGATCGCCATCCTGCAGAAGAAGGCGGAGACGGATCATGTCGCACTGCCTGATGACGTGGCTCACTTCATCGCGTTGAACGTGCGCACCAATGTGCGGGAGCTCGAGGGGGCGCTCACACGCCTGACCGCATGGTGCAGCCTGAACGGCCTTGAGTACACGCTGCCGACCACCCAGCAGTGCCTGAAGCAGTACATTGACACCCAGGTGCGAAAGATCACCATCGAATCCATACAGCGCGCCGTCGCTGAAAACTTTGGCATGCGCATCGCCGAGCTCAAGCAGAAGAACAACTCCCGCGCAGTCGTCGTTCCACGTCAGATCGCGATGTTTCTTGCCAAGCAGATGACGGAGGCCTCGCTGCCCGAGATCGGGCGCCAGTTCGGCGGCAAGCATCACACCACCGTCATGCACTCCATCAGCAAGATCGACGAGCAGCGGCGTACGGACAAGGGGCTCACCGGCATTCTCAATAAGCTGCAGGAGACTCTGAACGCCTGATCCGGCCCGGCGAAGCTGCTCATCGATGGCGTTGAGGTATCCTCGTTCGGTGATGCGGCGCACCCTGCTGACGGCTATCCTGGTCTCGCTGTTGAGCGCAGCTCCGAGCGCCTACTCGCGGCGGACGCAGGAGACCGGCTTTTTGAATCGGAAGATCCTCGTCGGTGAGACGACCTACAGGTACGTCGTTTACGTGCCCGAGGAGTGGTCCCCGACTCAGAAGTGGCCCGTCATCCTCTTCCTGCACGGCTCGGGCGAGCGCGGCACCGATGGTCTTGACGAGACGCAGGTAGGGCTGCCGGCCGCAATCCGTTCGCATCCTGAGCGATGGCCGTTTGTCGTGGTCATGCCGCAGGTCCCCTACGTCCATCATCACTGGACGGATCCTGACATGATGGCGGTCGCCATAGCCGCGCTCGACGCGGCTGCCAGGGAGCTGAAAGGCGACCCCCAGCGCGAATATCTCACCGGCATGTCGCTGGGAGGGTATGGCGTATGGGAGATCGCGCGTCGCTACCCGCATCGCTTCGCCGCGTTGGCGCCGATGTGCGGAGGTGTCTACTGGTCCTATGCTCCTGAACGGCGCAGCGACCTCAATCTGCCGGACGAGTACGCGCGCGCGATAGGGAGAACGCCGGTCTGGATGTTCCACGGCGCGGAGGACCCGGTAGTGCTCCCGCGGCAGTCAGAGGTCATGTTCGACGCCATCAAGGCGCTGCATGGAGACGTGCGGCTGTGGGAGTACTCCGGATGGCAGCACAACGTCTGGGACAAGGCCTATGCGGAGGCGGAGCTTCCCCGCTGGCTGCTCGCCCACCGCCTGGCGGAGGTTCCGGTCAGCCCCGTGTTCGCAGAGCGGCGCCTGGTGCCGATCCACCCCGTCCCTGCGAAGGTCGACCCGGCAATCTACGACGCCTATGCGGGCGAGTACATGGATGACAACGTGGTCGAAGTCACCGTCTACCGCCAGGGCGACCAGCTTTACTCGCGCAACCGCGCCGGTCAGGTGACCGAACTGCTCCCCGAAACTCCGGCCATGTTTTTCTACCCGCGCGGCGGATCGACGCGCATCGTCTTTCAACGATCGCCGGGCGGAGGTGTCAAGGGCATTCTCTTCTACGACGACCGTCATGAAGAGTTCTGGGAGCGCCGGCGCTGATCGAGCGCGAAGCGGCCCGAGTGGAAAACTCGGCTCCCTCAAACCCGTGTGGGTGAGGAGTTTGGCCTGCTAATCCACATTCCAGCCTGGATTTGATTGCACAGAAGGGCCGCAAGTTGTGGATGTGGTGGGTATCGCGCCTGCTCGAATGGGAGCAGCACGGCTCTTCCTTCTTTTGCGAAAAGCGCGTCCCGGTTTTCTAAAACGTGTACCGCTGCTAACTCATGCTGCAGATGGACTTGCCTGGTGTTTCCACTTTTCCTCGTCGAACGATGACTATGACGATAAAGAAGTAAGTAGAAAGAGTTCTTAGTCATCATCGTCATCGTCGCTTACTCCTGCCTAAGCCGGAGCGATGGCGGACCGGCTGTCTCCTCATCCGGATCGGGTCGAGGGCGGAAACTGCCAGAACAGACTGAAACGGGTCTTCCACCGGCTTGACTCGTTTTCCGCAGGGCATAAATATTGAATTCACTCTAGAATGAAGCCGTCTGCATACGCCGGTCGAGTGGTGGGGCGAGCGAAATACGTGCGGGAAATCGACAAGGGGGGCGGATCCATGCCTGGTTTAGAAATGGAACTGGAAAAACCGACGGTGCAGAGCGCAGCCATGGAGATCACCGTCAGCCGGCAGGAGTTGCTGCGAGAGTTGACCGCGACGCAGAGCGTGGTCGAGCGCAAGACGACCATCCCGATCCTCTCGAACTTCCTGATCGAGGCTGCCGACGACCGGCTCACCATCACGGCCACGGATCTCGATCAGAGCATCAAGACCTCGTGTGCCGCCAAGGTGAAGAAGCCGGGCTCCTGCACCATTCCCGCCCGAAAACTTTACGACTACATCAAGCTGCTGCCGGACGCAGATATCAGCATCAAGCTGATGGATAACCACTGGGTGCAGATTCGCTCGGGTCGCTCAAACACCAAGATGGTCGGAATGGCGCGGGCCAACTTCCCCCAGGTGCCGGAGTTCCCGGCGAACAGCGTGACCAGCATCCCGGTCGCCTCGCTGAAGGGCATGATCAGCAAGACGATCTTCGCGATCTCGAACGAGGAGTCGCGATACACGCTGAACGGAGCCCTGCTGATCCTCAAGGCCGAGAGCCTTGCGATGGTCGCGACCGATGGGCATCGGCTCGCGCATATTGAAAAGGCCGGCGAGACACTCACGAACATCACCGGCGAGAAGAAGACCCTGATACCGCGCAAGGCGCTCGCCGAGTTGCAGACCCTGCTCTCCTCAACGGAGGTCGAGTCGGTCGAGTTTGCGGACGACGAGCACACACTCTTCTTCCGCATCGGGCATCGGGTGCTCACCACGCGGAAGCTGACCGGGCAGTTCCCTAACTACGAGGCAGTGCTGCCGCGCGAGAACACGAAGTTCGTGGTTCTGCGCAGCGAAGACCTGATGAGCTCGATCCAGCGCGTTGCGCAGTTTGCAGACGAGCGTTCCGGGGCTATCAAGATTCGCCTGGAGCAGAACGAGGTGAAGATTTCTTCCTCCTCGGCCGACTCCGGCGAGTCTGAAGACACTATTGAGACGCCCTACAACTTCGACGCGATTGTCGTGGGCTTCAACTCTGTTTACTTGATTGACTTCCTCAAGGCGGTGGGCAATTCAGGCGAGGTCAGGCTTGAGTTTAAAGACGCCCAGTCGGCCGGCCAGATGCGTCCTGAGGATGTCGCGGACGAGTTCAAGTACCGCTACATCATCATGCCGATGCGCATCTGAGTGCTGCGGATCGCGCCTTCGGCGGCAGAGATTCGAAAGGCCTCGTACAATGACTATCCAGTCTTCGGACTTGACCGAGACATCATTGCTGGTTTGGCTCGGCTGAAGATTGGCATTGACTGCAACTTCTACTACCGCTATTCCGACGATCGAGAAAGACTCGTAGTCCCAAACACGCTATGGAAAAGAAGGCGATGGAGCTACGTTGGAAAACGCCCCAAAATCGTTCCCGCTTTGCCCACGGCTCCGACGGCGCATCAATTTCTCAAGACAGCTACCCCTGTTTCGCAATAAGGCGAATGTCCAGGCTCATGCCTACAGCCTCGGCATACCGGATCAGGGTGCGCATGTTGACGTTCTCGGGCCGTCGTTCGGTGCGACTGAGCTGAGGCGTACTGGTGCCGATCTTTTTAGCGAGTTCGGCCTGGGTGAGTCCCTGCCGCTTCCTCTGATCGGCGAGCTGGAGGCCAATGCCAAGAACTTTGGTTTCCTCCTCGAAAACTTGGCGGACGGTTGAGTCGGCGAGCTGCTGGTCGAGATAGCTGTCCCATGCGGTTTTCATCTGCGCTTGTTCTCCTTTGCCCGTGTTCGTGATGCGGCTTTCTGTCCGGTTCTCGCCGCCAGCCTGGACTCGTGGCTGGCCATCCTGGCGCGTCCGATCTTCTTGTCCGATTCCTCGACGGCTGCGGTGGCCTTGGTGAAGCCGTGCAGGAGGATGGCAGTGCGATCCTCATCGAAGAAATACAAGACGCGATACCGGATCTTGCCAACCCTGAGCCTGGCCTCGCGAAGCTTGGCCTCGATCTGTGAGGTGTAGGGATAGTCGAGCGTCGGGCCTCCCGTCTTGAGCAGCTCGATCCGGGCGAGCACCTTGCCTCGAACATCCTGCGGCACGGTATCGAGCCAATCTCTTACTGGCACAGAGCCGTCCTCGCCGGTGTAGAAGTCGATCTTCCAAACCTCTCGTGCGGACGAACTCACGATTCAATTTACCATATTTGGTAAATTAAAATCGCCCGACGCTGTGCTTCTTTTGCGGCTCTCTGCCCTTAGCGCGTTGCGGCTTCATGGGGGGTTTGTGTCTCTTTTTGACATGGACACCCACTCGCCGCGGGCCGGTAAGTAGTCCCGAGGTATTCTTGAATCGAGATCAGGACGGAGCTGCCATCGCTCTTCCTCTTCACTGCTGTCCCCGATGATAGCAAAATGCGCATCGACGCTTACACGTCCTTGCAGCGCCTCATCCCGCATGGCATTGCCGCGATTCCAGGAGGTGGTGCGCGGCGGCCCTAATCTCCCGCGATCGCGGCCGAGGGAACAACCTGCGTCAGCCCGGCGGCGTTGATCGTAGCACCCACCATCGCATCGAAGCCCATGCAGGAGTTCATCATCAGCTGATACAGGCGGCGGTCGGTCCAGTCCTGGTCGTGAAAGCGGCGGACGTAGGCAGCACGGCGCTTGTCAGTAGCTGCCAGCTCTTCCTCCGCCACGTTCGCCCGCTCCGGGAAGTTCTTTTCGAACCACTCGATCTTGCGCTTCCTCGATGCGTAGACGAAGACGTGAAAGGCACCCGGCAAGGTAGACAGGATGCACGCCGCGCCTCTTCCAACGACCACGCAGTTGCCGCTGTCTGCGATGTTTCGCAGGTATTCGCGGACGAAGTCGACCATGCGTTCACTATCGAAGATCTGCGAAGCGGGCTGCGCCGGCAGGCGGTCGAGGCTGCCGTGCCAGAAGGATTTACCGAACCGGTAAAACCACGGATCGAGTCTCTCGTCGCATCGCTTCACCAGCGATCTGTCGATGCCTGCCTTCTGCGCTATCTCGTCGAGCAGACATTGGTCCACAAATTTCCACTGCAGCCTCTGGGCCAGATGGTAGGCAAACTCCGCGCCGCGGCTGCCGTATTCGCGCTCGACGGTGATGACCCGGATCATGATTGCTCCTATGAGTCTAGTTATGGCGTGCCGTATTTACGCAGCGGGCGCGCTCGAGCGCTCGAGCACCCGCCAGCAACGAGCGAAGCTGACAGGAGGCGCCTGCCCTCGCCGGAAAACGGCAAACGCCCGCCGTGAATGGGATGCTAGCACCGTTCCCCGACACGTTCCACCCTCTTTGCAGGGTTGAGACCGCTCTATTGCTTCAGTTCCACGACCGTGGCGCCGGCCCCCCCCTCATTCTGCGATGGCTCGGTAACTGAGGCGACCTGGGGCTGCTGCTGCAGGTAGGCACGCAGGCTCCGCCGAAGCACACCCATTCCGACTCCGTGAATAATGCGCACCCGCGGCAGCCCGGCCAGGAACGCCCGATCCAGAAATCTCGAGACCTCATCGGTGGCCTCATCGACGTTGCGGCCGATGACGTTGAGCTCCCAGTTCATATCGGAGTCCGGCTCGGCGACCGATACGGAGATGCCACGGCGCCGCGCGGATTCGAGCGCCGTGACTGCAACGGGAGCAGGCGCGCCCACGACCTCCGCGATATCGTCCCGTGCGACCCGCATCTTCATCGGCCCGATCGTGACCTCAAAGGTGTTCTCGTCGATCTGGCGTTGCACGACAGCGCTCTTGCCGAGCGATTTGAGTCTGACTGTGTCTCCCGTGGAGACGCGGCGGACGAGGTGCGGCTGGGCGTGCCGGTCGCCTCGGTCCGCGCCGGTGTGGTCGGCCACAACCGAGGAGTTGAACTGCTCGCTGAACTCCCGCCGGAGCTTCGCGATGCGCCGCTCTGCCTCCTTCGAGAGCTTCTGCTGGGCGGCGCGATCGTCGATCACCCGGACCGTCTCCCGCATCTGGTACTCAAAGTCTTTGAGCAGCGATTGCAGCTTGCCTTCAAGCTCGCGCACCTTTGCCCGCCACTCTTTCATGCCCTCTGCATCGAGCCGGTTCTTCTCTCTGGCGACCTCCTGCTCGCGGCGCTGCAGAGCCGCACGCTCAGCACCGATAGCCTCGAGCTGCCCATGCAGCTCCTCCAGGAAGCGCGCAATGTCCCGGGTCTGCGAGTTGAGCCGCGTTCGCGCAGACTGGATGATCGCCGCATTCAGCCCCAGGCGGGAAGCGATGTTGATGCCCGCCGAGGCTCCCGGTACTCCCAGGCGCAGCTCGTAGGTCGGCGCGAGGGTGTGTTCATCAAATCCGACCGCCGCGTTGAGCACCCCAGGCGTGTTCACCGCGTAGACCTTGAGCGAGGTGTGGTGGGTCGAGATGAGGCACCAGGCGCGCGTCTCGAGGAAGTGCTCCGCGATAGCCACGGCGAGAGCGGCGCCCTCCTCGGGGTCGGTAGCCGAGCCAAGCTCATCCAGCAGCACCAGGGAGCTCGGGCCGGCGATGTGCGAGATGCGGTCGAGATTGACCATGTGCGATGAGAAGGTGGAGAGGTTCTGCTCGATCGATTGCGAGTCTCCGATATCGGCGAGGAAGCTGGTAAACAGGGGGAAGATCGCCTCTTCGGCTGGCACCGGAATGCCCGCCTGAGCGAGTATCGCCAGCAGCCCCGTAGTCTTCAGCCCGACCGTCTTCCCGCCGGTGTTGGGGCCGCTGATGATCAGCTGGCGCTCCGCGGTGGTCAGCCGGATGCTGAGCGGCACGATCGCTCCGCCGCCGGCACGCAGCCTTCTCTCGAGCAGCGGATGGCGGGCGTTGACGAGGGTCAGCGAGGGCTCTCCCTCGACGCGGAAGCGCGGCCTTGTGCAGCCGAACTCCTCTGCAAATCGCCCTCGGATGACAAGTGACTCGACCTCGGCGAGGATCGCAGCGCCCGCCTGGATGGTGCCCGACTCCACACCGATCTGCCGGGTCAGGGCCATGTAGATGCGGTGAATCTCGGCCTGCTCTTCCTCAAGCAGCCGGACCAACTCGTTGTTCTGCTCGATGGTCTCGAGCGGCTCCACGTAGACCGTCTGCCCGCTCGAGCTCGCCCCGTGTACGACTCCCTGCACCCGGCGCTTCTGTTCCGCCTTGATGGGGATGACGAAGCGTTCGCCGCGAATGGTAATCAGTTCATCCTGGGTAGCGCCGCCCTCGGCAAGCCGCCTCAGGATGCCGCGGAGGCTGTCCTCGATATGGCGCTGCTGGCGCTCAATCTCGCGTCGAATCCGCCGCAGATCGGGAGAAGCATCGTCGGTCAGCGATCCGTCCGGCATCACCCTGGTGCGCAGGGCCCTGGCCAGCGATTGCAGCCCGGACCCGAGCAGCGGCGCTGTCAATGCCTCGAGCTCGGGCAGCTGGGCGAGTACAGCGGCCGGCGGCTCGGTGATGAGCTGCTGCCATGAGTTGATGTCGTCCATCAGGCTGAGCAGGTCGCGGATCTCTTCAGGTTCAAGAGCCGCACCGACGATGCGTGATTTGTCGAGGGTGGCGGTGGGGTCGACGAGCGCGCCGAGAGCAGGGGAGACGCCCTGGCGCAGCAGCAGCTGCATCTCCGCGACCAGCCCGTGCTCCCGGCCAAGCCACGCTGGATCTGAGGAGGGCACAAGTCCAAGCACCCAGCCCCGGCCGATCGCCGAGTGGGAGTATCCCGCTAGCAGTTCGAGAAAGCGCCCCCACTCCAGCGCCGCGGGACTGAATTCCTGGACAGGGGACGGGATTGGCTTCAGCAGGGACACACGTTCATGGTACTGCGATTACCGTTATGATCAGCAGCACCGGCGAGTCACGTTTGTGCCCGGTCAAGCACCATGGTGGGCCTGACTGTGCGCCTAGACTTGCAAGCACGGAACACTCGGCAGGTCCGCTTCGTACTTGAAACCAGGCCCTGAAGTGAGTGCGCGGCCGGAACTAAGTAGATGGGATTAGAAAGGCGGCGTTCAACCGCCTGCAGGTGGAGGCAACGTATGTATTGCAGCGGATGCGGACAACTGCTCGAGTCGAATCAGCCAAGGTGCAGCCGCTGCGGCAAGTATGCGGTGACTCCGCCGGCCCAAACGGCGACGCCAGGATATCCGGGCACTCCAGGCGTAGTGACGCAAGGCGCTGGCGCGCAGCTCACCCGCGTGCAGAAAAACGTGCAGGCGCTCGGCATCCTCTGGATCGTCTATGCAGTCATGAACGTCATCGAAGTAGTGGTAGCAGCGACCCTGCTCACCGGCATGACGGGGATCTTCGGCAACCTGTGGGGGCTTAATCGAGGGCTCTTCTGGGAGCGCTTTCCTTTCTACAATGCGCCGTGGGTGATTCCTGTGATCACTACATTCGTTATCGCGCGAGCGGTGCTGGCTGCACTGGCGGGATGGGGGCTGCTGCAGCGTGCGCCCTGGGCGCGCACCCTGGCCCTGGTCGCAGCATTCCTGACCCTGCTGCGACCAGTGCTCGGCACTGCCATCGGAATTTACACGCTGGTCGTGCTGATCTCTGCGCAGTCGAGGCGCGAGTACGAGGCGATCAGCCAGCGCCATTTCTGAGCGGCTGCCTCTTGTTCCTAAAACAGCAGCCTTTAGACCAGCAAGCCGGTGCCAGGCGATCCACGCGATACCCGAGTGGCGCGGCTCGCCATAGACTGACAACATGGACTGCGCTGCTTCGCACCTCTTCATAATCCCTTTTCCGAACGCACCAACATCCTCCCAAGTTCGGCACCTCGCCCTGAAGGGCAGCTGTTGAGAGACGCGCGCCTCGAACTCCGCCTGCGCGGTCCGATCATCGTCGCGCTGTATGTGCTCGGCTTTGCCGCACCGTGGGAGAGATATCTTCAAGGTGCGCAGGAGGCGGGGACCCGCGGACCGCGCGTGTGGTCATGGCTCGCCTTCCGCCTCTTCAGCGCGCGCTGGATGACCTCTCAGCAGGCCTTTGTAGGGGTGCTTTCGGCTGCCATACTCTTTGCATTCCTCGGGGCTCTGCTTCAGGTGTGGGCCAGCGTTTCGATCATGCCGGAAAGCAGCGTCGATGCTGGCGGAGAGCGCCGCGGGGTAGTCGCTGGCGGGCAGCATCGCTTTCTGCGGAGCCGCCTGCATCTAGGCGCGTGGCTGACGGGAGTCGCCGTCTCCCTGCTCATGCCGCGCAGCGGAGGGCTGTTCTTTATCCTCGCGCTCGGCGGCCTCTCGGTGCGATGGATGGCTGTGGAGGGGACGGCGCTCCGTACGCAGGCTGCAGAGGCCTATCGCGTCAGTCAAGGCGAGACAGGCCTGTCACCCGACGCGACTCGGCCGCGAAGCGTTTCCGAGCAGATGCGCAGCTGGCTGCGGAGCATCGCTGTCGAGGCCTATCCCATCGGCGTCGCTCTCAGCCTTTCCGCGTTGGGCTGGACTTACGACACGGTCCTCCTCACTCGCTGTGTGATCATCAGCTTCGGAGTGTCTCTGGTGTTGAGAGCGCTGGCGCCGCGGCAGCAGCGTTCGCGCACGCGGTGAGAGCCTTATCGGGCCGGCAAGAATGTAATAAGCGACGGGAGCAGATAAAACGGGGAAGGGCTGAGAACCCATTCCCCGTTCGATATCAACTTCTGCTCCGGGCTCACCGCCCGAGGCTACTTCCGGTTAGCTCAACGTTACGACCGGGCGCAGCCGAGCAGAGACAGCCTCAGGGCCGAAAAGCTGGTTGAAATCACATCGTTTGACCAGGTGACTGCGCGATGGGACCGGTGCGGAGTCCTACTTTTTGGGAGGAGCGATCACGTCCTTCGCGGCCTTGGCCACGCGGAACTTCACCACTGTCTTGGCCTTGATCTTGATCTGCTCACCGGTCTGCGGATTGCGGCCGAGGCGCGCCTTGCGCTCTGCCTTCACCAGCCGCCCCAGGCCGGGGATCACGAACACTCCGTTCTTCTTGGTCTCCTTGATGGCGGTCTCGGCCAGCAGGTCGAGGAAGGACGAAGACTGCTTGTTGGTCAGTTCGAGTTTCTCTGCAAGCAGTCGGATGAGCGCTGTCTTGGTCATTGTCGTTGTTGCCATATCTTTTTAGTTCCTCCTGGTGCTTCGTTCGCTTCGCGGACGGCTGAACGGTCTCGTACAAGATCGTTGAAGGCCTTCGGCGTCCGTCTGCCTTGTTCTGACTGGTTCTGCCCGCTGCCCGCATCGGTCTTTCGCCGCAATCTTTTCGAGCTCTGATCTCGGCAAGGCCCTTTATTCACGCGGGTTTGAGAGAACCCACCGCCGTTTACGATGCGACTTCCAGAAATCTTTGTCAACCCGAAAATGGTTATTTCCACAGATAAAACCCCGGTTTCTCCGGGTTTTATACCGTTTTCGTCGAAAATGGACCTATTCAGGCGATCTGACTGTTCTGTGCACGCACAGAAGGAGCAGGCGCAGCCCGCAGGCGAGACTCTGCTCAATACAGCGCAAACAGCGGCTTTCGCGCCCTGGGAGGTGCGCCTGAGAGCGGCTCGTTGAGAGCACTCACCAGCGGGGTAGAGAGCCGGAATCGCTTGATGACCTCACTCGGCAGCGAGGGCTTCAGCGCCGCCTCCACCGGCAGGGTGGCCGCCACGCCCCACTGCCGGCACTTCAGCAGATCGATCGCCGGGTGCTCAGGCGAGACTCCACGTGGAGGCCTGGTGAGTGCCAGCCCCTCGAACGTCTTCATACTGCGGCGCAGTCTGCGCTCATTGAGCAGTTTGCGAAAATCCTCGTGATGTTCGAGGAGCCAGCTTCGGATCGCCAGCAGCTGCGCGCGCTCCGGCATGTAGACGCCTGCAGCAATCACGACCTCGTCGGCCGCGATGTGCAGGTAAAAGCCTGCGCCTGAGGTCTTCTCCAGTCCGGCGCGCGTCCACCAGGCGGCAATGTGCTGCTTGTAGGGGCTCTTGTCCGAGGAGAAGCGAACGTCCCGATAGATGCGCAGAAGGGACTTCTCAGGCGGCCGCACATGTTCCGGGGCAAAGCTCTCCATCGCCGCGGTGACTTCGGAGATGAGCGACAGCATGGGACGCTTTATCTCCTGCTCGAAAAGATGCTTGCGAGGCTCGAACCACTCGCGGCGGTTATTCCGCTTGAGGGCACGGAGAAACTTGAATGCTTCGGGGCTGAAGCAGGGGTTTGCCTTCGCCACTTCCTTGGCGCCGCTGGGCGTTGACCGGGAACTGGCCTCTGTACGCGTGGATGAGCTGGTAGAGCGAGGGGTCACCGGTTCAGTTTACCCGGGCCCGGCTCGGCTCCGCTGCACAAACCGACGTCACCTGCACAACATCGCGCATGTACTCGTGTTTAGCATCACAGTAAGAGCAGTTTGAGTAGGGAGAACGACGCTATGACGACAGCTGAACGCAACATACGCAGGATCTCAGTTGGCTTTCTCACCCTGGCACTCACCGGCGGGCTCGGTATGGTCGCCAAGGCACAGGGCCCTCCACCGCCTCCGTACGGCGACCATCCGTACGGGGATCACGATGACCGGCGCGGCCCGGACAACTTGCCACCGGGAATGCAGGCCGGCTTCCATGACGGCTTTGAGAACGGACGGCACGACGCCGAAACCCACCACACGTTCGTTCCGGAGCGTGCGTTCCGTCACAATGGCCGGGCGAAGTTTCACGAGGAGTTCGGCGACCAGCGCGATCTCTACCGTGCCTACCACGATGGCTATCTGCGCGGCTACGATCGCGGATACAACGGCGGTGACCCAAACGACTACCGCGATCATCACGACCACTAGACCCTGCCCCGATGACAGCGATTGAAGGATAGAGGCCCCTGCGAGGGCCTCTATCTGCGTAAACCCTGCGTAAACCGAAGCCACCCTGAGCGCATACGTCCGTGAAGCGCATCATCACCAAATGCCGGGCGCACTGGCCGCAGCACGGTTGTCAGTCGCTTGCGTTCCGGCCCTCTTCGAGCGCCACACGGTCGACGATCCGCTGCATCAGCACCACCCGGAACTTGACCCGACGGGCCACATCGGGAACGAACTCGGTGATGAAGTTGTCCAGCGGAACGGTCCCGATCGCAGTCCCGATCCTCTTGGCCGATGAACCGGGCCCAAGCTTCCTGCCGGGCACATAGAGGTCGTTGATCGCATCCCCGGCGATGGTCCCGAACACCGTCGCGTAGTTGAACATCGGTCTCCCGCTATCGCTCTGGGTCCAAACGGTCTGGTAAATGGCATGAGCGATCCGCCGCCGCGTGCTGGCGTTGGGCATGCGGTGATAATGAGGATCCTGGCCCATGATGGACGGGATGAGGAAAGTTCCCAGGAACTCACCCGTCAGACCTTCGGTGAAGACGACACCGGAATTTCTGCCAAACCCCTTCAGTCCGGGACCGTAGGCGGTGTCGGGATCGCTCGCCACGTTGATCGCAGAGGTGCCCACGATGGTCAGCAGGTTAAATGGGTCGATGATGTTCCTTCCGGCCAGCAGCAGCTTCTCGCGAGGGGTCAGAGGATGAGAGGCAGCCGAGTCGATAAAGCGCTGGAACGCCGTGGTGGAGGGCTGACAACAGAGGCTTCCGCTCAAGGCCGCAGAAAAGTTTCCGGGACAGGCGGCGGGGGGTACCGCAAGCTTGGGGGGTACAGCTGGCGCGTCGGGCAGCACGTCCTGGGCGAGCGCGCCGCTGGCTGACGGCAATGACAAGGCGGCGAACAGGACAGCAACGCGGCGAATCGCAATGGTCATGTTGTCAGCAAGGATGAAGATCGGGCATGATGCTTCCGGCCACGGCTCTCTATCGGGTTACAGGATTCAGTCTAGTCAATTGCGGACTGCGGCATTCTGGGAAGACGTCAGCCGCATTACGAAAGTTCAAAAGCTCACGGCTCGAGGGACACAGGTCTTAGAGGTGGCGTCCCGGGCACCCGTTCCGTCCATTGTCGGTGGCCGAGGTTGACCGCCGTCGCTTGGCCGCCGAAGATTGCCTGGAGCGCTGTGCGGTCTTTAGTCCGCGCTCGTGCAGAAGGAGACAGGCATGGCAGAGGACATTGGTTCGAAGGCGAAAAGCCGGTTCGAGGAGTTTGGCCGCAAGGTGGATGGTACCGTCAGCGAAACCCTGCCGCGCGTCGAAGAAGAGGTGAAGAAGGTGATCGCCTACCTCAATGATGAAGTGGTACCCCAGGTGCGGCGCAACTCCTCGGAGGCACTGCGCGTCGCCTCAGAGCATCTGACGCGGCTGGCCGAACACCTGGATCGCCGGCGTGGCTGAACGCAGCAGGGCGCTCTCTGCCGGACTCATGGCTTCTCCACTGCTGGCGCTCGCGCTGAGCGGCTGCGGACATCGTCAGCAGGTGAGCTATGCTCCCGCTCCACCGCTCGTCCCGGCGTCCGCAGCCTCAAGCTCAGAGTTGCCTTCTGTGGCATCGAGCCGTCCTCAGCGTGGTGAGAGCGCCGCACCGATCTCGACCGCCGCAGACTCCGGGCTCGATGCCGAGTTCGTAGCCACCCATAGACCCATCTACACCGAGACGGGGCTGGCCAGCTGGTACGGGCCGCCGTATCACAACCACCGCGGGGCGAATGGGGAGATCTTTAATCAGGACGCAATGACCGCGGCCCACCGCACGCTTCCGATGAATTCGCTCATCCGCGCCACCAACCTGCAGACCGGACAATCGGCGATCGTACGCATCACCGACCGCGGGCCGTTCGTGGGGGACCGCTTCCTCGATCTTTCCGTCGCCTCTGCCAAGGCCGTTGGAGTGTGGCTGCCAGGCACAGCCCAGGTGCGGATCGACGTCTACCAGGCGCCCCGGCCGATCGAGAGCGGCGGCCGGTGGTGTGTGCAGGTGGGCGCCTTTGACAGCGGCCACAAATCGACCGAGCTGATGCACCATCTTGAGAAGAAATATACGACGGCAAACGTCATCGAATTTACCGGGCCGACAGGACACTGGGTTCGCATCCGACCTGCCAATGACGACAAGGACAGGGCCATCGAGATCGTGTCGCAGTTGAAGCCGCAGCAGGGCAGGGCCTACCTGGTCCGCCTGGACTGAGTCTCAGGCCTTCGCTTCGGTTCTATCCTTCCCCGACACCGCGACCCTCCACATCAGAAGGCTGAGATCGACGCGGGGAACAAACTTATTAGCTCTTCCGTAAAGGAAAAAGCGCACATTTCTGGCCCCGGAGATCTCTTTTGAGCAGCCAACTTCACACTCCCTACGCCATTGAAGCTCGCGACCTGGTCAAGACCTATCCCAACAAGGTGCGGGCCCTCGACGGGCTTACTTTCTCCGTTCAGACAGGGGTGATCTTCGCCCTGCTGGGACCGAACGGAGCAGGCAAGTCAACCACCGTAAAAATACTGAACACCCTCTCCCGAGCGGACTCAGGCACGGCACGCGTGTCCGGCTTCGACGTAAAGCGCGATGCGGGCCGAGTGCGCTTTGCCATCGGCTGCGTAGCACAGAAGCCGGGCAGCGACCTGGCTGCGAGCGGCCGCGAAAACCTGACGCTGCAGGGCAAGATCTACGGCATTGCAGGTTCGGCGCTGAAGCAGCGCGTCGGCGAACTGCTTGAGCGTTTCAACCTTGCCGATGCGGCTGACAGGATGGTCCGCACCTACTCCGGCGGCATGCAGCGAAAGCTTGACATCGCGATGGGGCTGATTCATCGCCCTCACGTTCTCTTCCTGGACGAGCCGACGACAGGCCTCGACCCTGAGGCCCGTGCTGAGATGTGGGACGAGGTAGCCCGCCTGGCGTCAGAGGGGCTGACGGTCCTGCTGACCACCCATTACCTCGAGGAAGCGGACCGCCTTGCCAGCCGCGTGGCTATCGTCGACCGCGGCAAGGTAGTTGTCGAGGGGACGCCAGAGCAGCTCAAAGGGGAGCTCTTCGGGGATGCGGTCCAGATCGATCTTCTCGAGCTTGCGACCGACGGCAGGGCGGGCGAAGTGCTCGGCCGCCTGGAGGGCATCAGCGAGGTCTCGATCCAAGGGCCTTCCATTCGGGCGCGCGCTCAACTGGGCGCCACGGCGGTTCCATCGATGCTGGCTGCACTGGAAAGCAGCGGCCTCCGGGTAGCCTCCGTACGCGTCAACCGTCCCTCGCTCGACGACGTCTATCTGCGCTATACCGGTCGCAGTTTCAGCCAGGCAGAGAGCCAGAACGGCAACGGCAACGGATCCCACAGGGGAGGTGGTCGATGAAGGTACTCACTCATTCCATCTGGATCGCCGGCAGGCAGATACGCTCGCTCATTCGCCAACCCTTTTACATCGCCTTTACCCTGGTGCAGCCGATCGTCTGGCTGCTGCTCTACGGCCAGCTCTTCAAACGCGTGGTGGAGCTGCCGGGGTTCAACGCGTCCTCGTACATCACCTTTCTCACACCTGGGGTGGTCGTGATGACGGCACTCTTCTCGGGGGGATGGCAGGGCATGGGCATCATCTCGGAGATGGAGCGCGGGGTACTGGATCGCTTCCTCGTCTCCCCGGTCAGCCGGGTCGCGTTGATCGCCGGGCGGCTGCTTTCGATGGCGACGATCACCGTCATCCAGTCCTTCATCCTGCTGACGCTGGGCTATATCATGGGTGCACGTTTCGCGGGCGGCCTGGTCGGCATCCTGGTCCTGCTCCTGAGCTCGATCCTGGTCTCAACGCCTATTGCGGCGCTGTCAAACGCCCTGGCGCTTGCAGTGCGCAAGGAAGAGTCGGTGATCGGGGCCTCGAACTTTCTGCTGCTGCCGCTCACCTTTCTTTCGCCTGTCTTCATGGCCAGGAACGTCATGCCGCCGTGGATTCGCAGCGCAGCCCGCTTCAACCCGGTCAACTGGAGTGTGACGGCGGCGCGGGCCGCACTCGCAGGGCATACGGACTGGGGATTTGTGCTGCTAAGGCTCAGCCTCCTGGTCCTGTTTGGAGTGTTTGCCGCGGGGATTGCGACACGCGCCTTCCGCTCCTATCAGAACTCGGTTTAACCGGCTTCCACAGCGCAGAGCGGGAGGGCAGTGCGGGAGGGCAGAGCGGGAGGGCAGAGCAGGCCTCACACGGAACCGAAGAGGCGCGCGCAGCGTACCTTTATCAGAAGCATCGCAGCTCTTCGAGGGAGGTGTTGGCCGTGTCGACCTATCCAGCAATCTACGCCGCAAATATGACGGACCAGCAGCGCGCGGTGTACTACGCCGAGCTCTCCGTCGTGCAGAAGGATGAGGTGCTGGGCGTACTGCTTGCCGTCTTCCTCGGTACCTTTGGCGCTCACCACTTCTACATGCGCCGCACGGGGCTGGGCATCCTCTACTGCATCCTGAGTGTGACTGGTTTTTCGACGGTCGCGGGATTTGTCGAGGCATTCTTCATGCCTGAACGCATCAGGCGCTTCAACGCCGCACAAGCCGCGGCGATCGCCAACAGCCTGGGCTTTCATGGAGTGAACGTCGCTGCGAGCGGCTGTAGTCCAGGTGGTAGCGGCTACCCCGGCCAGCCGCCCTCAAGCCAGCCGCCCCAACCTGCCGGATACGCGCAGCCCGGCTACGGCGCGACCCCGGCCTGGGGAGCGCCCGCCGTTCCCGTCCCTGCGCTTGATGCCGCTACTCCTGCCCTGTGTTCCTCCTGCCAGGCTCCGCTCGCCGCGGGGGTCAATTTCTGCTCCCGCTGCGGGACAGCCGTGCAGGGCACCTAGCGCAATGAGGCTCCGTCCTGGAGTCAGCAAGCTGCGGTAGCCGACCGCCCCGTCTTCGATGCGAGGCTGGACAGGGCACCCATCCAGAATCTCGTCGCGCGGACGCGGGGAAGGCGCCCGCCCATGCGGCCAGCACCTACATGTTGGTATGGCCGGCTCGCATGTCTTCGTTGAAGGCCGGTTTGGTCACCGCGATGGCAGCAGCGAGCTGCGCTTTGAACTGGTCAGCACGCTCCATCAGCTTCTCTGTGGCGGCCGCAAAATCGCCGCTCAGGGTCAGCAGCCCCTGCGCTTCCAGCCTCGCCGCTGCCGACTGCAGAACGTCTTCGGTGGTGTTCAGGTACTGAGCGTCGCGCGGGTCCGCAATCCAGACAGGCTCGCGGTCGCCGAGCACGCCTGACAGCCAATAGATACGGCAGGCGATAAAGCTCTCACGCTCCTGGTCCGTGGTGTCGGCGAAGAAGAACTTCTTCTGCCAGCGGCTGTAATAGCGCGTGGTTACGGGGACAGGCTGCCGGTTGCCGCTCTTGAGCAGCTCCAACTGCCCCTGGTCGAGCGTCTTGCGAATCGCGTTGTAGATAAAGCTCTCGGCGTAAGGCTGCTCAGGCGCGGCGACGATCTCGGCAAACGTCACGGTCATACTCGCGGAGATCTTGGCGTGGAGCACCGAGGGGCTGCTTCCGTCCTCGAGATGCATCACGCCGTGCACGATGTAGGTATCCGCTCCCGTAGTCGAGCGATGGAAGGGCCAGGCGAAGTCGCTGAAGCTGACAGGAATGCCGGCGAGGGTGACATAGGCATCCGGCCGGGGATTGCGCAGACGTTTCGCAGACTGCTGCAGGTGCGCTGTCATCGCCGGCAGCAGACCCTCAGTATGGAAGTCGAAGGCATCGCTGAGTTCGAGCTTGAGGGTGTGAGCCGGGGTGGCGTCTGTGGTGAGCGCAAGCTGAAACTGGGCGGTGGGCTGCCCGTTGAAGTCCACTCCGGCGTCGTTGGACAAGACCACGAGGCCGGCGTCGCGCGCCGCATTGCCTATCGCGGTAGTAAGTGAAGTCTGCAGTTGCGTGCTCATTGAACTTTCGATGACCGGTACCCGCTCACCCAAGGTACCACCCCGGGGTAGAAATGGAGACTCACTCATGGCGAGGGTGCTGCCATGAATGGGGCACCCAGATGTTGTACGGCGCATCAGAACGCACCGGGCACCCTGGGGCACTTACGGCAGCCGTACATGTCTAGTGCAGGTCGGTTGCGGGTGCCCCATTCATCGCGGCACCTGCGCCATGAGTGGGTCTCATGCGGAGCATCCATTCTCACCCCGACCCCACAAGCGATCACCGGGACAGCAGCTCACAGGGCCCGCCCCGCCGCGGCCCCGGACGCCCAGGCCCACTGGAAGTTGAAGCCTCCCAGGTGACCGGTCACGTCGACCACCTCGCCGATGAAGTGGAGCCCGGGCACACGCCTGGCCTCCATAGTCTGCGCGGAGAGCTCAGCGGTATCGACTCCTCCGGCCGTCACCTCCGCCTTGTCGTAACCCTCGGTGTCCGCAGGGGTGAACTCCCAGCTATGCAGCTGCTGCTCGAGCGCTGCGATGCCGCGGTTGGTCCAGTCCTGCGGATGGCCAGTTCCAGCAAACGATCGATCAACCGATGGGCGAGCGCGGCGGTTTCGTGGCTGCGGAGGGAAGCCCGGGCAGCCGCATCATCGCGCCGCATCGACGAACCCATCAGCGGTCCGAACAGATCAAGTCCCGGAGCCCAGTCGATCGCGACCGCCACCCCGGGCCTCCAGTAGGAGGAGATCTGCAGGATCGCCGGGCCGCTGAGTCCGCGATGAGTGACGAGTAGCTTCTCGAGGAACCGTCGTCTCCCAATCGCGACCTCTACCCTGGCCGAGACGCCGGCGAGGTCGCAGATGCCGCCCTGGTCAGCCCCGTCCAGCAGCAGGGGAACAAGCGCCGGCCGGCACTCGACGATCTTGAGGCCAAACTGGCGCGCTATGTCGTAGCCAAAGGAGGTAGCACCCATCTTCGCGATCGACAATCCCCCGGTAGCAATGACCAGCTTCTCCGCTTTGAAGCTCGCCTCGTCAGAGTAAAGGGTGAAGCCCTCATCCGTCTGCTCGACCGAGGTTATCGCCGTGCGCAGCACGACATCGACTCCCGCTTCGGCGCACTCGGCGAGCAGCATGGCCACGATCTGCCGGGCGGAGCCGTCGCAGAAGAGCTGCCCGAGTGTCTTCTCGTGATACGCGATGCCATGGCTCTCCACCAGGGCAATGAAGTCGGCAGGCGTATACCGTGCAAGCGCCGACTTGGCGAAGTGCGGGTTGCCGGAGAGGAAGTCCTGGGGCCCGCAGTAAAGGTTAGTGAAGTTGCAGCGCCCGCCACCCGAGATGAGAATCTTCTTGCCCGGCCGGTCGGCGTGATCGAGCACCGCGACGCGGCGTCCCCGCCGGCCCGCCTCGATCGCACAAAAGAGGCCAGCCGCGCCAGCTCCGACGATGATCGCGTCGTAAGTAGAGGGCCGCTTCACTCCATGCCGGTCCTGGTGGAGCAGGAAGAACGCCCACCTGAATGCCCGCTTCGTGACTGCGCGCCCAGCCTATCCCGCTCGTCACCGAAGAGGCCGTCGCCGAGCTCATTTGAAAGGCCGGGAGATCTGCATTCGGCTTGTGTCATGCGGACCGCGCGGCCGCTGGAGCCGGGTATTTCTGCTCGCCTTGGGGGTGCATCCGCAGCCGGCGCTCCATGCCCTCGATCATGCTCGCGGCCAACGCAAGCGGCAGGCCCACTACGTTGAAGTAGCAGCCCTGCACCCGGGGAATCCAGCGCGCTGCGTAGCCCTGGATGGCATACGCTCCGGCCTTGTCCATCGGCTCGCCGGTGCCGATGTATGCCGCGATCTCCTCCGCGGAGGGAGTCAGCATCGTGACGCAGGTGACCTCGACGGCCACCTCGGTGGCAAGGCGCGAAACAACGCAGACGCCGGTCATGACCTGGTGGGTCGCGCCGGCCAGCAGGTCGAGCATGCGTGCTGCGTCGGCTGCATCGGCTGGTTTGCCCAGCACCTCCGCCCCGGTTTGAGGGCTGGTGACGACGATCGTGTCTGCTCCGAGGACTACCAGTTCTCCGACTATGACCTCTTCTGAAGTTTGCCCGTGCAGGCCGGCTGAGTCCGGCGCTGCGTCGAGTGCTCGAGCCTGCAGCAATGCGAACACCGCTTCCGCCTTCTCCCGCGCCAGCCGCGCGCAATAGGGGATGGGCTGCTCGTTTGCGTTGCGCGCCTCAGCTATTGCGGAGGCACAGACCTCAAAGCGAAAGCCTGCCTGGGTAAGCAGTTCGGCGCGGCGGGGCGAGGCTGAGGCAAGGATGAGCATGCTGCTTCATTATGGCAAAGACCTGGGCCACGAAAGTTTCCAGCGCTCCTGCCGAGTAGCAGTGCCGGGCTGCCCAGCAAAGAAGTTCAAGCCGGGTGCCCCAGGGTCTCGCACTCGACGCCTGGGATCAGATGACACGACCAAGCAGAAGGGCTCCCGCACGAGCAAAGGGTTTCGTCGCCCGGGCCAAAGCCAGCGGGCTTGAAATCAGAGGTTGATGCCGACTTGAACCTGGCCCGGCGAGGCGACGCCCCAGGCCATTCGGGGGGTGTTGTGGGCAATGCCAAAGCGTCCGTCGCGCGCAAGCAGGATGATGCCTCCGTGACCGGCCAGGCGCGCGTGCAGATACGCGATCGCCTCGCTCGCCGCCTGCTCCGGAGCGGCGCCCGCGAGCACCCGGTCCACGGCCCACTTACCCAGCACCAGCTTCATGATCGGCTCGCCCCAGCCGGTGAGCGAGACCGCGGCGCTGGCATTGTCGGCATAGCACCCGCAGCCGATCAGCGAGGAGTCGCCTACCCGTCCGGGCGCCTTGTTGAGGGTGCCGCCGGTCGAGGTCGCGGCGGCAATGTTCCCCGCAGCATCGAGGGCGACCGCACCCACCGTGTCATGGCTCTGCATATCGCTGTCTATTCCCCACCCGGCAGAGTCAGCCGCAACTAAGTTCGGGTCGTTCTGCAGAGGCAAAGCATGGGACGCTGGCGGGGCGCCTGCGGCGGCGCGGGCGGCTGTCTCCGGAGATTTATCGTCCCCTGCGAAGGTGAGGTCCGGGAAGCCGGCCCTTTCGCGTCTCTGGAACGCGGCCAGACGCAGCCGCTCGCGATCGAGCACCAGCTCGGAGTTGTCGATCAGCTCTACTCCATGCTGCGCGGCAAACTGCTGCGCGCCGCTGCCGACGAAGTAGACATGTGGGCTCTGGTCCATGACGAGGCGGGCAGCCTGGATCGGGTTCCGAATGCGCTCGACACAGGCGACACCGCCTGCCCGCAGGGTGGCTCCGTCCATGAGCAGGGCATCGAGCTGAACGCGACCGTCGCGGGTCAGGAAGCTGCCGCGCCCTGCGTCGAAGGTCTCATCGTCTTCAAGCACCGTGACTGCCGCGACGACTGCGTCGGTGGCCGATGCTCCAGCACTAAGCAGGGCGTAACCGGCGCCGAGCGCCCTCGTGACTCCCCCGCAGTGCGCCTCGACCATGTCATCGGGAATGGCCCAAGCTCCGCCATGCACTACGAGGACTGGTTGAGTGGGCATAGGCCCATTCTATGGCAGAGGTCTCTCTCTATTGGCGCAGGCGCCGCCTCTGCCAGCGGAAGATGTCACGATGGACCCCTTGCAGAGCGGCGCCGGCGGTTCCCTTCCCGGGGAATGTCAGGCGATGTATAAAGGAGGACACGTTGTGCCCGGAGCGATCATGCATCTGCGATTTGCCGCGCGTTGGCTCACCCTCTTTGTCCTTTCTGCTGGACTGCCTGGCCTTGCGATGGCCAAGGCCGCCGTACGTGAGGTACGCTCGCCCGATGGATCGGTCGTGCTCTCGCTCTACAAGAGCGCGCCGATAGCGTACAGCCTCGCGGTGGATGGCAAGACGGTGGTCTCGCACTCCGCGATCGAGCTGGACCTGAAAGGGGATGCGCGGCTTGGGGCCGCGGCCCACTTCGAAGGAGAGACGCATCGCACCGCCGACACAACCTGGACAAACGAGTATGGCAATAACCGGAACGTGCGCGACCACTTCAACGAAGTGACTCTGCGTTTCAAAGACCATGGTCTTCGCTTTGAAGTAATCGCTCGCGCTTACAACGAGGGCGCAGCCTTTCGCCTGGTGCTGCCAGGTCAACGGGGCATGGAAACCTTCACCGTGACCCGGGATGCCACCGAGTTCGCGTTCCCTACAGACGCGCGTGTCTGGGCTGGGAAGAACAACGCGGAAGGTCCGAGCCGGCCGGAGGGCGGCTTTGTCGGATCGCAGGAGTGGCAGTTTCTTCCATCGGATTTCGCCGGGCTCAACCCCGATTTCAAGTATGGTCTACCGTTTCTGGTGCAGGCGTCGGGCGCGTATGTCGCGGTCACCGAGGCTGACCTGCTGGACTGGGCAGGCATGTGGTTGCAGCTCAAGCCCGGGACAGCAAGCACGATGACCGCGGCATTGGCTCCTCCTCTTCCGGCCCTGCCGTGGCCGGCCCGCATTCAGGCAAACCGGGCTGCCAGCGGCGTGAGCGACGCCCCTCCACCACAAGGTCCCGTGCAGGATGGCCTGGTAGTCGCGAAGACGCCGCACAACTCTCCCTGGCGCGTCTTCCTTGTCGGCCGGCACCCGGCGGACCTGCTGGGTACGGATTTAGTGCTTAACCTGGCGACGCCAAACCGCCTAACTGACATCTCGTGGGTTCGGCCGGGTATGGCATCCTGGGGAACCTGGTGGCCCGGAACTGGACGCAACAATCTTGCGACGATTGAGACCTACATCGACCTTGCAGCGGCCATGGGCTGGCCGTACCAGCTGACCGAGGGCCGCGACCGCTCGATCGTTCCCGCGGAGGTTGCTTACGGCAAAGAGCGTAACGTCGGCATCTGGCTCTGGTTCCACTTCAACGAGTTCGCGGACCCCGCCTCCTACCGGCGTGATTTTCCCAAGTATGCGCAGATGGGGGTTGCCGGGCTCAAGATCGACTTCATCGACCGGGACGATCAGTGGGCTGTGAACTGGTACGAAGATGTGGTCAAAGTGGCAGCAGAGAATCACCTGATGATCGACTTCCACGGCGCCTTCAAGCCAACCGGGCTGGAGCGGACGTACCCGAACCAGATTACGCGGGAGGGCATTCAGGGCAATGAGTACAACAAGTGGAGCACGCGTGAGACTCCCGAGCACCGTGCGACACTCCCCTATACTCGCGGGCTGGCGGGACCTGCCGACTACACCCCGGGCGGCTTTCTAAACCGGCAGCCGGCACAGTTCGTGCCAGTGCAGACGGTGAAGAACGGCGGCTCTACCCAGGTGCAGAGCACCCGTGCTGGTGAGTTGGCGATGTTTCTGCTGATTGAAAGCCCGTTCACCGTGGCCTGTGACTCGGTCGAGAACTACAGGACGGAGTCGGGCCAGTGGAAGCCCGAGATGGATTTCCTGAAGGGGCTTCCAACCACCTGGGACGAGACCCATGGCCTTGCCGGGGAGGTCGGGCAGTACGTAGTTGAGGCGCGCCGGCATGGAGACTCCTGGTACCTGGCCGCTATTACCGACCGCAACGCGCGCGAGACCAACGTGCCGCTCAGTTTTCTTAAGAGTGGCAATTGGAAGATCCGGCTCTGGGAGGATGCGCCGGACAGCGCAGAAAATCCCGAGCACATCGCGGCTTCTGAAAGGGTGGTCCGATCCTCGGATACGCTCAGCCTGAAGCTTGCACCGTCGGGAGGCATGGTGGCGATCCTCTCGCCCGAGTAGGCCGTCGCGCACGACTTCCGGGGAAGTATCTCCTGCGTGATTGAGCGCTGAAGTGAGCGCGAACACGACCGGGGTGTTGCGCTCGTTCTGACCCGTACCCCGCTCATTTCTCAGCCAGCGCCGGTGTCAATCCAGCGCCTGCGTCAGCTTGGAACCAGGGGGATAGCTCCTCCAATTTTGGCCAGGATGCCTCATTTCCCATATTGGGCTTGCTGCCCAGGAAGGAAATGCCTGGCAAAAAGCGTCTCCCGATCGTGCCCTTTCCACCTCTCCACACGCCATAACTGAAGGAGTGGTGCAAGGGGCGGGCATGGGTAATCTTCGATCTTCAGACTTTTGCAGGAAAGTGAGACGCAGCGGCGCTCTCCTGCTGTTTTGCTGCCTCATTGTGGTTATGTCGGACGGGTGCGGCGGTGGAGCTGCCGTACCCGTTCAGCCCACGCCCGCTCCCGCTCCACCGCCTGCTCCACCGCCTCCCCCTGCCCCTGCAGTGACGATCTCTGGAGGGGCCCAGGTGCGTCTGGGCTCGACGGTGCAGTTTACCGCCTCCATAACCAACAGCAGCAACACCGCCGTCACCTGGCAGGTAAATGGAATCGCCGGCGGCAGCGGTACAGTGGGAGTGATCTCGGCGACTGGACTCTATACTGCGCCGGATGCGGTCCCATCTGCCGGGACCGTGAGCATCTCGGCGGTAACCGTGGCCACTCCGGCTGCAACCTCTGCCCCCATTACCGAGTCGATCCTGAACCCCGTGCCCGTCCTAGCGAGCGCGGGCACCTCGCAGGCCGCCGGCAGCGCGCCGACGAGCTACAGCCTGGACGTCATTGGCAGCGGCTTCGTGCCGTCGTCACAGCTGATCGTTGCGGGCAGCCCGGTAACTACCGTCTTTGTCTCTGCCACCCAGTTGACCGCCGTGATCGTGGTCGCGCCCAATACTCCCTCTGTCACCCTCATGGTGACAAATCCAGATCCGGGCGCCTCCGGGTCTTCGACTCTGCAGGTGCCGGTGACCAGGGTGAGCCTTACGGTCGCGGCGCGGCTGCTCGATCAGGCCACGTTCGGCCCGACTCTCACCGACATGCAGCATGTGCAGCAGGTTGGGGTAGACGGTTACCTGGCGGAGCAGTTTGCGCTGCCGCCCACGCTGCTTCCCGCTATCACCACGCCTCCGCCGGCGGTCTGCGCCAGTTCGACCCTGCAGTGCGAGCAGAGCGAGTGGTGGCAGGCCGCTTTGACGGCCGACGACCAGCTTCGGCAGCGAGTGGCCTTTGCGCTGAGCGAGATGTTCGTCATCTCGACGCACAGCGTGAACCCGCGCGCCGTGATCAGCTTCCAGAACACGCTGGCGAGGGACGCGTTCGGCAACTTCGCCACCATCATGAACGATGTGAGCCTCTCGCCCGGTATGGGTGCATACCTCGACATGCTGAACAGTAACAAACCGGGAAACGGGCAGATCGCGAACGAAAACTATCCCCGCGAGCTGATGCAGCTCTTCACCGTAGGACTCACACTGCTCAATCCTGATGGCACCCCTATGCTGGACAGCAGCGGGAACACCCAGCCGGTGTATACCGAGGCGCAGGTCGAGGCCTTTGCGCGCGCCTATACGGGTTGGACGTATGCCACGGCGGGCGGCGCAAGCCCCGCAAAGTTCCCCAACAGCACCGCCAACTACGACTTGCCGATGGCTGCAGTCGAGAGTGCGCACGATACGAGCGCCAAGACTCTGCTGCTTGGGTTCACGCTGCCGGCTGGCCAGACCGCCGAGCAGGACCTCGCTGGTGCGCTGGCAAACATCTTCAGCCATCCAAATGTCGGCCCGTTCGTCTGTAAGCAGCTTATTCAGCATCTGCTCGACAGCAATCCCAGCCCTGCTTACGTCGCTCGTGTGGCAGCTGTCTTCGCCGATAACGGGCAGGGGGTGCGGGGAGACATGCAGGCCGTTGTGACCGCTATCCTTACCGACCCTGAGGTCCGGGCAGGGGACACGGACCCAACTGTCGAGGGCGGACACCTGCGCGAGCCCATTCTTTATCTGACCGGCGTGATGCGTGCACTCGGTTTCGTCAACACCGATCCGTCGGGCTACTACTATTACGCCAGCAACTACACCACCCCACTCGGTGAGGCGCCCTACACCTCGGCCAGCGTCTTCAACTACTTCCCGCCGGATTACGTGATCCCCGGAACGGCCACGCCGGCTCCCGAGTTCGGGATCGAAAACACGGCCACGGCGATGCTGCGGCTGAGCCTGGCGAACAACATCGTCTTCAACAGCATCAGCGGCTTCACCGTGAATCTCTCCGGCACCAGCGCCCTCGGCATGCTCGCGTCCCAGACGGGCAACGCGCTCATTGACTGTGGAAGCCTGGTCGACTCACTCGGAATCATCTTCATGCACGGCCAGATGCCGGCGCCGATGCGCGCGGCGATCGTCAATCACATCGCTACACTCAGAGACCCCGGCCAGCGAGTACGCGTCGCGGTTTACCTGGTCATCACCAGCTCCGAATACAAGATCGAGCACTGAGCGCGTGCTCCACCAGCAGGGCAACATCAGGAGGAAGTCATGAGTGTGAATCGCAGGAGTTTTATCAAGTATGCGTCGCTTGCGGCGGCGGGCAGCGCGGCGGGGCTGCGCCCCTTTGGCGCGCTCAATGCCCTGGCCCAGGGCGCCACAGACTACAAGGCTCTCGTCTGTATCTTCCTGTTTGGAGGCAATGACTCGAACAACGTCATCATCCCCTTTGACACGTCGGGTTATTCCAACTACGCCAGCATCCGCGGTCCGCTTGCTCTTGCGCAGAACTCGCTGCTGCAGCTGGGCCCGCTGCCCAACTTCGCCATGAATCCAAATCTCCCCGAGATACAATCTCTCTTCAACAGCAATGCGGCGGCGATCGTGGCGAATGTAGGCACGCTGATGGAGCCGACAACCAAGGCGCAGTACCACGCGGGCGCAGTGGTGCCGACCAACCTCTTCTCCCATCCCGATCAGCAGCTGGAGTGGCAGAATGCCGCCCAGAGCGGACTCACGCCAACCGGGTGGGCAGGCAGGATGAGCGATCTGCTGGGAACGAACTACAATTTAAATGCCAACGTCCCAATGATCACCTCCGTTGCGGGCGACACCCTTTTCTGCAACGGTCAGACGACGACGCCGGTGAGCATCAGCCCCGAAAACCTGGGGGCCGCAGGCTGCAGCGAAGGAACGACGGAGTGCGGAGCGCAGCTGGCGACCGCGCAGAGCCTGCTCACGTTCGACAGCGGCCTCAGCCTGGTCCAGGCAGACAACGCCATCACCAGCAAGGCCTATGATTACGCGAACGTGCTGACCCAGTCGGTCGCGGGTGTCAGCCCTCTTCAAACAGTGTTCCCGGCGAACAACGGCCTCGCGGCGCAGTTGAAGCAGATCGCCCAGGTCATACAGGTAAGGGCTGCGCTCGGGGTGCAGCGCCAGATATTCTTCGCCGGAATCGGCAACTTCGATACCCACTCCAACCAGATCGCGCTGCAGAGCCAGCTGCTTGCACAGATCAGCGCCGCGATGGGGGCGTTTTATAAGGCCACACTCGAGCTCGGGGTCGCGAACAGTGTGACATCCTTCACCATGTCTGATTTCTCGCGCACCTTTCAGCCGAACTCCAACACCGGCAGCGATCATGCGTGGGGCTCGCACCACATCGTCATGGGCGGCGCGGTTAAAGGCGGTCAGATGTATGGAACCTTTCCCACACTAGCTCTCAACGGGCCCGACGATTCCGGCACCAACGGCCGCTGGGTGCCGACCACCGGAAGCGTGCAGTATGCGGCCACGCTGGCAAACTGGTTCGGCGTGTCCGCTGCGCAGATGCCATCGGTGTTTCCAAACATCGGCTCGTTCCCTTCGATGAACGTCGGCTTCGTCTAGATCTGCTTCCAGACCTGCTTCCCGGCGCGAGCATCGCGTATGGCTCTCTCGCTCATCCAACGCAGGGTGTTGCAGTACAGCGGGTAAGACACCGCGAGGCGCCCTTGTTGCGTGGTCCACTGGCGCGAGGGCCGTACGCTTGCGACTGAAAATTCCGAGCGAAGATCAGCAGTCCAAAGAACCCGATGACAGAGAAGCAGAGCAATAAGCAGGCTGGGCGAGCGTCCCGAAGCCGGCAGCAGCAGACAGCAGCGGAGCAGCTGGCGGAGCCGACGACACCGAAGGCAGGCAGCGCCAATCCCCGCAGGTCTCGCAAGGGGGACAAGATCGATCTTGAGGCCGCAGCCAGACGGCTGCTCGACTTCCCCTCTCTTCGACCGGGGCAGGAGGAGGCGATTCGCTCGCTGCTCGAGGGTCGCGACACGCTGGTGGTGCAGCCCACGGGTTCAGGAAAATCAGCGATCTACCAGATAGCCGGCGACCTCATCCCCGGCGCTACGGTGATCATCTCGCCTCTCATCGCGCTGCAAAAGGACCAGGCCGATGCGATCGAGCGCAGTGACCTTAAAGAGGCGGCAATCGTCAACTCCACACAGGGCCTGGTCGAGCAGCGCGAGACCCTCCAGAAGATCGAGGACGGCGAGATCAATTACATCTTTCTTGCTCCCGAGCAGCTTCGGAAGGCGGAGACGATGAGGCGTCTGCAAGGGGCCGGCGTGTCGCTCTTCGTCGTCGACGAGGCGCACTGCGTCAGCCAGTGGGGGCACGATTTCCGTCCTGACTTCCTGCAGCTGGCGACGGCCATCGAGGGGCTGGGACACCCTGCGACGCTGGCGCTCACCGCTACGGCGTCTGAGCAGGTGCGCGCCGAGATCATCGAATGTCTTGGGCTCAGGTCGCCGAGGGTGATCGTGCAGGGGTTTGATCGGCCCAATATTTCGCTGCGCGTCGATCCGTTCTTTAAGGAGGATGAGAAGCGGCAGGCTCTGCTGCGGCGGGTCAGCTTCGCCGAGAAGCCAGGCATCGTCTACGTAGCGACCCGGAAGAATGCGGAGTCGATCGTCGCTGAACTAGTTGAAGAGGGCACGGACGCGGTGCTTTATCACGGTGGATTGAGGGCCAAGGAACGGCACGCGATCCAGGACCGCTTCATGCAGGGCGAGGCAGAGGTGATTGTGGCGACCAACGCCTTTGGCATGGGAGTCGACAAGGCTGATATCCGCTTTGTCTATCACTACGACATCAGCGACTCCCTTGATGCTTACTATCAGGAGATCGGGCGCGCCGGACGCGATGGCGAGCCTGCCGAGGCTGTGCTGTTCTACCGGCGGGAGAACATCGCTGCTCAGTCCTTTCACGCCGGCAGCGGTGCAGTGAAGGCCGAAGACATGGTGCATGTGGCCGAGGTGCTGGCTGGTGAGCAGGGGCCGGTGAGTCCCGAGCATTTAAGCCACGAGATGGATATGTCTCAGCGCAAGCTGATGAACACGATCCATCGCCTGGAGGAGATCGATGCGGTCGAGCAGCTGCCTGGCGGCGAGCTTAAGCTCGCGACCGAGCAGGCGCCGGAGCAGATCGTGGCAGCGGCCGCCGAGCAGGGTGAGCAGCACAAACTGATGTTGCAGGAGCGGCTCGAGAAGATGCAGGGCTACGCCGACTGCACCGGCTGCCGCCGCGAGTACCTGCTGCGCTACTTCGGGGACGACTACACGGGGCCGTGTAACTCCTGCGATCGATGCGAAGCCGCGGCGATCGTGCATTGACAGCCTACAGCCGAACAGGGGAATTGAAGTCGGCGTCGGCGAGCCTCAAGAAGCCAGAGCGCCAGCGCATCCGGATCCCGCAAACGGTTCAGTGTCTCTCCGGCACGGGGGCGGACTTGACAGTAGGTTCGAAAGACGGATGTGACGACGCCGTTGCAGTGCCAGGTTGCGTCCTGGGACCTGCCGGAGCGAGTGCTGATTTAGCCGTCTTCAAGAGTAGAGCGGACGGATTATCTCCGCTCAGCTCCCAGATCATCATGCCTCCCAGCTTGTGGTCGATTGCATACTGACCTTTCGCCTGGATGGAGGTCGGGTCTTCGTACGTCCAGAAGACGTCGCCGTCGAAGAGCCACGGCGCTGAGGACGCGGGATCGCGGTAGACGGACGAGTCCGCAGCCAGAGTCTCGATGTAGTTGTAGGGGCGGTCGCCGTGAATGGGCTCGCCCTCCTGGGCCAGTCCGTTGTCCGTGTCGGGAACCTGCTGCCATCCATAACCGTAGAAGGGCAGGCCAACCAGCAACTTCGACGCAGGGACGCCAGCGGCGAGGTAGTCGGAGACGCTGCCGTCCACGCTGCCGCCCCAGCGCTGCGCTGTCTTGTAGAGCGGCGCGATGAATCCTGTATTGTGACTCCACGGGCCGGTGAAGTCGTAGGTCATCAGGCCTACTTCGTCTACGACGTGTGCGACGGCAGCGATGTCGGTGCCGTCGTACATGCGTGGGCTGTGCCCCATCGCTACGCTGAGCGTCAGACCGGGGCGAAGAGCATCCATCTGTTGCCTCATCTCGGTGAGCAGCGCCAGGTAGTTGGCTGCGTCGGCCTGCTGAGGGTACTCCCAGTCAACGTCGATTCCGTCAAAGAGGCCGGGTGCTGTGACTCCCGGAGCTAGATTGCCCTTGATGAAAACATCGATGCAGGAGGCTACGAACGCGTGCCGGGTCTCCGGCTGAGCATCCGCTGCAAAGTCGAGTGGATTGCCCTCAAGCGAGATCAGCAGCTTCAGATGCGGATAGCGCCGCTTCAACTCCGCCACCTGGTGCATGTAACCGCGAAAGGGCTGGTCAGGCAGGTCAGCGGTCCTGTCCACACTCTCCGTGGCAGTGAAGGCGTGGTTAAGGTCCGCGTTGGGATCGGCTACTGAGCAGTGGCCGGAGGTGACAAAACCTTGTGCGTAGTTGATCTGATCGAGCAGCGCGGCGGCGCCGGAGGTGACAAGATTCTTGACCAGGTAAGGTGGTTCGCTGTAAAGACCCCACTGCGGGAAGTAGCCTACCAATATCGGATGGGCAGCGGCTTGCGTGTTGGAGGTTGCCGGCGACTGCGGCCGACTCGCGGCGCTCTGGGCTCGGGCCACACCCAGGAGCAGGGCAAACTCCATCAGCAGGAGACTACATAGTTTGCGTCTTGGGTGCACGTAGATTGGATGAGCGCGCCAGCCGAATTCTTCGGAGTCGGTTTTGATCCCGGCGCAAAAGAAATAGGCTCATTCCACATGGAAGAGACTCCACGCGATTCACTCGAGCCAGTGAAACAGATCCAGTGCTCTCAAGCGCCCGGGTTCCTGTAGAGGAGGACGGTGAGATGAGCCAGCTCCGCATCGCACTACGAATGCGGCGCGCAGTCATGCTGGAACGTTACATCGACTTTGCACTATCGGTGACGCTACTTAGAGCAAGAGCCTGGAATAGGCGGCTATCTGTTCGTGAGTTACTGCCTGCATGTCACTGCTGCCTGAGGGCTGCCCCGACTGCCAGCTTCGGTACCATTGAACGAGCCATTCGAGGGCCGTCTCAAGATTAAGCTTTGGGCTCCACTGAAGATCGCGACGCGCTTTGCTGGCGTCGAGCCTGAGGTATCCGGCCTCGTGGGGACCGTGATGGCTGTCGAGCACCCAGGATGCTCCATCGCCCCAGAAATTTGTCATGTGTTCGGCGATCCACGAGACGGGGCGGGCGTCCTCTTCGCTGGGGCCGAAGTTGTAGGCCGTTGCGAACTGCGCTGCCCTGGCTGGCGGAGAGAGCAGCTCTTCGGCGAGGCGGATGTATCCGTGCAGCGGCTCGAGGACGTGCTGCCAGGGGCGGATTGCAGCGGGGCGACGGATGAGCACGGGTTTGCCCGATAGAAAGCCACGAACGAGGTCCGGGATGAGACGATCGTTTGACCAGTCGCCTCCGCCGATCACGTTGCCGGCGCGCGCGGTAGCGATTGCAACGCCGTGCTCTGCGATACGTTCCACTGGAAAGTAGGACTGACGGAAGGCGGCAGAGACTATCTCGGCGCAGGCTTTCGAACTCGAGTATGGGTCATATCCTCCGAGCGGATCGGTCTCGCGGTAGGGCCAGACCCATTCCTTGTTCTCGTAGCATTTGTCGGTCGTGACCGACACCAAGGCACGCACCGACGGTGTGCGCCGAACCGCATCGAGCACCCGCGCGGTCCCGATCACGTTGGTCTCGTAGGTCCCTATGGGGTCTTCGTAGGAGTAGCGCACCAGCGGCTGGGCCGCGAGGTGGAAGACCACCTCCGGCCGGAACTCCTTCATTGAGGCCTCGACGTGTGCGCCGTCGCGAATGTCTCCGCGGATGTCTTCTATCGCCCTGCCGACACCGGCCACGGTAAAGAGGTTTGGTTCTGTGCAGGGATCGAGCGCGTACCCTCTCACTTCAGCGCCGAGTCGTGTCAGCCAAAGGGCCAGCCATCCCCCTTTGAAGCCCGTATGCCCGGTGAGAAAGACGCGCCTGCCACTCCATGAGGTACCCGCCGAAGCAGTACCCGCCGAGGAACCGCCTACCAGACCTTCCATGGCGCCTTTCCCTTGCTCCAGAGTTCTTCGAGGTGTTGTTTGTCGCGCAGCGTGTCCATGGCATGCCAAAACCCGTGATGGAGGTACGCGTGTGCCTGCCGGGCGTTTACCAGGGCCTCGATCGGTTCGCGCTCAAACATCTGCAGGTCGTCGGTGACGTAGTCGATGACACTGGGATCGAGGACGAAGAAGCCGCCGTTGATCCATCCACCCTCCTCGGGCGGCTTCTCCTGGAAGGAATGAATCTCGGTGCCTTCCAGGCCCAGCGCTCCATAGCGTGCTATCGGCTGAACGCAGGTGATGGTTGCGAGCTTGCCGTGGGACTTGTGGAAGGCGACCGAGGCCGAGATGTCTATGTCGGACACGCCGTCGCCGTAGGTCATGCAGAAGGGCTCGCCCGCGGTGAGATGCTGGCGAACCCGGCGCATACGTCCGGCCGTTCCGCTGGCGTCTCCCGTGTCGACAAGGGTCACGCGCCACGGCTCTGCCACGGAGTTGTGGACGATCATCTTGTTCGCAGTCATGTCGAAGGTGACATCGGCGGTGTGCAGGAAGTAGTTGGCGAAGTACTCCTTGATGATGTAGCCCTTGTACCCGCAACAGATGATGAAGTCGTTGATGCCGTAATGCGAGTAGATCTTGAGGATGTGCCAGAGGATCGGGCGTCCACCGATCTCTACCATGGGCTTGGGGCGCAGAGAGGTTTCTTCGGAGATGCGCGTGCCGAGCCCGCCCGCGAGGATCACAGCTTTCATCGTTTGAGGGTTCCTCACTTTCGATCTGGTAGGCGCTGCTGCGGAAGATGCAACCCGCACAGCATCTTCCCTAGTCCGAGTATCCTATGCTTTGGGCGAAGCGCCTAGCCCCAACGCACTGTGAATCGGCCAACGACACGGAAGGCCAATAGCACTCCCCTGTACTTTCGATACATTGTTTTTGTGATTTTGTGGCTCTTGACTCGAGGTTTGATCGCGGGAGGCTTCGCTCACCCCGGTGGTACACTCAGCGAAAACTCCCAATTGCCTCTTTTTTTTACGAGGAGAAGGTATCGGTCGCGAAATGGATGGAAACAAGCCGCTGATTTCTATCGTCGTCCCGGTGTTCAATGAAGAGGTAAATATCTTTCCCTTCTATGAGGCACTTGTACCGATCACTCAGCAGTTGCGGTCTGAGTGCGACTTCGAGTTTGTGTTCACCGACAATCACAGTACGGATCGGACGCCGGTGCTGCTGCGCGAGCTTGCGCGCAAAGACCCGAGGGTGCGGGCGTACCGCTTCTCCCGGAACTTCGGCTACCAGCGCTCAATCATGACCGGCTATGCCAAGGCCAAGGGCGCGGCGGCGGTGCAGCTGGATTGCGACCTGCAGGATCCGCCCGAGCTGCTCGGCGAGTTTCTGCGCATCTGGCGGGACGAGGGCGCCGACGTCGTCTACGGGGTGCGGGTAAAGCGGCAGGAGTCATGGTCAAACCAGATGTCACGCGTCGTGTTCTACCGCCTCATCGACAAGTTGAGTGAAGACAAGATCCCTGTCGATGCGGGAGACTTCAGGCTTATCAGCCGGCGTGTCATCGATCTGCTCAAGGAGTACGAAGACCCGCAGCCTTACCTGCGCGGCACGATCGCAGCGATGGGCTTCAAGCAGGTCGGAGTGCCCTACCATCGCAACGCCCGCACCCGCGGTGAAAGCAAGTTTTCCTTCTCGAAGATGGTTGCGCTCGCGCTCGATGGCATTCTGAACCATTCGACCGTGCCTTTACGTTTTTCCACCTTCTTCGGGCTGCTGGTCTCGCTGCTCACCTTCCTGCTGGTGCTTGGCTACACAGCCTTCAAGCTGCTGACCAAGGCGCAGTGGCCGGCCGGCTTCACCACCCTCGTGGCAATACAGCTTGGCAGTCTGAGTATCAATGCAATGTTCCTCGGCATCATCGGCGAGTACCTTGGGCGTCTCTATACCGCAAGCCGCCGCCGGCCGTTAACGATTATTGAAGATGTCATTCATCTGAGTGCTCACGAGCCCACTGCGTCGATGACTGAAGCCTGACAGGGTTTTCGGGCACAAGGCTCAGAAACTCGTCCATCCCCTCTGCGATCGGGCGCATGCGCAGACCCGGCAGCGTGGCCTCAAGCTTGTCGATCAGCAGCCCTGCCCGGAGTGGACGCCTCGCTGCCTGACCCAGCTTTTCAGTCGGCACGCCAATGATCTTTTTAGGGTCAAGCTTGAGATAGCCGGCGGCCTGAACGGCAAACTCGTAGCGAGACAGGAGCTCTCGCCCGCTCACGTTGAAGATGCCTTTGTGTCCACCCTTGACGAGCGCAATGGCGGCCTCCGCCAAGTCGCAGTTGTAAGTAGGCGTCGAGATCTGGTCGCTTGGCACCAGCATCGGCCTGCCGTCTGCCAGCAGCATCCGCAGGGGATAGAGAAAGTTCTTTCCTCCAGGATCATCCCCGTAGACTACGGTGGTGCGAAGAACGAGCGCGCCCGGATGCGCAGCCATGATTGCATCCTCGCCGAGCGATTTGCTCCGCCCGTACTGGTTCAACGGGTTCTTAGCCGCGGTCTCCGTGTAAGGTCCATGCAATCCGTCGAAGACATATTCTGTCGAGAAGTAGATGAAAGGGATGTGTGTGCAGACGGAGGCAATCGCAGCGGGGCCGAGGTAATTGGCGCGCATCGCCAGGTCCGGGGCTGACTCGCACGACTCGGCGCTGGTCGCTCCTCCGACGCAGTAGACAGCATCGATCGCCTGCTTTGCAGCGAGTTTTTCGACCTGGCGGCGAGCATCTTCAACAGCGCTGAGGTCGATCTGCATCCAGCCGGGTCTGGGCTTGAAGCCTGCACGTATGACGCGGTTCTCACCTAGCTTTTCGACGAGGTGATGACCGACCTGGCCGGAGGCTCCAATGATCAGGGACCTGGGCAGCGCGTTCATTGCTCGCCCCTGGAGCGCCCGGCATGGGGCTGCGCATGCCGTGGTGAAACCGGGGGATGAAATGGCGCTGGAGGGTTGCCCTCGACCAGAGACACCTGTGAGTCTCCTGACACATTCTGCTCTGTGAATTTCATGGGATATATCAGATCGTAACTGATCTTCGGGCACAGTCCAAGCTGTGAGTCGCTGCAACCACCTCGTGTAAACTTGTCAGACCATGTCTGAAAAATCAGAGCAGTTGCGCCAGCAAATCCTGGCACTGACAGCGGAATATCATGCCGAAGCCTTCCCCGCGAGAGACTTTGTTGCAGGTCAGTCCGGGGTTCCTGTATCGGGCAAGGTGATCGGTCCGGAAGACCTCTGCTCGGTCGTCGACTCGGCATTAGACTCATGGTTCACCACGGGGCGCTGGGCCAAGGACTTCGAGCGGAAGCTTGCCCGATTCTTCGGAGTGCGTTCGGCGAGCCTGGTCAACAGCGGATCGTCGGCCAATCTCGTGGCGCTCTCTGCGCTCACCAGTCCTAAGCTGGGCGATCGCCAGCTGCGCCCAGGCGATGAGGTGATCACGGTCGCCGCGGGCTTCCCGACTACCGTGAACCCCATCATCCAGAACCGGCTCATTCCGGTGTTCGTTGATGTGAGCCTGCCGACCTTTGAGATAGATGTGACGCTGCTCGAGCGTGCTTACAGCGCAAAGACTAAAGCCGTGATGATTGCGCACACGCTGGGCAATGTCTTCAACCTGCAGGCGGTGACTGATTTTTGCAAGAAGTACAAGCTGTGGCTGGTGGAGGATTGCTGCGACGCGCTGGGGTCGACCTACAAGGGGCAAAAGGTTGGGACCTTTGGCGATATTGCCACGGTGAGCTTCTATCCCGCGCACCATATCACCATGGGCGAGGGTGGAGCGGTGCTCACCGACAAGCCTGCGCTCCAGGTGCTTATTGACAGCTTCCGCGACTGGGGCCGTGACTGCTGGTGCGAGCCGGGCGTCGACAATACCTGCGGCAAGCGCTTCGAGTGGGAGCTGGGCACTCTGCCCTGCGGCTACGATCACAAGTACACCTACTCCCACATTGGTTACAACCTCAAGGCGACCGATATGCAGGCGGCGCTCGGTGTATCGCAGATTGCGAAGCTGCCACACTTCATCGCGCGCCGTAAAGAGAACTTTGCTTATCTGAAGGCGGCGCTGAAGCCGCTCGAGGAGTTCGTGGTGCTGCCGGTGGCGGGCGAAGATGCAGACCCCAGCTGGTTCGGGTTCCCGATTGCAGTGAAAGAGGACGCTCCATTTACGCGCGACGAGCTTACCCGGCATTTCGAGACCAAGAAGATCGGGACGAGGCTGATGTTCGCCGGCAACCTGCTGCGCCAGCCGGCGTATACCGGCATCGAGCACCGCGTGATCGGCGATATGAAGAACACCGACTACGTGATGAACCAGGTGTTCTGGCTGGGCGTGTTTCCGGGGTTGACGAAGCCGATGCTCGACTACATCGCAGAGACTGCGGTGGAGTTTGCGGCTGCGAGCCGCAGCGGGCTCCGAGTCGTGGTCTAGTTCGACGCGGCTTATCGTAAAGGTCGTCGCCCTGAGAGTCTTCAAACGTATAGCGATCACGCACTTTCGATAGCACATCAGCGGACGCGCAGGCTGATGCGGCATGAGAGTGTCGGCACGTTTTCCTCTCTGGCTGCCGTCCGCGCGCGGCAGTAGAGGTCCTCTTCCCCGGACCATTAAGCTCTGGAGGTCGACATGTTGGCGGATCGTGAAACGTTGGTCGAACGCGGACCCAGTACTCTGGCCTCGCAGCTTGGGCCGGCAAAGCTCAAGATCATCTGGCTGTTGCTGACGGTCTGGCTGGCGGCGTTTGGTGGGGCGCTGCTGTTTGCCGCGCGCAATTGGCCGATGGTGCAGGACGCGCCCATCCTCATCTACATGGGCTTCCTGACCGAGCATGGGATGCGCCTTTACCGCGACGTGACCGAGGTACAGTTTCCCGGGTCGGTGCTGCTCTACAGCTTTGGCAGACATGTCTTCGGCTCGAGCGATGCCGGCTTTCGGATGTTTGACCTGTGCGCGCTGGCCGTCGCATTCGCTGCAATGATGGCCATCGCGAGACGTAGTGGTTACTGGTTCGCGGGGGTCTTCGGCTTCGCCTTTTTTCTGTGGTCGCAGAAGGGCGTCAAGCTCAGCATCATCAACCTTGGCCAGAGGGATTTCTTCATCAGTTGCATGCTGGGTGTGGGCATCGCGTGCCTGATCGAGGCGCTGCGCCGAGATGAGCCGCGGTTATTGGCCGTGTTCGGGTTTTGCGTTGCGTTCGGCGCCAGCATCAAGCCGATGGCGGTGCTCTTTGTTCTGCCGGTTGTGATCGTCCTGCTGGAGATGCGCCGCCGTGAGCGGCCCCTTGCACCCTACCTGGGATGGACGACGGCAGGCGTGGCGGCCGGGACGGCGCTGGTGATCGGATTCCTGCTCTGGAAGCACGCTCTAGGCGCCTTTATCCATGTCGAATTGCGTTACATCCCGCTATACGTCGACATAAAGTACCGGACCTTCCGCCAGATGTTTCGCCAGCTGATCGATCCGCCGCGCATGCTGCTGCCGCTGCTTGCAATCTGTGGAGCTGGCCTCGTGTTGTTTCAGAGACAGCTCCGCCAGGACCGCGAACAGCAGGTCTTAATGCTCTGCGCCTTGCTCGGCGCTGCGGCCTTTTTGCTGCAGCACAAGGGCTTCGACTATCATCGTGCGCCGTTCCTGTTTTTCTTCTACCTGTGGGCGGGCTGGGTGCTGGTGGGGACCATGCTGCACGGGCGCCGCGAGCTCGGATGGGCTGCGCTGGCGTTGACGGCCCTGGCGGTCGCCAGCTATCCACACCTCCGAGAGAAATCCACCTACGACATGTGGATGATCGATACTCTGCAGAGCGACCTGACGGCGCTGCACGCCGCTGACAAGCCCGGGGAGATGCAGTGCCTGGATACGACCTTCGGGTGTACTACCGTGGCGCTGCGGATGAAGGCCGTCACCGCGACCGGGTACACAACCGATTATCTGCTCTTTCTGGACAAGCACGATCCGCGCCTCGACGAACTGCGGCAGGACTTTCTGAGCCGCTTCGAGGCCGCGAAGCCGCGGCTGGTTGTGCTGACCAATCAGCAGTGGCCAAAGACGCTTGACTACGGTTACGACGAGCTGGCGGCGTGGCCGGAGTTTAAGCGCCGCCTGAATGATGAATACACCTTGACGCTGGAGCGCGGAGGCACAGAGGAGCATGGCCGGGGATACAGGATTTACACCCGCAAAGCCGCGCTTTGATCTAAAGCTACCGCCGCACAGGCCGTGAGTTGCTGCCTTCGACGAGCGCTCTACCTGGCAGCGGGCGGGCGAAGAGGCAGCCGGACTACTGCCTCGCAGCCGGGTAGGTCAGGGCGATTCGAGAGGGTCACGGTCCCACCGTGTGCCTCCGCAATCTGCCTCGCCAGCACCAGCCCGACGCCTGATCCGTTCTCCTTCGTAGTGTAGAAGGGGACGAACAGGTTGGACTGGTTGGTGAGTCCGGGACCATTGTCGGTGATCGAGATGGTGACGTCTGAAGCGCTAGTGGACCACCTCACCTGCACATGAGGCGTCGCGCAGTCTGCTGGAGGAGTGAGAGCGCTCGCGACCTCGGTGGCTGTCATCGCGGCCTCGACGGCGTTCTTGATCAGGTTGATCATGAGCTGTTCGATCTGGTCAGGATCGAGGCCACAGTCGACATTCGGACCGGGAGCCAACTCGATCGGAATGCGGGTCTCGAGGCTGACTACCCTCTCGATCAAAGGCGCGAGCGCCACGCTGCGGATGGACGGGCGCGGAAGCTGGGCGAGCTGCCGGTATGCCTGGACAAACCTGTTGAGCGAATCGGCGCGGCTCTCGATGACAATGAGGCCACGCTCGAAGTCGGTGCCTGCCTGGTACTGGTCAACGTCTCGCTGCAGTCGTGAACGCAAGCTGCCGGCGATGGACTTGATAGGCGCGAGGGAGTTGTTGATCTCGTGACCCAGGACGCGTATGAGCCTCTGCCAGGCCTGGCTTTCCTCCTCGCGCAAGGCACTGCTCACGTCCGATAGCAGCAGCAGGGTATGGGGAATGCCCCGCTGACGAAAGGTGGTGCGGCGCACCATCCAGCGCGACAAGAGCCGGTGGGGCGATCCGGTCACTTCGCTGAATGGAATCACCTCTTCATCGCGTGCGTTGAAGATCTCCAGAAGCCCCAGCGCCTCAGCCGATCGACCGACTGCATCCTTGGCCGTGACGCGGAGGAGCTTGACTGCGGCAGGATTCATCAGGCGAAGGATGGCCCCGGGATCGAATGTAAGTACGGGTGTGGCCATCGACTCGACCACCCGTCGCAGCAGCTCCTCTGCCTCGATCGCTGACACCCGCTGCGTCTGCAGCATGCTGGCGAGTGAGTTGATCTCTAGGGCGAGCTCGCCCAGGGCATCGTCCCGGCGGGCGCCGCGGGCGCGGAAGGAGTAATCATCTTCGCGCAGAGCGGCGACCACGTTCGACAGGGTCTGTAAGGGGCGAACGATCTGATCCTTGAAGGCGCTGCTCAAGATCATCCACACGATGACGGAGGCAAGCATGACCGCGATTTGCACTGCTGCCGATATCTTCTCCAGGCGCAGCACCAAGAGTGTGAGAATGAATATCGGGCTGGCCAGCAGCCAAAACCAGACTTGAATGCGCCGTTGGAACCTGAGGCGTCGTCTTGATCTGGTCAGGGGCAGCCTCTTGATCTTCCTGCCCCGGACGCTAGATGCCATACTTTTCCATTCGCCGGTAGAGCGCTCCACGGCTGAGGCCGAGGGCGTCGGCGGCGTGGCTGACGTTGCCCGAGAAGCGGCCGAGGGCTTTGCGGATCAGGATGCTTTCGACGGCTTCCAGGCTCATTTCATCCAGATTCTGAGTCGGACCGCGAGCTGCGGTGAGGCCAAGATCGCTGCTTGCGATCGCCGGCGCCCGCGACATCAGCACTGCCCGTTCGATGGTGTGATCGAGCTCGCGCACGTTGCCCGGCCAGCTGTGTTGCAGCAGCGCCTGCATGGCGGCCGCCTCAAATCCCCCTGCCGCTTTGCGATAGCGCGCCGCGTAGCGGGCCAGGAAGTGGGCGGCGAGCAGGGGGATGTCTTCGCGACGCTCGCGCAAGGCGGGCAGATGTATCTCGACGGTGTTAAGGCGGAAGAGCAGATCTTCCCGAAATCGCCCTGCCTGGCACTCGGCCGGAAGATCGGCATTGGTTGCGGAGATGAGGCGGACGTCGATGCGACGCGTCTTCGAGGCGCCTACCCGCTCCATCTCACCGGTCTCAAGCACGCGCAGCAGTTTGGCCTGCTGGCGCATCGGTACGTTGGCAATCTCATCGAGAAAGATGGTGCCGTTATCGGCCAGTTCAAAGCGTCCGATGCGATCGGTGCGGGCGTCGGTAAAGGCGCCCTTGACGTGGCCGAAGAGCTCGCTCTCGAAGGTGCCCTCCGGCAGGGCGCCGGTGTTGACCGCTACGAAGGAGCGAGTCGCGCGCGCTGAGACCGCGTGAAGTGTCTGCGCGACGACCTCCTTGCCGCTGCCATGTTCGCCGGTCACAAGGATGTTGGCGTCGGACGGACCGACGCGGGTAATCAACTCGAGGACCGGCTGCATGCTCGGGGCTGACGAGATGAACTCGGGCCGCCCGTCGGTGCGGAGGAGGCGATTCTCGGCCTCCAGCAGCTGGCCGCGGCGCAAAGCTCGTCGCAGGTCGATCTGGGTACGCAGGATAGTGAGCAGCCGCGCGTTCTCCCACGGCTTTTGTATGAAATCGCGCGCCCCGCGACGCATGGCCTCGACCGCGATCTCCACATTAGCCCATGCCGTCATCACGATCACGGGCAGCTGAGAGTCGTGGCTCTGAATGCGCGGCAGCAGGTCGAGCCCCTCGCGGCCGGAGGTCGTGTCCCGCGTGTAGTTGAGATCGATCAGCAGCGCGTCATAGGTCTCTGAAGCGAGCGCGTTCATCAGCATCGAGGGGGAGCGCACGGTCTCGACCCGGTAGCCCTCCGGCTGCAGCAACAGCTCTATCGCATCGAGGATGGGTGCCTGATCGTCCGCGACTAGAACGAAGGGCGGGAGCGCGGTGGGCACTTGAAGCCTGCTCTCGGAGAGACCACGCTCGGGATCGGGACGCATGCTAGACAAGAGGCTACTCACTATAGCTGCCGAGGTCTACGGTCCTGTCCGAGGATTGTCTCTCGCTACCCCTCCGCTCTGCGCCTCCCGGATATCGATGGCATTCGCTTCAAGGGTCACTCCGGTCGCGCGGTCCAGCTCGACTTTCGCCTTCGCGTAGTTAGTCTTCGCAGCGACCAGGGTCGACTCGGCTACGGCGAGGTCACGCTGCGACGTGAGCGTCTGATAGCTGGAGCCGGCTCCCAGTTGCTGCTCCTGCTTCATGATCTCGAATGTTTTTTGCGCGAGGTCGCGGCTCTTGGTTGCGGAGTCGACCCGCGCGCGCCCCTGCTCAAATGCATACTCTGCGTTTCTCACTTCGATGCGAATGCGCTTCTTCAATTCCTCCTGGTAGAGCTGCGACTGGCGGTACTCGAGTTCCGTGCGGTACTGGTCGGCCTTGGCGATGCGGTTACGCAGAGGTATCTCCATCTGCAGACCCAGCTGGTACTCCGGGGAGCTGGCGTTGAACGCGTTGAGCAGCGCTCCTCCGTAGCCTGGCGGCAGAGTGACATTTCCCTGCTGAGAGGATTGAGCGTTGGGCTGACCGCCATATCCCGTGCCTGAGTAGAACCCGTACAGCGATACAGTGGGCAGGAGCGCATTCCTCGCGGTGCTGCGACTTAGCTGCCGGTTCGCAAGGTCTATCACGGACTCTTTTAACTCCGTCCGGTTCCCGAGGGCTTGCGCTATGAGCGCCTGCATAGGCTGCGCGTTTGCCTCCATTGCGGCGACCATTCTGTCCGTTGGAACTACAGGCATCTCTTCAAGTCGCGGGTCGTCCAGGGTCTTCGTCAGGGCATTCTTTACTAGAAGCTCCTGTAGCTGAAGGGCGGTCCTCGAGATGGTCAGATCCTGCTCACGGACCGCCACCTCCGACTCGGCCTTCATCACGTCCATCGCTGGAATAGCCTGCAGCTCGAGCTGCTTTCTATTGTTATCGAGGGTCTGCTGCGCAAAATTCAGAGAGCCTTCTTTGACGGTCTCATCGTCGTAGGCACTTACAAGGTCCCAGTAGATGTCTTCGATCTGGGTCACGGTTGCAATAACCTGGGCGCGGAACGCGATGTCGGATATGAGCTTGTTGTTTTTCGCTATATGCAGGTAGCGGAGATTCGGTCCCAGGCCAAACCCGGATAATAGTTGTTGCTGAAGCAGCAGGCGAATATTCGAATAGAGCTGCGGATTTACCGTATTAAACACGCTATTAACCGTCTGACGGTTATTGTCGAAGCCAACCTCGAGCGAAGTACCTGACGGAAATGCCTGAAGATAGGAGAAGTTGCCCAGTATAGTATTCGTTTTATAGTCCGGTACTCCATAGATCGACTGGTTAGTAAGTTGTTCGGACGAATGGTCGACATATACCTGACCGGTAATGAGCGGATCGTAGCTTGACACCGCAGACCCTGTGCCAAGGGTCGACTCTACCAGTCCCGACGCGCCGGCTCCAGCGCCGCCCGCTCCACCGGTTGTACCTCCTGCGCCCGCGCCTGGAGCGCCGCTTCCGAAGCCACCCTCGCCGCCGCCCGGAGTACCCTGCACCACGCCCGTATTGACGCCGCGCGCCTGCCCGCCTGCCCTGGTACGCAGGATATCCGCGTCGGCGATGGGGGTGTTGTAGCGGGCGATCTCAAGGTCAAGGTTGTTTTCGAGCGCGAGCGAAATCGCATCCTGCAGTGAGAGGTAGAGCTTGCCATCGTGAACCAGCGCCTCCAGCCGGGGCGAGTTGACGAGGTCCGGCTGCGGTACTGTGACGCCGCGATACTGCTTGAAGAAGTTGAAGGAGCGCGGCATGTCGCGTTTGAAATCGGGCTGACGGATCGTCAGCCCTGCCGAAGAGGCGCCGCTCACAATACCGGGAGCGTCGACCATCGATGCGCCCGGGACCACTGCGCTCGGGGCGACCGCAAACCCCTGCAGAGAGCCCGCTATCAGGGCATGAAGGCAAGCCGCGGTCGCGATGCGCCGCACCGATCTGGGAACGCAGAGGCTCACTGGGTGATCACCTGCGAGGTTGCGGGCTCGGGTTTTGTGTCCTTTACCACCCAGCCATCGCGTACCTCTATCACTCGATCGCCGTATGCCGCGTTCGCGTCCGAGTGCGTGACCTGGACGATCGTCGCGCCCTGCTGGTTGAGACTGCGGAAGAGCTCCATGATGTCCCTGGCCTGGGTTGAATGCAGGTTGCCGGTGGGCTCGTCGGCGAGCAGCAGCAGAGGCTTGTGAATGACGGCCCGCGCGATCCCGACGAGCTGCTGCTGGCCCCCCGAGAGCTGGCTGGGATAGAGATCTTTCTTGCCAACGATCTGAAAGCGATCCAGGGTGTCGGCGACCATCGCCTGCCGCTCCGATCGGGAAATGTTTTTGTAAGACAGCGGCAGGTCAATATTTTCGGCTACTGTGAGATCGTCGAGCAGGTGGTAGCTCTGGAAGACCATGCCGATATTCGCCTTGGCGACCTCGGCACGCTGCTTGCGGGCCATCGTGTGCAGAGGCTGGTCGCGGAACCAGTACTCTCCGGCCCACTGATCGTCGAGCAGGGCGAGCACGTTCAGTAGAGTCGACTTGCCCGCGCCTGAGGGTCCCATGATGGTGATGAACTCACCCTCGCGAATGGTGAGGTTCACGCGACGCAGCACCCAGGTCTGCACCGCTCCCGTCTTATAACTGCGTTCAACATCCTTGAGCTTGATCATCAGCGCGTCCTATTCGTAACGAAGAGCAGTCATCGGGTCAGCCTTGGCTGCACGCGCCGCGGGCAGCAGCGCGGCCGTCATCGCCACAAGAGCTGCCAGCGTAGTCGCAACAAACATGGTGAGCGGATCGTTGGTCGACACGCCGAAGAGTTGAGCCTTGAGAAAGTGGGTTAACGCCATTGCGAGCGGAAGCGCGATTGCGATGCTGATTCCCGCCAGCCACGTCACCTCGCTGAGCACCATTGAGATCACGCTTAGCCGGCTCGCACCAAGGGCGACCCGAATACCGATTTCCCGAGTCCGCTGTGCAGTAGAGTAGGCGAGCACGCCGTAGAGCCCTATCGCCGCAAGCAAGGTCGCCAGCGCGCTGAAGCTTATTGCCAGCAGCGCCACCATCCGCTCGGTCTGCAGTGCCTCGTCGACTTGGTCGTCCATGGTGCGCAACGAGTCGACGACGATCCTCGAGTCGAGCCGTCTGATGGCCTGGCGAATTCCGTTTAACGCGTCCTCCGGGCTCTGCCATGTCCGCACATAGAAGACCATCGAGCCTGGAGGCGTCTGCTGCGTGTAGGGCCGGAAGACGGTCGGCAGTATCCCCTCGCGAAGTCCCGTATGCTTCGCATCCCTGACCACTCCTACGATCTGTATGTCGACTGGGACGTTGCCGCCGCCATTGCCGTAGAAGCGACCCACAGCGCGCGCAGGGTCGCCGAAGTAGCGGCGCGCCATCATCTCGTTCACTACCGCGACTTTGCCTGTCGCGGGGCCATCCGAATCAGCGATATCGCGCCCCGCAAGTAGCGTCATCCGCATCGTCTTGAAGTAGTCAGGGCTGACCTGCTCCGACTCCACATCGGTGTCTTCGCCCTCTCTGGCCTGGTACCCCGCGACGGTGATGTTATAGCCGGTGTTGTTATTCGCTAGTTCAGCATCGCTGGTGGCTGCAACCGACCGCACGCCGGGCAGTGCACTCAGGCGAGCGACGATCGATCGATATAGCTCCGGTGTCTGCTTCAAGTCATAGCCGGCGAGTGTCGCCCGCACAGAGCAGGCCACAAGATGGTCGGTTGAGAACCCGACATCGACATTCTTCAACTTGAGTATGGTGCGCACGAAAAGCCCCGCACCCACCATCAGCAGAATGCTCAGGCCGATCTGAACACCCACGGTGAGCCGGCGAAGACGGAGAGAGCCACTGGCCAGGGTCGAAGCCTGGTCCTTGAGGGCGGGCACTACATCCGGACGCCAGAACTGAAACGCCGGAGCAAGACTGAAGAGCAGGCTGACCAGGATAGCGGTGCCGAAGTTGAACACGAGAATACGCAGATCGGCGTGTGAAGAGAAGGGAGTGCTGCCGGGCGAGTCCTCCATATGGCGGAACAGGAAGCTTGCGATCGGCGGCGACAGCAGCACTCCCAGGGCGCCACCGGTGAGGCCAAGCAGAAGACCCTCGGTGATCAGCTGGCGAAGCACCTGCGCGCGTCCAGCGCCGAGCGCATAGCGGATCGACATCTCTCGTACCCGGCCCGCGGCCCGCACCAGCAGGAGACTTGAAACGTTGGCGCAAGCCATCAAGCCAACCAGCAGCACCATCCCCATGACGATCAGCAGAGGTATTTTCACCTGGTCGCGCAGGGGAGAAAAGCCATGACCTCCGTCGAGCAAGAGCAGGTGGCTCCTGTCGAGGAAGCCTTCGCGAAACCTGGGTGAGACGTGGTGGAAGTCTTTCAACTCCTCGGCTCGAATCCCGTGCCAGACTGTATCTATCTGTGCCTGGGCCTGCATCGCCCCGAGCCCGGGCCTGAGCCGGCCTATGATGTTGAGCCACTTCGACCGACGGTCAAGCAGGTCGTTAGTGCCGGGTTTGATCAAGGCCTTCATTGTCATCGGGGCAAACACCGCAGGCGAGGTTCCCATGACGACACTGTGAAATGCCGGAGGAGTCACGCCAAGTACGGTGAACGGATGCCCGTTGATCGAAACCTGTTGGTTGACGATAGAAGGGTCAGCGCCGAACCGCTGCTGCCAATATGCGAAGCTGAGCACCACGACGGGATTTGCATCCGGCTGCACATCGTCAGCCGCGACGAAGAGGCGGCCAATGGCAGGCTTGATCCCCAGCACGTCAAAATAGTTTCCGCTAACCAGCTCCCCCGGCGCAAAAGAAGTCTCGTTATGCCAGCCGACGCCTACATCGGTCGAATCCGTCGCCAGCAACCCGGTGAAGACGCCGCCCTTGTCGCGAAGGTCACGATACATGGGAAAGGAGAAGTAGTCGTTGTTGTCGCCGCCATGCGTATGCAGACTGCCGTCATCGAGGCCGGTAAAGCGCAGCATGACAAGCTGGTCCGGATGTGGCACGGGAAGGTTACGCAGCAGCACCTGGTCGAGCACCGTGAAGATGGCGGTGTTGGCGCCGATGCCAAGCGCCAGCGTGAGCACCGCGGTGATGGTGAAGCCGGGCGAGTTGCGCAGCTGGCGCAGCGCGTAGCGGATGTCCTGCAGTAGTGCGGTCATGGCCCTCATCTCTACTCTTGACCCTGATCTGTTTATTCGGAGCGCAGTGCATGCATGGGCTCGACGCGCGAGGCGCGCCAGGCGGGGAGCCATCCTGCGAGCAGGGCGACCGCAAAGAGCAGCGCGGTCGCGCCGCCGAGGGTGACTGGATCGCAGGGCTTCAGTTCAAACAACATCGATCTTAAAAAGCGGGTGAGCGCGAGCGCCGCAGCGAGTCCCGCGGCGACGCCGATGACGGCCATCCACGTGGCCTCGCGCAACACCATCATCAGCACTTGTCGCGATTGCGCGCCTAGCGCTAGGCGGATGCTGATCTCATTGGTGCGCTGGGCTACGCGGTAGGCCATCACGCCGTAGACTCCGATGCAGGCGAGCGCGAGGGCCAGGACGCCGAAGCCGGATGTCAGCGACGCGAAGATGCGCTCCTGCTGCATGGTGGCGCTGATCTGTTGCGTCTGCGTTCGTACATCCATGAGCGGCAGGTCCGGGTCTACAGACGCTACCGCACCTGTCGCGGCAACCAGTACGCTGCCAGTGTCACCCTGAGTGTGAAGTTCAAAGGTCATGCCATTCGCTTCCGCCGGGGACTGCAGGTAATCCAGATAAAACGTCGGAGGAACGTCGGAACGCAGATCGGCATACTTTGTATCCCCGCAGATGCCGACGATCTGATACCAGACATTGTGGTTCTTGAAAGTCTTGCCTACAGGGTTCCCTTCGGGGAAAGAGCGCCTCGCAAGAGCCTGGTTGATGATCCCGACCCTGGTGGAAGTCTCCGTGTCCTGCTCGTTAAAGCTGCGTCCACTGAGGATCGGAATACCTAACGTAGAGAAAAACTTCTCGCTCACCCGATTCGAGTAGGCGGAGGACTCAGCCCCCCTGCTCCATGCCTTTCCCTGAGGCACGAAATCTTCCTCCGACATGCCGTTGGAGAGCAGCGGTTCGTTGGAAAGTGCTATCGAAGTGGTGCCCGGCAGACCGACGAGTGCTTCCTCTATCTGTCGTAGTTCGTGGAGCCGCTTTGCGGGCGGATAATGCGACCTCGGCGGCTCGATCGAGAAGAGCAGAACATTCTCTGGGCGGAAACCTAGCGGCGTGTCGGAAAGGTTTCTGAAGGTGCGCAGGAACAAGCCAGCGCCCACCACCAGCAGCAGAGAGAGCGCAATCTGAAGGACGGTAAGTGACTTGCCGGCGAGGCCTTTGCGGCGTCGTGTCGCGCTGGTCGCGCTCTCTTTGATCGCGGTGCTGACGTCAGCCTGTCGCGAAGAGCGCCACGCGGGCGCGAGTCCAAATACAAGGCCGCTGATCAGCGTGATACCCGCGGTGAAGGCAAATATGGGCCAGTCGAAGCGGCTATAGAAGATGGCCGGCTGCCACGATGCCGTCAGCAGACGCGGAATGGAATTCCGCAGGGAGTAGCCCAGTATGGCTCCAGCCGCGCCGCCCAGCACCGACAACAGCAGGCTTTCGGTGAAGACCTGGCGCAAGATACGCGTTCGGCTGGCTCCGAGCGCGAGGCGCACGCTCATCTCACGCTGGCGACTGGCTGAGCGCGCGAGCAGCAGGTTCGCAAGGTTCGCGCAGGCCAGTAGCAACACCACTCCAACCAGCGCTAGCAGTACATGGATCGGCTGGGCAAACTGCCTGCCGATCTCGGCTAGCCCTCGACTTCCGTTCGCGAGCAATAACTGCGCAGTATCCTCACCCTTGCCGATGGTCATGGTGGCGCGGGCAGCCTCATCGAGTTGATCGGCAAGCACGGCTTGGGCCTGTCGCTCGGGTACGTCGGCCTTCATGCGCCCCATAACCTGCATCCACCAGAGATCGGGATCGGTGAGCAGCGAGTGGTCACCCTTCGGCACGATCACCGGCTGCATGCTGAACGGTATGAACAGATCGGGAGATATCTGCGCCTGCTTGGCGCCCGTGAAGCGCGGAGGATTGACTCCGACGATCGTTACCGGGGTGAAGTTCACCTCGATCACCTTCCCCAGTACAGCCGGTGAGCGGGCGAAGCGGCTGGCCCAATAGCCGTCGCTGATCACCGCTACAGCACCCGCACCGGGAGCGGCATCGTCCGACGGCTGAATAGCGCGCCCTAAGGCAGGGCGCACTCCGAGCTGGTCGTAGTAGTTGCCTGAGACCAGTTCGCCGGACGCGGTCTCAGCGCTGCCATCCACCTTCACTGTCAAACGGTCGTTGCCGCCCAGATCCTTGAAGGCGAAGAGGTCTTGAAGGCTGTGATTTTTGCGGCGCATCTGCTGGTACACGGGGTAGGAGATGGAGGTCGTCGTCATCTGCCCGGCGGCGTTCGGATAGAAGTCTCCCCACATGTCGTTGATCGCGGTTTTTGGGCCCTCAACGATGGTGAAGAGCCGCAGCTGGTCTGGATTCAGCACAGCCAGCTTGTCCAGCAGTAACTGCTTCGCTACCGCGAAAATCACAGAATTCGCGCCGATGCCGAGCGCCAGCGTCAACACCGCGGTGATGGTGAATCCGGGCGAGTTGCGTAGCTGGCGCAGTGCGTAGCGAACATCCTGCAGCATCGATTGCATGGCTTCTATCCTCACGAGTGCGGGCCGGCTACTGCAGCTCGGCGGTGAGCTTTCGCAGCTCTTCTTCGGCTACGACTTTGCCGTCGAACAGGTGCACCTGGCGGTCAGCGTGGGCGGCGAAGCGCGGATCGTGCGTCACCATGCAGATGGTCGCGCCCTCCTGGTGCAGCTCCTGCAGCAGCTTCATGACAGCCTCGCCGTTTTTGGAGTCGAGGTTGCCGGTGGGTTCATCGGCCAGCAGGATCGAGGGCGAGCCGCCCAGCGCCCGGGCCACCGCGACCCGCTGCTGCTGGCCGCCGGAGAGCTGCGAAGGATAATGCCGCATGCGGTGCGCCATGCCGACACGCTCGAGCGATTCGCCGACCCTGCGCTTGCGCTCGGCGGCGGCCATGCCGTTGCGGTAGGTCAGCGGCAGCTCGACGTTCTCGTACACAGTGAGATCGCCGATGAGGTTGAAGCTCTGGAAGATGAACCCGATCTCCTGGTTGCGAATGCGCGAGCGCTCCGCGAAGTTGAGGTTCTGAACGGGCTTGCCGTTCAGCTCATACTTGCCTTCCGACGGGGTGTCGAGCAGCCCCACGATCGACAGCAGGGTCGACTTGCCGCAGCCGGAAGGGCCGGACATAGCTACATACTCCCCCCGGTCGATGGTGAGGTGAATGCCGGAGAGCGCGTGCGTCTCGATCTCGTCGGTGTAGAAGATCTTCGTCATCGCTTCGATATCAATCAGGGGTTGAGCCGTCGGGTCCATCTTCTTCTCCTCTTGCACTTGCGTCGCAGAGATCAGTTAAGCCGTACGCGATCGAACTTGTCCCATCGAGCCATGTCAGAGAGGATGACGGTGTCGCCCTCGTGAAGTCCCTCCATCACCTGGATCGAGTTAACCGATGCGCGACCCACCTTGACGGGGACGCGGATGGCCCCCTTGCCGTCGGGGTCGAGCCGGTACAGCATGATGGTGGAGTTCTCGTCTCCGATGGCGGGCCGGCCTACGAAGAGCACATCGCTCAGCCGGTCGAGGTCGATGGTTCCATCGACGCTCAGGTCGGGCCTCGCGCCAAGCGGGAGCGCACCGGCCAGCTCAACGTCCACCGTCACCGTACCGTTCTGCACGCCCGGGTCGATGCGCTGCACCCTTCCGCTGATCACACCGTTGTGCGTATCGATCGAGGCCGGCTGGCCGAGCTGGATGTCGCGAGCCTGGGTCTCGGCGATCTTCAATGACGCCTTGAGCTGGTCGGGCTGCACGATCTTGGCCAGGGTCGTGCCGGCGACCACATGCGTGCCGACCTGCAGCGGATGGCCATCAGATATCTGCGGCAGATCGACCAGCACCCCTGCTATGCCAGCGCGCACGGTCAGCGCGGCAAGGTCTCTCTGCTTCAACTCGGCCTGTGCGCGTGCCTGCTCGACCTTGGCCTGCTGGACGGCCAGCTCCGAGGCGAGCGCCTGCTCGTTGATGGTGAGCTTCTGGCCCTCAAGGCCGCTACGGGTGGTGAGCGAATCGGCCTTGCCCTTGGAGTCGGAGTAGGCGAGCCCGCTGATCACTCCAAGATCGTAGAGCGCCTTGTCGGTCTTAGCCTGCAGCTGGGCCTGGCTGTACTGCGCATTCATGTCTGCCGCCGCACCCTTCTCCGTCATGATGTCGCTCTGCAGCTTGACCTGCGTGTTGCGATAGTCGGCCTGCGCGGACTTCAACTGCAGGACCGCGTCCTGTGCCTCCTGGGTAACGAGAGGGCTGGCCAGCTCCATGATGACGGTGTCCGGCTGCACCATCGCGCCCGGAAGCACCAGGATGCGGACCACGGTCCCGTCGGTCTCGGACGGAATCAGGCGCAGGCGATCCTCACGTGGCACGAGGGTGCCGATACCGCGCACCTGGCGCAACATCGGGCCGCGCTTTACGGTGTCAGTCCACATGGTGCTGCGCTCGACCTCAGGCGCTGCGGGCTTGAGCCGCCGCAGCATGACCACTGCGGCCACTGCGACGAGGGCAAGCACGACCCCGGCGACCACCTGCCGCCGTCTCTTCTTTCGCTTGATATCCGGGCGCTCGATGTCCATCGGAGACCTATATTGCATGCATACGGCCAATAACGGGAGCTTGTTGCGGGTAGCCAAATCAATGACATAGCAGGTGTGGGGCTGGTACGGTCCGGACCGGCTGTTCGTCGCCCGGCATTCAGTGTCCATTAGTGAACAACGAGTCTGAATCGGGCCTGGTATGCGGCTTGTGAAGAGGCTTTGTGCTCCGCGAGCTGGATGAAACCGAAGCACTGCCCGAAAGATCTGCCCGTGAGTCGAGCAGCGGGCGGATGGATCCGCTCAGCAACGCTGCAGTAGCGTCTCTGGCGCCCGTGCGGCAGTCGACACCTTTGTCTCCCCGGAAATGCGTTTTCCGCCCACGCCCCGGCACTAGGTCCGCCGCCGCGCTTACTCCTCGCGCAGCAGGATCATCGGATTTACGGACAAGGCGCGGTGTGCCGGGATCCACGTTGCGATGAGCCCCAGCAGTGCCATCGCCACGACGACGCCACCGAGCACCAGCGGGTCTCTCGGAGTGGCCTGGTAGACGATCGACGCCAGTACGCGACTGGAGAGAATGCCGAGAAGCAGTCCGGCGACCGAGCCAAGGGCCAGCAATTTGATGGTTCGACCCAGCACGGCCCGCAATACCTCGGTGCGGCGAGCGCCGAGCGCTACGCGAATCCCCAGCTCCCGCAAGCGCTTGCTTACCGAGTACGCCGCCATGCCAAAGATGCCCGTGATCGAGAGCATCGCGCCCATCACGCCCATCACTCCGAGCGACATCGTCGCAACCCGTGCGGGAAAGAGCACCACGGAGAGGAGGGCGTTCCACGTCTGGATATCGAGAGGCAGCCCGCCATCGAGCGCGCGCAGCTTGCTCCTCATGGCCTCCGCCAGTTGCTGCGGATCGCGACGCGAGCGCACCACCAGGTAAGCAGAACTCATCGGCGATTGCAGGAACGGAACGAACGTCGCCGGCTGCTGGTCCTCGGTGAGCACCTGATATTTGCCATCTTCAACGACGCCGACGATCTGAATGCGGGCTCCATCCTCCTGCCTGTAATACCTTCCCACAGCATTCGTCACCGACCCGAACATCCTGGCTGCGAAGTCTCTGTTCACCACCGCTACGGCCGGAGCGTCTTTGTCATCGTGCCAGTTGAAGCTCCTGCCGGCCAGCAAGTTGGTGCCGGCCGCTTCGAGATATCCCGGCGATATGTCATAGAGGTAAGGCGCTGCGGCGACATTGGAAGGCTTCAGATCAGTAGTTTCATCCTTGTAGATATTCGTCGTTTTACCGGCGGTATACACCAGAGGGGGGTAGTTGTTCACCAGGCCGACGCTCTCGACGCCGGGAATGCTCTGCAGTGCGTCGATCATCTGCCTTTGCATCGCGGGCACTTTGTCGAGGCTGTAACCCGCCATGGTCAAATTGGCGCCGGCCAGCATGGTGTTTTGCGGTTCAAAGCCTAGATTGCTCTGGAGGGTACGCATCAGCCCACGCATGGCGACCATCGAAGCGGTAACGAGCACGGCGCAGATCGCAATCTGCAGGACCAGCAAGACGTCCCGCGTGGTGACCCGGCGCCCCGGCTTGCCGCTCAATCCCGCTTTAACGATCTCGTATGGATTGGCGCGAAGCACCTGCCGTACCGGAACGATGCCGAAGAGGAATCCGCTCACCAGGGCCAGGGCCAGGGCTACCAGGTAGAGCTTCGCATCGGGAGAGACGGGGATGTGGATCGGGGCCCCCGGGAATGGCTGCCATGTGCTCAGCCGGCGCAACAACGCCAGGCTGCCCAGCAGTCCCGCCGCGCCGCCCAGCAGCGAGATCATGGCGGCCTCCGTTAAGAGCTGGCGCAAAATGCGGTGACGACTTGAGCCGAGTGCCAGCCGCAGCGCGATCTCGCGGGAGCGGTCTGCCGCGCGTGCGGCAAACAAGCTGCCCAGGTTAGCGCAGGCAGCCAGCAGGATCAGACCTGCCAGCAGCGTCAATCCGCCGACGAACGCCTCTGCCGGGCGGCGGAAGGAGGTGAGCCCCTGAAGCGACAGCGCAGAATCCTTGTGCCCGGCCTCTTTCGGGTAAGTTTTTTCGATGTAGTTCTTGACTGAGTTCATGTCGAGAACGGCCTGGGCCGGAGTCACGCCGGGCTTGAGATGTCCCAGCACCTCGAAGATTCCGTTGTCGTTGCCGCGAGCATTCAGGTCGAAGCTGGGTGACAGCTGCCCCTGGTTGACGATCGGCACGAAGAAGTCGACACCGGCAAAGAGCAGAGTGCCCTGGAACCCGGGCGGCGCCACACCGATGACGGTGAAGGGGTGTTGATCGACGCGCACGATCCGCCCCACGACGCCTCGATCGTCATGAAAGCGGGCGTGCCAGTAGGGGTAGCTGAGCACGAGGTAGGGCGCGCTGTTCGGTCCCCGTTCGTCGCGGGCATGAAAGAAGCGGCCGAGATAGGGGCGCAACCGGAGCACATCGAAGTAGTTCCCGCTGGTCGCAAATCCGGTGGCGGAGACGGGGTCGTTGCCCGTGTCGAATCCCGCAAAGATGAAGTTGAAGGCGGCCAGGTCTTCGAAGCTGTGGTTGCGATTGCGCAGATCGATGTAGCTCGCATAGCACTGCCATCCGGCCCCGTCCCCGTACTCGGAGCCGTAGAGGGTTTCCGCCTGCGGAACCTTGAGAGGGCGCAGGATCAGGCCGTCCAGGATGCCGAAGACGACGGCGTTCGCGCCGATCGCAAGCGCCAGAGTCAGCACGGCCGTGAAGGTGAACCCCGGCGACTTGCGCAGCATACGGAGCCCGAAGCGCACGTCCTGCATGAGGGTGTTGATAGTGGGCCTCCATCGAGCCAGGGAACGGACCTTTAAAGGTGCAAGTGCGTGGCCTTAGTCTGAACCGGTGCTAAGTGGCTGTGCAATCTGTATATCCGCAGTGCCAGCGGGCGGGGCTCGGCCGCCGGTGTGTTCGCTTTCACTCGAAAGCGTCCACCGCCGGACAGCCCCGCCGGACACTTCGCCGGCACTCTCAAGAGCAAGAAGGGTCATCTACGTACCAGGCTAGTCCGATTCGTCAGCCGTGCGGTGGGTATATTTGGGGGAGTTGCAGCACACGGTTGAGCAAATAGATCGGGCGGCGGGCTCGAAACGTAGCTTAAACCGAGTGCTTCTGAGGGCTGGTACCGCGGGCGGTCTGGCTGAGCTGGCGCGAACCGCGATCGCTCACCGCATCAAGGCGGGCCGTTGTGAGAGCAGATAAGCCGAGCGCGGGGCCGGTGCGGCTCCCGCTCAGACGTGGTCTGGTGCAAGGGCGTGCCCTGGAAAGTCCTGTAGGTCTATCGAGCGGACTGGTTCGGCGCACCGTCCAGGGTCACCAGCTCGACCGACCGCAGAGCCGCCGGAATATTGCCCCCGAACCAGCGTTCGTCCTCCTGCTGGTTCCATGTCACCAGCGCTATGATCGTTCCGCGTGGATATGGTTCGCCGAGGATGTGCGGGTATGATTCACAGCGACATCGTTGCCGTAGAGAGTCGAAGTAGTTCGATTGCGCTCGCCGCCGTCCTCCCCTGAAGGTTTTCTGGATGGTGTTGTCAGAGTCATACTGCTCCCCGATGAAACGCGCATTCAGTGCCCCTTCAGGCCCATAGAACGGGCAATCACGTGATGGAGATTGCCCGCCTGGGATAGACGCTAGACGTGTTGAGGCTCGTCCGCCATTACGGATATCCACTAGACGGAGCACCCTCGGCCCGGCAGACTGCCGGTCTCCAAGGGGCAGCCTATTCGGGCGTGATGGTTACGAAGACTCCCTCGGGCAGGTGCGCTCCGTCGAGCAGGTGTACTGTGCCCCCTTGTACGAAGCCGCGGATGCGGGCGGGCGTGCCCTGCGGCTTTGTGGCGGAGGTTGACACCGCCGATTGGGCTGCCGCGAGAGATGGGTTGCTGCGCCCCGTGCCCCGGTCCATGGCAAGGTTGGCCAGTTCGTCGGCCTTGGGGTTCTTCTCCCGCAGGACGTGGCGTATTTCGAAGCCCTCCAGCAGGGCCATGCGGTGACGGGCCTCTTCATGGAGCGGCTTGAGGTCGGGGCTGTTCACCCGGTAGAGCCCCTTGACCTGTTTGACCATCAGCTCGGAGTCGGAGATCACGCGGAGGCGGGGATGGCCCTCCTTGACTGCGAAGTTGAGGGCGGCGAGCAGTGCGGAGTACTCCGCGTAGTTGTTGGTGCGCCTGCCGAGGAACTCAGCAAGCTCAGCCAGGACGACCCCCGCATTGTCTTCGATGAGGACCCCGTAGCCGGATGGGCCCGGGTTTCCTCGGGAGCCTCCATCGCAGTGGGCCGTGATCCAGCCCTTTACCGGAGGCGGATGGTCCTGGAAGAGATCATGATCGGCTCCTTTGCGTTCGCTTACCTTCACCATGTGCAGAGTGTAACGGAGTTGCTGGGGCTATCAGCCGAGTGGCGCGGTGAAGTGTCAGGAAGCTGCTTACCAAAGGGCTTCAAGGCGCGTCAAAAAGGCGCAAAGGTCTCTGCAGACTGCTGGAGAATTCCTGATGGCCGCTGATTCACTTCTGATTCCTGCTCCCCATGGGGGCGCGCAACTGCAACGGGCGGGGTCCACGAGGGGGACGGTACAATCCTCTGGACGCATGGCGATCGATCCACGGGCACGCGCGAGCGAGATGGACCTGATCCGGGAGGCCCAGCAGGGTTCTCGCCAGGCATTTGACTCGCTGGTAAGGCAGTATGACCAGGCCGTGCTTCGCCTGGCGCTGCACCTGACGGGGTCAGAGGCGGACGCGCAGGACATCCACCAGGAGGCCTTCCTGAAGGCTTACCGGTACCTGGGGAACTTCCGCTTCGAGTGCTCTTTCTACACCTGGATCTACCGCATCGTGACCAACCTGTGCCTCGACCATCTGCGCCGGCGCAAGTCGCGCCGGGAGGACCAGGCGGTGATGCTCGACTCCTCGGGCGAGGAGATGGACTTGCTCAGCAACATCTCCGACAACCGCGCCGGTGCCAATCCGGAGCGGGAATTGGAGCGCAAGTACCTCGGAGAGAAGATTCTGGCGGCTCTCGACCTGCTTACTCCGCGTGAGCGCATGGTCTTTGAGCTGAAACACTACCAGGGCCTGAAGCTGCGGACCATCGGCGAGATGCTGAACACGACCGAAGAGACGGCGAAGAACACTCTGTTTCGTGCGACCAAGAAGCTGCGGGCCAACCTTGCGACCGTTCGCTAGTCGCCAACGATCGACGGGAGTGCGGTTGGCTGACGGTCCACTGAGTCACGTGAGGGAGCTGCAATGAAGTGCGAAGTGGCACAACAGGATATTGCGCTGCTGGTCTATGGCGAGCTGCCGGACGACGCCCGGCACGCCCTCGAGAACCATCTGGCCGGCTGCGAGATGTGCCGCGGGGAGCTGGAGGGGGTGCAGGCGCTGCAGCGCGCGATGGCAATCTCGCCGGTCGAGGAGCCATCGCCCAATCTGCTGACGCGTGCCCGCATGCGGCTGGAGGAGGCGCTCGACTCCATGCCTAACCGGGGCTGGATGAGCAAGTTTACCGAGATGCTGCTGACCGGCGTGAGCCGGGTGCAGGCCGCGCCAGCCGTGGCATCGGGAGTGCTTGCCCTGGGCCTGCTGGCCGGTGGTCTGGGTGGATATCGGGCCGGAGAGCGGGCGGTAACCTTCCCGTCTCAAAACGCGCAGACGCAGGCGCCGGAGGGTACACCGGACCTGGCCCAGGTTGCGAGCATTGACGGGATCGTGAGGCAGCCCGGGTCCGAAATGGTCGAGGTGCACTACAACCGGCTCGTACCGGAGGTCCTCTACGGCTCCCTCGACAGCCAGGACGTGCGCCACCTGCTGATGCTGGGCGCGCGAAGCCGGTCCGACAATGGGATCAGGGCGAACTCGGTCGACCTGCTCGCGGGCGAGTGCAAAGCGGGCCACCAGTGCGAAGATGGGCCGATGCGCGATGCCCTGCTGGTAGCTCTGCAGTACGACAAGAGTGCCAGCGTCCGTCTAAAGGCGCTGACCGGATTGCAGCCTTACGTCGAGCAGGACGTCAAGGTGCGCGACGCCGTGTTGAAGGCGATCACCAGCGATCATGATCCCGAGGTCAGAATGCAGGCTATCAGCCTCTTGACGCCGGCCATAGAAGGAGATAGCAGTGTACGGGTGGTGCTGCATACGGCGGCACTCGAAGATACAAGTCCCCAGATCAGGACCGTCTCGCAACAGGTGTTGAATCAACTGCCTGAGACCCAGTAGCGGTGCAGCGATAACTCTTTTACTCGATTCGCTCTTAAGCAGGTAACAGTAGCAACAGCAGGACAGAGTTTCAGACACAAAAGGACAGTAAACCCAATGAAGTACATTTTGAGGCAGGATGCACGGGCTCGGACTGGCTGGAGGGTAGTTGTGGCAGTTGCCGCGGTGGTCTTTACAGGGCTCGGAGGGCTGAGCGGTACGGCCTGGGCAGGGGACAGCGGCGTGCAGATGGTAACGGTCATCGATGAGACCCCCGCCCTGCTCATGCACGCTTCCCAGGGCTATCTTGGGGTCACCATCAACGACATCGATGCCGGCAGGGCGAACGATCTGCACTTGAAGGATGTACGTGGCGCCGAGATCGTGAACATCGACCACGACGCGCCCGCGTGCAAAGCCGGGCTCAAGGTGCACGACGTAATCCTGCAGATGAATGGTCAGCCGATCGAGGGCGTGGAGCAGCTGCGCCGCATGCTGCGCGAGACTCCTGTGGGCAGGACCGCCAGCTTTGTGATCTGGCGGGATGGCCAGTCCATGAACACCAGCGTCCAGCTCGGGGACCGCGCCAAGCTCGAGCAGATGCCGTTCATCAGCCCGTACAGCGTGCCCGATCCCGATCAGGCGACCTCGACAGAGGTTTACATCCCTCTTCGCGGTCAGGCAGGGGGGCAGTACGGCAACGGCTTCTTCGGAGATATTTCACCCAATCCGCTCTACGTTGGCGCCATGGTTGACCCGGTCGGCGCGCAGCTGGCGGACTACTTCGGCGTGAAGAACGGGACCGGGCTGCTGGTCAAGAGCGTGGACGAGAACAGTCCCGCCGGCTCCGCGGGCATGAAGGCTGGCGATGTCGTTTTGAAGGTGAATGGCAAGACGATGGTCAGCCAGAACGACTGGCTCCGGGCAATTCACGCTAACAGGGGCAAACAGGTGCAGGTAACCGTAGTTCGCAACCGCAAGGAGCAGACGGTGACCATGTGGGCTGGTACTCCCAAGCACAAGGGCTGACTCTAACGCCGGGCGAGCAGTTTGAGGGGTGCTTCTTTGGAGGCGCCCCTTGGCACGTCAGGGCTGATTTCTCCACTTCAGGGCCGCCCCCTTGCCGTTGGCTCACGCAGCGTCACATGCTGAGCGGGGGTTGTGATTCAATGAAGGAGCGATGTCTGTAACCGCCAGTGTCTCCCACAGCTCTTCCCTCTCCAGGCGCCGGAAGGCTGCCAGCCGCAAGGTTCGTGAGCTTGCGGCAGTCGGGCGAGCTCTGGCCTCCACCAACCACGTCATCATGGCGCAGATCGTGCCGAACCGGTTCTGTAACCTCTCCTGCGCTTACTGCAACGAGTACGACAAGGTTTCGGAGGGGGTTCCAGTGGAGGAGATGCTGCGCCGCATCGACTACCTGGCCCGCCTCGGGACGAGCATCATTACCATCTCGGGCGGCGAGCCGCTCACCCATCCTGACCTCGATGAGGTGATCAGACGCATTCGCTACCACGGGTGCATCGCCGGCATGATCACCAACGGCTACTTCCTGATGCCCGACCGAATCCAGCGCCTGAACAAGGCAGGGCTCGACCATCTGCAGATTTCCATCGACAATGTGACCCCGGACGAGGTGTCAAAAAAGAGCCTGAAGGTGCTCGACAGGAAGCTCGAGTTTCTGGCCGAGCATGCCGACTTTCACGTGAACATCAACTCGGTGGTCGGCGGGGGGATCAAGAACCCACAGGACGCTCTGACCATTGGACGGAGGGCGCTCGAGCTCGGCTTTACGTCGACGGTCGGGATCATCCACGACGGGGATGGGCAACTGAAGCCGCTCGAGAACGAGGAGCGGCGGGTCTACTTCGAGATGCGCGGCTTCAAGAAGACTAACTACTCTCGATTCAACGATTTCCAGGTCGCGATTGCCAACGGGGAGCCGAACGACTGGCGCTGTCGTGCGGGGTCACGCTACCTGTATATCTGCGAAGAGGGGCTGGTTCACTACTGTTCTCAGCAGCGAGGATACCCTGGTGTGCCGCTGGCCGAGTATACCCACGAGGACCTCAAGCGCGAGTACCTGACCGAGAAGGGATGCGCTCCGAACTGCACCATCTCATGCGTTCACCAGATCTCATATATAGATCACTGGCGCTCCCCCCAGCACCCGGAGGCCGGCCCCGGCGCCTCAGTCGGCGGCTCTCCGGAACTTGTGAACATCCAGCTCTGATCCTGAGGGATGCGGGGCTCGGCCATCCTTCGTTCTGGAGACACTTCCACCCATGTCTTAAGAGCGAGACATGGGGCACCCGCTTCAGTGGTCGTTCGGGCGCTTTGCTGGCTAGTGCTGGGTGGTGTGGCTCACCGGCTTAAGGGTGGCGGGCTTGGTGGCTGCGAAGGCCTGATCAAGGGTGACGTAAAGCTTGCTGATGTCCTTGATCTCGACCGGGGCGACGGCAGGATTACTGGTCACGATCCAGATCATCGGTGTCTGATTCACTCCGATGCGCTGGCCCAGCGCTGCGTCAGCCTTGACCATGTCGTCGAGCTTGCCCTGGGGATCGAGAGCGAAGGGGAGGGCGATGTTGCCGTGCTCCTTGGCGAACTTCTCGGTAAAGGCCCTGAGATCGTCTGGATTTTCAATGTTGATCTGGTTTGCGAAGACGGTATCGCGATAATCGTCGCCCAGCTTCTTCGATCTGGTATCGAACCACCGGGCATTCACCGCTGCCTGATGGCTCCAGGGGTGCTGCGGCCAGGGAAAGTCATGGCGGATCCAGGGCGCATGGTAGTTGATGCTGGCCTGTTTCAGCACCGGATTGGCCTGCCCGCACGCGGGGCACTCGAGGTCTTCAAACTCGATGATGGCGACTCGCGCTCCGGGCGGCGGCTTGAGAATCGACCGGTCAAGCACCGGACCAGGCTGCGGGTTAGAGAACTGGGCGACTGCAGTTGCCAGCAGGATGAAGCCCGAGAGCAGTGCGGGCAGAGTTGCCCTGCCCGCCAGGCGCGAAGGTTGTAGAGAGACATCCATCATCGTTAGACCCTATTCTACCAATAAAGGTTACGGCGTCCGGCCGGTTGGCGGGCTCTCTTCCGGGCTATGGCTGGGGATCGCTGGGGATTTGAGCACCTGCCGCCCGCACTCTTGCGAGCGGCTCCCCATCGGCCTGTGTACCCAGGTGCACAACTCACGCTCCGGCTGCTCTCCACGTCAAAATAGATATGACTATCGTTCAGAGAGTAGGAAGCTTGTGTGCCGCGATCACCGTGGTGCTTCTGGCTGGCGTCTGCGGCTTTCCGGAGGCGGAGGCGCAGACGGACGCGGCGGCGAGCGTTTACGGCGCATTTACTGGAACCTCAAACGCGAACGGCACGGTTCAGAGCTATTCCAACGCCCCCGGCATGCTGCTCGAACTTCGCCATCTCTCAAACCCTCTGGTTGGCTACGAACTGGCCTACTCCTTTAACAATGCGGACCAGAAGTACAACTTCGCTGCCGTGAAGGCGCACGCCAGCCAGGTGGAGGCGAACTGGCTTGTCTCTGTTGGCGTCTTCAATCTGAAGGCCTTCGCCCAGGCAGGTGGCGGGCTTAAGTTCTTCTCGACCAGCAGTGGACAGACGGGAGTGAATGGACAGACCAAGCCTGTCTTCGTCTACGGCGCAGGCATCGACTACACCGTCATACCTCACTTCGGACTGCGATTCCAGTATCGCGGGAACCTGTACCGGGCTCCCGACCTGGCGCGCGCCTTCTCGTCGACTAACCGCTTTGCCCAGACCTCAGAGCCCTCCGTGGGCGCGTTCGTCCGCTTCTAGTGCCTTGATCGGATAAGGCAAACGCCCGGTGTCCTCCAGGCTTGCCTATTTGGAGTCATCAGAGGGGCTGTCTGTAACTACCCCCACGTCACCCTGGCCGTCGTCTTTGCCGTCGTCCGAGTCAAGCCTCTGCTGAGAGAGCGGCAGCGGGTGCATCTTGTAAAGGATGAGCACGTTGCGGTCGACGTCGTCGAAGGCCGGAAAGCGGGCGACCTGTTCGAGGCGAAACTGGGTGTGAAGGTCCTCGAGGGTGCCGGGATCGAGCTCGTTCCAGGCGGCGTACCACCCGGGCTGGTATTTGTGAATGCGCAGCGGCAGGTCGAGGGTGCCGAAATCGTCACAGATCGCGGGCAATCCGGTAATCAGTCCAATCTCGTTGCCGCTGATCGAGAGCAGCAGACGATTGCCGTTCGGGTGCTGGTCGATGTAGCGGGTGAGATTCTGAGCCGCGCTCACAAACGTGTACTGCGGATGGCGGGTGTACCCGATGATATGACGTGCGTTGAGCATAGCCGAGAGGGCTACGATCGCCAGCGTGATCGTCCCGAGCGCGCGCTGGCGCCGCAGCAGGGCCTCGGCCCCGAGCGCCACTAGCATGCAGAGCGGGAAGGCAGCCACGGTGTAGTAACGCGGCTGCATATTGTTGTGGTAGCCGATAAAGAAGATCTGCAGTGCGGCGGCAAGCACGGCCGCGACATAGAGAGGGTTGCGCCAGAGTCCGCGTATCCACAGAGCCGAGGCGAGAACCAGCGCCACTCCCAGGAGAAAGAGGGTGCGATCCATCCAGAAACCCCCGTGGATCGCGTACCAGAACGCCATCATCCAACCGAAGGCGGTGGTCGGCTGCTGATAGACGTTGGCGGTAAAGAAGTATTTGAAGTCGACGAGGTAGTGCGGCCGCACCAGGAGGTAGTAGTAGGCGCACAGGGGAAGGACCATGGCGAGCAGCACGGCCGAGCAGGCCTTGAGGGTGCGGCCGCGATTGGCCTGCCAGACAAGGTAGAAGACCGAGGGAAGCAGCACCACCGCGGTGGTTTTAGTGAGCACCATCAGACAGAGAACGAGACCGATCGCGATCAGCCAGGTCGCCTGGATGTTCCAGCTTCGTCTCAGGCCGGCGCCCCCCGCAGAACCGCTGCCGAGTGCAAGCAGCCAGGACAGCAGCAGAAAAAAGATGACCAGGGGCTCGAGTATCGCGAGCCGTCCAAAGCAGTAAAGGAAGGAGCTCGCCGCGAGCAGCGTCGCCGCCAGCAGGGCCACCCATCTCGGCTGCCCGCCTTCTATCTCCTCTATGGGTGCCGAAGATTCGAGAGCAAATGGCATGCGCCGCGGTGAGGTGAGCACGAGGCGGTAGGTCATCCAGAGGCTCGCGCCGAAGATGCCGACGGCCAAAGCACGTGCTGCGACCACACTTACGCCGGTAAAGCGGAAGAGCACCCACTCCAGCACCGGCAGAACGGGCAGAGCGACCGCACTGTTGAAGTCTCCCGGCACATACCAGGACCCGCGCAGGAAGGCCTCTATGGCTCCATTGCCGTACCACCCCTCATCGGTGTACTTGGCGTAGTCCATCCACGGGGAGTAATTCGGGAAATCGGCGCGCAGGTGTACGGCGTGCACCGCAAAGAGGGCGACAATGGCAGCGATCCAGGCCCACTCCATCCAGGCAGGGATGTAGCTCTTTGCTGCGCGACCGCCACTCGGCCGCTGCTCCAGGACGAGACGAGGTCCCGCGCCAAGGTCCTGCGGAGATACGGTGCTGTTGATCGAAGCCATTGCAGTTAGGGCCTTCCATCGACAGTGGATGTCGGATTCTTTGGAGCAGATGCTCGGATTCTGCCTAACGCCAACCGAGGCCCGGGGCCTCTCTTTCGCAGCTTTCGTATGGTTGCTGGAGTCTACTCGTAGGCCAGTGCGTCGATCGGGTCTTTCCTTGCGGCTTTCAGTGCAGGGTAGGCGGCGCCGAGGATCGCGCCCAGGAAGGCGATGACGGCTCCGCGCGCGATCCAGCCGCGTGTGATCAGGAAATCAAGCGTTGGGTAACGAAGCTGCACGCCGGTTTTGATCGCGAAGGTAAGCAGCACTCCCAGCAAGATGCCCACCGCAGAGATGAGGGCCGTCTCGCGCAGTACGACGTTGACGATATAGAGCTGCGAAGCGCCCAGCGACTTGAGGATGCCGATCTCGCGGGTGCGCTCCATGACCGCCGTATACATCGACTGAAAGATCACGAGGAAGCCGATGACCACGGCGATACCGATGACGGTGTAGAGCGCGGCCGTGAAGGCGGGCAGGTGCTCCGGGGTCATGACGGAGAGCCACTCGTCGAGAGTCTGCACCTCGTAAGAGCCCTTCATACCCGGAATGGCCTCAATCTCAGAGCGGATGAGCGGGAGGTTCGCCAGGTCGTCGCTCTTCAGATAAAAGACAGAGGCCTTGCCCTCAGACCCGGTCAGCTGCCCGAGGGTGTCGAGGGGTATGAACTTCCGTCCGCCTTTGCCGTGTTCGACGATGCCGCAGATGCGGAAATCATGCTTGATGATGTTGATGGTCTCGCCGACGTGATGGCCTTTGTCCGCACGGGCGAAGTAGTCGTCCACGATCACGTCGTACGGGCCTTGGAACGGACCTCCGGAGAGGAAGACGAAGGGTCGCAGCGCGTCGTAGCTCGCGTAGTCGATGCCGTAGATGTTCTCGAGCGCACTGGCACTGGTGAGCTGGATGATGACGGGGGCGACGACCTTGATGTGCGGCTGACGCCGGAGGATGTCAGCGATCTTCAGAGGCGCAGGCGCGCCACCCACCCCATTGAAGTTGGTAGCCCCCGCGGGGCGCACGAACATGTCCATTCCCACGCCGCTGGTCCGGGTCTTGTTGCCGTTGAGCATGCCGATCATGATCGCAACGATCGAGAGGATCATCACGATCTCAATCGCCACGGCGAACATGCTGATGAGGGTGCGCAGCGGCCGGTGAAGGAGATTTCCTACGACGAGGCGGTTCAGCGCGCGCCGCCGTGTCTGTGGCGTTTGAGCTGCATTGTCTGAGTTTATCAGCCGAGTCTTGGCAGGCCATGGGGTTGGCAGATGCAGGCCCGGCAGCTTCTGGTAACCGCACAACTGCGAGACATCGGTGTAGAGGAGAGGCGCTGCTGCCGCTGCGCTGTAATTACCAAGTGCTGGTAAACAGCTGCGACCTCTGTTGTACGATGCTGAGCGCGACGATCTACAGCGGCAGGCTCTTCAGGTAGTCGCGAAACTTCGCGCCCAGCTCGGGGTGCTTGAGGCCCAGTTCCACCGTAGCCTCGAGCATGCCGAACTTGTCCCCGGCATCGTAGCGCTTGCCTTCAAAGTTGAAGCCGTAGACCTTTTCCGTCTTCAGCAGCTTGAGGATGCCGTCGGTGAGCTGCAGCTCGCCGCCCGCTCCAGGTTCGATAGTGGCAAGCGCGTCGAAGATGCCAGGGGTGAGGATGTAGCGCCCGATGATTGCGTTCTTTGAGGGAGCTTCTTCAAACTTGGGCTTCTCGACCATGCCCGAGGCGTAGACCAGACGCGGGTTGCTCTCGTGCGGAGTGCCGGCGAGCACGCCGTAAGCCGAGATCGCAGGCCCTTCGACCTGGAGGGTGGCGAGGATCGAGCCCTGCACCTGATCGTAGGCGTCGATCATCTGCTTGAGGCATGGAGTGGGCGCGTCGATCACGTCGTCCGGCAGGATGACGGCAAAGGGCTCGTTGCCAACCAGTTCGCGGGCGACGAAGACGGCGTGGCCGAGGCCCTTCGCCTCCTTCTGGCGGATGAAGGCGATCTTCGCCATGCCGGAGACGCTGCGGCTCAACTCGAGGAGGGCTTTCTTGCCGCGCGACTCGAGCAGCTGGTCGAGTTCGTAGCTGATGTCAAAGTGATCTTCGATTGCGCCCTTGCCGCGCCCGGTCACGATGATGATCTCTTCGATACCGGCGGCAAGCGCCTCTTCCACCCCATACTGGATGATGGGCTTGTCGACCAGGGCGAGCATCTCTTTGGGGATAGCCTTGGTGGCCGGTAGAAACCGCGTGCCGAGCCCGGCGGCGGGGAAGACGGCCTTGCGCACTTTCATGGTATGCCATTGCCTTTCAGCGTATGAGAGTCGACAGCACTTCTATTCGTTGCATCGGCAAGGTTGCGGCGTATGCGTGGTGCGGGTCTTTGTGCAGGGTGACTTTCGTACTGGCGGTTGCAGTCTGCCGCACAGCCACTTTTTCTCAGGATACAGTGCCTGCGTTGCGGATGGAACACCTCGGTCAAGTGGCGCGGAATGCCAAAGTCGAGACTCGGCCGAGGGCCTGAACAGGCCCTCTTTCCCGCCTGCGGGCGACGCCGGCTCAATATGTAACAGTTACTGCGACTTATTAGACGGCTGCCGCCTCGGTCAGCTCGAGGTCGTCAAGCAGAGACCTTATCTCGGCCATCACCTCGTGTGGGCCGGACGCGGCGAGCGGGTAGCGAAGCACTCCCTGGGGCGTAAACTGTGCGCCGCGCCTGGCGTTCCTGGCGACGAGCTGCATCAGGCGGCCCGGATCGACGTTGGCCTTTTCCGTGAAGCGGAGATGGAGTTGATCGCGCTTGCGGTCTACCTGGGAGACGCCCACGCGCTCGCACTCGAGCCGCAGCGTGGCCGCGGCGAGCAGGTGCAGCACGCTCTCCGGCGGCTCCCCATAGCGGTCGAGGAGCTCGGCCCGTACGTCGACGATCGTTGCCTCACTCTCCGCACTTGCGATGCGCTTATAGATGCGCAGGCGCTGGTTCTCTTCAGGGATATAGCTCTCGTCGATGCGGAGGCTGATGCCGAGATTGAGCTGTGTGGCGGCGCGCGGATCGCGCTCCTCACCCTTGAGCTTGCTGACGGCTTCTTCGAGCATGGTGGTGTACATTTCGAAGCCGACGGCCTCGATGTGTCCGCTCTGCTCGCCGCCGAGCATGTTGCCGGCACCTCGTAATTCCAGATCAAGAGCGGCAATCTTGAAGCCCGCCCCAAGGTCTGAGAATTCCTTGAGTGCGGCCAGTCTGCGGCGGGCTATCTCGGTCAGCTCCTGCTCCGGCGGGATAAGCAGGTAGGCGTAGGCGCGGCGATTGGAGCGCCCAACGCGGCCACGCAACTGGTAGAGCTCCGAAAGCCCATGACGGTCGGCGCGGTTACAGATGATGGTGTTGGCAAGCGGAATGTCGAGGCCGTTTTCGATGATAGTCGTGGCGACGAGGACGTCGTACTCGTGATGCATGAAGGTGAGCATGACGCGCTCAAGTTCAGCCTCGCCCATCTGCCCGTGGCCGACGGTGACGCGTGCTTCGGGGACGAGCTCGCGAATCTTCGCGGCGATCTCGTAGATGGTTTCGACCCGGTTGTGGACGAAGTAGACCTGTCCGCCGCGTTCGAGCTCGACCTCGACCGCGGAGCGGATTAATTTCTCGTCAAACTTGGCGACCACGGTCTGGATGGCCATGCGGTCCTTGGGCGGGGTCTCGATCACGCTCATGTCGCGCAAGCCGACCAGTGACATATGCAGCGTGCGGGGGATAGGCGTCGCCGACATCGCGAGCACATCGATCTCGCGGCGCATCTGCTTGAGGCGCTCCTTGTGGCGCACGCCGAAGCGCTGCTCTTCGTCGACGACCAGCAGGCCGAGGTTATGGAAGATGAGGTCTTTTGAGAGGAGGCGGTGAGTGCCGATGAGGATGTCGATCTGGCCGTTCTCCACCTTCTCGAGGATCGCCTTTTGCTCCTTCGGCGAGCGAAAGCGGGAGATCATTTCGATGTTGATGGGAAACTGTTTAAAGCGGGACTTGAAGGTCTCGTAATGCTGGAAGCTGAGGATGGTGGTGGGGGTGAGGACCGCGACCTGCTTGCCGTCCTGCACGGCCTTGAAGGCGGCGCGCATGGCGACCTCGGTCTTGCCGTAGCCAACGTCTCCGCAGAGCAGGCGGTCCATGGGAAGGGTCGACTCCATATCGCGCTTGATGTCCGCGATGGCGGAGAGCTGGTCGTCGGTCTCGTTGTAGTCGAAGGCGTCTTCAAACTCGCGCTGGAACTCGTTGTCGGGCGGAAAGGCGTGGCCCTCGGCTGCCTTACGCTGGGCGTAAAGCTTCAGCAGTTCATCCGCCATGTCCTCCATGGCCTTCTTGACGCGCGCCTTGGTCTTGGCCCACTGCTGCGAGCCGAGGCGGTTGAGGATCGGCGGAGGTCCCGCGTCCGTCGAGCGGTACTTCTGGATGAGGTCGAGGCGGGTGAGCGGGACGTAGAGGCGCGACTGCTCGGCGAACTCGAGCACCATGAACTCGACGGTTACGCCATCCTGCTCGATCTCTTTGAGGCCCAGGTAGCGGGCGAATCCGTGCTCGACGTGAACGACGTAATCGCCAACCGTGAGGTCGCGAAAATCGGAGACGAAGGCGGCCGTCTTTGACTTTTTCGGCGCTGGCCGGGCGGTGACGTCGGCTTCGTCGGAGAGATCGTTGGCTCCGAAGATGACAAGATTCGAGTCGGGGAAGCTGACACCATTGGCCATGGCGGTGCGGGCGATGATGGGAGTGCGATAGTCCCCGGCGAGATAGCTCGATTCGTCGTAGACGTTCTCGCTGCCGGTGTGCTGGGTACGGCTGCCGAGGCGATAGGGCAGCCCATATTCACGCAGCAGGGTGGCGAGCCGTTCGACCTCACCCTGGTTGGGCGTGGCCAGCAGAATGCGTGTCTCCTGCGCCATGAGAGTCTTGATCTGCTCGATGAAGGCGGGTATCTGGCCGTGAAAGCGCAGGGTTGGACGGGAGGAGAACTCGACCTCGCCGAGGGTGGTGTCTTCCTCGAGGATGTCGACGATGCCGAGTTGATCGATGTCGAGGCCCGGCCTGGAGGCAAGGGTCGGCAACAGCAGGTCTGGCTCGAGGTAGATGTCCTCGGGGGTGATGAGGGAGCCGATGCCGCTGCGATCATGGCGCTGCTGCACCTTGGTCCACCAGCGCTCCGCCTGATTTTTGATCATGGCGGGCTCTTCGATGAAGACCTGGACCCGCGGAAACAGGTCAAGTATCGTCCCGTGCGCGCCGGCGAC
>DASWVB010000034.1:0-8159 GCA_036401375.1 Acidisarcina sp.
GGTGACGGGCAGGATCGAGCGCGGCAAGATCAAGGTGGGCGAAGAGGCGGAGATCGTCGGCTTCCGCGACACGCGCAAGACGGTGGTGACGGGCGTCGAGATGTTCAAGAAGCAGCTCGACGAGGGCCTGGCGGGCGATAATGCGGGCCTGCTGCTGCGCGGCATTGCGAAGGAAGACGTGGAGCGCGGGCAGGTGCTGGCGAAGACGGGCTCGATCACGCCGCATACCCAGTTCAAGGGCGAGATCTACGTGCTGTCGAAGGAAGAGGGCGGCCGTCATACGCCGTTCTTTAACGGGTATCGTCCGCAGTTTTACTTCCGTACCACGGATGTGACGGGATCGGCGAAGCTGCCGGAGGGTACGGAGATGGTGATGCCGGGGGACAATGTGCAGCTCGAGATCACGCTGCATACGCCGGTAGCGATGGAGAAGGGTCTGCGGTTTGCGATCCGCGAGGGTGGACGGACGGTCGGGGCCGGGACTATCTCGGAGATACTGAAGTAGTCAGCTAGGAGGATGGGATGGAAGTTACTGTTTCGGGTTCGCGATCGACGACAGACTCCTGGGCTAAAGCGCAGGTGGCTCCCGTTAGCGAGCTTCCAGTTCTCACTCCAGACCAAGAGAAGGTCGCCGCACGATATGTGGGTTCGCGTGAACAATTTGCCCGAAGTGTGTATGCTGCGGAGCTGGCGCGGCCCGAACTGGAACGAAAGGCGGCAAATATTGCTAGTCTGATCGAGCGGCTGGTGAAGGAGCATCTGTCCAAGGCAACTGTGGATAAAGCCGTGCTCGAGACCCTCAGCGGGACCGTGCGTGTCTTCCTGAATATAGATGGAGAGGACATTGAGATCGACATCGACGAAGGTCTTGTAGACGAGTTAAAGCGGACAGGATCAAAGGAGCTGCTGGAGAGGCTAGAGCGTATCGTGCGGCTGTCTGTTCCCATTTCGATGGGTCAATCCCTGGCATCGTGAATCTCACGCGCAAGACGGTAGCAGTTATACTGACGGAAGACGGCAGGAATGTACTCAGCCAAGCGCTTGCCGGTCTGCCGGAATCGCCAAGTCTGGCCGTAGAGGTTCACGAGACGGAGGACCTCGGCGTGCGGATTCGGGTTGAGTCTGGCCTCGAGGTACATTTTCTCCGATTCGCTGGGAGTACATCCTTCTAATGGATGTGAAGGACGAGCCGGGCAGGCTGGTGGGATTGAAGGGTCAAGGAAAGGATTAGATATGCGTGAAATCGTGACGTTGCAGTGCCCGGTGTGCAAGGAGCGCAATTACTCGACGACGAAGAACAAGAAGACGACCACTGGCCGTCTGGAGTTCTCGAAGTTTTGCAATCGCTGCCGCAAGCACACGGACCATAAGGAAACCAAGTAAAGGCAGTTTGAGGCAGCTCAAGGGCAACTTGCAGCCATCAGCGGCTGGTGTTTGGCTATAAGCTGGTAGCCAGGGGTCTTTGAGCAGCCGTTACAGGGGCGTAAGCTCAACGGTTAAACTGTCGGTCTCCAAAACCGAACTTCTCGGTTCGAATCCGAGCGCCCCTGCCAGCATCTGGCAGCACCGTTGTAGAGGGACCGAAGCTCAGAGGGTGAGACTTCACAGGGAACCAGGCGAGGCGCGGCAGGCCTCGCGGAAGGGCCACATCATGGCCGTTGTAGAGAGCAAAAGGAAGCAGATGGCGAAGGCAGTAGCACTGACCGACAACACCGGAGAGCCGAGCAAAGGCAGCCAGATCACCGGCTTCGCGACGCGCACCGGCGACTTCCTTAAAGATGTGCGGGGAGAGATGCGCAAGGTCATCACTCCGTCCTGGAAGGAGGTGCAGGCAACGACTACGGTTGTGATCATCACCGTCTTCGCCTTTGCCGGCTACTTCTACCTGGTTGACAGCATCATCGGCCGGGCGATCCAGGCAGTCCTGCACTCGTTGAGCGGTGCCCAGTGATGGCGCGCGCGACAGCAGCAAAAGAGGAAGTCATGGCGGAACCGATCAATCCTGAGTTGCCCGAGGAGGGCAAGCTTGGACCACCGGCGAACGAGGCGTTCAAGTGGTACATCATTCACGCCTACTCGGGCTTTGAGCGCAAGGTGCGGGAGTCGATCGAGGGTCGGGTCGAGGCCTTTGGGCTGCAGAACAAGATCGGCCGGGTGATGATTCCGACCGAGTCGGTGACGGAGGTCGTCAACGGTAAGAAGCGCACGGTGGAGCGGGTCTTTTTGCCGGGGTATGTGCTGGTCGAGATGGATCTTGACAACGACCTCTGGCACACCATCAAGAACACTCCTCGGGTTACGGGATTTCTCGGCACGGGCGACAAGCCGGTAGCGCTGAGCGAGGAGGAGGTCAGCTCGATCCTCTTCCGCACCGATAATTCGAAGGACAAGCCGCGGCTGAAGATCAAGTTTGAGAAGAACGAGTCGGTGCGCATCACCGAGGGTCCGTTTGCCAACTTCAACGGGCTGGTGGATGAGGTGAACGAGGACCGCGAGACGGTGAAGGTGATGGTCACGATCTTTGGCCGGTCGACGCCGGTCGAGCTCGAGTTCAGCAAGGTCGAGAAGGTCGAGAACTAGGCCTCGGGTCTTCGGGGCTCGAGATTTAGGGTCTGGATTTTTGCCCGGGAAGTTAGCCCGGATCATGGAAGCGGAGAGCGCTTCGATTGTTTTGAATTCAGGGATTTAGAGGAAGGGTTTTAGAGATGGCACCGAAGAAAGTACAGGGATTCGTCAAGCTGCAGATCGAGGCCGGTAAGGCCACCCCGGCGCCGCCGGTCGGACCAGCGCTCGGACAGGCGCAGGTTAATATCATGGAGTTCTGCAAGCAGTTCAATGCGCGCACCCAGACCAAGGATCTCGCCGGGCTCACGATTCCGGTCGTCATCACGGTCTATGTGGATCGCAGCTTCACCTTCATCACTAAGACCCCACCGGCGGCAGTGCTGCTCAAGAAGGCAGCGAACCTGGCCAAGGGCTCCGGTGTGCCGAACAAGACCAAGGTGGGATCGGTGACCGAGGCTCAGATCCGCGACATCGCCACCCAGAAGATGCCCGACCTGAATGCGGCTACCGTCGAAGCAGCGATGAAAAGCATCAAGGGCACGGCGCGTTCGATGGGGATCGACGTCACCGCCTAGGTTGTCGTTGGTCGGACTTGGCAGACGTAGATGCGCGTTTGAGAACTTGTCCGTGCCAGTACCAGGCAGGCGGTGGGAGGGTTTATGGACAAGACCATCCGCAAAATACACCAACTTCGAAGAGAGGAAGGCGGACTATCGATACTGGCAGAGCCGCCCAGTGCATGAACGTGTGGATGCCGTCTCGGAGCTAACCCCAGGAACACTACACAATGAGGGGCACGGCCCCGGATGTACCCAAACTTAAGAACCGTTGTCCACTTTGAACGAACACCGCGTAAGTATCTGGTTTTGTGAGCGTACGCCGTTTCCATTCACGCCCAGCCTAGGGCGACCAAAGACCTGGATATGCTGATCAAGTTCGATCCTGAAAACGCAGAGGCGCTTTTCTCGGCTTTGGCGATTCATCCTAGTGCTTCGGGGCGGCGACGCATGCTGCTCCAGGCTGCTTCCTGTGGCCAGGCATTCTATCCTTTCGCCTCAGATTCTAGTGGCGGGCGTGCGGCGGACGCTTTGGGCGCAATGAATCGCACGAATTTGATTGACAAAAGTTACAGCGCGTTTTAGCTTTTCCGGCAGGGGTGCTTGAACATGCCGCGTAGATGTCATCTCCTATCCCGCATTTCGGGCATTTTCATCGGTGCTTCTCTTCTAGCGCCCCTGGTCGAGGCGCAGGTAGCTCGTATCTCGCCCGGCATAGCTACAGGCCGTGTCGAAGCACCTACACATGAGGAAAGCGTCATCCGCACGGCTTACGCCAGGGCTGCTTACTCCACCCAAGTAGGAGTTGTTAGCGAAGCGGCTCTTCACTCCTTTACTGGTACGCCTATCGACAATCACGTTCTCGCGGAAAAGCTGCACAAGCAGGAGATCAGTTATACTCTCTCCAATTTTGCAGTAGGCAACGTTGAAGACATTCTGGACAAGAAATGGGGTGACTTGGTCACAGTTCCCCAGCCCCCTGACAAGGTGCTGCAGTTTCACCACCAGACCCCGACCATTTCGGATGTTGGTCTCCTCGCAATGCATTGGGATTACACCAGCGCAAATTGGACGGATACTGATCTTACGGACCCCGAAACGTCGAGGCGAGTGGCAGCCCTTCCATTGAGGGAGATAATCAGACTGGGTGGGGCCCTATGGACTGAACCGGACGTTATCTATACCCGGTACGCTACTTACAATGGGACTGTCAGTTTTGATGGTCTTACTATCTCCTACCGGTCGACTGCGTTCTTTGGAAAGAACTCCAAGGGGCAGGAGAAAGTCGCTATTCAGGACAATGTGGGCGGTGGGGGTGACCTTGACTACGCTGTTGAACAATCCTTCTACCCCGTAGGGCTGCTTCGCACCCGAATGCGCGAGATACCAGCTATCCAAGAGTGGTTGAATCTTAATCAAAGCTACGGTCCAAAATGTGTACCAGGCCTAGGGGAACTTTGCTGCACTGGGTCGAAGTGTTCTGTCTCAGGCGCTGATCTGCAGAACGAGCTATCAATACCCCTTAGAAGCTCTGCGGAGAGCAACTAGTGTCTACTTCCATGAGAACGCTCGCAGCTGTGTGTCTCTCCTCAATTTTACTTTGCACGAAATTGCTGGCCCAAGAGGGTGGTGGAGCGAAGGATTGAATCAGTTGAACTAATTCATCCGGGGCCAGTTCCGTGGTAGCGGTCAAGGTTGATCGCCTCTTGTGATCGGTACGGACAGCTCTGGCTTCCATCTTACCGACGCAACTGGAGGCGTGCCCTTCACAACCTACGTCTGACGTGCTTGGGCTCGTGCTCCTACGATCTTAACGCCGCCTGCGTACGAGCGAGCATTCCTAGCATAGAGGCAGCTCACTCCTCACACCGACCTCACTCTCAGGCATATCTGAGGCGGCTTTTTGAAGGTGCCGCATCTAAGGCGAACGAAGAGTCGCGGTCGTAGCGCTCTATTGGGATCGACGTCACGGGGTCGGCTGCCTAGCCTCTCCACATGGCGCTCCTTGATCTTGCGTGCTCACTCTTCGGTCTTCTCAAGTCCAGCTTGCTGAGGCGCCTGCCTTGATGCTGCTCTAGGACCGCGCGATAGTTCGCCGCAGCTTCCTTTTTGTGGCCGAGCGCGAGCTGCATATCCGCTAACATCTCCTTCGCGGGTTTGCGCGGATAGATCCCCGACATAGGGTCCGCCTCTGACCGGTCGGCGGCCTGCATGGAAGTGATAGCGGCCTTTGAGTCGCCTCGGGCGAATGCCTCCCACCCCTCTGCCTCCTGTTCCATCACCAGCAGCATCGGCTTGTCTTCGTCAGGCCCGGGCTTGGCTGCCTGCTCGGCTGATCTGTACTTAGAGAGCCACTCGGTGGCGCGTTCAGGCTGGCGGAGTTCGCCGGCGGCCATCGTCTGCAGCCAGGCGTACTCCGCCTGCCAGAACTTGTCTGCTGACGAATCTGGAGCAGGAATGGCGGCAACGCTGGCCCAATCTTCTGTCTCTATCGGCATCTGCCAGGCGACGCCGTAGAGGCTGTTCTCGTTGCGCGCGCCGGGATGCGCCCTGGCGATCTGGACCATGAGGCCGGTCGTCTTCGTTGCTGCGGCAAATTGGCCAAGTTGCAGCTGCGCGTACTGCAGGAAATTAAGAGCATGCAGCTCTTCGCGTAATCTCTGATCGAGATGGCCGGCGGCTCTGCTCGCGGCGCGGTACGAGGCTAGATTCGAGTCCACATCTTCCTGCCACAGACCGAGCTGGACGAAGATGTGCGCCGGCATGTGCAGCGCGTGCGGAGCGTCGGGCGCGATCTTCGCATAGGCGCGGGCTGCGGCGAGCGCCTGCTGCGCCAACTCCGGCTCGTCATAAGCATGGATCATGTAGTGTGCAGCGCCCGGGTTCCAGGGTTCAGCCTTGAAGATCTGCCCGGCAAGTGCACCGGCTTCGCGCGCCTGGGCCAGCCGGGCGGCGTGCTCGTCTGGTTCGGTGGCGATGAGGGCGAGCGCGTAGAAGAGCGTGGCCTGGCTATCCGCCGGATAGGCGGCGTGCAGCGCTTTCATCCGCGCTGTGTAGGCGTCTGCACCCTTAATGCCAGCCGGCGGCAAGTAGTAGGCCGCGATCGCCGCGATGTAGCTCTTTTCGCGTGGCGTGGCGTGCTGCTCTTGACCCTGCGCAAGGTTAACGGCTGCTTTGCCAGCCGCGATCGCGCCGGCATCGGGAGCTTCCCACAGCTCGTGCCAGTAGGTCATGGCTTCGCCCCAGCTGGCGATGGCGCAGTGTGGGTCTGCGCTGCGGGTTTGTGCGAAGAGCTCGGCCGCGTCGGCGTATTCGAAGTTGTGCAGGGCGAGGAGGCCGAGGTTGAACGGTCTCTGGGCTGCTTCGCTGCAGGAGTTGGGGAAGAGGACTTTGCCTGGGAGAACTCCGGAAACGGATTGCGCGGATAGACTTGAAATCAGGCTGGCGGAGAGCAGGAGAGTCGAAACGGCCGTGAGATTCATTGGGCGCGATTATATCTTCCCGTCGCGGCGGGTGGACGCCTCTAAATCGCGTGTGACGACTGTCCCAGCCGCAGTTCACGGTCATTGGCCCGAGCAACGTTATGTTTGTAATCCAGCGTGGGCCGCCCCGCCTGGCAGACTCGACGACGGGTATATACGTCGAGGAATGCAACGCCGTGGGCGCTGGACGATTACACGAGTGCTTTGAAATTTGGGAACAGGTGGTACTGCTCCCTTCATCGCATAAAGGGACAGGGTAAGCTCAAGACGGCTGCCCTCCGTTCATGGACTGGGCGGCTCTGCCAGTAGCGATACTCTGCATCCTTCATCTCTGTGACACTGGTGAACTTGAGTATGGCGGCTGCATAAAACCAGGATCGGACAGTGGCTGTATGCAATCAAGCGTTGCCGTCGGACGAGTTTGACGGGTATGCTCGACGCTACGGATTCTGCGCTCTCATCCTCGCGCTCTTACGGGAGAGCTAACAAAGCTTCAAGAAGCGCGGGTTGTTGTGGCATAATTAGAGATGCGCCTGCGGCTAAGCTGCGGCGCGAGTCAACTGGCTGCAGATTGCAGCTGCACCACGGCCGGGGAGCTATCATCGCCTGCGCGGTGGGAGACGAGGATCAATGAGAAAGCTCAGCAAGAATATCGTGAAGGCGCGCGCCCAGGTGGAGAACCGTCCCTACGCGCTGCAGGAAGCCGTACCCCTCCTTCAAAAAGTCAAATATGTGAAGTTCGACGAGACGGTCGATCTGACGCTGCGTCTTGGCGTTGACCCGAAGCATGCGGACCAGATGGTTCGCGGCACGGTCGTTCTGCCTCATGGGCTGGGCAAGTCAAAGCGGGTTGCGGTGATCGCCTCGGGCGACCGGCTCAAGGAAGCAGAGGCTGCGGGCGCGGAGTTTGTCGGCGGCGATGACCTGGTCGAGCGCATTCAAAAAGAGAGCTGGACGGATTTCGACGCCCTGATCGCGACCCCAGACATGATGAAGTCGGTCGGTCGCCTCGGTAAGGTTCTAGGGCCTCGAGGCTTGATGCCTAATCCGAAGACGGGCACCGTGACCAACGATGTGGCGGCTGCGATTCGCGAGATCAAGGCGGGTAAGATCGAGTTCCGGACGGACAAGACGGCGCTGGTGCATGTGCCGGTCGGCAAGCTCTCCTTCACCCCCGACAAGCTGATCGAGAATGCGACCACGGTGATCAACAGCATCGTTCGCGCGAAGCCCTCTGCGGCAAAGGGCAAGTACATCAAGGGCATCACCCTGAGTTCGACCATGGGTCCGGGCATCCCGCTGGACAGCGCTGTGGCGGATCTGGCCGGTAAGGCCTAGGGCTGCAGCCAGCGCTAGGCTGCAAACAAGCTGGTTGGATACCGGGGATTCACAGTCCGCGCAGGCGGCAGGGATTGGGCGATTGGCTGACGGCCGAGAGCCAGAGGTAGAGGCGAGATTATGGCGTTAACCAAAGAGAAGAAGGTAGAGCAGGTCAGCCGGCTGGCGAAGGAGCTTGAGGGCTCTTCGACGGCGATCGTCGGCAGCTTTGCCAAGT
>DASWVB010000035.1:0-106396 GCA_036401375.1 Acidisarcina sp.
AGCCGAGGCGACCGCCGATCAGAATCTCAGTATCGACTCCGAGGGCGGAGCAAAGGCCGGTCCGCCAAAAGACCAGCTGCTCGCTCCCCTTCTGCTCGGAGTTCTGGCGATCTCTTCGCTCGACCGCGACCGCGACAACGACGGAGTCGCGGTGAAGAACGCAGTCGTCAGCAATGGCTTCGGCCTCGTCGCCCGGGTGTGGACCGCTGCGAGCGGCGACCGCAACGTAGCCTCGGGCTTCGCCTACTTTGCGCTGTCCAAGTCGATCTACCGCCGCTGGATCGCCAGGGGTCACGAGACCGTCTTCCCCCGTGACACGGTGCTCGAGATCGAACTAGCGAGCCGCTGACAGGCAGCGCGTACCAATGCCAGAGTTGCAGGCAAGACAGCAATCCCGCTATTCGCTTCTCAGCGAGTTCGGATAACTTCACCATCTGAGTCGGCAGGGTGAGGACTGATGGTGGGGGTCAACGCGGTCACCGCTAGCGCACGCTTGTGACCGCCGCAGCCGCACAGGACCACAGCCTTAAGGATGCCGCGATATACCGAGGCTGATTTGCAGGAAGAAAGGGCCCGCGTGAGACATCCGCGCAGGCCCATGGTTCAGCGATCAGATCGTGCCACTCACCTTCTTAGTACTTCTTCACGGTCTCGCGAAGCACTTCCCGGTCTTCGCTGCCGACGGTGTGGCTGCTAACCGCCTTTTCTCCGGAAGAAGCAACGTCCTCACCGCCGCTCGCCTTAAGTACCTCTTTGGCACGGGAGATTTCTGAAGAGCTTTCGCAATGAACCGAGACTAGAATGCCGCCGTCTTTCACTCGGCCCTCGTAGCGCTTCGCCTCGTATTCAGGGATGCCCATGCCCACGAGCGCACCGACGAGCCCTCCTACCGCACCGCCTACTCCTAGTCCTGCGAGTGCACCCATGATGGGACCGGCCGCGATAAGTGGACCGACGCCAGGGATCGCGAGTGCACCGATGCCTGCAAGCAAACCGAGAGTTCCGCCGACGGTTCCCCCGATGCCTACGCCGGTGGCTGTGCCCTCAGGCGCCTTGGTGTTCTTCTCTGTAGCGAAATCTTTCGATCCCGCATTGTCAGACATCAATACCGAGACATCCTGATTCGAAAAACCTGCTGCGGTAAGCCGGTCGACCGCGGTTTCCGCTGCAGTACGTGAGGCAAAGATTCCAAATGCTGCTGTGTTCTTACCTGCCATGGTGTTTCTCCTGTTGAAGCGCTGGTGTGGAAACTACAGGTACAAAAGCCGGGGAAGTGTGCGATCGAAGACCCCGGGACTACGACCCTTACTGCTTGACGGTGAGTTGGTTGGTGACTTTGTCCTGCCCTGCGATCTCGGCTGCCTTGGCGCCGATGTTCTGCTTCTCCTCATCGGAGTGCACAGGTCCCTTCAAGGTCACGGCGCCGTCGAGTGCGATGATCTTGACGTTGTGGCCGTACGTCGAGAGAGATTTGTCGGCGATAATTGCCTGGCGAATCTTCTTGGTGAGCATGCGGTCGGAGGTGCCCTCTGACTGCTGATCGGCAGTCTTGTGGTGCATCTTGTTTTTGGCTGAGTTGTCGGGGGCTGTGGCGGATGGAGCAGCGGTTTGATCCTGGGCATGGGATGCGATTGGAGCAGAGCAGAGCACGAGAAGTGCACAACAGCCCAGAGCTGATCTTCGCAACGCCTTGTGATTTGCTAACATTTGTCACCTCGTGAAAATAGCTGGATCGACGCGCGCCCTTGCAGGCACAAATGCGCGAAGCTCCAGCTAACCTGGAGAAAGCTCTTCAGCCCTGGAGGGCTTGGTTGAGCTTTTCACATAGTCGACAAATCAGATGCCTGCTATTCGTATCGCTGTTGTACTTACAGGGGTATCAGAAAGTTCTCACCACCAATCCGGTTAGCGGGGTGTGATCGCCAACAAAGAGCCGGTCGTGGCGTCCTGTGGTTTGAAAACAATACAAAAGTGCAGCTTACTTGCTTCTGTTAAATTCTGATTACTTAGGCTGACTCTGACGCAGCTTGTCCTCCTATGCTGGAAGCAGTTGCATTGTTGATGATCCTCGTCAAAATGGAAGCGCCTCTCAGCTACGCGCTGCCGATAGCGCCAACGGCGGTGTCACGGCAACAGTTCGAGAACGGCATCACTGGGCTCTAACCTCTCGGCGTCTGGCGGCACAATCGCTCCTGCTTCCAAAAGCGCCTTGACTGCTCCGGCGAAGTCTCCAGTGTCTCGATGCCAGCCGTTTCCCGAGCCGAACACTGCCCAGGAGAGCGCAGTTCCCTCATACTCGCGCGACTTCGATTCCAGCTGCGGATGGAAGCGCAGTATTTCGCGCACCATCTCCGCATTACCGTTGAAGCCGGCCCAGTGCAGGGCTGTGGCCCCCATCTCTCCGGCAACATCAACCGGCCAGCCTGCTTCGAGCATCAGCCGAACTGCGTTCGCATTGTTGCTCTGTGCCGCGCCGGGAAGCTTCTGCCGATCCGCCTCAGACAAGGCCGCGGCGGTGACCGGATTCCGGACAAGAAACTCCTGAAAAACAGCGTCATCGCCCAGCTCGCACGCAAGGGAAAGCTTCAGATCGTCGGGAGTGCGCTTCATGAGCATTTGAAAGAGTTCCTCGTGGCCAAACTCCCTCGCCACGAGGTGTGAAGTACGATCTGGACCTAGGGTCCAGATATAGATCGTGCCGCCCGCCCTGGGGTCACGCTTGGGAAACCACTCCTCTGCTACGCGCATGCGAATGCACCCGGGATCGCCATCGAGGTGGCGGCGGGCGAGATCGGCGTCTCCAAGCGCAGCCGCCATGAGGATATCCGTCTTGCATCCACGCGAGACCAGGTAGCGCGCAACCTCCTGGCGATCGTGCGGATAGTGCCGCTTCTGGCCGACCCGCAGCATGTATTGTGCAGGGGTCGATTCGTGATCCACATCGAGTGCGTCGATCTCGGCGCCGGCCTCGAGGAGAAATGCCGCGACCTCGACCGTCGAGGCGAAGTGCAGAGGGGTCTGCCCGTCTCCGCCACGGGCGTACACCAGGCTGCGGTCTGCCGTCACCAGCTCACTCAATGCAGAAATCATGCCGAGCCTTGAGGCCGAATGAGCGTCGATCACGGCTCCGCGCTCCGTCAGGAAGTTCACCATGCCCGGATCGCAGTCGTCCAGTACCCCGAATCCCCCAGCCCACCACTCGGTTCGCTTTTGGATGTCAGCCCCAGCCTGGAGCAGTACATCGACGGTGGCGCGATCGCTTCGTTGCACCGCAGCGAACAAGGCCTGCTGGCCAAAGCTGTAGCCCGGCATGGGATCATCGATCTTCGCCCGCAACTCCGGATGACGCTCAAAGAGTCCGCGGACCCGTGGTGCATCGCTGTCGCAGACCGCGATCTTGAATGCCTCTACCGGGGTGAGTGCCGAGGCGGTGACGTGCGCCTTCAGCTCCGCCCAGGTGGCGAAACCGTACTCGTTCGCAAGAGTGTGCTGCGCGTCGGCGAGCTTGCCGGCGGCCATCGTACGCAGCAGTTCTTTGGCTTGTCTTCTCAGGTATTCGAAATCGGGTTTTGCAGGAAGCTCTCGAGACATATACCTCTCCTTTGTAGCCCGAAGTCCGCTGTCTCGGGCGAAAGAGAAGTCAATGCTCGGTGCTCATTGAAGTGCTTCAGGCGGGATAATCCCTGTCCGCGGACGGGTTGCAACCTGACTTGCAGCCTCAAATATAGCAAACTCCAGGCTCGACCTGACTCAAGCCCGATTCCCCAGGCTCAATCCTCACTCGAGGTTGAAGAGGTGATTCATCGGCCCGCGTCCCCTGCCAACCGGGTAAGCGGCCTGCAGAGCTGCCGCCACATAAGCCTTGGCATTGGCAGCCGCTTCGATGGGCGCATCCTCCATCACCAACCGGCAGAGCAGGGCGCTCGAGAGCGCGCACCCAGTCCCGTGTGTTGAACGCGTCTCCACCCTGACTCCCGGGAGCCAGCTTCCCCGGCCGTCCGGGTCGAGCAGGTAGTCGTCCGGCGACGCGAGATGGCCGCCGGTCGAGAGCACCGCCAGGGACTCATTCCCCGCCTTCCGGGCGATCTCCTTTAACTCCGCAGCCGCTCGCGGAACATCCTCCCTGCCCGCAACTCTGAACCCCGTCAGGGTGGAGAGTTCATCCAGGTTAGGGGTGATCCAGCCAATTAGCGCCAGCAGCTCACGCTTGAGAGCGTCGACGGCGATGGGCTCGAGCAGCTCGCGACCTGAGCTCGACCGCAGCACGGGATCGAGCACAATCCGGCTCTTAGGCACAACGGCGGGGGCCACACGAAGAAAGTCGCTTACCGCGAGGACGGCGGCGGCGGTCCCCAGCATCCCTATTTTGATTCCCGAGAAGAGTACATCCTCCGCTAACAGCGACAGCGTCTCCCTTATGACCTCAGCCTCGACCGCCCTGACCCTGGCGACCTCGGCCGTTGACTGGACAGTCAACGCCGTGATGCACGCCATCCCGTAGAGTCGATGCGCAGCGAAGACCTTGAGGTCGGCGGTGATTCCCGCTCCGGAGGAGGGATCGAAGCCGGCGATCGTCAGCACCGTGGCCCGCCGAGCTGGGCCTGAGACGGGATTACCGGCAGGATCTGCGTGCACTTCACTCGCTAAGGGCATGGCTGAAGCAGATGATAGCTTGCGAGATGGACCAGCCAACACACTCGCCGAGTACAGTCCTCGTCCGATGCTTACTTGGGATGAACGTAGGGTGAATAATTGCCCTGCCTCAGTGCACATCGGCTACCATAGGACGGCCAGTTCCGCAAGTCCGGCAGCAGCTACAAACCCTTCAGATCGTTTGACTTAGCTCCCTGCCCTCCCTACAATTTCTATGGGAGGACTATGAACGCTATCGCAACAGAAACTCGACGACCCACTCGCCTCTCTCATCTTCTGCTCGTGGCCGCAGTCGCGCTCGCCGCAAGCTCCGATCTATCCGGCGCAGGAGGCGCCAAGGCTCCCTCCAGCACAGATCAGCACCACTGGTACCAGATCGGCCGAGCGTCCTGGTACGGCAAATACTTCCAGGGGCGCCAGACCGCAAGCGGCGAGAACTACGATATGAACCGGATGACCTGCGCCCACCGCAGTCTCCCGCTCGGAACTCTTCTGAGGGTTACTAACCTGCTCAACCATCGCACCGTCGTCGTTCGGGTGAACGACCGAGGCCCGGTACCTGAGAACCGGGTAGTCGATCTCTCCATGGCTGCAGCAAATTTCCTCGGAATGAGCGCCCGCGGCACAGCCCCGGTCCGTCTGGATGTGGTCCCGGTTGAGACGGTCGCGCAGGTCCAGTGGCCAGCCGCCGATCCTCTGCTAGCCCTTTCTCCAGCATTTCCGGTTGTCAAGCTGCCTTGATAGTAGTTTGCAGGTAGCCTGCCCCGCCCTCTCCTCTAGAATAAATTCGAAGCGAGAGGGCGTTGTGGCATCAGAGGCAAGCGAAATCACCGTATCAGAGACCAACGGAGCGGGTCAGACGACCAACCCGGCTACCCCTTCGGGCCGTGCGGTCGACCAGAAGCTTGCAGGCAGCAGCCTTGTAGACCCGCAGCATCGTGACAGGCTGCCCCCAGAACGCCTCGCCGTAGATCGACTCATCGTAGCGCTCGACTTTGCCTCCGGCGATGAGGCGCTCGCGCTGGTCGAGCAACTCGACGGCTCCTGCCGGTGGTTCAAGGTCGGATTGGAGCTCTACCTGGCCGCCGGCAACAGCATCGTAGTCGAGCTCAAGAGACGCGGCCTCTCTGTGTTCCTCGATTTGAAGCTGCACGACATTCCCAACACCGTCGCAGGCGCCGTCCGCTCCGTCGCTCGACTGGGCGCCGACCTGCTTACCGTGCACGCCCTCGGCGGACCGGCTATGCTCGCCGCAGCCCGCGAGGCAGCGGATTCGGTACCCCTCTCGCCCAGCCTGCTGGCTGTGACCATCCTCACCAGCATGGACCAGGCGCAACTCGCCGCCGTCGGAATCACGTCCTCTCCAGGCTCAGAGGCGCTGCTGCTGGCGCAGATGGCGGAGTCGGCGGGAATCTCGGGCGTGGTGTGCAGCCCTGAGGAGCTGCGAATGATGCGCGATCGTCTGCAGTCGCCCACGCTGATCACGCCCGGCATTCGGCCCGCCGGGTCATCCATGGGCGACCAGAGCCGCGTGGCGACACCTGCCTCAGCCATTGCCAACGGAGCGGATTACCTCGTGGTCGGACGCCCTATCACCCGTGCTGCCAACCCGGCCCAGGCGGCCGATTCGATCCTCCAGGAGATTGAGGCGGCCCTGCAGCCGAGGCAATGACCTTAGCACCGCCCGCAGCCCCAACCTGGCCGCCGCACCAAACTCCAAAATCAGAACGTGCTCATCCCGCCGCCCTGCTATCGACTTCCAGCGCCGCCAATCGTCTCGCTGAAAAACTTTGCCATGATGGCGCAAGCCTCCTTCGACTCCGGCAGGTCTGCGTTGTTCCAGAAGGCATGCGGCAGCCCCTCAAATACCACCAGCCGGGCATCGGCGCCGCTGCGCAGGAAAGCGCGATGCAGGATCGTCGTACCGCTCAGCAGCAGGTCGCGGCCGCTGGTCACAAAGAGGGTTGGCGGCATGCCATGCAGGTCCGCAAAGACCGGCGACAGCACAGGGTCCCTTGGGTCCATCTCCCCGTAGTACTCGTTGGGAGACTTCGCGGCTCCCGGTGGCTCCAGATGTCCGGAGAGCCCATTCAGAGCGTACATTGCGATCGAGTCGCCGGGGCGGCTGAAATCTCCGATCCCCGAAAAGATGCCCAGAGCTCCCGGCAGCGGCAGATGCATCTGCTTCAACTTGACCGCCACCTCGGCCGTAAGAATCGCCCCGGCGGAGGTGCCGTAGAGCCCGATTTTCTCAGGCTTATGGGTCTTGAGCAGCTCTCTGTATACAGCAATCGTACCGTCGAGAGCCGCCGGAAAGGGGTGCTCGGGCGCCAGCGGATAGAGCACCGCGACCACCTCGATCCCGGTAAGATTCGCGATCGGGACCGATTCTGTGATTGAGCCCGAGTCGGAGTTGAAGCCTCCACCATGCACGTTGATCAAAACGCGATCGCGGTTCGCCGGGGAGACGGTCAGCGGCATCACCAGGCGCACCGGCACTCCAGCGATGCTGCCGCTTGTGATGTTTACGGGATAGAGGGTACGGGCGTGCTCGCCGGCCCGCGTCTGCCAGCGATCGGTCCCTGTGCGGCGGCTCTCGAGGGTCTCGGGCGTCGCATCGTCCGCTGCCTGCTTAGCCAGCCAACTCTGCGCCTCGTCACTTACCGTCTTCGGCACGGGCACGACGCGGGTCACATGCGCTGTTCCGGCAGCATCGATATAGCTGGTGTCGCTCTGCGGTGCAGAGGTGGCAGCCGTCTGTCCAACCTGCACCTGCGCCCCGGCCGTGAGGGCGAGGAGGCAAGCTGCCCCCGCGAGCGACGCCCATCTCGTGGATCGCTGCCGGATGCTCGCTCTCAACTCCGCTCCATGAACCGGAAGAAGAGCGCCTGCTTTGACACCGGCTCGGCCCGCGCCGTCAGCTCCTGCATCTGGCGGTCGTTGAACGGGGTAAAGGCGCGGGCCAGCGCCACGTTCTCCTCGAGCTGTGCCACCGAGTCGCAGCCCACGATGATCGTGCTCACCGGGCGCGTCAACGTGTAGTACATCGCCTCCTGCATCTTGAGGGTGCCCGGCATGGTGGTTGGCACGCTGCCCTCCCAGGTGTGGATCTGCCGCTCCAGCGGCGGAGGAGTCCAGCTCGAGAGCAGGCGGCCGCGCGAAGGCACCTTCATGCCGATGATCCCCATCTGCTTCTCGACCGCGAGTGGCAGCAGCTCTTCTGTAAAGCTCCAATGGTGCGGATCGGCCGCGTTCATCGACATGAGGATGCAGTCGAAGGGATGCCGGTTCACAGCGGAGATGAGCGAGTCGGGCCGATGGTGGCCGGTGACGCCGAGGAAGCGGACGACCTTCTGGTCCTGCATTTCGAGCAGCGCCTCCACGGCGCCGCCCTTGGCGAAGATCTGGTCGACATCGCTCACCAGTCCGATATCGTGCAGCTGCCACAGGTCGATGTGGTCCGTCTGCAGCAGCTTGAGCGACTCCTCGATCATGCGCATCGAGCCGTCGCGGGTGCGCTCCTTCGTCTTGGTCGCGAGGAAGGCCTCGTTGCGTCGCCGCTTCATCACCTGGCCGACATACTGCTCGCTCCAGCGCGCCGGCCCTCCGTAGATCGATGAAGTATCGAGGTAGTTCACCCCGAGATCGAGGGCGCGATCGATGATGGCGATGGCCTGATCGAAGTTGTTACCTCGTTCGAGCGACGCCTGCCCGCCCAGCGAGAAGATCCCGACCTTGTAGCCGGTCTTTCCAAGGTTGCGGGTCGGCATCGCTGCCTGGGTGCGGGCATTCACGGGCAGAGCCGGAGTGCTCGCCGTGACCGAGCCGGTCGCCGAAGCCGAAACGGCGGAGCCGGCCAGCACCGCAGCCGTCACCGCACCGCCCCTCTTTAGGAACTCCCGCCGATCGTGCTGAGGTGTCCTTGTGCTGATCGCATCCTTAGGTTTCATCTCTCACCTCGAGGCTCTTCCGTTTCGCTGGCAGCAGTCATCCGCGCGCCTCCATCATATCGCCAGCCAGGCTCCTCAGCCCATGGCTGGTTTCATCTCGCGGAAGAGCGTAGACGCTTCGATCGGGACTTGCCTCGTTTTGCCCTCTGCTCCGGCTGGCCCCGAGCCCACTCCGGCGCGCTTACAGCTACAATCCATGGGTGAAACAAACAGGCTACAGCCGCTACCTGATCTTCATCGCCGGACTGGGAGGCCTGCTCTACGGAATCGACGTAGGCATCATCGCCGCGGCGCTGCTTTACCTGGGCAAGACGATAAACCTCAGCGTTCAGCAGACCTCGATCATCGTCGCAGCCGTACTCGGCGGCAGCATGCTCTCCTCTCTGGTTGCCGGCGTGCTCGCGGACTGGTTTGGACGCCGCAAGATGATGATCGCGAGCGGACTGCTCTTCGTGCTGAGCGTCGGCCTTATTGTTGCGTCGCGTGAGTTCGTCCCGCTGCTGGCCGGCCGCCTGCTGCAGGGCATGAGTGGAGGCGTGATCGCCGTCGTCGTCCCGCTCTATCTTGCCGAGTGCCTCAGCGCCGAGCATCGCGGACGGGGGACCGCCATCTTCCAGTTCATGCTGACCTTTGGCATCGTGATCGCTGCCGTCACGGGCTGGTTCTACACCCGCGGCGCAGAGGCCGCCATCGCCGCCGCTCATGGCGATGCGGCCCTCATCGCGGCAGCCCAGAACCATGCCTGGCGTGGCATGTTCCTCTCCGTCATCTATCCCGGGATCGTCTTCTTCCTCGGCTCGTTCGCGTTGAGCGAGACTCCCCGCTGGCTCTACCGCCGTGAGCGCACCGGGGAGGCCCTGACCGTACTTCGCCGCACCTCGGCATCGGAGACCGAGGCACAAACCCAGATGCAGGAGATGGGTACGGTCGCCGCCATGGGACTTCGCGAACATGGTGCGGCCGGCTCCCTGCTGCGACGCCGATACGTCGTCCCGTTTGTGCTTGCCTGCGTGATCCTTGCCTGCAACCAGGCCACGGGAATCAACTCGATCCTCGCCTTCCTCGTGATCATCTTGAAGCAGGCGGGCATGACCGCACGACACGCCACCGAGGGCGACGTGGCTGTAAAGGTGCTCAATTGCCTCATGACCATCGTGGCCGTGGCGCTGGTCGACCGCATGGGCAGGAAGTTTCTGCTCAAGGTGGGGACCGCGGGCATTATCGTCTCGCTGCTCGGCGGCGCTGTTCTGTTTCGCAGCTTCGAATCGAAGCGCGTCGACCTCGCAGACAAGCTGCGCAGCTCGCCCGAGGGTATCTCCCGCTCCATCCGGGTGAATACGCCTTACAGAGGATCGACGATGGCGCTCACCGTGCTCTACTCCTATGGAAACGGCGACAAGGTGGTCACGGTGCTGAGCAACGATCCTGACCCGGTGCTCAGGCTGACTCCTGACAGCGGTGATGCGCGGCGTGCGCCGGTCATCAAGCGCGCACTGTTCGGCCCCGTTCCGAGCGAGAGAACGGGATGGCTCGTCACCGCATGCCTCGGCCTCTTCATCGCATCCTTTTCGGTCGGGCCGGGCGTAGTCGTGTGGCTGGCGCTATCGGAGCTGATGCCGAGCCGCATCCGATCCACCGGCATGGGCATCGCCCTGCTGCTCAACCAGGGCGTCTCGACCCTCATTGCCGCTGTGTTTCTGCCCGTGGTGGGTAACTACGGCTTCGCCGCGATGTTCCTCTTCTGGGCCGCATGCACGGTGATCTACTTCATCACCGCCGCTTTCTTCTTGCCGGAGACGAAGGGCAAGACCCTGGAAGAGATCGAGCGCCACTTCGAGGGACCTGTTGCCGCTGGTGCGAACTGAAGCGGGCCTGCATCTACCTTGCGGCTTACCGGTAGGCGTCCCACTCGGGCTCGTTCGCGAAGACCCAGTCGTAGTAGTCGCGATGCGTCAGTTCGGATGCGGCTGCCTCATCCAGCACGACCTTGCAGTTCGGATGCAGTTGAATGGCCGAGGCGCTGATCATGCTGGTGATCGGACCTTCGATGGCCTTTGCGAGAATGCCCACCTTGGCCGCACCCGTAGCCAGCAGCAGCAGTTCGCGCGCCTCCAGGATCGTTCCCACGCCCATCGTCAGGGCGCGCCTCGGCACGCGTTCAACGTCGCCGCCAAACATGACCGCATTCTGCTGCCGTGTGGCCGGCGTGAGCGCCTTGTCGCGGGTGCGCGACATCAGCGCCGAGAGCGGCTCGTTGAATCCGATATGCCCGGCCTCGCCGATGCCCAGCAGCTGCAGATCGATGCCGCCCGCCTGGCCGATCAGCCTCTCGTAGCGCTCCGCCTCCGCACGCAGATCGGCGGCCATTCCGTGCGGCACGTGAGTGCCGGCAACGTCGATGTCAACGCGCTCAAAGAGGTGGCGATTCATGTAGTAGCGGTAGGAGTGCTCGCTGTCGGGCGTCACGCCGATATACTCGTCCAGATTAAACGTGGTGCATCGCGCGAAGCTCAGCCCATCGTGCTCATGGAGAGCCGCAAGCCGATCATAGACCGCCTCCATCGTGCGACCCGTTGCGAGCCCAAGCACCAGCGCCGGCTTCACCGAGAGACGAGCCGCAATCAGCTTGACGGCCAGGTCCGCAGCATGCGCGGCTGTAGGTCTTACGATCACTTCCACGTTCTAAATCCTCTCAAGGGTGGCCATCTGCCCGGCTAGCAACGTATAGCAAACGAGCCGCACCGCTCCGCATAAGACTCGCGCTCTTCACCGATGCGCCGTTTCACGCAAGGTCTATCCTACAGAGGAAGGTACAGAAGAAGCAGGAGCGGCGATGACGGCCTTGACAACGCAAGCCGTATCGCTCGCCGAGCTCCCGCCAAACCGCCACGACGTCCTCACCACCGACGAGTTCGTATCCAGTAGTATGCAGGGGTGCCGACAGACGTCATCCTGAGATCTCCCCACCTCGAACAGCAAACGCCGCGTGTACTGAGGGCAGCCCTCATCGCAGCATGCCTTCTCCCCATGATTGTGACAGCCGCACACCCACAGGCTGTCCCTGACGCTTCGGCGCACGCAGAGCCGGCAGGGCCCGCAGCCAAGCCGCTCCAGATCATGCCTCTGCCCAGCCACGCCGAGCAGCAGCAGGGTTCATTCGGAATCGATGGCAACTTCGCAATAGCCTTCGAAGGCTATAACGAACCACGGCTGGCACGCGCGGGCGAGCGCATGCTCACCGTACTCGCCCGGGAGACGGGCATCCCGCTGGACCGGCACTCTTCAGCGGGCAAACCATCCTTCTTCATCCACACGACCGGCCCCAGCGAGCACGTCCAGCGACTCGGCGAGGACGAATCTTACCGGCTCGAGATCACTGCAGCAGCCGTCCACCTCACAGCTCCAAACCCGCTCGGCATCCTGCACGGCATGCAGACCTTTCTCCAGCTCGGGACCATCAGCCCGCAGGGATTCACCGTGCCTGCCGTGATCGTCGACGACCATCCTCGCTTTCCGTGGCGCGGACTCATGATTGACGTCTCCCGCCACTTCCAGCCCATCGAGGTCATCAAGCGAAACCTCGATGGAATGGAGGCGGTCAAGCTCAACGTCTTCCACTGGCACCTCTCCGATAACCAGGGCTTCCGCGTCGAAAGCCCGAAGTATCCAGGCCTGCAGCAGAAAGGCTCTGCTGGCCTCTACTACTCACAGGCCGAGGTCCGCGAGGTCATCGCCTACGCGCGCGACCGCGGCATTCGCGTGGTGCCGGAGTTCGACATGCCGGGTCATGCGACGGCATGGTTCGTCGCATATCCGGAGCTCGCCAGCGCTTCTGGCCCCTATGCCATCGAGACGCGCTGGGGCGTCTTCGATCCTGCCATGGACCCGACTCGCCAGGCCACCTACACCTTCATCGACAGCTTGATCGGAGAGATGGCCGCGCTCTTTCCTGACGCCTACTTTCACATCGGCGGCGACGAGTGCAACGGCAAGCAGTGGGATGCCAGCCCGGCTATCCAGTCGTTCATGCATGAGCACGCGATCGCGAACAATGCTGCCCTGCAGGCCTACTTCACCAGGCGCGTGCAGCAGATCGTGGCGCGCCATGGAAAGACTATGGAGGGGTGGGATGAAGTCCTCAATCCAGGCACTCCGCAGGACGTCGTCATCCAGTCATGGCGCGGCGCACAGAGCCTGGCCGACGCAGCCAGGGGCGGCTATCGCGGCCTGCTCTCCGCCGGCTACTACATCGATCTCGGCCTGCCGGCTGCCGACCACTACGCCCCCGACCCGCTGGGGGGAGATGCAGCCAGACTCACACCGGAGCAGCAGGCGCGCATCCTCGGCGGAGAGGCCACGATGTGGTCCGAATTCACGACCCCTGAGAATATCGACAGCCGCATCTGGCCGCGAACCGCAGCCATCGCCGAACGCCTGTGGTCTCCACAATCGGTCACCGATGTGCAATCGATGTACGACCGGCTGGCTGTGGTTTCACACAAGTTGGAGTACTACGGATTGCAACACCGCACAAGCTACACGGCCATGCTCGGTCGCATGACAGGTGGGGCCGACATCACTGCTCTGCGCGTTCTGGGTGACGTAGTAGAACCGGTAAAAGGCTACACCCGTGGGTCTCTGAAGAACTATGACAGCGCCACTCCGCTCAATCGCCTGGTCGATGCGGTCCCGCCGGAGAGCGACGTGGCCCGCCGCTTTCGCATCCTGGTGGATCACATCACCGCAGGGTCCGCCACGGCCGAGGAATGGCGGCAGGCACGGGAATGGCTCACGCTGTGGCACGACAACGACCCTGAATTGCAGCCTCAATTAGCTCAGTCAGAGCTGACCCAGGAACTGATTCCACTGTCAGCCAGCTTGAGCCGGGTAGCAGCGGACGGATTGACAGCACTCGACCTGCTCGCTGCCCGTAAGTCGCCTGCGCCGGAGTGGCAGCGCTCAGAGCTCTCATTCCTTAAAGCTTCAGAGGCGCCTCAGGGAGTCCTGCTCAACATGATCGCCCCCTCTGTCCATCGACTCCTCGACAAACTGCAGCAGCCTGGCTGAGCCCAGGCAGGCAAAGAGGCCCGGACTGATCCGAGCCTCTTTGCTGATTCACCCAGTGATCATGTCGCTGCCGTACGTCGGTACTTAGACCGCAGCGCTCTGCCCAACCACCGGAGCAGCCTGCTCCTGCAGCACCCGCGTCACGCTCTTGTCGATGACATCCTTCGGCACATAGCCGACGATCTGGTCTGCAACCTTGCCGCCCTTGAAGATCAGCAGCGCGGGAATCCCGCGAATCCCGTAGCGTGCCGGCGTAGAAGAGTTGCTATCCACGTCCATCTTCATCACCTTCAGCTTGCCGGCGTACGCGGTCGCCACCTGGTCGACAACCGGAGCGAGGGCCCTGCAGGGGCCGCACCACGCCGCCCAGAAATCCACCAGGACCGGCTGCTCCGACTGCAACACTTCCTTGTCGAACGTTGCATCATTCACTTCGAGAACCGAAAGACCTGCCATGCCTATTCCCCCATTCGCCTTCGAGTTGATGCTGACTCGCGGCGATCAGCCGCCCGCTCAGTGTATCAACCCTCGCCTCTATAAGATGCTTATCGCCTCGGAAAGGCGCAACCTGAGCAGCAGCCGCTCACCTGCCGATCAGGCGACCGCGGCCCCTTCAAGTTCGATCCCGCACTCCACCAGCTCCATCCCGGCGCAGCCGGCAGCCAACTGCATAATGCGAGCGCGTGCCTGCGGAACTGCCGCCGCCGACTCGACGATCAGCAGCACTGCCGGACCGGCTCCGCTCAGCGCCACGCCGAGAATTCCCTCCTGCCCCGCCAGCGGCAGCAGCACCGGCAGCAGAGGACACAGCTCCCCGCGAAACGGCTGGTGAAGCCGATCCTGCATCGCCACCCGCAGCAGGTCGCCCCGCCCCAGCGAAAATGCCGCTGTCAGCAGCGCTGCCCTTTGAATATTTGCTACCGCATCTTCACGGCTGCAGTTGGACGGCAGTATCGCTCGCGCCTTGCTCGTGGCCAGAGGCAGCTGCGGAAGCGCCAGCAGGATGCGCCACTCGACTGCAGGCTTGATCGTCGCCGCATGCACCCGGCCGTCCTCGATTGTGGCCACGGCGAGCCCTCCAAGCCAGCACGCAGCCGCGTTGTCAGGGTGCCTCTCAAGCAGCGAAGCCTCAGTCAGGATCCGCCCTCGATCCCACCCCAGCCCAGCAAAATGCGAAGCCAGGGCCACTCCCGCCAGCCGTACTGCCGCGGAGGAACCGCAGCCCATACCCAGAGGAATCCCGTTGTCGACCCTCAGCGCCAGCGGGACCGGCCTGGCCAGTCCGTTGGCTGCCTGTGTAGACAGGTACGTCTCGATCAGCAGGTTACCGGTCAGCGAGGAGCAGATGTCCACATTGCGTCCGGTAGCGTGCACGCTGAAGCTGTCCGCCGCGGTCGCCTCCACCTCCAGCGCGAGAGTAAGTGCGAGCCCGATGGCGTCGAACCCGGGACCAAGATTCGCCGAGGTTGCAGGGAGCCTGAGCCGGACTGTCCGGACTGCCTTAGCCTCGCCGGCCACCCTGATCTCCCGGTCGAGCCCCTGCATTGGCGCTGCACTCACAGCAGAGCTCCCGCTTCGAGTTCCCGCAAGACCAGGTCGGCGGAGGCATCGAGAACCCGCGTGCTCCACTGCATCGCCTCCAGCTCAGGCTCGAGGCCAACCTTCTCCTCGGGGCGCAGCAGCTCCCCACGATGAAAGTCGATCGTGTACTGCGAATCCTTCAAAGTATGCCCGGTGAGGATCAGCACCACCGACTCGCTGCGGTCGATCTTTCCCTGTTGAACCAGCTTTTTCAACCCGGCCAGGGTAACGGCCGAGGCCGGCTCGCAGCCGATCCCTTCTGCACCGATCTCGGCCTTGGCAATCGCGATCTCCGCCTCGCTCACCTGCTCACAAAAGCCGCCCGTCTCGTCGATCACCCGCACCGCCTTCTTCCATGACGCGGGATTGCCGATTCGAATCGCTGACGCGCGGGTGTGAGCCTCCACCGGGTGCAGCTCCCTGCCATCGGAGTCGCGATAGCTGCGATAGAGGGGATTGGCGCCCTCCGCCTGGACAACCGATATACGCGGCAGCTTGCTCGTCAATCCCAGGTGCTTCATCTCGAGAAAGCCCTTGCCCAGCGCCGAACTGTTTGCCAGGTTCCCACCCGGCACGATGATGTGGTCAGGAACCTCCCACTCCAGCTCCTCGGCAATCTCGAGCGCCGGCGTCTTCTGGCCCTCCAGCCGGTATGGGTTGACGGAGTTGAGCAGGTAGATCGGGAAGCGCCGCACCACCTCGGCCAGCACCGTCACGCAGCCGTCAAAGTCGGTGCGCAGCTGGCAGGTGAGCGCGCCGTAATCGAGTGCCTGCGACAGCTTGCCCCAGGCAATCTTGCCCTCGGGAATCAGCACCAGGCTGCGCATCCCCGCCCGCCCCGCATAGGCGCACATGGCAGCGGAGGTATTGCCGGTCGACGCGCAGGCCACCCATCGATAGCCGCGTTCGTTGGCCACCGAGAGCGCGGCCGTCATCCCCGTATCCTTGAACGACCCGGTCGGATTCATGCCCTGGTGCTTGCCCAGCAGCCTGTCGACGCCGGCAATGGCCGCGCACTTCGGCAGCTCGTATAGGGGCGTGTTGCCCTCACGCAGTGTCACCGCATGCTGCGCGTCATCGAGGATCGGGAGCAGCTCACGGAAGCGCCACACTCCACTCTGGTCCAGCGGCTGCGCGGAGTGTCGGCGGTCCTTCCACAGCCAACGCAGAGCACTCGCATTCGGCAGCCAGGTCTGCAGGGGATTGGCCTGCCCACTCTCAGTGACCCGGCCGCTGGCGCTCCACGCTGGATATTCCACCTCGTAGAGGTCCCGGCAAAGCGGGCACCGGAAGTCCGAGGCAAGCTCCGCCTGCTGGATCACCGTCGAGCAACCGACGCAGCGCAGCTGATGTTGACTCTCCTGGTGGTTAAGCTTCTCTATCGGTACGGCTCGCATGAGTACAGCTAGCCTAGCAGGATTGCGCTCACGCCTGTCACTCCCAGAGGCATAGAGGGTGCGAAGAGTACGCAGGCACGACTTAGCATCACCGGGATGAGGCTGGTAGCAGGACCTTCCGCCCAGGAGACCGCCGTGGGTAGTTGGCGTCCGCCTAAGGCCTGATTACATCTTGTAACGGCCGAGATCCTCGTCGTTCAGGTTTTCAAACCAGCGGCGAAGCTCATCGGACGACGACGAATCAGCGGCGCTTGGCACGAGCTTGGCAGCGCGCAGCACCTGTTCGGTAACGTAGATCGGGCAGTCTGACCTGAGAGCGAGGGCTATTGCATCGGAGGGCCGTGCGTCGACGCACACCGGCTGGCCGTGCTGATCCATCCAGATCACGGCGTAGAAGGTGTCGTCCCTAAGCTCAGTGACTACAACACGCTGCACCTCGGCATCCAAGCCATGGATGAGGTTTTTGAGCAGGTCGTGAGTCATCGGTCGCGGAGTCGTTGACTTCTCAACCTCTAATGCGATTGCGTTCGCCTCGTAGATTCCCACCCAGATCGGCAGCAGCGTGTCGCTGCTCACATCTTTGAGGATCACGATCGGCATATTGGTAGCGGGATCGATCATGAGTCCGCGAATCTTCATCTCGAGTTCCATCGGTGCGCCCTCCCCTGTTAGACGACCGCCTCGCCTATCAGGCTGTTAGGCTGGGCCCGCGTGACTTTGACGCTGACGTAGCTGCCGAGCGCCGGCAGGATCGGCTGAGCAGTTGTGAAGTTTAGGGTCTTATTCTGCGAAGTACGTCCCACGACCTGGCCACGCGCCGGGTTATGCCCCTCAACCATTACTTCTAAGACTTCCCCTATTTGCTTCGTATAATTCGCTCTCTGGACTTCACGCTGGCGATCGAGCAGCACCTGCAGGCGGCTGGACTTCTCTTCCTCGGGGATCGAATCGGGCATGTGGATCGCCGGGGTATTCGGCCGGCGTGAGTACCTGAAGGCGAAGACCGCGTCGTAACCGACTACCTCAAGCAGGTCCATGGTGGCGATGAAGTCGTCCGGCGTCTCCCCGGGAAACCCCACAATGATGTCGGTAGTCATGCTGATCGGGCGCCGCGCGGCTCTCACCCAATCCACGCGCTCCAGGTATTGCTCGCGGGTGTACTCCCGCTGCATCCTTTGCAGCACGCTCGACGAGCCGCTCTGTATCGGGAGGTGGACGTGATCGCAGAGCGACGGAACCGCGTCGATGGCGTCGACGATGTCGCGGGTAAAGTCCCGGGGGTGCGAGGTGGTGAACCGCACTCGCCGGATACCAGGAATCTCGCCGACAGCTGCCAGTAATTCGGCAAAGCTCCGCTTCCCTTCCAGGTCGCGGTAGGAGTTCACATTTTGACCGAGCAGCTGGATCTCGGTGTAGCCCGCATCGGCCATGCGCTGCGCCTCGGCCAACACCGATGTCGAGGTGCGGCTGCGCTCCTTACCCCGCGTGTAAGGCACTACGCAATACGAGCAGAACTTGTCGCAGCCCTCGATGATGGTGATGTAGCCGCGATGAGGATTGGAGCGGGCCGTAAACTCCGTCTCGAACGTCTCCTCGGTCTGCCGGTCGTCCAGGCCGGTGATGCGCTGCTCTCCAGCCGCGAGCCGGTCCAGCATCTCGGGGAGCTTGCGATACGAGGCCGATCCTGAGACGATCGAGACATAGGGGGCACGCTCGAAGATGCGCTCGCCCTCCTGCTGCGCGACGCAGCCAAGCACGGCAAAGCGCTTGCCGGATTTGTAGAGCTTCTTGTAGTCGTTAAGCCGGTTGAAGACCTTCTGCTCGGCCTTGTCGCGGATGGAGCAGGTGTTGTAGAGGATGAGGTCGGCGGCCTCTTCGGTCTGTACCTGCTCATAGCCCTCGTGGACGAGGGTCCCGATCACCTTCTCCGAGTCGTGCACGTTCATCTGGCAGCCGAAGGTCTCTAGGTAGAACGTCTTCTCGGTTGCCATAGCCCCTGAGTATAACCCAGCACGAGTACTAGCTGGCTGCAGGGCGAGGCGGCTCGAGGTACGCCCAGCGCTCCACAATCTGACGGTCTGCGATGCGCCAGATCACGATGCCGCGGAACTCGATCCGTGCTCCCCGAGTCGAGTCCGTCCCCGTCCAGTGATTGCGCACCACCACCTTGTCATCCTCCGCGATCAGGTCTTCGATCTCCACGTGAATATCAGGAAACCGCTTGTAGGCGGCTCCAACGTATTGCTTCGCTCCGGCCGGCCCCGGCAGCAGGCCCGGAGGCACATCAGCTCCGTGGTCCACGAACCGCGACGCAAAATTGATGTCCGCAATGTCGATGTTCTGCCGGTTGACGAACTCCTCGAAGTGGTTCCTGATGAACTCCTTCAACTAGTCGTGCGTCATGCCCGTTTTGGGGTTTGGAGCAGTCATTGATCCCTCTTGAGTCGCAGTAGAACAGATTCTGCAAGGCGGCAGCTACTCGGGTGCTTGTTCACTCGAGTGTTGTCAAAGCTGCGGCAGCAGCGCGTCTGCAATGAGCTACTCTGTTGCAGAGGACTCCGCCTTGCAAGCAACTACCGGTTATCGTCCCCGGCAGGGTGTGGCGGACGCCGCGGAGATCTGGTCGCTGCCCGCGCTCGATGCGCTGGCCCGAGCCGCTGCGGTCGTCGCTCGCAGCATGCCGCCCACTCCGCAGTACAGCTGGCCCCTGCTGAATGCCCGCGCCTGTGTCGAGGTCTGGGTCAAGCATGAGAACCACACTCCGGTCGGAGCGTTCAAGATTCGCGGTGCGCTGGTCTACATGGACTGGCTGATCCGCGAACATCCCGAGGTTCGCGGCGTGATCTGCGCAACCCGCGGCAACTTCGGCCAGGCAGTCTCCTACGCCGCTCACCGCAACGGCTTGAGTGCGACGATCGTAGTGCCCTGCGGCAACAGCCCCGACCAGAACCGCGCTATCCGCGCACATGGAGCGGAGTTGATCGAGCATGGCGACGACTACCAGGCCGCCAACGAACACGCCGCACGGCTCGAAGTCGAGCACGGCTATCACCGCATTCCCTCCTTCCACGAGCTGCTGGTGCATGGAACGGGCACTTACGCGCTCGAGTTCCTCCGCGGAGCACCGGAGATGGATACCGTCTACGTGCCCATCGGTCAGGGATCCTCGGTATGCGGGATGATGGCGGTGCGGGACGCTCTGAGCCTCAAGACCAGGATCGTTGGCGTCGTCTCATCCGCCGCGCCCGCTTATGCGCTGTCGTTCGAGCAGCGCCGGCTGGTTGAATCCAGCGTGACCACGGTTATTGCAGATGGGCTGGCCTGTCGCAAGCCCGTCGCGAAGTCGCTTGAGTTCATCTTTCACGGTGTCGAGCGCATCGTCGCGGTTACAGATGAAGAGGTCCGGGGCGCCATGCTCGCCCTCTACGAGGACACACACCAGGTCGCCGAAGGTGCCGGCGCTGCCTCCCTCGCCGCGCTGCTGCAGGATCAGAGCTCCGGCTGCCTCGCAAACATCAAGCGCGCCGGCGTCGTGCTGACCGGGAGCAATGTCAATCGCAAGATCTTCGCCGACATCCTACGCGCTCAGCAGCAGTAGCCTTTGCTGGCGGTCACCGGGGATCAAGCCTCGGCGACGGTGCTTCGCGCGTCACGAACTTTGAGCCGTATAATTCAGACGCATTGCAGGCGCAGCCATCCGGAACTGCGTACAAGACGGCCGTGCCGCTGGAGATTTATGTCCGAACCTGTGTCTAACCTGAAGCTGATGATCGATGCCGGCCCGGACAGTGATGCGGAGGAGACTGCCGCGCTCAGCGAGAGGCTGAGGCAGGAACTTCTGCAGTCCGATGTGGACGATGTGCAGCTGGTGCGCGAGGGCAGGGCCCCGGCGGGCGCCAAGGGTGATCCGGTCACCATGGGAGCACTGGCCATCTCACTTGCTCCTGCGGCTCTGACGGGCTTCTTCAACCTGCTGCAGGGCTGGATGGGGCGCCACGACAAGAGTACTGTGACCATCGAGACCGGCAGCCAGAAGATCGTGCTCACCGGCCCGCCCTCAAGGGAGCAGCGGGAGATCATCCAGGCCGCCATCGAACACCGCCCCGCAACGTAAAAAGACATGAGCGAGACAAAGTCTGCCCTGATCGTCGCGAGCTGGGAGTACCGGGATGCCGATCTGCGGCAGCTGGTCGCACCGGCCAACGACGCCGAGGCCCTGGCACGCGTGCTGAGCGATCCGGCGATGGGCGGCTTCGACGTGCAGACGGTGCTGAACAAGACCTCACGCGAGATGAGTGAAGAGATCGAGAGCTTCTTCCTCAATCGCAAGCGGGACGACCTGCTGCTGCTCTACTTCTCAGGCCATGGGGTGAAGGATGATGATGGCCAGCTCTACTTCACCGCCTCAGACACCAGGCTGATCGACCACAGCAGGCCGATGCGCTCGACCGCCGTCAGCGCGGAGTTCATCCGCGAGGTGATGCGCTGCAGCAAGTCGCGGCGCCAGGTGCTGATTCTCGACTGCTGCTACAGCGGAGCCTTTGCCAGCGCCATGATGGCAAAGGGCGACAAGAGTGTTGGCGTGCGGCAGCAGTTTGACCAGGGTCGCGGCATGGTCATCATGACTGCGTCGGACGCGCTGCAGTATTCCTTCGAGGGCGACAAGGTTGAGGGCGAGGCAGTCCGCTCCGTCTTTACCAGCAGCATGGTGCGAGGCATCGAGACGGGCCAGGCAGACCTCGACTGCGATGGGAACATCTCCCTCGACGAGCTCTACGACTACATCTACGCCGAGGTGGCGGAGCACAACTCCGACCAGAGGCCGCGCAAGTGGACGCTCGATATCGAGGGCAGGATCATCGTCGCCCAGGCCCCGATCAGAGAGGCGGAGCTGCCCGGCGATCTGCTCTCCGCCATCAACAGCCCGCTGCCTCGGGTGAGGGAGGGCGCGGCCCATGCTCTGGGAGACCTGCTCGCCGGCGACCACAGGGGCCTCGTGCTCGCTGCCCGGCAGGCGCTCACCCGAATGCTGAACGACGACAGCCGGCTGGTCTCGAGGCAGGCCGAGGCGCTGCTTGCGCCTGATAAGACGCTTCCGGCCGTCGATCCGATTCCTGATATGAAGCAGGCGGCGCCGCTGCCCCCGCCCGGCAAACCGGCGCTTCCGGTCGTCGATCCAACACCTGATTTGAAGCAGGCGGAGCCGCTGTCCCCGCCGGACAAGCCGGCTCCGGTCGTCGATTCCCCTCCTAAGTTCAAGCGGGCGGGGGACGCGTTTGCGTCGATGCAGAGATACATCGATGAGCAGCCGCCTGCCGCCCCAGTAAATACGCCGCCTGTTCCGCCGCCTGATTTCCGGCGAAATTCGCTGCCTGATTTTCCGCCCAATCCGGTGGCTGGTACAAAGCCAGATGACTCGCTCGCCGAGTTTCTTGGCTGGCTCCAAAAGAATCCTCCACCCGGCGCACCGTTCCCGGTCGCTTCGGCGGCACCCTCCCAGACCCCGCCAGGCCCGCTGACTCCGGCAGCGGGCGCAGAGCCGCAAAAACCGGTACCGCTGAGCAAGCTGGTGGCAGGGCTTCCGACCGAGCCTTCGGTCCCGAAACAAGGCACATCATCTCCCACAGCCAAGCCGGCAACGCCAGCCGCCGCAGTGGTACGGGAGCCGGAGCCAAAACCTGCTCCGACGCCGCCTGCCCCGTCACAAAAGCCGCAGACGGTGGCAGCCAAGCCTGCAGAGACCGTCGCGGGGAGTACCGTCGCTCCCGGAAACGTAGTGGCTGCTCCAGCAAGACAGGCTGCCGCTACAGACAAGGCTGCTGTAGCCCCCGCGGCTGCCGTAGCCGCCACCACCGCCGTATCCGGCAAGGCAAATGCAGCGCGCAAGGATGCATTCGCTGGCAAAGCAGGCGAAGCAGGCAAAAAGGTCAACGAAACACCAAAAGCTCCTTGGAGTCTCCCGATTCCCTTCCCGCTCCCCTACCTCATCCTGGGCGCGCTGATCGTGTTCTCCGTGATGTGGTGGCGGTCCCACGCTAATAGCCATAGCGTCGATGGCGGTGGCGGTAAAGGTGGGGATAAGACGCAGCAACAATCGGTAGCTGGTGGCGGCGGTCAGCAGGGGACAGGCTACGGCGCCAGTACGGCGGCAGTCGTCCTGCGCCGCCCACCGTTCGATTACGCCTCCTCCGCGATGCGCGGCGAAGACACGAAGGTCAGGCTGACCGAGCTCTCCGAGACACGCAACCAGATCACGGACGAGGACACCTGGTTTTCTACCAATGGCCTCGCCCTGCCCACCCTCACCGTGCCCAATCCGGCGAAGCAGCAGGCCGGCAATATTCCTTCCAACATTCCCACAAAGTTTGGGGACAACATCCTGATTCACGCGATCCAGCAAGGTGACCAGCTGCTGTGCATCTATGGAGCCAGCTTCGCCACAGGACGCTACCTGATCAGCTACGATCTCGCCAGCAGCAAGACCAACTTTTCCTTCGACTTCGATAACTATTTACTTCCACCTAAGTTCAACCCGGGGGACCGTGATCTTATCTCCGAGGGAATAACCTGGGCCTGGGTAGAAGACGGCACACTCTATGTCTCTAACTCCCACAATACTTATGCGAAGACTTCCTACGGCCTGAATGCATACCTGAACGCCATCGATCTCATGAGCGGCAACCTGATCTGGAGGAGCGCGCCGCTTCTCGACAACGCCAGCACCTTCCTTCTCTACAAGGACGCCATCATCGCGGGGTACGGCTTTAGCGCGGAAAATCACTTCCTGTATGTGCTGAATAAATCGGACGGCAGAGTTGCGCAGACCATCAAGCTGCGCAAGTCCCCAGAGTACATTCTAAGTAAAGGTGACACCATCTATGTGAGGACCTACGACACGGACTACGTGTTTGAGGCAGGACCCTCCGATGCCGCGCCAGGAACAACGAAATACTAGGGCGCCAGCAATCAGGTCGCCCGAGCCGCCCTGCTCAAGCTGGTAAACTGAAGGTACGGACCGGGCTCGCCGGCTTCGAGCGCAACGCTCGACGAGTCTTGAGCCCAGGGCCGGGAGGAAAACTGTGACAGAGCCAGGCAACAACAGCCACAACGGAGCGGGTTCCAGCCACGCCGGCAGTAACGGCTTCCTCGGTACGACCAGCCTGCGTCTCAAGGTAGGCCTCGCCGAGATGCTCAAGGGCGGAGTGATCATGGACGTCACCGACGCGGCCCAGGCGGAGATTGCGGAGCGCGCGGGTGCGGTGGCGGTGATGGCGTTGGAGCGAGTCCCGGCGCAGATTCGCGCCGAGGGCGGTGTCGCCCGCATGGCCAACCCAAAGAAGATTCGCGAGATCATGGCGGCCACTTCGATTCCTGTCATGGCCAAGTGCCGCATCGGACACTTTGCTGAGGCCCAGGTGCTGCAGGAGATGGGCGTTGACTTCATCGACGAGTCAGAAGTGCTGACTCCCGCCGATGAGTTGCACCACGTCGACAAGCATGCCTTCAAGACGCCGTTTGTGTGCGGCGCCCGCGACCTGGGCGAGGCCCTGCGACGTATCGCTGAGGGGGCCGCCATGATTCGTACCAAGGGCGAGGCAGGAACCGGCGACGTCGTTCACGCGGTCAAGCACATGCGTCAGATCGTGAAGGACATGCGCAGCCTCACCGTGATGGGCGAGGAGGAGCTCTTCGCCGCTGCCAAGAACTTCCAGGCTCCCTACGAGCTGATCCGCATGGTAGCAAAGACGGGCAAACTGCCGGTGCCCAACTTCTCCGCAGGTGGAATCGCGACGCCCGCCGACGCTGCACTGGTGCGACAGCTTGGCGCTGAAGCCGTCTTCGTAGGCTCCGGCATCTTCATGAGCGATTCGACCACGTTCGCGCCGGCGGCTGAGGCGGAGATTCGCGCACGTGCTATCGTCCGGGCAACCACTCACTTCGACGACCCCAAAGTGCTGCTCGAGACGAGCGAAGAGTGCACCGGGGCGATGAAGGGCCTGGCGATCGCAGCTCTGGATCAGGCGAACCTGCTGCAGACCCGCGGCTGGTAGATCGGCACGCTTCAGATGAGTAGCCTTTGCGGGCGTCCTGCAACGCAAGCCGACCGCCCGGCTCAGTGACTGTTTGTCCCCGCCGCCATCGAGTCCACATCGGCTTCGAGCGGGGGCGGCAGGATTCCGAGCTGCTGGTAGATCGGGCGCATCTCGCGGCGAATCTCCTTGATGCGCGTCCAGAACCAGGCTGACCCGAGCACGCAACAGGCTCCGCTGACCATGACCGTTCGCGGCGCGCCGATGATGTGCGCGAGCGAGCCCGCCATCAGGCTGCCAAAGGGCGCCATTCCCACAAACGCTATGGTGTAGTAGCTCATTACCCGCCCACGTTTATCTTCCGTAACGATGGTCTGGATGATAGTGTTGCTGGCCGTCATCCCCTGCAGCATTCCGTACCCCGTCACCAGCATCAGCAGCAACGACAGCCACAGCACATGCGATAGTCCGAAGAGCATCAGCCCTGTTCCAAAGATCGCGGACGCGATGGGAAGCATGCGCAGCAGCCCTCGCACCGACTTGCGCAGCACCAGAGAGATCGCAGATGCCAGCGAACCAAGACCCATCGCAGCCATGAGGAAGCCCATCGTATGCGGACCGCCGTGCAGCACCTGCGCCGCAAAGATGGGCATCAGCACTACGAACGGCATGCCCATCAGGCTCACCAGCGCAAACAGCAGCAGGATGTTCCGGATCGGCGCCGACTCCGCAACATAGATCCAGCCCTCCTTGAGCTGCACCAGCATGGAGGTGGTCGCGTGCGCGACCGCGGCCGTCTCCAGATGCATCATCAGCAGCGAGACAATCACGGCGATGTAGCTGACGCCGTCGATCAGGAAGCACCATCCCTCGTTGGTGACCGCGATCAGCATTCCGGCCAGTGACGGGCCGATCAGGCGAGCCAGGTTCACCATCGAAGAGTTAATAGCGATCGCATTGCTCAGATCGGCGCGGTTCTCCACCATCTGCACCAGGAAGGACTGTCGTGCGGGCATGTCAAAGGCGTTGATAGCGCCCTGGATGCCGCTCAGAATGAGCACCTCGTGGATGTTGATGTGGTGGCTTAACGTGAGGGCGGCGAGGGCGAGCGACTGCACCATGGAGGCAACCTGCGTCCAGATAAGCACCTGGTGCCGGTCCCAGCGATCGACCCAGACACCAGCAAAGGGCGCCAGCAGGAACGTGGGAATCTGCCCCACAAAGCTGACCGTGCCAAGCAGCAGCGCAGAGCTGGTCAGGTGGTAGACGAGCCAGCCGGTCGCGATGCGGGTCATCCAGGTCCCGATCAGCGAGATGCTCTGCCCGCCAGCAAACAGCCTGAAATTGCGATGCCGCAGGGCGCGCCACGACGACGATGCGCTGCTTCCCTCGTTCACGGCCTGGGGTATTGAGTTCATCGCTTCTTTAACGCTTTTCACGGAGCACAGGAGCATCCGGGCTGCACGGTGACCCTGAGGGACGCTCAGCGCCAGCTTGCGCAAGGCCGCTCCCAGTGAGATGCGCTCACTGAGAGGGGCTCGTCGGGGCTAGTGCATTGCCACTTCGGTCTTCTTTCCGCGGGGATAGTTCTTGTCCAGCAGGAAGGCGAGCGGGACCATCAGCGCCGTGGCCATTGCGATGGCAAAGAATACGTCCTGATAGGCGAGGGTCTGGGTCTGCTGCTGCAGCTGACGATAGATCTCGCCGCGCGCCATTCCAGCCGCGTTTCCCTTGCCCGCAGTGGTGGCGAAGGTGTCGGTCAACGACTGCAGATGCTGGCGGTAATTGATGTTCGTCGGCGTGAGCCACGCCAGCAGCCTCTGCTGGTGGGACTGCGCGCGTTCCGTGACGATGGCGTTGGTGATCGCGATGAGAATGCTTCCACCGATATTGCGCACGAAGTTGATGAGACCGGCCACCTGGTTATTCTTCTCCTGCGGCATGCCGAAGTAGGCAGCGGTGGTCACGCTGATGAAGAGGAAAGGAATGGGCGCGACCTGTATGACCCGCAGAAAAGAAGCACTCTTGAAACTCAGCAGAAGACTGATGTGGGTGGCGACGAAGTAATAGGCCAGCGCGAACCCGGTGAACCCCATGGCGATCAGGTTCCTGGCCGGGAAGCGGCTCACCGCCTGGCCGGCCATCGGCATGACGAAGATGAGCACCAGCCCGCCGCCGGAGAGCGAGAGCCCCGCGATGGTCGCCGTGTATCCAAGCTGGGCCTGCAGGAACTGCGGCTGCAGCACCGTCCCCGCGCTCAGCACTCCTCCGACCAGCAGCATGAGGAAGCAGCAGATCGCGAAGTTCTTTTGCTTGAAGAGCCTGAGATCCATCAGCGGCTTCTGCCTCGTCCACTCCCACCAGATAAGAACGATAAAGGCGGCCACAAACATCATGCCGCAGCCGCGGATGATGTTCGATTCGAACCACGCATTCTCCTCCCCCTTGTCGAGCATGATCTGCAGAGCGCCCATCGAGAGCACGAGCAGGCCGAGGCCGATGTAGTCGAGGCTGTAGAGGTTTTTGCGGTCTGCCTTGAGATATGGCGGATCTTCAACCAGCCTGCGTGTCAGAAACAGAGCGAGCAGGCCGACGGGAATGTTGATGTAGAAGATCCAGTGCCATGAGTAGTTGTCGGTGATCCATCCGCCCAGGGTGGGCCCGATCGAGGGCGCGAGCACCGTCACCAGGCCATAGAGTGAGAACGCGATGCCACGCTGCTGCGGCTCAAACGAGTCGGCCATGATGGCCTGTGCCATGGGCTGCAATCCTCCGCCGCCGAGCCCCTGGAAGATGCGAAAGATCAGCAGCATTGGCAGGGTGGGTGCAATACCGCAGAGGAAGGAGCTGGTTGTGAAGATCACGATGCAGAGCATGAAGAAGTTCTTGCGCCCGATTACGCTGGCCGCCCAGCCACCCATGGGCAGCACGATCGCGTTCGCCACCAGGTAAGCGGTGAGCACCCATGTGCTCTCGTCGGTGCTCGCCCCCAGGTTGCCGGCGATATGCGGCAGTGCGACGTTGGCGATCGAGGTGTCGAGTACCTCCATGAAAGCCGCCAGGGCCACCGTAGCAGCGATGATCCAGGGGTTGGTGCGGGGGCGCCACCGGGCCTGTGCTACAGGCGAAGTCACAGCTGCGGCTGCTGCCATCGTCGAACCTACCCCCGGGACCGTCCAGGAGCCTCGCGGTCATCGCTGCCCGCCGAGGCTCTCTGACGGTTCTGAATAGATGCAGCATCGGCGGGATATGACTCTCTACCCGCCGCTCCCGCCATGGCCATGCGATGCTCGAGGTTCAGGTTAGATACTGCCTCAGGAACGCGACGGTACGCTCGCGGGCCAGCTTCGCCGCGACCGTGTCATAGGTCTGACCTACATCACGATTGAAGGCATGTTCCGCACCCGCGTAGTCGAAGACCTGCACCTCGGGATGCGCAGCCCTGACCTTCTCGACGTCGCTCCGGGGTATATGCGAGTCCTCGGTGCCGATGTGCAGCATGACCGGAGCCTTGGGCGTCTCCTCCGCAACTCTGCCGATGCCGCCCGGGTAGTAGCCGACGGCAGCCGCAGGGTCAAGCCGCGTTGCACTGAGCCACGCCAGGAGACCGCCGTAGCAGAACCCTACCACTCCCGCCGTCAATCCGCCGGTAGCCTCACGCACCCAGCCAAGCGCGGCCTCGATGTCGAAGAGCGCCGTCTTGGGATCCAGCTTGTTCATCAACTCATACGCGGTCTTTGAGCCCTCGGCGCTGTAGTTCAACTGCACGCCGCGCTCGATGCGGTCAAAGATTGCCGGTGCGATGACGACGAAGCCGTCTGCTGCGTAGCCATCCGCTACCGACCGAATGTGCGCATTGACGCCATAGATCTCCTGTACGAGGACAAGCCCGGCTACCGGCTTTCCTATAGGCCGAACGACGTAGGCATCCAGCTCATGGCCGTCCTGCGCCGTTAACTTCACTGATTCACTCATTGCTCTCCGTTTCCTGATGGGGTTTGAGCTGATCGCACCTGCAATCTGGCCGTGCGATATAGCGGTGGCGAGATGCGTCTACCCGGGGGCAGCGCGGAGCGCGCCACTGCTCGCGTTCCTCTCATTCTGATGCGAGACAGATCAGGTCAGCTTCATCGAGATTGCGGATCGGCGTCGGCCCAGTAGCTGGACCGGGCAACGACATCGGCCCCATAGTCCTGCGTGAGACGCACCCGCAGCTGGTGCAGCCCGGGCGTCCGGTCGCCCGGACGGAAGCTCAGAAGGTAGCGGTTGCGGGCGTGGCGGGCGGTGGCGGCGATGCTCTCTTCAAGTCCGCGCTCCCTGGTGTAGGGCGCATACTCGCCCCCGCTCATCACCGCGAGCTGCCTCGCCACATTTTTGTGCATGGCTGCCACCGCCATCATCAGCGGACTGAGAAGGTTCATGGTGGGCCCGACGGTGCCGCCGCCTTTGAGGTCGTTCAAAAACTCCGACTTCGACGCCGAGTAGGTCACGCTCAGCACCAGCGTATTTGTCTCGCCGATGCGCTGCACCAGCCCCTGCTCGTTCACCAGATGGCTGCCATGGTCGCGCGACTCGCTGATCAGCAGCAGCACGCGTCGACGGTCCTTCGGCTGGTTATCGAGCAGGTCGACCGAGTAGGCTACCGCGTCAAGGATCGCAGCCCCGCCGTCCCCAGGCTCCAGGTGCTGCAGCTTGCCCGTGACTGCATCGGTATCGGGAGTGAAGTCCTGCAGCAGCTCCGGTGCGCTGTCAAACGTAACGACCGCTGCGTCGCCATGCCCTCCGCCCATGAAGAGCTCCAGCAGCGGACCGATCCGGCTGAACTTCTGGAACTGCAGCAGGCTGGTGCGCCCTCGTTCGATCGCCACCACGACCGAGACCGGCTGCGAATCCAGATCGTCTTCGACGCGTACCTCCTGTGGAACCCCGTTGTCTTCTACCCGGAAGTCCTTCGCCGTCAGACCGTAGAGCACCTCGCCGGAGTGCTTCTCGACCAGCGTCGGCACCAGCACGACGCTGGTGTTGACGTGAAGGGTGGTAGTCGGCTGGCCTTCCGCTGAGAGCGGAGGAGTCTGTGCATGGGAGCTAAAGCCGATCAGCCCGGCATAAGCCAGGCAGGCGTGGAGAAAGCAAGTTCTCCATCGCGCAGCAGAGCTTCGGCAATGTCGCGCAACTGAGCCTCGGCAATGTAGAGGAACCTGGACCATCGGCAATAGACGAGCTGAGGTCGCGTTCAGCCGCATCCTCCTGCTGAAAGCTTGGCAGCTCATCCCCTGATCTTAACGCCCGAGTTCGATCTCGATCGCGGGCCGTTCTTAGGCGAGGGTCCGGGCGTCGAAGGAATCCCGCACTGCAAAGAAGGCGGGCGCAGGCCGATAGTCAGGGCCAAACGGCAGCGGCCGCGGTGGAGTGCCGTCCGGACGCGGGTCCTTGTTCCCCACCCAGGTATAGCGGTCGGTGATGCCCCAGGTCAGGACGGCCGTTACATTCGGCTCCGCCAACATCAGGCCGAGGTACTGGGCGTATACGCGGGCCACCGCCTGATCGCGGTCGGGTACCAGGCCGTCGGCCTTACGGTCGTTCACGTCGAGCTCGGTGATGAAGACCTGCAGGCCGAGCCGTCTCAACTCGCGGACGAAGCTGCGCAGGCCGGCTCCCGCAGGCGCCTCCGTCGTCCCCAGGTGGCTCTGGATGCCGAGCGCATCGATGGGCGTGCCACGCGCCTTAAGCTTCCTGACCAGCTGCAGGATCTTCGCACGCTTCCTCGCCTGCTCAGGAGTGTCGAGTTCAATGTCGAAGTCGTTATACGTCAGCAGCGCCTGGGGGTCCGCCGCGTGGGCGGTCTTGAAGGCGTATTCGATGTAGTCGTCTCCCAGCAGCGCCAGCCAGGGCGTGTTGCGCAGCCCGTCGGAGCGTCCGTTCTCGGAGTCGACCGCCTCGTTCACCACGTCCCAGGAGTGCATGCGCCCTGCATAGCGGCCGGCGACCCGCTGAATATGCTCGGTGAGCAGCTGGCGGGCGTTCTCCGGGGTCGCGGTTGAGGCGAACCACCTGGGAAGCTGGTTGTGCCAGCAAAGCGTGTGCCCGCGCACCCGCTGCCCGTGAGCCGCTGCAAAGGCGACCACTGCATCCGCCTCGGTGAAGTTGAAGAGGCCGACGGCCGGGCGCAGCTGCTCCCACTTCAAAGCATTCTCCGGGACGACAATATTGGCCTGCGCGGCTACCAGCGAGGCATACTCGGGATCGTCTCTCAGCTTCCCCGGGATCACAGCGCAGCCGGTGAGCAGGCGGCGCGCCTCGGCATGCACTCGCAGCGAACCCGCGCCGTTGAAGTCCTGCGTCTGCAGCGCCTCGCCGTTCATAAGACGTTGCGGAGCGAAGCTCCGTGTCAGGGGCGCGGCCGCGCGCGCCAGGGGTAAACTACCCAGCAGGCCGCCCGCACCGCTCAGGGCTGAGCGCCTCAGAAATCCTCTCCGCGTGGTCATGCTCGCAGTCCTCTTCCTGCCAATCTGTCCATCACGCCAGCAACTACGACTTCAGCTCTCTTGAACAATGAACCTGGAACGCTGCCGCAGGACGCATGGTCGGGACGCTGCCCCAGAAGCCCCGCTCCGTGTCGCAGGATGCAGCCGGTCAGAAACGCCGCGTCTCCCGCTGCAGGCGACCGGTCCAGATGAGAAAGTGCAGCAGCTGCGATCTCTGCCGCCACAGAAAGAGAGCGATGTCCCGCGCCGTCAGTGTCTCTGCTTTGATGCCGGAGTAGGTCTCGATGCGCCACTTCAAATAGTCGCTGCGCCACGGGCGAAGGCGATGGCCTCGCGTTGCGTTCCAGATGAACCTGATTGCCGCGCCCATGGTGAGACCTCGCAGTGGCGCAGGATATGAGTGCCCAGGAACCTTGCATGACTTCCTGTCGCAGTGCCGCCCGCTTCTCTGACTGCACAACGATTATAGGTCTGCACCGGAGGGGCGGCCTGCGGCGAGATCGCCGGCTCTTCGATGTCGATGCTGTGCAAACGAGGTTTGCATAGACCGTCTGCTAGTTGCTCTGCGGAGAGGACTACTCAGGGCTTCTGCCTGCTCGTGCTGCGCACCATGGAGTCCATCACCTTCGACGCAAGCTCGGAGGCGCGGATGCGATAGGAGCCGTTGGCCAGCGCACTCCGGACGAGGGCGATCTTGTCCAGGCGGACGTCGGGCAGATCTAATGCCTGGTCTCTAAGCCGGACTGCGGTCATGGTCTCCCACTCTTCCGCTGCGCCGCACGGAACGGACGCGACTCCCTCCCCATCTGCAAAGAAGGGCAGCCCGCTCGAACGGCTCTCGACCTCGGAGTCAACCATACGGGGAGCAGGGGTTTTATCTGAAAAGTCAATTTGTTTCCTTTCCTTTCGCCGGATATCGGCACCCCCTCCGCAGCACTCTAGTAACTGTAGCTGTAACTCTAGCCGCAAACGGGCCCGGCATGCACCCGCCCGTGCGTGAAATCGAGTACCTGCAACCTCTATCTCGCGACAATGTGCTAAAGATGCCGAGACCGCCGCCAGAGCCTGCCCGGCCTGCTGCTGCTTATGCCGTAAAACGAGTCATGCTTCCAGTGCAGGATCGAAATGCGTCGTCCTCGGCATCATCTGGCGATAAGACGGCGGAGGCGAGCCAGTCGAGACAGCAGTTCGCCAGGCCGGGGTTCTGCGCGAGGAGATCGGAACGAAAAAGGCTGGTTCCAGCCCCGCAAAGGTGGGCTCGAGTTCAGGCTCGGGTGACCGCGTGACCGGCTGGCGCCAGGGTGACCAGCGGGTCCAGGGTGACCAGCGGGTCCAGGATGACCAGCGGATCCAGGATGACCAACTGGTTTAGGATGACCAGCCGGCTTGACGAAGTCGCCCGGGGGCGGACCGACCTCCAGGGAATGCAGTGACACACCGGGCCTGGCGCGCTTTGAGCTCAGCCGGCCGTCCAGCCCCCGAACTCCGCGTCTCACTGCAAAGGAGGGCAGCCCGCGACTGTCAACAGCGGTGCGAGGCAGCCGGTGCGCCGGTTACATCGGCCCGGCCAATCCTAGCCGCTTCCTGCGCGCAGCCTTCTTTCCCTTGCCGGCGGCCGCGCCGGACGAGGACAGGTCGGCCAGCAGCGAGCGCAGGTGAAGCACCGACGACGCATGGATCTGTGAGACCCGCGACTCGACCACGCCCAGGGTGAGGCCGATCTCCTTCATGGTCATCTCCTCGTAGTAGTAGAGGGTCATCACCAGCCGTTCGCGGTCCGGCAGGTTGTCGATCGCGTCGGTGAGCCGCTGCTGCATCTCACCCCTCAGGCAGCGGAAGAGCGGGTCGTCCTCGGCGCGGGTGGGAATGTAAGCCAGCTCCTCTTCGCCCGAGTCTTCCGAGCGCTCCATGTGGAGCGTGCCGATCTCGAGTCCCTTCAACTCTCCGAGCAGCTGCTGGTAGTCACCCAGGCCCATCGACATCTCGGTCGCGACCTCGCCCTCCAGGGGCGCCCGGCGGAACCGCGCCGTCAGCGAGCGGATCGCCTCTTCGACGGCCCGCCCCTTGCGCCGAAGGTCCCGCGGGCTCCAGTCAAGGGTGCGAAGGCTGTCCAGCATCGCACCGCGGATGCGGAACTGGGCATAGGAGCGAAACTGTACCTTTTTGACCGGATCGAACTTGCTGAATGCGTCGATCAGCCCCATCACTCCCGCACTGACGAGGTCCTCGAGGTCGACATGCTGCGGCAGCCGCTCATGGATGCGCCGGGCGAGAAAGCGCACGATCGGCAGGTGCTCGACCATCATCCGCTCCTGCTCGGCACGCTGCTCGGCGGGTGTCAGCTCTACCTCTTCGGCAGCGGCGAGAGCGCTCAGGCTGGCGCGACCGGCAAGGTCAGGAGGCGCAGGGTCTGGAACAGCGCTCCCGAAGTGACCCCGGGACAGGCCCGCAGCGCCGGTTGCTACTGCGCCGGTCGTTGCTGCGCCCGCCGCTACTGCGCCGGACGTTGCTGCGCTGGCCATCGCTCCGCCGGCCGCTGCTCCGCCGTACGGTGCGCCTTTACCGGTGTGGATCGTAAGCGTCTGTGCGCCCGTACCGGCCCCGGGTCCCGCTGCGCTCCGGCTCTGAAGAGTCGCACCAGTCTGCGCGGGAGCTGGGCCTGCAGCGCTCACGGCCGCAGTACCCGGGCCCGCGAGGCGACCTGGCTGGTCGAGTGGGAGCTCGATACCCTCCGGCGCTCCCTCCGTCGCGGCGCCCGCAGCAGCCGGTACGGGAGAGCTCCCTGGCGCGACCGCTGCCGACGCAGTACGCGGCACGCTCTGCACCTCGCTGCCCCGGAGCAGCAGCGGCAGCCCGGTCGACGCGACTTTTACTGGAGGCGTCCTCGTTCCCTCAGCCCCGGATTCGCCTCGCACCGCCTCCTCCGTCTCCGTGCCGTTATGCATGCTCTCCCCCGATGGCTGGCCAGCCACCCCTTGAACAGCGGGCGACGCTGGCCTGGGTGCACGGGGAGGGCCGCTATGGGAAGACCAATTGTTAGAAAAATCCAACTTTCTGACCCGCGTCCGCGCAAGCAACTCGTCCGCACAAGAGCGCCGCTACAAGGCTCGCAGCTGTGCTGCACAGAAGCCGGCGGATTGGAAGCGAGGCGAACAAGCGGCCTGAAGAGCGGTCCGAAGAGCCGGACCGGGAGACGCAGCCCGGCCAAGGAAGGAAGAACGCAGCCTCAGAAGGATCGCACCGGCAGCGGCCGCCGCCGTTTGAGAGGTCGAAGGGGCGTTGAGGCGCCCGTGAAAACCCGGTCCGGGAGATCAGAGCTCGTCCGGGTCATCGGAGAACTCGATCTCGGCACAGCCGATCTCTTCGCGCTCCTCGGCCAGGATCGAGGCCCGCTCGAGCACATGCTCCAGCTCACGGATGTTTCCCGGCCAGCAATGCCCCTGGAGCTTCGCCATGGCAGGGCGGGTCAGCGACCTCACCGGCCCGCCCATGCGCCTGAGGAAGTGGCCAGAGAGAGCTTCGATATCCTCGCGATGGGCGGCCAGCGGGGGCGTCCTGATCAGAAATACTGCCAGGCGGTAGTAAAGATCGGAGCGAAAGCCGCCAGCCCTGCTCAGCTGCCCCAGTGGACGGTGAGTCGCCGCCACGATGCGGACGTCCACGCGAACCACGTCGTTCTCGCCCACCCTCTGCAGCTCGCCGCACTCCACAAAGCGCAGCAGCTTGGCCTGCAGCGCGAGCGGCATCTCCCCGATCTCGTCCAGCAGCAGGGTCCCTCCCTGCGCGGCCTCGATGCGGCCGGTCCGGCGCCCGACCGCTCCGGTGAATGCCCCGCGTGCATGGCCGAAGAGCTCGGACTCGAGCAGGGCCTCCGGTATGGCGGCGCAGTTCAGCGCCACGAATGGCTTCGCCGCCCGCGGGCTCAGACGATGCAGGGCCCTCGCCACCAGCTCCTTGCCGGTGCCGGTCGCACCCTGGATCAGGACTGGCGTACTGTGGGGCGCCACCAGCCGGACGCGGCGGCTGACCTCGAGCATGAGAGGATGAACCCCGACCAGCTCCGGGAGCCTGGCGGGCGCCTGCGGTGAGGAGACGGAGCGTGGGGACCCCTGCGGCGGCACCCCCGATTCAGCAGCTGCTGCGCCGCCGTCCCGCTTTCGCTCCAGTTGGGACGCGCCGCCCCGAGACCCATTGCCGGCAGACCCGCTGGCGGCAGACCCATTGCCGGCAGACCCATTGCCCGCAGATCCATTGCCCGCGAGGGCAGCCTCTGTAAACTCATCTTCCAAAAACACATCTGGGGCGCGCGTAAGGTCAGGGAGCTTGCTCGACCTGTGGCCGGCGCGGCCGGGATTGAGGCCGGTAGAGTAGACCACTCCGCGGTTCAGGGCGGCCGGACTCAGCACAGCCGGGCCCTTCACCCCATCGTCCTGCTGCGCGATCGAACCGTGAAGCTCGAAGAGCCCGGGGTAGCCGGTCCCGCTGCGGGAAGGCCGCTCGCCATCCTGCCCCTGCCGCAGCGCCTGCAGCAGCTCGTTGCGCTGGGGGCAGCGGACCAGCGATCTTACCCCGGCCGTCTCGTCGGCGAAGACCAGGTCGACGGCGGGATGAAGGCGGCGGAACTCGGCGATGAACTCCTCGATCTCGAGGTCGGGCAGCCAGGAGTCGAGCAGCAGGGCGTCCGAGGTGCGGGCGTTCAGATGAGCCAGCGCCTCTGCTCCGCCGCCTGCTTCGCGAAGCTCCCAGCGGCTGCCCAGCGTCTCCCGCACCCGCCGCCGCAGGGAGAGATCGGAGCTCGCGAGCACCGCGGTGTGAGTGGGCCTGGCGCTGGCCCGGCCGCTATCGGCAGCGCTCCTGCCAGCGGCGCCCCTTTGAGCTGGGGCGCCTGCAGCAGCACCGCCTGCAGCAGCACCTTCTAGAGTGGTCGCGGCTTCACTCGCCCAGTCCTGGGCGTGAGCGCTCCCCGCACTTCGCCCCGCGGTGCGGCTTGCAGAGCCCACCGCGTCCTCGCCCGGCTCCCGGGGCGGAGGCTGCGCTTCGAGGGGCAGTTGCGCGCCGGCCCCGCACCTGCCCTGATCGCCGCCGAAGTCCAGCTCCATCATGCCCGTCCTCGCTGCCGCCATCGGTCCTGGCCCTCTCTCTGTTCGTGCTGCCTTGCGGGAGCTGCGCTGGCCGTCCGGGCCCACGATCCCGTCAGGCCTTCCGGATCCAATCTTTCGCGACTCAATCTTTCGCGACTCAGTTTTTCGCGGCCCAGTCTTTCGCAGCCCAGTCTTCGCGAGTCAGTCTTTCGCAGCCCAGTCTTCGCGAGTCACTCTTCCCGACCCACTCTTCTTGACGGTGCTCGGACTCAGTCGCGTCCGTCATCCGGGCCTGCAGTGATCACGGCTCGCCGATACACTTCCTGGCCGACCACTTCATTCATCCTGATTCAGACGTCCAGATACAGACGTTTAAATTCAGACATCCAGATTCAGACATTCAGGTTCGGACATCCCAGTTCGGATATTCAGGGTGCAAACATCCTGGTTCACTCATCCTGGTCAGCCGTGCGTGCTCCGCCACGCGCGTCAGCCGTCCGCTCGCTGTTCCGGGTAAGGCCCGCTTTTCCTACCCGCATCGACGCAGTAGCCGCGGCCGCGTACCGTCTGGATCATGGGGCCCCGGAGGCCGCCGGCATCGAGCTTCTTGCGCAGATAATTGATGTAAACATCGACCACATTCGTGTCCGCAGGAACGTTCTGGTTCCAGACCTGGGCCAGCAGCGCGGCGCGGGAGACGCAGCTGCCGCGGTGCATCATCAGGTACTCGAGCAGCGCAAACTCCTTGTTCGTCAGGGGGACCGGCCTGCCGTCTCGCTCGACGGTATGTGTCAGGCGGTCCAGCTGAACGTCCGCGCAGCGCAGGACCAGCCCGGCCTCGCGGCGGGGCCGCCGCAGCAGCGCCCGGCAGCGCGCCCGCAGCTCCTGCAGCGAGAGCGGCTTCATCATGCAGTCGTCGGCTCCCGCGTCAAGACACCTCACCCGCCCGTCGACCTCGGTCCTGCGCACGAGGGCCAGCACCGGAAGCTCCAGATCGAGATCGCGTACAGCCTCGAGCAGGCGAAGCTCGTCTTCCGGCCGCCCCGTCCATTCGCCGCCGGCCGTCTCCCCCGCCCCGGCCCGGCCTCCGCGCTCCGGTTCGAGGTCAGGTTCCTCTGCTTCCAGGGCAAGATCGGGGTCGAGGGCCGGGTCGACAGCCATGTCAAGAGCCATGTCAAGGACCAGGAGATCGACAGCCTGCGAGCGGACCGCCTCGAGCGTAGCCTCTGCCTCGCCCACCCAGCAGGCCTCGTGTCCGTCCGCCTCAAGGCCTCGCTTGAGGAACAGTCCGAGCGCCCGGTCCCGCTCCGCTACCAGAAGTCGCATCTGTCTCCCTCCCCTCGCCCTGCGGCTGAATCTCACGCTCTGTTGGAGGGCGCCAACGGCCCTCTACTGTGCGTCGCGAGCGACCTCCTGAGACCGACCCGTCCTGCACCACTCCACCTTGACTGTTCCTCATGCCGGACACAACGCTCAAGAGAGGGTCAAAACCGCCTTCGTCCGCATTGGGGAAAACTCCCCCCCGAGCTTCCCGTTATGGACACGCCGGCAAAATTTGCAAACAAGGCTGGTACAGTCTGCTCGATCCGAAGATCACCGGTCACTCCGGCGAAGTGGTCCAGGCGATCTTCGTTACCAATGAGCTTCCCCGCCCACCGATCCTTCCAGAGAAATTCTCCCCGGTTCGCTTTTTCTTCGCTACAATCCGTTCATGGCTGTCACACGGCGGCAAAAAGAGGTCCTCGACTTTATCACCGGCTTCGTGCAGCGCAACGGGTACTCGCCGTCCTTCGACGAGATCGCCCGCGGCCTCAGCCTGAAGTCGCTGGCAACAGTTCACAAACACATCACCAACCTGCAGAACAAGGGTCTTCTGCAGCGGGCCCATAACCGCAGCCGTTCGATTGACGTGCTTCCGGCGCGCACCCGGTCCTCCCGCAGTATCGATCGCCTGCCCCTGATGGGGCGCATCGCGGCCGGCTCGCCGGTCGAGGCGGTCGAGAGTGCGGAGAGCATCTCCCTGGGAGACATCATCGGTAACCGGGAGGCGTTTGCGCTGCAGGTACGGGGCGACTCGATGCGCGATGAGCACATCGTGGACGGCGACTACGTGCTGGTCGAGCGCACCGGGACGGCGCGGCAGGGGGAGATCATCGTCGCCCTCGTCAAGGGCTCCGAGACCACCCTCAAGCGCTACTATATCGAGGGACCGCTGGTGAGGCTGCAGCCCTCAAATGCGGAGATGAAGCCCATCTTCGTACCGTTGCACGACGTCGCGATCCAGGGCAAGGTACTCGGAGTGCTCCGGAAGTACTGAGCTCAGAGGCAGTGAAAAGACCGGCTTCCAGACCCGCGCCCGGCTGCCGCCGGTCAGGCGAAGGAGGCGAGGGCGGTCGGCTCGTCCGGGTAGAGGTGCGTGTATTTGGTGATGCCGACCATGGCGAAGACCTTCTGAAAGTGAGCGCTCAGGCCGAAGCTGTGGATCGACTGCGAGGTCTTGTGCCCCTCCATCAGCAGCTGGATCAGGATCGCAATGCCGCTGCTGTTCAGGTAATCCACCTTGCTGAAGTCGAGCACGATCCTGCCGGTGCCCGCCGGCAGCCCGCGGTAGGCGTCCAGAACGGCGGCCTTCGAGGTGCTGGTGATGTCTCCGTGAAAGCGAAGGACAGCCACTTGCGCCGCTGCGGCAGTCTTCAACTGCTCCACTTTGACAGACGTCTCGCTCTGCATGGTTAGCGCTTCTCCCGGTCCAGATAGATGACAAGCCGGGCGTAACTGCCCTCCGGCGGATTGCTGACCCACTCGACCTCGTCGACCAGGGCCTCGATCAGGAACATTCCCATGCCGCGCGGGTCTTCTTCTCCCAGCATCTTCTTATCGATATCGGGCGGCAGCACCGCGTGGGTGATCCCGCTCCCGTGGTCGAGGACCTTGACCTCGAGCCGTCGATGGTCGATCGTCAGGATCACCCCGACGACCACCTTTTCGTCGCCGTGGTTGCCATGCTCGATGGCGTTGATGCAGGCCTCGGCGACCGCCGTCTTCAGGTCTTCCACCCGGTCCGGTGCGAGCCCCAGGATCGCCGCGTAGCTGGCCGCCGTCTGCATGGCGATCTTCTCGAATCCAAGCTTCGAGGGCAGCCTTAGCTCGACCCTTTGTTCTTTTCTCTGTTCGACGCTCAGGGATTTGTCTGTCTTCATCGTTGGCAGCGTCGGATCCGGTCGCCTGACCTGTTCAGCTTACTGTACAGAGTACTCCTCAGCTTACCGCAAGCGGTGCTCGCGTCTGGGGCCGTCACGGCTGGCTGGCTGACGGCACGCGAGGGGTGCAGCGCCGGGCAGGATACGACCGGCTGGACCGGCCGTTCAGGCGAAGTCAACGCTGCGTCACCGCGGTCCGCAGGCTGCATCCCGGTTCATCTCTACAGGACGCGGAGGATGGACGCCCGGCCCGAAGGGTTGATCTCCCCCGACCCGCGGGTTAGAGTATGGCCATCTCCCACACCCTCAAACGAGGCGGGATGCAGCGGGAGCCAGCAGACATGGAAGGCATCGGCGAAGACAAGGGCCACGACCTCGGCGAAGGCATAAGGCACGGCCTTGGCGAAGGCCCAAGCCAGGACACGGGCAGCAGCGAAGAGGTCCTGGACTGGGAGAGCTCTCCCGGCTCGATGGTCGGACTGCAGCAGCAGATCGCGCGGCTCCAGGCCCTGCTCGAGGCCAGCCGCAGCATCCACTCCACCATCCTGCTCGATGACGTACTCGCGGCGGTCGCGAAGATCGCCGCGCGGGAGCTCGAACTGGTGGGAGCATGGTTCAGCACCTACCCTGTCATCTACGGCGAGCAGGTGGCGGCAGACGCCGACGGAGTCTGCTCTTTCCCGATTCACGACCACCTGGGCGGGCTGCTCACCGAGTTGCGGGTCTACGCCGAGGGCGGCCGCCTGCTGACGCTTGAGGAGTCGGACTTCCTCGAACACCTCGCGGTGCAGGCTGCCGTGGCTATCGAAAACGCTGCCTACTATGAACGCGCCATCCAGTGGGAGCGGGTGCAGCGCGACCTCTCCGCCGCTCGCGCCATTCAGCAGAGCCTCGTCCCGCGGCTCATGCCGCAGATTGCGGGCTACGACCTGGCGGCGCGCTTTAACCCCTGTTACGAGGTGGGGGGCGATTACATCGACATCCTGGCGTACGGCGAGGGCAGGCACCTGCTGGTGGTCGCCGACGTGGCCGGCAAGGGGCTCGCCTCCGCCCTGATCGGCAATGCCTTTCGCGCCGCGCTGCGGGCCATGGCGGTCGACCAGGTGCCGCTCGAGGTGATGGCCACCCGCCTCAACACGCTCCAGTACCAGGAGGGAGAAGAGGCGCGCAGGCGCTACCTTACCGCGGTCTTCGCACTGCTCGATCCGGCCGCGCATTCCCTGGCGGTCGTGAACGCGGGTCACGTGCCTACACTGCTGGTGCACTGCGACGGCAGCCCGATGACGGTCATCGACAGCAGCGGGCCGCCCATCGGCATGCTGCCCGCGATCCCCGGCCTCGACTACAAGGTCGAGACTCATCCGTTCCCCATCGGATCGCGCCTGCTGCTCTGCACCGACGGGCTGACTGAGATCTTCCGCGCCGAGGAGGAGTACACCATCGCAGGCGTCGCCAGGACCGTGCAGAGCACCCGGTGCAGGGACGCCGAGACGCTGCTCGAGGCAGTCTGGCGCGATGTACTCGACTTTGCCGATGGCGCACCGCAGGATGACGACATGAGCGCGATGGCGCTGGTGCGAAGTGCCTGACGGTCAGGCAGCACATCTCGGTTCTCGTGAAGGGCCGAAGCCTGACTCCGCTGATTGCGGCGGCGCGACATATCTCTCTGCCAGACCACTCGCTGCTGTACCATGAGAGCGGTCAGGCTCCTCCGAAGCCAAAGATCAGCATGACCAGATGTTCAGAATGGACCAGCGCCAACCCGGCCCAAACGCTATAGAGATGTCTGGTCAGAGGCTGGCTTGCGCGTTACCCGGAGCATCTGCGCGGCGGTAGCCACGGCGACGTGTGACGCAGTTCGAAATTTTGATCCACTTACTTTGACCCCGGATGGCCATGGATATCCAGCTGTTGCGCGAGGCTACTGCGGCAGACCACACGTCGGTAGAGGATTCCGTTCCTCTCATGGGCGCCGACCTCACGCTCGATACCTACCTGTCTGTCATGCGGCGTATGTACGGCATCGTTGTTGCCTGGGAAGAGTACGCGGCGGCCCGGGCTCCGTCGTGGATGCAGCCGATGCTCGCGGAGCGTAGCCGGCGGCAGCTGCTCGAAGAGGACCTCCGCTTCTTCGGTGTCCAGCCCGGCCGTCAGTTAACCGGAGGAGTTCCTGCGGGTCCGGCGGACGTGGCTCTGCCCGGGCTGGCTCTGCCCGGGCTGGCTCTCGCCGGGTTCGAAACAGAGTCCCAGCTGCTGGGAGCGATGTACGTGATGGAGGGTTCGCGGCTCGGCGGCCTTCATATCGCGCGTCATGTCGAGTCGGTCCTGGGGCTGACTCCAGGACGGGGCGACTCCTACTTTCGCGGCCGCGCGGAAGGCACCGGAGCCATGTGGAAGGAATTTCTCGACGTTCTGAGGACGCGAGTGCCGGAGGCGCAGGCGGACCAGGCGATCTTCGCTGCCAGGGCGATGTTCCGCGCCTTCGGAGAGTGGATGCGAGGCACCGACCCACCTCTGCCGGCCGCTGCGCATCCCGACCTCCTGGCGGAGGTGGCAGTATGAGCAACGAGAGCATAGCCGCGAACAAACAGCATGCTCTTCCCGCAGACCTCGTCGCCCGGGTGACTGAGCGTTGCGAGGATGAACAGATTCAGATTCCCGGCAGCATCCAGACCCATGGCTTCCTTCTGCTTCTCGATGAGAGCTCCGGGCAGATAGTCGCAGCCAGCGAGAATGCCGAGGAGTTTCTTGGAGTGCCGTTCAAGCTCCTGCTTGGCGCCCCGCTTGAGACCCTGCTCGATCGCGAGCCCCTCTCGGCCATCAAGGCCTTGATGATCTCGGCCGAGGCGGATGCCGGCCTGGTGAACTACCTTGGCGCCTTCCGGGTCAAGGGCGAGCTCTGCAGCCTGGTGACCCACAAGGTCGCGGCCTGGCGGGTCCTCGAGTTCGAGAAACTCGACCGGCTGGTGAACCCCGAGCTGATGAACGCGGTGATCACCAACTTCGTCGGCAAGTTGAGCTCCCTGGGATCTGAACAGGAGCTCTGTCAGGCGATCGCAAGGCAGATCCAGGATCTCACCGGCTTCAACCGCGTCCTGCTCTACAGCTTCGATGATGCCGGTGACGGCACAGTGCTTGCCGAGGAGAGGGATGGCGCCCTGCCGAGCTACCTCGACCTGCGCTTCCCCGCGAGCGACATCCCACCCCAGGCACGCTCGCTTTACATCACGAATACGACCCGCTGTATCCCGGATGCCAGCTACACACCCTCGCAGCTCCGCGGTCTGCCCAGCGTGGCCGCAAGTCGGCTCGATCTCTCCCGGAGTGTGCTGCGCAGCGTCTCCCCCACCCACCTGGAGTACATGCGCAACATGGGTACGGCCGCTTCCATGTCGGTTTCGATCGTCTCCGATGGCAAGCTGTGGGGCCTGATCAGCGCACACCACGCCACCCCGCGCAGCGCTCCGTTTCTGATTCGAAGTGCCTGCGATCTGCTGACCAAGCTGGTGGGTACCCAGCTGCGGGCGTTCCGCACCGGGGAACAGCTGAAGGGCCGCGTCCACTTTCACGCCGTGCACCGCCAGATACTCACCCAGATGGCTGCCGAGAACGATTATGTCGGAGCCATGGAATCGCAGATCGACGAGCTGATGAAGGTGGAGAATGCGGAGGGCGTCGCCTTCCTCGTCGACGGACGCTGGGTCCGCGCCGGGAACACTCCCGACATCCCCGCCCTGCTGCGCATCGTCGAGTGGCTGGACAGGAAGCCCGGGCTCGAGATCTTCCAGAGCCGCGAACTGGGCAAGGATCTGGAATGGACCAGGCCGATGACCAGGGTCGCAAGCGGCATGCTCGCGATTCGAATCTCTGACGTAAACCGCAGCTACATCCTCTGGTTCCGCCCGGAGGTCGTGCGCACGGTGAAGTGGGCTGGCGAGCCGGGAAAGCCGGAGGACCTGACCGGCCGGCTCAGTCCCCGCCTCTCCTTCGAGATCTGGCAGCAGAAGGTACACGGCAGGAGCGCTCCCTGGACAGAGATGGAAATCGAGTCCGCGTGCGAGTTCCGCAAAGACGTTCTGAAGATCATCCTGAAGCGCGCCGAAGAGGCTGAACATCTGAGCGAGGCCCGCTTCCAGCAACTCACCCATGCCATCCCCACACCGGTCTGGACGTCTGACGATGAGGGGAACCTGACCTACGTCAACCAGCGCTGGCGAGAGCAGGAGCTCAGCGAACAGGGACGGTGGTTCGACGCCGTAGACCTGGTCAACGAGGAGGGCAAGACCTGCCAGGACCTGTGGCAGCGAGCCGTCTCCCAGGGCGTGGTCTTCGAGGAGGAGGTCCGTCTCAAGCTCGACAAGACGGGGCCTGATCGCTGGAGCCTGGTGCGCGCTGTGCCCTTCCAGAGGGCCGACGGAACGCGGGCCGGATGGGTTGGAACCTGTACCGACCTGACCGACCGGAGAGAGCGCGAACTGGCAGTGCGCATGACAGAGAAGCTGGCCCTGATGGAGAGGATGACCAGCGTGATCGCGCACGAGATCAACAATCCCCTGGAGGCCATGACCAACCTGATGTACCTGCTCAAGGGCATGCTGCCCGGAGACACCGAGGCGCAGGAGTATCTGTCCATGGCAGGCATCGAGCTCGATCGCATCTCCGGCATCACCAAGCAGACTCTGCGTTGGAGCCGCGAGGATGCCCACCGTCCGGAGTGGACCTCGGCCGGATACCTCTTCGGCGACACTCTGCGACTCTTCGCCGGCAAGATTCGCAGCCGCGAGGTCACCATGTCCGTCCAGGGCGGTGCCGAGATTCGGGTCTTCGGGGTCACAGGCCAGCTGCGCCAGCTGCTTGCCAACCTGGTCTCGAACGCGTTGGACGCCGTTCCCGTCGGGGGCCGAGTCTCACTCGAAGCCCGGCAGATGGAAGACGCCGTGCAGTTGATCGTTGCCGACGCGGGTTCGGGGATGACCGCCGAGGTCAAGAAACAGATATTCCAGCCCTTCTTCAGCACCAAGGGAGACCTCGGCAACGGCCTTGGTCTCTACATCTCGCTTGAGATCGTCCAGAGGCACCGGGGCGAGCTCGTGATCGATTCAGAGGCTGGCCGCGGGACGACGGTGGTGGTCCGGCTTCCGCTGCCCGTGGCCCTCCCGGGGCAAGCTCTCGGCCCGGCGAATGACCATGTCGCCTCCGCCACAGCCGTAAACTAACTTACCTGCGCCAGGGAGCCAAGCTCTCTATGTACCGGTGCTGAGGCGGGACAGGCGTGTCCCTGAATATCCGCTTCAGGCGACCTGCACCTGCACGGGGGATGGCCGCCGCAGGAGTATGCGCCTTTATCATGAAGGGATGACGACCGAACCGCTCCCCCGGAATGAGAGAACGACGCAGCGCATAGAGACTCTCGCGGTGCATGCTGGAAGGCGCATCGATCCTGCAACGGGAGCGGTTGTCTCACCGATCCACCTCTCGACCACCTTTGAGCGGCAGGCCGGCGGCGAGTACCCGCACGGCTTCTCCTACTCGCGTGACAACAATCCCAACCGGAGCTCGCTGGAGAGCTGCGTCGCGGCGCTGGAGGGTGGCGGAGCCGCGCTGGCCTTCGCTTCCGGGCTCGCCGTCACCACCGCTGTCCTGCAGGGCCTCAAGCCCGGCGACCACATCATCGCCCCGCTGGATGTCTACCACGGCTTCCGCAGGGTCGCGGGCGACGTCTTCGCCAACTGGCAGCTGCAGACTACCTACGTGGACATGACCGACCCCGCCCATCTGGAAGCCGCGGTGCGCCCCAACACCAGGCTGATCTGGGTCGAGACGCCCTCGAACCCCCTGCTCACCGTCACCGATCTCGCCCAGGTCGCCCGCATTGCCCGCGAGGCGGGCGCGATCAGCGTGTGCGATGGAACCTTCGGGACGCCCGTCCTTCAGCATCCGCTCGACCACGGCATTGACATGGTCGCGCACTCCACCACCAAGTACATCTCCGGCCACTCCGACGTGCTCGGCGGAGTTCTTATCGCCCGCGAGGAGAACCCGCTCTTCGCCAGCGCGCGAGTCTCGCAGCGTATTGGCGGCGCCGTGCCCTCACCCTTCGATTGCTGGCTGACTCTGCGGGGTATTGAGACTCTGCCCTGCCGGGTTCGAACGCAGTCCCAGTCGGCGATGCAGATTGCGCAGTTTCTGGACGCGCATGACGACGTTGAGGCCGTCTTCTATCCGGGACTTCCGAAGCACCCCGGGCACGCCATTGCGGCGCGGCAGATGAGCGCCTTTGGCGGTGTCCTCTCGATCAAGGTGGCCGGCGGAGCACGGAAGGCGATCGCCGCTGCGGCGGCGGTGCGCATCTTCACAAGAGCGACGAGCCTGGGCGGCACGCACAGCCTGATCGAGCACCGCGCCTCGATGGAGGGGCCGGACAGCAAGACTCCGGCTAACCTGCTGCGACTCTCGATCGGGCTCGAGAACCCGGCGGACCTCATCGAAGACCTGGAGCAGGCGCTGGCCAAACAGCCCGAGGACTAGAACAAGGCCGGCGCCGCCAAACTCCAGCTTGGGACAAGGGACAGAGCGGGGTGCCCCATGTCTCGCACTTGAGACATGGGAATTGCCCGGCCAGTCGCTGATCCTCAGGCTAACGGGAACCGCGCGGACAAGGGGGGCAGCATCGACATCGATCGGCTAACGCTCCTGCAGCAGGTCGGCATACTCCGGCTTGCGCGCGATGTAGCTGGCGACAAACGAACACTGCGGCACCACGACGAGACCTTCGGCGCGCGCATAGCCGAGCGCCGCAGCAGCAAGCTTGCCCCCTAGACCTTTGCCCTCGGCGGCCGAGGGCACCTCGGTGTGAAACATCGTGATCTTCTTTCCCGAGAGACGGTACTCGAGCAGGGCCAGCTCACCACCCACCCGCGCCTCGAAACGATGCTTCTCCCGGTTGTGCTCGACGTTGTGCTCTACGTTGTGCTCGACTGCGCTGTCCATTCGTCCCCCTGCTCTGATTTTCTGCCTGCGAGCCACCCCCGGTCTCCGCAGGCGGCGTCACCGCTCCCCTACATTGGATCACCGTAAAAGATGCCGCGTCCGTGGGTGCCGACGTACGCTCTTCCATACACGCGGGGGTCGCCCGCGATCTGGAGAACCAGTCCCCACTGATGCTGATCGTCGTTGATGCGCACCCAGCTCTTCGCCTCGTCATCGGAGCGGAAGATGCCCGGCTGTCCCTTGACGGTGCCGACCAGGTAGAGCGCCGGGTAGATCCCATGCGGCGCGGCCATTCCAAAGCCGAACGCGTGGACCTCATCGACACCCTCAAGCCTCGTGAACGAAGAAGCTCCCCCGCCCCCGGGAAGCTGATGGTAGAGCCCGTTGAAGGCCGGAAGCCAGAGGTCGCCCTCCCTGCCCGGGGCCGCGTAGAGACGATCCTGCCCGCCGCGAACGTCGCCTCTGTTACCTGCCCTCGGCAGTCCGTCAGGCAGCATGAAAGGCTCGGACGTGAACGTCTGCGCACCATCGCTGCTGAGGAAGAGCCTTCCGTCAAACAGGCTGAGAGCGTAGAACTTTTCAGGATTGACCGGGTCGGCAACTATGCGCGTATCCGGCGGAACTCCTGTGGATGCCTTCCAGGTCGCACCCCGGTCGGTGGTGACATATGCCGCTGACCGCTCCGGCACCCATACCCAGGTCTGACCGTCGGCTGAAACCGACACCGTCCCCGCACGCGGCTTCCGGGCTTCGAGTGCGATGCGCTGCGCCTCCTCCGCCGGGACACCCCGCGCGATGAGAAGCTCGGGCGTAATGGATGAAGAGCCACTAGGAGGTTTTGCCGGCGTCGTCCTCCAGGTGCGGCCTCCGTCCAGCGAATAGCCAATGTTTCCCCCCTGCTGCGCGTTCGCCGCCACCCCGACGCGCACGACCACATCGGGATTGGCCGCCGCGACCACCAATCCGGTGGTGTTGCCCAGGCGCGGCGGTGAAGAGGCGCCCTCGGGCGAGGGGCGGTCGAGGTCCCAATGAACGAAGCTGCCGTAGTCTCCAATGGCCGAGATGAGGTGAGCGCCCTTGATCGGGCTGGCAAGCTCAAGGCCTACCGTCTCCTCGATGCCGGTGCTCATGATGCTCCAGCGCGTCGGCTTGCCGCCGTCAACCGCCGTCAGGTTAAAGGTCTCCCAGCCTCCATAACCGGTGGTGAACATGGCGTGGTCAGAGTTGAGAGGATCGATCTCTATATCGAACAGCCAGTGAATCGGCGTCGGCGCCACATAGGGCGCGAGGGAGTAGTCGTATGTGCCAGCGGCTGCCCCCGGAGCACCAAAGACCTGCTTCCAGCTCTTGCCGCCGTCGATGCTGCGAAAGATGTCCTCGCCGCCGGTCGTCTGCCCCGGAGTGCGTGGCCGCCCAAAGGAGCTCGCGATCACCACCAGGGGGTTGTGGGCGTCGACCGCGACCCCTGCATACCCGAAGCGCCGCTCTGCGGAGGGCTTGTCAGGGGTGATATCGGCCCACTCTCCGGTACGGGTGTTGAGCTTCCATACGCCGCCGTCAGACATCCTCTGGGGACCCGGGTCGGTGCCGTACGCAATATAGAGCGTGCCCTCGGACGCGAGAGCAGCACGGGTCGGGCGGTACTTGGCGGGCGCACCCGGAACAGCTTGCCAGGTAGCGCCTGCGTCGGTACTGCGGAAGAGGTTGTCCCTGCCCATCAGCGATACACCCACATAGATGGTCGAGCTGGGCTGGTCGCGGCCGCTCTTTCGCACCTCGTTCGGCGCCGGGTCAAAGAGGGTGAAGACGATGCCGCTGCCCCCGCGCGGCGGTCGCCAGCTCCCGGAGCCCTGAGGAGAGGATGGTGGCGCTGCAGGTACAGTCTGCTCCGTTACGTCGGGAAAGCTGTCCACCCTGGACCAGGTGGCGGCGCCATCGACACTTCTCCACAATCCCGCATGACGGGTGCCCAGGTAGAGCACCTTGCCGTCAGCAGGATCGACGGAGAGCCGCTCGCCATTGCCGCGACCGTTCTCATTGCCGCCGAACTTGAAGGGAACATCCGACCTCTGAAACGTCTTGCCGCGGTCAGCCGAGCGCAGGATGGCGCCGTTGGGAGTCGCGGGATTGGTATAGGTGCCGCATGCCAGGTAGACACGGTCCGGGTCAGACGGATCGACTGCAATGCTCTCGACACCCATCAGGTTCAGGTCCTTGTAGGGCATCCAGTCGAGAATCGGCTGCCATCGCTTCGCGGCCTCGTCCCACCGGTAAGCGCCACCCATGTCGGTGCGCGCGTAGCGTACGCCTCGGGCAGTCGGATGGAAGATGATTCCATCCACGAACCCTCCACCCACGATCTGTACGTTCTTCCAGTGGTATGGCTGTGCCGGAACATCCTGCGCGGCCACATGCAGCGCCAGCGAGGCGGACAGAACTGCCAGTGTTCCTACTGCTCTAAAGCGGCTTAACTGCATCTTGTGATCTACCCGACTGCAAGTGTAGCGCGGCTCGCGGCGGCGTGCTGTACCCGCACGCAGGCCGCACTAGTAAAACGCACCCGGTCGAAGGCAGACGTCCAAGTGCACTGACCCTGCCATGGCTTGAGTACGATCAAACTCACAGATTAAATTTTGAATGCGGCGGGCGCTATCAGCCAACGCCGCCAATACCGGGCGACTCAAACCATGGGTAGCACAACACGCAGCTTGCAAAGAGCTGACACGCAATTGCTCTATCCTGGAGGACACTCTGATGGCACTCTTCGCCGGAAACATCGACGACCTGACTTCCCTTTACACCAAGCAGCTCCGCTTTCTTCTATCCACAGAAGAGCAGATCATCGACGCACTGCCCACGATGATCGAGCAGGCATCTGACCAGCAGATCAAGGCCGCATTGCAGTCGCATCTTCAGGAGACGGAAATTCACGCTGAGCGCGTTGAAGACATCCTCTCCGACCTGAGCGGAGATGTAGACAGCAAGAAGTGTGCAGCGACCGCTGCGCTCATCACCGCAGGCATGGACATGGTCAAAGCCGCAAATGACAGCTATGTGCGCGACGCCGCCATCATTGCCGCGGCCCAGAAGGTGGAACACTTCGAGATCGCCTCATACGGCGCTGCACGCAGCTGGGCGCAGGTACTCGGCCACACCGAGCAGGCCGCCATCCTCAACCAGACGCTGCAGGAGGAAGGCCACGCCGATCACCTGCTCACCACCATCTCCAACCGCACCAACCCTGAAGCAAGCAGGGCCGCCTGACAGGTCTCGCGTAACTTCAAATCGTGAGTCGAGTAACCGAACCGTGGGACGCATAACTATATAGGCCGTTCAGCTTAATGCGGACGGCCTATATACTCGCGCATTTCCTACTCATCATTTTTTGATTTACTTATCAGTCTTGATTACGACTACTGCATTCGCCGGCAGAGTTATACCTTCACCATTCAGAACCTCTTCCGCCGTTGACTTCAAAGCAATAGCTGCTCCCGCAGGAAGTCGCATATTGTATGGCTCTGTACCAAGGTTACAGACTACCTGTACCGGGCCTCTCTGGACGGAGATCCATCGCCTCGCTTGACCGCTCTCTTCTAACCGCACATTTACTTCGTCCATCTGCCCGTCATTGAGCTCAGGCGTCTCCCGCCTGAGGCGGATCAGAGCGCGATACCACTGCAGCATGGAGCGATGAGGCTCCCGATCGACCTCCGCCCAGTCGAGCTTCGAGCGGTTGAAGGTCTCCTCCGCCTGCGGGTCGGGTATGTCCTCCGGCGACCAGCCAAAGGCCACGAACTCGCGCTTCCTGCCCTCGGATACAAGCCGCCCCAGCTCCGCATCCTCATGTGCGGTGAAGTACTGGAAGGGCGCGCTCGACGCGAACTCCTCTCCCTGGAAGAGCATGGGAACAAAGGGCGCCGTCAACACCAGGGCTGCAGCAATCTTGGCTCCGCCGTCGCCGGCGATGTGCGAGAGCCTGTCGCCCTGCGCGCGGTTCCCCACCTGGTCGTGGTTTTGCGAGTAGCCCAGGAACTTCCAACCCGGAAGCCCGTCCGCGGACCGGCCGTGGGTGCGATTACGGTAGGGGCTGTACTGCCCGTCATAGACGAAGATGTGTTCGAGCGATTTCGCCAGGTCTTCAACGCTTCCGAAGTCCGCATAGTAGCCCTCGCGCTCCCCGGTCAGCACAGTGACAAGCGCATGATGGAAGTCATCGCTCCAGGCGGCGTCGAGTCCATACCCTCCCTCATCGACAGGCTTGACGAGCCGGGGGTCGTTCAAGTCACTCTCGGCTATCAGTACGAATTGTTTTCCAAGCTCGGTCTCGAGCGCACCCACCTCCTCGGCAAGCTGCTCCATGAAGTTGATTGCCGAACGGTCCATGTAAGCGTGCACCGCATCCAGACGCAATCCGTCGATGTGGTAGTCGCGCAGCCACATCAGGGCGTTGTCGCAGAAGAATCGGCGTACCTCGTGACTGCCGGCGTCCTCGAGATTGACCGCATCGCCCCAGGGAGTGGTATGGCTCGGCGTGAAGTAGGGCCCGAACTTGCCAACGTAGCTGCCCGAGGGGCCGAAGTGGTTATAGACCACGTCAAGCAGCACGGCCAGTCCCTTCCCGTGCGCGGCGTCGACAAAGCGCTTCAAGGCCTCGGGCCCGCCGTAGGGCTGGTGGACGGCGAACAGGTCCACGCCGTCGTACCCCCAGCCGCGAATGCCGGGAAAGGCGGCCAGCGGCAGCAGCTCCACATGGGTGACGCCGAGGTCCTTCAGATAATCCAGGTGAGGGATGAGTGCGTCGAGCGTGCCCTCGGGGGTGAAGGTTCCCACGTGCAGCTCGTAAACCACTCCGCTGGCGAACTCCGGCGCCTCCCAGCCCGTATCGCTCCACTGGAAGGCGGAATGGTCGACGACACGCGAGGGTCCGTGAACTCCGGTCGGCTGCCACTCCGACCGCGGATCAGGAACAGCCGGCTCCTGCCCGTCCAGGATGTATGCGTAGTCGGTGCCCGGCCCCGCGCTGTCAATACTGACCTCCCACCATCCGCCGTCGATGGGCTTCAGTGCGGTCCGTACTTCTCCGATTTTGATCTCAACCTGCTTTGCGGCTGGAGCCCAAACTCTGAACCGATGCATCCTTCGGCACTATCCTCCGTAGCCTGGCTTCTAGCAAACCGGCTTCAACCATTCGGATGCACAACCGATGCCTACCGTCAGCCGGGGCGTCCACCGCACTTGCTGGGCTCCGGAGCGGCGTTCGCCCAAGAGTGCCGGCACCCTGGTCAGCGGGAGAACATGCCGCGAAGTATGCCCTGGAAGGTGTCAGTGGCAGGCCCGGAGTACTCATGCCTGGTAACAGCCTGGTACACAGTGCGCGCAATCACGCCTGCACCCTCCCGGGTCGGGTGAACGCGATCGGAGAAGAGAACTTCCTTACCCGCGAAGGCGCTGTGGACATCGACGAGTCCAAGATGGCGGGAGCTCGCAAGCTCACGGATCAGCGGCAGCTCCTCGACGATCGTCGCCGGCGAGACAGCATAGTTTCCCCCTCCCACCGATGGGGCCGGAAGGCAGAGGTAAATCTTCGAGGCAAGCAGCTCAAACTTCTCGATGAGGTCGATGTAGTCGACGACGAACTGGTCGTCTCCTCTCCAGTTCTTCGGTTTGGAGTCGTTGGTGCCGAGCATGATCACGACCACGTCCGGCTTCATGCGGAGGGCCGCCGCAAAGGCATCCTGCCGCTGATACGGTATGTCGCCGGAGCGCAGCAGCGTCGCTCCATTGACCCCGAAGTTCGTCACGTTCCACCCTGTGCCGAGCGCACGCTGCAGTTGGGCCGGGTATGAAAATACCGCGGCGATCGCGATTCCGGCGCCCGCTGTAATGCTGTCGCCGACGCATGCGACCTGCGTCGGCCCAGAGGGCGCCTCCCTGCCCGAAGCCGCCGCAGCCTGGTTTGTTGGCGCCGCCGCCTGTTTCGTATTCATCTCTCCCTCAGCGCTCGCGATTAGTAAAGCCGCAGACCCGGCGAGCGCCGTCGCTGAACAGCCCAGAAATGCGCGCCTGTCGAGGAACATGATTTTTGAAACTCCTCTATGAGGCCCCGGTGCAAAGAGGCCCCGGTGCACAGGCTTCAGCGCAGGCGGCGGTCAAGGATCAGGCAGGCCGGTCCAGGTTTAAAGGCATGTGCGGTCAGATCGCGAACAGGTCTGCGGAATTATGCTTCATTGCTCGCGGTAATTGCGAGAGAGACCTCCGTCAATCAGGAAGGTCGCTCCATTCACATACGCTCCTTCATCGGAGGCAAGATATGCCACCAGCCCGGCTACTTCCTCCGGCGTTCCAAGGCGGCCCGCAGGAATGTTAGCGAGCAGAGCATCCAGCTTCGGCTTGTCTGCGAGCAGGCTCTTGTTGATGGGAGTGTTGATTGCCCCCGGAGCGATGTTGTTGATGGTGATGCCCAGCGGTCCCAGCTCGACACAGAGATCGCGGGCCATCATCCGCATGCCGCCCTTGCTCAGGCAGTAGGTGGCAAAGGTGGGGAAGGCCATGTCTTCATGCACCGAGCTGATGTTGATTACCCGTCCCGGCTTGCCGGCCTCACGCAGCTTGCGCACAAACGCCTGGGTCAGGAAGAACGGCCCCTTCAGATTGACGCCCAGCACCTTGTCGTAGTCCGCTTCCGTCACGTCCCAGAAGTCGGATTTCTTTTCCATGCCCGCATTGTTCACCAGGATGTCTGCGCTGCCGAAGGCCGTCCACGCCTGCTCGATCAGGCTCTGAACCTCTGCATCGTGGGACACATCGGCCTGCAGGATGATGCCCTTCGCGCCTGCTGCCTCCACTCCCTTCAGGGTCTCTGCCGCACCATCGCTCTGGCCCACGTAGTCGATCACCACGCTCGCGCCCTCGCCGGCAAGACGAATCGCAATAGCCTGACCGATGCCTGAGCTCGCGCCGCTGACCACTGCCACGCGACCGTCGAGACGCTTGCCATTCCCCTGGTCCACTGTCATCTCCTCCTGCGGACAGTTACATCGGCTCACCTGCCGGCAGCCGTCGACCAACCCATCCACGGGTGGGATGCGTTGATGCTTGCCCGCTGTCGTAAACATTATGTGACAAAGAGATCGAAGCCTGCGTGCACCTCTTCTAGAACGCGAGGTCAATCCCGCGAGTCGGCCCGGGCAGCAGGTAGTTTGATCGTGACGGCCAGCCCGCCCGCAGCGAGATTGCGCGCTGTGACCGTGCCGCCGTGGAACTCGACTGCCTGGCGCGTGATCGCGAGTCCCAGGCCGACGTCCCCCGTATTGCGGTCGCGCGCGCTTCCGATCCGGTAGAAAGGATCAAAGAGGCGCTTCAGCTCATCCGGCGGGACGCCTGGGCCGGAGTCGGTCACCTCGATCGTGGCGGCGCCTTCGCCCACTTCTCCTGAGCAGTGGAGGGTGACGAGAACCTCGCTTCCCTCGGGAGTAAAGCGCACCGCGTTGCGGACCACGTTCTCGACCGCACTTCGCAACAGATCAGCGTCTCCCGAGACGGTGCATGCCCCGTCAGGCACGAATCTGACTACCCGATTAAGGCTGCGCGCTTCGAAGTCGGCGTCGGCAGCGATGTGAGCGATCAATTCTTCAAGCCGAAGGGTTTTGCGCTCGATGGAGTTCCCGCCACTCTCCAAGGTGGATAGCAGCAGTAGCTTTCCGATCATGTCGTTCAGCCTGCCCGACTCGAGCTCTACCCGGTCCAAAGCCTGGGAGGCACCGCCCCCGGCCTGCGAACGGGCAAGCTCCAGCGCCATGAGGAGCCGGGTGAGCGGCGAGCGTAACTCGTGTGAGATGTCGGCAGTCAGCCTCTTTTGCGCATCTCTGGATAGTTCGAGCCGCTCCGTCATGTGATCGAAGTCGCGGACTAGCCCGCCAATCTCGTCCCGGCGCCTTGACCGGTCTCCTACTCGCACCGTCAGATCGCCGCTCGCGACCCGTTGACTGGCATTGCGCAGATGGATGATCGGCGCGGCGAAATAGCGCGCGATGAAGAGACACGGAAGCCCCGAAAGCACGATGTAGAAGAGCAGTTCGGGAGCGCCCGTCTCTGAGGTGTAGCCAAGTCGAAGCAGATGCTGGCCCACGACGATCACGGCGATGGTCGCCCAGAACGACAGGAAGATCCTGAGGAACAGGCTGCGCATCTCCTAGCGCCTTCCACTCTGAAAGCCTGTGCCGGTGATTGGATGACGGGCACGACCGTCCTCGACCGGGCCATCAACCAGGCCGTCATCCAGGCTGCCCGGCGCACCGTCGGCTGAATCGTCGGCCGGATCCGCCGGCTTCCCATAGAGATATCCGACAGAACGGATTGACTTGATCCGCTCCTCGCCCCCAGCGAGGTCGCCCAGCTTCTTTCGCAGGTTGCTGACATGCACGTCGAGGCTGCGATCGAACGGGCTGAAGATGCGGCCAAGCACCGTGGTCACCATCTGCTCCCGGCTGACGATCTGGCCGGCCGACTCCAGCAGCATCCTGAGCAGGGCAAACTCCATCGCCGTAAGCTGCACATCTTTGCCGTCGCGTTTGACGGTGTGCGTTCCCGCATCCAGCACGATGTCGCCGACGACGAGCCTCTGGATCGGCGGCTGAGCCTGAGACCGCAGATCTTCCTGCATGGGCCTTCGAAGTACGGCGCGAATCCTCGCAAGCAGCTCCCGCGGGTTGAAAGGCTTCGACAGATAATCGTCCGCACCGATCTCGAGTCCGACGATCCGGTCCACCTCCGAGCCCCGCGCCGTGAGCAGTAGCACCGGAATGCGTGAGGTCTCTCGTATCCGGCGCAGGACGTCGAGTCCGTTGAGCCCCGGCAACATCAGGTCGAGCACCACCAGGTCGTGGCCGGATGCCAGTGCCCGCGCCAGGCCGGTGTCTCCACGATGCCCCACTTCGACCCGGAAGCCTTCCTGCTGAAGGTATTCGGTGAGCATCGCGCACAGCTCGACATCATCGTCGATGAGCAGAAGACACTGCATCCTCACAGTATCGTTCAAACCGGCGCTGCCATCCCGCTGGAATGATCAAGTTTTGTAAAGCGGCAGGCCTGGTTCCCTGGAAATCTTCAGCTGGCAGCGCACAGTCTTGACCTGCGTTTTCGCTCCCCGATGTTCTCCTCGCTCTTGTACGACGGGCTTCATTCCCGCACTTCGATCTGAGGAGATCATCATGATAAAAAGAACAGCTCTGTTCCTGGGAAAGGTGTGGGTCTGCGCGCTCACCTTCATGCCGTTCCTCGGCCTCTCGCAGCAGGAGGGGGCAGCTCGGCCTCATACCCTCAAGGCGGACGTCAGCATCAACCTGAACGGTTATCTGCCCACGAGTTCCATCAATAGCGGGATACATGAGAAGGGGTCCAGCACCGCCGGAGTGACGGGCGCCTTCCGCTACTCCCTCGCGCGTTATGCCGCCTTCGAATTCAACTATGGCCACGCGAGAACGACCGAGAACTTCACCAGCACGGCGATGACGACCTACGTGCACACCGGCGTACACGAGGTCACGGGAGCTTACGTCCTCAATCTTCCTCTGCGGCGTGGTCTTCAGGGTTTCGTGCTTGCGGGCGGAGGAGCGCTTGAGTTCAACCCGCTTACCCGGGGAACGATAACAACCGGGGCACAATCGCAATCGAAGCCGACGTTGCTCTTCGGCGCTGGTGTGAACTACGCTCTCAGCCGCCGTGTCGCCCTGCGCCTGCAGTATCGAAGTCTGCTCTATGCCATTCCCAGTTTCAAAGTGGAGGCTCTGCGGACGAGTGGCTTCCAGGCAGCTGCCGAGCCCTCTCTCGGCATCGTCTACCGCTTCTGACCCTGCTGGCGACGGGCGAGAGGCCGGTGAATTCAGGAAGAAATCGGACGGGCAGCCGCCTATCGTGGCTGGCTCTATGAGTTCAGCGGCAACGGTACTCGCACTCAGGAGCCTGCCGGCAGTAGAGCCTCTCCCGCAGGTGCGCTGCTCCTACCGCCCTCCACCTCGGCCGCGATCCTGCGCAGCTCCGGCAGTACCGGCCCGAGGTTCAGGGCCGGCGCCTCCCGCGTTCCCAGTGCGAAGTAGACATCACGATAGAGCCCATACAGGCGCTCGTAGACCGCTGCTGCCCCGGGTTCCGGGCTGAAGACGCGATCCTTGAGGCACATTTTCTCCTGCGCCTCTTCAACAGAAGAGAACACCCCTGCAGCCAGCAGGGCAAAGATGCCGGAGCCCAGGCTGGTCGGCACTCCGTCCGGCACCAGTACCGGCTTGTTCAGCACGTTGGCGTAGACCTGGTTCAGCACCGCGTTGTTCTGCGGGATGCCACCAGCGTTGATCACCCGCTCGATAGGCACTCCATACTCGGCCATGCGGTCGAGGATGATCCTGGTATGAAACGCCGTACCCTCGATCGCGGCGAAGAGCTCGTCCTGCGCCGTGTGGATCAGGTTCCAGCCGAGGGTCACTCCCCCGAGCTCGGCGTTGACCAGCACGGTGCGGTCGCCGTTATCCCAGCTCAGGCGCAGCAGCCCGGTCTGGCCTGCGATGTAGCCCTCCAGGCCCTTCGACAGCTCCTGCACTGAGGTGCCGGCGCGCCGCGCGATAGACTCGAAGATGTCGCCGGTCGCCGAGAGACCTGCCTCGATCCCCGCAAAATCCGGATGAACGCTGCCCGGAACCACGCCGCAAACACCGGGCACAAGCGTCATCTGCTTACTCATGGCGATGATGCAGGTGGATGTGCCCACGACGTTGACCACATCCCCCTCCCTGCAACCTGCCCCGATCGCGTCCCAGTGAGCGTCAAAGGCGCCGACCGGGATAGGGATGCCGGCGCGCAGGCCCATCGCCTCCGCCCAGCGTGGAGAGAGGTGGCCGGCGATCGTATCGGAGGTGGCGTACTCGCCGCTCAGCTTCTCCCGGATGCCGTCAAACAGCGGGTCCAGCTTCGACAGGAAGGATTGCGGCGGAAGTCCATCCCACTTCGGGTTCCACATCCACTTGTGACCCATCGAGCAGATGCTGCGCTTCACCTCTCTGGCCTCCGTGATTCCGGCCAGCGTCGCGGCGACCATGTCGCAATGTTCAAAGGCGCTCACCAGCGAGTCCCGCTTCTCGGGATTGTGGCGCAGCCAGTGCAGCAGTTTCGCAAACCCCCACTCGTGCGAGTAGACGCCCCCGCACCACTCGATCGCTTCGAGCTTCTCCTGATGCGCCAGTGCGGTGATCTGCTGAGCTTCCAGCTTGGCGCGGTGATCGCACCACAGGTAGTAGTCGTCCAGGGGCACGAGGCCCTCGCCCACCGGGACGACACTGGAACCCGTCGTATCGAGAGCGATTGCCTCGACCTGCTGCCCGTCCACGCCCGCCTCGGCGAGCACGGCGCGCGTGGCCTTCACCAGCGCATCCATCTGGTCCTGGTGCGACTGGGTGGCGTAGTCGGGGTCTTCGCGCTTGCGCTTCAGCGGGTAACTTGCGGAGGATGTACCAAGACGACCGCGCTCGCTGTCGAGCAGCGTGACACGCACGCTCAGGGTTCCGAAATCAACTCCAGCTACTATCGCCATGGGCCTTCGCTCCTCGGTTACGTGCCGTGAAAACCTGCTAAGTGTGTCCTCTTGATCTTCTGCAGTCTGGGACCGCGTCCTATGAAGAGGAGGCCTAGCCGGGGCAGTAAACCTTTTCTGCAGCAAACGCAAGCTTACAACACCCTTTTCGCCCTTTCCCACCCTGCGGTCGACGCAAAGCGTCCCGCTGGCACTGCCCGGAAAGCCTGCATTGTGACTACTGAGCAGGGAGTGTGGAATATTCTCCGGCGGCGCTTGACGGCCATACTTTCTGCGGCATAGTGTGCGCTTATGGGGAGCTTGTCGTGTCCCGAACAGGCGTCATCTGGAACGGCGGCAACCGCGCAGGAGAGGCGCAGCCAACACTCCACCGGGCGACAGGGCGCTAAAAAAACCACTGCACCCGGCAACACGGAACCAGTAGAGTGCCGCCCGCATCACTGATCAACTTCACTCGCTTTGGACTCATGACTCATCTAGCACGTAAGGAGTGAACGATGATCCGAATGCACACCCTGAACCCGCACGGAATGCCACATCAGACCGCAATCGCCAGGCGGCCTGCCGTTTACCTTTGCCAGCACTGCTTCCGGTCGCTGGGCACACCCATGAACAAGGCGCAGCGCATAGCTCTGGCGGCAAGGCATAGCTGCCCCGAGAAGCTGCTGGCGCAGCAGCCGGCAGCACCCCTGCCCTTCAACTAGGCTGCCCCTCGGCCATCACGCCATCGAGGAAGGCTTATCCACGGCCGGGCAGGCGGAGTGACATCCCGCCGCCCGGCCGCCAGCCTCTGTCCCCGACCTCAGTTCCCTTCCTCAGTCGTAGTATTCCAGCCCCAGATGGGTGATCAGGTCCTCACCCATGATGTGCCGCAGCGTATTCTTGAGCTTCATCGACTGGATGAAAAGGTCGTGCTCGGGATAGAGCCCGGCCGCGGTCATCGGCGCTTTGAAGTAGAAGCTCAGCCACTCCTGGATGCCGAGGTCGCGCAACTCCGTGCTGCGCTTCGCGAGGTCGAGGAAGAGGACCAGGTCGAGGGCCAGGGGAGCGGCGAGGATCGAATCGCGACACAGGAAATCGACCTTGATCTGCATCGGATATCCCAGCCACCCGAAGATATCGATGTTGTCCCAACCCTCCTTGTTATCACCGCGAGGAGGATAATAGTTAATCCTCACCTTGTGATAGATGTCCTTGTACAGGTCAGGATAGAGTTTGGGCTGAAAGATGAAATCCAAAGCACCCAGCTTCGATTCTTCCTTGGTCTTGAAGGACTCGGGGTCGTCGAGGACCTCGCCATCCCGGTTGCCGAGGATGTTGGTCGAGTACCAGCCTGCGACGCCGAGCATCCGCGCCTTGAACGCGGGTGCGAGGACCGTCTTGATGAAGGTCTGGCCGGTCTTGAAGTCCTTGCCGCAGATGGGCGCGGCATTGGCCTTCGACAGCTCGTGCATGACCGGGAGATCGAGGGTAAGATTGGGCGCGCCATTGGCGAACGGCACTCCCTCTGACAGCGCCGCGTAGGCGTAGATCATCGACGGCGCGATGTTGATGTCGTCCTCTTCGAGGCCCTTCTCAAAGGCCGCGATGGACTCATGCACCGCGCCCGGCTCGAGGAAGATCTCGGTCGACCCGCACCAGATCACTACTACACGGTCAACTGTCTTCTTGAAGACCTGGATGTCGGCGCGAAGCTGGTCGGCGAGGTCGCGCTTGTTCCTGCCCTTCTTGATATGCGTACCATTCAGCCGCTTGACGTAGTACTGGTCAAAGACGGCGGGCATGGGCTTGATCGCCTCGAGGTAAGGGCGGATCTCCTGCAGCTGGTCCTTGTCCAGCACCTTGGCATGGGCCGCTGCCTCGTAGACGTTGTCGGCAAAGATGTCCCAGCCGGCAAAGACCACATCTTCTATCCTGGCGATGGGGATGAAGTCCTTGATCAAGGGCGTGCGCTGCTCGGTGCGCTTGCCGAGGCGAATCGTGCCCATCTGGGTGAGTGAGCCGATGGGCTTGGCTACCCCGTTGCGGACCGCCTCAACGCCGGCGATCAGGGTAGTTGCGACTGCTCCCAGGCCGACCACCATGACGCCTAGCTTGCCGGTGGCTGGTTCTATCTGTGGATGAGTGTGCGGTTCTGACTTTGACTCGGCAGGTGACTCGCTGCCCGGTGTGTTCGACATTGCTTACTGATCCGTCCTCTCGTCCGAATTACGGCTGCATATTACGGGTGCAAACTCCCCAGTGTCATCCTTCCTGGAGAGCTTGGCAAATCGTGATTTGTCGCTGATGAGCCCGGTCTAGACTATCCGGCCAGAAGCAACGGTGAGCATGCACGTCCAGCCGGGCACCGCACACGTCTGTCGGGTGCCCTCAGCGGAGGTCAGGCAACAGCGGGTTGGGAGCGGGCCTTCCAGTGCGTCCACAGAAACCACACGATCGCGGCCGCCAGCACAACCTCGACGCCCAGGTGGAAGCGGTGAAATACGGCTTTGAAACGGGGATCCGTCTCCCAGGACTGACCGAGCTTCATGCCTACATACGCGAGCACAAAGCACCACGGCCAGGAGCCAAGAAAAGTATAGATGTGGAAGCGGAGCTGCGGCATCCTGGCGATCCCGGCAGGCAGCGCAATAAAGGTGCGCACGACCGGCAGCATCCGCGACAGGAAGACGGTGATCGAGCCGTATCTTTCAAAGAAGCGTGTCGTCCGGTCCAGATCGTGGGTGCTCAGCAGGACGTACCTGCCAAAGCGCTCGACCAGGGGCCGGCCGCCGTAAGCACCAACCCAGTAAGCGACCGCAGACCCGAGGTTGCAACCGATCGCGCCGGCAGTCGCTACCAGCACGAGGTTGAAGCGCCCCAGGTAGACCAGGTAGCCGGCAAACGGCATGATGATCTCCGATGGCAGCGGAATGCACGCCGATTCGATACCCATCAACAGGGCTACGCCCGCATATCCCGTTCCGGAGATGACCGCAATGATGAAGTGGGCGAGAACTGCAAGTATCTTCTCTGTCATTCCTTTGAAGTATACCTGCGTGGCTTGAAAGAGCTTTGAATCTGTCGCCTGTGGCGCGGCTCTGAGCGGTCCCCTTTTTGCTAGCATGGAGATCGAAGCAAGTGCGACGGCCCCATGCCCAAACTCATCAAGCCAGTTGCACCACTTTTGGAGCCTCGGAGCCACTCCGCGCCATCGGCGTCTGAGGCCACTCCGCGGCGGCAGCAAGCCGGCAAGGCGCCGCAGAACACGGCGAAGCGCGCCGCCAGCCGCACCGCTGGGAGTATCGCAAAGGCTGCGGGTGCAACTGCCAAAGCTGTGCCGCCCGGAAGGGTCAGCCAGAGACCTGCCCCCTCGAAGAAGCCGCTACCATCCAGGTCAAAGCGTTCACCGCGGCCTGATCCTCTCAAACCGGCGCGGATCGAGGCGATCCTGCGGGAACTCGCCGCCGCTTATCCGGATGCCGAGTGCGCGCTGGTCCACCGCACGCCCTGGGAGCTGCTGGTTGCGACTATTCTCTCGGCGCAGACCACAGATGTGCGGGTGAACATGGTCACGCCGAGGCTCTTCGAGGTGTTTCCGACGCCAGCCGCCTTCGTCGAGGCTTCGCTGCCGGTCGTGGAAGAGATCATTCGCCCCACCGGGTTCTTCCGCACCAAGGCAAAATCGGTGACCGGGGCAGCCAGGCGGCTGGTGGAGGAGTTTGGCGGCGAGGTTCCACGTACGATGGAAGAGCTGCTGACCGTGCCCGGTGCGGCGCGGAAGACGTCCAACGTCGTCCTCGGTGTGGCGTTCGGGATTGCGGTCGGGGTGGTGGTCGATACCCATGTCCTGCGGCTCTCACGTCGGCTGCAGTTGACCACCAACGACGACCCGAAGAAGGTGGAAGTAGATCTGATGGCCATTCTGCCGCAGGAGCGCTGGATCGCTTTCTCCCACGAGATCATCCAGCACGGACGCCGGATCTGTGTGGCCCGCAGACCCCGCTGTGTCGATTGCACGCTGGAAAGGCTCTGCAACTCACCCGATAAGACCTGGGCAAGCCACTAGCCTCCTGTTTTGTTCAACTTGCGTGCTCGCACTCCGTTTGCGGCAATGTGCTCGCGGCGCTGGCGAAGAGTTCTCGTGGTCACATTCTGGGGGCAGTGATGCGGTTAAGCCAGGGTCCGAACCGCCGCCTCGATCAGCCCCCCGACATCGTGCTGCAGGGCCTCTGCCGCGGGCTCCCAGCCATGTTCGCGGAGCGTCGCCGTCGTCACCGGCCCAATCGACAACGCTCGCACTCCGCGGTCCAACTCGGCGCCGCTCTCGTTCAATAGCTGGAAAAAGTGCTTTACCGTCGATGAGCTTGTGAACGTCACAGCGTCCGGCTGCCGAGTCGGGGCTTCGACCTCCAGACCGCGACCGGCGCCCGAAGGTTCCACGTGGAACATTAGCCGGACGGCTCCAATCGAGGCGTCCGGAACCATTGTCTGGTACGCATCCACCACATCGAGCCTTGCGGCCAGCCTGCCCAGGGCCAGCGGTATGATGTCGCGGGCAGTCGCTGCCCGTGCCAGCAGGACGCGAACTCCGGGAACGTGCTGGCGCAGCGCCTCAACCAGCGACTCGGCCACGTAGCTGGGCGGAACGAGGGTAGCCGACGCGCCAAGCGATTGAAGCGCAGCGGCAGTAGAGGAGCCGATGGCAGCGATTTTTACCCGCTGAAGTGCCTCGAACGAGAGCCCAAGGTAAGAAAGCCGCTCCCCGATCACCCGGACCGTGTTGCTGCTGGTGACGATCAGCCATTGGTAGTCTGGGAGCGATCGCAGCGCTTCATCCAGCGGCGCATAGCTCTCCGGCGGAAGGATCTCGATGACGGGAAGCTCGACCACCTCAGCCCCAAGAGCGTGCAGTCCCGAGGTTAACGTGCCTGCCTGTCTGCGGGCCCGGGTCACCACGATCCGACGGCCCGCCAGAGGTCTTTGGGCGTCGGGAAGGCGCGGTTCCGGATGCAGCGGAGAACTCATGATGCGCCCGGAACCGGTTCATCGAGCGGATCGCGGAACTCCGTCGCGACAAACAGAATCTCGCGCGCTCCGGCGTGCAACAGCTTGACGGCGAGGCTGCTGCCAAGCTCTTCCGGGGCGGATGCGGGACCCTCGATCGCCGCACGGACCACCCTGCTGCCGTCGCTGGTCGCGACCGCTCCGGCGATCTCGAAGCCCGCTCCGCTGCGAACGCAGTGGATGCCAATCGGCACCTGGCAGCCCCCGCCGAGGCGGCTCAGAGCAGCGCGCTCCGCAGTCACCGCGAAGCGGGTATCCGCATCATCGAGAAAGGCTACGGCGGCCGACGTGGCCGTATCCCCGGCCCGGCACTCGACGGCGAGAGCCCCCTGTCCAGCCGCGGGGCAGACCACGTCGGCGGCGAAGTACTCCCTCACCCATTCCGTACGCCCCAGCCTCGCCAGGCCGGCGGCCGCAAGCACAATCCCATGCGCCTGCCCCTCAGCCAGCTTGCGAAGACGGGTGTCGACGTTTCCTCGAAACTCGACAAAGTCGATATCGGGACGGACCGCTCGCAGCTGGCTCTGCCGTCGCAGGCTGCTCGTGCCTACCGTGGCGCCGCTGGGCAGCTCAGAGAACGAGGCAAAATCGACCGAGACAAAGACGTCGCGCGGGTCTTCGCGTTGCGGAATCGCAGAGATGGTGAACGCCCCGGGAAGCTCGGTGGGGAGGTCTTTAAGGCTGTGCACGGCCAGATCGACGCGTCCCTCGGCGAGCGCCTCTTCGATCTCTCTGGTGAACATACCTTTGGTCCCGACCTGGGCGAAGGTGACGTCCTGCATGCGGTCGCCGGTGGTGCGGATGATCTCGATCGAGACCTCGTGACCCTCTGTCCGCAACAGCCTGGCGATGTGGTCAGACTGCCAGCGTGCGAGCTGCGATCCGCGAGATCCAATGCGGATCAACGCGTTTTCCTGGCGGGAGGCGCCTCTGCGGCGACCGCCTCGAGCGCAGCATCCTCTGGGGAGGCAACGCGGGAGGCGGCAACGCGGCCGAGAACTGCCGCCGTCGAGGGTGCCTCGCCGGCCGCTTCCATGGTTGCACTATCGCCTTCGGCATCGGCCTGCGCCCTCGCTTCCAGATCGCCCGGGGCTGCGATGGCCTCCGGAGCAGCAAGGTCAAAGGCGCTGCGGATTGCCTCCACGGTAGCCGCGTCGCCCGACTTTGCGGCATTCTTTACGGCCTGCATCGGCAGGTGGAGAAACTTGTTCATCAGCCCCCGGGTGAGAGCCTCGACTGCCGCCTGCTGCTCAGCGGTGAGCGACAGCAGCCGGCTCTGGGCGCGCCGCAGCTCCATCTGCCGCATCTGCTCCGTCTGCCTCTGCAGGCCGACGATCGTGGGGACGGCGTCGAGGGCGAGGCCACGCTGGTGATAACGCTCGACCTCGCGGGCGACGATCTCCTCTGCCTGGGCCGCCTCGAGGCCACGGTCCGCCATGTTGGCCCCGGCCACCGTCTGCAGGTCGTCAATGTCGTAGAGGAAGGCGCCATCGACGCGGTTCATGTCGGGATCGACGTCCCGCGGCACCGCAATATCGATGAAGAACATGGGCCGGTTGCGGCGGCGCTGCAGGAACTGCTGTCCGTGCTCCCGGCGGAAGATTACGTGCGGCGAGCCGGTCGAGGTGATGATGATGTCAGCCTGGTCGGCGACCTTGTGCAGCTCTTCAAAAGGGATCGCCTGCCCGTTGAAGGCGCCTGCCAGCCTGACGGCACGATCGTGGGTGCGGTTGGTCACGAAGATGGACGTCGCGCCGTGAGCGAGCAGATGACGCGCCGCCAGCTCGCTCATCTTCCCCGCACCGACGAGGAAGACGGTCTTGCCGGCGAGCGAGCCGAAGATCTTCTGCGCCAGCTCCACTGCGACGGACGCGATCGAGACAGAGCTGCTGCCGATCTGGGTCTCTGTCCGCACTCTCTTTGCCACGGTAAAGGCGCATTGCATCAGCCGTTCGAGGTTGGACTGCACTGCTCCTACCGACCGCGCCACGGAGTAGGACTCCTTCACCTGCCCCAGGATCTGAGGCTCGCCAACGACCATCGAATCCAGGCTCGCGGCGACGCGGAAGACGTGCCGCACGGCCTCCCGCTCGCGATACTCATAGAGGTGCGGCTCAAGCAGGGCGGCGGGCAGGTCGAAATACTCCTCGAGGAACTGCATGCCGGCGCCGTCGCCCTCCTGGCTGGTGAGCAGCTCAACGCGGTTGCAGGTGGAGAGGATCATGCCCTCGCGCACCCCTCGTGTGCCCAGCAGGCGCGAGGTCGCCTCGGCAAGGCGCGAGGCCCCGATTGCGAGCTGCTCGCGGACCTCGACCGGCGCCGTCCTGTGATTGACACCGAGTATGACTATGCTCATCCTGCTGGCCGCTCTACCATCTGAAACTCGCACTGTCTTGCCGTCGCCACCTGTGCGGCGGCCTCATGGAGCGGTGAACCGGTGCACCGAGCTGACCTGGTTCGCCGCCCACACGCTGAGCATCACCAGGAAGACAAAGCCTGAGATATAGATCGCGCGGCGCCCGCGAAGACCCTGAATTCGGCGCACAAAAAGCAGTACGACATAGAGCAGCCACATACCGAAGGAGAGCAGTACCTTGGGATCGAGAAAGTAGGCTGGCCCGACGCTCTCCTGCGCGATCAGCGATCCGGCAAGCAGCCCGGCCGTCATGCAGCAGAAGCCGACCATGAGGCTCTGATATCCGATCCTCTCCATGGTGTCGAGGGGCGGCAGCCAGGTGAGCGACGAGCCGTTCTGGCGGCTCTTGAGTCGCCGCTCCTGGAGGAAGTAGAGCACCCCGGCGAGCAGGCTGAAGATCAGCGCGGCGTAGGCGGCCAGCAGCATGGACACATGCACAAAGATCCAGCCGCTGCGTATATCCTGCGACGGAAAGGTGTAGCGGTCAGGTCCCATGGCTGGAATCAGCACCAGCAGGAACGCCAGCGGCAGTGCAAAGAGGCCCAGCGAAGCCGTCCGAAACCGCAGCCACACCAGCAGGAAGGCGCCCGCGATGAGCAGCGCCAGCAGGGATTGCACCTCGTGCATTCCCACTGGCATCAGGCGGTGCGCTGCCGTCAGCATCTCAACGACCGAGACGAAATGCAGCAGAAACCCCAGCACAGCGGCAGGCAGGCATAGCCGCAGCCACCGCGGCCGCTCATAGAACACAGCCGGAACCGCGGCGACGCTGGCAACGCCGTAGAGAGCCGCCGCAACTCGTAGCCAAAGCAGGAACATAACTGTCTTCATGGTAAATGCAGCGGCCTTCGAGGCAGTTCCCCTCGCGCCCTCCGGGCGCCGGCGCAGTTGTGGAGGGTCAAAGCGCGCGCTATCTGCCAGAGAAAGGCGCATCGGAGGTAACCATGGCTTGCGCTCGGCCTTGAAGAGGTAAATCGACAAACGCGTCTTCATTATTCACAGGACGCAAACCATCTGCAGCCAAGCACCCCGCGCAAGGCCAGCAGGCATCTTCTGAGTGTGTGCAGAGTCGGCCGTCTGCCGGAGCTGCTTCAATGGAATTATTTCAACTTCTGCAAGGAGGAAATTACTATGGACTACCGCGTCAGACCAGGTGAGATCGAAGAGGACCAGGTCACTTCCATGATCGAGAGCCAGACGGCGAAGCTTCCCAGCTCGTTTTTTCTGGCGGCCGCTTTTGCGTCGATCGTCGCCTCAATGATCTTTAAAGCTGCCAAGAAAGACCATGCCGCGCTGTTTGTCGGTCAATGGGTAGCCCCGTTCCTCATCATTGGAAACTACAACAAGCTGGTCAAGCTGCACGGCTCGGACGGCGCAAGCTCCTCCGCCAGCTCGCTCACTTAAGCCCCCGGACTGAAGCTGCGGTCAAGTTGTCTGGCTGCAGCTTCAGCCTTCTGGTCTTCGAGTGCCCGTCGAGGGTAAAAGCTCTACACTGCGAGCGCCTGTTCGCGGTATCCTGACGCATCCCGTGTCAGATCAGCTTCCCATCGAGTCTTCCGCCCCGAGCGCCTCCCAAGACACGTCCCTGACTCCGTTCATGCGCCAGTACACCACGGCGAAGAGTCAAAACCCGGACGCCCTGCTCTTCTTCCGGATGGGCGATTTCTACGAGCTCTTCTTTGAAGACGCACAGGTAGCCTCCCGCGAGCTTCAAATCACCCTGACGGCGCGCGATCGCGAGCGCTCCGTGCCGATGTGCGGAGTGCCCTACCATGCGGCGGAGGCCTACATCTCGCGTCTGCTTCGCAAGGGGTACCGGATTGCAATCTGCGAGCAGATGGAGGATCCAAAGCTCACGAAAAAGATCGTGCGGCGCGAGGTGGTGCGAGTACTCACGCCGGGCACCTCGCTCGATCCTGGAATCGGCTCTGAGCAGAATAACTTCCTTGCCGTCCTTCACCTGTCGCCTGCTGATGTTGCCGACCGGATCTGCGCGTTCGCCCTGCTCGACATCTCGACCGGCGACTTCCGTACGGCGGAGTTCCGCGGACCCAACGCCGCCGCGCAGTGCGTCGAAGAGATTCTCAAAGCGCAGCCCAGCGAGCTGCTGCTGCCCAACTCGCACGCACTGCCAGCGCAGGCGGAGACGCTCCGCGGCCTGGAGCGCATCCGCACTCATACCAAGGTGGAGGACTGGGTCTTTACAGCCGATTACGCCATTCCTCTGTTACAGCGTCAACTTGGAGCGCATTCGCTCGAAGGCTTCGGCCTCGAGGGTCACGCGCACGCCGCCGTTGCCGCAGGTGCGCTGCTGCACTACGTGCGCAGCACCCAGCAGCTTGAGCCGGGGCACATTGACAGCATCCGATTCTATGAGCGTTCGCAGTACCTCCAGCTTGACCAGGTCACGGTGCGCAATCTCGAGCTGGTGGATACGCTGTTCAACGACGCCTCCGAGCAGACCACGCTCTTCCACACCATGGATTGCTGCCTGACGCCAATGGGCAAACGCATGCTGCGCAGCGCGCTGGTGCGGCCGCTGATCGACGCCGATGCGCTGAACCGGCGCTACGAGGCGGTCGCAGAGGCCCATGCCGGGCTCATCGAACGGGAGGAGCTGCGGCGGGCCCTCACCGGCATCCTCGACCTTGAGCGGCTGCTCGCGCGCCTCTCCCTCGACAGCGCCGGACCCCGCGATGTGCTCGCCATGGGGAGTTCCCTGCGGCGGCTTCCAGGCGTTCGCGCGGCGCTCGGCGCCTTCCGTGCGAGCCCCTGGGCCACCTGCCTCAATCGCCTCGATGCACTTGAAGATTTGCGCCGCCAGATCGAGACTACGCTTGTACTCGAACCGCCCGTGACCCTGGCCGAGGGCGGGCTGATCGCCGCGGGCGTGGACGAAGAGCTGGACTCACTGCGGACCATCAGCCAGAGCGGGCGCCAGTCGATCGCAGCCATCGAGGAGCGCGAACGCGAGCGCACCGGCATCCATTCGCTCAAGGTGCGCTTCAACTCCGTCTTCGGCTACTACATCGAGATCACGCGGTCGAACCTGGCGGCAGTCCCGGCGGACTATGAACGCAAGCAGACGCTGGTGAATGCCGAGCGCTTTACCACGCCCGAGCTGAAAGATTATGAGACCAGGATCCTCACCGCTCACGAGCGCTGCATCGACATTGAAAAGCGGCTCTTTGCAGCGCTGCGGGCGATCGTGCTCGAGGCCGCTGGGCGCATTCGTAAGGCAAGCGCGGTGCTGGCCGAGGTCGATCTACTGGCCAACTTCGCGCACCTGGCCGCGCTGCGGAACTACGTTCGCCCCGTGCTCGATGACAGGCCGATGCTCGAGATAGCCGGGGGACGCCATCCGGTGGTCGAGAGCAGGATGGAAGATTTGGGGGAGGGGCGCTTCGTAGCGAATGACTTGTACCTCGACGCCTCGCTTCCTGCTCCGGAGCAGCCGCCGGCCGGGCCGTCGCTGCTGCTGGTGACGGGACCGAATATGGGCGGCAAGTCAACCTACCTTCGCCAGGCCGCGCTGCTGGTCATTCTCGCCCAGGTTGGCTGCTATGTTCCGGCGACGAGCATGCGTTTTGGTATCGTGGATCGCATCTACACCCGCATCGGCGCGAGCGATAACGTCGCCCGCGGACGCTCCACCTTCATGGTGGAGATGACCGAGACCGCCACAATCCTCAACACCGGCACGGCGCGTTCACTGATCCTGCTCGACGAGATGGGCCGCGGCACGGCCACCTTTGACGGCCTCTCGCTCGCCTGGGCGACGCTTGAGTTCCTGCATGCGAAGATCGGCGCGCGCACCCTCTTCGCCACCCACTATCACGAACTCACCCTGCTGGCCGAGCAACTGCCGCGGCTCAAGAACATCCATGTCTCGGTGAAGGAGACCCCGCAGGGGATCGTCTTCCTGCACTCGATCGAGCCCGGCCCTGCCAACAAGAGCTACGGCATCGAGGTGGCGCGGCTTGCCGGGCTTCCGAACAGCGTACTGCAGCGGGCGCGGCAGGTACTGCGCCAGCATGAACGCGCCGAACGCCACAACGTTGCGGTCGAGACTGAGGCGCCGCTGCAGTTGACGATCTTCACTCCACTGTCACAGACGGTGCTCGACCGGCTGGGCGCGGCGGACACTAATTCGATGACCCCGCTGCAGGCGCTCAACCTGCTTGAAGAGCTGAAGAACGAGATACGAGACGCGCAACCGGGTAAAGACGGTGCCGCGTGAGTAAGGCCGGCGGAGAGCTGCGAACGGCCGCAGGCGCGACGATGATCGTGGGACTCGAGGGCGCTGAACTCACGGCGATGGAGCGCGCATGGCTGAAGCTCATCCGTCCGGGTGGGGTGATTCTGTTCCGGCGCAACATCGAGAGCGCCAGCCAGACCTTTGCGCTGCTTGGCGAAGTCAATAAGATCCTCGGCTGTGACATATTGCGCTGCGTTGACGTTGAGGGCGGACTGGTGGACCGCCTGCGCGACTGCGTGGCTCCCATGCCATCCGCCGCCGCAGTAGCGGCCAGCGGAAATCGGAAGCTGTTTTGGCGGCACGGCGCTCTCATCGGACGAGAGGTGCACATGCTCGGGTTTAACACCACGCTCGCGCCGGTGCTCGATCTTGCACTGCCGATCTCCGCGCCCGTGTTGCGCACCCGTGCGGCATCGGCAGACCCCGCGGTGGTGATCGGCTACGCCGGCGAGTTCCTCGACGGCCTCGCAGCAGAGAACGTGATCGGCTGCGGCAAACACTTTCCGGGGCTGGGGGGCGGAGCGCTCGACTCTCATCAGTCCACCCCGTCGATCGAGCGAACTCCGGAGGAGATGTGGCGCACCGACCTGCTGCCCTATCGCAGGCTCGCCAAGAAGCTGCCCATGGTTATGATCTCGCACGGCGCCTATCCGCGAAGTGCAGGCGGCGACGTGCCCGCGTCTCTTTCACGCTCGTGGATCGATCTGCTAAAGGGCCGCATTGGCTTCAAGGGGCTGATACTCTCCGACGACCTCGAGATGGGCGGCGTCCTCTCTCGATCGAGCATCGGGGAGGCAGCCGTACAGGCGCTCACCGCAGGAACTCACCTCATCGAGATCTGCCGGCAGCCGGCGCTTATAGTTGAGGCCTACGAGGCGGTGTTGCGCGAGGGGGAGAGCTCCGCCGCCTTTCGCCGCGCGGTGCTGCGAGCGGCGTCCAAAGTGCAATCTGTGACGAGGAGACTCCCGGCCGCTCCGGCAGCAGCAACGTCTCCCACTACGGAAGTTATTGAGGGCCTGCGCTCCGACATTCTTTCCTTTGCTGCGCAGCTGCAGGAACCATCCGCAACGCAGGCCTTGATCGCATGACCGCACCGCCCCTTCCGCTGAAGACGATGATCGTTGCCGGAATCATGAGCGGCACCTCGGCCGACGGAGTCGACGTTGCGCTGGTCCGCATCGGGCCGCGCAGGCGGACTGGAGGCTCAGGCGAACAAAATGACCTTCGAGTCGCGCTGCTCTCGCACACGGAGGTTCCCTTTACGGCGGCCCTGCGCCATGCTGTGCTGGCGGCGATGGACGCGCTATCGACCAGCACGGCTGAGCTGGCGCGCCTGAACTGGCGCCTGGGCATCGCGTACGAAGAGGCGGTTCGCGCCGCCATCGCTGCTCATCCCTGCCGGGTCGACCTGATCGGCTGCCACGGACAGACTATCTATCACCAGGCCGCGCCGCGTGTTTACGCCGGCAGGCAGGTCGCCTGTACATGGCAGATCGGGGAGATGGCGCCGCTCGCGGCCTCGATGAAGGTGCCGGTGGTGTCGAACTTTCGCCCGGCGGACATGGTGGCCGGCGGGCAGGGCGCTCCACTGGTTCCACTGCTGGACTTCGTCTACTTCCGGCATGCCGGTCGCGGCCGCGTGCTGCAGAACATCGGCGGCATCGCAAACCTTGCTGCTATCCCCGCGGCGGCGGTGCTCGCCGACGTGATTGCCTTTGACACCGGGCCGGGCAACATGGTCATCGATGCTGCCATGCAGGAGCTCTTCAACAAGCCCTATGACCGCGAAGGCAGGATGGCAGCCAGGGGCAAAGTCTTGCCGGGTGTACTCGCCGAGGCGCTGCAGCACCCTTTTTTCAAGCTGTTACCGCCGCGTTCGGCTGGACGCGAGCAATTTGGAGCGGCGTTTACAACCAAGTTTCTGAAGGCCTGCGCTGCATCGAGCTCCTCTGCTCATGACGCGATTGCTACGGCTACGGCGCTCACGGCGCACAGCATTGCCGCCGCTTATCAGAGCTTTATCAGGACACGGATGGGAGGCGCGCCGGTAGATTACCTGCTCTCCGGCGGCGGTGCACGCAACCTGACCCTGACCGCGATGGTGGCCGAGTTGCTAGCTCCCATGGGTTGCTCTGTGGGCAGCGTCGATGAAGCGGGGCTACCAGCCCAGGCCAAGGAGGCCGTAGCGTTTGCACTGCTGGCCTACCAGACTCTGCATGGCCTGCCAGGCAACGTGCCATCGGCAACGGGAGCGACCCGGCCCGCAATCCTTGGACAGATCACGCATGCGTGACCGCTGCAGTTACTCATTCCTGGCAGGGGCAGCACTGGCCCTGCTGTCTGTAACAGTGTGTGCATGCAATCGCAGCAAGCCACTCCCCAAGAGCGTCACCATGCTCATCGAGAGCAGTCCCAGCAGCCTCGATCCGCGCGTCGGCTTCGACGCGCAGTCAGAGCGGATCGACATGCTGATCTTCGATTCGCTGCTGCACCGCGATGCCCGATTCAACGCCGCACCCTGGATTGCGAAGAGCTGGGAACACCCCGATCCGCTCACCTACATCTTTCACCTCATCACCGGGGTGAGGTTCCATGACGGCCGGCCTCTCTCTTCCGCGGACGTGAAGTGGACGCTCGATACCATGCGCAGCGGGCAGATTCCCAGCGTAAAGGGGGCCGCGTACCGTCTTCTCGATTCGGTCGATGCACCCGACCCGGTGACGCTCATCCTGCACCTCAAGAGTCCCGACCCGGCGCTGCTGGTCAACCTGACGGAGGGCGCATTTGGCATCGTACCGGCGGGCAGCGGGCGCGACTTCGCACAACACCCGGTCGGCAGCGGGCCATTCCGCTTTGTAAGCCAGCAACCAGACAGCGAAGTCGTGCTCGAGCGTAGCGCCACATCGTGGCAGCCGCTGCCCGCCATCGAACACCTGCGGTTCTCGGTCGTACCCGATGACATCACGCGGGCGCTCGAGATGCGCAAAGGGTCGGCGGATGTCTGCATCAACGCGCTGACTGCGGACGAGGTTCACGCCCTCGAGAGCGACAACCATCTTGTGGTCGAGTTCAGCCCCGGGACAGTACTCAACTATCTTTCGTTCAACATGCGCGACCCGGTGCTGAAAGATGTGCGCGTGCGTCAAGCCATCAACCTGGCAATGGATCGATCGCTGATCATCCACGCACTGTGGCGCGATCACGCCCACGTAGCCGGCAGCCTGCTGCCGCCGCAGCACTGGGCATGGACGGGGGACGTGCAGCAGTACGCCTACGACCCTGAACGGGCCAATGCCCTGCTCGACGCTGCGGGATGGAAGAGGGATGCGTCCGGCATCCGCTTTCACCTCACGATGAAGACCTCGACGGACGGGACCAGCCGCCTGCTGGCGGTCGTGCTGCAGCAGCAGCTGCGCGCGGTCGGTATCGCGCTCGAGGTGCGCAGCTTCGAGTTCGCGACCTTCTATGCCGACATCGGCCGAGGCGTCTTTCAGATGTACACGCTGCGCTGGATCGGAGGCAATGAGGATCTGGACATCTTCCGCTATGCCAACGCGACGGCGAGCTTTCCGCCGCACGGAGCGAACCGGGGGCGCTACTCCAACCCCGCCGTCGATCGCCTGATCGACCACGCCCTCAATGCGCCGAGCGACGCAGAACGCCGGGCCGACTTCATCGAGGTGCAGCAGATACTCGCGCGCGACCTGCCCTCGATCAACCTCTGGTACCTTGACACCGTGCTGGTGCACAGCCGCCGCCTCGGCAATCTGCATCCGTCCAGCTCGGGCAGCTACGACTTCCTGCGCCAGGCGACACTTGCCGGTCAGTAGAAGGATCGCCTGACCCGGCACAGCACCAGCTGATGCGCGGGGGTAGATTGCGGCTGCGAAACCTGCCATAGTTTGCGTGCGGGCCAGTTGGTAACAGCGCATGCGCCTCAGCCATACAATCCGAGGAGCCGTTTACAGCTTCGATTCCCTGGCCGACCTGCTGGCCAAGTCCTCGCCTGAGCGCTCCGGGGACCAGCTCGCGGGCATCGCGGCCGAGAGCGACCGGCAGCGCGTAGCAGCCCGCCTGGCTCTGGCTGATCTGCCCCTCGCGGCCTTCCGGACGAGCCGCTGGCGCCTTATGAGCAGGACGAGGTCACCCGCCTCATCTTTAACGCCGCCGGCACTGCGGAGGCGGCCGATTCCTTTGACCCGATAGCTTCCTTGACGGTGGGCGAGTTCCGCGACTGGCTACTGGGCGCCGAGGCTACTCCTGCCCGGCTTGCCGCGCTGGCTCCCTCGCTGATGCCCGAGATGGCAGCGGCGGTCTCGAAGCTGATGCGGGTCCAGGACCTGATCAGCGTCGCCAGCCGCATTCATGTGGTCACCCACTTTCGGTCGACGGTGGGCCTTCCGGGGAGGCTGTCGACGCGCCTGCAGCCAAACCATCCCACTGACGATACGGCCGGCGTGGGAGCATCGATCCTCGACGGCCTGCTGATGGGCTCGGGCGATGCGGTCATCGGGATCAACCCCGCGTCGGACAACGTCGGAACGGTGACTACCCTGCTGCGGCTGGTCGACCATGTGCGCCAGAAATTCGCCATACCCGTTCAGAGCTGCGTGCTCGCCCACCTGACCACGCAGATGGAGGCACTCAACGCGGGCGCTCCGGTGGATCTGCTGTTTCAATCCATTGGAGGCACGGAGGCGACCAACACCTCTTTCGGCATCAACCTGGCGATGCTCGATGAGGCCTCCCAGGCCGCGCGCGAGCTGCAGCGCGGTGATACGGAGCCGGATCGCAGCACCAACATCATGTACTTCGAGACCGGACAGGGCAGCTCCCTCTCCGCCAACGCGCATCATGGAATCGATCAGCAGACCTGCGAGGCGCGAGCGTATGCCGTGGCCCGCCGCTACTCGCCGATGCTGGTGAATACGGTGGTGGGCTTTATCGGCCCCGAGTACCTCTACGACGGCAAGCAGATCATCCGCGCAGGGCTTGAAGATCACCTCTGCGGCAAGCTGCTCGGTCTGCCGATGGGCTGCGACATCTGCTATACAACCCACGCGGACGCCGACTCCGATGACACGGACACCCTGCTGACCCTGCTCGCCGCTGCGGGCGTCAACTACATCATGGGGGTGCCTGGCGCCGACGACGTGATGTTGAGCTACCAGAGCACGTCCTTTCACGATGCCTTGTATATACGGTCGCTGCTCGGCTTGAGGCCCGCGCCCGAATTTGAGGCATGGCTGGCCGAGACAGACCTCAGGCAGCTCGCCATGCCGGAGCTAATGCCCGCGGCACTGTCTGCGGGACGGACGGCGCGATGAAGAACACACTTAATCTGCGCAAGTACACTCCCGCGCGTGTCTCGCTCGGCCTCGCAGGATGCGCCTTGCCGACCCAGGACCTGCTGGATCTGGAGCTGGCCCAGGCCGAGGCGCGGGATGCAGTTCACGCCGCCCTCGATGTTGATCGGCTGCTCGCGGGGACTGAGGCCCTGGGGCTGCACCCTGTCCCGCTGCGCAGCGCGGCGCCGGATCGGGCTGAGTATCTTCGCAACCCCGGACTGGGTCGTACGCTCGCGGCCGAGTCGATCAGTACCCTGCTCGGCTGCTGCGAAAACTGGACCGGAGGCTGCGATCTGGTGCTGGTGCTGGGGGACGGGCTGTCGGCCTCAGCCGCCAACCGCCACGCACTGCCGTTGATCGAGGTCCTGCTTCCGCTGCTTCGGGATGAGGCTTGGGTGCTCGGGCCGTTGTGCATCGTCGAGCAGAGCCGGGTCGGCATTGGAGATGCCGTCGGCGCCGTCATCAACCCTCGCTTTTCCGTCGTGCTGATCGGGGAACGCCCGGGCCTTAGCTCGGCCGACAGCCTTGGAGCTTACATCACCTGGCAACCTCGCCCCGGGCGCAGCGACGCCGAGCGCAACTGCATCTCGAACATACGACCAGAGGGTCTCGGCTACCAGGAGGCGGCGAAGCGGCTCAGCTACCTGCTGCATGAGGGCCGCAGGCGCGGGCTGACCGGAGTCGGTTTGAAAGACGACCTCCGCATCGAGGGTCCAGCAGCTCAGCTGCTCCGCTGAGCGGTCTCCGCAGTTCGTGCGCTGATTCGCAGCGCACGAGGGCAGCATAGGCGTACACTCGAGCCATTCCGCCGAGCAGCCGAAACCAAGCGATGAACATGGGGAGATCCTATGCGCTACTCTGCGCTCTTGTGTGTGCTGCTCTGCCCCGCGTCTCTCATGGCTGTGGAGCGCCGCTGCATCAGTCCCGAAGAGGCACTCGGTCACATCAACAAAGACAGCTGCGTGGCGGCCCATGTCTACAACGTGGTGGAGCTGCCGGACGGCACCCGCTTTCTCGATGTTTGCGCCACCGGTACCCGCGATGAGGACTGCCGGTTCTCCATCGTCAGCCGGGCAGAGGACCGCGACGACGTCGGGGACCTGAACTCACTGCGCGATCAGGACATCCGCATACGCGGCACGATCCGTCCCTTCGGCGGCCGGGCAGAAGTCGTGCTCAGTCACAGCCGCCAGCTGCATGGTGGTGCGGAGAAGTTCCATCCCAATCCGGCGATGCTGTCCGGCTTCTCCGCGGAGCACGAGAGGCCGGCGTTCAATGACAAGACCCGTACCTCCTCTGAAACCAAGGGGTCTTTCAGCACCAAGAAACGGCAGTGAGCAGCAGACATCCTGCGGCTTTGTCTGCTGCAGGGGCAGGCGCGGCTAGCGAACCGGCCCCACTTTCTTGCGCAGCTCGGTCAGGGGATAGATGGTGCCGCGCCACGGCACTCCACCGAGCCGGAGCGTAACGATCATGGACCGCAGCATGGCCAGCACGGTCAGGCAGACGCCGACGGGAAAAGTAAGCACATAGCCGGACGGAATCCCGCTATGGCGCTGGTAATAGCGGGCCAAGGCCCAGAGTGCCGCCAGCTCGATCGACCCCGGCGCCCAGCCTAAAAGGCCCGCCCTCATCGGGGTGGAGTGCGCCACGAAGAGCGGTCCAGCAAATGGCATGAGGCTCAGGAACATCAAGCCGCAGCAAGCCCAGAGCAGCACCGGCACACGGTAGCCAAAGACAGCGAAGGCGTTCTTGGTGAGGTTGCGCATCACTCCGCCGGCCCCGATCGCCCACCGGATGCGGATCAGCCCTCGTCCGAACGCTACGCGCTGCCGGTACCCCTCCTGCTTGATCTTGTAGCCGAGCCTGACGTCGTCGAGCACCTCCATGCGTAGAGCCTCATAGCCGCCCACGGCGAAGTAGACCTCCCGGCGCACCAGGTTGAAGGCGCCCACACCCGCGGAGTCCTTGCGCGCACCGGGGTCCGCGATCTTCCAGGGGCGGACGGCCCAGACCGCCAGCACCTGGACGCAGCACATGATCAGGCGCTCTCCAAAGAGCTCCAGGATCAGGGTGGGATAGAGCACGAGGTGGTCTGCCCTCTGCTCCGCAGCCAGACGCAGAGAGCGACGCAGCGCATCGGGAGCGTAGATCACATCGCCATCGGTGAAGAGCAGCCACTCTGCCGAGGTCTGGCGTGCCGCCAGGGCCATGGCGTGCGGTTTTCCGAGCCAGCCGGGCGGAAGCTCGGTGATGTGAAGAACTCGCAGCTTATGCCCGAGATTTCGGGTTGATGCCGCGACTGTGTCCATGATCGTGCCGGTTGCGTCGGTCGAGCGGTCATTGACGGCGATGATCTCGATGTCGACACCCTCGCTCGCCAGCAGGGATCGAAGCGTGTCCGCGATCGAGGCCGCCTCATTGCAGGCAGGCACGATGACGCAGACCTTTGCCAGGGCTGCTGACCCGGAGTCGCCAGCGCCTTCCTCCACCCTGTCATAGTGCGCATCGAGCAGGTTGGGAACACCGGGCAGCTTCCGCAGTGCGTCGGCTACACGCCACACCCAGTTCAGAGCGACCAGCCAGCTAAGCCCGAGCAGAACGTCCAGCAGCACATGAAGAGCCATCCTTTCCATTATCGCTTGACCGAGTCACTTGACCCGGTAAGGCAGGCGTTCGTGCACGGGGCTCCGGCACGCTCAATTTAGGCCCCGGCTGCCACGATCGATCAGACCGGCTGAGCTTCAACTGCTGGCAGACGGGGCGCGAAGCGTGCCCCAGCAAACAGCAGAGCGGCGGCGATGGTGAACGTGACCAGAGTGAGTCCCATGCCCAGCCGGAGGTTGCTGTGGTCTGAGATGACGCCGATGATGACGGGCGAGGGAGCGTCGCCGAGCGCGTGAATCAGAAACAGGTTCAGCGCAATGGCGGTGGAACGGATGCCCGCGCCGACGGAGTTTACGATGGCGGCATTGAGCGGCCCGGTGCTGAGGAAGAGAAAGAACTCCGCCGCAAAGGCCGCCGGGATCATGACGGAGCGCGGCCCGAAGAAGACCAGCAGCGCGCCGGGGATGGTCAGCAGGGCACTCCACGCGGAGAGGAGATAGAGAGCGCGGTAGTGGTGACGGAGCCAGCGCTGCGCGATCCAGCCTCCGATGATGGTACCCAGCAGACCGTCAATCGCGGTGATGCCGCCCACAATCAGCCCCGCGCGGCCGACCGTCAAGCCTCCGAACCGCACAAAGAGCGTAGGCAGGAAGGCCGAGATGCCGCCCATCGAAAACACCAGCGCGGCCATGCCGAGGGTAGCGGTCCAGTAGGCGGGATTGTGCAGCAACATGCCGTTGAGGGTGGCGCGGTCGGCGGTCGGCGCCACCTTGTCGGCGCTGCCTCGCGCCGGCTCTTTGACCAGCAGCCAGAAGGCCAGTGCAATCAGGATGGCAGGGACCGCCGAGACCATGAAGGGCATCCGCCAGCCGTAGCGCGAGCCGATCACGCCGCCGGTGAGGTAACCCAGCGCCGCACCCACCGGAATGGCGATGTAGAAGATGCTGAGGATGCGGTTGCGGTCGATCTCCGGATAAAAATCCGCGAGAACGGCAGGCGCGAATACGCCGAAGGTCGCCTCCCCGATACCGACCAGCGCGTGCCGCAGAAACAGAGCCTGGTAGCTGTGCACGAGCGCGGTCAGAAGCGTAAGCACGCTCCACAGCATCGCTCCGGCGACGATGAACGGCTTGCGGGGGAAGTGGTCTCCCAGCCATCCCGTCGCCGGAGCGGCCAGCATGTACGTGATGAAAAAGGCCAGCGTCAGCGCCCCGAACTTCGTGTCGTCGACGTGAAACTCCCGTTGAACGAGCGGCTGAACTCCGAAGAGGATGTAGCGGTCGATGTAGTTGAAGAGATTAAGGCCGAACAGCAGGGCGAGAGCCATGGCGGCCCCGCTGACAGGGGGCCGCACGCCTTTCTCTTCAACGGCCGAGGTGTGGGAGGACATGGCGAGCGTTCCAGTCTGCAGTGGTCTGTTTCGCCGCAATGATAGCAGTCGTGCACCGGCCACCCCTGTGCTGCGAAGGCGTCAGAGCTGTATCCCGCCCGGCAGGCCCCATCCATCAGCCGAAAGCCAACTGCCTGCTGAACCTGCGCACCGGTGCACGCGGCATTCAAGCTGTGGTAGCGTTCTCTGTTGATAGAGGCTGCCATGCTCCTGCGTCGCGTAAGCTCAATTGCCCTCCTCGGATTGCTCCCCGTTGCATCGGGATACCCGCAGACTGCCGTTCCCGACTCCCAGACCGGCATTCCTACCTTCCAACTAAGGGCACGGACGGTGGTCATCGATGTGGTGGTCACCGACAGCAGCGGGCAGCCCGTCCCGGGCCTTCACAAGCAGGACTTTACAGTGCGCGACTCCGGGCAGCCGCAGACCATCTCCTACTTCGAGGAGCATAGCGGAGTGCTCACAACCTCTGACACGCCCGCACCTACCCGCCAGGACAACGTCTTCACCAACGTGGCCAGCGCCAAGGTCACAGATTCGGTAAATGTGCTGTTGCTCGATTCGCTGAATACGCCCATCGAGGACCAGAGCTTCGTGCACAACGAGACGATGAAGTACCTCAAGAGCGCTGAGCCCGGGACACGGATGGCGATCTTCACCCTGGGTAACGAATTGCGCTTTGTGCAGGGATTTACGGCGGATGTCGGAGTGCTCGCGGCAGCCCTGAACAAGCAGCCCTCGAGGCCGCAGTCCTCCGCTCTGCTGCCCACCCAGGCCTCCAGGGCCGGAGAGGGCGAGCAGCTCGACCAGATGAAGCAGATGCTTGCCCAGAGCGACACCGGGCACGGGGCCGATCCGACCATGGCAGCCTCCATCGCGGCTTTGCAGCAGTTCCAGGCACAGACGCACGTCTTTGAGACGGACCAGAGAAGAAGGCAGACGCTCTTTGCTCTGCAGCAGCTGGGCCGCTACCTGGCCGGCATTCCGGGCCGCAAGAACGTGATCTGGTTCTCTGGGGCGTTTCCCATCAACATCTTCCCGGATGCAAGCGGGTTCAATACGGTAGACAGCTTTACGTCGGAGGTGCGCGAGACGGATGCGCTGCTGGCCGGAGCTCAGGTTGCGATCTATCCCATCGCCGCCGAGGGAGTCGCTTCCGATCAGTACAACTCGGCCGAGCACCACCTCACGGGCGTCTGGGGCGCCAACGACGCACGCGAGGACCAGAGTCAGTCGCTGCAGCAGGAAGCCTCTCTCCGCAATGCGGCGCACACCACGATGGACCAGATCGCCCATGACACCGGCGGCGAAGCCTTCTACAACACCAACGGCATCAAGAACGCCGTGGCGCGGGTCGTGCATAATGGGTCGCGCTACTACACCATCGCCTACACTCCCACCAACGCGGAGATGAATGGCGCCTTCAGACCCCTGGTAGTCACCCTCAACAACGGCAACAAGTACCACTTGAACTACCGTCGCGGCTACTTCGCGGTGAATGCGAAGAAGGAAGAGACGGCCGAGAAGATCGCCGATCCGCTGCACCCCTACATGGGTCACGGCATGCCCGATTCGACGGAGATCCCTTATACCCTCAACCTCGTACCCTCGCCCACGCAGCCCGCCGCGGGCGCGCCGCACGCAGGGGACAACGCTGCGCTCAAGGGCCCGACGACGCGCTACACGGCGACCATATGGATGCCGGTGACCAGCCTCCAATTGACGACTACCCCGGACGGGCTTCACCAGGACAGTATCGAAGCCGCGCTGGTGATCTACGACCAGACGGGTAAGGCGCTCAACTGGATGGTGCGCAACGTGAACCTGTCACTCAAGCCGGAGCGCTACGCGGCGGCACGGCAGGTGGGCATTCCTCTGCGGGTCGAGATCGACGCACCGGCGGGCGAAATCTACCTGCGCACCGGGATCTATGAGCAGTCCTCGCACACGGCTGGAACCCTCGAGGTCCCGCTCAGCGAAGTCGTTCCCGGCGTCGTCGCCTCGCGTTAGCAAGCGTTTCGATGCACGACAGGCCTAAGGTCGGGGCCAGCGCGCCTCTATGGTGGTCGAGATGCCCCCGCGGGGACGGAAGTCGCCCTTCACCACGGCCCAGACCGGATTCACGGCTTTGACCACGTCTTCCAGCACCTGGTTGGTGACGTTCTCCTGGAAGATTCCCAGGTTGCGATAGCAGAAGAGGTACTCCTTGTAGGACTTGAGTTCGAGGCAGAGGTCCCGCGGCATGTAGCGAAGCGTGATGATGCCGAAGTCCGGCAGCCCGGTCTTCGGGCATACGGAGGTAAACTCCGGATCGTCGATCACAATTTCATACCCGGGAAACTGGTTGGGCCAGGTCTCGATCGCCGGAAACGCAAAATCGAGCCCCGCCCTGGCGTGTTCGTCGGTGTAGCGCTGCGTCAGTGCCATTTACACATTCTACTTAAGCAACTTCTACCCTCCCCCTGGATGAACAGAGTCCCTTCGTCGTCGAGCAGCGTTTCTAACCACGGGAGGTGATGTTGCAGGCACCTTTGCGCCTTGCGGGGCATTCTCCGGGCCCCCGGAATGCGGCAGTTGGGAGTCCTATACCTTAATACTGTGTCCTATATACTGGCGGTTGCTTCGAAGAGATGGTTTCCGGCTAAATGGTTATAGAAAGAAAGACAAGCAACCGCCTTATATGGATCGTGGCCATCCTGTTCTTGATCGGCGTCTTCTTCGCGGTCCGGTCGGCGACCCGGGCGAGGCTTCCGGTGCGGGTGGCGGAGGTTCAGTCAGGCTCCCTCATCAAGACTCTATCCACCAACGGCAGGGTGGAACCGCAGGATAACTACGAGGCGCACGCGCTCGCTCCCGGCACAGTCAAGGGGGTTTATGTCCATGAAGGGGACCGCGCGCCGCAGGGTAAGCTGCTGCTCTCTCTGGGCGATACGGACGCCCGCGCGCGGGTCGCCGCTGCCCGCACCGCCCTGACTGCGGCGCAGGCCAATCTCGATGCTATGACTCACGGCGGCACCCAGGAAGAGCGCCTCTCGAGCGCCGGCGATCTGAGCAGGCTCGAGACAGAACGCGACCAGGCCTCGCGCGACGTGGCCACGGTCCAGAGACTGATCTCCACCGGCGCCGCCTCACCCAGCGAACTCAACGCCGCGAAGCAACGGGTCACGCAGGCGGAGACCAACATCAAGCTGCTGCAGCAGAGGCAGACCTCCCGCTACGCCCCCATTGACATGGAGCATGCACGGGCGCAGCTGGCCGACGCGGAGACGGCGTATGCGGCGGCGCAGGCCGTGGTCAATTCGGAGAATGTGCGCGCACCCTTCAGCGGGACGGTCTACTCCCTGCCGATCGCCAAGACCGACTACGTGCAGCAGGGAGACAAGCTGCTGCAGATGGCGAATCTCTCACGCGTCCAGGTGCGTGCCTACTTCGATGAGCCTGAGATCGGTACGCTCGAACCGGGACAGCCAATCACCATCCAGTGGGCAGCCAAACCCGAGGTGGCCTGGCATGGACACATCATCCGTATTCCATCGACCATCATCGGCTACGGCACGCGCAATGTAGGCGAGGTGCTGGTGCAGGTGGATGACGCGAATGAGTCCCTGCTGCCCAACACCAACGTCACCGTTACCGTCACGGTGAAAAGCGTGTCAAGCGCCCTGACCGTACCCCGTGAGGCGCTTCATACCGATGCCGGCAAGGATTACGTCTACACCGTCGCGAAAGACAAACTGGTTCGCAGCAACGTTCGGGTAGGCGCCATCAATTTGACCCAGGTGCAGATACTCTCGGGACTGAAGGAACAGCAGCTGGTCGCGCTGGGCACAACCAATGGCCAGCCGATCGCCGACGGTGTGCCGATCCGGATCGTGGAGTGAGTCTGAGCCTGCCACTGCCGCTCTTGTCCAGTTCAAGCGGGCCGGCCGAACGGCGCGGCTTCCCTGCCCCTGCGCGCCCGTACGCGCTATTCGTACTGTTTGCGGTACTGCTGATGACAGCCGGTTCCGCACCTGTATTTGGCATCGACCCGGCCTCAGCGGCAGCCGTACATGCAGACCTGACCTACGGACGCGCCGACGATGCGATCGCCCGGCTGCAGCCACTCACATCCAAGGGTAGTCAGGACGCTGAGGCGCACCACCTGCTCTGCCGCGTCCTCTTTCAGGAGCAGCGCTGGGAAGACGCGATCGATCATTGTGAGCAGGCAGTCCGGCTCGCCCCGGCCAACAGCGACTACCACATGTGGCTGGGCCGCGCTCTCGGCGAAAAGGCGGACCGCGCTTCGATCCTGCAGGCTTACAAATACGGTCAGCGGGTGCGCTCCGAGTTTGAGGCAGCAGTGAACGCAGACCCGCGAAACGGGAGCGCCCTGGCAGACCTTGGCGAGTTCTATACCGACGCTCCGTCGATCGTGGGCGGAGGGCTGGACAAGGCGGAAGGCGTCGCCGCCAGGCTGGAGTCCTTTGACGCTGAGCGGGCTCACAACCTTCGCGGCAAAGTTGCAGAACAGCGCAAAGACCTGGCTGGGGCCGAGGCCCAGTTCAAAGCAGGATTGAAGGTAGCCGGGGACCCGGCTACCGGATGGACTGTGCTTGGCTCCTTCTACCGCCGCCAGGGCCGCTGGGACGACATGATGCAGGCCATTCACAGTGCCGTTGCACTGGACCGGGACCACGGGGTCGCTACCGAATACTCCGCGTCGCTGCTGATCCGGACAAAGCGCGAACCACAGCTCGCGATTCAACTGCTCAGGCAATACCTTGAATCAAAGAAGCAGTCGGAGGACGCGCCTGCGTTCCAGGTCCACGTCCGGCTCGGTCATCTGCTTGAGCAGCAGGGCGACAGGCAGGGTGCGCAGCGGGAGTTTGAGGCGGCCAGGGCGCTGGCACAGGAGTACCGTGGCCTGCCCTGACCCCATGTCGTCCGGTCGTATTTCGCAGGCCGCGCGGGCAACGTCGCGCTATCCCGCCGATGACTGTGCTGCCGGTTATCGCATCTCTGATTTGCGCAGCGAATGGAGCTTAATCCGGCGGACAGCCCTCTGCCTGGCGGCACTGCTGTTCACAGCAACGCTGCCAATCGCCGCACAGACTCCCGTCTCTCTTTACACAGCGGTCGACCTTGCGCTGCGCAACAGTCCGGCAGTCCGAGCGGCCATCGCCGACGTGCAGCGTGCCTCTGCCTCGATGGCTGAGGCGCGGGACGCCTATAAGCCGAACGTCGTAGCAGGGTCCGGCCTTGGGTATTCGTATGGCTTTCCGCTCGGTCAGCCCTCCGTCTTCAACGTTACCTCTCAGTCGTTGATCCTCAGTTATTCACAGCCGGATTACGTGAGGTCGAGCCGTGCAGCCCTGCACGCTGCCGAGCTTGCTCTCAAGGACACCCGCCAGCAGGTGGTGCTCGATACAGCTCTCGCCTACATCCAGCTCGACACCATCACCCGCGAGCGAGCCGCCCTCGATGCCCAGCAGTCTGCGGCTGAAAGGCTGGCTACCATCGAGCAGCAGCGGGTCGAGGCCGGGCTCGAAGGGCGCACCGAGCTGCTGCGCGCGGAGCTGACTGGAGCACAGATTCGGCTGAAGAACATTCATATCGAAGACGATGCTGAGGTCGCCGGTCTCAGGCTGGCCCATCTCACCGGTCTACCCGCTGCGAGCTTCACCACCGCGACGGAGAGCATTCCGGCGGCACCCAGCTTCATCACCGGGAACTCTGCCCTGAGTGCGGAGGTGCATGCCCTCTCCAGTGCCGGCGTACAGGCCGCCTATGCCTCGGCCAAGTCTCGCGCCTATGTCGCAATGGGAGATCGCCGGCAGAGGTTCAGGCCGCAGATCTCCTTCTTCGCCCAGTACAGCCTCTTCTCTAATTTCAACAACTACTCGACCTACTATCGCAGCTTCCAGCCGAATAACTTCGGCATCGGCATCTCCATCAGCCTGCCCATCTTCGACGCTTCGCGTACTGACAAGGCCCGCGAATCGGCGGCGGAATCGGCCCACGCAACGGCCGAGGCGGACACACTTCGAGACCAGACCAGCGAACAGGCCATGCAGCTGGAGAAGAGCATGGCCGAGCTATCGGCCAGGGAAGCGGTCGCGCGGCTGCAGAGCGAGCTGGCCGAGAGCGAGTTGCAGACGGTGGTCGCGCAGCTCGAATCCGGCAGCGGCCCTGCGGCGCGCTCGCAGCTCACTCCAAGGGATGAACAGCAGGCCCGCATCCAGGAGCGGCAGCGCTACCAGGAGCTGCTCGACAGCCGCCTCGATCTCGCCCGTGCGCAGTTGAACCTGCTGCGAATCATGGGCTCTATCGAAGACTGGGCCCGGAAGCAGCCCTCGCCCTAAGGCAGTTTCGCGGCGCATGTGCCCCGCTCGACAACCGCCCAGGCAGGTCTCAGGGGTCCCGCGGTGTTAAAATGGGAGACATACGCTATGCCACTCAAAACACTGTTCCTTAACCCGCCCTCCTTCCAAAACTTCGACGGTGGCGCCAGCTCCAGATGGCCGGCCACGCGTGAGATTGAATCGTACTGGTACCCCGTCTGGCTGGCCTATCCGGCTGGAATGCTGGAGGGTTCGCGGCTGCTCGATGCTCCCCCGCACCACGTCTCGGCAACCGAGACGATCGAGATCGCCAAGAGCTACGACTTCCTCGTGCTCTTCACCAGTACCCCGGGTTGGACCGGAGACCAAAAGCTCGCCGAGGCCATCAAGGAGGCGAACCCAGCCATCCGGATCGCGTTTGTCGGCCCCCCTGTTACGACTTCGCCGGACAAGGCTCTGAACGAGTGCCCGGTGATCGACTTCGTCTGCCGGCGCGAGTTCGACTTCTCGGTGGTGGAGTACGCCAATGGCAAGCCGCTCGACGAAATTCTCGGCATCAGCTATCGCAAGAACGGCCAGATCGCGCACAACCCCGATCGCCCGCAGATCGAAGACCTTGACGCCCTGCCCTGGGTCACTGACATCTACAAGCGCGATATGGACGTGACCAAGTACAACGTTCCTTTCCTGCTCTACCCTTATGTCTCGCTCTACTCGACACGCGGCTGCCCGGCGCAGTGCACCTTTTGCCTGTGGCCGCAGACGCTCAGCGGACACGCCTGGCGCAAGCGCTCGACCGACGATGTGGCTGCCGAGATGGCCCATGCGAAGAAGCTCTTCCCCGACGTGAAGGAGTTCTTCTTCGACGACGACACGTTCAATATCCAGAAGGTGCGCACCGTCGAGCTCTGCGCCAAGCTGAAGCCGCTTGGGCTGACCTGGTCCTGCACCTCGCGCGTCACCACCGATAAGGAGACGCTCCGCGCCATGCGCGAGGCGGGCTGCCGCCTGCTGATCGTCGGCTTCGAGTCGGGCGATCCGCAAATCCTCAAGAACATCAAGAAGGGCGCGACCATCGAGCGGGCGCGCGACTTCGCCCGTGATTGCCACGAGCTCGGTTTGACCATCCATGGAGACTTTATCCTTGGCCTGCCCGGCGAGACCCGCGAGTCGATCCGCAACACCATCAACTTCGCCAAGACGCTTGACGTCGAGACGATCCAGGTCTCGATCGCCCACGCCTATCCGGGGACGGAGTTTTATGACTACGCCAAGGAGAACGGCTTCATCGTCAACAACGGCCTGATGGTCGATGAGGGCGGTCACCAGATCGCGCACATCGAGTACCCCGGTCTGCCAAAGGAGTATGTACTCGAGATGGTGCATCGGTTCTACGACGAGTACTACTTCCGCCCGAAGGCCGCGTGGCGCATCGTCAGCAAGGCCATCGTCAACCGAGACATCAAGCGGCTCTACCACGAGTCGGTCTCATTTATGAAGCTGCGCGCCGCACGTAACAAGGTGGTTGCAGATAAGAAGACGGCTGATCGCAAGACCGAGGCTTCGGCTCTGAGCGCTGGCGCTTAGAAGCGCTGTGTCAATCTTCGGGGCGGCCAGCGAACCTGAACTGGCCGCCTTTGCTTTTGAGCCAGTCGCGTGCTGCAGGACCGCATTCAAAGGGCCGTCCGGTTATACGGTCACAGGTCCGAAAGTCGGTTAATGGTTCATTCCACCATGAACGTAAGACGATGGCTCATTCTCGGGGTGGTTACCCTGACTTCGGCCTTCGGCGACACGTTCCTCGACGTGGGAATGAAGAAGCTGCCTCCCCTCTCCCTTCACCATCTGGGCGGACTGCTGATTGCAGTCCGAACACCATGGGTCATTGCGGGCATCGTGCTTTTAATCGGCTTCTTCGCCTCGTACCTGACTGCACTCTCCTGGGCCGACCTGACCTTTGTGCTCCCCGCTACATCGCTCGGCTACGTGATCGTGGCGCTGCTGGGGAAGTACTGGCTGCACGAACAAATCTCCGGCGCCAGATGGCTGGGAATCGTCCTCATCACTATCGGTGTGGGCTTCGTCACCCAGGGTCCCTCCTATACCGAGTTACCCTCGTCCGGCTTGCCCGGAAAACTGCCGAAGCTGCAGCCGATAGCGGTTCCTCTTCGCTCCAGTGAACAACTCGCGCGCTCGGGCAAGGCGGGCCGGCGTTGAGCGCCGTCTACGGCTTTGCAACGGCGGCCATGATTGGAAGCATTGTCCTCTGGGCGACCGCGGGCGATGTGCTCACCGCCTCTGCCATGCGCCGCATCGGCGATCTCGATGAGATCCGCGCCAGCAGCGGTCTCGCCGGCGCCATCCGCGCGGTCGTATCGAGCCCCCGCTTTATCAGCGGCGTTCTCTGCATGGCACTCAGCTTTTTCTCGTTGCTTTATGCCCTGAACCATGCCGATCTGAGCCTGGTCGCGCCCGCGTCCGCGTCGCTTACCTTTGCCAGCAACGCGGTCGCCGCGAAGTTCTTCCTGCACGAAAATGTCGACCGACGACGCTGGCTCGCAGTCCTCTTCGTGTGCATCGGCGTGGGACTGCTCGCGCATTGACACGCGAGTTCGAGCGTAGGACGTTACAGCCTCAGTAGGCTCCTGCTCCGCCCGGCGCGGCTGAACCGGCAGCCGCAGGCGCGGGAGCAGCCGTAGGCAAAGCGTCCCGGATAAGCAGCGCAGTCCGTGGGAAGCTGAAGCTGCCGCCGGCATCGTCGATAACGTTGACCTGGCAGGTATAGAGCCCGGGCTTGAGCGAGGTCAGCGGTACGTCGAACTGAAATGCCACGGCGTCCCGGCCCGGAACGTTGATCTGCGTGGCCTCAACCAGCGGAGTCTCATACACCTTCACCGTTCCATTCAGAAACTCGATGCTGGTGAGCACGCGGACCTGTGACTTCGCGCCGCCAGATGCGGCAGGAGCGGGCTTCCTCGTCTGCCCGCTATCGTCCCCGGATGTAGCTGTACCTTTTGCGGCATGGCTCGGGTCGTAGACTTCGTAGAGGAAGTAGATGTGCTGGTCCTGACGAAACACATGCGGCACATTCGGCACCAGCTCAAGTCCGTCGCGAACCAGTGGACTGGCTGCTTTCCTGTTCGTGTTTGGAATGCGCTGGCTCGCAAGTACCACGGAACTCAGCTTCAAGGGACTCTTTCGCAGGTCCGGCACATTGATGTCGGTCTCGAAAGAGCCCATGTTGCCGGTCTCGTTCTCGCGAACTACAAATTTCAGGTGGTACTTTCCGATCGGCAGAGTGAATCCGGTCGAGTACTGAATGTTCTTGCGCGACACCTGCTGTGCCTGATCGATCGCGAGCTTGACCGTCTCGCGTGCGTCGCCGATGCTGTGACCCTGCGCGTCCTTGACCTGGCCGATGATGTCGAGGGTCGCCTTGTCGCGATCGCCCCCTTTGACGAACGGTATCTGCGAGCCGGGTACAACGATCGACACGGGGATGAAGAAGTGCGTCTCGTCCACCCGGAAGTAGAGCGCCTGCAGGTAGACGGCTACGTCGGTCGCGGGCAGGTCGCTGGCCAACTGCTCTTCCAGCTCCCGCTCGCGGTCCTCTTTGTTCGAATGCTTGAAATCCGCCGGCGCGTAGTAGCCCGGTCTGAACTCAAGCTTCACGTTGCTGCGATTCAGCTTGATGGTGAGCTTGCGATAGGCGCCGTCCCGGTTGGGATTGCTGGAGTGGAATCCCAGGACGTAATAGGCGCTCGTATCCTGCTGCATGCGCTGAAATGCCGGTGAGAAATCGTTCGAATCAAAGAAGGCCTTGCCGCCGGTGTCGGAGGACAAAGTAGCCAGCGTCTCCTGCGAACTGAAGTTCGCATCGAAGTTATTTTGTGCTGCCGATCCGTTGAATGCACCGTTGCCGCGCAGACTTCCGGTGCTCGCGTCACCGAGCGGCGAGAGGGCCTGCAGCCCCCGCGTATCTACGCTGTAGATCGACAGGTTCGATCGCACGGCGGCGTTGATCGCACCGTGGAGAGAGGCCTGGTTTTCGATGCCGTCCCGCGACAGTCCGCCGGAGAAGTAGAGCAGCGACTTCTTCTCATTGATATAGCTGAGCGCCTTGGAGATCGAGGCGACGGCGTAGAGCTCGCGGTCGGTATTGACGTCGTTATATTCGCTCTCGTCCGGTGTATAAGAGGTCGCGTCTTCAACCTGGTTCGTCGTGCTGGTCGCTCCTGGTTGAAAGCCCTGGCCCTGAGTGCCGTTGTATCGCCCGATACCGTTCAGCAGCGCCTGTTTGTCGGCGGTGAAGTCCTGATCGAGCGTAACCCCCGTCGATAATGACACCAGCGCCACGAGGTCGGCCGGCTGCATCTGTTTGTTGACGTAGTTGCGGGCGGCGGAAACGGCTCGGTCGAGATCGTCAGGCTGCATCGACGTAATGTCGAAGAAGAAGATGATCAGCCGATGATCGCGGAGCTGTTCAGGAGTCGGCGCAGTGTTCGTCCTGCCGAGTACGAGGGCCGGGGCAGCGCCGCTCACGGTAGCTTCATTGAGCGGCGTGGCCTCGTCAACGGTCTGAAAGTCAAAGCTGGCGATGCGCTGCGGCTTTCCATTTTCTAGCACGGTAAAGTCGTTAGCTGTGAGCCCTCGCACTACCGTACCGGTCTTCTTGTCACGAACAACCACATTGGTGAGAACCAGGTCGGTGTTGACTCTGAGGGTGAAGCCTCCCGCGTCAGGCGGTGGCGCTGACGACGGCAACTGCTGCGCTGTGCATGCGGCACATACCCCTGCCAGGGCAACGACCGCCGTCGCCTGCCTGAAGATTGAGACACAGCCTCGCACCGGGTAAGTGCGGATTAATCTCGATCGAAACTGGGTGTGCATCGGCATAGGTGACTTAGAAGCGGTACCGCGCCTGCACAGTAACCTGGCGCATGCTGCGGGTAGAGACTACCTGGCCCAGCGCAAGCGAACCATACTGCGTATCGACGCCGGAGTACTGCACAGTGTTGAATGCGTTGTTGCCTGTGGCTCGAAACTCCAGGCTCTTGCTGCCGCTGAAGTCCACCGTCTTAGACAGCGACATGTTGACGTCGAGCGTCCCGGGGCCCGGGATGGAGTACCGCGACGCGCTTCCGTAAAGCTGGCCTGGAGCAAACTGGGAGGAAAACGCAGCCGTGTTGAACCATTGGTTGCGCGTCTTCGCGCCGGCGGTGATACCAACGCCCTGCACCCTGTCGGGGCGCACCGACCCGGCGGTACCGCGCGCTACGTCCGAGGGCGCAGGCGCGATAGTCGGGGTAAGTGGCGAGCCTGAGCTGATGGTATAGTCGCCCGATACCGACCAGTTGCTTAACGCATGAGATATCCAGCTGCCGGTCGTGAGGTAGTGCTGGTCGGGGCCAAAGGGTAGCTCGTAGACGAAGCGCCCCTTGAGCTGGTGGCGCAGATCAAAGCTCGAGTTACTCTCCTCTGCCAACAGGTTCTGCCAGTTCTGCGCGCAACTGCTCGAACAGTTGGCGGCACTACCGCCTATCGACGATGCATTATCGATAGAGTGCGAGTAAGTGTAAGTCGCACCCAGGGAAATCCCCCTCTGCAATCGCTTCTGTGCACTTACAACCAACGAGTTAAAGTTAGAAAAGGCTACAGAGTTCTCATAGGTATAGAGCGCCTCAGGCAGAGTCGCGCCATATCGGCCGGGCGCGTCCAGTATCGAGAGATGAGTTCCTTTCGCTCCGCTGTAGCCTACGTTCAGCACGATACCGAGAGGGATAGTCCGCTGCAGGTTCAGGTTCCAGACCTGCACGTAGGGCAGCTGGTAGTGCTTGTTCACCGAGTAGTTCCCAATCGTCTGCGGATAGTTGAAGCCATTTTCGAGCGATATACTTGCGCCCTGCGTAGCCTCGTTCGTCTGCACGTTGGCAAAGGGGGGCTGATAGGCCATGTTCTGTATGAAGTTGGCGTACTGGCCATTGGTGTAGTTGATGGCATAGCCTCCGCGGACGACGGTGTCCTTGAGCGGACGCAATGCAAAGCCGATACGAGGCGAGTATGAGGACTTGAAAGGATCGATCAAGGACCGGTCGTAGGTGCCGGAGTAGGGGCCGGCCTGGTGCGGAAAGACCTCCGTCACCAGCCGGAAGTCAGGCGACGGATCGAGTGTGGCGAGGCGATCATACTTCTCGGAGTAGGGCGAGAAGTATTCATACCTCAGCCCGGCGAACATGGTGAAGATCGCGCTAACGCGCCAGTCGTCCTGCACAAATGCGTCCCATGAATTGGCACGCATATAGGCCTTCTTCTGCGGTGCCTGGATGGTTGTTTCCTGGGGCCGATCGAGCAGAAAATCCGCAAAGGCAGACCCGGAGCTCCCTTGCCCCGCGTTGCCGCCGCCAGTATTCGTCGGATTGGACCCGGGCTGTTCGGTGAAGAGGCCGGTGAAGTTGAACGATCCCGTCGCATCGGTTCCGCCGAGCAGATCGAGATGCACGCGCCGTACGTCGCCGCCAAAGTGGATATTGTGCTTGCCGTGACTCCACGAGCTGGCCTCGGAGAAGGCAATGGTCTGATTGGTGCGAAAGTTGGGCTGCGTCTCCGATAGACCGCTGAAGGGAGTAAGCACGATATTGGGCAGGCCGTAGTTAAGCGGGTCGGAGTTCAGCGGCGCTCCGTTCGGCCCGAGCACCCCGGCCTGGGTCGCCACATCCTCAACGCCGGTAAAGTTGTTCCGGGTGCTGGAGGCGGTGCGGTTCCAGTTCAAGGTGAAGTTGTTGTTAAGCTTGCCGCGGCCGAGCGTATAGCCCACACCCAGCGAATACTGCTCCGTCTGCCGCTTGCCGGTAAGCTCCGGGAAGAGATTGAGGATGTCGCTGCCGGCGTGAGTGTAGTTGAAGTTGGCATTAAGGTTCTGACGCAGACCGGTTCCTGCTGCACCCGTGAACTGGCGAATCATAGAGGCCATCGGCGATCCGCCGCTCGGCCCGAAGGTATGGATGAATCGCAGTCCAAGGGTGGTGCTGTTGCTTCCCTGTGTCGCCACACGATGGTAGTTCTGCTGGGGATTTCCCACCAGGTTTGGCTGCGGTATGAAGGCGAGCAGAGCCTCAGCCTGCGGGCTGATACCGGTGGTGATGGTGTTGTCTGGAAACGGTAGACCGGTCGCAGGATCGTAGATCGTGACCGGCTGGCCGCGCAGTGTCAGTCCGGAGAAGTCGCCGTTGCGCTCCGCCTGCGTCGGCACCGTGCCATATTCGTCGAAAGGTGTCGAGGCGCGGGTGTCGAACAACGTCACGAAGACTACGTCCCTGGTGCTCGGGGCCTTCATCAACTTTGGAAGGTATGGCGACCCGAAGAAGGTAAGTCCAAAGCGGCTCGAGCTATAGCCGGGCTGGTCGAAGGACTGGCCCTGCAAGGCGTAGTTGCGGGCATCGAGGGCTGAGTTGCCGCCGCTCCAGAAGACTGAACCGTGCGGCTGGTTCGGCTTGAAGTTGCGAAAGCTGCCGCGGCCGCCACCTCCTCCACCGAAGCCGCCTCCGCCGCCAAATCCGCCGCCTCCGCCGAAGAAGCCGCCTCCGCCCTGGCCTCCGCCCTGTCCAGGAATCTGAGAGAGACCCTGTTGCTGTTGCTGGTTTTCAAAGCCCTGCCGCATCTGATCGCCATTAACGCCAGCGAAGGGGTTCGTTGTACCGTTTTGCCCGCTTACAGCGACGGAATCGGTCGAGAGATCGGCGCCGTTCCCGAGCGTGGGCAGCTGTGCTGCGCCAACGCCTGCGCCGCCAGCGTCGATCAGGCCGCCGGCGGCACCTAGCAGGCTCAGGTTCTGTGCTCCGCTGCCGCCATACTGGCGCAGAGAGCCGGCCTGCGTCCCCTGGTCCTGCTGGGCGACCCTCGAGGCGAGCACGAGGGTGAAGTCGGCCTGCGCCTGCCGCGAGACCGCGTTCAGCAGTGCTTCCCTGGTCTCCGCTCCAAATGCGGCGAGCTCCACACGAAGGACGTAGCGGCCATTCTGCGGGATATTCAGAGCGTACCCACCGCTGACGTCGGTCGTGGTGCTGTACTTCTTGCCGGTCAGTGTATTAGTAGCAGTCACGCTGGCGCCCGGCAGAGGGATGGCGCCGGACTTCACTGACCCTCTAACGATGCCGCCAGCAGCGGCCGGGCTTGTTATCTGACCTGCGGTCGATTGGGAGTTTACAGCGTCCGCGCTATGCACCTGCGTGTCGGTAGTGCCGGGCGCAGGAGTCGTCGCGGCGCTGCCTGAGGCTGGAGCGTCAGAGGATGACGTCGACGGAGACTGGGCCAGTGTAGGACTGGCTGCGTTATAGCTGGTATTTGAAGGAGCCGTCGACGCGCTGGACACCGATTGAACACCTGCAGCCAGGGCCGGATCCGGCGCAGGGGCGGCGCAAGCTGCACCCGCGAGCAGCGACGTGCCTGCGAAGACGCTGAGGCATGCTCTACTCCAGACAGGAAGCCGGCTTTGACGTGGCAGAGAACCCAAAGGTACTCTCCTCCCTCGGGTTGGGTTTGCAGCTATTCGGCGCCCGCTCGACTTGGGTCGCTCGATCGAGCACGACCAGCGTCTACGGTCTGGGCGTGTTTTGCGAAGGCGGGGCGGCCTGGTCGCTGCCCTGGTCGTTACCCTGTCCCTGGCCCTGACCTCGACCCTGTCTACCTGGTCCGCCAGGACCGCGACTCATGCCCATCATTCCAGCCTGACTTAGATTCAGCTCGGTCGCGACGAAGACACCGTCCTTCAACGCGCCGCGTCCGCTCAGCGGGTCGCCCACCTTGATGTCAGCCATCGTGATGCTGTCTCTCCGCTTGCGAAACGAGGTGTTCTCGTCAACTGCGATCGTCTGGCTGACCCCGTCCATCCGCAGGACAGTGATCCTGGTGTCTTCAATGGCCGTGATCTTGCCTGAGATCCAGGTCTTACCCAGGTCGTCGCGCATCTTGCGGACCTGTTCTGCATCGACGATGGCCACGAACGCAGCTCCCACCGTCTTTGCCGAGGCATTGACGTCGCCGGCGACAAAGAGCATATCCCCGGGGTGAATGTCGATCAGAGTAGCAGCCTCGCGATTCTTCATCAGGTGGGTGTTGTCACCGGTTGTGACGGTGTAAACATCACCCTCCTCGTTCTTGATGGTGATCTGTTTGCCGGCGATGGCGGTGACGACGCCGCGGACGCCTTGCCCCCGGCCCATGCCGCCGCCCTGCATCCCTCCCGCAGGTGGTCCGTCCTGGGCAAGCGCCGGCAGCGACAGGGTGAGGGTCAGGCAGACTGAGGCGACGAGGCAGAGCTGTTTCAGCGAGCGAATGTTCATGAGTATCTCCAATGTTTGGTGCGATCGACCCCGGCGTGACCGTGTTGGCCGGTCTCGCGCGCGGGCAATGATGAGCGCGTCACTCTGATAGACGCGCAGTTGCAGCTTTAGACGCGGTAAAGAGCAGATTTGGTGGAGCAGCAGCCCCTTACGGTACACTTCGGACAATGCCGGACGCCCCTCAGGCTCAACCTCATCTTCACACCCATTCGCAGGGCCATAGCCACGGGCACTCTCATGGAGACGAGGAGGCACACTTCCGCTCGGGCGAGCTGGTGCGGGACGTGGTGATAGGCATGTCCGACGGACTCACCGTGCCCTTTGCGCTGGCAGCCGGGCTCCAGGGCGTTGTCAATTCCACACACCTGGTGGTTCTGGCCGGATTGGCTGAGATCGCGGCCGGCTCGATCGCGATGGGTCTGGGCGGCTACCTTGCCGCGCGCGGCGATGCGGAGCACTACTCGAGCGAGCGTCTGCGGGAGGAGCGCGAGATCGTGGAACGCACCCAGGACGAGGAGGAGGAGATCTACGAGATCTTCGAGCAGTACGGGGTCGAGCGCGCGGCCAGCGAGCCGGTGCTCGAGGCGCTCAAAAAGAGGCCGCAGGCCTGGGTCGACTTCATGATGCGGTTCGAGCTGGGTCTTGAGGAGCCGCAGAAGAGCCGGGCCAGCCGCAGTGCCGTCACGATCTCTCTCTCCTACATCGCCGGCGGTCTCATCCCGCTGCTGCCTTACATGCTCGCTACCCCGGCGCATGCCCTCGCAATCTCGGTGGCGATCACCTTGACGGCCCTGCTGATCTTCGGGGGCGTCAAGGGGCGTCTGACAGGCGCAGGAGCGGTGCGCAGCGGCTTGCAGACAATGCTGATCGGCGGAGTGGCCGCTGGATGTGCCTACCTGCTGGCTCGGCTCTTTAATGGACAGAGCCCAGGATAATCCGCTGATCTCGCGGGCCGCCCGACCCACGCACAGGCCGGGCTCACCTGGGTGAGGCAGCAGGTCGTCTATTGCAATCAGCTCAGTTTTAAGAATCAGATTGGCTGCTCGAGCATTATTCAATGTGAGTGAGAACCGCAGCCGTACTGCACACGTTAGTTTAGCGGGGCGCACGCAAAACAGACGCGACGGGCAACGGCGCGCTGAGTCGACACTCTAACCAGGAAGTGGAGCCTGTAATCATGACTACAGCACCCGAGCAGCGCGCCTCCCTCTCTCTCCGGCACTCAGGTTCGTACGCGCACACATCGAGCGCGCTCCAGGAGCGGCCCTCTGGCCCCGCACAACAGTTCTCAGCCGTGCGAAGGCAGAGTGAGCAGCTCTGCCAGCCGCTGACTGCCGAGGACATGATGGTGCAGTCCTGCGATGAGGCCAGCCCCGTGAAGTGGCACATGGCGCATACCACCTGGTTTTATGAGACCTTCATCCTGAGCCAGTTCGATCCATCGTACCGGCCGTTCAACTCTGACTTCGTATGGCTCTTCAACAGCTACTACAACTCCGTCTCCGAGCACCCCGAGAAGAAGCTTCGCGCATCGTTCTCGCGGCCGTCCCTTGAATCGATCTTCGACTATCGCCGGCAGGTCGATGGCGCAGTTCTTCGCCTGCTCGAGTGCTCGACCGGCCCTGAGCTGGAGGAGATCGAGACCCGCGTAATTCTTGGGATGAACCACGAGCAGCAACACCAGGAGCTTCTGCTTACTGACATCAAGCACGCCTTCTGGACCAACCCGCTGCACCCCGTCTATGGCGGGCCATTGCGCCATGAGTCGCCAGCTGCCGCACCATTGCAGTGGCATAGCTATGACGGCGGCCTTCGAGAGATTGGCTTCGCGGGCGAGGGTTTCGCCTTTGACAATGAGCGGCCGCAGCACCTGGAATACCTGGAGCCGTTTGCCCTTGCTTCGCGCGCGACCAGTTGTAGTGAGTACCTGGAGTTCATGCAGAGCGGCGGCTACGGGCGCCCTGAGCTTTGGCTGTCGGAGGGTTGGGACGCAGTGCAGGCGCAGGGCTGGCGTGCTCCCCTCTACTGGCACCAGGACGCCGGCTCCGGGGATTGGAGCGTCTTCACCCTGCGCGGCAGAGTTTCCTTCTCCCAGATCGCTGAGACGCCAGTCTGTCACGTCAGCTACTTCGAAGCGGATGCTTTTGCCCGCTGGGCCGGCAAGAGTCTGCCGACAGAGGCGGAGTGGGAGACAGCAGCGCGGGAACAGGACGTTTCCGGCAATCTGATGGAGTCTGGTGAACTTCACCCGCAGGCTGCCGATGTAGAGGGAGCGTCGCCGGGTTCGGCGACTCCGCGCCAGCTTTTTGGCGATGTATGGGAGTGGACGCGCAGTCCCTATGTGGGCTATCCCCGATTTGAACCGCTGCCCGGTGCGCTGGGGGAATATAACGGAAAATTCATGTGCAACCAGATGGTTCTAAGAGGAGGATCGGTAGTGACGCCGCAGTCACATGTGCGCGCCACTTACCGGAATTTCTTTCCGGCTGCGACGCGGTGGCAGTTCTCTGGAATCCGTTTGACAAAGGCCCTCTGAACGGCTCACCGTAAGGATAACTAGAGAGGTGATGGAAACATCACACCCATGATCATGTCAGCTCCTTCGCTTGTGTCTTACCTTCCCGCTTCCGCTTACACTCCATTCGGATCAGAAGTCTTTCGCGGACTCACCTCTCGTCCGAAGACGCTTTCTCCATGGCTCTTCTACGATGCCGAGGGTTCGCGCCTGTTCGAGAAGATCACCGCGCTTCCGGAGTACTACGTCACGCGCACCGAGCGCAAGATTCTCGCGGGCTACTGCAATGAGATGATCGCCGCCTCGGGCGATGGCCCGCTGAGCCTGATCGAACTCGGGGCCGGGACTGCGACCAAGACCGGACTGCTGCTGCGAGCGGCCCTGCAGGCGCACGGTCCTCTGACCTACCACGCCATTGACGTCTCCTCCTCCGCTCTTGAGGAGGCCAAGCGCAGGATCGAGGCCGATCTTCCCGGAGTGACGGTGCAGACATGCACGGCCGACTACACCGAAGGGCTAGGTCAGATAGCGTCGTCTGGCGAGCGGCGCATGGTGCTCTACATCGGATCGAGTATCGGCAACTTCGACCCGCCGGACGCTTTACGCCTGTTGAAGGAGATACGCGCCGTGCTCGAGCCCGGCGACTCGATACTGCTGGGCGTGGACCTGGTGAAGGATCGCCAGGTGCTGCTCGACGCCTATGACGATGCGGCGGGGATCACTGCAGCGTTCAACAAGAACGTGCTGCAGCGCATCAATCGGCAACTCGGCAGCAACTTCAACCTGCAGCTCTTTCGGCATCGCTCCCGGTGGAACGAAGAGCAGTCGAGGATCGAGATGCATCTCGAGAGTCTGATCACCCAATTCGTTTACATTCCGGATCTCGACCTTGAAGTGCGACTTGCACGGGGCGAGACAATTCACACGGAGAACAGTTACAAATTCACCGTCGAGCTCGCAACGGGCATGCTTAACCGAGCCGGCTTTGATGTGGTCAAATGCTGGAGCGATCCGCGGGGCTGGTTTGGGGAGTTCCTGGGGATAGCCCGCTAGACTTCGCTACGGCTGCCGGAAGACAACACGACGCGGTCTCTGAACACAGCGCAAACCCGTAACCATCAGCACCCGCTTGTGCGCCGCCTGCTATGCCCGCCACGGCTCTTGAGGCGCCCTTTGTTTTGCACCTAGATTTGTTCCTGCCTTGTGCCGGGTCACTGCACTCGGAGGTCACCGCCGCGCGCGGAATCCCGGTGCCCAGCAAGGCAATAACAACTCTGAGACCAGAACTATCCAAAGGCAACTTAAGAGCCTAGAGTCACACCTAAACTTACGCCATTGGCTTACTGGTCGCCTGATGACCCTAAGCGATCCGAATCCGTCCGGAAGCCAATCCAGCAAGGACCTTCGGAGGCCACATGCAAAGCATCTTCTCCAGATCAAGGCAGCTTCCCAGCTGCTTTCAGCTCATCCTACTCACCCTGTTACTCGTAACGCTGACACCCCTCTCCCGCGCTCAGTTCAACGCCAGCATCTCCGGAACGGTGACAGATACAACAGGCGCGGTAATCCCAGGCGCCGCCGTCTTGCTGACCAGCGACGATACTCACACCACCCGCACCGCGACCACGGGAGGCGAAGGCTTCTATCAGTTCAACGAACTGTCGCCGGGCAGCTATTCCATCACTGTCACCGCTGCAGGCTTCGAGAAAGAGTCGTCTTCGAATGTAATTGTGGCGGCCGAGCGACCGCGCTCCTTTGATGTGAAGCTGAAGACCGGTGGCGCCACCGAGACCGTTACAGTGAATGCGAACGATACGCCGGCACTGCAAACCTCCGACGCAAGCGTGAGCGGCACGATTGACGGCGAGGAGCTGCGGCGTATCCCGACCTTTGGCGGTGACCCCTACGAACTGCTTCGCACCGCGCCCGGCATTACCGGTGACTCCGCACGCAGCGGCACCGGAGGATCAGTCTCCTTCCCCAACGCGCAGGGCCCCGGGCAGTCGAACAACGGCATCTTCCAGGTTGAGAACCAGGTGCAGATCAGCGCCGCAGGCCAGCGCACCACCTCTAACACGTTCCTGATCGACGGCGTGCACGTCGACAGCCTCGAGCACGGCGGCTCCGCAGTGGTGACCCCCAACGAAGAGTCGATCCAGGCGATTACCGTCACAGCGACCAGCTATGACGCGAGTGAGGGCCGCAACTCCGGCGCACAGATCAAGACCACGTCAAAGGCGGGTTCGAACAACCTGCACGGCTCCGCCTACTTCCTCTATGACCAGCCCGGCCTGAACGCCTTCCAATCGTACGGGGGCCCGCAGGGTGCGCTCGATCAGCGTGTCAACAACCAGGCCCGCACTTACGCCGCCTCGCTTGGCGGACCGATCTGGCGCGACAAGTTCTTTCTCTTTGGATCCTTCCAGGCCTACCGCGCCAGGAACCAGCAGTTCACGCAAAACTACGTGGAGACTCCGCAGTTTATCGCTGCGGTGGCAGCGCAGCGCCCGGGCAGCGTGATCAATAAGCTGCTGACGGCGCCGGGCAGCAAACCGCGTATCGTGGCGGTGCTTGGCCAGAGCTGCGCATCCTTTACCAACGAACCCTGTGCTGTCGTGAACGGTGGAATCGACCTCGGCTCCCCGGTTGGCGCGCAGGGACAGTATGTCTCCATCAATAGCCCTGGCGGTGGTGGGCTCGACGGCATTCCCGATCTGCAATATGTGGAGACGGCAGCGCCGCAGAACACGCGTGGCAACCAGTTCAACGGTCGCGGCGACTTTTACCTGACTCCCAGGGACCAGTTCACCGGCGGTGCTTACTTCACCCGCCTGGACCTGGACAACGCAGATCCCTCGACCGGTGGCAGGCCTTATGCGGACCTGATCGAGAAGCCGCTGAACTCCGCCATCACCGCTCTCTATATCCGGACGATCTCACCGACCCTGATCAATGAGCTGCGCTCCAACTTCACCCGCTTCCATGCGGCTGGCGTGAAGGACGCATCGAACACTAACTTCGGCCTGCCCCGTGTGAATACCGAGGCCATCGGCATCAACGTTCCGCAGCTCGAGTTCGCCGCACCGCAAGGCGAAACGTCGCCCTACAACCCGGCGCAGAATACCTACGAGACTCTGGACATGGTGACGAAGGTGTTGCCCTGGGGCAGTCTGCGGGCCGGCATCGACGTTCGTTTCCAGCAGGATAATTCCAACTACACCGGCGCGAACCGGCCACTCTATGTCGATCACAACCTCTGGAACCTGTTCAACGACACGCCGATCTACGAGCAGATCAGCGCCAACCCGAACACCGGCGGTCCGTCGCTCGACTACCGCCACTATCGTGAACACGACTATGAAGCATTCGTGCAGCACGACTGGCGTGTGAAGCCGAACTTCACGGTCAATCTCGGCCTTCGCTACCAGTACTTCGGGCCGATCTACAACGAAGGCTTCAAGAGCCTGCAGTTTGTGCTCGGGCCGACAGGGCATGAGCTCTCCGGATCGACCCTGCAGCCGGTTAATCATCTCTATAACGAGAACAAGCTGAATTTTGCTCCCAAGTTCGGTTTCGCATGGAGTCCGGCGATTTATAACGACAGGGTCGTCTTTCGCGGCGGAGTCGGCTCAGCCTACGATCGCTTTGACGAGATCATGTTCGCGAACAACCGCCAGAACGGGCCTGGTTACAACAGCTTTGGCATATGCTGCGGCACAGCCAAATCCGACTTCAGCACGCCCTTCGATGGCGGGCAGATCGTCTACGAGACCGGCAGCAGTAACTCGCCGAACAGTTATGCTCCCAACCCGGCGCTGGCTACGGGGGTGAATCCCGCGACCGGTGCGCCGGCGAATGCACAGATCTACGGTACCTTCCCCCGTTCGCCCAGCGCGGTCGAGTACCTCTACTCGCTCGAGACCCAGATACAGCTTCCGTGGCAGCTTGTCGGCACCATCGGTTACCAGGGCGATACCGGCCGTCACTTCATGCGGTTCGTCTACCTGCCGTTCTTCTACAGCAACACCGGCAACCCCTTTGGAGGCGGCGTCTACATCTCGAAGCCCGACACCAACAACTACTACAACGGCTTAAACGCGCATCTTGAGCGCCGCTTCCAGCACGGCGTCTCTGCCAACATCGTGTACAGCTTTGCGCAGTCGATCGACCAGCTCTCGTTTGAGGGACCCGGGTCTCTGTCAAACCAGACGGACCCGGTCGATCAGAGGACAGAGCGCGGCCCCTCCGACTTTGACGAACATAATCGCGTTACGATCAGCGGAGTCTGGGAAGTGCCGACTCCGTTCACTGGGGTCCCCAAGACTCTGCTGGGCGGCTTCCAGATCAACGGCATCTACTCCTGGCACACCGGTGACCCGTGGACGCCGACTGTCTATAACCCGAACGCCTTACCCCAGATCGCGGGCGGCGCAACTGTCAACCCGCAGCGGCCGTACCAGGAGATCAGGCAGCCCGGCAGCAGCTGCTCGAACAGCGCATTCATCCGCGGGACAAATTTTGGAGGGACAAACGGTACGCCCTACTTCGTGAGTGCGAGTCCTGCGCCCACACAGGGCGAGGCAACTGGTACGGTGCATCCCGGTATCGGCCGCAACTCGTTCCGCGGGCCCTGCTATGAGGACACGGACATCAGTGTGGCCAAGCAGTTCACCTACCACGCGATGGACCACGATACCCTGCTTCGTATCCAGGCAAACTTCTTCAACGCATTTAACAAGCTGAACCTGCAACCGCTGCAGAACTACCAGGCGACCACCACGATCGGTAACGGGCAGTTCGGTCTCTCACCGGGAGCCGATGCAGGCCGCGTCATCGAGCTGTCGGCTAGATTCCAGTTCTGAAGAAGCTCACCGCGTCATAAAGAGGGGGAGCCGAAGTGGCTCCCCTTCTTTATGCGCTAACACTGTTACGAATCAGACACGGGAAGGACTCCCCACGGGCAATGCCTGCATCCGCTGCCACAGCACTCCCCGCGGTCGAGGTGATACTTGGCAGTGAAGACGAGGGACTCTCCCTCGTAGTAGTAGTCCTCACCCTCGAGCAGCACTCTGCCGCTGGTAGCATCCTGCATGCTGGCGCGTCTATGCATTGAGGGTGTCTTTCGGCGATCCGGGAGAGAGCGACAGCTGCGACTGGGCAAACGGTGTCTGCATGGGCAGCAACTCTTCTTCAGAGTGGCGCTCCTCAAGCGTGGAATCGACGCGCTGCTCGGCATCTGTAACTGCCACGGCGCCATTTATGTACGTCACTGTCCTGCCCGGCACGGAGGGCACGCGCTCCCCAGGAATCACGATGCCCACCAGGTTGAGCGGATCGGCTGCGGCGACCGTGATCTCGACCTTCGCAGCATCGGCCGAGCGCCGCCTGCCTCGCATCGCTCGCAGAGACTCGACCGCATCGGGCAAAGCAAATTGCTCTCCACCAAAGCCGGAGATGAACCGCCCTCCCCGTACTTCGCCGCGGGCCTCCATGCGGCGCAACATGGCTGCAAGATCGCGCCAGCGCGGCACAGTGTGTTCGCGATCGAGTACGTCGCGAAAGACGACGCCGTAGCGACGCAGCAGGACCGAGCAGGCGGACTCAACCTGCGCCTCGTGCCGGGCGGCCTGCTCACCGGGCGCGAGCGTACTCTGCGCTTTCGAGCCTAGCAGGCACCATCGTCCGCTGGCGCTCGTCTGGCGCGCTGACTTGCTCCTTACAGGCGAAGCCGCAAGCGACTTCACACGCGGATCGATCAATGCACGAAGGCAGTGAAAGCCATCTGCGGTCACCAGGCCCGCAGCGACGAGCTCCCACAGGGCGCGGCTTACATCCGCCACAGGAACGCCGAGAGACCGGACGATATCGCCGGAAAACATGGCGCCCTGTTCGGTGAGGCAAGAGCGCAGCTTCAAAGCCAGTTTGCTGAGACAGGCCCGCAGAGAGGCTTCCGGTGTCTGCCGCTGATCGAGGCACAGGTCCATCCACAGTGCGTCTTCGCGCACAAAGAACGTGATTGGCGCCATGCTCGTAGGAACGACGCGGCGCGGGCCTCCGCCCTCGATCGATGCGAACGCCGGATGCGGAGAGATGCGGCCCCATCCAACCACGCCCATCAGGCACAGCGCGTCGAGCCAGCGGGGATCGTATCCCGCAACGCGCTGCGGCAGCAGTGAACGCTCCCACTCGAGCGCTGGCGCCTCAAAGCCCTCGAGGCCTCGAAGCGCATCGAGCACCCCCGCCTCACCGCTGAGCTGAGTCTGAGGGGCGACGTGCTGCCACGCCAGCAGCCACTGCATGTAATCCGCCGGGGTCACCGGCTCAATCTGCTTACGCAGCGCGCCAAGGGTGCGCTTGTGAATGCGCTGAAGCAGGCGGCGCTCGCACCACTCCACTTCCTCATTAGGCAGAGACACCGGATTCGTGCGCCCCTCGAACACACCGCGCAAAACGGTTCCGCTCATCTCGAGCAGCAGCATGGCCTGCCACACCTCCCCAGCATCGAGAGCGAGCCGACGGCCGAGATCGCCGGCGGTTACAGGACCGGAGATTCCGAGCCAGCCCTGGATGGCCTTCTTCACGACATCCTGACGCGCACCAGGCACGGGCGCACGGCAGTCGATCTCCTGCGCAAACTCGGCGTGGGGCCACAGCAATCTAAGGTGCTGCACGCGCTCGGCGGCGACGACGAACTGCCGACCCTCTACCCATGCGACCGTGGCGCGCCCCTGTGCGATGAGGCGCTCGGAGAAGAGCTCCCAATGCGCCGTACTCTCGACAGCCAGCGTCGCGACGGGGACAACGACCAGATTGCAGAGCAGGTCGTGAAGCTCATGCTCATCGCGCAGGTCGGGCCAGACCTCCTCACGCACGGCCGCGATCGCAGCAGGATCCAGCCTGCCGGCCTCGCCGAGCAGGGAGTCGGGCACCATGCCACGCATGTTCACTGCGCGCGCGCGGCGCTCCTCCAGCGGTGCGTCATCGAGGAAGGCATTCTGATTGGCATTGAGCAGCTCATGCGCAAACTGCGATGGAGTCGTAGTGTCGACCGCCAGGCAGCGTATCGTGCCTGCATCTATCGCCGCGAGCAGCGCCTTGAGGCTCTCGAGGTCCATCGCCTCGCCGAGCACATCTTTCATCACCTCGCGCACCAGAGGGTGATTTGGGATCTGGATGTCACCCTCGACATTTTCCTGGCATGCGGCAACCTGCGGGAAGACGCTCGCGAGCAGATCGTCAGAACGCGTGCGCTGAATCTGCGGTGCGATGCGCTTTCCCTTTTGAAAGCGCAACAGCTGCAGGCTCCGGCCCGCGTCCCAGCGCCACCGCGCCTTGAAGATGGGTGAGGCAAGCGAGGCCTGCTCCAGCAGCTCGGTCACCGTCTGCTCGGTGAGGAACTGAAAGACGTCGCTTAGGGGAAAGCTATGCTGCTCGGCGAGGGAGATGTTGAGCCCGTTGTCGGTGGCCGCCGCCTGCAGTTCAAAGTTGAAGCCGCGGCAGAACCGTTTGCGCAGCGCCAGCCCCCACGCCTTGTTGATCCGTCCCCCAAAGGGCGCGTGGAGGACGAGCTGCATGCCTCCACCCTCATCGAAGAAGCGTTCCGCGATGATAGTGGTCAGAGTAGGAACAGCGCCGAGAACGGCGCGCCCGGCAACGATGTAGCCGATCATCTGCTCGGCGCCCGCATCGTCGACGCAGCACTCCTGTTTTATCCACATAACAGTTGCTGCTACGTTTTCATCTACCTGACTGATGAACCCGGGCAGCAGATCGCGGGTGCGGCCATCGATCTCCTCGCGCAGGTCGGATATGTAGCGGGAGAGCTCCATGGTGCGCTGCGGCGCCTCGCCCGCCCAGAATGGCACGTTGGGAGGCTGCCCGTGCGCGTCCTCGACCAGCACGCGGCCCGCACTCTCGATGCGCTGCACCTTCCAGCTCGTGTTTCCCAGCAGGATCACGTCACCGGGAGAGGAATCGATGGCGTAATGTTCGTCGAGCGTCGCAATCTGCACACCCTCAGGCTGCAGGATGACGGCATACGTGGCTGCGTCGGGAATGGTGCCGCCATTCGAGATAGCGATGGTCCGGGCTCCACGACGCGCCTGGATGCGGCCGTGGACGCGGTCGCGGAGCAGGTATGCTCCGTAGCGCCACCGGCTCGCCTCGATGCCGTCCGTCAGCAGGCATAGCACTTCGTCAAACTCCTGGCGCGTGAGGCCGCGATAAGGCTGCGCACGACAGATAATGTCGAACAGCGCATCTTCTTCCCAGGGCTCTGCTGCGCAAGCTGCCACCACCTGCTGCATCAGCACGTCGAGCGGCTTGTCGGGGATCTCCAGCCGATCGAGATCGCCCGCGCGCATCGCCCGCACCAGCGCGGCACACTCGAACAGATCGTCGCGCGTGGTTACAAAGAAGCGGCCCTTTGGAACCGCGCCGCGCCAGTGTCCTGCCCGCCCGACGCGCTGCATGGCGGCAGCTATCGCGCGCGGCGAGTTCACCTGGCACACAAGATCGATGGCGCCGATGTCGATGCCCAGCTCGAGCGAGGCGGTCGCCACCAGCAGGCGTATCTCACCGGCTTTGAGCCTGCGCTCCGCCTCCAGGCGAAGCTGGCGGGAGAGGCTTCCGTGGTGAGTGGCGACGTTCTCTGGGCCGATCCGCTCCCCCAGGTTGAAGGCGAGCCGCTCGGCCATTCGGCGCGTATTCACAAAGACAAGCGTGGACCGATGCTCCATCGCCAGCTCGGCAAGACGGTCGTGCACCGACGCCCAGATCGACGTGGACGCTACTGAGCCGAGCTCTTCGCCGGGCACCTCGATAGCAAGGTCCATCTCACGACGGCGACCGACCTGCACGATCGCGACTTCGCTGCCCCGCACGCCCCCTAAGAATTCAGCCACAAGCTCGATCGGACTTTGAGTAGCAGAGAGGCCTATCCGCAGCGGAGCGTCGGCCCGTCCGCTGATCCACTCTCCCGGCATCAACCGGTTCTCGCCGCAAACCAGCGCATCCAGCCTCTCCAGCGTGATTGCAAGGTGTGAGCCGCGCTTGTCGTCGGCCATCGCGTGGATCTCGTCCACGATCACCGTCTCTACCCGGCGCAGGTTGTTGCGGCTCTTTTCGGCCGTGAGCAGGATGTA
>DASWVB010000036.1:0-109991 GCA_036401375.1 Acidisarcina sp.
TCCTACTTTATCAAAGGCGCGCACTTCCGCCAAACGCGCTGCTCGCGGTGTCGGTGAAGAAGGCACTGGCTGTTCGCCGTTGAAAGTGGAGTCTCGTTGCGACGCGAACTCTTGAGGGCTATTTCTGCGGCAGGCTGGGACGCAAACTACCAAAGCCAAGCGTGATGGCTAACAGCAAACTCAGTAGATGCGGAAGTTCACCTCGACCGTGATCTCGACGGGAACGGGATGCCCCTGGAACATGGCCGGCTTGAATTTATACTGCTTAACCGCCTTGATTGCCTCTTCGTCGAGCCCCATCCCGAGGGCGCGTGGCACACGTACGTTCTGGGGGTTGCCCTGGGCGTCAACCATCAGGGAGACGTTGCAGATGCCCTCATATTTGGCGCGGCGCGCCTCGTCTGAAAACTCGGGATCGACCTGGTAGATCACCACGGGCGCCGAGACGCCACCATAGCCAGCGCGATAGTGACCTCCGCCAGCGCCGCCGCCGTCGCCGGGGCCAGAGCCGCCGCCGCTGCCCGAACCGACGCCGCCGCGACTGCCACTGCCCATTCCGCCGCCAGTGCCCGTACCATTGGAGGCCATCTGCACCTGCGTCGAGCTGGGCATGCCGATATTCGGCATGTTGGCGTCGGGCAGCTTGATGTTCTTCGGCATTACAATGGTGGGCTCCACCGCGATCTTGGGTTTGTCTACACGCAGCACCTGAGGAGGAGTGATCTGCTGCTGCGCAAATTTGGGTAGCTTGCCCTTTGAGACCTGGACGAGTTCGCGATCACCGCCACCACCACCACCGCCCATGGAGAGCTTGGTTTTGGGGGTCATGGGCACGTATGCCTTAAGGTCGACAGGAGTGACGTCGGGCTTGGTTACGGTCAGTGCACGCGCGTGCAGCCGCGCCTCCCACAACAGGAAGGCGATCAGAGCGAACACAAGCACGTGGGTGCCAATGGAGATCGCGCTTGAAAGTGGTCCGCGCTTCTCGGCCAGCAGGTCCTTGACGGGGATGGGGGTAGAGGTCAGTTCCAGCGGCGGAAGCTTGGGCGGAAAAAAGGCGTCGCGGACGCCGTTCGTGAGCGACTGCCAGATCGGCTCCTCGCGGATGATCAGATCCTGCGCGGCGGGCTGCGAACTTAGCTGCAGCGGCGGCTGCTTGCGGCTGACGAGGGCATCCCGCAGATTTGAGACCAGAGAGCCCCACATGGAGCCGTCTGCCTCATGCAGCAGATCGGGCTGCCCGGTCTCGCGCTCGCTGCGATCATCGCCTGTTCCCATATTCAGAGGTGTCAAAATCGGACGATCCATATACCTTTAGCGCGAGAGAGTTGCCGCAGGCCGCTCCTCGAACATCTCCCCATTATGGACGACTGCAAGCCTGCTTGTCTTCACCGAGGTTCCCACGTGCATGATTGCTGCTTCAGCCTGGAAGACGGTTGGACAAGCAAAGCTCAGTGCCGTAGAAAACCTCATCGACGGAACGCTCGACGAGCGGCCCCGGATTGCGAGCATCGCTCCATCTATAGACGCGGTACGTCGCCGGAAGGTCACAGGATGTTTCGCACCGGGCCCTCGAGGCAAGGCTTGGGCAGGCGGATGCTTCAGGCAGATACAATATCCTCATGCGGTATTTTGTCGCATGGGAGAGACGATGTCCGCTCCACCGGAGCTGAAGGCCACTCTAACGCTGCCTCAGACCAAGTTTCCAATGAAGGCGAATCTGCCGCAGAATGAGCCCGCCCGCATAGAGGCATGGGCGGCATCTTCGCTCTACGAGCAGATCCGCAAGGCACGCGCCGGAGCTCCTAAGTACATCCTGCATGATGGGCCGCCCTACGCCAACGGGCCGCTGCACCTCGGCCACGCGCTCAACAAGAGCCTCAAAGATTTCGTCGTAAAGTCGAAGACAATGGCCGGCTTTGACGCGCCTTATGTGCCTGGATGGGACTGCCATGGGCTACCTATCGAGATCAAGGTGGACGAGCAGCTTGGCCTCAAGAAGTTGGAGATGCCGGCCATCTCTGTGCGCCGGGCCTGCCGCGCGTATGCGCAGAAGTACCTGGACCTGCAAAGCTCGCAGTTTGAGCGGCTGGGGGTGTTTGGACGCTTCCGCGACCCCTACTCCACCATGTCGAAGGGCTACGAGGCCAGGATCGCCGAGGTCTTCTTCGACTTCTTCGAGCGCGGCTTTGTTTACAAGGGGTTGAAGCCGGTCTACTGGTGCATCCACGACCAGACGGCGCTGGCTGAGGCTGAGGTTGAGTACGAGATGCACACCAGCCCCAGCGTGTACGTGCGCTATCGGCTGACCTCGGATGCGACTACACTGTCTGCCGCGCTCGCCGGCAAGCCGGTCTGGACAATTATTTGGACCACCACGCCGTGGACCCTTCCCGCTTCGCTCGCAGTCGCCTTCCACCCCGACCTCGACTATGTGGCCCTCGAGAACACCGATGGCAACGTCTACATTATGGCGGAGGCGCTCGCCGCATCGACGCGCCAGGCCTGCAAGCTAGAGCAGGCTGTCGAGGTAGCGCGCTTCAAGGGCGCAGCGCTCGATCGGTCAACGTTCGCTCATCCCTTTCTTGACCGTCCAGTGCTGGGGGTGAACGCCGCTTACGTTACCACCGAGCAGGGTACAGGCGCAGTGCATACGGCGCCTGCCCATGGGGTGGACGACTTTTACACCGGGGCACGCTACGGCCTCGACCAGGCCTGCAACGTCGACGGGGAGGGCCGTCTGCGCAACGGTCTGGCGCAGTTTGAGGGGCTGACCGTCTTTCAGGCGAACCAGCCCATCATCGACCTGCTGCAATCCATTGGCGCGCTCATGGGCCAGGCTACGATCTACCACTCCTACCCACACTGCTGGCGCTGCCACAATCCGGTCATCTTCCGGGCTACCGAGCAGTGGTTCATCGGCATGGAGACAAGGATGGAGGAGCCCGACGGAGCTGCGACAACCTTCCGACAGCGGGCGCTCGACGAGATTGCGCGCGTCAAGTGGGATCCCAAGTGGGGCCAGGAGCGCATCTCCAACATGATCGCCACCCGGCCGGACTGGTGCATCTCGCGTCAGCGCATCTGGGGGGTTCCAATCGCAGTCTTCCTGTGTCAGGGCTGCCACACTCCGCTGAACGACGCGGCCGTGAACCGCAGCGTCGTCGAGTTGTTCCATCGGGAGGGCGCGGACGCGTGGTATACGCACTCCGCGGAGAGCCTGCTGCCGGCAGGAACGGCCTGCGGCAAATGCTCCGGGGCGCAATTCCGCAAGGAGATGGACATCGTCGATGTCTGGTTTGAGTCAGGGGCAAGCTGGCATGCTGTGCTTGAGACCGAGCCGGAGCTTAGCTTCCCGGCCGACCTCTATACCGAGGGAGGAGATCAGCATCGAGGGTGGTTCCACTCCTCTCTGCTGACCTCGGTCGCGTTGCGCGGGACTGCGCCTTATCGCATGGTTGCGACCTCCGGGTGGACGCTCGACGAGCTTGGGCGGCCGCTGTCGAAGTCGCTGGGCAACGGTGTCGATCCGGTCGATGTGGCGAAGCGGCTCGGCGGCGAAGTAGTGCGGCTGTGGGTCGCGTCCGTCGACTTCCGCGAAGATGTCGCGGCCAGCGAAGCCCTGATGCAGCGGGTCGCGGACAACTACCGCAAGCTGCGGAATACGTTCCGCTACCTGCTCGGCAGTTTGCATGGCTTCGATCCGCACGATGCGGTCGCCTACGAGGACCTGCTGCCGCTGGATCAATACATGCTGGCGCGTACCCGGGAACTCACCGAGAGGGTGCTGCGCTGGTACGAGGAGTTCGAGTTCCACCGCGTCTACATGGCGGTGAACGAGTTTTGCGTAGTCGACCTGAGCTCGCTTTACCTCGATGTATTGAAGGACAGGCTTTATACCTTCGCTCCCACCAGCAAGGCACGACTCTCCGCGCAGACGGTGCTCTGGCGGATCGCGGAGGCGCTCGTCCGGCTGGTGGCGCCGATCCTGAGCTTCACTGCGGAGGAGGTCTGGAGCTACCTGCCCGCTGTGGCCGACCGCGAGGAGAGCGTACACCTTTCGCTCTTTCCGAGCCTTGAGCAGCTGGCGCCCGGTAGCTATAAGCAGGTGCTCGGGGAATGGGCACTGCTCTTTCAGCTGCGGGACAAGGTGCTGGGCGTGCTTGAAGAGGCGCGCCGGGAGAAGCGTATCGGCAAGGCGCTAGAGGCTAAGGTGAAGGTCGAACTTCCTGTTGAGTTGCGTCAGGTGGCAGAGCGTTATCAGGCGGGTCTGAAGGAGTTTTTCAACGTGTCGCAGGTTGAGCTTAGCTTCAGACAGAAGACGGCTGCCGACCAACCACCCGAGGTAACCAGCTTCGCCGCCGACGGCGACAAGTGCGACCGCTGCTGGAACTTCATGCCGGATGTCTCCGCTTATGGATCGTGGCCGAGCGTCTGCGGACGGTGCCAGCACGCGCTCGCGGAGATGGGTATCGCGCCGCCCACCGAGGTGCTCGCTTGAATACGCGCACACACTCCAGCACCAGCGACCGGCGCCCATGGCTGCTCTTCCTGGCCGCACTGATCGCTATTATTGACCGCATCACCAAGACCTGGGTCAGCCGCCACGTCGCCATGGATGACGCAATCACCATCGTCCCACGGGTCTTCCGCATCACTCACGTGCTGAACCCCGGCGCGGCCTTCAGTCTCTTCAACGACTCGCCCTCGCCGGGTCGCATCCGCTTGATGCTGATCGCGTTTTCGGCGCTGGCCGCGATTGCCGTGCTCATAGCGATTTACAAGGTGGGACGGCGAATGACTCCGACCGCCATCGCACTTGCGCTCATCCTGGGAGGCGCGATCGGCAACGTTTATGATCGCATCCTGTTCGGTACGGTCATCGACTTCCTTGAAGTGCACATCTTCAGCTATCACTGGCCCGACTTCAATGTGGCGGACTCGGCCATCGTGATTGGCGGATTGCTTCTGCTGCTCGATGCCTTCCGGGGGCCAGCTAACAACCTCGGCGAAAGCCATGAGAGCGGCGCGTCCGCACCCACCGCCGTGCAGGTCATCAAAGCCGACTGACCGGAAGCGGCCCGATTCGCCCGACTGACGGCCGCGATCACTGCTCGATCATAAGAAGCCGCTCCCGCCTCTTCTATAATCAGGATGGGCGTTACCGTCCGCTCTCCCCGGCGCTGCCATGTGAACTGGCTGTCGCTGCTGCCCTCGACCACCATCCCAGGACCTTGCTTTGAGCGACCAGATCACGATCCGCGGCGCGCGGACGCACAACCTCAAGAATGTCGATTGCGACATCCCACACGGGAAGCTGACCGTCGTTTCGGGGGTCTCAGGGTCGGGCAAGTCTTCGCTCGCCTTCGACACGATCTACGCCGAGGGCCAGCGCCGCTACGTTGAATCGCTCTCCGCCTATGCGCGCCAGTTCCTCGAGCGCATCGACAAGCCGGATGTGGACCTGATCGACGGCCTTGCGCCGGCGATCGCGATCAAGCAGAAGAACACCACGCGCAACCCGCGGTCGACAGTCGGCACGGCGACAGAGATCTACGACTATCTGCGGCTGCTGTTTGCGCGATGCGGCACTGTACATTGCATCGTTTGCGACGGCATCGTCCGTCGTGACTCGGTCGACGAGATCGCCGCCACGCTGCTTGCGCTCGATGAGGGTACGCGGCTCAACGCTATCTTCCCAGTGCAGCGCCAGCAGGAGCCGCTCAGCATCGAGCCACCGCAGGCGCCCGCCCCTCTCAAGAGAGGCCGCAAGCCTTCGCCTAAGTTCAGCGAATCTCCCCTGACAGAGGCCCTTAAGGAGCGGCTCGCCGAGCTGCGCAAGCGTGGCTTCAACCGTCTCTACCAGAACCACACGATCTACGAGTTTTCAACTCCAGAGTCGCTGCTCGAGCTGGACTTTACGCTGCCCGCCTTCGTGCTCGTCGACCGCATTGCCGTCTCTGCCGATAATCGCGCACGCATCGTCGATGCAGCCGAGATCGGCTACCGCGAGTCTGGCGAGATTCTCTTTGAAATAGTGCCCCGCGATGCCGATCCAGCTGTCGAACGAGAGCGGCTGCGGTTTTCTATGGCCTTCGAGTGCAAGAGCTGCCATCGGGTCTATCGCGAGCCCGAGCCGCGTCTCTTCTCGTTCAATAACCCGTTTGGAGCGTGCCCGCGCTGCCAGGGATTTGGTAACACTATCGACTTCGATCTCGACCTGATCATCCCGGACAAGCTGAAGACGATCAACGAGGGCGCCATCGATCCGTGGACGCGGCCCAAGTACCGCGCCTACTTCACCGAACTGAAGAAGGCGGCGAGGCAGTACGAGATCCCGCTGGACACGGCTTGGATCGACCTGACACCACACCAGCAAAACCTTGTCCTCGAGGGCGAGAAGGCCTTCGTCGGCATCCGTCCATTCTTCGCGATGCTTGAGCGCAAGAAGTACAAGCTGCACGTTCGCGTGATGCTCAGCAAGTATCGCGGATACGCCCTGTGCCCCGACTGCAAGGGTCAGCGGCTGCGGGCCGAGGCGCGGGCCGTCCGCCTGTCGGGCCGTAACATCTGCGATGTCTCCGGACTGACGATTCGGGCCGCCCACGACTTCTTTGCCGGCCTGAAACTCTCGCCCATGCAGCATGAGATCGCTGGCAGCATCCTGATCGAGGTGCAGCAGCGGCTGCATTTCCTCGATGCGGTCGGGCTCGATTACCTTACGCTGGACCGCCTCGCCTCCACGCTCTCCGGCGGCGAAGCGCAGCGCATTCAACTCGCCACCTCGCTCGGTTCGCGGCTGGTGGGGGCGCTCTACGTGCTCGATGAGCCATCGATCGGATTGCATCCTCGGGATACATCGAAGCTGATCCGCATCCTCGAGGAGCTGCGCGACCTTGGCAACACGATCCTCGTGGTTGAACATGATGCTGACGTGATCCGCTCGGCCGACTACCTGCTCGATCTCGGTCCGGGCGCCGGCGAGTATGGAGGGCGCATCCTTGCAGCCGGCACCGTGTCCGAGATCGAAAAGAACCCGGATTCCATAACCGGACGCTATCTCTCCGGGCAGGCGACCATAGCTACTCCGGCACGCCGCCGCGAGCCGGGCAGGGAGTGGCTCGAGCTTCGCGGCGCCCGGGTGCACAATTTGAAGAACGTCGACTGCAGCATCCCGCTCGGCATGCTGGTCTGCATCACCGGCGTGTCCGGCTCCGGAAAGTCGACACTTGTGCACGATGTGCTGTTCCGTGCGGTCGCTCAGGCGCTGGGCAAAGGCGAGGGCGGAGACCCGACCGGCCTCTACCGCGAGCTTCGCGGCGCGGACCGGCTCAACGACGTGGTGCTGGTCGATCAGGCGCCGATCGGCCGCACTCCGCGATCCAACCCTGTCACTTATATCAAGGCCTTCGACTCGATTCGTGAGCTCTACGCAGCTCAACCCGAGGCCCAGCGCCGGGGCTATGCTGCGGGTCACTTCTCCTTCAATGTTGCGGGAGGACGCTGCGAGATATGCCAGGGCGACGGCACGGTGACAGTAGAAATGCAGTTCCTGGCTGACATAGAGCTGCCCTGTGAGGAGTGTAACGGCGCTCGCTACAAGGCGAACGTCCTCGAGATCAAATACAAAGGTAAGAACATTCACGAGGTGCTCGGCATGACGGTCAAGGAGGCATTGCGTTTCTTCGCCGGCCATACCAAGATTCTGGACAAGATAGCCGTTCTCGAGGAGGTTGGCCTCGGGTACGTGCGACTCGGCCAGTCCGCGACCACGCTCTCCGGCGGAGAGGCGCAGCGGGTCAAGCTCGCATCGCATCTGGTGTCGGCCCGTTCTGCTGGCGGCGGCCAGGCCAATGGCACGCAACGCTCCGCGAAGAGCCTGCGCAGCCGGGTGCTCTACATCCTGGACGAGCCGACGACTGGGCTCCACTTCGACGACGTCAGCAAGCTGCTTGTGGCGTTCCGCAAGCTGATCGATGGAGGCGGCTCGCTGCTGGTGATCGAACACAACCTTGACGTGATCAAGTCCGCGGACTGGGTCATAGATCTCGGACCCGACGGCGGCTCAAAGGGTGGGGAGATCGTCGCCACGGGAACGCCGGAACAGTTAGCTGGCAACGAAGACTCTTACACCGGTCAGTGGCTGTCGAGAATACTGGAGCCGCAGCGGGAGCGTTCCACGGAGATGGCGGTGCTGCCTTGAGGCGTTCGCTTTGGCTTTCCGCGGTTTTGTTCATTGGAGCACCGGCACTGGTCGCCCAGCAGGCCCCGCTCCCGCCGGGTACGTCGGACGCGAGCAGGCCGGCGGAGTCAGCTGCTGCCTCCCCTGCTGGGGCGGCGCAGGGGCCCAGGCCGCAAGCCGCTGAAGTCGCGAAGGCTGAAGACGCCATCGAGACTAAAGACTTTTCAGCAGCGCGCACGACGCTCACGAATTACCTGCTGAAGAATCCCAGCGATGCTCGTGCACTCTTCGACCTTGGATATCTCGACGACTCGGAAGGCCATGCTGACACGGCCGAGGCGGACTACCGTAAGGCGATCGCCGCCGACCCGCAGCAGTTTGAATCCAGACTGGCGCTCGGGCTCCTGCTCGCTCGCGCAAACCAAACGGAAGAGGCGCGTCGGCAGCTTGAAACCGCCACGAGGCTCGAACCGGCATCTCCCGATCCGGCAAGCAAAGCACAGGCCTTCCGCACGCTCGCCCAGCTTAATAGGACCAGTGACCCTGCTGCCGCGAAGGCTGCCCTGCTGCAAGCACTGGCGCTAGCCCCGGAGTCGCCCGACGATGGGCTGCTGACAGCGGAGATCGCAGAGGCCAGCGGAGACGATACGACCGCAGAGACCGCCTACCGCCGGGTTCTGAATGTCCAGCCCGGATCTTCTGCCGCTGTGGCGGGGCTGGTTCATCTCCTGCTGAAGGAGAGGAAGTATACGGATGCGGAGCCGCTGCTGCGCAGTGCTCTGGTGCGCGACCCTGACGATCCGGCGCTGAATTCAGAGCTGGCAAGCACCCTCGCCGGCGAGGGCAAGCAGCAGGAGGCGATCGCTGTGCTGGAAAAGCTGTATGCCCTTGAACCAGGAGACAGGCTGATCGCGAGCATGCTCGCTGACGCTTATACCCATAATGGGAATGCGCCCAAAGCTGATCCGATCTTCGTTGAGTTGCTTAAACAAGCGCCGCACGATGCCGATCTTCTGATATCAAGAGGAGACAACCTCATCCGGCAGGGGCGATCCGCAGAGGCGGTGCCATTGCTCAAGGAGGCCGTGAAACTCAAACCGGACGACGAGGAGGCCTGGTCAAACCTGGCCTTTGCCTCTTCGGAATCTCGGCAGTTCTTAATCACGCTGACAGCGTTATCCATGCGATCAAAGTTTGCCGAAGATACCCCCGGTACAGACTTTTTGTGGGCGACGGCGTACGATAATCTCCATCAGACGAAGTCAGCAGCGGAGTTTTACCGTAAGTTCCTGCAGGCTGCAAATGGAAAATTCCCTGATCAGGAGTGGCAGGCCAAACACCGGCTGGTCGCGCTTGAAAAGATGAAATAAGCGCACGCATACCCGTGGCACCCGAGGAGGTGCACCATGCGGTTTGTTCGAGTTCTCGCTCTCACTGTGCTGCTGCCGTCTCCACTGCTCTTCACTCCGCTCGCCTTCGGCATCGATGAGACTGTCCCCAATCCCCAGGCTCTCGCCGCGCTTGAGGCGCGCGCCGACCAGGCGTCACCGCGCGAGCAGTGCTTTCTCTACGCTGAGCTCGTTCATCAGATGACCGAGCAGGCTGGACGGGAACTCTCTGCAGGCAATCCGGAGAAGGCGTCGGCCTCTATCCAGTTTGTCCAGAAGTACGCCGCAAAGATCCACATGGGGCTGGCCGACGACTCCAAGCGGCTGAAGACGGCCGAGATTCTCGTCCGGCATACCGCCTACCGGCTGAAGGACATACTCCGAGGCGCCTCCGCCGACGACCGCCCTCCCCTCGAGGCGACCTTGAAGCAGCTCGACCAGGTACAGTCCGAGATGATGCTGGCTGTCTTCAAGCACTGAAACCGCGAGCGCATGGCCCTTAGCCGCTGAAGCACTTGGCATTCCTGCTTTCTGAACTCTGTCGCCTGCCATGCAACAGGTGAAGTTTGCATCTAAAACTTCATCGCGAGGTTTCAGGCGGGTTGAGCGAAAGATTGCCGGAGGGGCGATGCGACGGTTCTTCACTCTTGCGGCTTTGACGGGTGTACTTCTCTCGGCAACCCATGCTGGAGCTCAGGCCCAGAAAGATCCACTGAACGACGAGGAAGTCGACCAGATTCGCGAGGTCGCCGACCAGCCTATGGAGCGGGTCAAGCTCTATATGAAGTTCATCGAGCAGCGCATCTCTGCCATCAAGCAGATGTCCAGCGACCCGCACGTGCAGGAGAAGCCTGCCAAGCTGCGCAGCCTGATGGAAGAGTTCACGCGGCTGGCTGACGAGTTGCAGGACAACCTCGACAATTACGAGGACACCCACAGCGACATCCGCAAGTCGCTCAAGGAGCTGTCGGCCGCAAGCGCCAAGTGGCCGGAGGTGCTGAACACCCCGCCTGCAGACCGCTCGTATGATTTCTCCCGCAAGACCGCGTTGGAAGCTGCTCAGAGTGCCAATGAACAGGCCACGAAGCTGCTGGATGAACAGACAAAATACTTCGCGGACAAGAAGAAGAAGAAAAGCGATGAGGGGAAGTCTAAGGACAAGTAGCGACAAGTGGGATGTTGTGCGCCATCAAGGCCATTGGCTTGGTGCGGCTGATTCCCTGCTCTCCGATCAGCAGATCTCCAGGCCGGCTATCTCCAGTTCAAGACCGCCGCCGAAGTCAGGATGCTCGTTCTCCCGGATGCGGTAGGCCAAGTCGATCACGGTTCCCTCCTGCAGACCCAGCTTCGCGGCACGCTCGGCCCAATGCCAGCCCAGAGCAGTAAACCTGACACTCCGGGGACGCATCCGAAGCCCGGGCACGGGAGTGGTAGCCACCTCGACTTTGATGTGACGCTCCTTGATGACACGAATCGGAGCAGCGAGCCTCACTCTGCGCGCGACAAACACAGGCTCCTCATTGCCCATACCGAGGGGCTCCATACGGCGCAGCACAGAGTAAAGCGCAGGGGTGATGTGGTCCAGCGGAAGCTCGGCGTTGCATTCCAGCGGGCGCTCCAGGCATCCGGGGGGCAGATGGATGGCTGCATACTTCGCCATCCTCACGCGCAGTTCAGCGACGCGATCCGAGGGTAGCGAGAATCCCACGGCATGCGCATGCCCTCCGTAGCGTACGAACAGGTCACGGCAGCTCTCAACCGCATCGAGCAGGTGGAAGCCGGGAACGGACCGTCCTGAACCGTACGATAGGCCATCCTCATTGGCGATCACCAGCGCTGGACGCCCGGTCTGCTCGACCACGCGCGAGGCGAGGATCCCGATGATGCCCCGGTGCCAGCCATCTCCATCGACCACCACGCAGCGAACGTCTTCAAAGGCTCTTTCCCCAAGCCGCTCTTGAATCTGCTTGAGAATGGCTGCCTCTTCGGAGCGGCGCTCACTGTTCAGCCGGTCGAGCTTTTCGGCCAGTTCGCGGGCGCGGTCGGCGTCCCGGGTTGTGAAGAGCTCAACCACCTCGGAGGCGACGTCCATGCGCCCGGCGGCGTTGATGCGAGGCGCGATTCGGAACGCGATATCGCTGGACGTCAGACGACGTCTTGCAGGGTCAAGCTCAGCGAACTGGAAGAGCGCTCTTAATCCTGGATGAACCGGGTGCCGGAGCTGCTCCATCCCGATCGACGCAATGATCCGGTTCTCCCCCAGTAGCGGGACCGCGTCCGCAATCGTCGCAATGGCGAGCATCTTGAGGAAGGATGGCAGTATCTTGCTACGGGCACGAACCGGATCGTCTGCCTCGAGCAGCGCCTGTGCCAGCTTGAATGCTACCCCGGCGCCGCACAGATGCTTGCATGGGTATTCGCACCCAGGCTGGTTTGGATTTAGGACGGCCAGAGCGCGTGGCAAAGCCGCAAGCTCCGGCAGATGATGGTCGGTGACGATCAGGTCAAGCTTCAAGCGCTCTGCTGCCTCCGCCTCAGCAAAGGCGCGGATGCCTGTATCCACGCTGATCACAAGGCGAACGCCGGCCTCTGCTGCGTCTGCGAGGATCGTGCTCTGCATGCCGTAACCCTCGCGCAGCCGGTGAGGCACGTGGAAGCGCACTACCCCGCCAAGCATCTCGATTGCAGTCTTGAGCAGCACGATGGCTGTCGTGCCATCAACGTCGTAATCGCCATAGATCAGGATCGTCTCGCGCTCTCGCACAGCGCTCTGAATGCGCGCCACTGCGACTCTCATACCCAACATGGAGTAAGGATCCAGCAGATGCTCCATCGCGGGATTTAGAAATCGCTGCGCTTCAGCCGCGGTGCGGACGCCTCGCTCCAGCAGTAACCGGGCGATAACAAGTGGTATGTTCGCGAGCAGGGCAAGCTCGCTCGCCTCGTCGGAACGGCTCTCGGGGAAAATCCAGGACGGCGATGTCAGCACTGCCGAACTCAGACCCATGGTCCGATTATCAACCTCCTCGTGCAGTACAGAGGTATGGCGTTGAGGCGAAGTCTCTGGGAGAGTTCCAAAGCGAACCTGGTTGAATACTTCTAGGAGCAACAAGGCGAGGCAGGCTAGACCTTGAGCGTCTCAACCCACGCCTGCACAATCAACAAATTTGTGCCCGCGCGCTTAACCTCAAACCTCTTCGTCTTCGCCCGTGCCGTCCTCAAAGACGATGTCTCCGAACTCCTCGATCGACTCAAGCAGCTGCTGGTAGCGCTCGTACCACTGAGTGGAGTTCTCGTGAAGAAAGATCACACCCTGGTACGCGAAGCCGAGCTGAAGGTACCCGACTTTGCCAACATAGTTCACCAGGTAATGAGCTTCGTCCAGCTCCGCTGCCTCTTCATCCGGGAAGTTCTGATCATGCAGCTGCTCGAGCAGCAGCTCGAGGTCGGCTTTCTCCAGCATGATTTCGCTCATGGTGAGGAAGGGCGTAGAGGCAGTCTTGGCCATCTCGACGAAATCTTTCCAGCTGTCAGGATTGCTCTCGTCCTCCCATAGCACGGTCGCCACGTCGTCAGCCACGTAGCCCGGAAAGCGGCGCATCCCGTGACCCTCAATGAAGGCCACCATGTCGTCTTTAAGTGATATGAGGTCGTCAGAGGGCATGTTCAATCCACTATTGTCGCAGACCGGGCCAGTCCGTCGAAGCATTTTTATGCGTGGATGCTCCGTGTGTGCTACTAAGTAGCTCCGCATTGGCCTTGAAACCAGTAAGTCGTCGCTCGCCTACAAACGACAACTCCCCTCGTTGAATTCCCTCAACTTTTGTTCCTTGTGTCTCGTCAAGTTCTTTGACAGCGAACTGTGCTCTGCTCTGCTCGCTACTCGGAAACGAAGTAGAGAAAGCAAGCGCTTCCCCTTCAAAAGTAGTATCGTGTTGGTTAACAAACGAAGCTTTTTTAAGTTTCATGTCATACTCAAATTCCGAACTGTAACTTGCTGTCGCGAGGGCAAGTCATCTCTCCAAGACTTTGTTGCGCAGCTAAGGTTGTCCATCGCCAGAGAGAGTTCGGCGAGCCCGTAGAGGTCCTGGTGATCCGGTCCTGACGGCCACACGCTCTCCTCTTGTCTGGCCCTCTACACCGAGGTTCGCTGATGCCCACAATAGCCAGGTTCAGCGATCGGCCCGCACTATGCTTAGGAGTTGAAGGTCCCGCTCCGCAGGAGGTCATGAATGTTCAAGGTCAGCGCCGTCATACCGACTCGCGGTCGCCCGCAACTCGTCTCCCGTGCCGTCGAAAGTGTTCTCGGCCAGACCTATCTGGACGTCGAAGTCGTCGTGGTGATCGATGGCGATGACCCTCTGACCTTTCAGCACCTTCAGCAGATCAACGATTCTCGTTTACGAGTTGTGCACCTCAAAGAGAGTGTCGGCGGGTCTGAAGCGAGAAATACGGGGGCACGAGAGGCCAGCGGCCACTGGGTTGCCCTGTTGGACGACGACGACGTGTGGCTGCCGGAGAAGATCGAAAAGCAGGTGCGGCAGGCGCAAAGATCCTCGGCCCGCCTGACGCTGCTCACCAGCCGGTTCATAGCCCGCTTTGAGGATCGCGAAGAGGTCTGGCCTCAACGCTTTCCCCGGCGCGGCGAAAACCTTAGCGAGTACCTCTTCTGCTTCCCACGCAATGTCTTTCAAACATCGACCTTGATGTGTACCCGCGACTTAATGCTGGAGGAGCCGTTCCTCAAGGGATTGAAGCGGCTGCAGGACTGGGATTGGCTGCTGCGCGTGGCCGCCAGGGGGGATGTCGACCTGATCACCAACGACGAGCCCCTCTCCATCTACTACGTGGACGGGCAGGGCGCCACGATCAGCAAGAAGCCTGACTGGACCAGCAGCTATCAGTGGGCGCAGGAGAATCGCAGCCTGATGACTCCGCGCGCTTACGCGTACTTCATCGCGAAGAAGTGCGCGCCCGATGCCGCCAAGCAGCGGGTAGGCTGGAGGACAGTGCTGATGCTGCTGCGCGAATGCGCATTCACAGGCTCCGGCTCGATCATTGCCCCGGGCTTCTTCCTTCTTTATTTCATGCTGCCGCACGACATGAGGCAGCGACTCGGGTACCGGATCTCTTCACTGCTGAGACTCTCTCGCAAGTCGTCGCCAGACGGGGCGCCGGAGAAGCTGGTCTCCCCACGGAAGTGGCGATCCTCTCACGAGAACGGCTCTGCCTGATCGGCGGCAGAGGCTGAGAGACTGTTCCTTCATCGAGTAACTCGATAGCGCAAAGAAAAAGGCCCTGCTGGTTGGCAGGGCCTCGTTTCGAAAGATGCTCGCTTAAGCGTCAGCGTGGGCGAGAACTTCCTCTCGGACTTCCTCATCCTTGCGCACTTCCGTGACGGTCTTCGGCAGCGCCACGGCGAGTACGTCCTCGATCCGCCTCGCATAGTGAATTGTCACGCCGGCGATCTGGTCAGGCGTCAGGTCTTCTTCGACGTTCTGCCGGTTCTCTGCCGGCAGAATGACGTCTCGCACTCCGGCGCGCTTGGCAGCAAGGAACTTCTCCTTGATACCTCCAACTGGCAGCACGTCTCCGCTGAGCGTGATTTCGCCGGTCATCGCGGTTAGCGGATGCAGCGGCTTGTCAGTCAGCAGAGAGACCAGCGCGGTTGCCATCGTGACTCCGGCGGACGGGCCGTCCTTGGGGATCGCCCCAGCGGGAACGTGGATATGCAGGTCGATCTCCTTAGTCAGGTCTTCCGGCAGCCCGAGGCTGATCGCGTTCGAGCGAACCCAGGTCAGTGCTGCCTGCATGGACTCCTGCATGACGCCGCCAATCTGGCCGGTCATCGTAAACCCGCCCTTACCTTTCATGCGGCTGGCCTCGATGAAGAGGACGTCCCCGCCGGCTGGTGTCCATGCCAGTCCCACTGCTACACCGGCACGCTTGGTGCGTTCGGCAAGCTCCGTGTCTACCCTGACCTTGATGCCACCGAGAAACTCCTGGACGATCTCTCTGGTCACGACCAGTTTGTCCCCGTCGCCCTCGGCAATACGGCGCGCCTGCTTGCGGCAGGCCGTGCCGATCAGCTGCTCCAGCTTGCGCACACCTGCCTCACGCGTATAGTGACGCACGATGTAGCCCACGATGTCCTGCGGGAACTCGATGTTTTCATCCTTGAGCCCGTTCTCCTTAATCTGGCGCGGGATGATGTAGCGGACTGCGATGTGCACCTTCTCCTCTTCCGTGTATCCCTGGAGTTCGATAATCTCCATCCGGTCAAGCAGCGGCGCCGGGATTGGGTCCAACTGGTTCGCGGTGCAGATAAAGAGCACCTTGGAGAGATCGAACGGTGCGTCAAGGTAGTTGTCGCGGAAGGTGTTGTTCTGCTCAGGGTCAAGGGTCTCGAGCAGCGCTGACGAGGGATCTCCACGAAAGTCGCGCCCCAGCTTGTCGATCTCATCAAGCATGAAGACCGGGTCGTTGGTTTCGGCCCGGCGCAGGCTCTGGATGATCTGCCCCGGCATGGCTCCGATGTAGGTGCGGCGATGACCGCGAATCTCAGCCTCATCATGCATGCCGCCGAGGGAGATGCGCTGGAATTTACGCCCGAGCGAGCGCGCGATGGACCGGCCAAGCGAGGTCTTGCCAACTCCCGGCGGTCCGACAAAGCAGAGGATCGGCCCCTTCATATCAGGCTTGAGACGACGCACACTGAGGTAGTCGAGAATGCGGTCCTTGACCTTCTTCAGGTCATAGTGGTCCTCGTCGAGTATCTGCTTCGCCTTCAGAATGTCCACTTCTACGCCGGATGATTTTGCCCAGGGCAGGACCGCCAGCCACTCGATGTAGTTGCGGGTGAGGGAGTAGTCGGCAGCCATCGGAGACATCCGGGAGAGGCGGTTAAGCTCCTTGAGCGCCTCTTTCTTGGTGTCATCCGGCATGCCGGCTGCCTCAATCTTTTCACGCAGCTCCTCGATATCCTTCTGGCCCTCGTCCATCTCGCCGAGTTCCTTCTGGATGGCTTTGAGCTGTTCGCGCAGGTAGTAATCGCGCTGCGACTGCTGTACCTGATCCTGCACCTCGGACTGGATCTTGTTCCGAAGCTGCTGAACCTCGAGTTCTTTGGCCAGGTGCTTGTTAATGCGCTCCATGCGGGCAGCGGGGTCGGTCGTCTCCAGCAGTTCCTGCTTATCGGTGGTCGCGAGAAAGGGCAAGGAAGACGCGATGAAGTCGACCAGGCGGCCGGGCTCCTCGATGTTCAAAGCGATAGTCTGCAGCTCGTCCGATAAGGTTGGCGAAGCCGTGACGATCGCCTGAAACTGAGAGACGACGTTGCGCTGCATGGCCTCGAGTTCAGAGCTCTCGACGGTCGCGACGTCGGCCACGGGCTCAACCGATGCCGTCATGAACGGCTCCAACTGGGAGTACTCGCCCAGGCGCACTCGCTCCGTGCCTTCTGTGAAGACAAAGAGGCTCTGATTCGGCATCTTCACTACCTTATGGACGGTAGCCAGAGTACCGTAACTATGTAGATCGCTGGGCTGAGGAGCATCCATGCGGGCGTCGCGCTGGGCAACGACAACGATAGTTTTTTCTTCACCAAGTGACTGAATCAATTGGATCGAACTCTCACGACCGACGGTCAGGGGCAGTACTGCGTGAGGAAACAGTACCGTGTCTCGAACCGGCAGCACAGGAAGGACGCGGGCGGCAGAGCCCTCCCCCCTCTTGCTGGGGTCGCTGGGATGAATGATGCTTAAGAAATCGCTAGCCATGAGTATCCTTCTATCAGATAACTAGCTATTAGACATAGCAAGTTGCTGTTTGGTCGCAGTATTCGGCTGCAGCCGCGGCCGACGTTTTTTGGGCCCTTCGGATGCGCTCGCCAAACACTACCGATAAAACGGGGATCAGATCGCGGTTCGAGTCCGAGCCGGACAGCAATTTAGACCTAAAGGTGCGCCGGAACGATCATAGTCTCCCCTATCAGTTCGAAATAGAGCTCGAACAGCCTCACGAGTCGATCTAGTGCGCGAGCTCTGCTCTTATCATCGGCTCAGTGCCAGGTAGCAGCATCTGGATGAACTCAATTGCCAGTATTCAGCCTCGGGTGCGGTTTCGAGAGCGGCTCGGCAGCGATGCGCACCTCGGAATCAGCCGGGGCGTTGGGCAGTGCGGTAGCGGCCCAACTCCCTGACCATGGAGCAGTGAGCGCGGAGCCTCTGGAGCGCCTGGTCGGGGCCGGCCGGCGACGAGAGCTGGTAGTCCACGTAGAAGATGTACTGCCAGGGCTGGCCGTGGACCGGTCGAGACTCAATCTTGGTCAGATTGGTTCCTGATTCTGCGAATACACCCAGCGCTGCGACCAGCGATCCAGGGCGGTTCTCTACGCTGAAGGCGACCGAGACCTTATCCGCATCTTCGGCCAGCCTTCCCTCCCCCTGCCTTCGTACGACAAAGAAGCGGGTGAAGTTCTCGGAGTTGTCTTCGATTCCAGCCGCAAGGATCTCACCCCCGTACAGCGACGCAGCCTGTGCGCTCGCGATTGCTGCCTCGTCTTGCCCGCCCGAGGGGGAGCCCAGCAGTCGCTTGACGCTGCCCGCCGTGTCGTAAGCAGGGGTCGACTGCAGATTAGGGTGCCTGAGAAAAAACTGACGGCACTGCGCGAGCGCTACGGGATGAGAGTAGACGCGCTGAAGCTTGCCTATGCGTTCCTCTAAACTGAGGTGCTCCTCGCCCGGGCTCTGCGGAGCGCCGACAAGGTTGTGCCTTATGCGTAACAGCGACTCGCGCTCAACCCAGACCGCACTCGAGAGCAGCAGGTCGTAGTGCTCGGCCACCGGACCAGCCAGAGAGTTTTCAATGGGGATGACCGCCGCGTCTACCTGGCCTGACAGTAGCGACTCAAACACCTCCACAGACACGGCGCAGGAGTGTATGTCGGCGCCGGGATGGAGGCTAAGGGCGGCCTCATGGCTGAACGATCCGGCTTCTCCCTGGATCGCGATTCGCATCCGCAGAATCTCCAAACTATTGATCTGGGCACGGCAACCTAACGGCTCCATCGTGCACCTTACCACAACGAATAAAGTCACACTGGAAAGGTGAACAAAACATGTTGTGGACCATCTTTGTAATCTTGTTAGTCCTGTGGCTCGTCGGCTTCATTGGTTTTCACACGATCGGACCACTGATCCACATTCTGCTGGTTATAGCACTTGTTGTGCTGGTCATTCAGTTGATAAGCGGCAGACGTACGATCTAGCGGCGCTTCCGTTGTGTACGTCTAAACCATGCGCCCTTTCTCACAAGGGCGCATGAACTGTTCAAACAGGTAAGCGGAGGGACAATCCGATGAACAAGAGCAACGTTGGCGGCAAGGTCGATGAGGTGAAGGGGAAGATCAAGCAGGGCGTGGGTGAAGCGATCGGCGATGACAAGCTGGCAAACAGCGGCGCAGCCGACCAGGTGAAGGGTGCAGCCAAGGAGACCTGGGGTAACGCCAAGGACGCCGTAAATGCCGGTGCGAGCCGCAACAAGGCCAGTGGTGAGGTGCATACTGCGAATGCACGAAACACGGTAGTAGACGCGGCCAACAAGGTCAAGAATAGCGTCAACGCGAAGATCGACAAGCATCGCGAGAAGTAATCAGATTAGCTTTTAGTCCCAGACTGTGTGTAAAGAGAAAGGCCACGCGACCGAATCGCGTGGCCTTCTTCTTTTGTTCTGCTTGAGCCGAACAGCGTGTGCCTTCTGAGTATCCGCCACGCTTGCCATAGAGGAGACGAAGCCTCAGGCTCGTCTGTGGAGAAGGATATCGGCAGCGACAAAGAGGAAGAAGACGACAGAGATAATCCCATTCATGGTGAAGAAGGCTGCATTCAAGCGACGCAGGTCGCCTGGCGAGACGATCAGGTGCTCATAGAGCAGAATTGCGGCCACCACGGCGATTCCCGCCGAGGCTAAATATCCAAGAGAGAAGAGCACGGCCAGCCAGATAAGCAGCGTGACCATGATGATGTGCATGAGATGAGAGATCCAGAAGGCCGGTGCCAGGCCTACAGCCGCGGGCAAGCTGCGCAGGCCGACCTGCCGGTCGTGGTCCACGTCCTGGCAGGCGTAGAGCACGTCAAATCCGGCACCCCAGAACAAAACCGCCGCAGTCAAGACGATGATGCGAGGATCGAGGTGACCTCGTACCGCGATCCATGCTGCCGAGGGTGCGATGCCCATTGCGAGGCCGAGCACCACGTGCGACCAGCGAGTAAACCTCTTGGTATAGGAGTAGGAGAAGAGCAGCGCGAGGGCGACGGGCGACAGCAGAAGGGTCTCGCGGTTGAGGCGAGAGGCTGCCGCGATGAAGAGCAGGCCCATGAGCAGAGTGAAGCCCCCAACGAAACGGCGGCTGAGCAGTCCAGCAGGGATGGCGCGGCTTGCCGTACGAGGATTGATAGCATCGATGTCTGCGTCGGCCCACCGGTTGAACGCCATGGCAGCGGATCGTGCGGTCACCATGCAAACGATGATCCAGCCTACCTTACCAAGTGGCGGCAAGCCGTTGGAGGCAAGCATCGCGCCCATCAGAGCGAAGGGGAGCACGAAGATGGAATGCTCCCACTTGATCATCTCGAGGGTGGTAGCAGTGCTGCGAATCAAGTCCATCTGGGTCTCTCTCAAGTGTAAACGAGGCACCAGCCCTGAGAGTCCCGGTTGGTGGTGGTCAAAGTGAGATCGCCCCGGGAGGTTGGCCCGGGGCGAGGTATATACGCAAGTGCGCTACGACCAGTGATTGGAGCGGAAAGCGATGAGAGTAAGTTACCTGCGCTCCTGCTGGTTTGCGACCTGAAGCTCGTTTGTTACCTTGAATACTCCCGGTACGCCGTTCGCGCGGATGAAGGCAGTATCTTTATCGGCCTCGGTGTCAACCTGACCGAAGAGAGTTACTCGGCCGTTCTGTACCGAAATGCGGATAGTCTTGGCCGGGTCGATAGCATACTTGTTCAGCGAGGGATAACCGTAGACTGCCCGGGCTACACGAACGCGGATCTCGTCGTCCATGGGAGAGACCGGATCGACCTGGATGTCATCGATGACGTCGCGAACGCCAGGAGTGTTGCTGGCCACGGACACAGCAGAATCCTTGTCAACTGGACCGTAAGCATGACCTCCCAGGGTTACAACTCCGTTCTCCACACTCACGCTGATCGCATTGAACGCCGTCGTGCCATAGCCAACCCGATCGTACTCGATCTTCTTCAGCAGTTTCTGCTGTAACTCCTGATCGGGAATCTGCGGGCCTGCCACCTCGATCTCGTCCCGCACCGCGATTACCTTCTTGGCTCGGTGGGCGACTTTATCGGCATCTTCCTTGGCTGCAAAGTTCGGGACGCTTCCAGTCAAAGTAACTACGCCATTTTCGACACTTGCCTGAACACCTTCATAGCGCTTTTTGCTGAATGACTTAGTCAGACTCTCCTGAATCTGTGGATCATTCATCTCGGTTAAAGCCTGTTGGCCGTTGGGGGCTGCCATGGCCGGGTGAACTGAAAACGCCGGAGCGGCTAAGATCGCTGCGGCGAGAAAAGTAGAAAGTTTAGCAGTGTTACGCATCGAATAACTCTCCTTACTGGAGCTCTCGTGACCTTCTGTGGTAAGCACGAATAGCACCAACATTGATAAAGACACGGAATAGCGTCATTTGGATGCTCGTTTGCTTTTAACGAGGTGAATAATTCCGATGATCGACTTAGATTAAATTGAATCTTTCGCCAGGGCCGCCTTGTCAGCGGAGCCGCTTCCTGACCTTGAACACGATGCTGAAGACTCCAGACTCGTCGCGCACGGCGAGCAGCGATACGTTCCGCGTTAGATCGATCTGCCCCTGTATAAGCTGCTGTGCAGTGGAGTTAACATTCGTGGCGTAAGTCAGCGTTGCATTTTTAGCTACCTGCTGCTCGACCGTAATTCGCGCTGTCGAGTTACCGAGGCTACCTACGAAGGTAGGATCGATCTTTACGTTGCCGCCACCAAACAGCTTCTGAATCCTGCTGCTGACGGTAGCGTTGAGCGCGCCCCCCAGCAAAGCATCGGCGGTCGAGTTTACGCCCGCGGCCTGCTGCTGGTTTGAGTAAATCTGCTGCTCCTCCTGAGTACGCCCTAGCGCCAGCAGTGCGAAGATGTCACCCCGGGGCAACGGGGGCTCGGAGCGGTAGGTGAAGCTCAGCTTGCTGGGCGTTCCGTGCAGCCCAATGGTGATGTCGTACTCCTCAACATGGGCAGTAGCGTCGAGGTCGATCACCGGGTCGATGGTCACGGGGTTGGTGAAGTAGATGTCACCTCGCTGCAGCTGGTACTGCGTTCCGGCAAAGGTGGCGCTACCATCAGTGATGCTGATGTGCCCGAGCACGGAGGGGGCCGCGACGGTGCCGCCAATCCTCAGATCTACGTCCCCGGCGAGCTTGGCGTAAGAGTTCTGGAAGTCAAGCTCGGGGGATGAGGTGATGTGCACGTCGAGCCGCACATGACTCGAAGGCGAGGTCGGGTCGGGCGGCGCTGAGACGTTTCCTGACGATGAAGTGAGGGCAGCAAAGTCAAGGTTTGGGCTCAGCGCGAACCGGGTCAACAAGATGTTTCCGCTAAGCAGCAGGTTGGTCTGCGAGCCCTGCAGGTGCAGCTTGGCGTCCGCCACGGAGCTGATGCCCTGGTAGCGCACGCGGACGTCTTTACCGGTGGCGGTCAGGTCAGCGTAGATGCCCTGCTGGTAGGTGAGATATCCCGCGAGCTTGAGCTGACCGCCACCCGTAGTGGCAGTCAGGTTCTGAACCTCAAGCCGGTCCTGGTCAAAGGTGAGGGTGCCGTTCATCTGGCTCACCCCGTTGGGCACGTCTTCCAGGGCGACGGCGACATTTGTGAACTTGACCTGCCCGGTCAGGTCAGGTTTCTGCACCGTACCTGCGGCATTCACGGTGAAGTCAACCCGTCCGGATGAAGTCAGTCCAGGGTTGACTGACTGCAGGAGCTTGATGTTGATAGCTCCGCCGGCCTGCAAATTAATGTTTTCAACCGTTCGGAACAGCTCAACGCTGCCCTGCGCGTGCAGGTCAGTGTCGTCTCCAATGATGTGCAGGGTGTCAAGGTGTACCACGCCATCGCGCAGCTGGACGTGCAGAGCGCCCTGGGTCTGCAGCGGTACACCGGCCAGCGCTGCCGAGAACTGGTTGACCGTGAGATCGCCGTTCATGGCGCGCGGCCGCTTCAACGGGCCTTCAACGGTGGCGTCCGCGCCCATGATGGAGTGGCCGGTGATCCCCTGGATGTTGAATGCCTTCAGAAAGGGCGATATATCCAACTGGCTCACCGTTACATGCGCGGTCGTCTGGTAGTCGCCGGAGAGTTGCATCTGCGCGTTGCCCTGGAGCTTCGCTGCCTCAAGCGCCGAGGTCAGATTCAGGAAGAGGGTGTTGTGTTCGGTGCGGGCGGTGGCCTGGATCGACCCGGCGGCCTGCCCCGCGATCATCACATTGTTCAAGTGAACGTTCGCGCTGACCAGGGGTGCGGCTGCTGTACCGCTGCCATGTGCTTCGAAGCTGAGGCTGCCCGCCAGCGGCGTCTTACCGGTCTGCAGCTGCTGGATGTGGGCAAGTTCAAAGCCGCTGCCCTGCGCATTGAAGTGGAAGACTTTGGAACCTGTATCGAAGCCGCCGTCCCCGGTCAGTTTACCGCCGTTCTGCAGGAAGGTGATGCTGCTGGCGCCTATCTCTTTGCCTGCGAAGCGCAGCTGCGCGTTGAGGCTGTGGTAGGCCTCTCCATAGATGGTTCCACCCTGCACGTTAAGGGTGCCGCCGCCGCTCAGGTTACCGAGAGTGCCGCCAGCATGCGCCTGCAGATCGGCTGTTCCCGTCACCGGCAGGGTCGATCCAGCCATCACGAGGACGTCGGGGATTGATGCCTTCTGCACACTTACATCCGCCGAGAGGGCGGCGTACTCGTCGAAGGAACTCTTCTTCCCAGAGACATGCGGCCGCAGGGTGCCGGCGGCGTGGATGACTGTCGGGCCACGGGTGAGCGTGGCCTGACCTACAGCTAGGCTCAGAGGAGAGTATTCCGCGTCAGCGTCGAGCCGGTCCCAATGGATGCTCTGAAGGCCTGGAGCGCTAACCGGGAGGTTGACTGCCGATACGGCGGGCGATGGCGCGGCAACCGCTGCAGGCTTGAGAACCGGCTGCTGTGCCGACGCTGGACCCGCTGCGAGCAGGGTGCCGCCGGCCGGCGATGCGCCCGCGGACGGAGCAGGGGCGAAGAACGTGGTATCGAAGTTCGAGGCGGTGAGATGTCCTTTGACATCGGGCGCCGTGATCGTGCCGGTTACGGTCCCGTGGAACGAAGCCTCGCCATGCAGCAGAACGGGAATGGCCTGCACTCCGCTCTTGCCATTAGCGGTGAGGCCGAGGGCGATCAGTGTGCGGTTGAACTCCCCGAGGTTGCTGGTGGTCAGACTTGCCTGGAGCGCCGAAGACTGTGCCACGGGATAGACCCCAAGCTCGCCCTCCACGTGGATCTGGGTGGCTGGGGTCTGCGCGTCGAGTTGTTTGATTTCGACCTTGCCGCCGCGGTTGAAATACTCCGCGTCTACGATGCCTGTAAGCGGAACCTGGGATACGGTCGGCGGGTGGGGCGGCGCGAGTCTCAGCAGCGCTTTGGTGGTGAGATCGGCGGCGCTGCCTACCCAGTCCACGTCCACTTTGCCGTTGGCCGCGGTGTCGAAGCCGAGATCCTGATAGCGCCTGGGAGCGACAATCTGCATGATCGTCGCGAGCTTCAGGTCATGGATCTCGGCGCGGATGATGCCTTTCTGCAGCAGTGCTGGAGGCATGGTCACTGCGGCGGGGGGAGCCGTCTTGGTTCCGGCCGCAGCTGGGGTGGGCGCAAGCCAATTGACGATGTGCAGCTCACCGGAAACGCTGCCGCCGGGGGGTAGATGCGCGTCGAGGCGGGTGAGTGCCAGTTCCTGGTCGGTGATGCTGATCGCCGCACTGGCGTTCACCCCGCTCAGGTTCGCCGACGGTGTGCGATATGTTACGTTCGAGAGCTTTGCCTGGCCGTTGGCGGCAAACCGGGACAGGGAGCCGTGGCCCTGCAGAGTGAGATCTGCAGACCCCTGCACTAGACCAGGAATTGCAGTCAGAGCCTCTACGGTACGGACGTCAACTCTTCCGCCGGCCTGCAGCACCCACTGCGGGTTCTTGAAGTTCTCGAAGTTGCCGGTCGCCTGCAGGGTATCTGCACCGGTTCGCAGCTGAAAGGACGTCAACTGAACGACATCGCGGCCCATGTCAACCTGCATCGCCAGATGCGAGTGAACGGCCGGCTGCTTACCCCTGTGCGCATTAAGGTCTGCGACCTGCAAACTGGCGAGGTAGTGGTCTTTGACCGGCACGTAGCTGAGGGTGAGCCCGATATCGTTGGCTGACAGATCGAAAGGTATGCTGCGCTGGTTGACGATGGCGAGACCATTACCCAACTCCGCCCGGTCGACCGCCAGATCGAAGAAGGTGTCAGTTCCTGACTTGTTGCTGGTCGACTTGGTCTTAGGATTCGGCTGGTTGGTAGACCCGTCAGGGTAGACGATCAAGTGAACCACCGGGTGGTCGGCGCCGAGATAGTTCAGCCCGACCTGGGCGCGGAAGAGCGAGATGATTTTGGCGCGGATGAACAGGCGGTCGATGTGGGCGTAGGGTACCTCGGAGGGAGCCTCGAGACCGTGGATAGTGAGGTCGTCGGCCTCGATCTCGAGGTGCAGCAGGCGCCAGTGAAGTGATGCGAGCTCCACCCTGCCGCCAGTTGCGGTCTCGAGGGTTGCAATGACCCTTGCGCGCACTCGGCTCTGAAAATCGGCTGTGGTCGTATACCAGGCGCCGATGGCGATAAGCACCGCCAGGAGCACCAGCAGAATGCCCAGGACGCGCAGAAAAGGGTGACGGCGGCCCGCTTGAGCCGCCCCCGGCGGGAGCTCGGACGGCGTCGACGGGGGAACTGCTTGCGGTGGTGTAGGCGGTACTGGAGGCGTACTCATGAAGCCCCTCCGCTGTCGTCGCTGCTTTCGGAACTCGTACCATACATGGGGTCGAGTATCTGCACCGAACCTTGGTCGCGAAGGCTCTTAAGCCAGTCCTGCAACATCGTGCTTACCCTCTGTTGCAGCAGAATCTCTTCGATGCGTGACGAGACCGCATCGAGTGCCGGGGGGTTGGTGCTCTCCTTGCGAAACGCCGGGATGAATGTCTTTTCGTAATATGCCTGTATCTCCGGCTTCGTAATTCGGATTCCGTTGCGAAAGCGGATGTCAATGAAGCGGACTATCTCGATCCTCTGCCGCCACCGTTGATTTACCTGCTCCTCGGAGAGGTTGTTGCTTTTCAGGAAATTACGCCATCCGGCCTCCGACTGGCAGTCCTGACGGGCACACGCTGGAATCTGCCTGCGCAGATCGGCGAGACCCTTTTGCAACTCTTCGTCACTTACGGCGGTGTCTGCCTGCTGCCTTTTCATCTGCTGCAGGATGAGAGTACGGCTGATGAGCCGACGCCCTGCGAGCGCGGGGCTCGTGGCCATCCCCGGCTCGGTCAGCGGCTGGATTGAGGCGAACTGCATCTCCTCGATGACGTCGCTTTGCAGCAGCACGTCTCCGTTGATGATCGCGATTACTTTGTCGAGCTCCTGGGCTGAGCCTTGCGGTGCGGTGGCTGCGGCACTATCGTCACTTGGCTGGCTGGTCGTTTGCTGGTTCCTGGATACGTCGGGTGCAATCGCTGGCGACGAAGGCGGCGCTGGCGCTGACTGCCCGAGCAGACCGGTCGCCCGGCAGCAGATGAGCGCAGCTGTGAGCAGGACCAGGCGCAGCCTTGACGCTGACCAGAAAATACCGGCAACTCGAGTTAAACGATTCAAGTCCATCAGAAGCTTTGACCAATACTGAAGAAGAAGTTAAAGTGCGGTGCCTGCTCGACTCTCGGCACCTTGTTGATGCTGTAGTAGTCGACAAATATGGGATAGGTCGGGGGATTTAGGTTATAGCTCAGATCTACCCGCAGCGGGCCGATGGGCGTGTGATACCGCAGTCCCGTGCCCAGCGCGTGTGAGAAGTAGTTGAAGCTGCAGGCGCCCTCCGTCTCAGCCTGAGAAGACGGCGGAGTGTTAGGGGGCGGGTTGCTGAGGTCGCGACAGGTCTGGCTGTGGGGCTGAGTCACCCTGCCGATGCTCGGCCATATGTCGGATGCCTTGACGAAGACATTGCCCATATCGTGAAACACCACAAAGCCGAGGCTGTCGCCCACGTAAGGCAGCCTCGGGTTCGGCAGGCGAACTTCAGTGTTGTTCACGAACGCGCCAGCTCCTCCTACGGGGAAGCCGGTCTGCGGATCCCGGGGACCGGCTGAGTTGATGCCAAAGCCGCGATGAGACGTCGCGCCTCCGGCATAAAGGCGCTCGGGCAGCGGTATGAAGTTCGCTGAATTGTCTCCAAAGGAGCGCTCGTAACCAACCCTGGTGCTGCGCGCGATGATGTACTTCTTTTTACCAAAGGCATAGTAGCTCGAGTTGGTGAGATCAACCCGATTGAAGTCTGTCTGTGACTCGAATTTGGTGTTGGCGAAGAACTCCTGGACGCTGGTGTAGGTTCCACGATGCGCGTCCAGAGGATTGTCCCGCGTGTCCCTGATCCACGTGATACCGGGCCCGCCGACGGTAACAGACTGCTGCGCCAGGGGAACCTCGTTGGGAGCGATATTGATGTTGCTGGCCTTGATGCGGCGGAAGGTGAAGTCGTAGATCAGGGTATTAGGCCGGGTGGGATGATGTGTAACGCGAAGGGAACCCTCCAGCCGGGAGGCTGTGTAAGTGGTGACGTCCTGCGCGTCTGTGTACCCGCCCGAGAGCGACAGATCGAACTTTGGGTTGCCCAGCAGCCGCGGGTTCTGAAAGATCAGAGTTGCGCGCTTCTCAAGTGAGCCATAGGTGGTGCGAAGGGTGAGAGACTGGCTGCGGCCTCGCAGGTTAATGCGGCTGATGTCGAAGAGCACCCGCGGACTGGCGCCCGTCTTGCCGTTGGTGCAATTCGGCAGACCCTGCTGGATGCGCGTCGCAAGACTACAGTTCGTTGGATTGCCCGTCTGTACTTCAAAGCCGAAGCCATAGTTGATATCCCACCGGCGCGCTTCGGTGTACTGCAGCAACACGTTCTTCCGGAGTTGATCTCCCAGAGGGTTTTGTACCGCAATATTCACCTCGTTGAAGAGCGTCAGGTCATACAGCCTGCGCTGTGTCTCGAGCAGTTGGGTCTGATCGAGCACATCGCCAGGGTGAATCAGCACCTGGTCGGCCACTGTTCCGGGCCGCGTATAGTGCAGGCCCGAGATCAGGACATTGTTGATGAAGATTTGATCGCCCTCGGTGATGTTCATCGAGACGTTCATCAGAGACGGGTCGTTCGGGTCCTGCTTCTGCAGCAGGTCGAGCGCGGCATGGTCAAAACCATGGCTGTAGTAGTAACCGAGAATCACATCCCGGTCGCCGGTCAAGTTGGAGGCGGAGTAGGGCTGCCCGGGCTGCGTATTCAACAGCGGCTGGAGCTTTTCGAGCGGGACCTGGTTGGCGCCTGAGATGGCGAAGGTTCCTATCTTCTGCTGCGTGCCCTCGTCGATGACGTAGTTCACGGTGAGCAGGGCGAGCTTGCGTTGTCTACCCTCCGGCGTCTCGTCCGTGTCCTTGATCTCCGGAGTGATCTTCACATGAGTGAAGCCGTTGCCCTGATAGAGCGCAGTGATGGAGTTTACGTCAGAAGTCACGAGCGCCTGGCTGAAGAGGCCGTGCTTGTCGAGCAGCGTTCCCTTACGCACACTCAGCCGGTCGCGGACTGTCTCGGTATCGAAGTACTTGTTGCCGGTGATCTTGATTGCCTGCACGCGATGCAGCATGCCCCGATTTACGTGGAAAAGGATCACCGAATGGCCGGGATCTGCAGTCTGCGTTTCATGGGTGATGTGCGCGTCGAAGTAGCCGGCACGCTGAAAGTGGTCACGCAGGTTACGATTGCCCTCGTTCAGCAGGTCTTCGTCTACTGCGCCCTCTTCATAGACCGGAATCAGCCTCTTGATCGTCCCCTTCGAGACCTTCGCGCCGTCAACCTTGACCCTGACTACAGGCCCCTGGTTAGCTGCAAAGGAGTAGTTTAGATGATTGGTCGCCGCCTCGTACTGGCGTGATCGGATCTCTACCTGCGCCTCAAGCCGGTCCTGCTTCTGGTAGCTCTGCCGCAGCTTGCCCAGAGCGCGATCGACGGTGTCATGGTTTACCTTTGAACCAGCCTTCAGCTTGGCCTTTTTGCGGAATTTGTCTGGAGCAATCCCACTGTCACCCTCGATGTTGACCTGACCCACCCGCGCGCTCTTTCCGGGGTTGACCGTGTATTCGATGTTGATCTGGCGAGCGGGTGCATCGACCACTGTCCGCCTTGCGATGGTGCCCTGATAGAAGCCGTACTGCTGCAGGGTCGCTTGCATCAGGCCGTCCGCAGCATTCACTCGCTGCTCGGTATAAGGGGAGCCCGGCGCCAGCTTAGCGGCACGTACCAGCTGGGCGCTGAGCCGATCGTCTTTGACCCCGACGACAGTGACCGTGCCGAAGAAGAGGCGCGGAGTGCCGTTGAAGATGAGCGTGAGGCTGTTTCCCTGCCGAACGCCCTGCACATCGATGTCCTGATACAGGCCAGTGGCGAAAAGCCTGCGCAGGCTGTCTCGTACGGTCGCCGGCTCCAGCCTGGTTCCGGGCTGCACGCCCAGTTTGGCGGGCAGCGGATCGAGTGCACTTCGGTCCACCCCGCGAAACTCGACGGCGCTAATCGTCAGGCCCGCGACGGCACGCAGGCCCGGCGTTGACGCCATGTTGGACGAGATCGCAGTACCCTGCGGCTGAACCGGCTGCCCGGAGGCTGTGCCCGTTGTGTATGACGGCACCCGGGCGCCCGGAGGCGGCTGACCGACCGGCGAGGAACTGGATGAACTGCCTGTACTGATCGGAGCTCCGTCTTGCGGACCCGCCTGTGCCCCCGCCGGACCAGCTGCTACTCCCACCATGGCAAACGCTAGTACTGCAGTTGCAGTAGCGCCGAACCTTGCTCGCGCGGCGAAACTGACAAATGTGCTTTCCAGAGACAATCAACCCTCTTGCCGGGAACTTGGACTTGCGTGCAGGTAAGATGCATCGATTGAGAGAAACGCCACGCCCGGTGTCACTCCGTCGGTGGAGCGCTGCCAGGTGCCGGTCTCTCTATACTAAGGAATGAGACCCATGGCTCCCGAGAATGTTGTTGACCCGCCGCTGGAACGCCCTACTCAGGTACGCAACTCCGGGGATCGTCCCTCTTCGGAGCGCTACTCGCGGCAGGTATTGTTCCCGGGAATAGGCGCCGAGGGCCAGGCGCTGCTCTCGCGCTCGCATGTAGCGCTGGTCGGCTGCGGTGCTACAGGCGCTGCAGCGGCCAGCCTGCTGGCTCGCTCCGGCGTGGGCACTCTCACCATTATCGACCGGGACTATGTCGAAGAGAGCAACCTGCAGCGGCAGGTGTTGTTCGACGAAGCGGATGTTGATTCGGCCCTACCTAAGGCGGAGGCGGCCCGGCGAAAGATCGCCCTCTTCAATCGCGAGACGACCGTTGGGGCTCGGGTAGCTGATCTTGTTCCTGAGAACATTCACGCTCTGCTGGAGCATTGTGACCTGATCCTCGATGGAACGGATAACTTCGAGACTCGGTACCTGATAAATGACTTCGCCGTCGAGCAGGGCAGGCCCTGGATCTACGCGGCTGCGGTCGGAGCTTACGCGGTCACGATGAACATCCTGCCCGGCGAGACCGCTTGCCTGGCTTGCCTCTTCCCGGCTCCTCCTTCCGGCTCGGTCGAGACCTGCGACACGGCGGGTATCCTCAACACGGCTGTAAACCTGGTCGCCTCGATCGTGGTAACAGAGGGGCTGAAGCTGCTGGGCGGGGCTCGGAACAGGATGCGGCGTAGCCTGCTCTCCTATGATCTCTGGTCCAATAAGCGAAACGAGTTGTCTGCCGCCGCACCGCGCCCGGGCTGTGCGGTCTGCGGGGAACGCGACTTCGCCTACCTTAGGGGCGACGCTCGCCCGCACATCACTCTCTGCGGCCGAAACTCAGTTCAGATACACGAGCACAAGCGCCCCGTCGATCTGTATGAGCTGGCTACGCGGCTCCGCTCTCATGGAGAGGTGCGTCAGAACGGGCTTCTGCTCCGGCTTCAACTGCCCAGCCACACCCTTACGGTGTTCAGCGACGGGCGCGCCATTGTTCAAGGGACGACGGACGCCTCGGTCGCGAGGTCGATCTACGCCCGTTTCATCGGCTCTTGAGCGCATGGATCAATGCTGTGGAGCACATATGAATAGTCCCCTTTTTAGCATGATCATGCTGCCAACATTCTTGACCGCTTTGAAACACAAACCAGCGGGGCCGATCAGCTAAACTCGAGAAGGGCAGGCGCGAGGGAAGTCGAGCCTGCTGCGGTGGAGTGCCGCAGAGGCAACTAAAAGAACGAAAAAAGCGTCGGACTCATGCCACTCCTTGTCGTGCGCGTCCACTATGAAGTCGACCGTAGTTTGTGTGAAGACCGGAGCACCAGATAATGCATCCAGCATCGACCAGGCCACTGAAATGAGTGCAGGACAGCCACCCGCATCCGAGCAGCCTGCAATCAAGGCCAAGCCTAACAATCAACATTTGCGGCGTAACCCGCCAATCGCCGGGGAGGCAGAGGCTATAGCCGCTGCACAGTCCGGAGATCCGCGTGCCTTTGAGACCCTCTACGCGCTGCACAAACGCCGCGTCTACTCGCTGTGCCTGCGCATGCTCAGTAATGTTGCAGAGGCTGAAGACCTGACGCAGGAGGCATTCCTGCAGCTCTACCGCAAGATTTCGACCTTCCGGGGAGACTCCGCGTTTTCGACCTGGCTGCACCGGCTGGCTGTGAATGTAGTACTCATGCACCTGCGCAAAAAGGGCCTGCCCCAGGTGTCGCTCGAAGAGACGCTCGAGCCCTCACAGGACGACGGTCCGCGCAAGGACATCGGTGCTCGCGATCTCACTCTCTCCGGCTCGATCGATCGCGTGACGCTCGAGCGCGCGGTCGAGAATCTGCCTCCGGGCTACCGCCTTGTCTTCGTGCTGCATGACGTCGAGGGCTACGAGCACAACGAGATTGCGGAGATGCTGGACTGCTCGATCGGGAACAGCAAATCGCAACTCCATAAAGCCCGCATGAAGCTGCGCGACCTGCTGCGTACCGGGCAACGGAAGGAGGTAGCATGAATGGACTGCCCACCTCTCTAGTCAGGGAGACGATCAGCTGCGAGGAGTTCCAGGAGAAGCTGCCAGAACTGTTTGAGTCGGGCCGGCCGTTGGACTCTGAAGAGCATTTGAAGACCTGCAAGCAGTGCGCGGCGCTGGTGAGCGATCTGCAATATATCGCAGTACAAGCCAAGCTGCTTTTGCCCCTGCACGACCCCAGCCCCGCTGTCTGGGAGAAGATAGAAGCCAAACTGAACGAATAGACGCCCGTTCGCAGTCATGATGACGGACGTGAGGCGCACTGGTTGGATATAGTTCAAGCTACGGAACGAAGGGCGAGTATGCAAACTGCGGCTTGCGTGTGCCTGTAGCATGGCAGAGAGCTTATGAACGCAACGAGCCATCTGCCGGTAGAGACCACGCGCATCGTTCTCGTAGGCTTCATGGGTGCAGGCAAGACTACAGTGGGAGCGCTGCTGGCAGAGCGGCTTAAATGGTCTTTTGTCGACACCGATCAGCAGCTTGAAAATCAGACCGGCTCGACAGTCGCTGAGATATTCACCCGGAGCGGCGAAGCGGGCTTCCGGCTCATCGAGGCGCGAGCCATCGAAATATTAGTTGAAAGGCAAGAGCTTGTACTAGCCCTCGGTGGAGGGGCGCTCGAGACAGAGTCGACCCGCTCCCTGCTCCGAGACTCACATGGCACACTGATCGTATTCCTCGATGCGCCGGCTCACCTGTTGCTGGCACGCTGCGAGTCACAGGCTGCTTCAACGCCGCAGAATGCAAACGGAAGTAAGGGATCTATTCCAGTGCGGCCGCTGCTCAAGCAGCTGGGCTCCAATCCTGCGTTGCTCGAGGAAAAGCTTGCGTCGAGGCTGCCCCACTACGGAATCGCTCATCTCACCGTTCCAACTGCGGACCGCACGCCGGCAGAGGTAGCAAATTCTGTCCTGGCGGCTTTAAACACTGCCGCGAAGGGCAACTCTACCACCCTGGCGGAGTTCACACCCACACCGCAGCGGCAGCAGAAGGCACAGCCTCGATGAGCGCACTCACTCCAACATCAGCCGCAACAACAAACAGCTCAATCACCACTTCTCAGCCCGTGATCGAGGCGGCGACTGCTGAGAAGGGCCGCACCAGGCGCGGTGATGTTGTCTTCACCATTGCAGTGCTGCTCAGCCTGGCCCTCGCATGGCTGATCCGCGACGTGCTGCTGCTGCTTTATGTCACTGCACTGTTTGCAGTCGTGCTGATGCCTCTGGTCAGATCCATCACGCGCCTGCGTATTGGAAGGCTGCGCATCAGCCGTGTGTGGGCGGTGATGCTGCTGCTGATCAGTGCGGTCGCCTTCCTTACGCTCTTCTTCTGGTTTGCGCTGCCGCCGGTAGCGCGTGACCTGCGCCAGCTAAGCCAGGAGCTTCCTTCGCGGGGACCGCAGCTGTTAATGCGGGTCAAGCGACTGCCGTTCACCCAGCATATTGACACCGGCCAGCTGAATACCCGCCTGCAGGGCTTTGCTTCGACCTCTGCGACCTATATCTTCATGTCGCTGAGTAACTGGGCGAGCAAGCTCTTCGATCTGATCACAGGCATCATTCTCACCGTCTACTTCCTGCTTGAGGGGGAGCATGCTTACGCCTGGGTTCTGTCGCTCTTCCCTCTCGCCCCGCGTGAGCGCCTCGACAAAACTCTTGCTATCGCCGAGGTGCGGATGGGCAAATGGCTGATCGGTCAGGCCTCGCTGATGGCGATCCTTGGCGTGCTCAGCACGGTCGTTTTCGTCGCCCTGCACATCCGGTACGCTTATGCGCTGGGAGTGCTGATGGGTCTCTTCAACTTGATTCCCATAGTGGGCGCGATGATCTCGATGGCGCTCGTACTACTGGTTGCAGCTATCGATTCATGGGGGCGAGTCGTTGGCGCGATGATTTTCTACGCCATCTACGCCCAGGTGGAAACGTCTTACCTGACCCCGCGCATCATGAAGAGCAGCGTCGATCTGCCAGGACTCGCAATCATCGTGGCCTTGCTGCTCGGCTCAGCCATAGCAGGCGTGGTGGGTGCAATGGTGTCAGTACCGACGGCCGTTCTGGTCGCAGTACTGGTGAATGAATACCTCGTGAAGGCCCCTGCGCCGACCCCCGAGGCAACCGCCGCCGCCCACGAAGCTACCGCTGAGCACAAGGCTGCCAAGATCGAAGCAGAGCCGATCTAACAGCGGCAAGGGCGCGCTTTCATTGCCGGAGTTTGCCGCTCGCACGCCAGTTCAATGAGCGACGCACCCATCGTCGCTCTCCCTGGATATGGGAGCTATGTGATGCGGCGGTACGCAACCTGCTCTGCGGCTGCTTTCAGACGGCTGAATTGAACTACGCTGCGAGCGAATGACTTGGAAGTCATTCCTCGCAAAGTTGATATCATCTCAGAGGGAGCCCGCTCCGCACTGCTGTAGTCCTGCAAACCGTGTCGTGTTGATAAGCCAGAACAATATGACCCCAGCCGCACAGACCGCCGCTCCGACTCCCCCGGGCATCGTTGGGGAACTGGGGCTGCACGCGCCGTTACCTGATGCGACAGCGACCCGCATCGCGGACTATCGCGAGCTCTTTAAGGTGCGCGTCACCACCATGGTCGTGATCACTGCGTGGGCGGGCTTTTACCTCGGATCGATGCGCTCTGGCATCAGCAGCGTGCAGGTGGGGCTCATCGACGCGTTGTTGGGAGTAGCACTGGTTACCGCCGGCTCAAGCGCACTCAATGAGGCCTTTGAGCGTAAGAGCGACGCCAGGATGATTCGTACTGCGGACCGGCCCCTGCCTTCGGGCCGCATCAGCCTGGCCCACGGCATCGTCCTCGGTCTGGCGGCGATCTGCGCAGGCGCGCTATGGCTGACGCTGCGCACCAATCCTGTTACCGGGGCGCTGACGCTCATCACCGCCTTCAGTTACGTGGCTGTCTACACCCCGCTTAAGCGTGTGACAACCCTGGCCACCTTCATTGGAGCGTTCCCTGGCGCCATGCCGCCGCTGATCGGATGGACGGCGGCTCGTGGTCGCATTGAGTGGCCAGCGGTCGCACTCTTCGCCGTGCTCTTCGTCTGGCAATTCCCTCATTTTATGGCAATTGCATGGCTCCATCGGGAAGACTATGCACGGGCCGGCATTCGCATGCTTCCTGTCGTGCAACCGGACGGCCTCTCGACTGTCATCGAGGCCCTCACGTATGCGGTGCTGATGATCCCCGTGAGTTTGCTACCTGTCTATCTGCACTGCGCGGGAAGGCTCTACGGCGGGGCCGCCATAGTACTCGGTATCTTCTATCTCGGATACACGATCCGCTTTGCTCGCATTACAACGGCTAAGTCGGCGATCGAATCTCGCATGTACGCGCGTGACCTGCTGAAGGTGAGCGTCATCTACCTTCCGTTGCTGCTTACGGCCATGATGTTGAACGCTCTCGGGCCACGATGAGGCGAACCGTCGCGAGCCGTTAAAGCCAGCATCTGCTCCACCTACACGCCGATTCAAAAAGGAATTACCATGCCAATCACCCAGGCGCCGCCACCCTCCAGTACACGATTGCCTATTGTCGCCATCGTGGCGGTAAGCGCGGCCGCGGTCAGCTTCCTGCTCTGGCTGCTCTACGTGCATCATCCGCCCAGCGGTTTTGCCTCGCGGCTCGAGTTTCTTCCCACGTTAAACGCGGTGCTGAACGGACTGAGCGCAATAGCGCTCGTGACTGGCTTCTCATTCATCCTGCGCCGCAGGGTGGCGGCGCACCGTGCCTCCATGATGACTGCGTTTGTCTTCTCATCTCTCTTCCTGGTCAGCTACATTCTTAACCACGCCCTGCATGGGGAGACGCGCTACCCCGGCCACAGCACGTTGCGCACTGTCTACCTTCTGATCCTGCTGTCGCATGTGCTGCTGTCGGTCGTCGCCCTGCCCATGGTGCTGACCACGTTTTTGTTCGCGCTGACTGGCAGGTTTCCCCAGCATCGCAGGATTGCGCGCTTCACGTTTCCGATCTGGCTTTACGTCTCGGTGACCGGCGTGGTGGTGCGGGTGATGCTGGCGGCCGCGCGATAGTGCAGACCATGTCCAAGCCGCAAAAGATGGCGACCCCTACAAGCGACGGAACCAGCCAGCTGCTTCGCTGTGGGATCGGGACGCTAATCACCGGCGTCCTCGCGGCAGTCCTGACGAAGTACGTGTTTGGCGGTATCAGCCAGCAGGGCCCGCATACCAACAGTGGCTGGCTGGCCCTCATAGTAGCGATGATGTGCCTGCCATTCGGTTCGATGCTGACTGTACTAGGAGCGGCAAAGTGGTTCCGCAACCGGCGCCAGCGTCCGCGCTGACCGTTCTGCAATGCAGACTTATCTGCCGGAGGATGTGGGTTGCACACTCGCTGCATCGCCCTGAGGCTGCATAACTACACCGTCATAGCGTGAGGCACCCAACAGCCGACCCTCGGCGGAGCGCACGGCGTGAACGTTCCAGCCTGCCTCCCACCATTTCCAGGTCTTGTCGGTGGGATCAATGCCGAAGATTAGCGTGGACTGCCACGACGTAACGAGTATCCGCTTCAGTGCCGCGTCGTAGGTCAATCCGCTGATGCCCACCATGGGTAATCCCTTCAACTGTGTCCACGTCTCGCCCTTGTCGCTGCTGTAGAACGCACCCTCGCGACCGCCGATCCAGACCTCTCCACCGGGAGCGGTTGCGAGCGCTTCGACTGATGTCAGAGAGCCGGGGGTGAGGGTCTGCCAGGTCCTTCCCTGGTCTTCGGAGCGGGCAATTGACTGTCGTCCTGCAGCATAGACGACTGGCCCTGAGGCATCGATGAAGCGGTAATCGACAGCCGGCGGAGCCACGGGCGCGGCGACCTGCTCTGGCGCTGGCGACGGAGTTTTGCGGCCGTGCCTCACTGTCAAGCCAGCCTTGGGTTCGAGTACGACGGCGGCCGCCGAGTTTGAAGTAGAAGAGCTCGTCGCTTCAGGCTTATCGTGCGCAGGATCCCAGCTGGCGCCGTGGTTTTCGCTACGATAGATGCCTGTCGAGGTGGCCGCATACCACACGTCGCCATGCAGATCGAGAGCGTTCACGCGATTTGTGATGGCAGTAGCGGGTAAAGTAACGGTTTTGCTTACCACTTTGCGCTTCTTATGGACGACCACCGTCCGGCTCTGTGTCGTCGTGAGCACGACCCTTCCGTTCGCCTCCCATGTGGACCCGGTCGATCGGAAGATGCCGTGATTGGTCCCCGCGAGAAGGGTCCCGTCTGCGGCCTCGCCGAGGCTGAACACATCGAGACCGCCAAGACCGGAGCTCTGCTGCTTCCAGTGGGAGCCGCTGTCCTCTGAGACGAAGACTCCGCCGTAGCCCTTATCGTTCAAGACGCCTGCATATAACGTATGTGGGTTGCGAATGTCGCTGAGCAGGGCCGCGACCTGGCGCTGGCTGAAACCCGCGTTGGCGTCATGGAAGCTGGCTGCAGCATCGTCGCTCATCATCACACCGCTGCGATCGGTGGCCATCAGCACATGCTGTCGGTTAGAGGGGTCCACGTAGACATCATTCACCACCACATCCGGGCCTGTCATCCGGGCCCACTGGGAGCCGCCGTTGGCGGTTTGATAGAGGCCCTCCGTGGTGCCCGCATAGACTACATCTAGGTTCACGGGATCCTGCATGAGTACGCGCGTGCGCCGTGCGGTCGCGGGAATGCCCTGCACCTTGTGAAAGAGTTCGCCCGCGTCGACGCTCTTGTAGATTCCCGAACAGGCGCTCGCGTACATCGTCCCTGACTGCTTCGGGTCGAGGATGATGGAGAAGACGTCCGAGTCGTCAATCACACCCTGTTTGATGGTGTGCCAGTTAGTGCCGCCGTCGGTCGTCTTCCAGGGCAGGTGCCATGTGCCGGCAAAGATGATCTTCGTATCGGAAGGATCGACTGCAACCGATTCAACCTCGTGCAGCTCTTTGCTGCCCTCAGGACTGATCAGGGTCCAGTGTTCGCCGTGATCTTCGCTGCGGTAGACGCCTGTGAGGGTGCCGGCCACGTATATCTTGGGATCAGAGTGGGCTTCGGCCAGGGCACGGATCGACTGCCCGTCCATGTCTTTGACCCGCGTCCAGCTGCTGCCCCCGTCGTGGCTGACAAAGAGCGCGCCACCGGCGTGGTCGAACACCCATGTGCCGATCAGCAGAGTCTTCGGGTCGGAGGCATCGACGATGATGCTGTCAAGCACCAGGTTCTCCTCCTTCGAGAGCTTAGCGAGTCGCTTCCAGCTGGAACCCCCATCCGCAGACTCGTAGAGCCAACTGCTGGTGGTGCCGAGGTAGAGATGCTTCGGGTCGCCGGGATCGGCGGCAAACCGCCGGGCATCGCCACCGTCCGGACCAACAGGGATCCAGGTAGCGTCGGTCGCGTATAGAGAACAAGATGCAACCAGCAGCAGGAGACAGCAAAACAGGGACTTCATCGAATCGGTGTACCTTTCCTAATTCCTTAATTCCAGCGGGCTGATATTAGTTTAAGTGCTCGGAAGCAGGCGGCACTCCCCGGTGCCGTAGCATGGCGGGTACCTTCTTGCTGATCCGCCGTGGCGAGGAGATTCTCGGATAGGCGTGGCGAGTGAGACGACGCGGATAACGAACAGAGAAGAGGCCAGCTGGTAAACCAGCTGGCCTCACTCTCACGGCCTTAAGGCCCCGTCAGCTGCGATCGGTCTTACGACTTCTTTGCGTGCTTGTGGTGGTGCTTTTTGACAGCAGGCGCCATGCGGGACTGAGCCTTTACCGTGCTCTCATCCACCATGGTAGTGCCAGGCATGTCCGTATCGAACGTAGCGCCCGCAGGTACAAGGTAGCTTTCGACTTCCTTGGTTCCCTTGGTGCCGGTGCGGACCGTGACCCTCGAAGCATCGACACCCTGCTCGGTGGTCAGGTACGCCTTGGTGTTTACGCCACGCTGTGCAGCCAGCGTCGGCTTCTCGTCGGAGGCGGCCTCACCCACCACAACGATGGTGGCATCAGCCTGGCCCTTCGCGCTCAGAGCAACGCTGTCAAGGCAGGCCTTGGCTTCGTTGTCTACGCGCGCAGGACGCTTGGTGTCGCGCTCGAAGTTGATAGTGCAGAGTGCCGTCGACTTCGGAGCAGCTGCGACTACCGGCGCTTCCACGTTCACTGTAGTGGTCGAGGAGGCAGTCTGGTTCTTGTCATCCGCCACGTTGCACGTCACCGTGATCGACCCAGCGGGTGCTCCGGTGGTCGAAAGTGTGGCCGTGCTGCCGCTACCGTTAATCTGGCCAGCGGAGGTGGAGAAGGTGTAGGTGAGAGGACGGTTCTGCGGACTTACACCCATTGCGGTGATCGTAGAGGTGTCGCCCGGCTTGACGCTGGTCGGATTAGCAGAGCAGCTCACTGTGGGGGGCTCGAACGGCTTGACCGTAAGAGTCGTCGTGCAGTCGGCGAACTGGCCGGCCTTCTGTCCCTCTGCAACGTGACCGGTGATGGTGAAGGTACCCGGCTGCGCACTGGCGGTATCGATGGTGGCGGAACTCGAGTCACCCTTGATCGCGATACCCTGTGCGGTCCAGGTGTAGGTCGCCGTCTTCTTCGGATTTAAATTCGTGGCAGTACCGGTGACGGTGACCGGGTCTCCCGGGTAGACGGAAGAGGGACTGACGGTGCAGGCATACATCACCGGCGGAGGAGGTACGATCGAACCGAAGTGGAAGAGCAGGCCAGTGCTGAGGCGCGCCACGTTCGAGTTCAAGCGTCCACCGAAGACATTTGGTCCGCCTGGACCGTAATCCTCGTGAAAGTACTCGTAATCCGCTTGGACCAGACGAAGGCCGAGGTGGTGATCGAAGAATGGCAGGTCATAGTCCAGACCGCCGCCGGCCGTAAGCGCCGGGCCGAAGGTGTACTTCTGATGGTCGGGGCCGCCGCCGTAGACTGCTCCAGCCAGCCCGTGAACCCATGGAGTGAATCCCATATCCGTCGGGTAACGGAAGATCAGACCGGCCTGACCGGTATAGAAGTGATCTGAGGGTGCGAAAGCGTTGTTGCTGTCTGGATGCGCGCCAAATTCGATCTGACCGCCAAAGTACTTGTTAACGAAGTAGGAGACACTCCCGATAGCGCCGTAATCAATCGAGCGCAGCGTGAAGGCGTTCGACTGGGTGCCGGTGCAGTATTCGCACGGTCCGCCGTTAGGTGTGGTCACCGTACCGTGAGGAGCCAGGTAGGAGTAGCCCAGAAAGATGTCCATGCGCGAGATCGGCGCGGCCATCGGTGCCATGGGAGCCGCAGAAGCGGCCGGCGGGGGAGTTGTGGACGCGTCCTGGGCCATGAGGCTCATGGTTCCGAGCCCAACTGTACAAGCAACCGAGAAAATTCGTCCCATCTTGCGAATCGTACGAGAATGCATGCGTGTCTTCCTCTCCAACAAAAACATTTGAACAGCTCGTTCAGTTACAGATTGGGGAACTTGTGACTTGTTTGCAGACGCCCGTAGTCTGAGTCACGGCTCCAAATCAGACTGCCATTACGTTAATCGGCACCCATCCACTTTTATTTACAAACTCATCGCTCTCAAAGAAGGTGACGTCAAACACCGGGCTTTCGCTGCTAATTTAGATAGCCGTTCATCGCCTGAGTTGCCTAATAAGTTGGGAAATAAAGGATTTAGACCAAACAGGCAATCGGACTGGCCTGAGAACTTAAGATCGCGTGAACTCCACCCTGCCGCACCTATTCTAACGGAGTTATCGGCCCTCATACCTCTGTTTCTGAGGCACTTAGAAGTAGGCTTCTGCTTCGACCCTATCTGGTTATTAGCCTTTCCACAATAGAACCGTCGCACGACGCACAGATTACGCCAGCTGCATGGTTACTATTTGGCACCCTGTCCCGATTTGGGAAGACAGCTCACGTCCCGGCTAAAGACCCGCTAGAGCTTTATAGCGGCACGCAAGACGCACAAGTAACTCAGGCCGCCGGTATACCGGCGGCCTGAGTTGTCATTGTTCTATTGTTCGCTGCCGCGATAGAACGGATCAGCGCAGGAGACAATCAGCCGGCCTGAATGCCGCTAACTGCCCATTGCCTTCTTCTTGTGAGAGTGCTTGTGACCGTGGTGACCGTGCTTCCTCATGTGCAGTGGCTTCCTGACCTGCGGCTTGACGGAGTCGTCGACGGCCGTCGTACCCATCACGTCAGCGTCGAAGTTAGCACCGGCCGGCACCAGGTAGGCCTCCACTGTGTCCTTATCGGCGGTCCCCGTCCGGATGCTGACCCGGGAGGCGTCGATCCCTTCGTCTGTTGTGAGGAACTGCTTGGTATTGGCTGCGCGCTGTGCCGCCAGACCCGGATGCGCGCTGGATGACTGCTCCCCAACGATCACCACGGTAGCATCGGACTGGGTCTTGGCGCTGAGAGTTACCGCGTCCAGGCATGCCTTTGCTTCGTTGTTCACGCGGGCAGGGCGCTGCGGATCGGTGAAGCCGATTGCCGGCGTATCCTGGCACTGCGGAACCACGTGCTTGACCTCAGGAGGGGTGGGTACGGTGACATTCACAGTAGCGGTCGCCGAAGCTGTACCACCCTTGTCGTCTGCCACGTTGCAGGTCACGGTGATCGATCCGGCGGGCGCTCCACCGACGCTCAGGGTGGCTGTATTGCCGGTCCCGCTGATCTGTCCAGTGGATGCCGAGAAGGTGTAAGTGAGGAGGCGGTTCTGGGGGCTGGTGCCGGAAGCTGTGATGGTCGAGGTGCCGCCCGTTGCAACTGAGCTCGGATCGGCGGAGCAGGTCAGAGTCGGAGGCTCAAACGGCTTTACGGTAAGCGACGTGCTGCAGTCGGCCATCATCCCCGGCTTCTTGCCCTCGGAGACGTGCCCGGAAATGGGGAAGGTTCCAGGCGCGAGCGAACCAGTGTCAATCGTACCCGAGGGACCATCACCCTTGATCGTCAACCCGGGACCTGACCAGGTGTAGGTCGCCTTCTTCTTAGGATTCAGCCCAGTCGCGGTACCGGTGACGGTAACCGGATCACCTGGATAGATCGCAGCTGGGTTTGCCGCGCAGGCGTACGTCACGGGCACGGGAGTCCAGCCGGGATGGAAGACCAGGCCGGCGGTCAGCTGGAACGCGCTGATCCCGGCATTGCCACCGGTGCCGTCCAGTTGAGTACCGAAATCGGGATGAACAAAGTTGTAGTCGGCCTGGATCATGCGAACGCTGAAATGATGGTTGTAGAACGGCAACTCATAGTCAACGCCCCCGCCGGCGAGTACAGACTGCTTCCACGTCCAGCGGTGGTAGTAGGGGCGATCTTGAAAGCCGTTCGGACCTGCAACTTCGGTAGCTCCAAAAAGGAAGTGACCGAAGGGCTGGAACATGTGCGAGGGCTTGTGAATCACGAGACCGGCCTGCCCGGTCCAGAAGCCGTCATTTTCGCCGTCGGGGTTCAGACCACCCTCCACCTGCACTCCAACGTGCTCGTTGAAGAAGTAGCTGATGCTGGCAACCGATCCGGAATGCGACGAGCCGTAGTTGGCCTGCACGCTAGGTCCACTTGCGTAATCGGTAGTCAGGCTGGCATGCACCGGGCGAAAGTAGGAGTAGCCGGCGTAGAACTCAAAATATTTCGTAGGAAAGGTAGGACTGTAAAGAGGTGCCGGAGCGCTGGGAGCAGGTGCCGCAGCCGGAGCGTCCTGAGCAGATACAGTCCCGTTCAGATTTGCGGCCGCGAGCCCTGCGGCTACCGTAAAAAGCACAATTCGGCTGAATGAATTCGTGGTTCCTAGATGCATGCGGTGCCCCCAAAAGGAACAGATGGTTTTATGGTACGAAACAGATGTACATCAAGCTTCAGAGCATACAGAAAATAACCCAGACCAAGCTACTCCTGCAAGCTGGCCTCTGAAGGCATGGGAGCAGGAGTGTATATGGACACTCTACTGCAAGTTCAAGGTTCTTCTCAGGCTTCCACGCTCCCGTTGGATCTTTTCCTGCAACAGGGTGATGGCGTAAAGCAGCTGTTCGGGACGCGGCGGACACCCGGGAACATAGATGTCGACAGGGATGATCTGGTTGACACCCTGCACCAGGGCGTAATTGTTGAAGACGCCTCCGGAGGTCGCGCAGGCGCCCATTGAGATCACCCACTTCGGCTCTGGCATCTGCTGGTAGAGTCGCTCGATGACCGGGGCCATCTTCTGCGAGACTCGTCCCGCGATGACCATCAGGTCGGACTGCCGCGGCGAGGGACGGAAGACCTCCGCACCAAATCGTGCAAGGTCAAAGCGCGAGGCTCCCATGGACATCATCTCGATCGCGCAGCAGGCGAGCCCGAAGGTCATTGGCCATACCGAGTTCTTACGTACCCAGTTCACGGCAAAGTCGAGCGAGGTGAGGATGATCCCCTCCGGCTGCTCGGAGCCGTAGTTGACCTCACGCACCTTCTCCCGGTTTTTGAGGCTGCTGTCCAGCGCACCGAAGAGGTAGCGGTCTGAAGCTAATCCGGTCATATCTTGAATATAACTCGAATTGGCAACGCCCAAAACGAACCGCTGGAATGAAAGTTGAGGTGGCGCGCTCCCACCCACATCCGCCCAACTCAGCGCTGTGTGTATTCGTCCCCGTGGATCAGGAACTCAGGGTAGGCGCCCGCGCCGAGTTCGAGCAGGTCCATGCCAAGCCGTTCGCCATCCTCGTCGCTGCGATATGGGTAGAAGCGGTCGATCAAACGGTTCAGGAAGTAGCTGGCCGGCAGCATCAGCCCCAGCAGGGTTGCCACACCTACAACTTGAGCAAGCATCTGTCCGCCGCTGACGTACGCTGTTCCCCCATAAGCAGTACCGGCGGTTGCGGCTGCAATCCCCGCTGCTGTGCCTGGAAGCCTGCCAAGCAGACCCAGAGAAAGAAGACCCCAGACCCCTGCAACGGCATGCACAGAGACTGCGCCCGCGGGATCGTCGATCCCGAGACGGGTCTCGAGCAACTCGACCGTGAAGATCACCAACAGGCCTGCGCCAACCCCGATCAGGAGGGAGAAGAAGGGGCTGACGTAGGCGCATCCGGCGCTGCTCGCGGCCAGGCCGGCGACCAATCCATTCGCGGTCAGCGAGGCATCCGGGCGGCTAAAGCGCACCTTGGTGAATACCACCGCCGTGAGGGCGGAGCCCGCCCCGCAGAGCAAGGTGTTGAGGGCTACCAAGGGTAGACCGGCAATGCTGGCGCCGTTGAAGAGCATCGCTCCCCCCGCGTTCAGCCCGAACCAGCCCGGCAGCAGCAAGAGGCAGCCCAGCAACACCAGCACGATATTGTGCGCAGGGATTGCCGCTACTACCCCGACGGCGGGGTACTTCGCGCGTCGCGGGCCCAGGACCCATGTGATCGACAGAGCAGAAAGTCCCGCAATGACCTGGATGGCGCCTGCGCCCCCACAGTCGACGAAGCCTTGACCCAATCCATAGTTCGCGCCTAACTGAGCAAGCCACCCTCCGCCCCAAGCCCAGTGGAAGAAGATGGGATAGATGAGCCCGGCAAGCAGAGCGGTAGAGGCGCAGGATGCTCCGAGCTTCCAGCGGTCAGCGCCGGCACTTAGTGGTACAAGGGCAGCCAACGCCGCGCCGAGCATTCCAAACAGGGCAACGAGAGGCGTGATCATAGCTCCCTGAGAGGCGCCGGGGTTAAATTCTCGAGCCAGTCCGCCGAGGAACCAGGGCGACGCCCCCAGTACGCTCCAGGGCTTTCCGCCGAGCAGAAGCTGACGGCCAGGAACGCCTGCGGCTCCCGCGAAGGCATGACCGCAGACCATGTAGGCGATGGCGGCGACAGAGATCACGCACAGCGAACTCAGCATAGAATGCGAGGCGCTATGCGACCGTCCAAGGCCCGCGTTCACCAGTGCCATACCGGCCAGCGCCAGAGGAATCAACAGGATCATGACAAAGCAGAGCGTCATCGACCCGCCCAGCATGGGTGGTGTGATCACGCCGTGTCCTCTGATGGTGGAAGCTGCCGCCGCATGGCCAGTACAAGGCCGATCATCTCCACCGCGAAACCTGCACCCAGAAAGGCGGAGCGGGCCGCCGTGGCCGGCAAAAGTATTAACGCCAGCACCACCAGCGCCCATCCAGCCATCAACAGCATCAGCCCGGCTATTCTCATCTACATAACCTCAAAATTGCGCTTGGCGGAGCCGGAAGGCGGTTGAAAGTCGGATCGCGCAGTGGGTTCACCGCTGCGTTAGTTTCCACCTCTAGTGCTCAGCACTGACATCAGCGCTCGAACAAGCTCTCAATGGCTGGCTTGGGTGCATGATCTCGCCTTCTCATTGGTCTCGACTTACGCAAATCTTACGCCGGCTCACCCATACTAATATGACTCGCGCTTGGGCTCTTACTCAGGAGGTTCTATTGCAGCAGTTTCTCGATCAGATGGTTGCCAGCCCATACGGCGCCTTTCTCTTACTGTTCCTCGCTGCCTTCCTCGAAGTGTTCGGAGACTCCTACTTCCACTCTGGGCTGCACCCCGCCTCGGGCGGCGCCCGCCTGCTGCCGATCTTGATCGGAGTCGGGCTGCTCGCCGTGTATGGCCTGCTGATCAACACGCCGCGGTGGGAGTTCGGCAAGCTCATCGGAGTCTATGTCGCGGTCTTCTTCCTTACAGCCCAGCTGGTCGCTAAAATTCGCTTTAGTGAATCGCCGAGCCGGCCTATCCTGCTCGGCGGGAGCTTGATTGTCGGCGGCGGGTTGATCATTGCGTTCTGGAAGCACTGATGCGCCCTGAGTCCGTCCGCCGCGCTGGCGGGCGGAATGCGGGAGATCGCTGCGCTGGACGACGGATCAGAGCCCCAACCTGGATTTTGGTTACCGCGCTTGCCTCGGCTTGGCTGGGAGCCGGCTCAGAGGGCGTGGCAGTCCGGATTGCCGCCTGTTTGCAGTTGTCGTATTCTTTGGTCTCATCAGGCTCATACCGCACCACAATCATTTCGCGACGAGGCAGGCCGCCATCTGCACTTTTCCACCCAAGACGGCCGATTCCATGCTGGATGACCCTGTGCTGCTTGACGAGTGGCTTGCCGTTGCGTGGTCCTCTACCGTTCCACGAGGAAGCTTGCGCTCCCAACAACTGCTCGGCCGAAACGTGCTGTTGTGGCGCAGCGCGGGCGGCGTTCGCGCCTGGGAGGATCTTTGTATCCATCGCGGCGCGCGTCTCTCCCTCGGCCAGATACGCAATGACTGCGTCGTCTGCCCGTACCACTTCTGGGAGTACGACGCGAGCGGTCAGTGCGTCAGAATTCCTGCCCAGGCTTCGCTGCCGCCGCCGCTGCGCGCACAGGCGCGCGTCTTTAATGCGTGTGAAAAGTACGGCTTGATCTGGGTCTGCCTGGGAACCCCGCGCGGCGAGCCCCCTGTCTTTGCGGCGGGTGACGACGCGAGCTGCCGCAAGGTGCTCGCCGGCCCCTACATTTTCGAGGCGAATGCACCTCGCGTCATCGAGAACTTCCTCGATGTGGCACACCTCCCGTTCGTACATGCGGGGCTGCTCGGCGACCCGGCCTTCCCTGACATCGACGACTATGAAGCTACGATCAGCCCTGACGGCATCCTCGCCCGCGACATCCGAGTCTGGCAGCCGGACCCTGATGGTACCGGCAAGCCCGCACAAGTCTTCTACACGTACCAGGTGCACGCGTTGCTCACCGCAAGCTTCACTAAGACGCAAGCGAGAAAGCAGACAGACGGCGGGTTCTTGCAGCAGTTCTCCATGCTCGATACGGTCACCCCGGTCGGACCGCGCGAGAGCCTCGCGTGGGTGGTTCTCGCGCTGAACTACGCCCACGATGTCTCAGACGCGGAGCTGCGCAGCTTTCAGGACAGGATCAGCGCCCAGGACAAACCTATTGTTGAATCGCAGAGGCCCGAGCTGCTGCCGCTCGACCTGCAGGCGGAACTGCATGTCCGCTCGGATCGTATGGCTATCGCCTACCGCCGCTGGCTCAAGCAGCGAGGTCTCCGCTATGGCACCGCCTAGCCCGCCCGGTCTCGTCGGTAATAGAGCCGCGCGAGCGTGTCCTTTCCAAGCCCGTGCGGGGCTGAAGCACGCGCTTCGAACAGTGGGCGGGCACGAGGCCCGAGCTGATCGGGCCACGGCGTGAGCAGCAGCGCGGTCCACCAGGAATCGGCCCCCAGGTGGTTCGTACCGGGGGACATCGAGGGCTCCTTCGGTCTCTTCTTCAGCGGCTTCCCTGACCTGCTGCTTATCGCCGGCCTCGCCCCGCTCTGCGGCTTCCCTCCCTCGCTTGTTGTGGGCCGCCTGCTGCCCGGCGTCGCCCTCTCCATTTTCGGCGGAAACCTTTTCTACGCCTGGCAGGCCCAAAGGCTGGCCAAGCGAACGGGCCGCTCCGATGTGACGGCAATACCCTTCGGCGTGAACACCCCTACCATCTTTGCTTACATCTTCCTCATCATGCTGCCCGTCTACCAGCGCACTCACGACGCGCAGCTGACCTGGCATGTTGGAATCTTTGCGAGCTTCGTCAGTGGAGTGGTACAGAGCGCCGGCGCCTTCTGCACGGACTGGCTGCGGCGGTCGACTCCACGCGCAGCGTTGCTCTGTCCACTCGCAGGCATTGCGATGGCCTTTCTTTGCCTGGGTTTCATCTTCGGCGTCTTTGAACACCCCGAAGTGGCTCTCTTGCCCTCGGCTATGATCCTTGCTGTCTATTCGTCACAGTTACGGCTACCTTTTCGCGTTCCCGTCGGGTTGGCGGCCATGCTGGTCGGCGCAATCACCGTTGCGGCGCTGCGAGCCATGCACCTATACTCGCTCGCCGCACCTCTGCAAAAGCCGGGATTGCACCTGCCCGTTCCCGTCCCGCTGATCGCGTTTCTGCGCCATGCCGAGGGTTGGAGCTATCTCTCGATCATTCTGCCCATGAGTCTGCTCGATACGCTGGTTTCGCTGCAGATACTGGAAAGTGTCAAGCTTGCCGGGGACGACTACCCGACCCGGCCCTCCCTGCTGGTGAACGGATTGGCGACCCTTGCCGCGGCGGGCTTCGGCAGCCCGTTTCCGACGACGCTTTATTTCGGTCATATGGCCCATAAGGCCAACGGTGCTCGCGCTGGATATTCGATTCTGAGCGGAGCCGCGGTCATGGTCCTCTGTGTCACGGGACTGGTGCCCATGGTGCTGCACTGGGTGCCGCTCGAGGTGGTGGCGATGGTGGTCGTGTGGTTTGGACTAGTAATGGTCGGCCAGGCCTTTCAGGAGGTCTCGAAGCCACACTGCATCGCAGTCGCCCTGGGCCTTGTTCCCATGCTGGCGTCGTGGGCCTTAGAACTCGTGGATACATCGATCGTGAAGGCTGGCTCAACGCTTTATGCCACGGCGCCGCGGTTCGGAGATGAGGTTGCTATCTACGGCCTGATCGCGCTGAGTCAGGGTGCGCTGCTGGTATCGATGATCTGGGCCGCTACTCTTGCCTATACGTTCGATCGGCGCTTTGCGCACGCCGCGGCGTGGCTCGGTACCGGCGCGGCGCTATCGTGTTTCGGAGTGATTCACGCCTACCGGCTCACTCCGCTTGGCGTCCGAAATAACATCGGATGGTGGGTCGACCCAGCCTTCACCCTGAGCTACGCGGCCAGCGCAGGCTTTCTGCTCGGCTGCCACTACTACTGCAAACGCGCACCAGGCGCCTACAGACCATAGTCTTGAAGCTCGCACAGCTCGCGCTCAGCGCGCAGAGCCATGGCGGGTCTGCTCCGCAGCGGTTTCACGTCCTACGCGGTTGAGAATGATCCGCGCCTGCGCGAGGGTGATGTCGGAGGGCACCTGCTTGAATGCCGACCTGACCTCACGCTGATTCTGAGCTACGGTTTTGAAGAGCACCAGCTTGCCCTGCATGTGGACGTCGACCAGGTCAGTCTTCCAATGGGTCGCGTTCACGGGCCGGCGATCGATCTCAAAGACCCCACCTTTTTCGACGTGGCCCAGCAGTCCCCATCCGAAGTCGACCCGCTCCATGAGCTCGCCCTGCATGTGGATCAGGCGCTTGTAGCGGCGGTTGATGGTGAGGGTTCCTGTCAGTTCGTGAAAGATGCGGGCTTCGAAGGTAGGCGGCTTGAAACCCGGGTTGGGCTGGTATCGCAGCCGCACGATCTCGCTCGACTGCGGCCCGTCATATTCAAAGAGGAAGGCATCCGGCATCAGCTTCATCAGGCGCTGCAGTCGCGCCTCATCCTCTTCATACTTCTGCTGCACCCGTGCCTGGTCCGACGGGCTCTGCAGCAGTTGATCGAGACGTGCATTCTCCTCTCGCTCCTGGACCGAAGTGAGCGGCAGGCCGTCGCGCATCAGCATACGGTGAATTGGACCTTGCCTGGTCTCGATCTGCTCGGCAACCATGGTTATGGAAGGAGTTTTACGCTCCAGACGATACTCCCAGGCAGTGCCCGTCTCGCGGTCCTGCACCTCGTTATAAAAGACGTCGCGCGCCAGATCCGGCGCACTCTCTGGCGTCGCGGCCTTTGAGGGGGTGGTCAGTCCACTAAGAGAAGTGAGGCTGACGAGCAGCGCGAGACCGATTGCTTTCGATCCGCGGCAAAGCCCCTGCGGGCTCCTCCGTGTGTTCGGGTCGTCTGCTGTCAAGCGCCCTTCCAGCCGCCTACTCGTTTCGGCCTTGCTGCCGTTCATACATTCCCCGCATTGCGACTTTAGCAACTTTCCATTTGCCTTTCCGTATCGATGCGACCCTTGATTTTGCTGGAGGGTCACACCGTTCTATCACGCTCGGCTGGGGAGCGTTGGCGCAAGAAGCCGAGTGAAAGAGCCGGAGCCGCGCAGCACTGCAGAACTGTCTCGCGGCCTCGCTCTCATAGACACTCTTTAGACGTATTCGCTTGTTACACTGGGGGTATGATCGATGAACTCAGTTTTCGTCGCAACGCCGATGCGGCGATCGAGTCCCTCAAGCAGAGCCTCATCGTAGCGGAAGAGACCAGCGATTTCGAGGTAGAGGAGCAGAGTGGAGCGCTCAACATCGTCTTTGAAGAGCCGCCCGGCAAGTTCGTCGTGACCCCCAATGCTCCCGTCAGACAGATCTGGATTTCCGCCCTGTCAACCAGCTTCAAGCTCGATTGGTCCGACACGAGGAAAGACTTCGTCCTGCTCAAGGGAGAGGAGTCTTTCAAGCCGCTGATCGCGCGCCTGATCAACGAACACCTGGGCGTCGGTAGCGTCATACTCCGCTAGGGGTGCTGACATAGGCGCCCCATGCCGAGGTAACGTGCAGCATAGCTCAACGCCGGCTACCTTGACGATCCTCGGCGGCTGTACTACTTCGGTTGAGGCTGGGTAGACTTGCCGAGAGCCTCGGCGGCCGTCAATCCTAGTGCCAGACCTCGGCGCACATCCGCCGAAAACATCCTCCGCAGCAGCGAGAACATTGAGGGGGGCCTGGTATGGGTCTGCTGCACATCCATCTGCGGAAGTACGCGTGAAATCCGCTCCACCGCCTCCGGACTTATGCCGGCCATCATCTTCGAGAGCAGTATGAGGTTGCGCACGCCGCGGATCGTCTCAGGCTGCACGAGTAGTGCGGAGACCTCTTCGACGATCTTGCCGCCCGCGCTCAAGCCGCCGCGCAGAAGATCGAGGGTGCCTGATTTGTGCATCTGTTCCAGCAGATCGTAGGCAGCGAGCACCGCGTCAGCATGGGCCACTGGCGCCTCACCGAGGCGCTGCATTGTGTTCTCACGTATGCCCGTCGACTGCCCCGCAGCGGGCAGCACGGGTCGAAACTCGATCGCCTTAGCCACGGCTCTCACCTCTCGCTGTTATAGCCTTCACTCCCTGGATTTGCACGAGCCCATCACCGTTCGTGCCGTTATGCCGGTTCGGACCGTGCGCTTCACTCCACGCATGGCCCGGCTCGCGGTAGCGCGACTGTGCCCACTTGCGCTCGACTTCAACGCCCAACTGCGGCGTGCGCTCACCGAAGCGGAAGTTGCCACGCGGCAGCGGGTTTGCGCCCACGTAGGGAAGCACTTCAATCTTGACCGAGGTCTCCTTGTAAGCCGGAGTGTGAGTGACTCGGTCGGTATGCGTTCCGGTGAGCATATTAACCGGGTCTTGCGGGTCGTTGAGCGGCACGAAGACCTGCATTCCTCTCACGCGATCGGTGATCAGCGCCCGAGCCCGCAGGCTGCCACGCCGGGAGGTGATCTTCAGCCACTGCCCAGTCTTGATGCTGCGCTGCTCTGCCAGTTCGGGTGAAACCTCGATGAATCGATCCGGGGTGTTCGCCAGGATTCCAGGAACTCGGTAGGTCATGTTCCCTTCGTGGAAGTGCTCGAGCAGACGGCCGTTATTCAGATGGATATCGTACTCCGCGTCCTCGGTTTCGCCAGGCTCGTGCCACTCCAACCCATAGAGCACGGCCTTGCCTTCGGGCAAGGGAAACTCGTTTGCATAGAGCAGCGGCTGATCGCTCCCGTCCACGGCCACCGGCCACTGCAGAGACTTGAATCCGGCGAGTCTGTCGTAGGTCACGCCGGCGAACAGCGGCGTCAACTGCGCGCACTCGTGCATGATGTCCGCGGGGTGAGTGTACGTCCAACCGGCACCCAGCCGGTTGGCAATCTGCTGGATGATGCGCCAGTCGGGCTGGCTCTGCCCCAGCGGCTCGAGAGCCTGGTAGAGGCGCTGAATGCGCCGCTCCGTGTTCGAAAATGTGCCCTCTTTCTCGAGGCTTGGACTCGCCGGCAGCACCACGTCAGCGAAGCGGCAGGTCTCGCTGAAGAAGATGTCCTGCACGACGAAGAAAGGGACCTTCTCAAAGGCCGCACCCACGTAGTGTGCGTTCGAGTCGGCGCTGTACATGTCCTCACCCATCAGGTAGACGGCCTTCAGCTTGCCCTCGTGAATAGAGTCGACCATCTCGTGATTGTCGAGGCCCTTCTTCTTTGAAAGCTTCACCCCCCAGCCCTGCTCCCAACGCTGACGGACGCTGTCATCCTCCACCTTTTCGTAGCCGGGGAAGTATTGCGGCATGGCGCCGAAGTCGCTGGCGCCCTGCACATTGTTGTGACCCCGCAGGGGATAAGCGCCGGTGCCGCGCCGCTTGTAGTTACCCGTAACCAGCAGCAGGTTTGAAATGGCCGTCGAGGTGTCAGACCCGTCGCAGTGCTGCGTCACGCCCATCGCCCACAATGCGCAAACCTTTTCAGCAGCGGCTATCTCGCGCGCAATCAACTCAAGCTGCTCAATCGGAACTCCGCATTTGAGGGAGGCATACTCCATGGTGAAGGGTGCAAGCGACCTGCGGTAATCTTCCAGTCCGTTGACCCATTTGGACAAAAATGCCTTGTTCTCGAGCCCGTTGTCGAGGATGTAGCGGCTGATTGCCGAGAGCCAGATAATGTCCGTGCTCGGGTTTGGCCGCATAAAGATGTCGGCCCGCCGAGCCATCTCGTGTTCGCGCAGGTCGGCGACGATCACCTTCTGCCCATGGAGCTTCTGCGCGCGCTTTACCCGCGTCGCCAGCACCGGGTGACTCTCAGAGGTGTTGCTGCCGATGATCAGCACCAGAGATGCCTCGGCTATGTCGGAGATCGATCCTGAATCGCCTCCATAGCCCACGGTGCGGAAGAGACCCTGAGTCGCTGGAGACTGACAGTAGCGCGAACAGTTGTCGACATTGTTTGTGCCAACGACGGCGCGGGCCAGCTTCTGCATCAGGTAGTTCTCTTCGTTCGTGCACTTGGACGACGAAATAAAGCCAATCGAATCCGGCCCGTACTTATCCTTTGTCTCCTTCAGCTTTTTGCCCACCAGGTCGAGCGCCTCTTCCCAGCTCGCCTCACGGAAGGTCGCGCCTTCACGGATGAGCGGCTTAGTGAGACGGTCAGTGCTGTTGACGTAGTCCCATCCGAACTTGCCTTTAACGCAGGTTGAAATGTTATTCGCCGGTCCCTCGCTGGGCTCTACCTTGAGGATGTGCCGGCCTTTCGTCCAAATGTCAAACGAGCACCCTACTCCGCAATAGGTGCAGACCGTCTTCGTTTTCTCAGTACGGACCTCGCGCATGGCGGCCTCTACCTGCGAGACCTGGAGGATTGCTCCATAGCCGGTCTGCGGCTCAACGCCTTTGACCACATCGATGAGATCGTCCAGCGCCTTGGCCGGCAGCGCGGTGAGGTAGCCTGCCTCGCCGATCATCGACTTCTCCATCAGGGCGTTGCAGGGGCAAACCGTGATGCAGTGCCCACAGGAGACACAGCTCGAGCCATCGATCTTTTCACCGCCATCCCACAGCACGCGCGGGTGCTGGTCTTCCCAGCGGATAGTCAGAGTCTCGTTGACCTGAACGTTCTGGCAGGCCTCGACACAGCGTCCGCAGAGGATGCACTGGTCGGGGTCATAGCGGTAAAAGGCATTTGATTCGTCCTTGTCAAAGGGCTTTGGCAGGTAGGGGTGCACCTGGTGCTCGACCTTGAGCATTGCCGTGGTGTTGTGCACCGTGCAGTTACCGTTATTGTTGTCGCACACCGTGCAGTAGAGCATGTGGTTGCCGAGGATGATATCGAATGCTTCCGTCTGCGCCGCCCTTGCGCGCGCCGACTCAGTCACCACCGACATGCCTGCGCTCACCCGCTGGCCGCAGGCCCTCACCAGCATGCTGCCGGTACTGCTACCGCCATTACCCTCGTCACCGTACGGAGCTGCAACCTCGACCATGCAGGTGTCGCAGGTCTGAATGGGCCCCAGGTGATGGTGATAGCAGACCTGCGGTACCTCGCGTCCAGCCCGGTTGATGGCGTCAATCAGCGGCTCGCCTTCGATGGCATCCGCAAGCTGGCCATCAACTGTGATCTCGACGTGGTGTAAGTCTTTGCCGGTCGGTAGAAATCCAGCTCGCGGGGTCCAGACGGGGTGAGAGTGTGTGCTCATACTCCCAGTTCAGATGCCAATCCCTGGAGTGGAGGTTCACTGTGGCGAGTTATGACAATACCGTAGCCCAGGTGCGCGGCAGGCCGTCAGCCGGCCGCCTCTTCCGGCTCAAGGATTTGCATCTGCAGTGGAGGCTCAAGGAAGCAATCCATCCCGGCGATCTTGCCCAGAGCACGCCGGAGCGCGGAGTCGGGACAGGGTTCCACCGTCACTACAAATGGGAGCCTCTCGCCCGGATGCCCCGGCTTCTGCAGGATTGCCTGGATATTAATGTGGTGCTCGGCGAGATGAGTCGCGATCTCCGCCACAATGCCGGGCCGATCATTGACGATGAAGCGGATGTAGTGCCGCAGCGACACCTCGCCGCTCACCGTGGTTCGACGGACGGGCATGCCGCGGAGTTGTTGCCCCTCCCGTATTGAAAGCAGGTCTGATACCACTGCCACCGCGGTAGGCAGGCCGCCCGCACCGCGCCCTGAGAAGACGGTGTCGCCCCCATACTTGCCACTGACGACGACCATGTTTTCGGTGCCTCGGGAGCCGGCCAGCGGCGAGCCGTGGGGTACCAGCATGGGGCCCACCGTCGCCAGGATCTCCCTTCCCCGGGCATCGGCCCGCGAGATTTGGCGGATGGTGCAATGCAGGTCGCGCGCGTACTCGAAGTCGATAGCCTCAATACCGGTGATGGTGTGGGTCGGAATCTCTTCAGGCGTTATATCGGCGTGCAGACCGATCCGGGTGAGAATGACGAGCTTTGCGCGCGCGTCGAACCCATCGACATCTTCAGAGGGATCCGCCTCCGCATACCCAAGCGCCTTCGCCTCGAGGAGCGCCGCTTCAAATTCAGCACCGGCTTCCATCTTGCTGAGAATAAAGTTGCAGGTACCATTTAAAATGCCCTCGACCCGATGCAGCTGGTCGCCGCATAACCCCAGCTGCAGCCCTGGAATTACCGGCACTCCGCCCGCGACGGCAGCGCCATAGAGGAGCGGAACTCGATTCGATGCGGCCAGCTTACTGAGTTCAATGCCGCGGTACGCTATCAGCTTTTTGTTCGCTGTGACTACCGCCTTGCCGGCAGATAGCGCCTTGCTCGCCCACTCGCCCGCCGGCTCCAGCCCGCCCGCGAGTTCGACTAAGACGTCGGCATCGGAGGCGAGTACTTGGTTGAAGTCAGAGGTCCACACGACCGAGCGGGGCACCCACGGGACGCGCTTGCGCTCCACATCGCGATTGAGCACGTGGGTGAGCTCGAGTCCGTTGTGCCCCGCTTCGGAGAGGATGCGGGCTACGGAACTGCCTACCGTCCCGAAGCCCAGAATCGCTACCTTCAGGGTCCTGATCGTGCCCTGCGTCGCGACCTCACCATTTGGAGTCTCCGAAGTCTGGACTGCACCGCCGTCAACACTCCTCTGAACTCCGCGCCCGCGCTGCTGCGCCGATGAGCCGCTTGCATTTGCCTTCGGATCCGATTTCCTGATAGCCATGAAGATCGATCTTTCCTGTAATATGACCGCGCTGGACAACCCTCTGTTCCGGCGCAAGTCGTCAAAGCAGTCTAAGTTTACAGTGCGAACGTTTTCGGGCGTTCAACCCACAAAAGCTCTCCTGCATCTCTCGCAGTTGCGGTGAGGTGCAATGCCCGCCTGCGTGGTTACGCTACACTGAACTTGAATGCGACGCGCACTGGCCATCACGCTTACCCTTGCATTTGGCTGGCTCGCTTCTGCGCCTCTGCTGCCTCTCCTCCTGCCGTCCCTCTTTGCAGCAAGCCTTACAGAAGATGCTGCGCTGCCTGCCTGCTGTCGTCGCGCAGGACGTCACCATTGCGCAATGCGCGGCGCGACAGAGACAGACTCAATTGACCGCTCTGCAGCGCGTTTGACGGAGAAGTGCCCCTTCGTGCTGCACTCAACCCCTGCTTCGCAGCCTTTCGCTTCCAGTGGCGGCTCGGCGAGAGTGAGCGGCATACTGATTGCGGAGCATCCCCGCTCCCCAGCGCAGGCCGAGGCAAACTATCGGCTCGCTGCCAGCCGCAGCCATCAGAAGCGCGGACCTCCACCCCAGAACATCTTCAGCATCGTCTAGACGCAGACCTGCTCGCCCACTGACGCGCCTGCTCGCCGCTTTCGCGGCGCCGATGGGCAGTCAAGGCAAGCCCCTTCAAGCATCCGTTCTACTCCCGTGCAATCGGCCAACCATTGCACCTCAAGAAAGATCAGCGAGGATCAAATGCGCCTACTTCAAGGCAGCTGCACCGTGGCGCCGGTTCAACCGCTGCTTGGTCTTCTCGCGCTCCTAGGGGTCCTGCTGCTGCCTTCGCCTCTGCATGCCACCGTGCTGGCCGAGCTGCGCGGCATTGTGCATGACCCTCAACATCGCCCGCTCAGCGGGGCCCAGGCGACGATAGCCGCAACCGCCTCATCCTTTCATCTCACCACAACAACCAACGGCGAAGGTATATTCGAGTTCGACGCAGTTCCCTTTGGCGAATACACCGTAACCGTATCGCTCACCGGATTTGCAACGCAGAGCCTGCCGGTCAGCCTCGCCTCAGGCACATCGGCGGTCCTGCACTTTCCCATGGCGATAGCCAGAGTGCAGCAGCAGGTGAAGGTTACAGCCTCCTCTGAAAACGTCGACAGCGTCACGCCCACTACCCTGGTCAGCCGTGCCGAAATCGCGCTCACCCCCGGCGCCGACCGCCCCGGCAGCATGCAGATGATCACCGACTACGTGCCGGGTGCTTACATGACCCACGACATGCTGCACATCCGCGGAGGTCACCAGGTCAGCTGGCTGCTCGATGGAGTGCAGATTCCCAACACCAACATCGCCAGCAACGTGGGCCCGCAGATTGCCCCCAGCGACATCGACTACCTCGAGGCGCAGCGCGGCTCCTATGGGGCCGAGAATGGAGATCGAACGTATGGCGTCTTCAACGTCGCGCCGCGCACCGGGTGGGAGCGAGACAGGCAGGGCGAACTGCTGATCGCAGCCGGAAACTTCTACAACGGGGACTCGCAGCTCTCGCTGGGGGACCATGACGAACGCCTCGCCTGGTATGCGAGCCTGAATGGGAACCGCAGCAACTACGGCCTGGCCCCGCCGGTTGCCGGCATCTTCCACGATGCGGCAAACGGCTACGGAGGCTTGGGGTCGCTCGTTTACAACCGAACACCACGCGACCAGTTTCGGCTGCTGGTGCAGGCACGTGGAGATTATTTTCAGATTCCCTACGATCCCGATCCCGCGAGCATCGGGAACAGCGAGTACCAGTCGGCCTACCTGCGCGACGGGCAGCACGAGAGTGACGCACTCTCCGCTTTCACCTGGGCGCGCACATTTCAATCGTCGACACTGCTGCAAATCTCACCTTTTTACCACTACAACAGTGCGGAGTATGAGCCCTCAGCGACAGACCTGCCCGTTGCAACCACCTCCGATCGCGAGACGAATTACGCCGGAGTTCAATCGTCGATCGGAGCGACAATCGGCCGCAACACGCTACAGGCGGGCCTCTACTCATGGGGACAGCATGACAGCTATGTCTTCGCCGCAGCCTTCAATGACGGCACGTCTCCCAGCTTCCGCAAACCGGATTCAAGTACCGGCGGCCTTGTTGAGCTCTACCTCTCGGACAGCGTCAAAGCGTCTTCCTGGCTGACGGTGATCGCCGGCTTGCGTGAGTCACGCTTTCAAGCCCAGATCACCGACACCTACACGGCCCCGCGCTTTGGGCTCGCGCTCCTCATTCCGCATCTGAATTGGACGCTTCGGGGATTTTACGGTCGCTTCTACCAGCCGCCCCCCCTGCTCACTGCAGCCGGCCCGGTCGAACAGTTTGCGGAGGCGAACGACACAGCTATCGTTCCGCTGCACGGAGAGCGCGACGAGGAGCACCAGTTTGGCGTACAGGTTCCGTTTCGGGGTTGGACGATCGATGCGGACAACTTCAGGACGCGGGTGAACAACTTCCTCGATCACTCGAACATCGGCGAGTCCAGCATCTATTTCCCGGTTACCGTCAATGGCGCTTTGATCAGAGGATGGGAGTTGACCGTGCGTTCCCCGCGACTGTGGGGAGTGGCTGGGGCGCACCTTGCCTATTCAAACCAGATTGCCGAGCAGCGGGGCAACATCACCGGCGGGCTCATCTGCACACCGGCAGGCTCACCGCAATGCGATGCGGGCTTCAGCTACAGTCCGGTCGATCACGATCAGCGCAACACGCTCAGTGCCGGATTCAACGCGAGCCTGCCAGCGGGCGCTACAGCATCGATTAACGTGAGCTACGGGTCGGGCTTCACGAATGGATCACCAGATGCTCGGTACCCGGGTGCATACCTGCCGGCACACAGCGCTGTTGACCTTGCGGTGGGCAAACGGCTCGGCGAGAGAGCATCTGTGACTGTCACGGCGACGAACGTAACAAACCATCGAACGCTGCTCGACAACTCGCTTACCTTTGGAGGCTTTCATTACAACGATCCGCGGCAGCTCGATGCTGAGTTCCGGTACCGTTTTCATTTTTGAGCTCCGCGTTCTGGTCTCGGACCTCGGTCGTCTCTGTACTCTCTCTACGGCTCGTTCTTGCGATCGCCTCCCGATACGCGCGCGGACTGCCAAGATGCTAGCTCGCCGAGTCCCCCGCCTCTTTCGGCTGCAGCGATTGCCTGATCGCTGGCAGGTCTTTCCAGGGATCAGTCTTGAGACGCTGCTTCCAGCTGGCAAAATCTGCGGCGCTGAAGCGAGGAACTTCGGGAGCGTTTAGCTCCTTCCACTCCATCGGTAGTGAGACGAAGCTGCCGGGTCGAGCTCTCGGGGAAAACGGGGCCACTGCGGTCGCACCGCGCTCATTACGCAGGTAGTCGAGATAGATCTTCCCCTTGCGCGCAGCCTTGGTCATTTTCGTCAGGTAAAGTCTTGGATTTGCCTGCTCCATCTGCATTACGAAGGCGTGCGCGAAGTCCTTCACCACCGGCCACTCAAATTCCGGATCGATGGGCGCGACCACGTGCAGGCCTTTGCCGCCGGTGGTCTTGAGGAAGCTGCGAAGCCCCCACTGATCGAGCCGGCTGTGGATCTCGCGCGCCGCATCGGCGAGCGTAGTCCAACTGATCGCTTCATCCGGGTCGAGGTCAAAGATGAGCCTGTCGGGGCGTTCGATATCCTCGTTGTGTGAGCCCCACGGGTGCAGTTCGAGCACATTCATCTGGGCCAGCGCGGTTAGCGCCTCGGCGGTGGACAGAGTGATGAATTCCTCAATCTTGTTACCGTTCTTCTCACGAATGGAGATGCCACCGATACCCTTGGGAAGGCTGCGGTTCACATGGCGCTGGAAGAAGCATTGCTGGCCGCTGCCATCAGGACAGCGAATGATGCTCAACGGCCGGTCCTGGATATGCGGCAGCATGTGCGGCGCTATCTGAAAGTAGTATTCGGCGAGCAGCTGCTTAGTGAGCCTGGACTGCTGATCGAGCAGCTTGTCAGGATGAGTGAGACGGACGGGCAGTGAAAGAGCCAACGCGCTGGCGCCCTTGTGCTCGATATGACGTCCGGCAGAGTCGTCCTGGGAAGCCTGCGATCCGCCTCGACGTAAAGAAGCACGTCGATGCGGTGCAGCGGTCTTCGCAGCTACATCCTTATCGGCAACTTGGGACCGAATCGTTTTCGCCGCTGTATCCTGTAGCGTGCTACTCCCCTGGAGTGGTGTAAGCGCCGCTGTTTCTGTTCCCGGGATACGGCTGCCCGCTGCCTCCACCTCCTGCAGATCAGCAATCGTCGCTACCTCTCTAACCACTTCAGTGGCTGGCTTATCTTCGCGCAGTCCCTTGAAGGAGGACTGTCGCACCAGACCGTCCGCCGTCCAGGTGCGAAACTGTACCTCGGCGACCAGCTCCGGCTTCACCCAGATCGCATCACGGCGGGCGTCAGCGGGTGCATCGCGAAAGGGCATGGCGCTCCGCTTTAGCTCCTCCAGCCGTGCACGCAGCATCGCCGCCGTCTTCTGCGTAAACCCGGTTCCGCTGCGGCCAGCGTAGACCAGCTTTCCGTCTTCGTAGAAGCCCAGCAGCAGCGCGCCCACGCCGTTCGAGCCATTCGACGGCAGCGTAAACCCTCCGATGACGAACTCCTGCTGACGTACGCACTTTGCCTTGACCCAGCTTGCAACTCGCCCTGAGGTGTAGGTAGAGGTCGCCAGCTTCGAAACGACTCCCTCCGCACCTACCCTGCACGCCTCGGCAAACATCTCTGCCCCGCGGCCCTCGATATCTTCACTAAAGCGAAGCGCATCGCCGGACGGAGTATCTTCGACCAGCGTGCGGAGCAACTGCTTCCGGTGCCCTAGCGGCAACTCGCGCAAGTTGCGCCCGTTCAGATGGAGCAGGTCAAAAGCGAAGTAGACCATGTGTTTCTGTTCGCCCTGCTGGAAGGCTGCCTGAAGCTCGGCGAAGCTGCTGAGGCCCGCATCGTCGAGCACCACTACTTCGCCGTCGAGAATAGCGCTCTCCACAGGCAGATGAGCCACGTCCGCGGCCACCGCGGGCATGCGGGCCGTCCAGTCCAGGCCCTTGCGTGTGTAAAGGGTGACGTTCAGACGGGCGTGCGACTTGCTCCCCTTGCCACGCGACTGCACGTGCGCCTGAACGCGATAGCCGTCAAGCTTCAGTTCATGGACCCAATCCGCAGCCTTTGGCGGCGCGGTCGCCTGCGAGGCGAGCTGAGGGGGTATGAAGGGTGGCAGACTCTCCTTGGGAGCCTTGTTCAACAGCGTCGCGATACTTGCTGCAGCGGCCTTGCTCAATTCGCCAGGTGGCTCGACGGGGGCAGCCCCGGCCGGCTCTGACGCCTTCGCGGCAGCCTTTGCCTCGCGCGCCAAGGACGACCGTTTCGTGTCCTGCTTCGCGTCGCGATTCGACTCCCAGACATGGTCCTGTGAGCTGGCAATCGCATCGAGCCCGCGTCCGGTGATAACGCTGTCCGGCTGCTGCTCGGTCACCTGCGCGTCTTCTACACCCCGCTCGAATTCGTCATGTTCCTTGATCAGCAGCCAGTTCGGCTTACCTTCCTGGGCCGCCCGCCCGCCCATCCGCACCAAGACCCACCGGCCCTTCAGCTTGGCGCCGTGCAGGGTGAACTTCAGATTACCCTTCGCCAGCCCCTCGTCTGCGTCGCCCAGCGGCTCCCACGTGCCCTCGTCCCAGAGCATGACGGTGCCTCCGCCATACTGGCCTTTGGGAATGGTGCCCTCGAAGCCACCGTATTCGATCGGATGGTCCTCCACCTGTACTGCGAGGCGCTTGTCGCCGGGATAGTAGCTTGGGCCCTTGGTGACCGCCCAGCTCTTGAGCACTCCGTGCAGGCCCAGCCGGAAGTCATAGTGCAGCCGCGTCGCCGCGTGCTTTTGTACGATGAAGGGAAGCGCGCCGCTGAATCCCTGGCTGGCGGTCGGGCCTCCGCTCGGCTCTGCAGTCACAGAAAAGTCGCGCATCTCGCGATAGCGTGCCAGCTGGGCGTCCACGGCTTGGGACGCGCTCTGGGGGGCGGCGCTCTTTGCTCCCTTTGGTCCGGGAGATGTAGCGGCAGACCTCTTCTTTCTATTCCCCGTCTCTTCCTTTTTTGGGCTGGCCGCTGGATTCGCCGGAGCAGCGTCTTTTTCTTTCGCTTGGATCTTCTTGGAAGCCACGTCGTTCTCTGCCTCCCGCGCTGCAGCGCTCACGATGAGATTGCAGCAGGAGCGAAACGGCTGCCCCGGGGTCGCCCGCCGAGTAAATGGTCACGTGAAAATGGGGCGCCACAAGGCGCCCCATTCCCAAAAGTAAACGGGCAGGCTATTGAGGCTTGCGATATACGATGCCGCCGTCGGGCAGGTAGTACTCTGCCGAGCAGTCGTCCGAACCGCAGATCATGGATTCGAGCCCCGCATACTGCGTCCGCGTGATCAACCCGAGAGCACCGCACACGGGGCAGGCCAGGACCGCCCAGTAAGGATTCTTCACATCGCCCATAGAGCCTGCGTTTTCCAGCACAAACAGTGTTCCGGGCTGCATCTGCTCCGGAATCCACTCCTCTAGTAACTGAAGTTCTGGCAACATGCTGTCTCCTCTCAGATTTGGTGGTGCGGGTGTGGCTTGCTTGTGCTTTGCTGCGCGATCCGTCCGAAAAATGCCTGCGCTGAAGTCGTCCCCCCTTGGATTTCTGACTTGTCCCGACAGTCAAGGTCATCCCTGCTCCGGAACGTTACTTAACCTGCATTCTTCCCGCCGCCCCACGCAGTGTCAACCGCCATCGCGCAGCCGCATTGCCAAGCTGGGTTCCCCGACGCTCCTTTTTGTTCAGACCACAACATCACTGCGCACCCGCCTTCGGGGCGGCAACGGCGCCACCTGCCGCATCGAGCTCGCGGTAGATCTCTTCGTTGCGTACGATGGCTTGAACGTACTCCCGGGTCTCGGTAAATGGGATCGACTCCACAAACTCGTCGATGCCGTGGTAATGCCCGATGCTCTGCCAGTCGTAGACTCGATCGTCACCCGCGTTATAAGCGGCATAGGCATACTCCGGCTGACCGCCAAACTTCTCGAGCGTCATTCGCAGGTAGCGCGTTCCGAGCTGGATGTTGATCGCCGGGTCGAGCAGCATGCTCGTGTCGAAGTGTTTGATTCCCTCTTCCCTGGCCATGCTCTTGCCGACGGAGGGAAGCAGCTGCATGAGGCCATACGCGTTCTTGTTCGAGATTGCAGCGGGGTTAAACTCCGTCTCCTGGCGGATCAGCGCCGCGACCATGTAGGGGTCGAGCCCGTTCTTTGCCGATTCGGCCTTGATCACGGCCCAATAGGATTGCGGAAACAGTATGCGCCAGTAGGTCATGGGAATCTCGTCCACGGGCGCGGACGTATAGAATGGGATCGCCCGCTTCATCAGCCGCATCGCATGGAAGTTTTCGCCGTAGGAGACGTAGATCTCCGCCTCAGCAAAGGCGCCCCACATGTCGCTGCCGTCGGCGGCGTGGATCTCGGGCTCGATGTACTCATTCAGTCCGGCATTGGCCAGCAGCTTTGCCTTCACCACGTGCGGATCGTCCTCGGGAACATCGTCTGTGAGCTCGGGAATTTGTTCCGGCTGCATCGCGTTTAAGAACGCCACCGTCTCTGGAGTTCCGTGCCCCGCCTTCCGCAGCGCTTCCAGGCGAAGACGCCCCTGCGCCGCGTAGTAGAAGTGCTGGTAGAGCCTCACCACGGTGGAGTAGTAGGCGGCGGCCATCTCCGGGCGATGCTCCTGCTCCTCATACACGCGCCCGCGCCAGTAGAGTGCGCCGGGTATCTCACGTCCCCCGGGGTAACTGGCGATCTGTTCGTCAAACAGGCGTGCTGCGTCGGAGTATTGCCCCTGCCTGTAGCTCAGCCAGGCCGCCCGCCAGTGGCTGCTGGGAGCATAGGAGTGCCTCGGAAACCGCTTCGCAAGTTCGGCGTAGTACTCGATCGCATGCGGATAATCCTTGCGGAGCAGGTACATGTTGCCGCTCGAATACAGGGCCTCGGCAAGCCACGGGCTCGAGGGCGAGCGGGTCTCCATCTGCTCCACGATCGATCGCTGGGTGTCGGCATCATTCTTGTCGCGCGCCAGCTCCATGTAGAGGTAGAGGCGCTGCGCCCCGGCCTCATCCGGCGTGTCGGGAAGTGCATCGAGCTCGCTCTTGCTCATCCGCTTCAGCTTCCAGCTGCAAGCCGCGACTGACACGAGGGCTGCAATCTTTTCCGCTCCCTCGGAGGCTGCGGCAAGCGCGCGATAGTCGTCTGCCGCCTCGCTGTACCGGCCGGCTGCGTAGAGCGCATCGGCATGCGAGCGCCTTTCGCCAGGGGTCAACGGAGCGGCGGCACTCAGCTGGGCCTTTGCCTGTTGAGCCTCGGCGCTGAGTGGAAAGCCGAGAAACACACGGCGGAACAGCTTGCCTGCCTCGTCGGTTTGGCCCGACATCTGCAACGCCTTCGCCTCGGAGAGTAGAAAGTCTGCATGCCCGGCAATCGATTCGGCGGAGTGCGCACGCAGCACCATCAGAGCTGCCTGCGGATCGCCCTGCTGCAGCAGCAGGTTCGATTGCAGCACCGGCACACTGCGCACAAAAACACTCTCAGCATGCCGCTTGTCGAAGCCGCTTAGGATCGCCTCGGCCTCCGGCAGCTGATTCGCTTGCAGGTGGGCCTGCGCGGTCAGATAGTCGGCGTAGTCGTCGAGCGACTCGCCCATCTTCGCAGATTGCTGAAAGCTGGTAACCGCCTGCGGATAATTGTGGTCCAGCAGGTACGCATGCCCGAGCGCAAGGTAAGCAGCCGAGCCTGCCTCGCCTGGATGCGAGCGGGCATACGCCGCAACGCCGCTGTAGGCCGACGGACTGCGAAGCTGAGCAAGCTGCTGGGCCATCGGCCGGAGCTGCGAAGAGGCCACGAAGGCACGCGTAAGCTTGCGGCTTCTGGCAAGCGCCCTGCCGGTGAGCCGCTTATGGGCATGCCGGCCGCGATGCGATTTCGAATGATGTCTCGTTCGACCTGCTGCGGAGGCATGCGGCGAACGGCGCCCGCTCGTGTGCCCCGTCGCTCCGGAGTGTGCTGCGATAGTTCTCTTGCGGTGCCGGGCGGCGGGTGCGGCAATCGCCGGCAGAGTCGCCGATAGCAGGAACATCGTCAAGGCGAGCACCGCAGAGATGGCGCCAGCCGGGTAGATAGGAGCAGCGCAGAGGCGCCATCTGCAGAACTTCACCAAATTCAGATTCCCTCTGCTAAGAATCTAAGCCGAAACGGCTGGGGAAGTTGTTCCCCAGCGGCGCTCAGAACCCGAAGGGTTACCACCCCATCAACGGCCGACACGACCGCTCCGCAGCACTCCCTGAGGGCCAGGGTGCTGACGGTTCCGCTGCTAGTCCGCCCGCATCTTGTCCTTCACACTGCGAGCCAGCTTCTCGATCTCTTCTGCCTTGCGCAGATCTTCGGAGGAGGAGGTCTCGCGGTTCGCCTTGACTACGTCGGACTGCAGTGACTGTGCCAGGGCGAGCAGCCGAGTCGCATCGGAGACGAGCCGCTTCTGCCGCTGCTCGCTTTGTTGCTTGAGGGCCTTCTCCCGCAGTGCAGGGGGAAAGGGATTATCCTCCGGGACAATGCCCCGCTCCACATGCGGTTGAGACGCTTGAGGCGTGTCCATGCCGATGCTGCCGGCCTGCCCTCGAGTCTGCGCAGCCGTCATGCACAGCAGCATTGAGACCAGGGCCGCCATCAGTCCGTTCCGGAAGCACAACTTGTCGGGCAGACTGCGCATAGGTGCATTATAAGAACAGAGCCGATCGAGAATATCTTCGGACGGTCGAAAATCTGGCTGGAATTCTACCCCTGCAGGATTGTTTTGTAATCTTTAAATACACAGGATCAAAGAATGGATCTGCTCGCCCTCGTGACCGTTCGCAGCTTCTTCTACGTTCTTGACGACAAGTGGACCAACGATCTGCTGGAGTTTCTCCACAGCGTCCTGCCAAAGCTGGTTATTACTCTCATCGGGGCGTGGCTGCTGCTGCGCGTCCTCAGGGTGGTCACAAGGCGCATGGTCAGCATCGCAGAGCGGCACGCGGCCGGCACCCAACGGCTGGCCCAGACCAGGACCCTCGCCTCCGTACTAAGGGCTACGGGATATGGATTCATCGTCTTCCTCTGCGCTCTCGAGATACTGCCACTGCTCGGCTTCAAGCTCGAGCCGCTGCTGGCGAGCGCCGGAGTGGCCGGAGTAGCCCTTGGACTGGCAGCCCAGACGATCGTGAAGGATTGTCTAAACGGTATCCTCATCCTCATCGAGGACCAGTACAACGTCGGTGACGTGATCCGGATCGCAGGCGTGACCGGCGCCGTCGAGGCGATGTCCCTGCGCAAGACCATGGTTCGCGATGGGGACGGCACGCTCTACATCGTGCCGAATTCTCAGATAACCACAGTCGCCAACCTAACCCGCGACTACTCCGTTGCGACGATTAATGTGTCCGTCGACTTCTCCGCCAATCCCGACATGGTGATGAAGATTCTCAAGGATGTCGCCATGAGTGTGCGCACCGATCCTGCCTATTCCGCTGTATTCCTCGAGGATCCGACTCTGCTCGGAGTCGACGCGATTAAGGGTTCGCAGGTCATCTATCCGGTGCAACTGAAGACGCTGGCGAACCAGCAGTGGGCAGCTCTGCGCGAGACCCAGCGACGCATCCGCATTGCCCTGGACGAGAACGGTCTGCTGCCGGGCGATCCGATGCGGGTCTTCAACACCGCACGCCGGGATGGGCCTGGACCACAATCGGGCGAGCACACGCCCGGCGAGGAGCCGCGCTCCGATCCGACTGCCGCTCCGCCTCACCAGATCAATCCGATGACGGGGGAGATGTCCTGAGTCAACCTCCGCCTGTCCCGTCGCCTTCCGGAGGAGTTGGACTAGCGCAGTCACAAGCCGCCGAGGGCAACGAGATATCGCAGACGATTTACGGCTCCGTCACAGACGGATGCACCGTCAGGATGATGCGCCGGTAGCTTGTTAGCTGCGGAGATCCATTGTCGCTGACGGCAAGGATGATGTGTGCGGTGCCAGTCCCGGAGCAGGGCGGCCCAATCGGCAGCCATGCTGGACGGCACACCGCCGTGGGTGTGACAACAGCCTTCGAACTGCGCGCCCTGGCGATGGCGACAGCCGCCAGGTTGGTGCCCGTTCCACCCGCCTCAGGGTAGTGAAACCAATCGAAGCGCAGCGGCTGCCCGTCAGGATCATAGCTCGCGCCGGCATCGAGCACCACTGGCTGCCCTACTTGAGCGTCAATCAGTATCGGAGATGAGCCCGCCTCCCCGTTCACCTCGACCACAGGATTGTGGTTGGCATGCGCATAATCCGAGACGGTCCAGATCATACGTGCAGCAAAGTCGTGCTGAAAGGCCTCGCGCCATCGCCAGATCGTGGCCTGGTCTGAGACATATTGCCTCCTGTCGACACCCGTCACCGTGTCCTGCGAAGTGACTCGGGTAAACAGGTCGCCACCCTGCGTCCAGATCGCGTGCGTCTCGCCATAGGGCTGTCGGTAAATGTAGCGGCCGCCCCACCCGCCCCAGTCGGGCCGCCCCCACGAACTTAGGCCATTGTCAATCAGGCTGAGGAACGACGGCGTGTCCCCTTCCATGACGTATGCAAAGCGGGGGTAAACTTTACCCAGCGGCCCCTTGCTGCGGATGTTTGCATCGAGCCATTCGTTGGTCACTGTTGCAAAGTCCGCGCCCGCGCCGTTTCGGTAATATACATCTCCGCTTATCCCGGTCCATGTAGCGTAGTAGTAATCGGCGCCAGTCTGAGTTGATGGCTCGACTACATAGAAGAGCCCAGGAAACTCGCGACGCATCCACGGACCAGAATCATCCTGGTCCGAGATGGAAGACACCCTGAGCTTTGCGACAAAGCTGGCTAGCGCAGCAGCCGACCGCGTCGCCCGCACGTGCAGCAGCGCCTGAGCCAGTGTATTCGGCCCGCCCCACAGGCAGATCCACACTGGTCTTCTGTCCTCTCGATCGACGGCGCGCACGATCGCCTCCGCTCCAGCCGACATCGGCTTGTCGACGCCCGTAGCTTCGAGGCCATACCCCGGCTGGCCGCTGAACACGCGGGCCTCAAGCGCCTGGGCGGTCGGCCATCCTGACGCGTGGAGCAGCAGATTTGGCCGTACCTGCCCGTAAGTCTCGATCAGCGTGCGCATTGTTTCGGGATGCGTGGTTGTTCGCTGCCATGTCGAGGTCGACGCTATGAGCGCCTCGATATCAAGTTCGTTCGAATAAAGCAGCAACCGAACAAGCGACATCTGGTCATCGGGCTCGTTGCCAATGTCGCTGATGATCACAACCCGGGGATGGCCGCTGTAATCATCGACCCGAGGCGCAGCCTGTTGTGCGACGACCGCGCTGAGCAGAACCAGGCTCCAGCCCGCCAGAGCGGCAGACGCGAAGAACCGGCGACGACCAAGCCCTCGCAGCGCAGCCCTGGGTCGCGCGGCGGCCGTCCATGCTGGTCCTTGTGTCGAAGCTCCCTCTGTCAAAGCTGCTCCTCCTAACGAGCGGTCCACTCGACGCATCAGCGCAACGCCTTCAGCAGCTGTTCGGAGTCGTTAACTGCGGGCAGGCACGACTTGCCCTTGCAAACCAGCGCAAACGCCCGTGAACCCGAGACGTCGGAACGCATCTCAGGCAGGTGAGGGAGCGTCTCCGCCAGGGAGGGCGGCACCTCTCCCCCACTTACCTGAGCTCTCGTCAGCCTGATTACGCTCTTGTTTACTGCGAACCCAGCCAGAGCCGCAACCTCTAGGGTGCGAGCATCCGGATCGCTATGCTCTCCCACCACGACCACCTGCACCGGATCGAGGACCAGACGCTGCAGTGCAAGCCCATAGCTGCCCGCGTATAAGCCAAAGTGCTCGACGACACCGGCAAAGCTCCCCAGCGTATCTTCGGCCATCTCTCTCAACTCGGCGCGTCCGTTGAGCGCTTCGAGGCGGATCAGCGCGGCTGCAGCAGTGGGGTTTCCAGCCGGAGTGGGTGAATCCTGCAGGGGCTTGCGCCGCGCGGCCAGGGCGCCGATCGGCTTGTCCACGCCCAGCTCCGCATCGAAGAAGCCGCCGCCGGTCCGGTCGTAAAAACGCGCCACCATTGCGTCAGCAAGCTGCTCCGCCGCCGCGTAGTACCTCATCAGCCCTGAGATTTGCCAGGCGTCGAGGCAGGCGTGCACCAGGAATGCATAGTCGTCCAGTACTCCGGCAACCGATACGGTGGTCGAGTAATCCTCGCTGTAGGCGATCACGTGCGCCAGCCCGGATTGCTCGCTCCAGCCGGCATCAAGGAGCCGATCAAGGGTCTTCAGCGCGAAGGCAGTTGCCTCAGGCATCCCCAGCCCCTGCCCGGCGCTCAGGTACGCCGATACTGCCATGCCGTTCCAGCCCGTGTAAACCGTCTTGTCTATATAAGGAGCGGTGCGCTTCGACCGTGCGGCATGCATGTTGGTCCGGCCCGACTCAATCAGTGCACCTACATGCTCTAACGGCAGACGCAGGCGCTCAGCAGCCTCGGCAATGGTGAATTTGCGATGCAGCACGTTCTTGTGCGGATCGTGCTGCATGTCTCCCACATCGCCGATGTCGTAGTAGAGGCCGCAGACGGCCATCTCCTGGGGGGTGAGTACTGCAGCAGCCTCGGCTTTGGTCCAGGTGAAGTAGTCTCCGTCATCATCGAGAGTCACATCCGCGTCCTGTGACGCATAAAACCCGCCGCGCTCCCGGTCCGTCAACTCCGCATCCATCCAGCGGACAATATCCTTTGCGACCCGCGCGAACTCCGGATCCACGAAGGTCTGGAATGCGTGGACGTAGTTCGCCAGCAGACCGGCGTTGTCATAAAGCATCTTCTCAAAGTGAGGCACCACCCACCGCTCATCTACGGAGTAGCGATGGAAGCCGCCACCGAGCTGATCATAGACGCCGCCCTCCGACATCTTCTTGAGGGTCACGGTGGCTGCGGAAGCGGCTGCATCGCTGCCCGTCCGGCGGGCCCAATCGAGCAGCAGGTCGATCGCGGCAGGATGAGGAAATTTTGGCTGCGAACCGAAGCCGCCATTGCGCGGATCGAATTGCCCAATTGCATGCTGCACCAGCTTCGCTACCAGCCCGGAGCTCAGATCGCCGCCGCGCGCCGAGAACGTCTCCCCATGCTCGATGGCAGCCATAATGCTGCCTGCCGACTCAAGGACCTCGTCGCGGCGCTGCTTCCACGCATCGGCCATCGATTGCAGCACGCGCTCAAAGCCCGGCCGGCCATAACGGTCGTCGCGGGGAAAGTAAGTTCCGCCGAAATAAGGGCGGCCGTCCGGGGTAAGTATGGCTGTCAGAGGCCATCCGCCTTGCCCGCTGATCGCGGACACTGCCGCCTGGTAGCGGCTGTCGACATCGGGGCGCTCATCGCGGTCAACCTTGATGGCGATAAATCTTTCGTTGATCACCGCCGCTAGCGAAGCGTCTTCGTAGGATTCACGATCCATCACGTGGCACCAGTGGCACCAGACGGCCCCTATGTCGAGCAAAACGGGCTTGTCTTCGCGGGCAGCCTGCGCGAAAGCGGCCTCACCCCACTCCTGCCACTGCACCGGCTGGTGGCGCGCCGATCGTAGATAGGACGACGCTGCCGATTCGAGAGAATTTACCTGGATTTCCATCCTCTCAAGTGTAGCCGCTCAGAGCACGACCGTGAGATCGTCACCCGGAATGGGATGAGGCGTCAACGCCGCCCGATCCTCGCCGCAGCAGACGATGGTAGAGCCCGAGACTCACAAGAGAAAAGGCAATGCTGAAGAGGGTGTAGTCGAGGTACAGCGGACCCCGAAACGAATAAGGTCCTGGCTTGAATGTGAGCCATAGGATGGCACGATAGCCGAATACCGCGAACAGTATTGCCGGCGGAGCTCCCGTCACGATCCAGCGATGACGGACCACCCAGCGCGCATTCACCATCGCCGCGAAAGGACCAAGCGCAATCACCGTCGCCGCTGCCCCGATGCCTGCAGTAATAATTCCCCATACCAGGAGCGCATGCGATAGGGAATCTAAAAGCAGCTGTTCGTCACCCGCCGAGGTCTCGACCAGCTCCCTGAGTTGTATAGGCAGTGAGATGGCGAAACCCACCAGCCAGCCGATGGTCGCTGAGATCAGCATCCGCCAGATACGGGCTCCAGTGCGCAACGTACGGTTCAGGCGCTGAGAGTCGGTCAAATCTGCGGCCGCACGTTCCACCATTATTCTGTCGCCACAGTGCGCAAGTCCCCCAGGGCTGGCAGAGATGAGGCCACTATAGCACTAGCCTTTGAGCCACTTCTGTATAGAGATCGATGGCGTCGAACAACTCCTTCTTTGCCAGCCTCTCGAAGGGCGTGTGAGCGACGTGGATTGAACCAGGCCCCAGCAGCAGCGGCTCTCCCCACGCCGTGAGCGCCGGCACATCGGTGGTGAACGCGGCCACCATGGTCTCCATTCCGTCGATCTTCCGCATCCTTATGAATGGAATCTCCAGCGTGAACTCAACCTCTGCCAGGCCGGCTATCGCATCTTCGATCGCCTTGCGGGTCTCAGTCGAATCGCCTACCAGCCGCACCAGGATTTGCGCCTCCGCGTGATCGGCAATCACGTTAGGGGCGCGCCCGCCCTCGATCAGACCTATATTCAGCGTGCTCGGCCCCACGTCGACAGTAACGGGCAGCGGTAGATCGATCAGCCGGTCAAGAGCTCTGACGAGCTTGTTGATCGCGCTCTCGCCCAGCTCTGGGTAGGCCGAATGCGCCATCTTGCCCGATGCTCGCACCACACCCCGCAAAGTGCCCTTGGATGCAATCGCCAGACGATTTTCGGTGGGCTCGCCATTGATCAGGAAGCGGCTGCCCCTGGGCTGCAGGTTTGCTGCCTTTGCGCCGGCAGAGTCACGCTCCTCGCCCACCACGAAGAGCAGGCCGACCGCGATGCCGAGCTCGCGCAGCCGCTCGGCAGATGCGATCTGCGCAGCGATAATTCCCTTCGCATCGCAGCTGCCTCGACCGTAGATGTAGTCCGCATCTTCGCTGCTCGAGATGAAGGGTGGCACCGTATCCATATGGGTCGAGAGCACCACATCGGGAGCATCGCCCGCCTGACCCGCGTAGACATTGAAGCGATCGCCCGTCTGAAGGCTCTCGGATGGCTGCGACACAGGCATGCGCTCAACCGCAAAGCCCCGGCCAGCCAGGAACTCGGCTAGGAAGGCCCCGGCCGCGCCCTCGTGGTAGGTCGTAGACTCGATGTCGACCAGCCACCGCGTGAATTGGATCGGGTCGAAGCTCATTGCCACAGAATACCTGAGGGCCGAACGGCACTACCTTGCACAGGAGGGCTGCTGGCGGAACCAGCAGGCTGCCGCAGCCTCCATACAATAGAGGGGATGAGCACTCCACAACTGCGCAGCATCGCCAACCTTAGAGGTCCAGCGGGGCGGCTTGAGGCGCTCCTCAATGCGGGAGCCGCCGACGCACCTTACGCGGTGCTGGCGTGTCATCCGCACCCGCTGGGCGGCGGGACTATTCACAACAAGGTCATCTATCAGGCGATGAAAACATTCCACGCATATGGATTGCCTGTGCTGCGCTTCAACTTTCGCGGTACCGGCCTCAGTGAGGGTGTCCACGACGACGGGCGTGGCGAGCAGGAAGACGTGCGCGCTGCCCTCGACTGGCTCGACCGCGAGTTTCACCTGCCGATTCTCTTCGTCGGCTTTTCCTTCGGCGCAAACGTCGGGCTCCAGGCCTGCTGCGGCGATTTGCGCGTTTGCGGGCTGGTGGCGCTTGGCCTGCCGATACGCGCCGAGGGTCGCGAATACGGCTACGACTTCCTCAAGGCCTGCACGCAACCCAAGCTCTTCATCAGTGGAGATCAAGACCAGTACGGCCCTCACGCGGAAGTCGCGGCCGCCGTTGCGAGCGCTGCCCGGCCCGCCGATCTCATCTGGATCCCGCAAGCGGACCACTTCTTCGTGGGAAAGCTGCCCGAGATGCAGAAGGCTATCCGGGACTGGCTCCCAATCCAGTTCCCCTCATTGCGCTCTCCGCAGACCAGCTGAGGCGCGCTGTGCGAGACTTCCCTACAGCCTGTTACCAGGATTGCTGCCCCTATGCGACTGCTCGAACCTCTGATCCTGCTGATCGCGTGCCTCGGTGGTCTCTACTACTTCGTGCGCAACGATACGGACGAGTACGCCAGATTCAAACTGCTCACCGACACTCGCGACCGGCAGAGCCGCTATCGCATATGGATCCTGAGGGGACTCCTGCTCTTCGCCCTCGTCCCTCTGATCAGCCTCGCGGTGCTGGGTCGCATATCCACCCTGCTTACCCAGCCTGTAGAGTTCGCCCCGCTCTCAGAGATGCTTCGGCAGAGACTACCGCGAGCCCAAATGCCCAGTCCTGGCTTCCTGTTCGGCTTTGCCGGCGCGTTGCTGGCCGGACTGGCCGGCGGCCTGGTGTTTGCAAAGGTAATCAAGAGAGGCTCCGTTGCGGCCCGAGACATACTGCCGCTGATGCCCCGCAACGGCCCCGAGACAGCGCACACTGCCATTCTCTCGATCAACGCCGGTCTCGGCGAGGAACTGTTCTTTCGCCTGCTGTTGCCGCTGCTTCTCACCCTCGTCTTCGGCCATCCTGCTGTCGGCTTTGTGCTGGCAACGCTCATCTTCGGTGGGATGCACCGCTACCAGGGGATCGTAGGGGTGCTGGTGACGACCATCCTGGGAGCCGGCTTCGCGGTCATCTACCTGTGGACGCGGAGCCTCTGGATTGTCGTCGCCGGCCACGCGCTGCTTGACCTCTTCGGCCTGGTGGTCCGCCCCAGCCTGGGCCGTCTCTTCAATCGAAAGCCGGAAATCGCTTAGACTGGATGCGCTTGGACCGCAAGGCAGAGAATCGCGTCGCAATCACCCACTGCAAGTAATGCGGATTCACTTTCAGCCGTGAGAGCTCAGACCTCAAGGGAGACCAACAAGATGGCCACGTCGGAACTGCTCCTCCAGGACTTTGACGTAGAGATATCCAACACCCGGCGCACCCTTCAGCGGGTGCCGGAGGGTCAGAATGACTGGGCGCCGCACGAGAAGTCGATGCGGCTCGGCAAACTGGCCATGCACTGCGCCACGCTTCCCTATTTTGGCCTCTTCATCCTGGAGGATGATGGTATGGACCTCGCCAACCCGACCCGCCCGCAAAGTTCTCTGAACTTTATCTCTCGGGAGGCCGCCCTCCGGCAATTTGAAGAAGGCGTCACAGCCGCAAGGTGCGCCCTGGCGAAGTCCTCTGACGCAAGGCTCGGTGCTCCGTGGCCCTTCACGTACGGGCAGATGGTGATCTCAAACGGGCCACGCTCCCTCGCCTTCCGCCAGATGTTCTTCAACCACATGGTGCATCATGTCGCTCAACTTGGGGTCTACCTACGTTTGAACAACATACCCGTCCCGGCGCTCTATGGGCCCTCAGCCGACGAGCAGTGGTCCCCTCCAAAGTAAGGTTCGCAACGCGCAGTCTTCTCCATCTTCTCTCCACGGGACGCAGCAGGTGCTCGCCCAGTTGGTCCTGTCCGGGCGTGGATGCAGTATCCTGAGGGTCATGACTGTTGAAGCGGCCCCCTTGATTGCGCCCCCAGCAGAGCCGGAGCCCCGCAGGCGGCCGGCACTGCTGCAGCAGCGGCGCCCATTTCAGACCGAAGACCGGCGCCTCGCCTCGATCGCCGAGAGAGTAATGGCCAAGGAGCGTCTCAGCTTCAACGATGGCGTGACCCTCTACCGGTCCCCGGACATTCTCGCGGTAGGCTGGCTCGCCAACCACGTCCGCGAACGCATGCACGGCTCCATCGCCTACTTCAATGTGAACCGGCACATCAACCCGACCAACGTCTGCGTCGCCGCCTGCCGTCTGTGCGCCTTCGGCCGCAAGAAGGATACGGCAGGCTCCTATACCATGGCCCTCGAACAGGCGTGGGAGTCTGCTGCCTCCGGCTACACCGAGGCCGTTACCGAATTTCACATCGTAGGCGGTCTGCACCCCGACCTGCCGCTTGAATATTTCCTCGACCTCGTCTCCGGCCTCAAGGTGCGCTTTCCTCAAGTCCACATCAAGGCGTTCACCATGGTTGAGGTCGCCTTCCTGGCGCGCCGTGCGAAGTTGAGCATCGCCGAGACCCTGGAGAGGATGAAGTCCGCCGGTGTCGACTCCTGCCCGGGTGGAGGAGCGGAGATCTTCGCCGACCGCGTCCGCCACATCATCTGCGACCACAAGATCGACGGCGGCGAATGGCTCGAGACGGCCCGCCTGGCGCACCTCGCCGGCCTGCGCTCGAACGCGACCATGCTCTACGGCCACATCGAGAACGATGAAGACCGCGTCGACCACCTCGTCCGCCTGCGCACCCTGCAGGACGAGACCGGCGGCTTCCAGACCTTCATCCCGCTCGCCTTTCACCCTGCCAACACAGCCCTCGACCATCTGCCGAAGACGACCGGGCTGCTGGACATCCGGCAGATCGCGGTCAGCCGGCTGATGCTCGACAACTTCGCCCACATCAAGGCCTACTGGCAGATGATGACGGCCAAGATCGCGCAGATCGCGCTGCGCTTTGGCGCCGACGACATCGACGGCACCGTAATTGAAGAGAAAATTTACCATGACGCAGGAGCGACCACTCCGCAGGGGATGCGGCGCGAGCAGCTGGTCCGCCTCATCACCGAGGCGGGCCGCACCGCCGTCGAACGCGACACCCTCTACCGACCCGTCACCCGCTCCGAAAACACGTTTACCGTCGCCGTTTGAACCGCCCATGGCTTTCTCTCAGGCAAAGCACGAGGAAGAGACCATCCGCGCGTTCATGCCCAAAGACAAGCAGGAGCGGTACTTGTTTCTTCTCGCACACCCAAGCCGTCGCCGTAGGTTCACGAGCAGCCTCGCACACTTTCATTACGACTTATTTCGCAACGCCAGCCCGATACCACCGAGCCTCGCTCACACGCACGAAGAAGTAATTGCGCTCCTGCAAAGCAAGGGTGCTGGCACAGTCGTATGGGTTATCTCGGAAAACTCCAGACTGGACGCAACGGAGATGCCATTGAAAGAAGCTGTCCGCGAGGTCTGGGGCTCCGATACGGGTACCATCTTGTCTTGCGTGCCGGGCAGGCTCGCACTGTTTCAAGGTGAGGAAAGAAACAGCGCACGCCTGCTGCACATTCCTTAGCCGACGTTGGAACACTTCACTACAGTTTCCGCAAGCATTACCGGCACGGAGGTCGGTGCTGCGCCCGCACTGAAACACGTTTGATGTCGCTGTTTAGCCACTCTCGTTGAGCGAGTCCTCTTGAGCCTGCAGGGGCGAGTCCTCTTGAGCCCCGGGTTTGAACGGGCGGCCCCTAAGAATTCACTGATGCTGCGGGTCCAGTGCGGCTTGAGCCGCTGAGGTGTGGCCTGGCCGATGGAGAGTTTTCCCTCGCCTTTAACCAAATCTGATCAGACCGGACAGCTCACAACTTTCAACCGACGTTCGGAACACTTTCGCTGCGACTTTCGTAAGCACTACGGCACGGAGGTCGTTAATGTCTGAACGCGATTTTGCAACTCCCCTATGGCCCAGGCTTGCAGCGCTCCTGGGAGCGATCTTAATGGCGCTTGGCGGCATCCTGGCGCTGGTGCATCCGGCGATGCTGGCTTCGCCTCATGATGCAATGAATGGAGCCGTTCACGTCTACGCGGGCTATACCGCATCGCGCAACCTGGTGATATCGGCGTTGCTGTTTGCAATGCTCCTCGCGGGCGCCCGCGCGAGCCTGGGGTCATTGATGGTGCTCGTCGGGCTCACTCAGATAGCAGACGCATTTATCGACTGCTTTGAAGGACGATGGCCCATCGTTCCGGGAGTGCTGGTGCTTGGCGTGCTCTTCCTTGCCGCGGCGGCGCGGCTCTCGGGCCACCCATTCTGGAAGCGCGCTGCCTGGGCCTAGCTCCGACTCGCCGCCGGCACTTGCGTCGCGACGTGTGCGAAGCGGCTGTTCAAGATCCACCTTGGCTGGGCGTGTCAATATCCAAGCCCTCTTTACATTGGGGTCCAGTCGCCTGCTGAAAGGCTGCGAGCAGAGCGTGCGATGGTAGAATTGAGGCTGTGCCGGGCCCTACGCGACGCAATCCCGCCAACCCCGCCAGGTCCGGAAGGAAGCAACGGCAACGGGCCAGTGCGTGCGCAGTAGGTCGCCCGGTACTTGATCGCTTTAGGTCGCCTCGTAGCTGCGCAACCCACCTTCCTGTAGCACTCCTTTCAAAACCCTTTGTTCCTGTCCAAGCGAATCAAAGTTCCCGCTGAAGGCGCAATCGTGCGCGCGGGCGCTTGCCGGTGACCGCTCAACTTGCCTGCGTGGACAGCCTTACCCCCCTCCATAGACAATGAGGTTGAGCAGTTTACGGAGAAAAAGCCTTTGACCCTCGCCGTGCGTCCGCGTGTGTCTCGACGCGCAAAGATCAGTGCCCTAGGAATCTGCGTTCCTCCCCGAATACTCAGTAACTTCGACCTGGAAAAGATGGTCGATACCAACGACAAATGGATCGTCGACCGGGTCGGCATCCGCGAGCGTCACCTCGTCGAAAAGGGGGAGGCGACCAGTGATATGGCGGCCTCCGCCGCCCGCGACTGTCTCTCGCAGCGGGGCATCGATGCCTCCGAGGTCGAGACCATCATCGTCGCGACCGTAACGCCGGACATGTTCTTCCCCGCCACAGCGTGCATCGTGCAGGACAAGATCGGAGCCAGGGGCGCATGGGGATTTGACCTGTCGGCGGCCTGTTCGGGGTTCGTCTATGCACTGCAGATGGGCGCAAAGCTGATCGAATCGGGCGCGCAGTCCAAGGTGCTCGTAATCGGCGCCGACACCATGTCTTCCATCATCGATTACACCGACCGCTCCACCTGCATCCTGTTCGGAGACGGCGCCGGCGCCGTGCTCCTAGAGCCCACCAAAGAGGGTCTCGTCGACGGCAAAGAAGAGATGGGCTTGATTGACTACTACCACGAGATCGACGGCTCGGGTGGATCGGCGCTCTTCATGCCGGGTGGTGGCAGCCTTCACCCTCCAAGTGCGGAGACGATAGCCAACAAGATGCACTTCGTTCACCAGGAGGGGCAGGCCGTCTACAAGTACGCAGTACGCAAGATGGTCGAGGCGTCAGAAGAGGTGCTCAGGCGCAACGGCATCACAGTGGCCGACATCAGCCTGCTGATTCCCCACCAGGCCAATCGCCGCATCATCGAGGCCGCTGCCGATCGCCTCGGGCTGCGCCCTGAACAGGTCGTGATCAACATCGACCGCTTCGGAAATACAGTTGCCGCCACGATCCCGCTCGCCATGGAGAGCGCGCGGCAGGAGGACCGTCTGCACAAGGGGGACCTGGTGCTGGTAGCCTCTGTGGGAGCGGGCTTCACGGTCGGCGCCACCCTGCTGCGCTGGGAAATATAAGTTCGATGAATCGCCTGACCGTAGTGTGCGGAGAGCGGCGTTACTGCCCCGCAACCGGAAGTGGCGCTCTGCCCGGGACAGCTTCAGGAGCGGCCTGGTCTTCGGCTGCCTCCGCAGCCTTCGCACGCTGCAGCTTCCACCACCCGTAGCTCACCCCTGCTACAGTGATCACCCCGAGAGTCCAGAGGACGGGCGTCGTATACTCCGCGACGTACCTCTCCCACAGGCGCACCACGGAGCGGCCATAGCGAACCCCGAGCCAGGCCACCAGACCATAGCGCAGAGTGCGCGCGGCGCCGAAGGCGATGAGGAAGCGACGCCGCGAGACTCCCAGCGCTCCCGCCGCCAGCAGAAAGGGCTGCAGCGGCGTAGGTGGCGGCAGCATAGCCGGAATCAGCACTGCCAGCCAGGAGTGATGCTCCACCCAGTTCGAGACGGCCTTCAGGATGCGCTTCGAGACATAGCGCCCGAGGGCGGCCTCGCCACCCTTTTTGCCGAAGCTCCACGTCAGGTACCCGCCGATCATGCTGCCGGCAATCGCACATGCAGGCAGTAGCCAGGGGTTGCCGTGATGAGCCACAAGGAACAGGAGCAGCAGGTCGGTCGAGCCGGGCAGTGGAAGCGGGACCACCGAGGAGTCGACGATCGACACCCCAAAGACACCCAGCGCACCGAGATGAATGAGCCATCGTGGCAGCGGGGGCTTGTGATGCCCTGCTGCATGATGCGCGGCCTTAGCAGCCTTCTCCTGCGCGAAGGTCAGCATGCTTGCGAGTTGGGGAGGCATCTTCATCAGGAACATCAGTCAATAGGACGTTGCCAAGGCGTTCGAGGCCGCTTGAATCATGGGGAAATCAGAAGCGGAGCAACTTGCGGACCCTACCTGTTCGCTAATTTCTATCTACTCGCAAATCTGCGACCGTATTTGAACTTAGAGCAGGCGAAGAGTGGACGTGCGCGGCAAATAGTCGACCTCGGCGGCCGCTGCATAAAAGGATTCGAGGCCACGGATGCAATTCTCGTCGAGGATGTAGTGAATGTTCCGGGTGAGGTATGTCCTGATGGTTTCTGCCGGGATGGCTATCCGCTGCGACCACTCAGTCACCACCTGATCGATGTGCGCGAGCCCCTCGTCGCGAGAGTGTTGGAAGTCGGCGATGAGCTGTGCCGGCTCAAGGCCGCTCTCGTCCAGGGCAGAGGGCCTGACTGCCCAGAACGCCGAGACCCAGGGAAGACCGGTCCGCTGATGCCACTCGTGCGCGAGGTCGAGGTAGTCCAGACGCTCTCCTGTACGCTGCAGCCGCTCGTTCTGACTCTCCAGCGCAAGCAGGGCCGGGTCGCCGATCAGCAGTGCCGAGTCCGCGGCTTCGAGCATGCGATCGAGGTCTGGAGGGTGCTGGAGGAATCGCACCTCGGGCGATCCAAGCGGCCTCCAGTATCTGGAGAAGAGCACCTGGGCATAGGCAAGCGATGTTCGAGAAGAGGTGTCAGCGGCAACGGTGCGGACGCGATCGACTGCGCCCTCACGAACGATGAGCAGAATTGACCTTACCCGGTCGAGTGAGGCGATCGCGCACCCGGGAATGATGGCGAGACCTGGATCGAAAGCGTAAGCCGCTGCCGGAATAAGACCGATATCAGCCAGCCCGGCGCTCAGCTCCCGCGCACACTCTGCAGGGGTGGTGCGGTGAATCGAATACCTGTCAGCGAGCACCTGCTCGAGGGGCGGATGCTCAAAGTCCCACATCAGGGGTGCGGGATTTAGGAAGTCGATTGCAGCAATGCGCAGAGCGCGGGCGGGCCTGGTCACCTCACAGTGTAACAACCGGCACGCGCCGACTCGGACCTGTGCAGCCGCGACGGGAATTGAACGACTACCTCCGCGGGCGTTGTGGATTTATCGCGGCCTGCACCGCTTATCGATTCATCTGCCAATCCTGACCGTTCATCACCAGCCTCGCCGTGTCGCTGCCCGGTCCTGACAAGGCGGTGCTGAGCTCTGGAAACGCGGTCTTGATCTCGGCCGAGTTGGCCCACCCGGGCACACTGTCGATCTTGTAGTGGTAGTTCACCTGCGCCATCTTCAATCCGGACGAGTTGGTGTCAGTGGAGTAGGTGTCGATCGAGGTCACGTCGCGGGAGCCGTAGCAGAAGTTGCCGTAACCTGGCTGGGTCGGGTCCTGGGTCCAGACGGACCGGCCCTGGCTCGAGACGTCGTAGTTGTTCACCTGCTTCGAGCCGATGATGAAGACGCGCTTCTCGGCGGTGGTGCGGGTCAGCAGGCCAGCGTCGGTGAGAGCATCCAGACCCTCCGTCTTGGCGTCGTCAGAGGTAGCGGCCTGGATGGGGAACTTCTTCGCCGTAGGCCAGATGCACTCAGGATGCGCCTTGTTATAGCCGTTGATGCCGGATTCGAAGTTGAGCCGGGAGTCGTCCGTCTTGCGGCAAGCGGTTCCGAGCACTACAAGGCTCAGGAGGGCGGCCGCGCCCGATCTGCTGCCTGCCATCTTTAAGTACCGGGAACTTGACCCCATCGTCTTTTCCTTTCAGCTTCCCTGTTCAGAGCGCTAGGATGCGACCGGGCCGAAACTGGTGGGACAACGGGGTTACCGCAGACGGTTCCTGCACCAGTTTGCGTCCTGTTGCCCACATGGTTGTGGCGTATTCTTGACCCATGATCAGGATGACTGTGCTGGCCAGCGGTTCGAAGGGGAACAGCACCCTCGTCTCGAGCTCCCGTACTACGATCCTGGTCGACGCGGGCCTCTCCTGCCGCGAATTCTTTAGGAGGATGCAGGAAGCAGGCCAGGACCCTCGCAGCCTCGACGCCATCCTAATCACTCACGAACACCAGGACCACGTGCAGGGGCTCGCGGTAACTGCGCGCAAACTAGGCATACCTGTCTTCTTTACCGCACCCACACATAGAGCATGGATGCGCTGGATGGTACCCCAGAAGCGGCTCACCTATGCGGCGTGGCTGGCGCAGCGGGCAAAGGATTTCGAAGCTAAAGCCGCGCTCAAGGCAGAGCCGGCAGCCAAGCTGAAACAGACGTCTGACGGCAATCAGGGCTATGCTGCGCTCCGCGACCAGCATGCAGACACACTGGTGGAGGAGCTCGACGCGAAGTCTAATATCCAGAACGGGGGCACTGGTTTCGCTGAGAAGCTCTCAGCTGAAATCTCCGAAGTTTCTGCTGAAAGCAACGTGTCATCCAGCTATGACGCCGGGCCGCCCGAGTGCGAGGAAGAAGATGATCGTCCAGGCACAAAGGAGCCTGTAGACCCGTGCGCGCTTCCTGCAGTCGAGTTTTTTGAGCCGGGCGTTCGATTCTCCATTGGCGACATCGAAGTGGATCCCTTCACCATTCCGCATGACGCTGCCGATCCGGTCGGCTTCATCTTCCGCTCAGAGGGGATCAAGATTGGGATCGCAACCGATCTTGGCTACATGCCGGCGAGCGTGAAGGAGCACCTCAGGGGATGCGACGTCCTCATGCTTGAGTCAAACCACGACATCGAGATGCTGCGCGACGGCCCCTATCCCTGGTCAGTCAAGCAGCGTGTGATGTCGCGCGTCGGTCACCTTTCAAACGAGGCCACGGCCGACTTCCTTGAAAAGAACTATGACGGCGGCGCAACTTACGTCATCCTGGCGCACCTCTCTGAGAGCAACAATCTTCCGGAGCTGGCGCGGGTCTCAGCCGAGCGCGCATTGCGCGACCGGATGAACCTGCTCTGCAATCGACTTGTTCTGGCCGAGCAGCACACCTCTGGCACGCCCATCCAGCTCTAGGATGAACTGACTACCCCTGGTCCGCGTACCTGCTTCATCATCCGCGTGTGCTTTGCTCTCGAGCGGAAAAAAGCGACCTTTGCATGAAGGGGGTCGTCCAACTACTTTCGATTCAGGGCGCCAACTCCCGCGTGCTGCAGTCCGAACGGCGCCAAGGCGATCATTTACAATGACTTTAAGCAAGTTGATTCAGTTCGAACCGAGCAAGCACGACCCGAAATCAGCCGAAGCCATGACGACGTGCACCGACCAGGTAGTGGGAGATATCCTCTCCAGCTGGCGATACGACATATCGGGAATTACGCCGGGCATGCGCACGGACTACGAACAGCACCTTGTTGAATGTGCCCATTGCCGGTCCCGGCAGCGCCTGCATCGCACCATTGATGTCACCCTGATTGGCCTCAGTACTCTCTCGATCTGCGTCTTCGTCACGGCGCTCGCGATCATCCATCACCTGCAGCCGCTGCAGCACTGGAGCTTACTGCTGGCAGTGCGCCAGATGCACATCGTGCTTACCTTGCAACTGGCGGCGGTGCTTGGACTGCTCGTCTCGCTCCTGGCCTGGGTGATGGTCGCGATTACCACGCCCGCGCCGGTATACCTCACCGGCATGGCGCTGGCCCACACGCGTCTGCTGCAAGGCAGACTGCCGGAAGAGCTTCGCGATCGCCTGTTGCGAAACGTTCTCTAAGCTCCCGCCTGATATCAACGCCTTCGGGTCGAATCAATAGCCCGTGCAGTGACCACTGACGCGCAGGTGCGGCTGCGAACCGCCAGGATCAGGGCGCCACCACCCTCTGCGCTGTGTGCTTGCCCTTCAGGCGCCTTTATCAACGTGCGAGAGGGGGCGGCGGAGTTGGAGCGGTACCCTGCAGCGCACCATCGCCGGGTTCAAAGTCCATCGGCTTTTTCAAAAGATCGAGTAAACCCGCAGGCTGCGGCTTGTCCGCATTTGCAAGCAGCAGCGTGACCTGCCACATCTGCGTCTGATTCAAAACCTGCGAAAAGGCCGGCATGCCACTCAGGCGGATTCCGTTTGCCACCTTCCAGTACGTCTCCCCCGGCGGATCGTCACTCACGCCAACCACTCCGTTGCCATGAGGCTCCCATAGCTGAGGCGCCGCGGGGTACTCGTGACGACCGTAAGCCGAAGGACGCCCATACAGTCCATGGCACGCTGCGCACTGTTCGCGGTAGATGTGAGCGCCAATCTGAAGGTTGGGAGCGCTCGCCTCAATAGGCACAGTGGCCGGAGCCTCGGCGCGGATGCGCTTGCCCAGCGGGATGTGTACGATGTTCGCCTCTTGCCAGAACGGAGTGTCCGCGACAGCAACCGGCGGATGTCCGAAGCGGAGGTAGCAGTAGATGCCAACCGGCACAGCCGTCAGGGTCAACAGCACACCCAGAAGAAACTTACCCATAGCTCTCCATCTGCGCGTTCTCGCGCCTTTGAAGTTGAGTGCGTCCCGCACAGGACGAGCGCATCGCAGCGAGGTTGTATTCTCGCAGATTGCTCACCCAGGATGAAAGCAGGCACGAAGCGGTACGCAGATGCTTTAATACAGAGGCAGGCTTTCTTTTCTGCCTGGCTGGCACGGACAGTCAGTGCCGCGCCCTGTTTGCATACCCGGAAATCTTCGGGCGTTACGTAGTGGAGGCACCTCGATTCATGCATCGCCGCAAGCCCTTGTCTCTGGCACTTTACGTCGTATCGTCTCTGCTGCTGCTCTCCGGGCATGTATTGCAGGCGCAGGAAACTCCGCCCGCCACCTCGCCCGATACCGCACAGCCTCCCGCCTCAACAACACCTTCGTCGACCGCTCCGGATGCGAATGCACCTGCAGCGACCACCCCGGCTGATACGACCCCGCAGCAGCTGCCGCCGCAGAGCCCTGAGCAGAGAGCCAAAGTGATGCGTGATGCTCAGGCTCGTGTAAGAAACCGCAGGCAGCAGCGCATTGCGGCTATCGTGGCAGACACATATAACCACAGGTTCGAGGGCTACTTCGGTGGCGGCTACCTCCGCTTCCGACCGGGAAGCACGCTGCAGCACGACACCGAGGCAGACTGGAACGTGGGTCTCACCGATTATCTCGGCCCCAAGCTTGGAATCACGGTGGACGCGCGCGGCTATTACGGCACGGCCTACACGGGTAATAACGAGTTTTCGGTCCACAATCCAAGCATCAGCCAGTACACCTTCATGGCCGGGCCACAGTATCGCATCATCAAGGCGCCAAAGCTGGCCGCCAGTCTGCAGGTTCTCGCAGGAGTGGGACACGGAAACTTCGATACCGGCACCGGAGGGCTGCCGGGCAGCTTCATCGGCCTTTACCCGAACGCGACGGTCTTCAACGCAAGTGCGGGAGTCGCCCTCGACTACAACCTCGGCCCGGGGCTGGCGCTGCGCCTCACCCCAGGAGTCCTGCTGAGCGACTTCGGCAGCACTCTACAGGAAAATCTCGGATTCAACGCAGGGGTTGTCTACCGCTTCGGACGCAAGAAGTAGGTGTCTCCGAACACTCTGTGTGCCATCTCGATGTCAGCGCCACGAAGTCAACCCTCATTGCTGCAACGAAATTGCAGTAAGGACGACTTATGGGTGCAAGACACGGAGGCCGAGACGCTTCTCGAATAGCTCAAAGTCCCTATTGTTATGTGCGAGTTATGACCCGCGTTCAGGCACGAGGTCCCGATAAGGCAATCGTTGGTCTTTCTGACCGTGTGGTCGTGCGCCTGAAGGAATTTTTAGTTCGAAGCTGGGGAAATTGCGAACCGCTCGCCTCGGTCTCAATTAGCTTAAGCTCGCTCAACTTTGCGTGAACTTGGGAGAATTCACATCCCGCAGCCTAGCCCAGGTGAACCTTCACGAGCTTGAGATCATCGATAAAGGCGCGCATCTGCTGCGCGCGATCCTCATCGGTGGCCCGGAGGATCGACGAGGGATGGACCGTCGCCATGATGGGCGGCATGCCGATAAGGTTCTGGACCTCTCCCCTGGACTGAGTCACCTTGAACGCGGAGCCGAGCAGGGACTGAGCCGCGGTAGCCCCAAGACAAAGGATCAGGCGGGGTGATACCGCATCAAGCTCTGCCTGCAGCCAGGGTTTACAGGCCGCAACCTCCCGCAGGGTGGGCTTCTTGTGCAGCCGCAGCTTTCCCCTGGGCTCCCACTTGAAGTGCTTGACGGCGTTGGTCACGTAGACCTTCCGACGGTCGATTCCAGCCTCAGCAAGGCATTGATCGAGCAGCTTGCCTGCGGGGCCGACAAATGGCCGCCCCTCGAGGTCTTCCTTGTCACCGGGCTGCTCGCCGATCATCATGATGTCAATGTGCGCGTTTGCCGCTGTCGATGGCTCCTGCACCTCGCCAAAGACGGCCTGGGTCGCGTGGTTGTAGAGGTCGCACCCACGGCAGCCTTGCACCGCCTCACGCAGTACAGGCAGGTCATGAGTCTGGGGGACGAAGGGCTCGGCGGTTGTCAGTTTCAGGGCCATGAACGCTAGGATGTGCATCGTGGAAGAGCAGGGTGCCCGACGTCCCCCTTCCAAGTTGACTTGACTGTTAGAGAGCGCGGCGGGGGCGTCGCCGCCTGTCGCTCGCAAGCGCTAACTCGCAGACGGACCCCTGTCCAAGCTAATGCGCTGTGGTTACCGGAGGAGGGGAACTCAGCTTGCCGGTTGTTGAGCCGCCAGCGGGCGCCGCGAGAAACGGGTCGATCTGAGAGAAGAACCAACCCGGGTTGTCAAGCATGATAAAGTGCCTCTCGTTGTCTGCCATGACCAACTGCAGCTTCTTTGTGCCCGTGTACTGGCCGCGATAGACCGACTCGATCTGTTGACTGGTCGCTCCAGGAAAGCCGGCCCAGGTGGCAAGCACGAGCACATCGCCTCGGATCCTCCCAAGGTCAGCCCGCGCATCGGTTGTAAGCAGTTCATACAGTGCTTCGGCGGTGGTCGACTGATCGGAGGCGGCTGCCCACTCGTTCACTAGGGCATAATCCGCGTCGCTGGTTACCATTGGGCGCGTGGAGGCCCCGCTCTTTACGAACTGCAGGTACTGATCGTGGCTTTCTCCCTTGATCTGAAGCTTCATATTGGTGGCAATAGGGTCCGCTTCCTTCACGGAGCCCGCCTGCAACCAGACACCAGACAGGAACGGCAGCGAGTCCACGATCACGAGCCTGCCCGGCAGATCAGCGTAGCGCTCCGCAAACTCGAGGGTGAGCGTTCCGCCGAGGCTATGACCGATGATCACCGGGCTCACCAGCTTGTTCGACTGGATGTAAACGGCGAGTTCATCTTCAACCGCATGCAGAAAGTTTCCCTTGTCGACATCACTCCACGCCGGAACTCCTGCGAAACCGGCGAGGTTTAGGACGTGACACTGATAGTGACCCTTCAAGTGGTCGACGGTGCCGTTCCACGTATCGCCGGAGGATGATAGGCCGGGAATGAGAATGACTGCGGGTCCTTGCCCGCTCACCTTGACAGTAAAGAGGCCGCGGTGCTGGGCCCCCCATGCCTCTGTTCCAGACACTGGGCGCGCTACGGGAGACATCGTACCGGCAGGCGCAGTCTGAGCGGCCGCCAGGAAGCAGGGCAGCGCGAACAAGAGCAATGCGGCCAGACATTGGTTCAAATTGGTGCAGCTTGGTAGCTTCCAAACCCTTAGCCCTGACATTTTTTACCCCTCACTGCTACTGTAGCGCGGCACTTCCCACATGGCAGGATGAAGGCCCGATCCAGCCTATTTCCGCGAACTGAGCCACGAACTGAAGTTTATCCCCGACCTCGCTGTTCGCGATGACAACGCGGTATTGTTTTGGCCTGCTGAAACCTGTGCGGATAATGGATGTAGAGCGTCGCGACGCGTTGGGTCAGAATCGACTTGCCGGCCGTCTCATCTAAAGGAATCGAGCGTCAGGAGACCATGAGCCGCTTCACCAGAAACGTCCCGTTCCCCGTGCAAAAGATGCAGCAGCTGTATCGGCTGGTGCGGGAGTCGCACACCAACCCTCTGACCGGGCAGCAGCACAAGCCCTTGCTGGTGACTGCAGACGAGCTGGGTCTGACGTTCATCGGCCACTCTTCATTCCTCATTCAAGTAGCGGGGAAGAACCTGCTGATCGATCCAGTCTTCGCGACGCGGCTCATCCTGCTACGCCGGCAGCGGCGCCCTGGAGTTCTGGTAGCCGATCTGCCGCCGATCGATGCCGTCCTGTTGACTCATGCTCACATGGACCACCTCAACCTTCCTTCTCTTCGGAGAGTCATTCGTCACACCCGCCGGCTGGCAGGCCGATCCCCAATTGCCGTGGTGCCCAAAGGTGTGGAGGATCTGGTCAACTCTCTCGGTTTTACCGACGTGATTAGCCTCGACTGGTGGCAAAGCACCAGCCTTGCGGGCCACTCGGCGCTTGAAATCACGATGACGCCGAGCAAACATTGGGGCGCGCGGATGTTCAAAGACACGCACCGGGGCTTTGGCGGGTACGTCATGGCAGGAGCAGGGCACCGCGTCTATCACTCCGGCGATACAGCCTACTTCAACGGCTTCCGTGAGATTGGCCGCCGGCTGCGCCCGCAGATAGCTCTGCTGCCCATCGGCGCCTACTTTCCAGACAGTTATCGCGCCGTTCACACCAGCCCGGAAGAGGCCTGGCGGGCATTCCTCGACCTTGGTACCGCAGAGCTGATGATCCCGATGCACTACGGCACCTTCCGGCTGGGACGTGAACCGATGGAGGAACCGCTGCCCCGGCTGATCGCAGCGGCGCGGCATGCCGGTGCCGCAGATCGCATCCGTCCACTCGCTGAGGGTGAGACGCGGGTACTCTACCTGCTCGGAGGTCCGAGTCCACAGAGTTCACAACCGTAGCCTCAGGTTGGACCCCCGCCGCAGCCGGCCTGCCCATCTGCTGGTCGATATCGTGCGTCGACAGTCCCTCAGGAGTGGAACTTTGAGCTGCAGGTGATCGCTTTCACCCGCCGGCGCCACCTCTGGTCAGACGTCGCGCAACAGGCCTTTGAGGTTATCCTTGCGGTTGAGGTCAGTACTTGCGATTGCCGTCCAGGATGAACGGGAGAGGCACGAGAGCGGAGCGCGCGGGGCTGGTACTCTCTTTACTCGCTGCCGCAGCGATCGTGATGTACGCAGGCGCACAGAGTCCGAACACCCAGGCTGTATCTGCGCCCTCCTCAACTGCTGCGCCCGCAGGGGCGGCAAACTTCGTCGATGTGACCACCGCCAGCGGAGTGCACTTCAAACATCAGGCATCCCACACCGCGAGAAAGTACCTGCTGGAGACCATGGGTTCCGGCGTCGCACTCTTTGACTACGACAACGATGGGCTGCTTGATATCTTTTTTGCCAATGGAGCTGCAATCAGCGATCCGACTGCTCCGGGAACGATCCTGCGCAAGACCACGCCCGCGTTTTCGAATCGGCTTTACCATCAGAAGAGGGATCATACCTTCGAAGATGTAACCGAGAAGTCCGGCTTGTCGGGAGCTGGTTATAGCCTCGGAGTAGCGGTGGGCGACTACGATAACGACGGCTACGAAGACTTATACGTGACAGGTTACGGTGGCAATCATCTCTACCATAACAATGGCAATGGGACCTTCAGCGATGTAACGGAAGTGTCCGGTACGGGCGGCAGTGGATGGTCCACCAGCGCCGCGTGGGTTGACCTCGACGGAGACGGCCTTCTCGACCTGGTAGTGCTTCGATACGTGCAGTGGAATTTTGACGATGTCTGGTGCGGCGAGCATCGCGAAGGCTATCGCTCTTACTGCCACCCTGACCTATTCCAGCCAGTTGCCCCACTGGTCTATCACAACGATGGCAACGGCCACTTCAGCGAGATCGGAAGGAAGTCCGGCATTTCTACTCCCGGAAAGGGGTTGGGCATCGCGCTTGGCGATTATGACCGGGATGGACTCACCGACCTGGTAGTCGCAAACGATTCCATAGCCGAGCATCTTTACCGGAATAAAGGAAACGGAACTTTTGAAGAAGTTGGGATGGACGCGGATGTCGCCGTCGACGGAGATGGCCGTACCTATGCCGGAATGGGTGTTGCCTTCGCCGACTATAACAACGACGGGCTACCGGACATAGCCATCACCAACCTGGCAAATCAAAAGTATGCCATTTATAAAAACAATGGCGACGGAAGCTTCACCTACACGAGCTACATGGCAGGAGTGGCTTCAATGTCACTAATGCATACCGGCTGGGGTATCAGCTTCATCGACTACGACAACGACGGCCTTAAAGACCTGCTGATAGCCCAGGGTCATGACCTCGACAATATCGAGCTTACCTCCTCCACAATCCGATACAAAGAGCCGATGTTGCTCGCTCGGAACACTGGCAGCGGATTCGTGGATGTCTCCTCGACCGCAGGCCCGGCTTTTCAGCAAGCCTGGGTAGGCCGAGGCCTCGCCGTCGGGGACATTTTCAACGATGGAAAGGTCGACGCCGTAGTATCTACTAACGATGGGCCCGGGTATCTTCTTCAAAACAAAACATCGAACGCGAACCACTGGTTGGGTCTTTCGCTGGTCGGTCATAAGAGCAACCGTGACGCAATAGGTGCCGAGGTAAAGGTGAGCTCCGGCGCACTCATGCAGTGGGGCACGGTCTCGACAACTGGCAGCTACCTGTCGTCGAGCGACAAGCGTCTACATTTTGGTCTAGGTTCGCACAGCACGGCAGATTCGGTCGAAATACTCTGGCCGAGTGGAATACGACAGTCCCTGAAGGACGTGCATTCAGATCAGATCCTGACGGTGAACGAGCCTCTGCAAACCACATCGGCGCACCTCAAGTGAATTTGGAGACCAGTTGATACAGCAGTTCAAATCTAACTTCCCCGGCGTTCACTTTCTTTTAGCGGCGCTCTTGATTCTGCCCCGATCTGCCATGGCCCAAGTCCCGCCGCCGGCGGTAGCCGCCGCTGCCGATCAGTCGCAGGGGACGATGACCACGGGCGTGAACACCGGTGTCGCGCATGCCCCGGTTCTGGATGAAGAGCATCGCCCTATCACCGCTGGCGGCTTCGTTAAGTCAGGAGCTCCAATCTTTCTCGATATAGCAGAGAAGGCGGGCCTTACCAAGTGGCGCCACCAGATGGGTCTGCCGTCGAAGCACGTAATTATCGAGACGGTCGGGTCGGGTGTTGGGCTGCTCGACTATGACAATGACGGCTGGCTGGACATCTACCTTGTGAATGGATCCACCTACGATGCTGAGAGCGGCAAAACTACGCCGCCCCACGCTGCCCTGTTCCACAATAATCACGATGGAACTTTCACTGACGTGGCGGCAAAGGCTGGAGTGACGAACGATCGGTGGGGATTCGGAGTAGCCATCGCGGATTACGACAACGATGGCTGGCCCGACATTTACGTATCAAACCTCGGTAAGAACCGGCTGTACCACAACAACCATGACGGCACATTCACTGATGTAGCTGAAAGCGCTCACGTCACTCTTGGTAACTGGTCGACGGGGGCAACATGGGGCGACTACGACGGAGACGGCAGACTCGATTTGTTTGTGCCGGGTTATGTTCACTACGAAATGAAGGACCTGTTTAGCGTGACCGCTGGCGCCGCATCTTCCGTGCCCTGCCAGTTTCGCGGAGTAGCGGTCATGTGCGGACCGCGAGGACTCAAGGGCGAGGCCGACCATCTCTTTCACAACAATGGCGACGGCACCTTCACCGACGTAAGCGAAAAGGCCGGCGTAGCTGATAAGTCCTTATTTTATGGATTGGCATCGATCTTTATCGATGTAAATAACGACGGCAAGGTTGATCTGCTCGTAGCGGACGACTCAACCCCTAACTACCTCTACCTTAATAAGGGGAACGGAACCTTTGAAGATGCGAGTCTGGCGTCCGGGTATGCGTTGAATGAGTCCGGCCGTGAGACAGCATCGATGGGCATTGCTGCTGGCGATCTGTTTCACAACGGCTTGATCGATCTGTTCAATACGACGTTCAGCGACGACTATAAACCCCTCTACCGCGGCGATGGCGACGCCAACTTTACGGATGTAAGTTACAAGATGGGAATTGCCGAGCCAACCATCCCCTTCCTGGGCTGGGGAACCTCGTTTTTCGACTACGACAACGACGGCTGGCTGGACCTCTTCATGGTGAACGGGCATGTCTACCCGGAGGTTGACAAGCTGAACTGGGGCACAAGCTGGAAGCAGCGTCCGTTGTTATTTCATAATGTAGCCGGAAAGCTCGAACTAGTCGCGCCTGTAGAAGGAAGCGGACTGGCAGAGGTCGGCGTGGGCCGCGGCATGGCATATGGCGATCTATTTAATGACGGGAAAATCGATGTAGTAGTGAATAACCTCGACGGTGTTCCTTTCCTGCTGCGCAATGTGACCGTCACCACTAACCACTGGGTAGAATTAAAGCTGGTCGGGGGCGGTAACGGGCCGCGCGATGCTATCGGAGCGACGGTTTACCTCACAGCGAACGGATTCAGGCAAAGGGGCGACGTTGTAAGTGGAGGCAGCTTCGCATCTACCTCCGATCCTCGCCTGCACTTTGGGCTCGGCCAGGCTACAAAAGTAGACGCTCTCGAGATTCACTGGCCGGGCGGTGTGAAAGAGCAGATTACCCTGCCAGGAATCGACGCCATCTACACGGTTGTCCAAGGAAAGGGCGTCGAGAGACAGGTCGAGGCTTTACCAAGGAACTGAGCAACGACATAGCCGACACCCGGCCAATCGATGCTTTTGAGGTCTTCTCGGCAGCGCGGCAACAGCCGCGATCGAGAAGAAGGGTCGACATCCAGCTCGCTCACCTCGGACTGGGCGTCGCAGTTGTCTGGCGCACGATCAGACGCGTAGGGATCAGGTGCGCCGGCACCCGCGAGGTCGACTCAAGGTGATCGAGCAAGGCGAAGACAGCTGATCGTGCCAGGTCATGACACGACATGCGTACCGTGGTAAGCGGAGGTATGGTGTATTCCGCGATGTGCACGTCATCAAACCCAATGAGGGACAGGTCTTCAGGAACGCGCAGCTTTGCCTCGAACAGCGCATGGAGAACTCCAATCGCCGTCATATCGTTAGAACACATAACGGCAGTAGGTAGCCCGGGCAGGCGAAGCAATCGATGCATGGCATCGCGTCCCCCATCAAGCGTATGGTCGCCCTCGAGCAACCACGAGGCACAGGGCGTCAGACCGATCGCCTTGAGGCAATCAATAAAGGCGGCCTGTCGCGTCTCCGCAGAGCGTAGCTTCAAGGGCCCGCTTATAAATGCTATCTTCTGGTGTCCTAGCACTGCCAGATGCTGCACTCCTTCATTGATGCCCTGCCGATAATCGACGATCAGAGTAGTACTTCGTCTATGCTCAGGCCCTATATCGATGAAGACGGTAGGTATGTCCCCCGTGGCGAAACGCTTTAGCAGCAGTTCCTCGATGCCGAAGGTCATGATGGCTACACCATCTACTTTGCGCTCCAGCATGCGGCGCACGCATGACTCCATCCTCTTCGGATCGTAGTTCGTCGAGCCTATTAGTATTTCGTAGCCATGCTCGACCGCGATGCTCTCGAACTCCTGGATCAGCTCCGGGAAAAACGGATTTGTGATCTCCGAAACGATGAGGCCGAGCAGCTTGCTCCTGCCCGAGACGAGGGCGCGCGCCTGTGAATTTGGAAAGTAATTCAGGTCTTCGATGGCCTTCCAGACTCTGGCTGCCAGAACCGGGTCGACCGACGCGACATGATTGATCGTCCTCGAGACAGTCGCAATCGAGACGCCCGCGTGAGAGGCGACGTTGCGGATATCCATCTTCGGAGCCTTGCCCGCCTTGGGAGAACGTCTCATCGTAAGTGCCTCTGGCAAGCGAACTTAATCTTACAGCCGCCTGTTGACAAAGCAGCAATGACTGCACCTCGGGGCAGACATCAAAGCCGCCGGCAGATCACGGGCGACGACCTGCTGAACACGTTGTCTGCTCCGATAGCGGGGGCTCAACGTGCGCGCCGGCGTAACGGAGGCACCTTGAGATTGAGTGCGCTCTCAGGTGAAGACGGCGAACGCTCCTTCGCATCTGTATGGATTCGCAGATAAAGCTAATTTGAATGATAGTGAATCGTATTCTATTCTCTAGAGATGAAGAGATTTTACCTGCTCGCTGTTGCTGCTCTCTCGCTCTGCAGCACTTGCATTCCCCTCCATGCGCAAGACGGATTCGTCGCGCGGTGGCAGGCCCGCGCCACAGCTACCCAGAACGGGCAGCCGCACTGGGTCACTCCGCTGGTGACTGTAACGCCTCGCCTGGAGCAGGAATTTCGCTCCGATTTCGTCAGGCAGATCGCCCCCGCCGGCACCGACACCTGGAACTATGGCAACAACAAGGGGCTCGAGTTGATCCCGGTGAGCCGCGTCGAGTTGATCTTTAATGTTCCGGCTTACATCCAGCACAATACGAAGGCGAAGGACGGGTTCGCCGATACGACCTTCCTGCTGAAGTATCGCATCCTCGGCCGCAACGAAAAAAGTGGGGATGCCATCGTCACTGCCTTCATTGGCGGTAGCTACCCGACAGGCAGCTATAAGAATGGCAGCGTGGCAGCTACGGTCACGCCGACCCTGGCAGCGGGTAAGGGATTCTCCAGACTTGACATTGTCTCGACTTTAGGTGCAGCACTGCCGGTCACGAATGCGACCGCCGTCGGTCGCCCGATCACGTGGAACACCACCCTGCAGCAGAACCTGGCTAAATACTTCTGGCCCGAGGTCGAGTTCAATAACACCTTCTACCATGGCGGCCCGAGCGACGGGCACACGCAGAGCTTCGTCACACCTGGTCTGATGCTGGGGCGTTTTCACGTCAGCAAAGAGCATCGGCGGCTGGGCATCACGTTTGGCCTCGGTGAGCAGATCGCGCTCACTCACTTCCATAACTACAACCACGCGCTGGTATTTTCCGGCCGCGTATTCTTCTAAGCGGCTCTGACAGGCGCGAGCGGCGTCGGCGCGCCGCCCCACAATGCGTCCGGCCGGTGTGGCAGTGACGCAGCGCCTCCGGTCGATGCTGTTTTATTCGTTTATTCGCGAAAAGTTATCGAAATATTTACATGATGTTGCCATTCTCGATGTGCGATGACTAGTGGTTGCTGCGAAGGATGACGAGGTTTACGTTCACTCGACCCTCATTCGGGGCAGCAGCCGCTCGAGACACAGCTTGCACTCAAGCAGGCCGACCTTCGTCGCGACACCGTGATTCCAAGTCACGGCAATATCCATCGAGAGAGGCTAAATGAAATATTCAAGGAAGATGCTGGCATGTCTGGGCCTGATTTGCGCGCTCACTACGGCTCAAATACCAGCACAGACTGCGGCGCCCGCCACGACCACGCCTCACCATAAGAAGGCGCATCGCGCGAAGGTAGCTGCGGGACCCTCCATTCAATCGCAGATCGACTCCCTGCGGACCGATCTTCAAGGAGAGATTCAGGCGCTCAAGCAACAATTGTCAGAGCGGGATGCACAGCTGCAGCAGGCGCAGCAGACAGCCCAGGCTGCGCAAGCCGCGGCTCAGCAGGCGCAGCAGGCAGCTCAGGCCGATCAGCAGGCGAGCACCGACAACACGGCGGCTGTAAGTTCACTGCAGGGTGCGGTCACCGACCTCAAGTCAAACAACACCCTGCTGGTAAGCAGTATGCAGAGCGATCAGGCGCAGCTGCAGAAGTCGATCGAAACTCCCGAGGTTCTGCACTTCAAGGGTGTAACACTCTCCCCGACCGGCAGCTTCTTGGCGGCCGAGACGGTGTGGCGGCAGAAGGCAGTAGGCGGCGATATCAACACCCCGTTCACCTCGATTCCTCTGGACCACTCGGATGCAGCTCACCTGAGTGAGTTCTACGGGACGGGACGGCAGTCGCGCGTGGCTTTGCTTGCCGAGGGCAAGCTCGCCAACTCCACCATGCGTGGATTTTACGAGGCGGACTGGTTGAGCGCAGGCGTCACCTCCAACAACAACCAGAGCAACAGCTATACCATGCGGCAGCGACAGCTATGGGCGCAGGCAGAGTTCGGACACGGCTGGACGGTGACGGGTGGCCAGATGTGGTCCCTCGCAACCGAGACCAAGGTCGGCATGAACAATCGCTCTGAGAATCTGCCGATGACCATTGACGCTCAGTACACTGCGGGGTTCGTCTGGGCCCGTCAGTATGGATTTCGCGTGGTGAAGAAGTTCGGTAACACGCTGTGGGCCGGTGTCTCGGCCGAAAATGCCGAGACTCTGAATATCGGCGGTACGACACCTGCAAACATCCTGATCGGCGGCCCCGGCACCGGCGGCGGTCTTTATAACCTTAACGCGAACTACTCCTTTAACATCGCGCCTGATTTTGTCGCCAAGGTAGTGCTCGAACCTCGCTTCGGAGGTCACTACGAAGTCTTCGCGATTGGCAGGTTCTTCCGCGATCGCATCTACCCCAATGGCACTGGTACTGCCGCTTCCTCAGTGGGCGCATTCAACGACTCGACGACCGGTGGCGGACTCGGCGGCAGCCTCAGGGTCCCGACCTTCCGCAAGCGGCTTGACGTGGGAGTGAAGGGGCTGTGGGGCCAGGGCATCGGCCGCTATGGCAGCTCGACTCTCGCCGACTCAACCCTCAACCCCTCTGGTCAACTGGCTCTGCTGCACGGCTTTTCGGCCCTGGGAACGCTTGAACTGCATGCGACTCCCAAGCTCGATATCTACGCCAATTACGGTGGAGATTACGTCGGACGTCGTGCCTACGCAACGAGTGCGACGACAGGCGAGGGCTACGGCTCACCCCTCTTCGTCAACACGGGATGCGGCACCGAGCCGGTTCCTGGTGGCTCGTTCCTGCCGAACACTCCCAGCAAGTGCGCGGCAAACAACCGCGACGTGCAGGAGTTTACTATGGGCTACTGGTTCGACTTCTACAAGGGCCCGAAGGGTCGCCTGCGGCAGGGTCTCCAGTATGCGGACTTCAACCGTCAGACCTGGTCTGGCGTAGGTGGAGCACCCAAGGCGCAGGACAACATGTTCTGGACCTCGTTCCGCTATTACCTGCCGTAGGCAGTGGTTGCAGAGCAGTCCAGGGGACCGACAGCAAAGGCCAGGCGTTAAAGCCTGGCCTTCGCTTTCCGGGTTGCACCGTCGCTTACGGCAGGACGAACCGTACGTTCGCGAACTCCATGAAGGTGTGAGCATTCCGAGGCGCCCCTGGTGCGACATACCAGGGAGCGCGCGTCACGTACGAGGTCTGCGTCACGATCTGCAGAGCACCGTACTGCTCGTTCTTCCAGAGGGTTGTGACGCTGGCGAATGAACCCTCCTGGATGGCGCGGTTGTTACTGTTGGCGCTGCCCGCAAAGCCATACCCCACCAACGCGGGGGTCTTGCTGCCCGGGTCGACGGACGAGACCCTCTGGAAGTACGCGCCTCCGTAGTACGCCGAGAGCACCGTCGCCGGAGTTGCCCGCCACTCAAAGCCGCCAATGCCGGAGCCTGAATGAACCAGCTGCGCGCTGAACGGGCTCGTTACAGCACCGTGCTGCGCGACCACGAAACCAGGTCCCAGGCCGCCGATGTAACGGCCGCCTCCGTCGCTCCAGTAGCTGTCCGCAATCAGATGAAAGTGCGGCGCCACTTCGAGGTTGACGTTGACTGAGGCTCCTCCGCCCTCACGGTCGTCGGTCGCCGTCGCTCCCTTGGTGACCGAGGCTGGCGTAAAGACCTGAACACCGGTAAGCAGGCCCGCTGCTTCAACGTGGAAGTTTCGTCCCCCGATGGTCTTGTCGCCTGCAACCTTCGCTATCACATCGGGGTGCAGGTTGGGTGTCGAAGTCCCTCCGCCGGCTGAACTGGATGAGTTCACGTCCGTCTCCGCGTTGCTGAAAAGGGACGGGAAGGTCGTGGCGCTGCCGCTGAACTGCTCAGGGTTTTCAAGGGAGAGGCCAAAGGCCAGTCCATCGTTGAAGTGATACACGGCGCGAAGCTGCGTCTGCCGCGCGTAGGTGAGGCCGACCTGATAGTTGGTGTCAAGGTGAGTGGTGTTGAATATCTCCGACAGGAACGGTGACATGCCGCGCCGGTTAGGAGTGAGCAGAGACCAGCTCTGACCGCCGAGCAGGTCCCACTTGTGATGAGAGAGGTTGAGGAAGTAGACGCGCATGCGAAAGCTGTCGCTGTTGGTGGAGACGAAGCCGTTCGAAGCGAGGGCGCCGTTGAAATCAGCCTCGACGTAGCCGAAGATCTTGTTACCGCCGACGACTTCATCAGCTCTCAGTGAGAGCCGGGAGGATTGGGCAGTGAATCGGTTCTCACTCAATCCACCCTGCACGGTGTTGCTGTACGGGATGGACTGAAAGCTCGTACCGAGTCCGCTGCCTACGTCTGTAGTGCGGTAGATGGAGGTGAAGTCGACCCAGCCGCCGGGCGTGAACTTCGCGTTTCCGATGTTGATCGAGAGCGGCGCTGACGACTCGGGTCCGGTGGGGTTCAGCTGCGGATGCGCATAGGCCTGTGCGGTCAGGGCGCGCGGCGGATGGTAGGTCACCAGCTCGCTCGCAGCGGCCGTCAGGGCCTCCGCGGGTCGCGCATCGGCAAGATCGGCGTTACGAGGGCTGGCTGAAGTTTGCACCTCGAACTGCACGGCGTCGAGATCCTTGCGCTGCTGCTGAAGGGCAAGGCGTTGCTGCTCCAACTGCCGGGATTGCGCTGCGACCAGCTCCCGTAACTGCGAGACGACCTGCTCAACCTCTGCGAGCCCCTCAGCCGGAGCAGTGGGCGAGGATGCGGCCGAGACAGTATTGGAGGTAGTCCGGTCAGAGGGCTTCGTGGGGGCAGCCTGGTCTGCAGCCAGGCCCGAGATGGAGGTGAAAAAACTGATGGCAGCTACATACTTCACAAGCGAGTGCATGATCTTCTCCGGAGGGCAGGTTGTTGCAGTCGGAATAACGCTCCGCGTGCGGGCGACAGTGGAATCGCGCACGGGCAGATGAGATAAAGGCAGGATCAGCGCCACGTCAGGCGCGGGGAAGCAGGTAACATCGAGCATGCACAGTGCTCGTGTGAGCGCCGGCAGCGCTGCGTATTGGCGGGCAGATCCTTCTAGGGCTTTGCGGAGATATAAAGGGCAGCATCATTTCACAGGTAAACGCCGCGAGGCGTCAGGAACTCTGAAGTGCACAGGGATCGGTGGGAAAGGGTAGTTCGGTCGCTGAGGTTAGCGGAGGCGGGGACAACAGGTGCAGCGGCTTGTGATGCGGGGAGTCAAAGCTTGTTCAAGGTAACACGAATCCTCGGCCATTCAAAGTGGGTTATTCTCCTCTGCCTCCTGACCGGGGCCATGGTCGTCGTCGTCGCTCAAAAGGTACCCCCCTCCGCTGGACGAGCAGCGGGAATGACCGGCCTCTATCCGGGATTTGACAAGAACGTCTATCCCGGCGACGAGTTGATGAGCGCCCTGCAGAAGAAGTTCGCCTTTACCGGCTACTGGCTGAACAACCCACCTGGGATGACAACGAACGGCTGGTTGGGCAAGCGCACCCTGCTGCGGGGCCAAGGCTATGGCTTCGTCGTGCTCTTTAATGGACGGCTCTACGCTGATTTGCAGGCCGGAGCATCGGCGGGCAGGGATCCTGCGGAGGCTGGTCGCAGCGATGCCGCCCATGCGGCTGCCGCCGCGCACCGCGAGGGCTTTCCGGCGCACGCGATCGTTTACCTTGATCAAGAAGAGGGTGGTCATCTGCTGCCTGAGCAGGCGGCGTATCTTTTCGCCTGGATAGATGCGATAGCGCGCTCAGGATACAGAGCAGGGGTATATTGTTCCGGAATTGCGGTTGGAGTCCCGCCCGTCACCACCGCAGGGGAGGTTGAGCAGCATTACCGGCACGCAGGCGGGAGAGCTTCTCGACGGCCCCCGGCGATCTGGGTCGCGAACGACCAGTGCCCGCCAGCGCCGGGATGCACCTCTGTCGGGACCCAGCTTCGGCTCAATGCCAGCGGCACATCGGCAGCGGTCATATGGCAGTTCGCCCAGTCTCCGCGGCGCGCGGAGTTCACCTCGAACTGCGCGTCGAGCTATGCGCCAGACAACCAGTGCTACGCTCCAGGCCTGCCTCACTCAACCCAGACCGCAATCGACCTTGACGCTGCCGCCAGTCCCGATCCCTCGCACGGACGCTGAGCCGGGAGCAGCCGAGACTGGCAGCGCATGGACGCACCAGGGCGGAGTTCCAAAGCCCGCTAGAGCGTCGGTGCGCAAGAAGCTCCCAATGATTTAATCTGGTTCCAACGGCACTGCTTTCGATCAAGAGCCAGTGGTGGAAGAGTAAAGAGGCAGGAGAGATCAACGTGGCCAATCTCAACATCCCCATCGCCGAACGTAATCTGGCGCCCCAGCAGGTAGAGCGCCTCGACAAGCGCCGTTCTTGGGGACTGACAATGCAGGTAATGTCGGGTCAGTTCACCATCTTTGCGGTGCTGCTGACTGTCTGGGCAGGTCAGGACCTGACGTACTCCCCGCACTGGATTCGCCCCATGGCATACTACGACGCCTTCACATTCATCACTGCCATCGTGCTCGGCATCTATGGTACCGCCCTTCGCCGCGGCTCACCTGAGTTCTAGACCTGGAACGCTTTGCGGCGCTGCAGCACATTGCTCGCTCGATCACCTGATCAGCCCAAAGTTGCTTTAATGTTAGCCGCAGCGAACAACGTTTCCGCGCATCGAATAAGCTGGTACTGGAGCCATGTCTGCAGCCGCCCTCATCCCGGTGCTGGAGGAGACCGCCCCGCATTCTGTGCGCGGCCGGCTGACGGACAAGTTCGGTCGTGCGATCACCGACCTGAGGGTCTCAGTCACTGATCGCTGCAACTACAAGTGTGTCTATTGCCGCACAGGCACCGAGGGCGCGCAGTATGCCGAACTTCCTATTCGCGACTACGCGCGCATCATCCGCATCTTCGTCGACCTGGGCATTGAGAAGATACGCTTCACCGGGGGGGAGCCCCTGCTGAGGAAAGGCCTCGTCGACCTCGTCAGAGAGACGTCACGGCTTAGAACCTCTTTTGCCTCGGACGGCTCGCGCCTCTCATCGCACACCGGGGCCCCGCTCGACCTGGCAGTTACCACAAATGGCCATCTGCTCGCCGGGCTCGCCGGGCCTCTCAAGGATGCAGGGCTGAACCGGGCGACCGTAAGCATGGACGCGGTGGATCCAGAGACCTTCACCCGGATCACGCGGGTGCCAGGCAGCTATGCAAAGGTCCTCGCCGGTGTGCGCGCGGCAAAGGCCGAGGGCCTTGGACCCGTCAAAGTCAATTGCGTGCTGCTGCGGGGATTCAACGAAGACCAGATTGTTCCCTTTGCCCGCTTTGCCCGGGAGGAGGGCGTGATTGTGCGCTTCATCGAGTTCATGCCGCTCGAAGAGGACCGGCTGTGGTCTCCGGACGTGGTCGTTTCGCTCGATGAGATCGTTGAACGCCTGAACGCCTATCGCCCGGTTGTTCCGCTGCCTGCCAACGCGGGAAGTGAGACCGCCCGCCGCTTCACCTTCGATGACGGAGTGGGCGAGATTGGAATCATCGCACCAGTTTCGCATCCCTTCTGCGGCCATTGCAGTCGCATCCGCCTTACCTCCGACGGCAAGATTCGCACCTGCCTCTTCTCGCAGAGCGATCACGATCTATATGCATTGTTGATGCGCGGTGAAGACGATGACAGTCTGGCGCGGTTCATCGAGGCCACTGTCGAGCGCAAGGAAGCACGCCATCACATAGGAGAGGCGGGCTTTCTCAAGCCGTCTCGCAGCATGGTTCACATCGGCGGTTGATTTACGTGGTGTTCGCACCCACCCTTGTCTAGAATCGGCCTATCACTTCTCAGGATTGCTTCTCATGGCCACGGCGATATCATCTCGGGACCAGTCGCTGCAGGACCTCCTTGTCTTCCACAACGTAGCTCGCGCCCTTACTTCGTCTCTTGACCTTGACTCCATTTTGCGCGTGATCATGAAGCAGATGGAGCAGTTCTTCCAGCCGCAGACCTGGTCGCTGCTGATGGTCGACGAGAAGAGGAAGGACCTCTACTTCGCCGTGGCTGCGGGGCAGACCGCGGAGGCGCTGCACCACATTCGCGTGCCCATCGGCGAGGGTATCGCGGGCTGGGTGGCGCAGCATGGCGAGACTCTCATCGTCCCCGAACTGAAGCTTGACCCTCGTTTCTCTTCCACCGATAGATCTTCCTTGCCAGGGAACGGCACGCGCAGTTCAAAGGGCGGCGCAGTCATTCCCCACTCCGCTATCTGTATACCTCTGCGCTCGCGGCTGAAGACTTTGGGGGTCATTCAACTCTTCAACTGCCCGGTCGAGACTCTGACCGACTACACGATCTCCTTCCTGCATGTGCTGTGCGACTACGCCGCGATCGCGATTGAAAACGCGCGCGCCGTGCAGCGCATCCAGGAACTCACGATCACCGACGATTGCACGACGCTCTTCAACGTGCGCTACTTTTACGAGAGACTCGAGGATGAGATCGAGGACTCACGGCGTTCCAAGCGACCTCTGAGCCTTATCTTTATTGACCTTGACTACTTCAAGCAGATCAACGATGAACACGGCCACCTCACCGGCAGCCGGTTGCTGAGCGAGGTCGGCCAGAGGCTGCAGGGTGGCGTGCGGGCTGTGGACTCGGCATTCCGTTACGGCGGAGATGAGTTCGTTGTGCTGCTGCCTGCCACCGGCAAGGAGCAGGCGATGGAAGTAGCGCGACGACTCCAGGAGATTGTTCGGGGAAGACCTTTCCCCCTGGAGGGAAAGCTGTTGGAGGTTCGGGCCAGCTTTGGCGTTGCTACCTTTCCAGACTGCGGCAACACGGTGCACGAGATCATCAGTCAGGCAGACAAGGCGATGTACAGGATCAAAAACTCGACCCGCAACGGCATCTCGGCAGCCGATGTCCTGCCTCTGGCTCACTAACCCCCTTGCACGAAAACTGCGACCACGCGGTACGCCTCTCCCAGGTCAGACCCGCAGCTCGCAGCAACTTGTGACTCCAGAGACGACCCTGATACTCTGACTCGTCCATCAACCCGAGGAGACCTATGATTACCGCTCAGCGCTTCACCCTAGCAGCAGCTTTCGTGACCCTGGTTCCAGCCGTCGCGTTAGCTCAAACTCCCGCGCCTGCTACCCCGCCCGCAATGGCCCCCATGGAGATGTCGCATTCCGTACCGGGCGGCGGCATCTCCGTTCCGGGATGGATGGGCAAGATCGATCCGAACGCCGAAAAAAGTGGCCAGACGATCAATGATTCGAAGCTCGCCGCGGAGGGCAGCACCCTGCACGTGACTACCGGCCCCGCCGTCACCTACTGGAACCCGGCAAACGTGGCCAGCGGCGATTACACTGTGAGCGCAACCTTTACGGAGGCCAAATACATGGGCCTCAACAGCCACCCGCACCCCTATGGCATCGTCATCGCCGGCAACGACATGGGTACGGCGCAAGCGAGCTATCTCTACTGTGCAGCGTACGGCAACGGAAACTTCATCGTTCGCGGCTTCGGTCCAGACTCCTTACGCGTCAACGGCAGGGGCGAGGCCAACGACGCTGTTCACAAGGCCGCAGCGCCCGGACAGCCAGTGACCCAGATGATTGCTCTCTCCGTCAAAGGCGACAAGGTGGAGTGCGCAATCAACGGCACCGTCGTCGGCAGCTATAACAAGGCGGGCCTGGTGACCACGGGCAAGCTCAAATCGACCGACGGGGTCTACGGCATTCGCTTCGCTCACAACACCGATGCCACAGTCACGGGACTGAGCGTGACCAAGTAGTCTGCTCAGGCAAGCATGTGCTGCGTATGAAGAGGGGGAGCACTGTAACGTCCCCCCCGTATTTCACCGCTGGCCCGCGGCCTCCCTGACCTTGATGGCCGGGGCTCCGCTTGGTGCCACTTACGAGACCACGTGGAACGGTCCGGCCTCACCCATCAACGCGTCGCTAAACGCGGTGACCCCGAGTGCCGGCTCCCAGACTGGCATTGCGAGCTCCGGCATGGGCTTTGACTGGAAGAGCTTACGCGTGTGACGCGCCATGATTCGGGCCATGTTATTCGCCTTCCGCTTGCGCGCGCTGTCGGTCGAAATACCCGTCCCGGCGTACATTTGGCGGTAGAGCTTCGATAGCGCTGTGAAGGCGATCCGCGACTTCAGGTTTGGCGTGCATGCCGAACGCTTCCAGATCGAGGGCAAAGTATAGAAGCGATCCCAGACGCCCTGGGTGCGCTCGCGGATCTCGTCGGTGCTCATCATGGGATGGGGGGTGAACATCTTCGGCCGTACGCTGGAGGGAATCAGCCAGTAGCGGGTGAGCGGTACTCCATCCACGAACTCAGGGTTTTTCGCCTGGTCTTTCTCCCATCGGTTGAAGTCGACCGTGCCGGGGAAGGGCGTCATCATGACAAATTGAGCGAAGGTTACAGCCTTCAGCGCGAGTTCGGCGGTGGCATCGAATGTGCTTGGTTTGTCGCTCGGAAGGCCGAAGATAAACGAGCCCAGAACGTGCACTCCATGATCGCGGAAGGTCTTGAGCTGCTGCACCAGGCGATCGCCGGAGTAGTTGAAGTCCTTAAAGACGTTCTTCAGTCCCTCTGGAGTAACTGCCTCAACCCCGACCAGCGCGCCCTTGATGTTGGCGCGGCGCATTGCGTCCAGGTATTCGGTATCTTCGGCAGCCTCCATTGTGATCTGGGTGAAAAACACCATGTTTGAAGGCAGCTTGGCCATCTCTTCCATGAGCAGGAAACGCTCGGCGCGCGTTCGCTCGAGCTCCTCGACGCGCGGCTGGTTGTTCTGCTCTTTTGCCAGCCGGATGTCTGTCAGCGTGACAGGATAAAAATTGTCGTCCGCCAGCGCGATAAACCGGAAGCCCTTGCGGCGAAGATCGACGATCTCTTCAATCACGCGCTTGTAGCTGCGCTGCCGAGGCTTCTGCCCGTCCGTCCGCCAGACCGAGCAGAACGAACAGTGCTTTGGACAGCCGCGCACGGTCTGCACAGAGGCCCACATGTACTTATCGGAAGAGAGCAGGTCCCAGCGCGCCGAGAGGAAGTTGTCTCCGTCTACCTTGCCACCGTTGTACATGCGCTGCGGCGCGTTGCGCGCGCAGTCGGCGAGCACCTTTGCCCAGATGAGATCTCCATCGCCGGTGACAACGGCGTGTGCTCCGCCGCGCTCAAATGCCTCTTCCGGAAAAAGAGTGGCGTGAATGCCGCCGAAGATGACCCAGGCGCCGCGTTCGCGGGCAATGCGACCCAACTCGTAGCCACGGAGAGCGTTGCCGGTGTGAATGCCGATGCCGACCGCGTCCCCGGGCTGGATGGTGGTGGGGTCGACCTGCTCCAGGCTCTCATCCACCAGGGTAGGATCGCTGTAAATACGCGGTGTAGCAGAGGCGAGAACGAAGAGCCAGCGCGGTGTGATGACGGCGGTTCCGAACGAGTGATCGCTCGGGTTCATGAGGTGAACGTGCAAAGTTCGCGACCTTTCCTTACGCGTAGAGGCGGGGGCAGCAACCCTCCCGCTCGTTAGGACTCAGACGTCAACAGAGAAGACGATTCTGTCCAGCGAGTACCCCGCATGTGCAGGGAGGCTGCGCGAAGGTGGGCCCACGCGAAGCTCTCCGATCGATGGAGAGTGCTAGATGATTGTGCAATCATACTCCGGCGAGCCTCTGTCCCGGCCTGAGAAGAGACAGGACAGCGGGCAGAGGACGTTTCTGTTGATATGGCCGCATCTGATCCCTGCAGAAAGCACAAGGAGAGACTGGCAGTTGCCAGTCTCTCCTTGTGTAATACCGAAGAAGCTTAAGGAAGCTTACAGAACCTGAACGTTCTCTGCCTGCCAGCCCTTGGGGCCCTTCACCACGTTGAACTGCACTGCCTGGCCTTCCTGCAAGCTACGGAAGCCATTGGCCTGAATCGCGGTGTGATGGACAAACACGTCCTCTCCGTTGGCACGGCTGAGAAATCCAAAACCCTTTGCATCGTTAAACCACTTCACTGTTCCCTGTTCCATGACTGATATTTTTCCTTGTGTAGAGATGACGCTGAATTGGAAGTCGGGATATTCGCAGGTAGTGCGACAGCGAGGTGCATAACGAGCGTAGAGCCTGAATCCGTATTCGACGTTCCACTAGTATAGGCCGGAAACGACGCAAATAGCAAGAAAAAGTTAGCGGCCCGCCTTGGTATCTACTCGAGACTGTACTTGATGGCGCAACATCCTGCTTTGGCGGGCACAGTCCTGGTTGGCTAGACTGCCCGGCACCTGGCCCTCAATCGACCTGCGTTTGCCATAGTTCGCTGGTGAGCAGGCCGCCCACACGTAGCTTGTACCTCGACCGGCGGAGGCCGGCGCGACGAAATGCCCACGCATAGTTCGGTAGTTCCCTCACCCGGAGTCCCGTAAGCAGGCCGAAGGCCAGATACATGCCCCGGATCAGACCAGCCGCAAGCCAGGACCCGGCCTTCGAACCGGGCAGCGCAAATTCTGACACTACCCAGCTCGCGTGCGGTGCAAGGTGGGGCCGAATGCGGCTTAAGAGCTGTTCAAGCTCTCCAGTCGCGAAGCAGTCCAGGAAGAAGTGGCTCACCACCAGATCGTAAGGTGCGCCTTCTGCAGAACAGACAGGCGACGCCGTCATTCGAGCCTTTGAAGGTTCAAAATCAAGTGCATCGCAGCAATGAAGTCTCACCCTCGGGTCGTGATTCGCTCGCCCTGCGAGTTCGGCCAGCATGGCTCCGCTGGAATCGACCACATCAAAGATGGCCTGATCGTTTGAGCGAAGCAGACTCTGCAGGAAGCGGCCATCCCCGTCGCCGAGGACAAGCACCCGGCGGGCACGAGCCATCTCGGAAAGATAGTGCAGCCGTGTGCGCGAGAGCATCGGCCCGAAGCTGAGGTATTCGAGCCATACGTAGCTGCGAGCGAGGCGATCGAAGCAGGCCGGCGGGGCCTTCCCACCTGGAGTAGCCCGGCCCTCAACCAGCAAACCGGGGCTCATCAGAGGCTCCCTGTAGCCAGAAAAAACAACGGGGTTAGCAGGGCCGCATCCGCTGCGACCCGCAACTGCATCGGTGTGAGCCGCGCCCTTTGGGCGTCCAGCAGGAACAGCAGCCAAGCTGCGGCGCAGATAGCGATCGAGGCCTGTATTTCGCCAAGGTCTCCAACCCCCACCCACTGCCGCTCCAGCGTGAAGAGGCATAGCGACAGGGCCGCCGATGCTACTCCGGCTGCGGCCATTCGGACCGTGCACCGCCTCACCCTCTTATGCGGTTGATCGGCCAGCTCAGAGGGTGGTACCTTGCCGGCGCTGCGAAGAGTCCTACCTTCCAGGTGGGACTCGGTCTGCTCCCAGCCATCGATAGCGGCGCAGTTGAGCCAGCATAGAGATGCAAAGATGGCCACGGTAGAGGCGAACTCCGCCTGTGCAGGCCGCGGGTGAGTTCCCACCAGCACAGCCGTATTGGCTGAGGCGAGCTGGAACCATGCCGGAACCGCTACTCCGGCGGCGAAGATGGCTCCTACGAAGAGCTCCTTCTTCAACCATCGCCGACACCAAAATCCGCCGTGTACCAGCGCGAAGTAAGCCAAGGCAGCGATCAGCACGATCAAGAAGTCCCGGAAAAGGGGCTTCGACATGGAGACGCCGAGACGGATGAGTACCAGAAGAGACACGATCAGGCCAGCCAGGAAGGATAAACGATGCTGCCGGTGGAAGAGGTGGCGCTCGCGCAGCTCGCGCGCTGCGGTGCCAGTGAGCCCATCGAGTAGACGGTCACCGACATAGAGCACCCACGTCCCTAGCGCAAGGAAGACGGCTGTGCGGATATCGAGCACGGCATGAGCGGCGCGGCACAGGGTGCCAGCCCACAGTACAGCAACGGTGGGCGCGTCGAGGCTGAGCAGGTGCCAGTACTCGAACGGCGAGCGAAGGGTACGTATATGAATGCGGCTGGAAGCAGCGCTCGCCATTTGCGGTTAGATGCCGTCGGAAATAGCGTTCTAGGGTAAGTGTGGCGAACCAGCGGGTTGATCGTTCAGACGGCAAAAATAGCGGCTTCTGCAGAGAATCAACTCTCCGCTGCGGGTGCGGAGGCGCCGACTTCCTCTGCGGCAAGCTCCCCGGGCACGCTGGCCGGAACCTTGCGCTGCGGCTTGCGCTTGGCAGGCGCCTTCGCAGCCCGCTTGCCAGAGCTTTTGCCCTGATGCGAAGACGAGCCCCGCACCGGACGGGAATCCATCGGGCCGGGAATCTCCTCGATCGAGACCTTGCCTTCGGCTAGGCGCATCAGAAACTCCTGCGCATCGAATGCAGGCGCCGACTTCCCTGCCGGAGTCTGAGCCGCGTAAGTATAGGCACCGTCGGGACCGAGCAGCCTTGCCTTGCGGCTATCCGCGAGATAGGCCGCGAGTATCTCGTTTCTCAACCTCGAACGCAGCTGCAGATCTCGCACCGGGAAGACGACCTCGCAACGCTCAAACAGGTTGCGAGGCATCCAGTCAGCGCTGCCGCAGAATATCTCTTCGTCGCCACCGTTAGCGAAGTAGAAGATCCGGCTGTGTTCAAGAAAGCGGCCGACGATAGAGCGGACGCGGATGTTTTCGCTCACGCCTTTCAGTCCGGGGCGTACGGCGCAGATGCCTCGGATGATGAGGTCGACCTGTACCCCGGCCTGCGACGCTGCGTAGAGCGCATCGATGATGGCGGGCTCGAGCAGCGAATTCATCTTGGCGATGATCTGGGCCGGGCGGCCGGCTATCGCGTGCTCCGCCTCACGGTGGATGAGGCCAATAAAGCTCTCCGCCATGGTCAACGGCGCGACCAGTAAAGGAGCGTAGTCGTCGGCCTCAGAGTGCGCTGTCAGGTAGCGGAAGACGTTGTGCACGCGCTCGGTGAGCACCGGATCCGCGGTAAGCAGGCTGATGTCCGTGTAAAACTTAGCCGTGTTGGGATTGTAATTGCCGGTGCCGAGGTGAGCATATCGACGGATCGCGCCATCCGGATCGCGCCGCACCAGCAGGGCCAGCTTGCAGTGCGTCTTGAGACCCACGATGCCGTGGAACACCTGCACCCCGGCGTCCTCGAGGTCGCGCGCCCAGCGGATATTCGAGGCCTCGTCGAACCTGGCCATCAGCTCAACTACGACCGTAACCTCCTTGCTCTGGGCAGCCTCGGTGAGCGCGCGGAACATGGCCGAATCGGAGCTGGTGCGGTAGAGGGTCTGCTTGATCGAGATCACTTCAGGGTCTTTGGCCGCGGACTCGATGAAGCCCATGACTCCATCGTAGGAATCAAAGGGATGGTGCAGCAGAATGTCGCGGTGACGCAGGTCGTCGAAGAGGTCAGTGGCCCGGCGGTTCAGGCGCAGTTCGCGCGGCACAAAGGGGGCAAACTTAAGGTCAGGCCGAGGCGTGTCGCTGTGCAGGAACATCAGCCTCGAGAGGTTCACCGGTCCATCGGTGCGGAAGACCTGCGACTCCTCGAGCTCAAAGTTGATGCGCAGGTGGTCCACGATCTCCGGCGCCGCTCCATCCTCGATCTCCAGGCGTACGGCGTCCCCTTTGCGGCGGTTGTGCAGCTCGCCACGCACTGTCTCGAGGAGCGTCCGCGCCTCTTCCTCCTGAAAATAGAGGTTGCTGTTTCGCGTCACCCGGAAGGCAGCCTTCGAGAGTATCTCGTAGCCGCGGTACATGCCCGCAGCGTGGCGCTCGATAAGATCGTGCAGGAAGATGTAGTCGTGCGTACCCGAGGTGGAGGGCAGTGAGACTAGTCGCGGCAACGCGCGGGGAATCGTCAGCACACCGAGCACCGGCCCGACGCTTCCCTTGCGCTTGCGCCTGAGCAGCAGCGCCAGGCACAGGGCCTTGTTGATGACCCGCGGAAAGGGGTGGGCGGGATCGAGCGTAATCGGCGTGAGCAGCGGGTCGACTTCACGCTGATAGAACTCGCTGGCATGGGTACAGGCAGCGTCGTCCAGCTCGCTCCACTGCAGCACTCGAACGCCGCTCGAGTGGAGGGCGGGCAACAGCTGCTCGTTCCAGCAAGCATATTGCCCACGTACGAACTCGTGCATGTCCTCGACCAGGCTATCCAGGGTCTGCTGAGGAGTCAGTCCATCCAGTCCCGGCGTCTTGTAGCCGTCTTCTATCCTCTGCAAAACGCCTGCAACGCGAATCTCCACGAACTCGTCTAGGTTGCTGGCAGTGATCGCGAGAAATTTCACGCGCTCGAGCAGCGGATTGTTAGTGTCCTGCGCCTCCTGCAGCACGCGCCGGTTGAAGCTCAACCAGGACTCATCGCGGCCGAAATAGAGGTTCTGACGGCGGTTCGGGACTTTCACCATAGCGTTCTGGCGGTTGATCCCGCCATCTGCAAGGATACACAATCGGCGCGGTGGAGCAGGTTAACGTTTGTCGGGGTTGACAGTATCAGGGCCGGGTGCGGGAACCACAGCCGCACCCTCGTAGCCGACGGCATCTCACCACGAGCAAGCAGAGGTGACTACCCTGCGGCGCTCGATTTTGAGACTTTGCTGTTCCGGTTGCATCCAAGAAGCGTAGCTTCATTAGACAGGCCCATTCTGAAAAAAGTCGCACATCTTCCTCATAGGAAACAGGGTCTGCCCGCGGCCGCCGACGACTCTCCCGGTTGCGGGGCGTTTGCTTTCCGGTCCCCTGGCGACCGACAGCTTGAAGTCAACTGGCTCTTATTTATAAGACCGCGGTCCGCGAGGAGCCGCAAGACTGGCACGGCCGTCGCCGGCGCCGCAGGCATCTTTGCTCTGGCGTGTGCCCTCACCTTCCTGCCTGCACCCGCCTGCCTGGGCCAGTCGGGCAACGGCTCTCAGACGGGCTCCGCTACAGGTGGCTCCGGCGGCAGCTCTGGCAACGCGCCACGGAGCAACGGCGGTTCTTCAAGCCCGGAGGCAATCCAGCCTCCCGCAGCGAGCACCTTCCAGGGCAGCTCGGTAGACGAGAAGGCCACAGACGCCGTGCTGCCCTTGTCCCTCGACGACGCGATCCAGCGCGGGCTGCGCCATAATCTCGGGGTAATACTCTCAAGCGCCGGCACCC
>DASWVB010000037.1:0-61148 GCA_036401375.1 Acidisarcina sp.
GGTTCGCAACCTTTACTTTGATGGGCGGGTCGTGGTGAGGAACGGCTTTCCGGAGTCGTTCTATCCCAGCATGATTTTGATTGCCGACCAGATCGGCTCGACCCGTGCTACCGTCGGTCTTGTTAACGGGACCGGGTCGCCTGGCAACGGGACGGCGCTGGTGACGGGGATCGACTATGCTCCGTTCGGCTACTACACGACTGCCGCGCCTGTCGGGCCGGAGCAGCAGTTCACGGGGAAGATACGCGACAGCGAGACCTGGAATGACGACTTCGGAGCCAGGTACTACGCCTCGAACACGGGCCGATTCATGAGCCCCGATCCGTCTGGCCTTCTGGCACAAAGACCGGCAGACCCGCAAAGCTGGAATATGTACGCCTACGCTCGCAACAACCCGTTGAGAAACATCGATCCGACGGGCTTGGACTGTGTGTATGCGAACGACGCTGGCAACGGCGTTGAATCGATCGATCACGACAGTAATTCGGGTGAGTGCGGCAGCAACGGCGGAACATGGGCACCCGGCTATGTAGATGAAAACTGGGCGCACTTCAACCAGAACACCAATATGTTCCAGGTGGGCTCTGTTGACGGTGCGGGAAGCAGTGGAAAGGTCGATTACACCAACTTCCAAGCAGGGGCACAGACGGATGCAAATGGCAATTGCTTGAGCGGCTGCGGTGGATATGGCTTCGCATCGGCTAATGAGAATTGGCTCCAAGGTCAACTCGTTGGGAACTCTCAGCTCAGTGGCTCGGACGGATACATCCAGTTCCTTACTGGACGTGAGCAGCAGCTAAGCTCATTCAGTCAGTTTGCTTTTGGTCCGCTTGATTACAAAGACAACCATTGGGCTGGGCCGGGAGGGTTCGGACCGCCGGGTGGTACGGGTGATTGGAAGGCATCGGTTCATGACTTCAACTTCAACACCAATGGGATCACGATAGGTAGTTATTTCAACCCCTCTCTATCGCCCGCTACATCGAGGGCCTTAATCCAGAGCAATGACTACCTGATGCAGACGGGCGGATTTCAAGGTGCCAAGGAGAAGCTCTTCTTCGGGGTCGTCAACGCCTTCCAGTGGGCCACGCACATCTTCTAGGAGGGATATGGCACGCACAGTGAAAAGTCGGATGGCGATCGCTGCAGTCCTCTCGTTGATCGTCGCAGGTGTCTCGGCCTCGGACAGCCAAGGCCGCTCGCAGGAAAGCTCTGCGGGCGGCTTCTGGGCCGATCCATCCAAGGGCCTGATATGGGCCGCCAAGGATAGCGGGAAAGACGTGAGCTTCAGGAGCGCGGTGAAGTACTGCCGCGATCTTCGGCTGGCCGGTCACTCTGACTGGCGGTTGGCGAACATGGCCGAGCTGCAAGGAATCTATGACAAGTCTGCCAACGCGCCCGGCTTGGCCGGGCCGGACGGTGGCCGGACGGTCATGTGGCACGTAAAGGGCAATCTGTTCCTGACGGGCAACGAGTGGGCCAACAACGAAAGCGGGCGCACGTCAGGCTATCAGTACTACTTCGACTTCAACGAAGGAAAACCAAACAACCAACCGAGCGGGTTCCCATATCCCTACAAGTTCATGCGCGGGCTGTGTGTGCGTGGCTCAGGTGATCCATTAGGTGGACAGCGGCAGCGACCGTAATGTGTTCGTAGGCTATCCTCCGGCCTCTCAGGCGACCAAGATCAAAAGCACGCTGCCTACGGCGTCGGGTTGCATGTGACACGTCACCCAGAATGGGAGCTGCGGAGACACCTTGGGTTGCTGTGCGGGAAATATATGGAAACAGGCGGCTGAAGGAAAAACCGGGCTGAGAGCGTTAGCCTTTCAGGGCGAGCGCTTGTTGGTTACGGGGAAGCTGGTGAGGTGTTGCCCCTCAGCCCTTTCGCTGGCCCCTTTCGCGGTGTTCCATGCGATGTGCAGCTATACGGGCGGCTTCCTCTGGGCTGCCGCGATGTCCCCGGTCAGGGCTGCATGAAGTCCAGGGCGCGGATCAGGAAGTTTTTCAGTTCGTTGCGGCGGACTACTGCGTCGAGCATGCCGTGTTCGAGCAGGAACTCGGCCCTCTGGAAGCCCTCCGGGAGCTTTTGACGGATCGTCTGTTCGATCACCCGCGGGCCGGCGAAGCCGATCAGGGCGCCGGGCTCTGCGATGTTGATGTCCCCCAGCATGGCGAAGCTCGCCGTGACGCCGCCCATGGTCGGGTCGGTGAGCAGGGAGATGTAGGGGATTCGCCGGTCGTGCAGGATTCCGAGGCTGGTCGAGATCTTGGCGAGCTGCATGAGGCTGGCGACGCCCTCCATCATGCGCGCGCCCCCCGATGCGGAGACGATGATCAGCGGGCGCCCGGTCTCGAGCGAGCGGTCGATGGCGCGTGCGATCGTCTCCCCAACGACGCTGCCCATGCTGCCGCCGATGAAGGCATACTCCATCGCACTGAGCACGACCTGATGCGGGCCGAGTGAGCCGACGGCGTTCATGATCGCGTCGTTGAGGCCGGTCTCCTGCCGCGCCTTTTCGAGGCGCGACTTGTAGCTCCTGATGTCGGCGAAGTGGAGCGGATCGGTCGACCTGAGCTCGCCGTCGACGACCTGGTAGCCGGGGTCGAGCAGCAGCTCGATCCTGGCCGCGGCGCCGATGCGGAAGTGGTAGACACACTTGGGGCAGACCTGGTTGTTGGCCGCCAGCTCCGCCTTCCAGATAACCTGGCGGCAGCCGTCGCACTTGATCCAGAGGCCCTCCGTCCTGACCCGCTTCTCACCGTTCTCGGTGGTCGCGCCCTCTGCTGCTCCGGCTGACGCACCGTCCATCTCACCATCCTGCCGCTTGAACCAGGTCATTGCTTCCTTTCGACCGAACTGCGCCTGCCTGCCGAACTGCCTGGCTGAAGTACGCTCAGTACAGCTGACTTCTCTTCAAACTTGCCTGCCCCTGGAACTGCCTGCCCCTGGTCTGCCTGCCCCTGGTCTGCTCTCCCGTGGAACGGGCCTCGAAGCCGGCGCGCCCCCCGTGCCTCCACCTGCATCCCAGCCCTGCATTCCCAGCCCTGCATTCCCAGTCCTGCATTTTCAGTCCTGCATTTTCAGTCCTGCATTCTCAATACTCGATGCCGCGCTGGGCGAGCACTCCGCCCTCGTAGGCATGCTTGACCTGGCGCATCTCGGTGACCGTGTCGGCGATCTCGACCAGGGAGGCATGCGCATTGCGCCCGGTGAGGATGACGTGCACCATCCCGGGGCGCTGCTTGAGCGTCTCGACCACCTTGGACGGGTCGAGCATGCCGTAGCCAATCGCGTAGTTGATCTCGTCGAGCACCACCATATCCCAATCGCCGGAGAGGATCGCCTCGCGCGCCTCTTCCCAGGCTGCCTCGACCATGCGAATGTCTTCGGGATCGGTCTCTGCGCCGCCGACTTTGACGAAGCCGCGGCCCATCTGCTTGAGTACAAAGCTGTCGCCGAAGGCCTTGACCGCGTCCAGCTCGCCGTAGTGCCACGAGCCCTTGAGGAACTGCAGCATCAGCACCCGCATCCCGTTGCCGACCGCACGCAGAGCCGTACCCATGGCCGCGGTCGTCTTTCCCTTGCCGGGCCCCGTGTTGATGAGGACCAGGCCCCGCCGCGCTTCATTCATCGGAAACTCATGCCCCTGTCCGGCCCCGCTGCTGCCGACTGCATGCAGTGTGCTGGCTACTGTAAGGTCGCCCTCTTCCGCTCTCCGGCGCCGATACGCTCAAGTTGCTCAGAAGCGGTCAGTGGCCGGAGTGGTAGGGGTGCCCAGTCAAGATTGTAAATGCGCGGTAGACCTGCTCCGCGAGCACCACCTTCATCAGCTCATGGGGCAGGGTCATGGGGCTGAAGGAGAGCAGGGTCTCGGCCTGGGCGCGCCGGGCCCCGGTCCAACCGCTCGCCGGTCCGATCGCCAGCACCAGCTGCTGCCGGCCGGAGTCTTTCAGGCGGGCGAGCCAGGCGGCGAAGTCCTCTGAATTGAGCAGCTTGCCTCGACTATCGAGCAGGACGACGGAGGGGCTGGTGCGCGCCCGGAGCTTCTCGACGTGGAGGAAGAGGGCGTCCTCGGTGCTGAAAGTGAGGCTCTCGACGGGCGCATAGGCCGCGATCCGGTCCAGATAGAGGCTGACGAGCGCGTCGCAAGGCGAGTTGCGTGCGGGTTTGCGGGACGAGTTGCGGGAGCGTGAGGCGACCGAGGCGATGAGGATCTTCAATGGCTTGAGTGTAAGCGTGGCGGGCGTTCACCCGGTAGCGAGAGCGGCGAAATCGCTATGGGAACTTATATCGCGAGCCACAAAGCTATGAGTTTCGGGAGCGTCTTTGGCCGGGACCGGCTGGGGAGACTTGCTCGAGCTCTGGAGCCCGGCACTGTTTTGAGGGGCTTAGCTCTGTTAGCCTCTTAGTTACATCGACTTGGGCGTTCTCTCTGGGCTGAGGGCGAGTGGTAGTCAAATTGCTTTACCTAGCTCAGGATGTCCCGAAACCGTCCATTGAATCTGATGGGAATGGGCAAGAGCAGCCTGGCCCGCGATCAGGTTTGAGGCGGATGAGCAGAGAACGACGAGCGAGTGCTGCCGCCTACGGGCCAAAGCCCTGCGGCCGGCGCTGATTGGCGGTTTGAGCGGAGTGTGGCAGCAGATTCCTCTGTGCATTCGGGAGATCTGCTGTCGAGATAGCAAAGTGCTTCTATTCGAGGAGTAACCAGAAATGCGAAGTCTTCTAGCCAGAGTCGTTCTGTCGGTCGTGATGCTTGCCTCTGCCCACCTGGCCCTTGCCCAGGACAGCGCCTCGATGACGGGCGTGGTCAGCGATCAGAGTGGAGCAGTGGTGCCGGGCGCCCTCATTACCCTGACGAATCCCTCTACCGGGGCGACCTTTACCCAGACCACGGACGAGAACGGCTTCTATCGCTTCGTGAACGTGCCGCCCAATGCGGGGTACAAGGTCAGCTTCAGCCACGCGGGTTTTACGGTTGCCGAGTCTTCGGGCATAACGCTCAACGTGGGGAATACGCGTACCCAGAACGCGACATTGAAGATCGGGAACAGTGTGGACGTGCAGGTCTTCGCCGATAACCAGGCGGTCACCCTGAACACCACGGACGCCTCCATCGGCAACAACATCGAGGTCGAGCAGTTGAACATGCTGCCCATCTACGACCGCACCAACGGAATCACGACCCTGTTTACCCAGCAGCCGGGTGTCGACTCCTTCCAGGGCGCGGTGACCGGGGCCCGGGTCGACCAGTCGGAGGTGACAGTTGACGGCATGGATGTGAACGACCTGGCGACCGGCCAGACATTCACCATCGTGGCCACGGCGCCGGTCGACTCCGTCGAGGAGTTCACGGGGACGGTCGCGGGAATGACCTACGCGGTAGGAACCGGCAGCGGCGCCCAGTTTCAGCTGGTGACCAAGAGCGGCACCAACTCCTTCCACGGGAACCTGAACGAGTACCACCGCGACACGGCGGTCGAGGCTAACTCCTGGTTCAATAACCTGAACGGTCTTCCCCGCACCCCGCTGATCCGGAACCAGTTTGGCGGCAACATCGGCGGACCCATCAAGCGCGACAAGCTCTTCTTCTTCTTCAACTTCGCCGACTCGCGCATCATCCAGTCCGGGACGGCAGAGGAGATCGTACCCCTGGCAGCATTCCGGGCAGGCACGCTGAATTACATCAACAGCAATTCCGGATGCGGAGACAGCAGCCGGATCAATACTCAGCCGAACTGCATCAGCACGCTCAGCGGCGCCCAGGTCGCGGCCCTTGACCCGGCCGGCATTGGCTTCGATCCTGCACTGCTCTCTTTCATCACCTCGCGCTATCCGCAGGCAAACGACCTGAGCCAGGGGGATGGAGTGAACACCGGCGGGTACCGCTTCACCTACCCCACACCGGACCTGCAGACCAGCTATGTGGGGCGCATCGACTACGCGCTGACTCCAACGCAGAGGCTCTTTGGCCGCTTCACCATCAATCGTCAGAACGCAGTGCAGTCGATCCCCACCTTTCCGAGTGACCCTGCGACGCACCCTTTCATCGATCGCAGCTATGCGTACGTGGTCAGCCACGTGTGGACGATCGGCTCCAACAAGGTGAACCAGCTCTACTACGGCGATACGATCTCGAAGTTCAGCTTTCCCGATCTGTACAACCCCACCGGGGCGAACCAGTTCAGCTTCTCGCCCGCAGGCAATGGCATCAGCAATCCTTACAGCACCTTCGATGGCCAGAAGCGGCGGATTCCTGTGCCGGAGGTGCGAGACGATTTCAACTGGCTGCGCGGGTCGCACAGCCTGACCCTGGGCGGCACCTTCAAATTCATCAAGACCAACAGCAATTTGATCAACAACTTCAACTTTGTAAATGCGGGACTGCAGGGCTCCGCGCTGACTGGTGGTCTCGATCCGTCTGTCCGTCCATCCGATATCAATATGGACGTCAATAACGTGGCGATCAATGATTACGACAACAGCTTCGCCACGGCCCTGGGAGTGATCGGTCAGATACAGACCAACTACAACTACAACAACAAGGGCGCTGCGCAGCCGGCAGGGAGCGGCGGCCCGAGATCGTACCGGTTCTTCGAGACCGAGGCCTACGTCGGGGATGCGTGGAAGGTCAGGAAGAATCTGACCCTGTCTTATGGCGTCCGTTACCAGCTCTACTCTGTGCCTTACGAGACGCACGGCGACCAGTCGGTGCCCACGGCGATCGACCTGAACACCTACATCAAGGACCGGCTGGCGCAGAGCGCCTCGGGAGATTCGAGCAACAACAGCCTGCCCTTGTACAGCTATGTGCTGGGGGGCAAGGCCAACAAAGGACCGAACCTCTACGGCATGTCCTACAAGGATTTCGCGCCGCGCTTTGCTTTCTCCTACAATCCGGGCTCTGGAAAGACGGTGATCAATGCGGGGGCTGGAATCGTCTATGACCGCAGCGTGATCAATGCGGTCAACTTCCTGCAGGACCAGATCTCCTATCTCTTCTCGAACACCCAGATCAACAATCTCGGGAGTGACAACGCCGTCGATTCTCTCGCCAGTGACCCGCGCCTGGGTACGAATCTGTCGTATCCCTCCAGCGACATTCCGGCTCCCGCGCCAGTCAGCTCGCCTTACACTCCGTTCGTCGACAACACGGGCATGCCTGTCGGCCTTTCAGAGGGCCAGACGAGCTTTGTTGTGAGTCCGAAGCTGCGGGACCCGTACTCGATCGCCTTCAACGCGGGTATCCAGCAGGAGTTTCCGGGCAAGTTTGTCATGAAGCTGAACTATGTCGGGCGCCTGGGCCGACGGCTGCTGGCGGATGCGGATGCCTCGCAGGTGATCGATGTTCCTGACTACACGGGTCAATCGTCGCAGAGCATGTCGCAGGCCTTTGCCGGGCTGACCACGGAGACGCGGGCTGGTCAGCCAATCACCGCGCAGCCCTGGTTTGAAGACGTGCTGGCGCCGGGAACTGGCGTAGCAGTTGGCTTCAACAACAACACCGAACTCGTCGCCGCGATGGTGGGCCAGCTGGCGCCGAGGGGCGACATCTCCGACATGCTGCAGACCATTGCGAACTATACCGTGAACGCGGGCTTTACAGGGTTTCTGCCCACCAACATCGGTATTCCTTCGCAGTTCGGCACCAATGCGTATCTGACCAACATGGGCTTCTCTGCCTATCACGGATTGCTGCTTACGGTAGACAAGAACCTGTCGCAGGGGCTGCAGTTTCAGTTCAACTACACCTGGTCGCACTCGCTCGATAACACCTCACTGAGCGCGAACAATAACTCGCTCTTCAGCAACACCGGGTTCATCTGCGACATTTTGCATCCGCGTGCCTGCCGAGGGGATTCGGACTTTGACGTAAGGCAGGAGATCACGTCCAACTTCACCTACCAGATACCGGTAGGACACGGAAGGAAGTATCTTGCGTCTGCGCCGATGTGGCTGGAGGAGGCGGTCGGAGGATGGAGCGTCTCCGGCCTGCCAACCTACCGGACGGGAGTTGCGCAGACCGTCTACTCCGATGCGTATCTCGCGGGGTTTGACAACGACGATCCGGCCATCTACACCGGCAACGGGAGCGACTTGAAGGCGAAGATCAACGTAGATCAGAGCAGCAAGACGGTCTACAACTTCGCCGGTGGAGCGGCAGGGGCGGCCAAGGTGCTGTCTGAATTCAGAGGCCCGATCGGGATCGAATACGGCAGGCGCAACCAGATCCATGGTCCCGGCGCCTTCTATTTTGACGCCGGTCTTGCCAAGACCTTTCCCATCACGCCAGAGCGGGTGCACCTGGTCTTCCGTGCCGATGCGTTCAACATCTTCAACCATCCCAACTTTGGGCTGGCGGCGTTAAACATCGTCAATAACGGCACGGCTTTCGGTCAGATCACGACCGTCTCGCAGACGCCGGACTCTAGCGCCGTAACTCTGGACACGGCACGTGTTGCACAGTTCTCGTTGCGGCTGGAGTTCTAGAGAATTGATCCAGCTCGGTCGCATAAGGAAGGGCCCGCGAAGTTAGCGGGCCCTTTTCTTTTTTGCTTTTTTATACTTTGGTGCGTGGGGCGGGGCCCCGTTACTTGCAGGTGAGGCTATGACCCGGCGGCGGCTTTCTTCGGGGCGGCTTTTTTGGGAGCTGCCTTCGCTGCCTTCTCAGGAGCCGCCTTCCTGGCAGCCGCTTTTTTGGGAGCGGACTTGCTGGCCTCACCGGGCACCTTTGAGGCGGCCTTTTTAGCGGCTTTTGCGGGCTGCCCGGCAGCAGCGGACTTGCCCTGCCGGGCTGCCTTGACCCGCTCCACGAGCTCGGCGTCGAGGTCGGCTATGGCGATGGTCCTGGCCGACTTGCGGAGCCGTTCAATATCGTAGAAGGCGCGCTTCTCCGTGAGGAAGATGTGCACCACGAAGTCGAAGTAGTCCAGCAGGACCCACTCGCCGAGCCGCCGGCCCTCGACGGAGTGGGGGTAGACGCCGAAGTCGCGCTTGAGGCGGGCCTCGATCTCGTCGGAGATGGCGACTGTCTGCCGCTCGTTGGAGCCGCTGGTGATGATGAAGAAGTCGGTGAAGCCGGAGTCCATGGGGTCCAGCTCGAGGATGCGAGTATCTTCTGCCTTTTTATCTTCGCAGGCGGCGGCCGCAGCCAGAACCATGCGGCGAGTCTCGGTGGATGCCATTCGTGAGGGGTCACGCTCCGGGGTGACACTCCATGGTAGCGTGCGGCGGGGCGGCGCGCCAGAGTCGCTTGTGCCGGTTGCGCCGGCTGCGCCTGGCTTGTTCTGCCGGCCTGATTCCGCCGGCCTCGTTGCGCCGGGGATGGTCTAGCTGCGGGCTCAGGCTCTTGAGGCGCTGTAGAGCTGGTGGGTTGCAATGTAATCGACGACGCCCGGAGGAAGGACGCCCTGCGCCGGGCTGCCGCCGGCGAATGCGGCCCGGATGGTAGTCGCCGATACGTCCGCGTCCATGTCGGGCAGGACATAGAGGGTGACGCGGCCAGCGGGTTCGGCGGGCGCCTGGAACTCTTCGCAGACGCGGCTCGAGTTGACGCGGGTGAGCGGGCCGACGCCGGGGGGCATCGCGATGGAGAGGTCAGCGAGGCTCCAGCCCGGCCGCGCAGCCACGATGAGGGGGCAGAGGCGGAGCAGCTGCGCCGCCCGATACCACTGCCGCATGGTGAGGAAGGAGTCGGCGCCGAGCAGGCAGAAGAGTTCGTCGGATGCGGCCAGCTGCGCCTGGAGGCGCTGCAGGGTGTGGATGGTGTAGTTGGGCTGGCCGCCGGGCTGAGGCGCGTCCGCGAGCGAGAGCTGAAAGGCCGGGTGGCCGGCGATGGCGAGCTCGACCATGCGGCAGCGATCCTCGAAAGAGGTGGCCGCGCCATCGCCCTTGAGCGGCTGCCTTCCGACGGGCGCGAAGAGCACGCGGTCGAGGCGGAGGCGCGTCATCGCGGCATCGGCAATCACCAGGTGGCCGCAGTGCGGGGGATCGAAGCTTCCACCGAAGAAGGCGATTCGCATCTGCCATAATCCTACAAGGCGCTTCGCCGCAGGCCGGGTTGCGGTGTGCGTCTGGTGGGCGGATGTTTGCGTCCGCCGTGCCTTGCGTCCGAGCTAGCGGTCGTGGATGGCGCGGGTCGTCGATGGGCATCGTAGTCGAGCGTTGTAATGACGGCGTCGCAGGCTCTGATCCGGCAGACGAAGCTGACCCGCACGCCGTCTCACCCTCATGTCAAATCAAACACAAGCTGAGCACGCGGTTGACGATGCGGAGGAGCCTGGTCCAAAGCGGATGGCCTACATCGCGCTGGGCTCGAATCTGCCGTCATCTGCGGGGGGGCCGGCAGCGACCGTCGAGGAGGCGATCCGGCGGCTGGGCGCGCTGAGCGAGGTGGTGGCGCGCTCTTCACTCTATGCCACGCAGCCGGTCGGAGCGGTCTCGCAGCCCGCGTTTGTGAACGCGGCCGCTGCCCTTGCGACTCGCCAGACGCCCGTACAGCTGCTGAGGAGCCTGATGAGCATCGAGCGCGAGTTGGGGCGCGACCGCTCGCGGACGCCGCCGAAGGGGCCGCGATCGCTCGACCTCGATATCCTGCTGATCGACGACCTGGTGCTGCAGACCCCGGAGCTGACGCTGCCTCATCCAGCGCTTGCGGAGCGGCGCTTTGTGCTCGCTCCGCTGGCGGAGATCGCGCCCGAGTTGCGTCACCCCGTGCTGCACAGGACGGTCGCGGAGCTGCTCGCCTCGCTCGCCGACGAGGGGCAGAACCGCGCTGCGGCGGTTCGGATTCTTTCTGCGGAAGCGGTCGCGGACGAGGAATCAGCGGCGCACCGGCTTGGCTTTGAGGCGTCTTCAACCGAGCGCGCGCAGCCTCTGCGTGCAGCGCCGCTGAGGAGGTCGTGATGCGACGGCTGGTGCTGGGGCTGTTGGCGGCGGCAGTCAGCCTTGGCGGATACGCGGTCGGGGCCAGCGGTCAGAGCGCGGGGGCTTCGCAGCAGGCGGGGAGCGGGGTCGGGGCTTCCACCGGGGTTAAAGATAGTCCGGGCGCGCAGCAGGGCCTCTCGGGAGTGGTCGTTGACTCTTCAGGGGCCGCGATCGCGAATGCGCGCATCCTTGCTGCGGCCGCGGGTCATATCAATGGAGCGGTGCTTGCGACGACGGATAACGCGGGAGGTTTTCGCGTTGAGCAGCGGGAGGGCCCGCTGGCGGTCCGGGTCGAGGCTGCAGGGTTTGTAACTGCCGCTATTACGATTGTGCAGGGCCGGCCGGTGCGGGTCGTTCTCGACGTGCAGGCTGCTACCGATTCTGTGACGGTGACTGCGTACCGCACGCCGCTGGCCAGCGAAGACAGCCCGGCCAGCACTCGCACCCTCACCGCGGCGGAACTGAACGAGGCTGCGTCCCCGGCGCTCGATAACAGGCTCAGGCTGGCGCCGGGGGTGGAGCTGTTTCGCCGCTCGAGCTCGCTGGTCGCGAACCCGACGTCGCAGGGGCTCTCGCTGCGGGGACTGGGCTCGACGGCAGCGAGCCGCACCCTCGTCGTCTCCGACGATGTGCCGCTCAACGACCCTTACGGAGGCTGGATCCACTGGACGGAGCCGCCGGAGCTGAGCGTCCGGTCGATCGAGCTGGTGCGTGGCGGAGCGTCAGACCTCTACGGATCGAGCGCCATCGGGGGCGTGGTGAACCTGATCGCCGAACAGCCTCCGGAGGTGGTGTCCAGGCAGGCTGCCGGTGGGCAAGGTCCCGATCAGACGCACTCAGATCGGCTGACACTGCTCTCGAGTTACGGCGGGAAGAATACCCTGGACGAGGGCGTGCTCGCCTCGACCGCGCGCCGCTGCTGGAGTGCGCTGGCCAGCGGCGGCCTGCTGCGCACCGACGGATACACCCTGGTCGCACCTGACCTTCGCGGGCCTGTCGACATTCCCTCCAATGTGCATTCGCAGAACGGAGTCGTGCTGATCGAGCGCCCCTTGCGCGTGCATTCACACGACGGCACGCCGGGCGGAGGTCTGTTCCTGCGGGGCAGCGTCTTCAACGAGGCGCGCAGTAACGGGACGCGGCTGCAGACCAACGCGACGCGGCTGTGGCGCTTCGCGGGCGGCTTCGATCTGCCGACGCCGGCGCCGCGCGCAGACGGCAATGTTGCGCTGCGGCTCTACGGCAGCGAGGAGCACTATCGGCAGAGCTTCTCCGCCATCGGCGCCGGCCGCGCGTCCGAGAGCCAGACACGCTTCGGGCGCACTCCCGCGCAGGAGCTTGGAGCGGTCGCACACTGGAGCGAGCCGCTTGCGCCTGCGCTGCTGGTGGTCATCGGCGCCGATACCCACGACGTGCGCGCGACCGATACGGAGCTGAGCATCCAGCATGGAAAGCCTGCGGGGCTGCTCGATACCAGTGCACGCCAGCGGCAGAGCGGTGCTTATGCCGAGGCGCTGTGGACTCCGCCGGGGTGGACGGTGAGCGCCGGTGGAAGGGTCGACCACTTCTCGAACTTCGATGCGCAGCAGTCCAGGCCGCCAGCACTGCCGGGTGCGCTGCCGGGGCTTGGGGAGACGGTCTTCAATCCGCGCCTTGGACTGGCGCGGCACATCCTGCCGAGGCTTGCGCCGGGGCTGGTGTGGAGTGCGTCGGCGTTTCGCGCGTATCGGGCTCCGACCCAGAATGAGCTCTACCGGACCGGGCAGGTCGGGCAGGAGACGACGCTGCCGAACAGCCAGCTGCGATCGGAACGGGCGACGGGATGGGAGACCGGACTCGCCGCGGCGGGCCGCGGGAGCACGGTGCGAGCCAGCTACTTCTGGACGCAGGTCAACCGGCCGATCACGGCGCTGACCCTGAGCTCGACCCCCACGCAGATCACCGACAGGCGGGAGAATCTGGGCCAGATCGAGAGTCGTGGACTCTCCATCGATCTTGAGACCGAGCCTCTGCGGGGAGTCTCCCTGATCGGCGGCTATCAGTACGCGGACGCGACGGTAACGAAGTTCAGCGCGAAGACTTCGCTGGTCGGGCACTGGATCCCCCAGGTGGCCCGCAATAGTGCTTCGGCGCAGCTGCGGCTGTCGCGGGCTTCGCTGGGCACACTGAGCCTGCAGGGGCGCATCAGCGGGCGGCAGTACGATGACGCCGCGAATATGTTCCTGCTGCATGGATACTTCCGGCTGGATGCTTACGCTGCGCGGCATGTGGGGCGGCGGCTGGAGATCTTTGCGTCGGGGGAGAACTTGTTCGATCGCAGCATCCAGGTGGGACGGACGCCGGTGCTTACGTTGGGCACTCCGGCGGTTGCGCGGGTGGGCGTGCGAGTTCGCATCGGCGAGTAGCTGGCTGCGAGGTCGTCGAACTCCGGGATCGGCGGACGCCGGCGCGGTGAAAGCCCAGCAGCGCCGGGGCATGCAGCGGCTGTACCGAAATCGGGTGTGAAGCAAACGGGTGATTTGCGGCCCTGCTTTGTGGCTCGATGATTAGTTGCGAGAGCGGGTTCAAGCGGGAGGTTGGGGCTGCGGGAGGAGCGTGGGCGATCAGCGGGTTGGGTCGCGATCTGCCCACGTGGCGATGCGGGAACTACTTGACCAGCGGGACCTCAGGCTTGGTGGTGGTGGTCGTAACGGTCTCGTCCTTGGGGGTGTCTGGAGTGCCCTTGATGCCCTCTTTGAACTGGCGCAGACCGTCGCCGAGACCCTTGCCGAGCTCGGGGAGCTTGCGTGGTCCAAAGATCAGCAGTGCGATGACGAGAACGATGATGAGGTGGGTCGGGGTAAAGAGATTATCGAGCATGCTGAATTCCTCCCGGAATCCGGAGTAGTTAGGATGCGCTCAGGCGCAGCAGAGGGGGGACCGGCAGTCCGACTCCGTCAGCACTATTGTCGCACAATGGTGCGACGCAGGCGGAGGCGCTCACGGGCTGTGCGTCCCACATGAAACTTCCTGGGCGGTGGTGTCAGGGTGAGTAAAAGGGGGCTTGCCGACACTTGCCGAGGCGCTTAGGGGAGACGCGGCCAGCGACGTCCCAGAAATTCCGGCTGAGTCAAGCGGCCCGGCTACTGCAGCCTTGCCGCGGGAGCGGGGGCGGCGAGCCGCCGGGCTACCAGCTGGTAAAAGGCTGCCATGTCTTCACTCTCGCCCAGGGTGAGCCGGCGATAGACCTTGAGCATGGGATAGAGGCGCGAGCCGCCAACCTCCAGGGTAGGCACGGCGAGCTCGCTGCCGGGGTAGACGGACATGCTCCACTCAGCGTTGAACTGGCGCCGCAGGACCTCGCCGAAGTAGCTGCCCCAGAGGCGGGTGAGGTAGTCGACGTCCTGCTGCGGTGCGGGGCAGAGTCCGTTCAGCACGCGCTCGAGCGCAGGGACCGAGGCCGGGCTGTAGTCGAGGCCGCGCTGCAGTCCGCGGGGCGCGGACCGCACCGCCTCTGCCGCGTAGGCGAGGTTCATCGCATCGAGCGAATCGAAGACGGTCTCTGCGAGGCGTTCGCGGGCGGTGGTCATCTCTTGTGAGCGTAAAACATTTTGCCGCGGAGCGCTTCCGGCGTCCTTGCCGGAGCTAACGCCGGTCCAGCCGCCTGGAGTACGATAAAAATTCGGGCATACGGAGTCGTGCGCCTGGCGGAATGTGGAGGGTTTTGTTGACGAAGGGCAGGTATTTTCTTTTATCCATGGCCGGACTTTTGCTGGCCTGTCTCATCCTGGCAGGCGGCCAGCCGGTCGTGGCGCAGGGCATTCCGGTCTACAGGCCCCCCGTGGTCGCTCCCAACGAGACCCTGAGCGGTGTTCGCTACGACGCGCGGTGGGAGTTTTATCTCGGCCCCGCCTACTCCCACTTTGACGCCGGCCCGACCCTGCTGCAGGGGGCGAACCTTGGCGGACTCGATCTACAGGCCGCACGCTGGTTTAACCGGCGCTGGGCGGCTGCAGCCAACGTGCGCAGCTACCTTGGGACCTCCGGCGCGGTTCCTAATATCTACGGCATCCGGGGGCCGTTCGCTGCAGAATTTCCCTTCCTGGCGGGGCCTGAGTTTCGCGGACCGAGCAATGAGCATGCCTCGATGACTTTTCATGCCCTGGTGGGCGGGGCGTACGGGTTGTTTGACAAGGGACTTGGAACGGTCCCACCGGCGGCGGTCGGCTTTTACAACAACCAGATCACCTTTGCCTCGGCGCTCGGCGGCTCGATCGACCTAAACCGTTCGCCCAAGCTCGCCTTTCGCATCTCGCCGGACGCGATGTTGACCGACTTTGGCAGCTCCGGCCTGAAGGAGCAGTTTGCGCTGTCGGTGGGCATCGTCTACCGTCTCGGGCGTATTCCTGCGACGAGGTAGGAGCCCGAGGCAGACGCGCGGGATTCGTCGCTTGCCGGCCCGTTCACTCCGGAGCCAGCACTCCTCGAGCATGGAGGAAAGACGGTGGGCGACCGCCCTGCGTCTCTCCAGTTGACCGATTAGAATGTTTCTAGCGCGCACTGTCAGGTGCCGCAGAGGCTTCGAGCGATGAAGCAGTTCGGCGCCTGCCGCCTCGATATTCCCAACCAGAGCCTGTGGCGCGATGGATCGCTGATCGGCATCCCGCCAAAGCCTTATGCGGTGCTGCGCTACCTGGTCGAGCACCCCGGACGGCTGGTCACCCACGACGAACTGATGGAGGCCCTGTGGCCGGAGACTTACGTGCAGCCGCAGGTGCTGCGCACCTATGTGCTGGAGCTTCGCAGGCTGCTCGGCGACGATGCGGCCCATCCCCGTTACATCGCCACCCTTCCCAAGCGTGGATACCGACTTCTGCCGCCGGTCACGGAGGTGCATTCGGCTGCCGGGAACGGTTCGGGGCAGGATGCAGACCTCGATACGAGCGAGGCCGGCGCCACTGCCTCTGAACTGGCCGGCCGGGATGCTGAGCTGCGCAAGCTGCAGGCGCTGATGCAGAGGGCGTGCGCGGGCGAGCGGCAGATCGTCTTCGTCACCGGAGAGCAGGGCATCGGCAAGACGGCCCTGATCGAGGCATTCTGCGCTGAACAGCGTGCCGGGGCGCGAGTGGCACGCGGACAGAGCATGCAGCGCTTCAGCAGGAAAGAGCCGTACTACCCGCTGAAGGAGATTCTCAGCGAGCTATGCGGCGCGGAGGGGACGGACAAGACGCTGCGGCTGCTGTGCGAGAAGACACTGCGGCTGCTGGCGGAGCCGCCTGGTGCCGGACGGCAAGGCAGCAGGCCGGCGGGCGCTGCTGCGGCCTCTCCCGCAGTGGCCTCGTCTGGGTCTGCCTCGTCCGGGTCGGCCTCGTCCGGGTCGGCGTCCTTCGGGCCGGCGGTCGCGACTGCGGTCGAAGCGGCGCCGGAAGAGGTCCTGCAGAGTACCGGCGGGATCTGCGAGGCGCTGGAGCAGATCGCTGAGGAGACTCCCCTGCTGCTGGCCTTTGAAGACCTGCACTGGGCCGATGAAGCGACCCTCGATCTCATCTCTGCCCTGGCGCGACGGCGTCATCCCGCCCGCCTGATGGTGGTTGCCACCTGCCGCCCGGAGGCGGCGGAGGCCGAGCCCATCGAGGTCAGGCCGCACTACCACCGGCTGCTGCGACATGACCTTGCCAGGCGCGGGCTCGGCACGGTGATCGCGCTCGAGCCGCTCTCGAGGCCCGCGGTCGCTGAATACGTGGAGCGGGAGATGCGCCGCAGGCAGCCTGCGGCTGCGAAGAGCGATAAGCCGGTGAGCGCCGCCGCGGGCAAACGGCGAGCGAGCAGGAGGAGCGGCGGCAAGCCTTTGTCTGCCGGCGTGCGCGCCGAGCTTGCTGCCGATGAAAAGAACGCCGGGGCCATCGCCGCCGATGACGGCCCTCACGCTGCGATGGCGCCTGATGGACTGTCCTCCTTTCTGCACCAGCACTCCGGCGGCAATCCCCTCTTTCTCACCGCGATCGTCGACCACCTGGTGGGCAGACGGGTGCTGCTGGCGAGCGATAGCGGTTGGTCGCTGCGTACGCCGGTCGCGGAGCTTGAGGTGGAGGTTCCCGAGAACCTGCGCGAGATGATCGAGCTCGACCTGGAGGCGCTCAGCGCGGAGGACCAGCGGCTGCTCGAGGCGGGCAGCGTGATCGGCTGCGTGTTTGCGGTGTGGGGCGCGGCGGCGGTGCTGCGCGTCGATGCTGGCGAACTCGAGGAGCAGTACGAGGGCTTGACGCGGCGGGTGCACTTCCTGACCTCGGCCGGCCACGATGAGCTGCCGGATGGAACGCGCTCGACCTCCTACGTCTTCGCGCACGGATTCTATCGCGACGTTCTCTACCATCGACAGCCGGAGGTGAGGCGCTCTCACGGGCATGAGCGGCTGGCGGAGGCGCTCGGCGTGATCTTTGCCGCGGACCCGGACGGGGTGGCAGCCGAGATCGCGAGCCACTACGAGGCCGCGGGCAGATGGATCGAGGCTGCGCGGACACTGGCAAGGATGGCGCATGTCTCCGCCAAAGAAGGCATGGCCGAGAATGCGGCCACCCTGCTGAAGCGCGCCATCGAGCTGCTTGGAAACCTTGGCGCGAAGGAGCGGGTGGCGCTCCAGGCCGAGCTGCGCGATCGCCTGCGGAGGTTGCCCGCGGCCCGGGCCGATGACGACCTCGAGAGTGCAGCTCCCGCTGCGGCGAAGACGGACGGGGCTGCTCAGAGACGCAGGCGGGCACCCGCTGCGATGGCAGCTCGTAAGTAGCCTTCAGAGGCGCGTTTCGTCATCGCTCTTGCAGCTGCGGTTGGTAGCCGCTGTCGGTAGCCGCTGTCGGTAGCCGCTGTCGGTAGCCGTATGAATGGCCGGCGCCGCGGGCCGCGTTACGTCTGCGGGCATCGCGGTCGCGCGTTGCCATCTGCAGGGCGCAGATGACACCCGCTGTTGCAAGCCGCCCGCCAGTAGAGCGCGCCGTTAAGGACTCGCCAACACATTCCTCGATGCAGCCTCGCCGAACGCAGGCTGCTTGACGCATGCTCGCCGACGCTGGCTTGTTGACGCAGCCTCGCCAACGCGGTCCCGGCGACGCATGCTCGCGCGACGCATGCTCGCGAAACGCATGCTCGCGAAGGCATGGTCGCGCTTCGCAGGCTCCTGATTTACATGCCGCGAACGTGTCCTCACGTCCTCACGAAATCTTTACGAAAGCTGGACGTGTACTCCACGTCTTCTTCACAACATCGATCGCGGAAGTGGTTAGTGTGATTCGTGTAGGAGGAACACACCATGAGAAACATAATTCGCAACCTGATCCTGGCACCTGCAGTACTTTGTGCAAGCGCGGCGTTTGCCGCGGATAGCTCAACCCTGAACGTTCCCTTCGGCTTCACTTCCAATGGCAAAGCTTACCCGGCGGGCCATTACACGGTGTCGGTGAGCAGCAACCGCCACGTGGCGACCCTGCATGGTCGTGAAGGAAACGGAACCATTGCGGCAGCATTACTGCTGCCCGGTTCCGGTGATCCGAATGCGCCGGAGAACATGAAGCTGATCTTCATCAACACGCCCTCTTCGCACGAGCTGAGCCGGATCCAGTACGGCGTGCTCAGTACGTCCGACCTGGCGAAGCGCGACAGCTACAGGAACGAGGCCGCCCCGCAGAACGGCAGCCTGGGGACCTCGGGCGGACGCTAAAAGTTTCGGCATGGGAGCTCGCCGTTCGAAAGGATGATTCCTACCCCCCGGTGGATGAGTCAGGTGTGAGCTCCCATTTTTTCTCTGCAACACAGGATGGGGCGGCTTCGGCCGCCCCATCTTCGTGTGCGTTCCGACAGATGTGTGCGCCGGTCTCCGGTCCGCTGGCCGGGTGAGTCGCTGCCACGCGTTGCTTGATTTCTCTTCAGTCTTGATAGCAGGGTGCAAAGCTGGTGCAGGAGGCCTGCCCTGCTGCAGCTGCGGCTGGCTGCGCGCGTATAATTGAGCCTGGTTGTTCGATGGTTATGGGCCGTGAAGAAGGGCCGAACCTTGATTCTGTTCTGGAAGTTGCTCCTGTCCCTGCTGGTCGCGATCCTGTTTTATTCGGGCATGGTGACCGCATTCCACCTACTCAATCTCCCCAGCAATCGGGCCCTTCTCGGAGGCGTGTGCCTGCTGCTGTCGCTCGCCGCAGGCGGCTTTTTCGCGTTGCAAAGAATCTGGAGATAAGGCAATGACACTACTGGGAGAGATCATCAGTCCGGGCACCGGCGCGGGCAGCGATGCACGTGCGAGACACCTCGCGCGGCTGCTCAAGCTAGGCGCTCTCGGCGTAGCCCTGCTGATTGCGGTAATCATCTTCTTCACCTATATCGCATCGGTCACCCGCATCGGTGCAGGATATGTGGGCGTCGAGATTGTGCTGAGCGGCTCGCAGCGCGGCCCGGCGGAGATACCGATCCGCACCGGCTGGGTCTTCTACAGTCCGCTGCGTTCGCAGATCATCGAGTTCCCCACCTTTGTGCAGACGGTGAAGTGGACGCGTGACCTCAATGAGGGCAATGCGGCCAACGAGGAGATGAGCTTCAACACCAAAGAGGGCATGGAGATCTATGCCGACGTGTCGCTGAGCTACGCGATCGAGCCGCGCAAGGTGCCTGATTTTTATGTGAAGTACAGGCTGAGCGATCTCTACGGCTTCACCCACGGAATCTTGCGGGACGTGGTGCGCAACAGCCTGAACGAGGTGGCGTCGACCTACTCCGTTGAACAGATCTATGGCGAGCAGAAGGCGGAGTTTCTGAACAAGGTGCAGGCGCTGATCCAGCAGAAGATGGAGTCGGTCGGCGTCAGTATTCAGCAGTTCGGATTCATCGGTGCGCCGCGGGTTCCACCGGTGATCGCGGCCGCCATCACCAGCAAGGCGCAGGCGATCCAGGATGCGGAGCGGGCGCGCAACGAGCTCGCGAAGACGCAGGCGGAGGCGGCGAAGACGGTCGCCGAGGCCGAGGGCGAGGCCAAGGCCGCTGTTACCCGGGCCAATGGGGAGGCGGAGGCCAACCGCATCCGCCAGACCTCGCTGACCCCGCAGCTGCTCGAGCTGCGCAAGATCGAGAACCAGAAGGCTCTGATCGACCGCTGGAATGGCCAGCTGCCCACGGTCTCAACGGGCCAGGGCGGTCTGCTGATGGAATTACCCAGGCCAGACAAGTGAAGAAGTAGCAGAGTGAAGAAGTAGCAGAGCAGTTGTATTGAGCAAAAAGGGAGGGGAGCGGTCCGCGCCCCTCTCTTTTTTGTGCGTAATGGGCGGTCGAAATGAGACTTTCAGGCGTTCGTAGAAGCCTACGGTATAACGTATTTGCGCTTCCATCATATGGAATTGTGAATATTGGCCCCTTTTCGGGAAAAAGACTTGACTCTGGGCAACGGCTTGCCTGATGCGGAAAGGTAGTCATAAGTTGTTGTTTCGATTCAGGTTGCGCTTCTTGCGTTCGGCATCCTCGCCTCCGATTCTGTAATGGCAAGTCACGTGCATTACCTTGGGCACCCGTCGCTAAACCGCTATAGACAGTGAGCTGCATTTTCTTCCACTGTTCACTTCCCGGTTCAAGCACCCAGGAGATTCATGAAACGACTTTCGCTACTTGCCGCTCTTCTCTTTGCTTCTTGTATCGCCATGGCCCAGAACAACGCCGTTCGCGGTGGTATCGGCGGCGTGGTGCAGGACCCGTCCGGCGCAGTGATTCCCGGAGCTACCGTCACCATCGTCGGCCCGCAGGGCACAGTGGAGACGAGGACGGATGGAACGGGGACCTTTAGCGTCACCGGCCTGACGCCTGGCTTTTATAAGGTGACTGTTGCCTCACCTGGTTTCAAGAATTATGTCTCCGGCCGCAATGAAGTAGTGGTCGACCATACCTCGAACCTCAGCGTCAGCATGACGCTGGGTGACAGTGGCCAGACGGTCACCGTCGAGGGCGGCATGGTACAGCTTGACACTGAAGATACGTCGTTGAACAACGCCATCACGGACACGTTCTATAACGCAGTCCCGGTTGCGCGGGCTGTCTCGAGCGCCTTCTACATGGCGCCGGGCGTGGTCTCTGGTGGAGGCACCGGCGTCTCGAACCCTTCTATCGGCGGCGCGACCGGCCTTGAGAACCTCTACATCGCCGACGGTGTCACGATCACCGATCAGGCTTTTGGCGGCCTCGGCGTCTACAACGTTAACTATGGGTCGCTGGGCTCGGGCATCAATCTCGCTTTTATCAAGGAGGTAGATGTAAAGACTGGGGCCTTTGAACCGCGGTATGGACGCGCAGACGGTGGGATCGTCGAAATTCTTACCAAGTCCGGTAGTAATACTCTGCACGGCGCTCTATCTGCCTACTTCAGCCCGGCTTTCGCGTTTGCGGACCGCCGCCAGCCGTACCAGTCGAACTTCGTCAAGGCGTCGCCTGCCAGCGTCGAGTCCACTCCTGCTTATGAAATTTCCGCGGAAGTTGGCGGACACATCATCCATGACAAGCTTTTCTACTTCGGAGCATTTGATCCGACCCTTCGTCAAAGCCTGCAGGTTGCAGATCCAACCGCCGGCCTCTTCTCGCACGGCCAGTTCGACTACAACACTACTTCCTCGAGCTACGCGGGCAAGCTGACGTATGCATTTCGTGCCAACACTACCCTCGAGCTCTCGACTTACGGGGACCCATCCCGCCGGAATGGCAATCCGGAGACGCTCTCTGCCACCAACGCTCTCTCAGTGGCCAGTGCTTACCAGTTTGGAACCCGGAATACGGTATTGCATGCGAATACCGTGCTCTCGCCCTCGTGGACGGCGAGCGGCGCCTACTATTACAACTTCAGCAAGTTTCGCGAACAGCTTAGCCTGAACGACTACGCGATCTCGGATCGTACTGTGTCGCCGTTCGTTACCTACGGATTCGGAAGCTACTATCCCACCAAGGACCTGGACTATAGTCTTCAGTTCGAGACCGAGAAGACGGTGCACCTCTTCGGAGATCATACGTTCCAGTTCGGTTATCTCTACGATCACACTAATTTCGAGAACAGCACCCTCCGTTCCGGAGCGAGCTTCGCCATTCCGGCTCAGAACGCGGCTGGTCAGACGTTGACGGATCTCTTTTCGAACATTCCGGCCAATGCAGTTGGCGCAAGCACGAACGCGACGTTCCGCCTGTTCAATGCCGACCCGAGTTGTGTCCAATGCGCCCTCTACAATGGTAAGAAGGTGTACCTGCAGGAGTATCGCGGTACATATAAAGGTTCCAGCGTACTAGCGAAGGCTCGGTACCAGGTGCTTTACGGCAACGACACGTACAAGATCAACCGCTACATTACGGCGGACCTCGGTCTCAGGTGGGAGCAGCAGCACTACGAAGGAACAGTGCTGAACTATCTCTTCAACGACAACTGGTCGCCGCGGCTAGGTGCCATCATTGATCCGTTCGGAGACCACAAGACGAAGGCCTTCTTCAACTATGCCCGCTACCAGAATGTACTTCCGCTGGACGCCGCAATCCGTCAGCTGGGCAACGAACAGGACGATACGAGTTACTATTTCACCCCGAAGGCTGATGCCAGCGGGAATGCTATTCGCGACGCTACCGGCGCAGTCATCCCGGTGCTTGACTCTGCACACACACTGAATGGTTTGCCCGGTAAGAAGGCAACCGCGAAGTTTGGTGCCCCGAGCTTCAGCTCTTCGACCGGTGAGGGCATTCTGCCGGGTACGAGAATGGAGTATGAGAACGAGTACGTCCTCGGGGTAGAGCGCCAGGTCTCGACCGGAAGCGTCTTCAAGATTCGCTACATGGATCGCCGCCTGGGACGTATTGTCGAGGACAACGGATCACAGTCTCCGGAAGGTTCGCTGGTCGATGCGAACTACGCCGGTGGAATCGCCAACATTACCAAGGCGGCTGACTTCTTCACCAACGAACAAGAGGTGGTCTACACCGATGCCCAGTTCATGGCTGCGAATGGAGCCGGCTCCAACCCGGGAAGCGTGACCGCTGACAACTACGTAGCTCCGGTTCCAGGCTGCACCTACTCCAATGACACCTCGGTCGCGAATGGCGACTACTTCCGCCACTATGATGGGACTGCCTTTCCAGGCGCCTGCATCACCAATGCAGATACAGCTGGAACGCTCGGACCCGATGGAAAGTCGGACGGATTCGCCAAGCCGATCCGGCACTACCAGGCACTTGAGGTCGAGTTCAATCGCAACCTGACCAACCACTGGCAGGCGCGGGTGAACTACCGGTACGCAAAGCTCTTTGGCAACTACGAGGGCTTTTACCGTAACGACAATGGCCAGTCGGACCCAGGCATCAGTTCGCTCTTCGACTTTACGACTGGACAACTTGGGCTTCTTGGCGACCAGTTCACCCCGGGTTACCTGAATACCGACCGCCGTCACGTCGCAAACGCCCTGCTCTCCTACACAGTAGGGTCGGATACGGCTTACCTTGGCAGACTCAGAGGGGTGACAGTGGGCACGTGGCTGCACGCCTCAACGGGCTCGCCGCTCAGCGCCTACGAGTCGCACCCGATCTACCAGAATGCCGGTGAAGTGCCGGTCGGGGGACGCGGCACCAAGGGGAGCCTTCCGACAACCGTCCAGCTTGACCTCCACGCCGACGCACCTATCCACCTCGGGGAGAAGTACACTGTCAAGCTAACCTTTGATAGTTTCAACGTTACGAACAGCCAGTTCGTCACGGGACGGAATCAGAACCTTGACACCGCGCCTGGAACGTCCAACCCCGACTACAACAAGAACAGTTCCTGGCAGGGCCCCTTCTATGCACGTGGCTCTGTAGTCTTTCAGTTCTAAGCAGCGTGCTTGTACGTGAGAGGCCCGGGAGGTTGCTCCCGGGCCTTTCGCTTTTCCGGGATCCGGTCGCTGGCCGCTCCCGCTGCCGAAGCCGGCCGCAGGGAGCCGTACAATCTTGTCAGTGCCGGCCAAGCGCGCCCGAAGTCAAAGCACCGGAGTTGAAGCACCTTGAATCAGCGCCTTAACACCATCCTCGTCCTGCTGCTGCTCTGTTTTACCGCTGCGTCATTGACCAGGGCCGCGGACCCGGCTCGTTCTCTGCCTCCCGTCTACCACCACTGGCTCGTTGAGGAGGTTCCCTACATCATCTCGACCGACGAGAGGAAGGACTTCCTCGCGCTGCGCACAGATGTAGAGCGGGATAACTTCATTGCTGCATTCTGGGAGGCGCGTAACCCGGCGCCGGGCTCCAGCTTCAACAGCTACAAGGACGAGCACTACCGGCGGCTCTCCTACGCAAACCAGAACTTCGGGTCCGCCCGCTACGACGACGGCTGGCGCACCGACATGGGCAGGATGTACATCACCCTGGGCCCCCCGAAGCTGCGAACGCCGTACCATATCATGGCGAACATACGGGAGATGGAGGTCTGGTTCTACCAGGGCGAGAGCCCGGCGCTGCCTCCCTTCTTCAACCTGGTCTTTTATCGGCCCGGCCCGGGTGAGGAGTACAAGCTCTACTCCCCTCGCAACGACGGACCGGCGCACCTGGTCTCTACCGGGCAGCAGGACAACATGGCCGCCTTGAAGATCCTGCGGAGCCAGCTTGGCGGGGAGGTGGCGCACGACGCACTGTCGTTGATTCCCGATGAGCCGGTTGACTTTGACACCGGCCAGCCGACGATGGACTCTGACCTGCTGCTGAATACGATCCGCAACCTCGCTGATAATCCTATCGAGCGGGCTCGGGTCGCCCCGACGCGAGCGCGTGAGCGGGCGGTTGGGAGCCTCGTTGCGGCGGCGGGACCTGCGGACCTCGAGACCACGATCTACCGCGATGAGCAGGGCCGGCTGACCTTGAGCTACCTGCTGCGCAACCATGTACCCGTGCCCGCGCTGGTCGGCCGGCGCAAGGATGGGACGACGGGCTACAGCCTGAACCTGCGTACCAGGCTCTTGACCGCCGGCAGCCCTGCCGGGCCCGCAGCGCTTGCCTATGAGCAGGAGAGCGCAATGCAGGGCACGCTCACCGATGCCCAGGCAGAGACAGCGCGGAATCGCCGCTTCGGCGCCGAGGAGCGGCTTCCGATCGTGCCCGGCACCTATAACCTTGAGGTCGCGCTGCGTAACAATCTGACGGCGGAGGTGCAGCTCTTCCGCGGTGCGGTCACCGTGCCAGAGGTGGCGCCGGGGCACCTGAGCATATCTGCGCTGGAGTACTACGGCCGGTCATCTCCAGTGCGGGACCCGTCTGGAATGCTGCCCTTCACCGTGTCGGGGCTGCGTTTTGCGCCTCGGTCTATTCAGGCTGCGTGGATTCACGGGGGCGACAAGCTGCCCCTCGTCTTCCAGCTGCAACTGCCGCCGGCGAGTGCGGGGGTTGCACAGCCCTCGAGCCTGCACGTCCACTACGTGGTTGGAGTGGTCACATCGGCCACCGAGACGCCCCTGCAGTTCGATGAAGACGTGAGCACGCAGAACGCGGATGCGGCTGGGAACATCCTCACCGGCCACACCCTGGATACAGCCGGCCTGACCCTCGGCAACTACCGGGTCGTGGTTCATGCTACCGGAGCCGAGGGGAGGCTTTCTGCGTCCTCGAGCCTGCAGCTGCACATCGTCCCACTCGACAGCCCGGTCGATCTCTGGACGGCGTACGGGGCGGAGCCGGCGGAGGCGTCCGCCTTTGACGATCTGAAGCGGGGGCTCGCCGCGCAGGCGCTTGGCAGCTTTGACCAGGCCATCAGGTGGTACTCCGCGAGCCTGCGGTCGCATCCCGACGACGCGCGCAGCCTGCGTCAGCTCGCCTCGGCGCTGGCACATGAGAACCGGCGCGACCAGCTTGCGGCCCTGGCCTCGGAGCCGCAGCTTGCCAGGCATGCGGAGCCGGAGACGGCCCTGATGGTCGCCAATGCCCTCGACGCGACCGGCGCCACCGGGCGTGCGATCAGCCTGATGGAGGGTCAACTTGCACTGCAGCCGCCCGATGCTGCCCTGTTGAATGCGCTGGCTGACTTCTACGAACATAGTGGGAACGCCGGGAAGGCGAAGGATTATCGGCAGAGGGCCAGCGCACTCGGCGGTAAGTCCTAGCGAGCGGGACCTCGCCGGGCCGCTGCCCGGGCGTGGTTGCAAGTGCTGATCTTTCCGTCTGCTGAGGGGTGTTACTTTCTGCGGGGTTGGGGGCGCGCCAGCAGTAGGGCCTCCACGGCGCGAAGGTCCGCCTCGGTGTCGACGCCGATGGTGTCGTGAGGCGTGATGGCGACGTGGATGGGGATGCCGTTTTCGAGGAAGCGGAGCTGTTCGAGGCGCTCGGCTGCCTCGAGGCGGCTGGGCGGCAGGGTGGGAAACTGCCGAAGCGCGGCAGCCCGGTAGGCGTAGAGTCCGAGATGCTTGAGATAGTCGATGCCGGCGGCGCCGTCGCGGTTAAAAGGGATGGCGGCGCGCGAGAAGTAGAGCGCCCTGCCGTCGGCGGCGACGGTGACCTTGACGACGTTGGGGTTCGATACGTCTTCGCCGGGGCAAGGGGTTGCGAGGGTCGAGACGGCGGCCGCTGCGCCGCCAAGCATCGGCTCCAGGAGCGAGTCGATGTGCGCGGGGCGCAGCAGAGGCTCGTCGCCCTGCACGTTGACGTAGATGTCCGCAGGCACGCTCTGCGCAACGAAGTGGATGCGGTCAGTGCCGCTCGCACAGTCTGCGGGAGTCAGCATGGCGCTCCATCCGTGAGCAGCGGCGAGGTCGAGGACCTCGGCGGAGTCGGTTGCGATCAGGACATCGTCGAGCTGAGCGCAGGCGCGCGCGGCACGGTAGACCCAGGCGAGCATCGGCTCCCCGGCAATCTGGCGCAGCACCTTGCGCGGCAGACGTGTGGACGCGAGGCGCGCGGGAATGACGGCGACGACGCGAGCTCTACCCGGCAAACCTCTCCTCCTCTGCGCAGCGGCCTCGATACACAATGCCTGATGCTCGATCGACGCCGGCACGTCCCTGAATCCGGCACAGTGTTTGAGCGGACTTGCGGGGCACGATCAGTGTAGACGCCTTGGAGGCATTCGCCTGTTTTGCGCTCGCGCAGGGCAGGCACAGCAGGACGTCTGCGACGAGGCGAATGCTGTGCACTGATTGACTCGGCAAAACGCGCTTCGTATGATGAAAGCTGGTCGCGGGCGCTCTACGGCCGGCGCGACTGCATCGGCCTCCCTGCTGCTGCGGCTCTTCCCTTCCAATTTGGCGGCGTAGCTCAGATGGTTAGAGCGACGGACTCATAACCCGTAGGTCGGCAGTTCGATTCTGCCCGCCGCCACCAATGAGGTAGTTCAGCACTGCCGGTTGCGGAGAGTGCTCGAATGCGGTCTGTTCCCGGATTTCCCGGTGTTGGGTACGCGACTTTTCTTCCGTCGAACTATCGCCGGAGGCGGGTTGCCCCTGGGCCCACGGATCTTCGACCCGTGGGGCTAATGTCTTATTCGCAGTCTTCGAAACACGGATGTTGTCGTGTGAGTCTCTGCCGGTACCGGCACGCATTCGCCAGGCAGTCGCTGTTGCGTCGGGCGACTCCCATCTTGCCGATGTTGCGGCTGGCGAGGCGCCGGCGTTGCTTATGGGGCGGTGCGAGATGGTGTACTCTGTCGGAACGAAACTGCCCTCCAGGGCGTACCTGCTGATCAATGGAAATATCCAGGCCGGAAACCTTGAAGACGGAGCTCTCCAGACCGGAAACGGCGCGGCCGCAACACTCCCTGCGGGCCGACGCCGCGCTGTTGAGCCTCTTCGCCGCGTTGCTCGTGGTAGCCCACTTCTACATCGGCAACGGATACGGCTTTCACCGCGACGAGCTTCAGTTCCTCGATGACGCGCGCCACCTGCAGTGGGGATTTACGGCCTATCCGCCGCTCACCTCCTTTTGCGGGCGGATCGCGATCGCGCTGTTTGGAATCTCGCCGCAGGTGCTGCGGCTGCCGGCGGCGATCGTCAACGCGGTCTCACTGGTGCTGGTCGGGCTCATGGCGCGCGAGCTCGGAGGGCAGCGGCCGGCGCAGATCGTCGCCCTCTTCGCGATGCTGCCCGCTGCGCTCGCCTTCAGCTCCGTGCTGCAGTACAACACGTTTGACCTGTTTGCCTGGTGCGTGATGATCTTCTTTACCGCACGCGTGCTGCGCACCGGGGACGAACGCTGGTGGATCGGCGTGGGCGTGGGCATCGGGCTGGGCGTGCTCTCGAAGTATGCGATCGCCTTCCCGGTATTGAGCCTGCTGGCGGGGGTGATCGTGCTGCCGTCGCAGCGCCATCATCTTCGCAGCCGCTGGTTCTGGTACGGAGCACTGGCGGCCGCGGTGATCGCCGCGCCAAATCTGATCTGGCTTGTGCGTCACCACTTCATCACCCTGCGAATGGAGAGCTCGATCCACGTACGTGACATCCGCCGCGGACGGACCGAGGGCTACTACTCCGACCAGCTCAAATTCACCATGCTGGCTCTACCGCTCGCCGTCGCCGGCCTCATCTCTCTGCTGCGCAGCCCGCGCTTTCGCCTGCTCGCCGCGTTCTATCTTGGACCGCTGCTGCTGTTCGCGCTGGCGAAGGGACGCGGCTACTACCTTCTGCCTGGTTATACGGTGCTCTACGCAGCGGGAGCTGTAGCTCTTGAGCGCCTGCTCTCGCCGCGGAACAGGGCGATGCGCCTGGCCGCTACTTCGGTCGTGATCGCGGCGATGCTGGTGGACGCGGCGGTCGTCTCGTGGGTGTGCCTGCCGATCTGGCGCGTTGGCTCCCGGGCGTGGAACTGGCAGATGGAAAATAATGGCGATATGAAGGACGAGATCGGCTGGCCGGAGCTTGTCGCGCAGGTCGCGGCGGTTCGAGACAAGCTGTCGCCCCAGGAACGCGCCAGCCTGGCGATCCTGGCCAACAACTATGGCGAGGCCGGAGCAGTCGCGCTGTATGGGCCGCAGTACAACCTGCCGACACCGATCAGCAGCGTCAACAGCTTTCACGATCGCGGCTATGGGCCGTTTGAGCCGGAGACGGTGATCGTTCTGGGAGGCGAGCTGGAGGACCAGTTGACGAATTTTCAGAGCTGCTCGGTTGCGGCGCAGGTGCATATTCCTTATGGGGTGCGGAATGAGGAGTCTGTCGACCATCAGCAGATACTCCTGTGCCATCATCTTCGCCGGCCTTGGCCTGTTGTTTGGGGTGGATCGCAGGATTTCGGCTGAGTTGTAAGTTTGTTTGGGGTGGGTGGTCCCTCAGCGGCTAAAGCCGGGTTGATTTGGTTAGTTTATGGCACGGCTGAAGCCGTGCCCCTTCAAAGACGGCGGCGTGTCCCATTCAAAGAAGGCGCCATGGCCGTTCAAAGAGGACCTGATTTGCCATTATCTTCTAGGTGTGGCTTTTTGCCTGGAGTAAGTCGCAGGATTTGGTGGCTTGTTGTCTAGAGTAAGTCGCAGGATCTTGGTTGAGAGATGAGTTTTGTCCGGGAAGTTCCTCAGCGGCTAAAGCCGCGCTGGTTTGCTGAGTTCATGGCACGGCTGAAGCCGTGCCCCTTCAAAGACGGCAGGATTTGGTGGCTTAGTGTCTGGAGTAAGTCGCAGGATTTTGGCTGAGTGATGAGTTTTGTCCGGGAAATCCCTCAGCGGCTAAAGCCGGGTTGATTTGCTTAGTTTATGGCACGGCTTAAGCCGTGCCCCTTCAAAGGCGCGTGATTTGGCATCACCTTCTAGGTGTGGCTTGTTGCTTGGGGTAAGTCGCAGGATTTGGTGGGTTGGTGGCTGGAGTAAGTCGCAGGGTTGGTTGAGCGATGAGTTTTGTCGGGGAAATCCCTCAGCGGCTAAAGCCGGGTTGATTTGCTTAGTTTATGGCACGGCTGAAGCCGTGCCCCTTCAGAGACGGCGGCATGCCCCTTCAGAGACGGCGGCACGCCCCTTCAAAGGCGGCGGCATGCCCCTTCAGAGACGACGGCGTGCCCCTTCAAAGGCGGCGCCGTGCTCCTTCGAAGACGGCGGCATGCGCCTTCAAAGACGACGTGATGGACTATGGGACCAGGAGGATGGGCGCCTGCCAGAATGTGGCTTTTACTCCGGCGGGGTCGAGTACTGTGACCTGGCAGTTATATTCGCCTGGCGGCAGTTGACTCAGGTCTATATTGAAGTCGAGCGCAGCGGTTCCGAGCCGGCCTGTCGCGCCTGAAGGCAGCACAGCCTTTGCCGGCGTTTCGTATATTTTGCTCTCGCCGCGATAGAAGCTGACAAATGCAACCAGCGGCCTGCCTGCGGACGCGGCCTGCTCGTACGCCTGGAGGTAGACGAAGATATCGCGGCCCTTGCTGAAGACGCGCGTCACGCTGGGGATCAGCTTGCTTCCCTCCCTCACCAGCGGGTTCGTGGCCGATTCTTTGGCGACATCCTTTGCCCTGGCTGCCTCGTAGATAGCATCCTTGAGGTCGACGCGCTGACTGCTTAGTACAACGGAGCTTATCGGCACACGCTTTTGTTCCTTATTTAAATTCGGGACTGTGAAGTTAGTCTGATAGGTTCCTATCCTCCCGGTCTCGTCATCGCGGGCGAGGAATTTGATGGTGTATCTGCCCGGCAGCAAGGTGAATCCAGCGTCGTATTCAATGGGCCGGGTAGCCAGTTCGGCGGCGGTCGCGTCACTTAGCTTGATGTTGACCTTGTCCCGTACATTGGTGATGGTCGTGCCGTCGACTGCGTCCTTGATCTCTCCTACAAAATCGATGAGGGTGTGCTCGGCCCCGCCGCGTTTTGCCAGGGCGAGCTCTCTTCCGGGTATCTTCACGACAATTGGGACAAAGTATTCGGCGCGATTTAACTGGAAGTAATCGATCTCCATCGCAATTGTGAGTTCGGTCATGGGATCGCCTAGCATCAGAGCGTCCTCTAACTGGCGTTCTTTATCGAGCGCGGTGAATTTGCTGAATTGTTTTCCGGCGAAGTAGCCCTGCCGGTAGTTCAGGCCGGCCGACAGGGCCGGGTCGACGGAGATCTTCACGTGACGGAACCTGCCATCCTGCGCCGGGTTGGTCGTGTAGTAGCCGAGGATGTAGTAGTTCGACACGGCCTGCTGGGCCTGCACGATTCCGCGGGTGAGGTCGTTGGTGTCAAAGAGCGCCTTGCCGCCGGTGTCCCCGGCGAGCGAGTAGAGGGTATCCTGCGAGCGCTCAAAGTCGTTCGAGACCGCCTGCGCCGCGGCGCCGGAGTACATGCCGGCGTTGCCGGGCGAACCCTGGGTGGCATCGCCGAGCGGCGCACCGGCGACCAGGCCGCGCGCATCGATCGGCCAGAAGGAGACCCCGGCGCGTACCGCAGCATCAACGGTCGCGCGCAGCTGCGCCTGGTTGTCGACGCCGTTGAGCCTGAGACCGCTGGCGAAGTAGAGCAGCGACTTCTTCTCGTTGAGCTGGCCCATCATCTTTGCCGCGGTCTGGAGCGCCGAGAGCTGGCGGTCTGTGTTGAAGACGTTGAAGGTGCTGTCGTCCTGGCCGAAGGCGGCGCCGGTATCGGAGCTGCCGGCATCGTCGACCGCCTCGACGGAGCCGCGGCCCTCGCCGACGACCAGCGTATTGAGCACGCTGAGCAGGTGCGCGCGGTCCTGGGTGAAATCCACCAGCACATCGACCGAGCCGCCGTTATAGCGCAGGATCGAGACGAGGTCGACGGTGGTCATCTGGGTCTTGATGAACTTTTCGGCGGCCATGAGTGCGCGCATCTGATCGTCGGGGCGCATGGCCGACATGTCGAAGTACATGGTGAGCAGACGACGGTTCTTATAACGCGTGCTGCCGGGCGACTCGGGAACGACCTTGCCGTGCGCCAGCCGCTTGTAGAGCTTGATGGCCTCCACTTCGCTCTGGCTCAGCGGGCCGAGGGCGGGGGTGGTCGACAGCTCCTGGTGCTCGCAGAAGCGGATGGTCTGCGGCACTCCATCTTCTGTCACGGTGAAATCCTTCGCGGTAAGCCCGTCGATGAGGTTGCCTTTTTTATCCTTGACGACGACCGTCTCGACCACGAGCTGAGTGGTGACAGAGAGGGTGAAGGTCCTGCCGTTGTCCGGGTCCCTGTTGCGGCCGATCTGCTGGGCCGGCGCCGCGGCGGCGCTCAGCGCCGCCAAGGTAAGAGCGAGGAGCCGGCGCATCCCTAGAACCTCAACCGCGTGCTGATCTCGAGGCTGCGCATCGGGTTGGCTGCGGCAGGCAGGCCAAACTGCGAGCTGTTGACGACGCTGATCCAGCTGGTGAAGACGGCGTGGTTGAGCAGGTTTACTGAATCGACGCGCATGTCGAGGTTCAGGCGTGAGGACCAGCGGAAGGTGCGCGCGATCGACGCATCGAGGCTGAACTGGCCTGGCCCTCGGATCGAGTCTCGGCCCGCGGCGCCCCAGTGGCCGGGCGGGGGTGCGGTGAAGGCGGCGGGGTTCAAGTGGAGGCCCGCGGGCGCGCTGTAGAGCGGCGCGCCGGTGGAGTCGGGGCGGATGTTCCCTGTAACGCCGGTGCCTGCGACGGTCGCGAAGTAGATGGGAGTCTCCGGCAATCCGCTGCCGGCGACCAGCGAGCTGACCACCGTCCAATCCTTGAGCAGCCTGCCATGCCAGCCGGTCATCAGCGTTCCGCCGTGCAGTCCCATGCCGGTGGTGTACTGCATCTGCAGGTTGAGCAGGTGGCGCTGGTCAAAGGTGGAGGGGCCGCGCTCGGCGCGCAGGTTGCGCCAGTCCTGCGCGATCATGGGGCTCGCGGCAGGCTGAGGAATGACGATGCCCTCCGGCCCTGCACTGGCGACCTGCCCCGCTCCGCCGAGCACCGAGTCATCGTCGATCGACTTCGAATACGTGTAGCGGAGCGACGCCGCGAAGCCGCTGCGCAGCCTGCGGCGCAGCTGGATCTGCCCCGCCTCGCGCGCCGAGTTTCCGCCGGAGGAGCGGTAGACGAAGCCGAGGGGGCAGGCCGGGCAGGGGTTCTGCGCGCCATCGGGGTAGGTATTCGGCAGATACTCCTGGACGCCGTGCGTTCCCTTGATGCCGAGGTAGGTCGCCGTCATCTGCAGTGCGGCGGGCAGGTCGGTCTGGATCGCGAGCTGCCAGTTTTGAGCGTAGCCGACGCGGAAGTCAGGGTCGACAGCGTAGTTGTCGGCCGTGGTTGACGAGCAGGCGTTGAAGGCGTCGGCGAGGGTGAGCGGGCAGGCAGCGCTGTTCTGCACGCGGAGACTCTTCGAGAGCGGCGCCTGCTGCGAGAGCTCGAGCGCTGTCGACTGGTAGACCGAGGTGTCGTCGTAGATGCCGTAGCCGCCGCGCACGACAACCGATTTTCCGGGCAGCGGCCTCCATGAGACTCCGATGCGCGGCTCGAAGCCTCGCTTGTCGGGGCGGATCAGCGAGCTGGGGTAGTGCTCGCCGGTGAGAGGGCCCTGCGGTCTGCTGCCCAGCACCGGGGCAACTGCGGCAAAGCCCGAGGCGACGTCAAGGTTGACGAGGCGGCCGTGCAGCTCGGTGATGGGTGCTCCATACTCCCAGCGGAGGCCGGCGTTGACGGTCAGGTCGGGCCGCAGCCGCCAGTCGTCGGTAAAGTAGGCGTCGTAGACCGACTGCCGGAGGTATTTATCCGCGTTGCCGAAGGCGATCGAGCTGGTGTCTGGAATGCCGAGGAGGAAGTCGGCCAGATCGGAGCCCGTCCCTGCGGCTGCGCTGGGAGAGGCAGCAGATGCCGACGTCGCTGCGCCGGTAAAGGCGAAGGTGCCGCGCGGGTCCTGCTGCGAGAGGTAGTTAAACTGCTGGCGGCGGAAGTCGCCGCCGAAGGTGGAGTAGTGATGGCCGTGGTTCCAGGTCGTCGAGCTGGAGATGCCGTCGGTGCGGTTGCGGTTGAAGGCGCTCTGCGCATCGAAGAGCGGCGCGATGCCGCTCGAGAACTCGAGGGCCGGCGGTCCCCACTCCGAGGGAGACTGATCGTTGCCGCTGATGCCCGCCTCGCCGGAGACATTCTCACGGCCCTTGAAGTAGGGGTTGACCGCAGTCCGGAGGCGGCTGAACTTGTAGCCGGTCGTGGTGTAGACGCCCTCCCTGACGCGGCGCCCCCAGTTGGCGTTAGCGCTGATGCCGAGGGTCGCGGTGTGGTCGATGAAGCCGAAGAGATTTGCTCCGCTGGTGCGACTGTTCAGGAAGGAGAGTCCGCCGTAGAGCTGATCCTTCGAGCCGATGGAGCGGTCGAGTCGCGACTCCAGTGCGTCGGCGTGGGTCGCGGTTGTGACGGGAACCTGGTAGTTGTAGCGCGGGTTTCCGGGCACGTTGGGCAGCGGATAGAGGCGCAGCAGGGCGGCCGCCTGCGGGCTGACCGGGATGCTGCCGGTGAAGGGCTGGCCGGTGGCTGGATTGACGATGACGAGCGGCTTTCCGGTGGCATCGAGCAGGGCGGAGAGGTCTCCACTGCGCTCGGCTGCATCGGGCACGAGCCCGGAGAGCGTGGTTGCGTCGCGGTCGCGCGTCCAGGCGTAGGCGATGAAGAAGTCCGGTCCGCGCGGCATCAGGTGAGGGATATTGAGCGGGCCGCCGAGGGTCAGGACGGCCGTGAACTGGTTGTAGGACGGCTTGGGTGTGCTCAGTCCGCTGAGCGAGTAGGGACGCGCGTCGAGCGCCGAGTTGCCGGCCGAGATGCTCAGGCCTCCGGTGTAGAGGCCTCTCTGGCCGGTGCGGCTGTTGCCAAAGGCCTGCGACATGGTGAAGGGCGAGGTGGCGGCGTTGTTCTGGCTTCCATTGACGAGGAAGCCGTCGGAGGGGCGCTGCGTGGCGTCGTCAGTGGGCCGGGTCGCGTCGGTGACGGCGGCGTTCTGCGCGGCGCTGTTGCGGGGTGCTGCGTCGGCCCTGAGCGCAAGGGCGCCCTGGGAAGGCGCGAGCTTGAGGCCCGCCATGATCCGATCGAGGGGCAGCAGCTTCAACTCCCAGCTTGCAGGGGGCGCGTTGGGAGCGATGACCACGGTCTGGGTGACGGGAGTGAAGCACGTCATGGCGACGGTGACGGTCCAGCTTCCGTCCGGCAGATCGGCAAAGGAGTAGCTGCCCTTTTGATCGGTGACGGTGGCCAGGCTCTTGGTTTCGTGGGTCGCGGTGACGGTTGCGCCGGGTAGAGGCAGGCCGTTGAAGGTGACCTGTCCGTGGTACTCCGAGGCCTGCGCGAGGCTCGCGAAGAAGACGGCCGCGAGCGCCGCCATGACCCGGAGATGTTGTAGGAGCCGCATTGGCCGGGTCATGAAGGTATCGGTCGCTTAGTTCTCGGTCGGCTTCTCGACGTGGTCGATGACGAAGACGTCGACGGCGGCCCTGGAAGGATCGAGCTTCAGACCGATCTGCTCCTGGATGGCGGTGAAGAGCGGCGGGGGAGCGTTCGGATCTTCGGTCGGCGGAGGCACCTTGACGCCCATGCCGCCGAACTGCGACTCGTCGGGCGTCCACTTGAGCACGAAGTCGTAGTTGCCGGCGAGCCCGGTCTGATCGACTACGGGGCGGTCAAGCACCGCTGACTGCATCAGCTGGGCGAAGGCTCCCATGCTGGAGTTGCGCACATTCAGCACGCCAAGCTGGGTGAAGAAGAGCGCCGGCAGGCCCTTGGGATCGCCCGTGCTCTTGTCCATCTTCGGTCCCGTTTTTGCAAGGGTGAGCGCGTAGACGGAGAGGTCCTTCTTATCCTGGTGGTAGGTGAGCTTAAATCGCTCCGCGAGCAGCTTCTGGACCATCGATTTCCACTGCTTGTCGTCGGGCTGGCCTTCGCCGGCGGGCTTGGCCAGCAGGTCGAATTTGTCGCTGTCCATCCAGGCCGGGGCGCCGACGATCTGACGCGGGTGCAATCCGTAGGCGAAGTTCATCAGGTCATTGAGCGTCGTGTTGAGGGTGGAGAACTCGCGCCCGTTCACCCGGAACATCTTGCCCGGCGAGTCCGGCTTGCTGGGCTTGATGGTGGCGACGTCGAACTCCGCTGGCGCATTTGCGGCCATGGGAGCGAGCTTCGGAGGCGGCTCCGGAATGTCCCAGGCGGTTGACGGGGTGGCCCGCTTTAGATTGAGCGGGAAGGGCTGCGAAGCCTGCGTCCAGGTTCCAGTGATAGTGTCGCCGTCGGCGCCATACCTGCCGTCGTAGCTGCCGCCGATGCCGGTGATCTCGAACTTGAGGGTCCCACCCTCGAAGGTAGTCTTGTTCGCAGGAAAGGGGAGCGGCGCCTGGTCGATGCTGTAGAAGGCTGTCTTGAGGGCGCCGCCTTCACGGGTAATTTTGGCGATCACGCGCAGGTCGTGGCCGCCGGCGTTGAGGGTTCCCTGCCAGGCGCCGGTGATGTCCTTGCCGGCTGCGGTCTGCGCGCGCACTTCGGTGATGTGCACCACTCCAAACATGATGGGCACTGCGACGACGGTGAGTGCGGCCGCCAGCAGCAGCAGCTTCCTGCCGAGGTTGAGCTTGAGCGCGACGCGGCCGGCCATGATGCGGACGATGCGCTGCTTGAGCTCGGAGCCGGTGACGCCGGAGACGCAGGGGAGCGGCGACTCCACGTAGAACTTGCAGACGTTGAGGATGCCCTCGGCGTAGACCTCGGCTGCGCTGCCGGCCTGGATCACGGCCTCGTCGCAGGCGCGTTCGCGCTCCTCGACGAGGCGGGTCCTGATCCACCAGACGGCGGGGTGAAACCAGAAGAGCGTCTCGACGACCATGTGGAGGGCCGCGGTCAGGTTGTCGCGACGCCTTACGTGACACATCTCGTGGTCGAGGATGGCGCCGAGCTGCGCGGCGGTGAGGCGCTCGGTGATGCCCTCGGGCAGCAGCAGCACTGGGCTGAGGATGCCGAAGACTCCGGGCTCGGAGAGAGTTGGCGACTCCATCACCGGCACCCCCATCACCTGCGCGTGGGAGCGGGCGCCGATCGAGGACGCCGTGCGCATGGCGCTGCGGATCGTCGACCAGCGGCGCGCCCAGGAGAGCGCGAGCAGCAGGGCGCCGCAAATCCAGACGCCCAGCATCAGGAACGGAAGCAGTCTGGCCGCGGGATGCGAGGCAGCCACCACGGCCGAGGCGCTCGCAGCCGAGCTCTCGAAGAGGGAAGACGATGGCGCGGGCGAGAATGGCTGCGCGAAGCCTTCCATCACCGCTGTGACCTTTGGATTCGCCTGCCCCGACCAGCTGAACTGGCCGGCGACGAAGGTCTGGAAGCAGGCGCCGGCCGCGATCAGCAGCGAAAAGGGCACGAGGAACTTGAGCGATGCGATCATCCAGAGCCAGTAGCGGGTGCGGGCCTGGTTGCCGCGGAGGGTGAGTGCCAGCAGCCATACGGCCGCCGTGAATACCGTGGTCTGCCACAGGTGGTTGATCAGTGCGGGCGCCCAGGGTGCAAATGTCATGCTCATTGCTTCTCCTCCCACTGCTTCTCTTTAGATTGCTCTTCGTTCCTCTGCTTCTGGTCTCTGGATGACTCTGAGATCGCGCGCAGGGTCTTCTCTGCCTCTCTTACGTCTTCGAGCGACAGGCTGCCCGACTCGATGAGGTGTGCCATCACCGGCTGGCTGCGTCCGCCGAAGAGCGCGAGCAGGTCGTAGACCAGGGTGCGCTGGGCCGCGTCGCGCGAGACAGCGGCGGCAAAGATGTGGAAGTTTCCCACCTTCCTGACCCGGCTGACGACCCCCTTGGTCTCCATGCGGTAGACGGTGGTCTGGACGGTCGTATAGGCGGGGCGCTTCTTCTCCGGGAAGGCTTCCTGTATCTCGCGGATGGAGGCCTCGCCCCGGCTCCAGAGGGCCTCCATGATTTGAAACTCCAGCCTGGACAATTTTGGGTGCGGCACGTGATCTCCTACGTCTGTTTGAGGAGATACTACACCTGTAGGTGACGATGTCAAGGGATATTTCTCTTCACTCTCGGGTAATCGACTCGCTGCAACAGACTGCCTGCGGTCGTCGTCGCGAATAGCTTTGAGCGGAGTGGAGAACCCGTCGGGGCCAGGCCTTCCGCGGCCTGGCCTTTGACGTGAGCGGGGTGAGCGATGCCGGCGGCTGATGAGATAGAACCCGTACAGAATGAAGGCGGAGCTTTGCCTAACGCTGAGACGGAGGAGTGTTGAGGCTTCGCACGTAGGCGACGATCTGCCAGCGCTCCTGCTCTGGCAGCGCGCCCCAGATCGGCATTCCCTTGTAGGGGTTGCCATTCTTAAGCAGCCAGGCGAGTTCGCCGTCGGTGGCGTTGTTGATGCGTTCGCTCTTCAAGGCCGGACGGGAGCCGATGCCCTCGCCGTGTTCGCCGTGGCAGCGGGCACAGTTGTCGTGGTAGAGGTTGGCGCCTGCCTGGGCTGCCTGGGCGCTGCCGGCGTAGGGGCTGAGTCTTACACGATCGGCGTGGGGCACCTTCTTAAGCCAGGAGCCGTCGGCCATCGCGAGGCAGATCGCGCCGCTGGCCAGCATCAGGACAGGGAGCAGAGGAGCGGCAAGGGAGCGCAGTCTCATCGTGCCCTCCGGAAGCGGTCGCGAACCTGTTGAATCTCACACGAGACGCCGAAGCGCCACAAGACGCGGGCCGAGTTGTCGTTAAGGCCGAACTCTGGAGAGAACTTGTAGGTGAAGCCGCCGGGCGTGGCGAGGGCGATCATGGGAGCAGCATAGTGCTGGGTGTCCTTCAGGCCGAAGGTGTAGCGGGTCCCGAGTCCGCCGAACAGCTCGGCTCCGAGCGAGACATTCTGGGGGCAGACGGTGCAGGCGCGACTGCTGCCGGCCAGAGCCAGCGGGCGGGCGGCGGCGAGGGCGTACCCAAACTCCCAGGAGCTGCTCTGGTTGACGGCTTTTTCCGCGATCATGTTTTCGGAGAAGTTCCAGCCGCGCACATCGCTCGACAGGATGAGCTTGCCCTCCATGGTGCGATCTACGCTCTTGCGCGCTTCGCCGTTCGGGGTCTGGACCAGGTCGATGCTGTCGTTACCGGTGATCTCGAGGAAGCTCTTGTCGGCGCCATTGGTGTCTTCGTACTCGATGTAGATCACGGGGTTGATCCAGTACTCATGAGGCAGCGGGCGAAAGCGATTTTCGAAGCGGAAGCCGGTGAAGACGGTCGGATCGCCGGCGGTCGCCTGGCCCTGCAGGTAGAACTCCTGTGTCCACCAGGCGGTCGTCCCGTACTCAAACTCCACGGTGGGGGCGAAGAAGGCGCTGGCATTTTTCGGCTGGGCGGCGATGTTCTGGTTCTCGATCTCGAGGTTGCCCGGCTCTTCGAGCACCGAGGAGTAGGTGACGAAGTAGGGTGGCTCCTGCTCGGCGCGCGCAGCCGCAGAGCTGCCTGCGACTGCAAGTGCCATGAGGAACAGTGGAACGGCTCTGCGAAGGGGTAGTGGGCAGGCCGGGCGGGTGAACGACGGTAACATTTGACCTCCAAAGATTAAGATCGTCTGAATACGACCATCCAGGTCGTAGTTAAGTCAGACTAAACAGGTCGTATATTTGAGTCAAGCAGCAGCGTCGCTGCATCGCCGCGCGCGGGTTTCTGCCAGCCCCGTTCAGGCCGCGAGCTTGCCTTCTGGCGGCGGATAATCCCCGTTCAGACCATGCAGTTCGATTTTTGCCGGTGGGAAAGATAATCTAGGCAGGTAAAGTTCTGACCAGGCTGCAGTTAGGGCTCATGAGCAAGCTGGAGTGATGCGGATCGCCGCCGGGGATCAGCATTGAGCAAGAACGCGCTGCAGCCGTATCAGTGTTCGTCAGGATTGAAAATCAGGAGAATCCGAATCTATGTCCAAGGCCGTCAAGTACGCAGAAAAAGCGGTAACCGTTGCTGCCCGCAGCGCCTGGGTCGTCTTCGACCGGCTCAACAGCATCCGCCCGAACGCGTCATTCACACCAAAGTGGTCTGACAAGCCTCTGCTGAAGTCGTACGAGAAGGAAAAGCCGCCGCTAGGCTGGCCGCGTACTACCGACTCCCTGTGCCCCAAGTGCGTGCCTGAGATCCGGCAGCAGATCCTGGACGGCAAGCTGCCGCACGAGATCCTGCTGAACGAGAAGGTCGGCGAGATCAAGGCCCAGATCATCGAGCGCGACGGCAAGATCCTGATGGTCAAGGATTGCCCCAAGCACGGGCACTTTGAAGACGTCATGTCGATCGATGTCGAGTTTATGCAGCACCTGGAAGAGACGTTTCCGGGGCGGGACATCCGCGCGCATAACGACGAAGAGCTGCACAACCACGGCACCTCGACGGTGACTCACGGACGGGGATCTGTGCTGACGATCGACTTGACCAACCGCTGCAACATGATGTGCGACCCGTGCTTCATGGACGCCAACCAGGTCGGGTTTGTGCATGAGCTGACGTGGGAAGAGATCAAGAAGATGCTGGACGACGCGGCGCAGATCAAGCCCCGCCGCCAGATGTCGGTGCAGTTCTCGGGTGGGGAGCCTACGCTTTCGCCTTACTTCCTCGATGCGGTGGCTTACTCGCGCAAGGTTGGCTACAACTCGGTGCAGGCTGCAACCAACGGGATTGAATTTGCGAAGAGCAAGGAGCTCTGCCGCGCTGCTGCCGAGGCGGGTTTGCGGTATGCGTACCTGCAGTTCGATGGGATTGGCAATGCTGCTAACTCGCATCGCAAGGTCGGAAATCTATTCGATGTGAAGCTGCAGGCGATCCATAACCTGCATGAGTCGGGCGTTGATATTGTGCCGGTCACGACGATCATCAACGGCATCAATAACGAGCAGGTCGGACGCATTATCCAGTTTGCGCTGGATAATCCGAAGCGGATCAACTTCCTCAGCTTTCAGCCGGTTTCCTTCACGGGCAGAGACGAGGCGGTTTCCGACGAACGTCGCGAGGCGCAGCGGTACACGCTGAGCCACATGGCGCACGACATCAAGAACCAGACGGGGTTGGGCGAGCCGGCGCGGGACTGGTTCCCGATCAGCTTCATGAGCACGTTTTCGGACTTCGCGGACCTGATCCACGGACCGAATGCGGATTGGGGTCAGTTGTCGTGCGGATGTCACCCGAACTGCGGGATCGGCATGGCGCTGATGATCGACAAGGAGACCAAGGAAGCCGTTCCGGTGACGGCGTTTTTAAATGCGGACCGCTTGGCGAAGGACATTGCGAAGATTAACGATGCGGCTCGCGGCAAGTTCCTGTCGGGAGTTGGGGTCACGCTGGCGATGCTGCGGAACTACGATCCGACCAAGTCGCCGACGCACTTCAAGATCACGGACATGCTGGCGAAATTCGACAAATGCTTTGGCGTGACGGGGCGGAACTACGGCAGCGTCAAGGGCGACCGCACCATGGCCGATATCGAGAAGCGGCGCGCGGACCGGTGGAACTTCCTGTTTATTGCCGGCATGTGGTTCCAGGATTTGTTCAATTACGACTTCCGGCGCACCGAGCAGTGCATTATTCCGTATGCGACGCAGGAGGGTGAGATCAGCTTCTGCGCCTACAACACGGGCGTGGGCTGGCGGAACATCATTGAGAAGATGCACATGACGTCGACGCTCACCAAGTGGTACGAGGAGCATGGGCGGCATGAGATCTTCGCCGGCGGCAAGAAGGTTGGCATGGGCGATGCTCAGCACACCCTGCTGCTGAACCAGGACCACGTCTTCGCGGCGGCCAACGATACGTTCGAGAAGTCGGGCATCGCGAAGAACTCTCGCGAAGAGAAGATCCGCGCGCGTGACGAGAAGATGAAGGCCGATGCAGAGAACGCGAAGATGGCGCGGCTTTATCGCGAGCATGTGCTGGGTGAGAAGCCGCAGGAGGGGTTCATCCCGGTCGATATGCTGATCACTCCTGCTCCCAAGGCACCGGCAGCGCCGCAGACCAAGGAAGTAGAAGAGCCGGTGATGGGCGACTAGCGATCAAAAATGATTAGGTAAGTAAGGACCGTGACCGAGCGGTAGCTAGCGGCCTTTGACTTATTGAAGATTACAATCTCCCGCGGCGAAGAAACCAAGGCAGCCCTCCGAACCGTAACTACACCTGGAGAAGCGGAACGACGTGATTATCGCCACTGTTCTCTTCCTCGCCTTGAGTCAGCCGTCTCACCATTTGACCGAGCAGGAAGTGATTCTGGGGGCTTTCCTGTTTCACGAGTGCCAAGCTCTAAGTCTGCCTGATCCAAGCGAGGCCGACAAAGTAAAAGGTGCTTTATGTCTCGCCTATATTGAGGGATTCACAGATGGTCAAATTCAAGGCGGACCATGTGTGGGTCGGGCCTCTTATGGAGACATGGCCGCAGCCTATGTTGCGTGGATGAAGAAGCATCCGGATTTGATGAGCATGGACAAGCGTGTGGGAGTCCTTATGGCGTTGGGACAGGTCTACACGTGTTCACCAAAGCCATACTAATAGGCTCGTAAACAGCATTCGAATCTCTTTTTATCAAGCAGCGCCTCGACTTCGATCACCTGGAGGGGACGATTCAGCCACCTGGTACGTGTCGACTGGGTGAACCTGTTCGACTCGCCCCTCACGAAGCTCTTCAGGTATCGAATCGCTTCGAGAAGCGATGACTTGCCACTGCCATTCGAGCCGAATAGCAGCTGCTTCGCCCCGGGACGGAACTCGAAGTTCTGGAAGCTTCGGAAATTGTCAATATAGACTCGAGCGAGCATGACCCCTCGATTATACGGATGAGGGCGAATACCTCCGAAGGAGCCCTGCAGCTTAGATCATGGGAGCCGCCGAGATGCCATTTTCTTGCGTGTGTCGTGGTCTTTGCGCCAGTTGTAGACTGTGCCTGGCTGCAGGAGCGCTAGCATGGCGCGGGCTCTTGCGCTGGTCGCGGGCGTGCCGTGGAAGCGAATCTCGCTGAGCAGGGCGAGTGCTTCTTCGCGGAGCTCCGGCTCGGCGGCGGCCATCCTGGCGAAGACTTCGAGCGCCGTTGCGCGCAGGGCATTTCGCCCCTCGTTGAGCATGGGCCGAACGAGGGCGACAAGGCGCATCCGCTGGGCGCGGGTTGTCACGTTATGCGCCGCGGCGAGGGCCAGGTAGCCGCAGGACTGCCATTCGGCAGCGGGGTGCTGGGCTGCGACGGCGGCGTTCAGCTCCACAAAGACGTCGAGCAATAGATCGGCATACTCGCTGAGGATGCCGGGCTCGCGGGCACTCACGAGGCGGGCGAGGTCGCTGGCGCGTTTGCGGGCAGCCGGATCGCCGGAGCAGATCTCCTCCATCAGCCTGCGAAGCGCAGTTCGGCGCGGCGGGCGAAGGGCGAGCAGATCCCTTGCAGCCTTGCCGGCGTCCACGCGGCCCTTCTTGTCGTTCCATGCGCGATAGATGACCACGGAGGTCCCCCCGGAAGGTTTAGTTTTGTGCTCCGCCTGGCTCTCTTAGAGGACAGTTTAGGGAAGTGCGGTTTATCTTGGAAGGATATGTGGGGAGACGCGGAGCGGCCAGCGGTGATCAACGGTGTGCACGAAATTCACGCAGCTCTGCGACCTGGTGACGCGTGTTGGGCTGTGGGGCCCGGGAATGGCTCGGGGTATTCAGCGAGGCGCCCCGGAGCGAGCCTGCTGCTGGTGATCGCGCTGGCGGTTGCAGGTCTGGGACTCTCGGGATGCACGGTCTTCCCCGAGAAGAAGAATCCGTCGCTGCAGCAGACCACGAGCGCCGAGCAGACGGAGCGTATCTTTCGCGAGATGGTGCGCAAGCAGGATTGGATCAAGGTGCAGCCGCTGCTCGCGGCCAACCTGGTGTGGACGATGCCGGGCAGGAGCCTGACCCGGGAGCAGGTGATGGCTTACCTGCAGGGGCTGCCTCCTTCGGACTACACCATCACCGACGTGAGCGTGAAGCCCAACGGTCCGGACATGACGGTGATCTACACGCTGCAGACGCAGGCCGGGGGAACGGCGGGCAAGGTCGCGGTAGTGAGCGTGTGGCAGCAGGTCAAGGGCGGTTACATCATGACCGTTCACAACGAGCAGCCCCTGCCCTAAGTTGCTCAGGATGCGTGCTCAGGATGGCTTTGCTCGGGATGGCGTGCTCAGGAAGGCGGGCCAGCGGGGCGCCTGCGAACCACACACAAAAGAGAAGACGCTCCGGATGAAGGAGACTGCGCGGCTGAGGCCGCTTTCGCTCACCCGGTCTGCCGCACGGCAGGAGTTCCGCGCGCGGCTGCTGGCGTGGTTCGATGCGCACCGGCGCGATCTGCCGTGGCGGCGCACCCGCGATGCGTATGCGATCTGGGTCTCGGAGATCATGCTGCAGCAGACGCGGGTCGCGGCCGTCGTCGAGCGCTACGGCGAGTTTCTGCGGCGCTTTCCTACGCTTGCCGTGCTCGCCGGCGCTGACGAGGCGGAGGTCCTCGCGGCGTGGAGCGGGCTGGGCTACTACCGCCGGGCCCGCATGATGCTGCGTGCGGCGCGGGTGCTGGCCGATGCCGGCGCCAGTCAGATGCCCGGGACGGCGGCGGAGTTGAGGACGCTGCCGGGCATCGGGAGCTATACGTCCGCTGCCATTGCGAGTATCGCCTTTGGCGAGGCAGTGGCGGTGGTCGACGGCAATGTGGAGCGGGTGGCGATGCGGCTTTCGGGCTGGAGCGAGGAGAGTGGGGCCGGGCTGGCGAGTGCGATCGCTGCGCAGGCCGGTAGTCTGCTCGACCACGAGCGGCCAGGCGACTTCAACCAGGCAATGATGGAGCTGGGGGCGACCATCTGCCTGCCGCGCGGTCCACTCTGCCTTCGCTGTCCTGTCTTCGATTACTGCCTCACCCGCGGCGAGCACCTCACTGCTCCGCGAGCCAGGATGCGATCTGAAGAGATCGCATATGCGCTGCTGCAGAGGGGTGAAGGGGATGAGATCGAGGTGCTGCTGGAGCAGCGACCGGCCAGCGCGACGGTGATGACGGGGATGTGGGAGTTGCCGCTGCTGAATGAAAGGGCCGGGGCGGAGCGGATCGTGCTGACGCTGCGGCACTCCATCATGCGGGTGAACTACACGGCCGCGATCGCCGCCTTCGGTGAGGATGAGATGCCGCAGCCGGGCCCGGGAGCGGGCGATCGAAGATGGTTCCGTCTGCGGCAGCTCGCAGCCCTGCCGCTCACCGGGCTTGCTCGCAAGGCGCTCAGGGGGACGGGTCTGCTGGGGTCGGGCTGATCGGGTTTCTGATCGAGTCCGGGAGGCGCGTGGTGGGGGGCGTGCTCGGCGCTCTGGGGACGGCGTCCCTGGTCGTGTTTTGTGGAGGAGTTGATCGGCCGGTCTACTGGCGTCGTCGGCTACGGCGTTGTCGGCTACGGCGTCGTTGAGAGAGTCCCCGGCGGGCGCTTCGTTTCCGGGTTGCTGCACCGGTTTGCAGTACAATTGCGCGCAACGTGGCCAGGCAAAAGAAGACCAAGGTATTCGTGTCCTACAGTCGGCACGATGAGGCGCTGGTGAAGCCGCTTGCCGGGCTGCTCGGGGTAGCGGCGGACGATGCGGTGTTTCTCGATGTCTCTTCGCTGAAGCCCGGGGACTTGTGGGACGAGAAGATCATGGGCGCGGTGAAAGAAGCCTCCGTATTTGTGCTCTGCTGGTGCTGCGAGAGCGAGCACTCCACCTTTGTGGCAAAGGAGATCAGCGCGGCCCTCGCCGAGGGCAAGAAGAAGCTGGTCCCGGTGCTGTTCTGTTCAACGCCGCTGCCGCCGACCATGGCCGACCGGCAGTGGATCGATCTCCGCGGGCAGGTGGTGCATCAGTGTCCGGTCGCGCATGTTCCGAAGCCGACGCATGCTCCCGAACCCGCGCCCGCTCCCAAACTGAAGAAGAGGGTGCAGGAACCCAGCTTCCAGACGTCAGAGAGGGAGCCTTCGGCTGCTGTGGATGGAAGGCCTCCGGCGCCGGTCCCCGGAAGCTGGGCAGATGAAGCGGAATTGAGTGAGACGCAGGCGCAGAGTTCGAGGGAGTATGGCTCGGCGCCTGCTTTCTTTCCAGCGCCCGCGCGATTCCCTAGTCCCTCTTCAGCCCCGCCGATGGCGGCCAGCGGCGGGCCCAGGTGGAAGCCCAAGGTGATGGTGGCGGGGTGCCTTGTAGCTGCGGCGGTGATCTTTGGCGCGCTGCAGTATCACAGGCATGCGGCACCGGCGCCGGGGGAGAGCACGAGCTCCAGCACTGCTCCGGATGCCCAGGCGCCGCCGAGCACCGGCACTTCTTCGGAGGACCAGAACGAGGGGCCGCCGGGCGCCGCCGCACCGGATACGAACCAGGCCAACGCTGCCTCTTCCGGTGGGGTGAAGGTGCATCCGGGCGCGCTGTGGCCGCTCTTGCGTTCCCTGGTGTTTATCCTGGTGCGGGTTGTCATCCCGGTCGGGCTTCTTATCTATGTCATCATGCTCATCATGGGAAAGCTGCGCACAAGGCGGTCGCACGGCGGAGATCGTCAGGCAGAGGAGATTGCCGCGAAGGCGAAATCCTACTTCGAGAATCTGAAGACCTAGCCTGTTCTTAGAGTCTTTGAAACCGTGCGGGTCGAGCGCGCACCTGTTCATCTCACCGTCGTGAGATCCCCGATCAGAATTGAAGGACCAGCGCCCAGGAGTAACAGTGAAAAGCTTCCTTGCCATCGCGGTGTTGTCCAGCAGTGTGCTGTCTTCGTTGGCGCTGCACGCCGAGAGCGCGGCGCTGCCGCCGCTGCCGGGAGTGCCGGAGGAGGCGCGGGCCGCTGCTGCCGGGATCGACCCCGAGAAGATCCGCGCGCATGTACGCTTTCTCTCGCATGACCTGCTCGAGGGTCGCGGCCCGGGCAAGCGCGGCGGTGAGATTGCGGCTGAGTACATTGCGACCCAGTTCGCTCTTGCAGGTCTGAAGCCGGCCGGGGACAACGGCAGCTACTTCCAGCGGGTTCCGCTCTACGCCGTGCATACGATCGAAGACCGGACCAGCTTCGAGCTGGCGCCCGCCAGCGGCCCAGCCATCCCCCTGAAATACGGTGTCGACTACGTGACGAAGGACCAGACCGGCACGGAGTCGGCGGACATCGATGCTCCGATCGTCTTCGCCGGCTATGGCATCGATGCGCCGGAGTACCAGTGGAACGACTTCGAGGGCGTCGACGTGCGGGGCAAGGTGCTTCTGGTGATCGTGAGCGAGCCGCCGTCTGACGATGAGAAATTTTTCAAAGGCAAGGCGCTGACCTATTACGGCCGGTGGACCTACAAGTACGAAGAGGCGGCTCGGCGCGGAGCGGTGGGAGTTCTGATCATCCACCGGACGGACCTGGCGAGCTATGGCTGGGAGGTGGTGCAGAACTCGCAGGCGGTCGAGAAGTCATATCTGAAGGGCGACCCCGCGGCTACGCTCAAGGCGGCCAGCTGGATCCAGCTCGACGTGGCGCGCAAGTTGTTTGCTGCCGATGGGGCCTCAGGCGGTGTGGATATCGACAAGCTGATCGACGCTGCCGGCCGGCGGGGCTTCCACGCCCGCGAGCTGCGGGTGCGGCTTAAAGCGCACATCGCGAGCACGGTGCGGCCCTACGAGTCCAACAACGTGATCGGCATGGTGGCCGGTCGCGGTGGAGCGACGCAGGCTGTCTTCTACACTGCGCATTATGACCATCTCGGCATCGACCCGAGCCTGAAGGGCGACCAGATCTATAACGGCGCGGCGGACAACGCGACCGGCTGCGGCATTGTGCTCGAGATGGCGCGCGCCTATGCGCAATCCGCGGTTGCGCCGCCGCACAACGTCTACTTCGTCTCGGTGACGGCGGAGGAGCAGGGGCTGCTCGGCTCGCAGTTCCTGGGTATGCACCCGCCGCTGCTGGCCGGCCGGATCGCGCTCGATCTGAACTACGACGACATCAATCCGATCGGCGTTCCCACCTCGGCGGTGCTGAACGGGGCCGAGCGCACGACCTTCTACCCGGTGGTCGAGGCGACGGCGCGGGCGCTTGGCTTCACCGTCGCACCCGATCCTTTCCCGAGCCATGGCAGCTACTACCGCTCTGACCATTTCAGCTTTGCGCGGGTGGGGGTGCCGGCGTTTTCGGTCGAACAGGGCACGCTCTTCGAGGGTCACGACGAGGAGTGGGGCAAGCAGCAGGCGGAGGACTTCAACACCAACCGCTACCATCACCCGTCGGACGAATACCGCCTGGAGATGGATTTCCGCGGTAACGCCAGAGTGGCGCAGCTTGGATTCCTGCTGGGGTGGCAGGCCTCGTCCCAGACGACTCCTATAGAGTGGCAGCCGGGGGATGAGTTTGAGGCGGCCCGAAGGCGGAGCGCGAAGTAGCCGTTTCAGATGCTGCGGGGAGCGTTCTTGGTTTGGCGTAGTAGCTCTTCCGCTTTGAGACCTGCGCGGACCCAGGGCGCTGCGCCGGCCTCGAATTACCAGATTGGCTGCTCCGGCTCTAGTGTTCCGTCCTCGCGCGCCGGCCCGGAGCGGTGCGGTTTCTGCGCGTAATCGGTCTGCTGTCCGGGACGTCCTGGAAGGTCGAGCCGCTCCTCCGGGGTAAATCCCCCTGGAGCTCCGGGCGGGCGTTCCAAGGCACGGCCCTCGACTCCTCCGGGGTCGGTGCCGGGGCTGGTGAGTCGCGGATCGCCAGCACTCTCCGGGGAGTCGCGGCGCAGTGGCGGATCGGCGGCGGTTCCCGCGATCGTCGCCAGGGTGCTGGCAAGGCTGGTGGCTGAGGCGTTCTCCTGAGTAGACCCGTAGCCTGGCGACCCGTACCCGGGCGATCGCGATGGGGGCGATCCTGAGACGGGCGATCCTGAGGCAGGCGACCACGATCGGGGCGGGTTTGCGGCGTCGTGCGGCCCGGAAGAGGCTGGCGATCTAGCCACAATCCGGCACTTCAGCAGGCCTATCCCGGTTGCTGCCAGCAATCCTGCTCCGATGCCCTTCCAGAATGCGCTGCGCTCTCCCATGCTTCCCCTTTTGACCTATCGATGCTGTTTGGATGACAAAGCGCGCTAGCTCGTCTGCCAGGGTCTGCCGGTAAGATGCTCGGTTGGCTAAATTCATGCTGCGAGTACCGCCCGCCCGTGTACTATATCCGTAGCGGATATATGGAGCCTCTCACCCCAGCTGTCTTTGACATTCTGCTCGCGCTCGGCGACGGCGAACGCCACGGCTACGCCATCATGCGGGAAGTGCTGCAGTCGAGCGGGCGCCCGATGGGCCCCGGCACCCTCTACGGTTCGCTGAAGCGGATGCTCGAGGCGGGGCTGATCGAGGAATGCGGTGAGCGGGAGGACTCCGAGCTGAATGAGGAGCGCCGCCGGTACTATCGTCTGACCGCACAGGGGCGGCTTGCTGCAGTCGGCGAGGCAGAACGGCTTGAGGGCCTGGTACGGACCGCGAGGTCCAAGGCGTTGATCGGCACGGGCCTGAGCGCGCTGCACGCGACCGGCTCCGGTTCTCTGCTGCATGCACCTTCGTATCACTATGGAGAAGCACCGAGATGACTACTTCCGAGCGGCTCTATCGCGCATTGCTGGCGATCTACCCACGGTCCTTCCTGCGGCACTACCGGCAGCCGATGGAGCAGGCCTTTCGCGACCAGCTGCGGCAGGCAAACGGCGCTCGCGGACACGCGTCCCAGGGCCTGGTGCGCCTATGGCTGCATACCATGTACGATGTCTGCCGCAGCGCCCTCACCGAACATCTTAGGGAGGGCAGGCTTGTGATTAACATAGCCGGCGGGCTGGCCTACCTCTTCGCAGCGGCCGCGATCATGCTGCTGGCGCGCTTCGAGCCTCACACCGATGACAGCGGCCTGGTGGTCGCGTTCCTCTTTGGAAGCACCTTTCTGCTCGGCTGCCTCAACCCCCGCCGCGTCTGGCTGTGGTCTGCCCTGGGCGGCTGCATACCCATCGCGGACAAGCTCTGGACGGACCCGCGATTTCCGGCGCACGGGCCAGGAGGCGCGCTGCTGGTTGGGTGTTTCGTGCTGGCGGTGGGAGCTGCCGGCAGCTGGTCCGCCTTTCTGCTCAGGAAGGCAATGCGGACGCTTGCCTGAGTTCGCCCTGTAACCGGGCGAAATCGTCAGAAGCGCGGCAAACTCACCGGGCTGAACTGTGCCTGCCTGGTTCCCGCTCCGCAGTCCCTCGCCTTGTGGACGATTCGACGACGTAATTGTGCATTGTTATGCTCAAGTGGCACATCGAAGCAGGGGTACGGACCAGCCGCTCCAGTGAATGGGCGTTGGCTGGTGTCTATCCCGGAAGAAATCTAAAAGCACCAGAGAGACACAAGAGGAGTTCTATGGAACGCACAGCAAGCGCCGTCTGGAAGGGCGGACTGAAGGACGGCAATGGCATCATCTCTACTGCGAGCGGAGTGCTCAAGGACACGCAATACTCTTTCAGCACGCGGTTTGAGAACGGGGCCGGGACCAATCCTGAGGAGTTGATCGCGGCGGCGCATGCGGGCTGCTTCACCATGGCGTTGAGCGGCCAGCTCGGGGCTGCCAGCCTTACCGCGGAGTCGCTCGAGACTACGGCAACGGTCAAACTGGAGAAGTCGGACGGCGGCTTCGCGATCACCGCAATCCACCTGGTCACCCGCGCCAGGGTGCCCGATGCGACGGAGGCCGCCTTTGAGACTGCGGCTCACAATGCGAAGGCGGGCTGCCCCATATCGAAGCTCTTTAAGGGGAATGCAGAGATCACTCTGGACGCGAAGCTGATCTGACCAGCCTGCCCTGCGCGCGCGGCTAGGTCAGGCCAACGAAGTGCGGGTCCAGGACCGGGCTCAGGCTGCATTGCTCATGCTGTTGGCCTGGATGTAGCTGCGGAGCTCGCTGTTCAGGTCAACGGCCTGCTTTACGGCGGAGTCGAGCATCTCGATCCACTGCCTGCCGCTCGGGTCAAGGTCCAGGGTGCCAACCAGGTAGCTGGTCTGGATGATGATCTCGAGGGCATTGCTGAGGTCGTGAGCGATGCGGCGAATCTCGAGGGACTGTTCGCTCGGGATGGCCGCGTTCCTCACGGGGCTGGAGCTCGCGCCGGTCGCTGTGTGCTTGAATTCGGTCATTCGCGCCTTCCTGTCTCTCTCCAGCCTCCGGCCGGTATGAACCTCTTCTACATCGGCAGGAGGTTTGAAACCTGGGGACTGAACTTAAAGAGATGCTGAATACTGGAGGGACGGCTTCACCTTTGCGGCAAGGGTAACGGGTTTGACATTGCGGCCCGGCTTTGTGACACTAACTTCTGCTGTGCCCGGCTTATGCGGGGCATGTGACGCGTGCCGAAGTGGCGGAATTGGCAGACGCGCGTGGTTCAGGTCCACGTACTCGCAAGGGTGTGGGGGTTCGAGTCCCTTCTTCGGCACCATGCTTCTGCATCGCAGAGGCTGCTTCCCAGCCAACGCGCTGGCGGGTTGCAATCCGCAGAGCTGCTCTGTTTCAACGTCCACTCTAGATTAGTGAGCTAACTGCCCTCAAGGCGTCGACTCGCAGACTCGTCGCTTGAGCGGAATTTGTTTGCGAGGCTCATTTGGCCGCGCCCGTCATCTTAAAGATCGCCTGCGCGTTGGAGCTGTCGAAGCCGAGATCGAGCTCCTCCTTCTCGGGTAGCGGCAGGCGGGTGATCAGCTCGTAGAAGGATCCCGGCACCTCCATTTCAACCTCGGTTGCGCCATCGGTTTTGAAGCTGCGCCTGACTCTCGACGCGAGGAAGGCAGTCTGGCGCACACGGCCGGATTGCGAGGTCTCGACCTTCTCCTTCATCGGACGTCCGAGCCGCTTCTGCTCGGCTGCGACCTGGTCGACGTCGGCGACGCGGTCGGTTGCGTGGTTGAAGGCGTTGCCCTCGGTCGCAATCCAGGCCATCTCGGGCGACTCGGCGAGCAGCGCCTCGTAGTCGGAGCGGCCGGGCACGGTGTGCTGGCGGTCGAAGCAGGCGGCGAGCACGGGCAGCAGCTTGACTGCATCGGGGATGCTGAGCTCCTGCGCGGCCTCGAGGGTTAGGAGCAGGCGGTGCGCCTCGGGGGTGATCGGGTCACGCGAGCTGCCCGTCACCCGCGCTACCGCCTGCTGAAACTCAGGGGAGAAGCGGTCCGGATGCAATTCGCTGATGAAGAATTGCGCGATCTGCTGCGGGTATTCAGCCTGGGCGTAGGAGCGCCCGGTCATGCGCAGCCGCTCGAGCGGATAGACCCCGTGGAGTGCGTAGCCAAGGGGCCGCAGCAGGCGCACGATGGCCTCTTCCCCGGGCGGCAGAGCGCCCATGCCGCTCATCGCGACGGTGCGCACCGCTCCATGATCGTGAAAGACCTTTGTGCCGTCGCGCAGGCAGTCGTCTACGTAGGCCGCCGCCGCGGGCACTCGGCGCAGCAGGTCCTCGAAGAGCAGCATGTTCAACGCCTGGGCGAGGACAGCCCGCGGGACGGCCGGCCCGGCGGCGTCGAGCAGCGGCGGGTGTACCTCAAGTACGCTCAGGAGGAAGCCGGTACGCTCCGGCCCTGCAATCGATGTCAGTACTTCGTGTAACACTCCGCTGCCGTGCGTCATTGCTGGAGCCTCACTTGCCGCAGGTGAACCGGGGTTTGACTTGTCTCTCGATCCGTCTGGTCGATCCGAAACCCGTCGACCGCGCCTGTTCATCCTGCCTGTATGGTCGTGCCCGTCTATCATCCTCGTTCGCAGGTTGAAGAGTAAAGCGACCATGGCGCTTGATGAAGTGAAAGCGGCGGGGGGCCGCAGGGGCGCGTCTTTGGACAGCCAAAAGTCAGGATGCTACCGTTAGGTACCGGCTCTTCGTTCTACCACCTTTAAGGGTTGATCAGGTTGGTAGATTTTTGCGATCAGGGAGGACCTCTCATGGGCAGCACAGCACCGAGCGCCGCGCCGGCAGCACTTCGCAAGACCGCCCTGAACGGGGCGCATCGGCAGCTGGGCGCAAAGATGGTCGACTTCGGCGGGTGGGATATGCCGGTCGAATACTCCGGCCTAGTCGCCGAGCACATGGCGGTGCGCACCGGGGTGGGCCTGTTTGACGTGAGCCACATGGGGGACATTCAGCTGCGCGGCCCGGGGTCGCTCGCCGCCGTGCAGACGCTCTCGATGAACGATGCGTCGCGACTCGCCGTGGGCCAGGCGCACTACTCCGCGATGCTGTACCCGGACGGCACCTTCGTCGATGACATCCTGGTGCACAAGCTGAGCGATAACGACTATCTGCTGGTGATCAACGCCGGCACCCGCGAGAAGGATGTGCAGTGGGTGCGCTCCCAGGTGGGGCACCTGCCCGGCATCCACGTCAGCGACTACAGCGACATGTATACCCAGCTTGCGATCCAGGGACCGCGGGCCGCCGAGACGATGGCCAAGCTGGTGAAGAAGGATTTGTCGACGCTAAAGAACTACTGGTTCACGTGGACCACGGTCTGCGGGTTGCCGAATACCCTGCTCGCACGCACCGGCTACACGGGCGAGGACGGTTTTGAAATTTACATTCCTTCCGACGAGGCGACGAGCAGGCGGGTATGGGCGGAGGTACTGGAGGCGGGCGCGGAGTTTGGCATCCTGCCGTGCGGACTGGGGGCGCGCAACACGCTGCGCCTGGAGTCGGCGATGGCCCTTTACGGCCATGAAATCTCGGATGAGATCAACGTCTTCGAGGCGGGTCTGGACCGCTATTGCAAGCTGGACAAGGGGCCATTCACAGGATCAGAGGCGCTGCGCAAGATCGCGGCCGAGGGCGGGCCGACGCGCAGGCTGGTGGGCCTCGAAATCTTCGAGCGCGGCATCGCCCGCGATGGCTACCGCGTCTTCGACGAGAGCGGCACGCAGATCGGCAATGTGACCAGCGGCTCGCCTGCACCCTTCCTCAAGAAGAACATTGCGCTCGCCTATGTGCCGCTGGCCTACGCGGCGCTCGACAGCGTGGTCTATGTGCAGGTGCGCAGCAACATGGTGGGTGCGCGGGTGGTGCCGACTCCCTTTTATCGGCGCCCCAAAAAACAGGTCTGAATCGTACCGGGCAAACATCAAAATACCGGCCTGCTGAGCCGCCCTCGCGCATCGCTGCTGAACTCGTAAGATGGAAAGAGAGAACGATGGCCTATCCCCAGAACTATCGCTACACCCGCGAACACGAGTGGATCGACCCTGCAACCGGGCGCGTCGGCATCACGGATTACGCTCAGAACTCGCTGGGCGACATCGTCTTTGTGGAGCTGCCCAAGGTGGGCACGGTGTTTGGGGAGGGGAAGACCTTTGGCACTGTCGAATCGGTCAAATCGGTCTCGGACCTCTTCGCCCCGGTAAGCGGGACGGTCGCCGAGATCAACGAGGAGCTGAACGCCTGGCCGGAGAAGATCAACGCCGACGCTCACGAGTCGTGGATCATGAAGCTCACAGCCGCAAATCCGCACGATGCCGACGCTCTGCTCGACGCGGCTGCTTATGAGAGGTACATCGCCGAGGAGGGCGCTCACTGAGGGTGCTCAAATGCGGGCGCTCAGTTGGGGCGCTCAGTGGGAGCGGGAGTGTTGCTCGCATCCGGGCAGCGCGAGTGCATTTCGGCGACGGCAAGTAGCACGAGGTAGCAGCAGGACCAGCAGCACTAACTGATTTTCCGCAGCAAAGAGGAAGCCGCAGCATGCGCTATCTGCCAAAATCTCCCGCCGACCGCCTTGCCATGCTCGAGAAGATCGGCGTCCGATCGATCGACGATCTCTTCTCGACGATCCCGGCGGAGTACCGGCTCACGCGCGACCTCGACGTGCCGCGCCAGCATGGGGAGGCGGAGATTATCGGCCACTTCAAGCGTGCCGCTGCGCTCAACGCGGCAGGGTATACGAGCTTCCTCGGAGCGGGCGTCTACAGCCACTACCGGCCCGTGATCATCGATACGCTGGTGCAGCGCGGCGAGTTTCTGACGTCTTACACGCCGTACCAGGCAGAGATTACCCAGGGCACCCTGCAGGCCATCTTCGAGTTCCAGACGATGATCTGCGAGCTCACGGGAATGGAGATTGCGAACGCCTCGATGTACGACGGCTCGACCGGTGCAGCCGAGGCGGTGATGATGGCGGTACGGATCACCGGGCGCGACGGCGTGGTCGCCGCCCGCACTGTGCATCCGGAGTATCGCGAGGTGATGCGGACCTATGCGCAGCACCAGGGCCACTTCGCAGCCGAGGTTGGCTACGGGGAGGATGGGCGTATCGATCTCGCGGCGCTCGACGCGGCGGTCTCGGAGCAGACTGCGTGCGTGCTGGTGCAATCTCCTAATTTCTTCGGAGTTGTCGAGGACATCCCTGCCATCGCAGACCTGGTGCACCGGAAGGGCGCCCTGCTGGTGGTCTCGATCGCCGAGGGAATCTCGCTCGGCATTGTGCGGCCACCAGTCGAGGCTGATATCGTCTCGCTCGAGGCGCAGTCCTTTGGAGTGGCGCTCAGCTATGGGGGTCCCTACTGCGGCGTGATCGCGTCGAAAGAAAAGTTTGTACGGCAGATGCCCGGCCGGCTGGTCGGTGAGACCAAGGATACGGAGGGGCGGCGCGGGTTTGTGCTGACGCTCTCGACGCGGGAGCAGCATATCCGCCGCGAAAAGGCCACGTCGAACATCTGCACCAACCAGGCGCTGATTGCGCTGATGGCTACGATCTTTCTGACGGTGTATGGCAAGGAGGGGATGCGCGAGCTGGCGCTGCATAACCTTGCCACGGCGCAATATGCGGCGAGGACGCTGGGCGCGGCCTCGGGAGCGAAGCTGCTGTTCCCGGGGACGCCGCGCTTTCACGAATTTGTGCTGCAGACCGAGGAGCCTGTAGAGGCGATCAACTCCCGGCTGCTCGAGGGCAGGATCATTGGCGGCCTGTCGCTCGAGAAGTGGTATCCGGAGCTTGGAAACGCCGCCTTGTGGTGTGCGACCGAGCTCACCACGCGGGAGCAGATCGATCAAGCTACTGCTATCGTTACAAATATGGCTGCAGTCGAGGCTGTAGCGGCTAGTTAAGGGCCTGGGAGTGAGTATTTGTAACAGCCAATGCGCCTGTTGCCGTGTGGGCTGATTTACGACCGGGCTGATTGACGGCGCCAGCAGACGGAGACAAGTTCCATTACGTGCGGGTAGGAAGGTAAACGAATGGCGACAACGGAAACACATCCCGCAGAGGCGGCATCAAGTCCCTTTGAGGGAACGCGACGCAAGGTGTCTTCGCATCTTTCGCAGAACGAGGCGCTGATCTTCGAGAAATCGTCGGCGGGCAAGCGGGCGTACAAGCTGCCGCCGCTCGATGTTCCCGAGGCCGACGTCAGCGCGGTGCTTGGCGATGCGGCCCGCGAAGACACCGGCTACCTGCCCGAGCTCAGCGAGATCGAGATCATCCGCCACTTCACCCGGCTCTCGACCTGGAACTATGCCATAGACCTTGGAATGTACCCGCTGGGCAGCTGCACGATGAAGTACAACCCGCGGGTGAATGAGTTTGTCTCCCGGCTGGAGGGGATCGCGGAGGCTCACCCGTATCAGCCGGAGTCGCTCTCGCAGGGCGCCCTGCAGGTGATCCGGCAGCTGCAGAACTGCCTGATCGAGATCACCGGGATGGACGCGATCACGCTGCAACCCGCGGCCGGGGCGCATGGCGAGTTCACCGGCATCCTGCTGGCGCGCGCTTATCACGAGTCAAAGGGCAATGCTCGCAAGACGATCATCATTCCCGACTCCGCGCACGGCACCAACCCTGCGACCGCCGCGACGTGCGGCTACCAGGTTGCGAATCTTCGCTCGAACTCGCTCGGGATGGTGGACGTTGCGCAGCTCGAGCAGATGGTGACGGAAGACACGGCTGCGCTGATGCTCACCAATCCCTCGACCATCGGCGTCTTCGAGAGCGAGATCCACAAGATAGCGGACGTCCTGCACGCCAAGGGCGCGCTGCTCTATATGGATGGCGCCAACATGAACGCGCTGGTTGGGAAGACGCGGCCCGGCGACTTCGGCGTAGACGTGATGCACCTGAACCTGCACAAGACGTTTTCGACGCCGCATGGCGGAGGCGGCCCGGGCTCAGGCCCTGTGGCATGCAAGAGGATTCTGGAGCCGTTCCTCCCGATTCCTATCGTGCGCGAGCAGGCGGACGGCAGTCTGCATCTCGACTACGACAGGCCGCAGTCGGTTGGACGGGTGCGCATGTTCTATGGAAACTTCGGCATGTTTGTGCGCGCGCTTGCATACATTCTGGCGAACGGGCCGGATGGTCTGCGCCAGACGACGGAAGACGCGGTGCTCAACGCGAACTACATCCGCAAGAATCTTGAAGACGTCTACGACCTGCCGTACAAGACGCCTACTCTGCACGAGGTCGTCTTCAGCGATCGGCGCCAGACGCAGCGTGGAGTGAAGACGGGCGACCTGGCGAAGCGGCTGATCGACTACGGCTTTCACCCTTATACGACTTCGTTTCCGCTGATCGTGCCGGGCGCGCTGATGATCGAGCCGACGGAGAGCGAGTCGAAGGAAGAGCTCGATCTATTTATCGACGCGATGCGGCAGATCGCGCGGGAGGCCGATGAGAACCCGCAGCTCGTGCTCGATGCGCCGCACAGCACACGCATCTCGCGGCTCGACGAGACCACGGCTGCGCGCAAGCCGATCCTGCGCTGGAAGCCGGCCTCTTAGAGCAGGAAAGCTTGCTGCCTTCGCTCGGCTAGAAGCAGCGCGCAACTTTGTTCAGTATAAAAGCGGCGAGGAGACGTGATGTCTGTGTTTGAAGATCGGCGCGAAGAGCTGGAGAAGCATGAGTTCATGATGGGCGCGTCTCGCGGCCGCCTCGCCGTCTCGCTCGACATGGTGACGGACGCGCTGATCCTGATCGGGCAGCATGGCGTCTACTGCACCTCGGCGCGCAACCCGTCGAAGCCTGCGCTCGATCTTGACACGGTGATGAACGAGCTGCGGGGCGCGAAGGAGTTGATCCAGTCCGTGATGGAGGAGCTGCGCCAGCAGCGCGCCTCCGCAACGCAGGCCTGATCACCACGCCATGTCGACTCGTTATGCTGCGCTGCTTCGGGGTATCAATGTCGGCGGCAAGAACATGCTGCCGATGAAGGAGCTAGCGGCCATGTTTGCGGCGGCGGGCTGCACGGACGTGCGCACTTACATTCAGAGCGGCAACGTCGTCTTCCATGCCCCGCGGCAGATCGCAGAGACGGTGCCGGCGCGAGTCACGGAGCAGATCGAGGCACAGTTCGGGCTGCGTATACCGGTGGTGATGCGGTCGAGAGAAGAGATGGCGCGGGTGGCGACGAGCAATCCGTTCCTGATCTCCGGAGCCGCTGCCCAGTCCCTGCATGTCTACTTTCTCAAGGACCGCCCGACGCCGCATGCCGTTGCGGGCCTCGATCCGGAGCGCTCCGCTCCAGACCTCTTCACTGTCTCAGGAAGCGAGATCTATGCGCTGCTGCCGAATGGCAGCGCACGAACAAAGCTGACGAACGCTTACTTCGACGCGAAGCTCGGGACGGTGAGCACGGTGCGCAATTGGAATACGGTGCTGAAGCTCCACGCCATGTTGCAGGGCTGACCGGGTCGCGGACTCAGCGCCGGGCGCGCTCACGCTGCAGTTCGCGATAGGCGTCGCTCTTCGAGATGCCGCGCTCGCGGGCGATTCGCTTGAGGGCCTCTTTTTCGTCAATACCCTCTGCCGCGAACGACGCGACGCGTTCCACGAGACTTTTAGCGGACACTGCTGCGGGAACCGGGCGCATGGCCTCGACCAGCAGGGTGATCTCGCCGCGGATGCGGTCGCGGCTGCTTAACTCCGCGCGCACCGTGCTGGCCGCGCCGCGAAGAAACTCCTCGTAGATCTTGGTCAGCTCGCGGGCGACGACCACGCGGCACTCTGCGCCCCAGACTGCCTCGACATCCGCGAGGGTATCCACAATGCGGTGGGGCGCCTCGTAGAAGATGAGGGTGATGCGGTCGTCTTCGGTGGCGATTGTGGAGAGCCGCTCCAGTTCAGCGCGGCGTCCGCCTGACTTCGGCGGCAGGAAGCCTGCATAGAAGAATCGTCCGGTAGGCAGGCCGGAGGCGACCAGCGCACTCAGGGCGGCATTGGCGCCGGGTACGGGGTAGACGGCGATGCCGGCAGCTATGGCTGCGGCGGCGAGGGTCATGCCGGGGTCGGAGATGCCGGGCATGCCGGCATCGGAGACGACGGCGATACGCGCCCCCTGCTGCAAGAGCTGCAGCAGCTCGGCGGTGCGGGCTGTCTCGTTATGTAAGTGGCAGCTTACCGTTGGCGTCTCGATGGCGAAGTGGTTCAGCAGCTTCTGCGTCTGGCGAGTGTCTTCACAGGCGATGCGGTCGGCGGAGCGCAGCACGCGCAGCGCACGCAGGGTGATGTCCTCAAGATTGCCAATGGGAGTGCCTACGAGGTAGAGCCCGGGCGCGAGGGGACGATCGGCAGCGGCTGCACTTTGAGCCAAGTGCGAAGCGTCATGTGACTGCCCGGCCTGCTGCTGATTTGCGTTTGGGTCTTCGAGGTTATCGCTCATCCTGCAGCCCAGCTACTAACGGGTTAGTAGTTCTTTCACGAGTTCGAGGATTCGCGCAGATGCTTGCGGTGCTCGGCGAGCATGTTCATCGAGTGCATCAGGTTCTGCAGGGTCACTATGCCCACAATCTTTTCGCCCTCGGTGACGGGGATGAGCGAAAGCCCGCGCCCGCGCGTGATGCGGCGGATCATCGCGCCCAGAGAGTCGCTGGGCTGGGCGACCTGGAAGGCCTTTGACATCACGCCCTGCACGTAGCCGTTGCCGTCGCTGCGCAGGGCGTCGAGGATGCTCTGCTTCGAGACCACCCCGACGAGAAACGGTCCACGCACCACGGGGAAGTCATCCTGCAGGCTATGGATGGCCTTGTAGAGTGCGTCCTCGAGGGTGTCGGAGGGTGAGAGCGTGGAGAAATCCGTCAGCATCACGTCGCGCATGTGCACGGTGTCGACGACCGATTGAAAGAGCACGCCCTGGTCATCCAGTTGCGCGCCGAGGAAGATGAAGGAGCCGGCCATGATCATCCAGGGGCTGCGCAGTAGAACCCCTCCGCAGAAGATGACAATGGCGATGATCTGGCTGACGCCTGTGCTCCTCCTGGTTGCTGTGGCTGCGCCGTCGCCGCGCGCCCACACGCCCCGCAGCACGCGTCCGCCGTCGAGGGGGTAGGCGGGCAGCAGGTTGAGCAGCCCCAGCAGCACGTTCATCCAGACGGCGCTTCGCATCAGGTAGTTGGGCGTGATCCATGGCCGGCCGAGCAGGCTGATCTCAGAGGAGGCGCCGAGCATCAGGGCAGCGATCATGCCGCCAAAGAGCAGGTTGGCGGCCGGCCCGGCGAGCGCGAGTGCCGTCTGGACGCGCGGCTCAAGGGCACGCTCGACGCTGTCGGGGTTCGCGTAGGAGAAGAGGCCGCCGATGGGCAGCAGCAGGACAGTCCGCAGCTGCAATCCGAAGTAGGCAGCGGTTGTGAGCCGCGCAATCTCGCGGACCAGTACGGCGATCAGCAGCAGCAGCCACAGCATCGTGCCCCGCCAGGTGGCGGCCTCCAGCGCGCTGCTGGCGAAGAGGCACACGCCAAAGAGCAGCACAAAGAAGGTGTGGATGCGCATGTCCACGCCCAACCATCGTCCCAGCGGAAATGACCAGCCACGCATCTTGGTGACGCCCTTTCGCGGCCCGCCAGATAGCTGGAGCGCCGGCGACCCTCTTGCTGCATTGTAGTGGGCGGGGGAGTGATTCGACGAACTGCGTGGGGTCGGTCTCTCTATCAGGCGACGTGAGCGTGGTGTGCTCGCGCAATCCGCATGAGCGCGCAGTTGACCGCACCATCTACGATGAGGGAGTGCGCGTCATCGCCGGCATGTACCGATCGCGTCTGCTCACCGCGCCTGCCGGGCTCAGCACCCGGCCGACGATGGACCGGCTTCGTGAGACGCTGTTCAACGTGCTCGCTGCACGGGTTGCGGGCAGCTTCTTCGGAGATCTCTTTGCCGGCTCTGGTGCGAACGGCATCGAGGCGCTCAGCCGCGGCGCTGAAGAGGTTTACTTCATCGAGAGTGCGCCGCGTGCGGTGGCTGCTATCCGCGCTAACCTCAAGACACTGGGCATTGAGAGCGGGTTCCGGATAGAGGCTGTGACGGTTGGCGCCTGGCTCAGGCGGCAGGCCGGTGCGGCAGGGCGTAGCGGGGACGAGCGCACTGGCTCGACGGGTAAGCTGGACATTGTCTTCCTCGATCCGCCTTACGAGGATGAGGAGGCATATGCCGGCACCCTCAACCTGCTCGGTGGAGAGTGC
>DASWVB010000038.1:0-135173 GCA_036401375.1 Acidisarcina sp.
CTTGCGCATCAGGTCCCACACCCCGGCCCGCTCGAACTGGGTGCGCATCTCCCGGTGGATCGCCACCCGTCCGCTGCGCCGCTCGACCGCAGGACGCTTGCGCTGCTCGACGTAGATCTTCATCAGAAGCTCCATCTCCGACGCCATCGACTCGGCCAGGCAGGCGCGTGCCGCGCTCAGCTGCACCTGGGTCGAGAACGAGTCTTCGAGCACGCTCATCACCGGCTGCACCTCGGGCGAGGGGTCAATGCTGCCAGGAAGAAAAGGGCAAGCCTCGGATGATCACGCTATGCAGATCGTGCGAGGGACGGGCGATGATGGAGGATGCTGACCCGCCGCGTCGGCCCCGAGACGCTGACGCACGAGTGATGACGCTATGCACGCCGAGAGGATACCTTGCCGGCGCAGTCGCCGGTCGATCATGCGTCGCACGATGCCTCCGGGAAGTACCGCCCCTTCCGCGGCGCCCTGGCAGATCAGGCCTGGCGATCAGCCGGGAGTGGTCGGGCGGCGGCGATACGTCTGGTGCGCGCTGGACCGCCTCGCTCCGGGGACGGGAGCCCGCACTAAGGATTCCATGCACGACTGGCGACGGCACCCGCGCAAGTCGCACCGAGGATGACGCTCAACCATGCGTTCCGTACGCTGGGCGACGGCACCCGCTCCTCCAAGCCATAATGCCAAGCCTCCGGTGTCACGCTGCACGACCGGGGCATGGCCGCGGACGATGATGCCCGCACCTGACCCCGCCGCGCTAAACCGGGCACGATTACCCTATGCCCGCCGGTACCATAGACACGGCGCACGCTGACGTTACACGGGCCGCACGATGAGGCGAAGCCCAATACCCGCAACACCATGCCCGCATCACGATGCCCGCATCACGATGCGCGCAGCACGATGACGGTACCCGAGCGCATGGCGCGGCGCTGACTCAGTGCGGATGCCGCCCCGGCCATGGCGCTAAGACGAGCACGCCTGGGCGAAGCGTCTTGTGCCCGAGGCGCTGGCACGCCGCTGCGCCCAGCGATAGTACAGGGAGTGCCTGAGTTAAGGCGCCATGCACGACCGCTTGATAACACGCTCAATGACGCGCGCACGAGCACGCGGCCAGCGATAATACGGGCGAGACGCGCGCTGCACGATCGCGCTCCGGATAACGCCGCGCCTGCAATTCACGCCGAAGACGATGACCCGCCGGACAACCACGCGCCCGTCCAGCACGCTGAAAGACGACACGCCGCACCATGACCCCCGCTCCCCGCACCCCGCAGCACGATCCCGCGCAATGACTAACCAACCACTGCCGTGCGGAGGATGTCTTACACCTCGGTCGTTCATGGAGCTGGCGTCGTTCGTCGTAAAGTCTGGCCGGAACGATGCTGCGCCCATGTGAAGACTGCCGCAATGAGTCCTGCTGCTGCGAGCGTCCATGCAGGAGACAGGTTCCGCTCCTAAAACCTGCCCCAAGACGCGAGAGGTCCATGCTCCCGGCAGCGGTGGCCGGATGGCACGGGCACCCTCGCCGGAAGGCTACCCCGCCCCATCGACGGGCTGCCAGTACCTGGCCTCGGGAGCGGCGCAGGAGAGGCACAGCGTCTGCTCGCCGCGCACCACAAAGCGATCGTAGTTGATGCCCTCCCCGCACACCGCGCAGGCGATGCGGCCGCTTTTGTAGCCGGGGAACTCCCGCGCATCGAGCTCGACCTTGACCCACTGCTCGGCGAAGAGGTTAGCGTCGGCCATCTCCCGATAAGCCCGCATCTGCTGCTGATTCTTGTCAGCGATCTCGGGGTACATCTCCTTAGCCAGGGTCTTCGAAGATTCGCGCGCGCTGATACGGATGGCGCGTCCACTCTCGAGATCGATGAAGGTTGCCGCCATCTTGCCCCAGTCACGAAACTTCAGGGCGCGCTTTCCCAGCCTGCATCCCGTGACCACGCCGATCGCGTCGGTGGCGCAGCGGTCGATCTCGACGAAGGTCACGAGCCGCTTGCGCTGGGTGCCGCGCGGATCGTCGATGCCGAGGTGACGGCAACCCATCAACGCCATGCGCACCCCAAGGATTTGTCCGGCGCACAGGTGGCCGTGCGCGATTTCCGCACGTTCAAGCAATGATTCGAAGGATTCCATCTACCTGCCCTTGCGCGCAGCTCGCATACGTCCTTCTAAATCCTACCGCTTCGCCGCGTAGGCGGCGTCGAGACGCGATCACGCGCAAGGGTCGTCATCTGCTGGATGGCGGGTACCTGGTAGCGGGCGGATTTCATCTACGCGTGCTTCTTGCTCCGCCCGTTGGCACTCGGCTGCAGAACTACTTGCTCTCGTCGCTCTCATCGCCGTCCTCGACTAGCACGGCCGACAGGCCTACCAGGTCAAAGCTGGTCTCTGCTGCGCCGGTCGGATGAAACGTCACCCGCAGCGGCTCCCGCTGCCAGATTGCCTTGGCACAGGCCGGAGTGGGGTGATCGGCCGGGTCCCACGGTCCCAGCTTCTTGGCGACCACCGGCTTGCGCCCGCCTACCTGGGAGACGACGGCGTACATCTGCCTGCCGCTAGCCGCGAGGCCACAGTAGGCTGCGTAGTCGCGAAACCAGACCACGTCAGAGGCGACCGGATCATAGTCGGGCAGGCGTACCGCCGCGTCATGCCGGCTCACTCGGTCGACCAGCAGCCAGGGGCCGCGCTGCCAGACCCAGTGCTCAACCTTGTCGGTCGGCAGGGCGTCGTTGATGCGCAGGGCGCGGCGCACTACGAAGCTGCGATCGGTCACATCGTGAGTCTCGCCCGTAGTCCATTCCTTCACTTTCCCGTCGATGACCAGGGGCCGCACGGGCAGCTGGCTCTCACCCGGTGCAGCGCCGGCCGGGTCACCTGCCACGGTGTAGGGCACGCGCCGGATCGCCCCCAGGCCGAGCGAATGCACCTTTGGCTTTGCCGCCGCTCCTCCGGGCCCACTTGCAGCACCGAGCAACAGCAGGAGCGTGGCAGCTGGAAGGGGTTTCATGCGACCACGCTATGCCCCGGCCGTTGATGTCGTCAATCGACGACAAAACTTTTGGAGCGCCTGGCCCGCTTTAAGAAGCCGGTGTACGGTCGGCGGCTGAGCTTAGAACTCCCTGCCGGCGCGAAGCTCCTCAGAGGCAGACGTGCTGCCTGTCATTGCCCTTATGCTTATCAATTCGTCAGCGACACTGGCCCGGAGCGGTCTTGCTCAAGGCCCGCTTGCTGGAAGCAATGTGCCGTAGGGCCATTCGCCCAAACGAACTCGCGCACTGGTTATTTTGGCGGCGGTGGAACTTTCTTGCCTGCCTTCCGCGCTTCCGACAACCCGATTGCGATGGCCTGCTTTGGATTGGTCACCTTCTGACCACTACCGGAGCGCAGCTTGCCGCGCTTCATCTCGTGCATCTCTTTGCCGACCGACGCAGAGGCCTCGGGACTGTACTTCCGCCCGCTCTTGCTGCCGCTGCTCTTCTTCGCGCTACTTTTCTTTCCGCTACTCGCGCTGCTCTTTTTTGCGCTGCTTTTCTTCGCTGCCTTCTTAGTGGCGGGCATGGACTCTCTTCCTCCACAGACTACGAAGCCTGGAGACTGCGGGCAGTTGCTGGTCCGCTGGTCAGGGCGAACCCTACAAGACAATGCGTCAGCTCCTTGGAGCTGCGCCCGCGGACGCAACCTCAGCCGATTCGCAGAGATTTTTGCACCGTTATGGAGTACAGGCGCGAAACTGCCTCCATGAGCAATGTGGGAGGCGGGTGAAGAGGCGAGCGGGCCGCCCCACTCTGCCATCACGCGGCTTAGCATGTTTTTGCTGCTTTCCAGGAGTGACCCCGGCGGAGGTTTAAGAGCCGGAGGGGCTGCTGTGCCTGACAAGCCCAAAATAATCATTACCTAGCGGTGAAAGGCTTACCAAAGTGTTCTGCGGCGTGTTCCCGCCTGAGAGGATTGGGAAGCGGAGGTTCATGCTCGCGCCGATGCAGAAATAAGCAGCTTTCGCGGCGCGCGGCTCTCTCGGTTCGTCGCTGAATCGCGAAAAGCGGCAGACATCTACTTCCAGGGACCTCGCGTGCAACCAATCTCGTCGTTCTCTTCTGCTGCCTCGTACCTTGGCGGCTCGGACGAAGCCTCTACTGGCGCAGGTTACGGCCGCGTGCGGCCAGCAGCACTGCCGCAGCGAACGCCACCTGCCCAGGGCGCCGCCATACCGCTGTCCGACATCGTCTCTGCCCTCTCGTTCGCGCTCGACCTCACGGAGGACGCGGTGCCCGGACACGCGGTGCGTTCCTGCCTGCTCGGGATGCAGATGGCCAACGCCCTCGGCTTGCGCGAGGGCAAGCGCGCCGACCTATATTACGCCCTGCTCTTGAAGGACATCGGCTGCAGCAGCAACTCCGCCCGCATGTGCCAGATCATTGGCGGCGATGACCGTCAGATCAAGAGCGCGGTCAAGCTCGAGGACTGGACACGACCCTCGCTCTCGAGCGTAAAGATGCTGTGGAACAGCGTGCTGCCCGGCTCGGGCGCCCTGTCCCGGTCGCGGCGCATCCTCAGGACCGCCTGCCGGCAGAGGCAGAACAACGCGGAGCTGATCGGGCTTCGATGCGAGCGCGGTGCGAACATTGTCGCGAAGATCGGTCTTACGTTCGAGACCGGCGACGCGATCCGACACCTGGACGAACACTGGGACGGCTCCGGGTACCCCGACCATCTGCGCGGAGAGGAGATTCCGCTCGACTCCCGTATCTTGAACCTGGCGCAGCATCTCGACGTCTTCTGCTCGGAGCGGGGCCCGGACGCGGCCCTCGAGGTTGTCAGAGACAGGAGCGGGCGCTGGTTCGATCCCGGCCTTGTCAAGGTTGTGGAGTCGCTCGCCAGGCGCAAACGGCTCTGGACATCGTCTGGAATCTCTGAAGACCGGGCGAAGGTGCTCGCACTGGCGCCGGCAATGCTCGGGGAGACCAGCCTCGCCCAGATCGATACCATCTGCGAGGCTTTTGCCGACGTGGTAGATGCGAAGTCGTCCTTTACCTACCAGCATTCCCTTGGAGTGACGAAGGCAGCGAGCCTGATCGCAAAAGCGCTCGGGCTCGATGAGGTGCGCCAGCGGCTGGTCTACAGGGCTGCGCTGCTGCACGATCTCGGTAAGCTTCGCGTCCCGAACTGCATCCTCGACAAACCGGGCAAGCTCACCGACGAAGAGTGGAAGGTGGTGCGCGAGCATCCCGGACTCTCGCAGCAGATACTGGGCCGCATCGCCGGCTTCGAGGAGATCTCGCTGGTCGCAGGACAGCACCACGAGAAGCTTGACGGCACCGGATATCCCCTTGGCCTCAGCGCCGCGGAGCTGTCGGTCGAGGCGCGCATCCTCGCGGTTGCCGACGTGTATGGAGCGCTGTCGGAGACCCGGCCCTATCGCGGCCCGCTCGAACTTTCCAAGATTGTAGAGATCATGTCCGAGCTGATACCTCACAAAGTGGATCGGGCTTGCTTCGAGGCGCTGGTTGCCGGTCTGAAGACTTAAGGACGCTTTGCGGTTCGCAGGCTCGATCGCCGGCATTAGCACGGGTTTCTCGATTAACCTGCCGGCAGCGCACGAGTACCCTTCGCCTCCAGCCGCTCCTGAACGCGTTCGATCCAAAACGGCACTCCCAACTACGCCGGCTCCGTCCTGAATTGCCCCGGAATCGGGCACTCTGCCTGAAGTCTCGAACCTGCTCACCCTCTTGTATCTGCTGCCGATAAGCAGCTTGCAGGTCGCTCGGCCCGCACCTCTTTGCCTGACACGAGGGGGTTATGCGAGCCGGCACGCAATCGCGGGGGGCTGCTGTCCGATGAAGACTCCGAGTGGGGTTCGCGAGGTGGATCCGTCCGTCCGGCAGGGGGTCGCAGCCGGCAGGCTCTGCTTGTCGGAGATAGTGTCGGCGCTGTCCTTCGCACTCGATTTCAGCGAGGGCGCGATGCCCGGTCACGCGGTCAGGAGCTGTCTGCTGGGGATGCGGATGGCGGATGCGCTGGGGCTCTCGACCGCGGAGAAGTCGGACCTCTATTACGCCCTGCTGCTCAAGGATGTAGGCTGCAGCAGCAATGCTGCACGGCTCACCGAAATAGCCGGCGGACAGCCGGGACTCGCCTCGAAAGTTGAGGACCTGACAGGCCTCTCGTGGGCGGCGATCCGGTCCCAGTGGCACGACATGCCCCGCGGAGGATCGCTAATCGGCAGAGCCAGAGCCATGCTGCACGGTCCAGGGGAGCGGCGGCAGGTTCTCGCAGCCATGATTGGTATTCGCTCCGAGCGCGCTGCCGGCATTGTCACCAAGATCGGGTTGACGCAGCAGACGGCAGCCTCGATTCGCCACCTCGACGAGCATTGGGACGGCAGCGGGTATCCCGGCCATCTGAGCGGCGAGGCTATTCCCCTGGCGTCGCGGATTGTCAGCATCGCCCAGAACCTTGACGTCTTCTACACCCGCCACGGCGCGCGCGCTGCGATGGCGCTGATACGCAGGCGCGGTGGCCGCTGGTTCGATCCGCGTCTGGTCAAACTGGCCGCCCGCATGCACTCCCGGGAGCAGCTCTGGAGCGCCGGCGATGCTGCCGCGAATCGCGACATGGTGCTGGCCTTTGATCCAGATCCTTCCGGGGCTGCGACTACCATTCAGATCGATCGTGTGTGCGAGGCCTTCGCGGATGTGGTTGACGCCAAGTCGTCGTTCACCTACGCCCACTCGATTGGAGTGACGCGTGCCGCTGCCATGATCGCCCAGCAGCTGGGCCTCGCCCCCGATCGCCAGCGCCTCGTCTACCGCGCGGCCCTGTTGCACGATATTGGGAAGCTGCAGATACCGAACTCCATCCTGGACAAGCCGGGCAAGCTCGACGCCGGCGAGTGGATGGTGATCCGCGAACATCCGGTTGTCACCCAGCGCATCCTCGAGCGCATCTCGAAGTTCGACCAGATCGCCCGCACCGCCAGCCAGCACCATGAGCGCCTCGACGGCTCCGGCTATCCCCACGGGTTGCGCGGCGAGCACCTCTCGATGGAGGCACGCGTCATCGCCGTCGCCGACGTCTACGGTGCGCTCTCCGAGGACCGGCCCTACCGCGCCGCGCTCGGTATGGAGGAGATCATGTCCATCATGAGCAAGGACGTGCCGGAGAAGCTGGACCGCGCCTGCTACGATGCGTTGATCGATGCGCTCAAGCACAACAGTGCGGGAGTCACCTGCGCCGATGGCAAGCGGCTTCCGGCGAACGCCGCGCCCCCAAAGTCCTCGCCCGGCATCAATCGCATGCGGTAAGTTCAGCCTGCTGTTTCGATCTCAGCTCTGAACCTCGCACCGATGGCTCGACGAACCCGCTGCGAGTCAATATCCTTGTAGCAGGTCTCCTGCATTGCTATGAGTCAAATCGCTGCTCCGAACGCCTCCCCCTCCATCCAGGTTGAACTGCCAGATGGCTCGCTCAAGAGCTTTACCTCCGGCGCAACTCCGTATGACGTTGCCATGAGCATCTCGCCGCGTCTGGCCGCAGCCGCCGTCGTCGCGAAGGTCCGTCCACTCACCGAGCAGGAGGTTGCGACTCCCGACGACCCGGAGCAGGACGCCAGCGAAGACGCCATGTACAGCGTCGAAGATCCGAACGCCGAGCGCATTGTCGACCTGAGCACACCCCTGACGATGAATGTCCGGCTGCAGCTGCTCACCGAGCGCGACCCGGAGTCGTTGAAGGTGGTGCGCCACTCCGCCGCCCACGTGATGGCAGCGGCGGTGCTCGAGCTCTACCCTGAGACCAGGCTGGGGCATGGGCCCGCAACCGATGCCGGATTCTTCTACGACTTCTACCGTCCCACCCCGTTCACGCCCGACGACCTCAAGGCTATTGAGACGAAGATGGCAGAGATCGTCGCCCGCGATGAGAGGTTTGTGCGCGAGTCTGAGCCGCGCGAGCAGGGTCTGCACCAATTCAAGGCGTCGAAGGACTTCATGAAGGTGCACTTCATCGAGCGCTTTACCAGGCCTGGCGACGAGATTTCTCTCTATCGCAACGGCGGATTCGTCGACTTCTGCCGAGGTCCGCACGTGCCGTCGACCGGCCGAGTCAAAGCGTTTCGGGTACTGTCCCTGGCCGGTGCGTACTGGCTGGGTGACGAGAAGAATCCCCAGCTGCAGCGCATCTATGGGACCGCTTTTTTTTCGCAGAAGGAGCTGGACGCCCACTTTGCGCGCCTGGAGGAGGCAGCCAAGCGCGACCATCGTCTGCTGGGTAAGCAGCTCGATCTCTTTTCGATCCAGGAGATAGCCGGGGCGGGCCTGATCTTCTGGCATCCCAAGGGCGCCATGGTCCGCAAGGTCATGGAGGACTGGATGCGCGAGGAGTGCATCCGTCGCGGCTACTCGCTGGTGAATACGCCGCATGTGATGCGCCGTGAGCTGTGGCAGATCAGCGGGCATGAGGGCTTCTACTCGCAGAACATGTACGCCCCGATGGAGCTCGACGACGCAGAGTACCGGCTCAAGCCGATGAACTGTCCAGGGCACATCCTCATCTACAAGAACTCGCCGAAGAGCTATCGCGACCTGCCGGTGCGCTACGCTGAGCTTGGAAATGTCTATCGCTACGAGCGCTCGGGCACCATGCATGGGCTGCTGCGCGTTCGCGGGTTTACGCAGGATGATGCGCATATCTTCTGCACGCCGGGTCAGGTTGAAGATGAGGTCGTGGCCTGCATCGACTTCGCGCAGGCGGTGCTCGAGACCTTCGGCTTCAACGGCTTCCAGGTAGAGCTCTCGACCTCAGACCCGAACGACCCCAACCACTTCGCGGGGTCGAGCGCGGATTGGGCCGCGGCAACCGAGTCGCTCGAGAGTGCGCTCGCCCGCAAGGGAATTCCCTACAAGACCATACCCGGGGAAGGCGCATTCTACGGGCCTAAGATCGACGCCAAGCTGGTCGATGTGCTCGGCCGCCTTTGGCAGCTCTCGACGGTGCAGTTTGACTTTAATCTCCCTGCCCGCTTTGGTCTCGAGTATGTCGGTGAAGATGGCGAGCGCCATCAGCCGGTCATGGTTCATCGCGCCCTCTTCGGCTCAGTCGAACGCTTCTTCGGCGTGCTGATCGAGCACTATGCAGGGGCGTTCCCGCTTTGGCTGGCTCCGGTGCAGGTAGGCGTCGTGCCGATCAGCGAACGCCATCACGAGTATGCGAACAAGGTACAGCAACGGTTACAGTCTGCAGGCTTCCGGGTGGAACTAGATGCGCGCAATGAAAAGATGAATGCCAAGATTCGCGACTTCACCATGCAGAAGCTCCCCTATGTTCTGATCCTCGGCGACAAGGAGGAGTCTGCCGGCGCGGTGAGCGTTCGCACCCGCGGCAAAGGCGACGGAGGCTCTCAGCCGCTTGATGACTTCGTAGCGCACCTGCGGTCCCTTGCGGAGAGCAAGGGGCTCAAGCTCTAAGCACATTTTTAACTTGCGGGCACCTCGTTGTGCTACCTTGAGGCCGACGCTGCGCCCTGCAGCCGATGAGGTTAGAACGTGCGCCGGCTCATCTCGCTCGTGGCTCTCTGCTCAGTCCTCCCGGTGTTATCGGGCCAAGCCGTCTCCCCTGCCCTCTCCGGCCCCACAGATCCCAAGGCGCAGAAGACCTATGCCGGGGCGGAGCAGTTTCTGAAGCATGACCAGGTCGTCTGGGCACTCGACGGCTTTCGCAAAGCAGACAAACAGGACGGCGGGCGCTGCCGGGTGTGCAAAGAGCGGGCCATCGAGGCTGCCCTGATGGCGAACGAATTCAAGGCGGGGCTCGACTGCGCGGACAGCCTGCTCTCCACCGCCCAGACCACTGAGGAGAAGTACCAGAGCTACTACTACCGCGGGATCGTTCTGCTGAGAGACGGATCGCAGCACAAGAAGGAAGACAAGCTGCACGACGCGGATCAGGCCTTCCATCAAGCCATCGACACGGAGCCGTCCGATCCCCGGGCCTACTTTGGCGACGGCATGACTCTCGCCAATCTCAGTGAGGACGAGCCCGCACGCGCCCGGTTCCGTACATTCCTTTTGAAGAGTCAGCACGGGCACAGCCTGGAGAGTCAGCGCGCGCAGCGCTACATCGATCGTCCTGAACTCGCACGGGCGCGCATGGCTCCGGCCTTTGCGGTGAAGACGCTGGACGGCAAACGCGTGTCGCTCGACGACCTCGCAGGCGAGGTGGTGCTGATCGACTTCTGGGCGACATGGTGCGGACCCTGCCGCGAAGCGCTGCCGCATGTGCAGAGGATCGCAAAGGAGTTCGAGGGAAAGCCCTTCGTAGTGTTGAGCGTCAGCCTCGACTCCGACGAGGGCAGGTGGACCGATTTTGTAGCCAGCCACGAGATGACCTGGCTACAGACTCGCGATGGGCGCTTTGACGGCCCCGTGGCGCGGATGTTTCACGTCGACTCTATCCCTCACACCTTCACGATCGATTCGGATGGTGTACTGCAGGACGAGAATGTCGGCGATGGCAACATAGACGGGCGGTTGAAGAAGCTGGTCGCGCGCGCCCAGCAGCAGACTCCGCAGATGGCGCAGGCGCAACCTGCGGCAGCGGCCAGTGCGATCGAGAAGACCGCAGGGCAAGGGGAGCTGATCCATTGATCGCGGAGCGCGAGGTGAGAGCCGGATGCAGACCATACCGGGAGAGATTCCCCTAGCATTACCTTGCGAAAAATCATTTGCTGCACGACTTGCCAATCCCCTGAAGTGCCGTTAGCATCCAATCAGAAACCGGCCTGCTAAGCAGGTGAAGTGGTTAACTCTGGTTGAACCTTTAATCATTGAACAGGGACTCGACTCGATAAATCGGCTCGGTGTGCAATGTCCGCCAGTTCGGAATGCCTAAAGAGCCGCGGAGAGTCCCACCGTCTTAGGACGGGTTCACCAGAGCATCACTCACGGCCCCGGCGGGTCGGTTTCCTTCTCACCTCTGAACTCTCTTAGTGCCCTATCCTGCACAAGCCCACGGTGCCTCACGCGTCAAGGTGCCGAGTGCCCCATTCATGGCGGCTCGATGCGAATGAGTGTGACTCATGCGAAGCATCCACTCTCCGCCGATGGCAGCCAAGAGCCTGTGGACTGCGCTCTGGTCTAACGCTGAGACGCCCCGAACCGCACTCTGCCCGGAACCCTGCTCACGGCGTTCTTAGCTCACCCGTGCTACCTCAGATACAACGCGATCAGCCCGGCGACGGCACCCAGCGCAGCCGTTACAGAGGCAAGCCGCACACCAGTACTTCGTCCCAGATGCTTTGACAGAGCCGTGATCGAATACACGCTCACCGGCCCCAGCGTACAAAGCAGCGCCACCACGTAAGGCACCGGCACCCCGGCGTGATAGAGCACAAACGCCAGCGCCACATCGAGCGCCATCGGCACCGGCAGCACCGTTCCAAAAATCGCGACCGCAATCACACCCGGCACCGATACAGGAACATGCGTTGCATAGGCCGGGATAAGCTCAGCCGCCATCCCTCCAATGAGGGCGGCAAGCAGCATCCAGGGCAGCGTCCGCAGCGTAAGCCGCAGCAGGTTTCGCAGGAAGGCCCGGCCAAAGGCAGCCAACCTTTCAGACACCGGCTCCGCATCCATCGGCACTGTAATAGGCCGAAGCGCAGGCTTGCTCTCCGGCACCAGCAAGGGCAGGGCAAGCAGCAGCACCAGCGGCACAATCACACGCGCCAGCGCAATCGGCAGGGGAAAAAGAATAAACGCCATCGCCAGCACCACCGGGTTAAACGAAGGCGAGCTGATCATCGCAGCCACAGTCAGCCGCGTGCTCGCGCCCCCCAGCAGCAGGCTTTGCCCGATCGGCGTTGCGCAGTTCGTACACACCCCGAGCGGCGCCCCCGCTACCGCGCCGCAAAGAACATTCCCCGCCGCCGACTCGAAGCGCCGCGGCGCAGCCGAGCTCGCGAAGAGCGTCATCATCGCCGCCCCAAACGGCAGCGCGAAATACATCCCGAACCGGTTTGTATACAGCCAGTTCACTCCGGTGCGAAACACCCGCTCAGGTGCGGGCATGTCCGACGTCGTCTTAAGCAGCGCATCGAACGAGATCGCGCCTTTGACCTGGATCGACGTGCCGCTGTGCATCTTCTTGAGAAGGGCAGGGTAACGCTGCTGACTCCAGAAGATCAGAGCAATTGTCACGGCAAGCAGAATCGCGAGGGTGGTTTCGAGCTTGCGGGCAGAGAGGCTTTGCCCTGCAGCGGCGCGCTCAAAGTGGCATGCATGAAACCGAGTATAGATGATTTAAGTTCATTTGAATGAGTAATCTAAGCCTCGCTCTCAGGGTGGAGAAGCTGCTCCACCCAAAGGCTGAGTGGCTCGCCGTTAGCCTGCCGCCTCAACGCGCCGTGCAAACAGGATAGAGTTGGGAATTACATGCCTGCTCAAGACCCAATCAACCTTTTGGAGATGGACCCGCTCGAGGCCGATGAAGTGGGCCTGCTCGATGAGAACGCTTCGGAGAGTTCCGACGGAGGGGGCGATCAGTACCACCAGACAATTCAAGTGCCCGGGGAAGCGGCGGGGCAGCGCCTCGATGCCTACCTGACGCAGCAGCTCGAGGGAGTAAGCCGCGCCCGGGTGCAGCTACTGCTCGAGCAGGCGAGGGTCGAGGTGGACGGCAAGCCTGCCAAGCCGTCCCTGAAGCTGCGCGGCACTGAGACTATCGAGTTGCTTGGCAGCCCGCGTCTGGAGCCGCTTCACGCCGTAGCTGAAGACATCCCGCTCGACATCGTCTACGAAGACAAGGACCTCGCCGTCATCAACAAGGCCGCGGGAATGATGGTGCACGCCGGCTCCGGGTCAACGGAGGACGCGCGCAACCGCGGCACCCTGGTCAACGCCCTGCTGCACCACTTCCGGCAACTTTCGTCCACTTCGGGCGATCTGCGTCCGGGCATCGTCCATCGCCTCGACAAGGGCACCAGCGGTCTGATCATCGTCGCCAAAAATGATGCTGCGCATTTGAAGCTGGGCGAGATGTTCGCCGGCCGGCAGGTCCACAAGACGTACTACACCCTCGTTCACGGCGAGATGAAAGAAAACTCCGGCACCATCAATGCGCCGATCAGCCGCGACTCCATGCGACGCACCCGGATGACGACGCGCCGCAGCGAGGGCGGGCGCACGGCGATCTCGCACTACAAAGTACTTCGGCGCATCCACAGTAAATATGGCAGGTTCACGCTGGTCTCGGTACGGATCGAGACCGGCAGGACGCACCAGATTAGAGTGCATCTTGCTTCACTGGGGCACCCCGTGGTCGGCGACACCCTCTATGGTGCGGCAGCGGAGATCGGCATCGCCTCTTCCACAACGACAAGGCACAGCCGCGCACGTGCAAAAGGGGAGGAAAAGCTCAGCCTGGATCGTAACTTTCTTCACTCCGCCGAGCTCGAGTTCGTCCACCCGCGCACCGGCCTCGAGTTGAAGCTGCGTTCTCCCCTACCAGCCGAGCTGGTGGCATATCTCGCCCGCATCGAAGACCTGCCCGCGGCTGCAGCTGCTTTGGACGTGGAAGTACCAGCGGAGCTAAGCGCAACCACGGCGCGGCCTTCAGCGGATGAAAAGCAATCGCCAGCGAAGACTGCCGCAAAGAGCCCTGCAAAGAAGAGGCGTGCGCCAGCCGGGGAGCGTGGCCTGTAAAATGTGGGCATCCATGACGAGGTCTTCGCAACGAGGTACAGCCGGCTTGACCGGCATCGCAGTCAGGTCGGCGACCCTACTGCTGGCTGGAACTCTCTCCTTCTTTCAAGCTATTGGGCAGGCCAGCCAGCCTGCGGCGGCGGCATCAGCTCCTCAGAGCCAGACTCCGGGCGGCGTTACGTCCGCCTCTGCCCCGTCTCCGGCCCAGCAGCCCCCTGCCGGTCAGGCGCCGCCTGCTGGGGAGGCCGGCTCCTACACCATCCGCACGACCGTAAACGAGGTCAACCTCATCTTCACGGTGAGCGACAAGCATGGTCACTTCATTCGCGACCTGAACCAGAGCGACTTTGCGCTGCTCGACGATCAGAAGGCGCCCGCCCAGGTCTTCAGCTTCGCGCAGGAGACCAATCTTCCCCTCCGCGTGGGTCTGCTGGTCGACGCAAGCACATCCATTCGGCAGCGATTTGAGTTTGAGCAGCAGGCCGCGATCGAGTTTCTCATGCAGATTCTGCGGCCGAGGTCAGACAAGGCATTCGTCATGGGCTTTGACGCCACGCCTGAACTCAAGCAGGACTGGACGAACAATGAAGACCTTCTGCAGACCGGCATTAACAAACTAAGTCCCGGAGGAGGCACAGCGCTCTTCGACGCGGTCTACACTGCGTGCCACGACAAGCTGCTCGACACCACGCGCGGGCAGGAGCCGGTCCGCAAGGCCATCATTCTTCTCTCCGATGGAGAAGATAATCAGAGCCGCGCCTATCTCGATGACGCCATCAAGATGTGTCAGCGTGCCGAGACGATCATCTACGCGATCAGCACCAATACGAGCCCCAGTCGCGGCGCCGGTGACCAGGTGCTCAAGAGGCTCTCGGAGGCCACTGGTGGGGTTCCGTTTTATCCGATCCGGATCGAGGACATCTCCGAAGGCTTCCGCAACATCCAGGACGAGCTTCGCAGCCAGTACGCCCTGGCCTACAAACCTGCGGACTTTAAGTCGGACGGAGCGTTTCGCACGATTTACCTGGTGTGCCTCGACCGGAAATATTCTGTGCGCTTCAGGAAGGGCTACTTCGCACCGCGACCCTAGAGTGGCTGCGCGGCCTATCAGCGCGCGCGCTTCTGACCTGGTTCAAAACTGATACGCAGACGTGTACGAGTGGCCTTCGCAAGTCTCTCAAGGGTGCGCGTCAACGCGAATGTCCTCCCACTTTTCAACCTCGCAATTGGCCTCTGCATGCTAGCTAGCCGATGAACTTACAGCCAGCATCGACAGCAGCGCTGCTTCGTCGATGACCTTTACGTCGAGAGAGTGGGCCTTGTCGAGCTTCGAGCCGGCATCTTCGCCTGCTACGACATAATTAGTCTTCTTACTTACGGAAGTCGCCACGCGCCCGCCAGCCGCTTCAATCCTTGCCTTGGCATCTTCGCGGCTGAGGGTGGGCAGCGTGCCGGTGAGCACGAGAGTCAGGCCTTCGAGCTGAGAGGATTTCTTGCGCCTCTCGGCGGTCAGAGTCAGACCCGTTTGGCGCAGCCGCTCGATCAGCTTCACGTTCTTCCGCTCGTCAAAGAACTCGCGAATCGCCTGCGAGACGCGCGGACCGACTTCGTTGACCTGCTCGAGCTCGGCCTGGCTGGCCGTCATCAAGGCGTCAATCGAGCCGAACTCCTCAGCGAGCAACTGCGCCGTACGCTCGCCGATAAATCGGATCCCAAGACCAAACAGTACGCGGTTCAGCGGAGCGCTCTTTGATCGCGCCACCTGCGCCAGCAGGGCCTGCGCCGTCTTCGCGCCGATGCGCTCCAGTGAGAGCAGCGCAGGCTCGTCGAGCGCGTAGACGTCGGCCAGGCTCTTCACCATACCCCGTTCAAACAGCTGCGTCACGACCGCCTCGCCGAGGCCTTCGATGTTCATCACATTGCGCGCGGCAAAGTGCAGCAGGCTCTCGCGCAGGCGGGCCGGACAATCTATGTTGACGCAGCGGTGGTCGGCCTCGCCCTCCGCACGCACGATCTCGCTGCCGCAAACCGGGCAATGCGTGGGAAACTGAAAGGCGCGCCGCGGATGGTCGTCATCTGCCTTGCGCGCCAGCACCTCGACAACCTTGGGGATGACGTCGCCGCCTCGCTCCACTGTGACGAAGTCGCCGATCTCGAGGCCGAGACGCGCGATCTCATCGGCGTTGTGCAGGGTGGCGCGGGCGACCGTGATGCCCCCGATCGCAACCGGACTGAGCACGGCGACCGGCGTCAGTTTGCCCGTGCGACCCACCTGGATGCGAATGTCTTCGACCCGTGTGACCGCCGAACGCGCCGAGAATTTGTAAGCGACGGCCCATCGCGGCGCACGACCGGTGTAGCCCATCCGCTGCTGAAGAGCGGTCGAGCCCACCTTGATCACGACTCCATCGATCTCGTAGCCGAGGGTTGCGCGCCTCTCCTCAGCGCTCGCGATGAATTGCAGGAGCCTTTCAAAATCGTGGATCGATTCGCGATGCGGGTTGACCCGGAAGCCCGCCGCGGTAAGCGCGTCGAGCGCCGTTCCCTGGTCAGAAAAGAGCGTATCGCCGTTGGCCTTCAGCGCGAAGTAGGCGTAGAAGTCCAGCCGCCTCTGCGCAACAATGTTCGGCTCAAGGGTGCGGATCGTTCCCGCCGCGGCGTTGCGCGGATTGGCGGCCGGGGCCATCCCCGCTGCCTCGCGCTCCTCGTTCCAGCGGAGGAACGCAGCGGCGGGCATCACCACTTCTCCCCGCACCTCAAAGTCTATGGGGAGCTTTGCCGCGGCCAGCTTCTTTGCAGAGATAGAAAGAGGCACGGAGCGGATCGTGCGTACGTTTGAAGTGACGTCTTCGCCTATCGTGCCATCACCACGGGTGAGCGCCCGCAGCAGGTGTGCGGACTTGTCTGCGCCCGCCGCACCGGCACTACTCCCGGCACCATAGTGCAGGGCCATCGAGAGCCCGTCGAGCTTGTACTCGCAGACGTAGCTGATCTCCTGTGCACCCGCGAGCTCACGGACACGGCGGTCCCATTCGCGCAGCTCCTCTTCGCTGTTCACGTTGTCGAGCGAGAGCATGGGTCGCGAATGCGCCACCTTGTCGAAGCCATTCAGCGGCTTGCCGCCGACGCGCTGCGTGGGGCTGTCGGCAGTGATGAGGTCAGGCCAGTCAGCCTCGATGCGCTTCAATTCGCGCATAAGTACGTCGAAGTCGGCGTCGGAGATCTCAGGCGCGTCGAGGACGTAATATTGGTACTCGTGATGGCGGATCTGGTCGCGCAGCTTACTGAGGCGCCGCGTGATTTCCCGGGGATCGCTCCCGGCTGGCGGCGCCGGCAAAGCCTCCGGTGATGTCGGTAGAGTGTCCGGCGGCCCGGCAGCCTTCGGTGATGCCTTGCTCATACGCTCTCTGATGCGCAGTGCAGTTTCTTCAGTCCCTCAGCCCGGGAGGGCTCAGGTGCCGGTCTCGAGCACAGAGTCGAGCAGGCCGGCAAGGGAGTGAGCGCGGCTGCGAATGTTGTCGTTTGCGGCGTCGAGGTTGCCCGCCAGCGCTCCATACCGCTCCTGCAGCAGGACAAGTTCATCGGCCACATTAAGGGCCGCGAGTACGGCCACTCGCAGCGAGTCGACCGTCTTGCCATGCGCAGCGACGGCCCGCATCTTGCCATCAACCAGGCTCGCAATGCGGCGAACGTGCTCGGGGTCGTCGCCCTGCAGGTGATAGACCTGATCGTAAATCTCTACAGTGATCGCCCTCGCCAGCGGCGCCTCTGCTGAGGTCGAGCGCCCGCCTGCGCGCTCCGCAGCGTCTCGCGGGTTAATAGCGTTCATCCTGCCGGGCTGTACGTCTTCGGGCGTCTTGTTGTCAGCCATCGTCTGCTACCCCGTGATCTCGTCAACCTGTTTGAGCAGCCGCTCCACACGCGTGCGCACCTGCTCGCGTTCCGCTTTAAAGGCCTCGAGATCCTCCTCGGCGCGCAACAACTCTGCAGTCTGCGACTCGAGGGCCTCACGCAACTCCGTCAACTTGCCCTCCGCTGCGGTTCGCGCCTGCCGCTCCATCTTCAGCAGGTCTATCATGCGGAGTACGCGCCGCTCGAGCGCCGCAAAATCGTCAGCTCCTGCGGCAGATTCGTGTTCAGACAGAGCCAGCGTGGTCGACATCGGTACCTCTTCTTTTCATGGTGTACTTCTTAGCGAAGTATAGCTCCGCCGACCTTGAGGAAACCGTGAAAAGCTGCCCACGGCGGTCCTGCCGGGTAACTGCCGATGTTCATCTTTTCCAAGGTTGGAACACGGATCGCACCTAAACTCTCAGGAGCGAAGACGGCCGCCCACCGCCTCGAGCGCGGCGATCACGCGACTCGAGAACTTCTGCAGCTCTTCCTCCTGCAATGTGCCCCCGATTGATTGAAAGACTACGCTGATCAGCATCGAATACGAGTGCTCCTGGTCGGCGACGCCTTTGGCGTCTCGACGCACCTCGCGAGGTTCAAACTCGATCATCTCCGCGATACCCAGCCCCTCAAGGACACCAGCGATCTGCACCCAGCGGACGCGGTGGGGAAACACCAGGGAGTAATCGCGCCGCACCGGCTGATACCGCGACAGCTCCCGCACCGTCGGCTCCCGCAGTTCAAAGCCAAAGAGTCGCTCAAGGTAGAGTTCGCCGAGAAAGACCGTCTGCTTCAGCTTGCGACGGTGGGCCTCTGCCGGATGCAGCTCGCCGAAGAATCCTACAGTGACCCCGTCAGCGACCGCCCGGGCGGAGCGACCCGGATGCAGCCACGCGGGCATCGACCCTGACTCCTGACAGATGCTGTCGTAGTACACGGAGCGGCCCGCAAAGCGGGCCATTACCTGCTCGACCGCACCCTTGATGTCATAGAAATCGAGCGCCCGCCGCAGCTGGTGCGGCCCCGTCACCGCCGCCTGGCCGCTGGCTCCGAGGGCGAGCGCGGTGCTCTCGTCGACCCTCTCCGTGCTGCCGTGGAAGACAGTCCCCATCTCGAAGAGCTGGACATCCAAGACGTCGCGATAGAGGTTGTGCTGCAGCATGGTGAGCATGCCCCCGAGCAGCGAAGGTCGCAGCATCCCCGCCTCTTCGCTGAGCGGGTTGCCTAGCGCGACTGTCGAGGCCGGCTGGGGTGCGAAGATGGCCGCGTCACTCGCGGAGCAAAACGTGCTCGACACCGCCTCGTTCCAGCCGAGGGCAAGCATCGATTGCCGCAGCACCGCCTCCTTGGCCGCCCAGGGCAGCTCGACAACCGCACCGGCGAAGGGCGGCAGCGTGTTGGCGAACCGGTTGTAGCCGTAGACGCGAGCTACCTCCTCGATCAGGTCGATCTCACGCTCAAGGTCAAGTCGCCAGCTTGGCAGGGTGACAGCGTATTTGCCGTCGCCCTGGGAGCGAAGCAGGCAGCCCAGGCCGGTGAGCACCTTGCCCGTCGTCGCCGCGTCGATGCCGCGCCCATCTTCGGTTGCGCCGAGCATGCGGCGCACCTCGCTGAGCTGCAATTGGATGGCTGCTCGCTTCGCCGTGCGCTCTTCGAGCTTGGGGATGATGACGTCGATAAACGCACCGTGCTGCTCGCCGCCAGCCTCAAGGATGATCCGGCTGACCAGCGCATTCGCGAGGGGCGGCGCGTTGAAGTCGGCGCCGCGTTCAAAGCGGTGCGAGGCATCGGTATGCAGTCCATGGCGGCGCGCGCTGCTGCGGACGACAGCAGGGTCAAACCACGCCGCCTCGACCACGATGTTGCGCGTCTCCGGCGTGATCATGGAGTCGTAGCCGCCCATCACCCCGGCGATGCCCAGGGGCTGACGCTCGTCGGCTACGATCAAGTCTTCAGGATCGAGCGTGCGTTCGACGCCGTCCAGGGTGCGCAGCCGTTCTCCCCGGCGCGCGCGACGGACCACGAGGCCGCCGGTGATCTTGTCCAGGTCAAAGGCGTGGGTAGGCTGGCCGATCGCGAGCGTGACGTAGTTGGTGGCGTCCACCGCGTTTGAGATCGGCTTTTGTCCGAGTAGACGGAAGCGCTCGGCAATCACGCCGTTTGATGGCCAAATCGATACCTGTCGCAGCACGCGAGCGGTGAAGCGGCCACAGAGGGCAGGCTCCTCGATGCTGACGCTGAAGGACCGGGCTGCGTCACCCGCAGCCGCTGCGGCCGGCAACGATGAGTCGATTGGGGCCAGCGAAACGCCGTAGATCGCGCCGGCCTCCCGCGCGATGCCGTAGTGGTTCATGGCATCGACGCGGTTAGTGGTGATGTCCATCTCGAAGAGCGATCCGTTGCCTGCACCGAGGTCGAAGACACCCTCGACGGCGATGCCGCGCAGCGTTAGATCCTCTGCCAGTTGAGCATCCGTAATTGAAATCTCAGGCAGGTACTGTCGCAGCCACTGGCTCAAAATCTTCATGCGAACTGCTCCAGAAAACGCAGGTCGCCGGAGTAGAGCAGGCCGATGTCGCTGATCCCGTACTTCATCATTGCGATGCGATCGACACCCATTCCAAACGCGAAACCGCTGATGCGCCGCGGGTCGTAATCCGGCTGCTGCGCTGCAACGAAGCCAAAGACGGCGGGGTCAACCATACCGCAGCCGAGCAACTCGATCCATCCGGAGTGCTTGCACTTGCGGCACCCCGTTCCCCCGCAGAAGATGCAGCTGATCTGCACATCGGCACTCGGCTCAGTGAAGGGGAAGAACGAGGGAAAAAAGCGCGTCTTCACCGTCGATCCAAAGAGAGCCTTCATGGCGTGATCGAGGGTGCCCTTCAAGTCGCTGAAGGTGATATGAGTATCGACACAGAGGCCCTCCACCTGGTGAAAGATAGGCGAGTGGGTCGCATCGGCAGCGTCATTGCGATGCACCTTGCCGGGTATAACGATGCGCACCGGCGGGGGCTGACGCTCCATGGTGCGAATCTGAACGGGTGAGGTGTGCGTACGCATCAACAGGCGGTCGCGCATCGGCTTGCCCTGCTGGCCCGCTATGACCAGGGTGTCCTGGGTGTCGCGCGCCGGGTGGTTGGGCGGAAAGTTCAGGGACTCGAAGTTGTAGTAGTCCGTCTCGACCTCCGGGCCTACTCCGACCGAGTATCCCATCGCCTTGAAGACTGTGACGATCTCGTTCATCGTCTTGATCAGCGGGTGCTCGGCGCCTATGCCGCGCCGTGTGCCGGGCAGGGTCACATCGATTGCTTCGGCAGCGAGCGTCGCGGCGTTAAACCCGCCTTCGCCTGACTGTTCGAGACCGCTGCGTAGACGCTGCTCGATCAGATCCTTCAGCCTATTGAAGCGCTGCCCGATGCTGCGCTTCGCGTCCGGCGGAGCGGCCTTGAGCCATGCGTCGCTGATCGATTTAAGCCGGCCCTGCTTGCGCCCCAGCCACTGCAGGCGAAAGCGCTCTGTCGCCTCACCATCAGAGAGCAACGCAGCCGAGGCCTCAACCTCATCAGCCAGTCGCGCAAACGCCTCGTCAAGCGCGATCTCGCTGTATCCGCTCAGCGCACTTATCTGCTCTTCAGACATGATCTCTTCGAGCATAAATCAGAAGGGCCGGGAAGAAGAGGGCCCTCCTCCTCGAGCTACCGGTCTCAGGCAATCTTCATGCGCCGCGGTGTACTCTCATCGCAGCATCACGAGCAGCCCACTTTACTATCATTCTCGCTCCCTGCACTGCGACTACCGAGCGCGATGCATGCCAGTCAAGTCAAACTAAGCATCTTGCTGAGGGCGTTTTCAGGTCGTCCGCGGCAGCGCTCCTGCCCAATTTAGCGTCAGTTGTCGATGAAGCCGAGTTGCCGCTGCAAATAAAACGCTGCGTTGTGCTCGCACCCAGGTGTTACCGTCGCTTTGTATTTCGCTTGCTGGTGTCCTTATTCCTTCGTTTGTCAGTCTGCCGGAGTTTTATCATCCCGTTTACGCCGGAGTTGGATATCCTTGTGAAGGCGGTCCATGCCGACAGGGTGCGGGAGTCTCGCGGCTGGACCTCTTTATATCCGATGCGAGGGCTCGAACTGCATCTCGGCATCCAACTACCATTTGTGTCTCCCTCGCGGCAGACAGCCCCGCGGCAGCTGCTGGTGAGCGGCGGCGAGCAGTCTTACCCGGCGGCGTTCGGTGCTGAGCCGGGCCGGGACTGGTGATAGACAAAATCTGGAGGCAGCTGACTTGAGCATGCGGAAGACACGGCTGGAGTCCATTTGAGGGTAGCTGCCGAGCGCCACCCAGTCGACGTACCCACTCCCCTGCCCTGCATCTTGCTCGAGAGCGAGCACCTGCGGGTGGCCGTCTATCCCGCCCTCGGTGGAAAACTCGCCTCGATCCTCTGGCTTGCTGATGGCCAGGAATTGCTGCAGCAGCCTCTGCTGCCGGCCGCCGCCCGCACCCGCACCATGAGCTTTGAACAGGGCGACGCCAGCGGATACGATGACTGCATACCCTCAGTCTCCGCCTGCGAGATCGACACTCAGGCGGGTCCGGTCTTTGTGCCCGACCATGGAGATTTCTGGCGGCTCGGCTTTAACGTGCTCGAGGCAAACGCCGGGAGAGTCAGCATGAGCGCAGCCGGCTTCAGCCTGCCCCTTCGGCTCGAGAAGACGATCTCGCTGCGCTCCGGCTGCATAACGCTCGCCTACCGGTTGACGAATGAGGGTAGCGCACCGCTTCAGTACCTCTGGTCGGCACATCCCAGCTTCTCGGTCGAGGCTGGGGACCGCATAGACCTGCCATCATCTGTCGAGAGCGTCACGGTTGAGGCGTCCGGCGGCAGCCGCCTCGGCGCAGAGGGCACGACGCATCGCTGGCCTCTGACCCACACTTGTCCGGGCCATGCCATTGACCTGAGCTTGGTCGAGGACGCAGATTCGCGAGTGGCCGACAAGATATTTGCGCCTGCGCCGCAGGAGGGATGGTGCGCAATCCGGCGCATCAGAACGGGCCGCCGTATAGAGATGCGCTTTGATCCCGCCCAGGCGCCTTATATGGGTATATGGATGAGCTACCGCGGCTGGCCTGCCGGCAAGGCCGCACAGCAATATTGCGTCGCTCTCGAACCGTGCACCGCACCGGCAGATTCGCTCGCCAAGGCCATCGAGCAGGGTACGGGCCGCAGACTTGCCTCCAAAGCCACCGACGAGTGGCAGGTTGATGTACACATCACCTAACGTCTTGCAACGTCTGGCCACAGAGCCGGGAAAGAAAGCAGAAAGTAGACATGCAGAGCGTAAGCGGCATCAAGAGCACTCATCGTGAGCAGTTTCAAGCGGAGGGTGCGGTCTTTGTCGCCCCGGGCCGTGTAAACCTGATTGGCGAGCATACGGATTACTCTGAAGGCTTCGTCATGCCGGCCGCGATCGAGTTCGCTACCCTGGCTGCGGTGAGCGCGCGCTCCGACAACCAGGTTGTCATCTACAGCCAGAACTTCGACGAACGTGTAGAGTACGATGCCGGTGAAGTCCCTGTGACAGGCAGGCATCACTGGACGGACTACCCTCTTGGGGTGCTCACGATCCTCCGCCGCTCGGGCATCGAGGTCCCGCCGTTCAGCCTTACCATCAACGGTGACGTCCCCCTCGGCTCAGGACTCAGTTCCTCCGCTTCGCTCGAGGTCGCGACCATGCTCGCGCTGCTCTCGCTAACCAGTGCGATCTTCCCCTTGCAGGAGATTGCAAGGCTGTGCCAGCGGGTTGAGAACGAGTACGTGGGGGCGCAGTCCGGCATCATGGACCAGTTCGTCTCTTGTTGCGGAGCGGCTGGACATGCCCTGCTGCTCGACTGTCGCGACCTCGCGTTCCGGCTCGCTCCAATCCCCGAACACGTCAGCATCGTCATCTGCAACACCATGGTGAAGCACTCGATTGCGGGTGGAGACTACAACACCCGGAGAGCCGAGATCGAGGCCGGCGCCGACATTATCCGCCAACACCGCCCCGAGGTCCGGGTGATGCGCGACGTCACTGTTGAAGACCTGGCGAGGTGGGGTTCCGAGATGCCTGCCAACGTGCTTAAACGATGCCGCCACGTCGTCACTGAGAATCTGCGCACCGTAGGCGCAGCCGATGCGCTTGAAAGCGGCGATCTCAAGACCCTCGGCCGGCTGATGGCAGAGGCCCATGCCAGCTACCGCGACGACTTCGAGGCAAGCTGCAAAGAGGCCGACATCCTCGTCGAGCTTGCTGCAAAGCAGAGAGGGCTGATCGGCGCGCGGCTCACCGGCGGCGGCTTCGGCGGATGCACCGTAAACCTCGTCGAAGCTCCCGAAGCAGGCCAGTTTGCCGACGCCATGAAGAACGGCTACCTCGAGGCTACCGGGATACAGTCCGAGGTCTATCTCACCAAGGCATCGGCCGGAGCCCACGCGATCTAACCGGGAGCAAACAGCGCCAGTTAACTAGATTGTTAATTCTGCGTCCTTCCGCACAAGCTAGCGGCATCTCTGCTGATCGTCGCAGGTTCACATACAGGCTGTCATTTTTTGAACCTGCACCCCTCCCCTGACGCTTAGGCATGGCGCGGACCTCTATAAGGCGTGTGATAAGTCAGCTACACTGCTTGTGCTGTATGGAGAGACAACACCGATGAGTTCCGGACCGCAGGACGTGGCCGCCTCCAGGTCGCTTCACGAGCTTAAGGTGCGCCGCGAAGACGGCATGGTGGCTTACTTCTCGATGGAGATAGCCGTCGCGCCCCAGATGCCCACCTACAGCGGCGGCCTTGGTGTACTGGCCGGAGACACCCTCCGCGCGGCTGCAGATCGTGGTCTCGCCCTCGCTGCGGTTACCCTCGTCCATCGGCTGGGATATTTTCACCAGCACCTGGACGCGGCAGGGCTGCAGACTGAAGAGACCGAACCCTGGAAGCCTGAGGAACGCCTCGTCCTCGAGCAGCCGATCGTCACTGTTACCGTCGAAGGGCGTACCGTACGGGTGCGGGCCTGGCGCCACGACCTCGTCGGGGTCACCGGGCACAGCATCCCCATCTACTTTCTCGATACGGCTGTTGAGGGCAACGATCAGCGGGACAAGACCCTGACAGACAGTCTCTATGGAGGGGACGGAGACTATCGCCTCTGCCAGGAGATCGTGCTCGGAATGGGCGGCGCCGCCATCCTCAAGGCCCTGGGCTACTCGCCTGCTGTCTTTCACATGAACGAGGGTCACGCAGCGCTGCTGGCCCTCGCCCTGCTCGAAGACGAGATCGCGAACAGGGGCGCTGGCTCGACGCTCGCCGGGGCATCGGAGGCGGATGTCGCCGCCGTGCGCCAGCGCTGCGTCTTCACCACGCATACTCCGGTACCGGCCGGTCACGATCGGTTCTCGATGGAGCAGGCCATCAGGATTCTCGGCCAGGAGCGTAGCCAGACGCTGGAGCGACTCGGCGGCTGTCACGACAACCTGCTCAACATGACCTACATCGCGCTGCGCTTCTCCCGCTTCGTCAACGGCGTCGCGATGCAGCATGGCAAGGTCTCCCGCTCCATGTTCCCCGACTACTCGATCGACTCGATTACCAACGGAGTCCACGCTAACACCTGGACCTCGCCCGCCTTTCAAGAGCTTTTTGATCGCCACTTCGCAGGCTGGAGGCAGGATAACCAGGCCCTGCGCTACGCCATCGATATTCCCGAGGCCGAGATCTCGGCCGCCCACGCCGTCGCCAAGCACACGCTCTTCGAGGCGGTCGCAAAGCGCACTGGAATCACGATGAATCCGGGCGTCTTCACCATCGGCTTTGCCCGACGGGTTGCGACCTACAAGCGGGCAGACCTGCTGTTCACCGATGCCGCACGGCTGGTCCGCATGGCCGAGCAGTATAGTGGTCTGCAGATTCTCTACGCCGGCAAGGCTCATCCCAAGGACGATCCCGGCAAGGCGCTCATCCGGCACGTCTTTGAAGAGGCGGCCAAACTGAACTCCGACAAGCTGCACATCGTCTACCTCGAGAACTACGAGTGGGAGCTTGGAGCGCTGCTCACCGGCGGCGTTGACGTCTGGTTGAATACTCCGCAGCGGCCCTACGAGGCCTCCGGCACCAGCGGCATGAAGGCTGCCCTCAACGGCGTCCCCAGCCTGAGCATCCTTGACGGATGGTGGATCGAGGGCTGCATCGAGGGCGTTACCGGATGGGCCATCGCGGATCGGGAAGAGGAGGCCGGCGAGGCTGCCTCGCTCTATGAGCACCTGGAACAGACGATCCTGCCGACCTACTATCAGCACCCCGTCGAATGGCAGAAGATCATGCGCTCGACCATCGCTCTGAACGGTGCCTTCTTCAACACGCAGCGCATGCTGCAGCAGTACATCCTCGACGCCTACTTCCCCGAGAAGCTAGTCTCAAACACGGTCAGGATGCCGGAGCCGGTGCTCGCACGCTGAGCTTGTATCTTCAGGTACTCAAAGCCGGCTGGTTCCTCTTCGTCCTCCCAGCCATGGGCGAAGAGACTTAGTATGAATGCATAGAAGTATGAATGCATAGAAGTCGTCGTACCCTCCCGCCCCGCAGAGTTCCTGCCGCTCTCAACAGCGCACGCCGGCACCTTGGAAAAATGAATTGCGTCAGGGGCAGGCCTCGCCTGCTTCGCCGAAGAATTCTCCGGATCTTGACCTCTATAATCGTCAGGCCCCAGCCTCACCTTTTACCTGCCGCTTGCGGAGTGCAATGCCGAAGAGAGCCATCATTATCGGAGCCGGGCCGGCCGGCCTTACAGCCGCGCTTGAATTTCTCACCCGCTCGGACATCAAGCCCATTGTGCTCGAGGCGAGCCAGGAGATCGGGGGCATCTCCCGCACCATCCGCTACAAGGGCAACCGCATGGACATTGGAGGGCACCGGTTTTTCTCCAAGTCGGATCGAGTGATGAACTGGTGGCTCGATCTGATGCCGGTCGAGGCCGGCGCGGCGAATGGCGCGGGCATCACTTACCAGAACAGGCAGCGAAGTATCCCGGTGAAGCACCCAGCAGCGCCGCCGCTCTCGGCGGACCTGGTGATGCTCGTGCGCCCGCGAAAGAGCAGGATCTATTACCTCCGCCAGTTCTTTGACTACCCCATCAAGCTGACGGGACCGACGCTGGGCAAACTGGGACCGCTCCGCTCGCTGAAGATAGCCCTCAGTTATTTAGCTTCAAGACTCAATCCCATAAAGGCGGAGATAAGCCTTGAGGATTTCCTGATAAATCGGTTTGGCAGAGAGTTATATCGAACTTTCTTCGAGTCTTATACAGAAAAGGTCTGGGGTACGCCATGCCGGCAGATCAGTGCAGAGTGGGGGGCGCAGCGAATAAAAGGTCTATCGCTTACCTCTGCACTCAAGCACTTTATAAAGAGCACACTCAGCTCAGGAAAGACCGGATTAGCGCAGAAGAATACGGAGACATCTCTTATTGAGCAGTTTCTCTACCCGAAGTTCGGGCCGGGGCAGTTATGGGAGCATGTCGCTGACCTGATCCGGCAGCGCGGTGGCGAGATACACCTCGGTATGCGCGTTGAGAAAATCAATGTCGAGGAAAATCTTCTAACTTCACTCGGAGCTACCGCCGAGGATGGAGGGACAGAGACATTTGCGGGAGACTACTTCTTCTCGACCATGCCCGTCGTCGAGGTAATCAACTCTCTTGCGAACGGCGGAGCTACTATTCCCGCCAATGTACGACAGGTCGCTGACGGCCTGGAATATCGCGACTTCATCACCGTCGGTATCCTTGCGGACAAACTACTGCTGACCGAGGCAGACGGCAGTCTGCTCAAGGACACATGGATTTATATCCAGGAGACACAGGTACAGTTAGGCCGGCTGCAGATATTCAATAACTGGAGCCCGCACATGGTCGCCGACCCGGAAAAGGTATGGCTGGGGCTCGAATACTTCTGCTATCAGGATGGCGAGCTATGGAAGATGCCTGACGATAAGTTGATCGACTTTGCCGCCGGCGAGCTGGCACAGATCGGCATACTCCGCCGCGAAGATGTAATGGATGGATGCGTAGTGCGCGTTCCAAAGACTTACCCGGCTTACTTTGGGACCTATGACCGCTTCGACGAAATTCGCCAATATACCGACAGCTTTGAAAACTTATTCCTGGTCGGACGCAACGGAATGCATAAGTACAACAACCAGGACCACTCCATGCTGACCGCAATGACGGCAGTAGATAAGATCCTGTCCGGCGACAAGGATAAGGCGAGTCTATGGAGTATAAACACCGAACAGGGTTATAACGAAGAAAAGTAAGTCACTCGGCAGGTTGCGACAAATTCAGAGCGCCGGGTCGGTAGCATGCATCAGGCGACGGCGGCCCGCTCGCTGAGCCCTGATCCAGAGTTGAGCCTTTTCGAAGAAGATATAGACGACCGGCGTGGTAAACAGGGTCAGCATCTGTGAGACGATGAGTCCGCCGACGATGGTGATTCCCAGCGGGCGGCGCAACTCCGATCCCGTTCCGGTCCCCAGGGCGAGAGGCAGACCGCCGAGCAGCGCAGCCATCGTTGTCATCATGATCGGCCTGAAGCGCAGCAGGCATGCCTCGTAAATGGCCTCCTCTGGCGTCTTGTCGCCACGCCTCTCTGCCTCGAGCGCGAAGTCGATCATCATGATCGCGTTCTTCTTCACAATCCCGATCAGCAGGATGATCCCGATCATCGCGATCACGCTCAGCTCCGTGTGGGTGATGAGCAGCGCGAGGATCGCACCGACGCCGGCGGAGGGCAGCGTGGAGAGAATCGTCAGCGGATGAATAAAGCTTTCATACAGAATACCGAGCACGATGTAGACCGTGGCCAGGGCAGCGAGGATCAGCATCGGCTCGCTGGCCAGCGATGACTGAAAGGCCTGCGCCGTACCCTGGAAGCTCGGATGAACGGTGCTGGGCATACCGATTTCGCGCTCCGCAGCCTCAAGCGCCGTCACCGCCTGCCCGAGCGCGACCCCGGTAGCAAGATTAAAGGTCAGCGTGACCGCAGGGAACTGCCCCTGGTGGTTGACCGCGAGCGTGGTGCGGCTCGACTGATAGTGAGTGACTGCGGTGAGTGGGACCTGCGCACCCTTAGTCGACCTGACGTAGATATTCTGCAGCGACGCCGGGTCGCGCTGGAACTCCGGCGCTACTTCCATCACTACGTGGTACTGGTTCAGTGACGTATACATGGTCGAGACCTGCCGCTGTCCAAACGCGTCGTAAAGCGTCGCATCGATGGCCGCCGGACTCACGCCCAGCCTCGCTGCAGTATCGCGATCGATCACCAGCGAGGCCTCAAGCCCCTGGTCCTGCTGATCGGTCGAGGCATCGCGCAGTTCGGGCATTGTACGCATCTTCGCCAGCAGGCGCGGCGCCCAGCTATACAGCTCGTCCAGATTTTCATCCTCCAGCGTGTACTGATACTGTGCATCGCTGCCGCGCGCGCCAACCGAGATGTCCTGCTGAGATTGCAGGATAAGCGCCGCACCGGGAATCTTCGACAGCTTGGGACGAAGCTGGTTGATGATGTCGTCGGCCGTCAGCCCCTTGCGCTCACTCTCCGGCTTGAGCGAGATGAACATGCGTCCCAGGTTCGTTGTCGCGCCGCCTCCACCACCGGCAAAGGCCACGACGGATGCAATCCCGGGCTGATGCTGAACAATGTCGGCGAACTGCGCCTGCTTCTGTTTCATCGCGTCGAAGGCGATGTCCTGGGTCGCCCGCGTCGAGCCTCCGAGCCGGCCGGTGTCCTGCTGCGGGAAGAAACCCTTCGGCACCAGGATGAAGAGGTAGACATTCAGGGCGAAGGTAGCGATCGCGATCAGCAGCACCGGCAGCTCGTGGCGCAGCACCCAACGCAACCCGCGATCGTATCCACGCAGCATCCAGTCGAAGAAGTGCTCTCCCGCCATATACGCGCGGCCATGCGCCCTTTCCTTCTGCGACTTCAGGAATTTTGCGCACAACATCGGTGTTGTGGTCAGAGATACCAGCAGGGAGACCGCGATGGCCACGCTCAGGGTCACAGCAAACTCGCGAAAGAGCCGGCCCACGATGCCACCCATCAGCAGGATCGGAATAAATACTGCAATCAGCGACGTGCTCATCGAGAGCACCGTGAAGCCGATCTCCTTCGATCCGCGCATCGCCGCTTCAAAGGGTGTGAGCCCCTGCTCAAGGTAGCGCGTGATGTTCTCGATCACGACGATCGCATCGTCGACAACGAAGCCGGTCGAGATCGTCAACGCCATCAGTGAAAGATTGTCCAGCGTATAGCCGAGCAGGTACATCACTCCGAAGGTCCCGACCAGCGACAGCGGCACGGCGACGCTGGGAATGATCGTGGCCCACGCATTCCTCAGGAAGAGGAACACCACCATCACAACGAGGGCGATCGAGATCAGCAGCGTCACCTCGACGTCTCGCACGGCGGCGCGAATCGTGACGGTGCGGTCCATCACCACGTCCATGCTGATCAGCGGCGAGATCGAGGCCTTGAGCAGCGGCATGGTCGCGCGCACCCGGTCGACCGTGTCGATCACATTCGCGCCTGGCACTTTAAAGACGATCATTAGAGCGGCGGGCTGGCCGTTCGACAGGCCTGCCGTGTGAATGTCAGAGACCGAATCGACGACCTGCGCCACGTCCTGCATCCTCACCGCCGCGCCGTTTTTGTACTCGACAACAAGCGGCGCATACTGGCCGGCATGCATCAACTGATCGTTGTCGGTGATGGACGTGAAGCGCTGGCCACCGGTGAGGTAGCCTTTGGCCGTATTCATGTTGACGGAGCTGAGAGTCGTGCGCAGGCTCTCGAGGCCTATGCCGTAGGCGACCAGCTGCGAGGGATTCGCCTCTACCCGCACCGCCGGCTGCGCGCTGCCGCCCACGAAGACCTGGCCGACGCCCTCGATCTGCGAGATCTTCTGCGCAAGTATCGAGTCTCCGGCATCATAGAGCTGCCCCTGCGAGAGGGTTGGGGAGGTGAGCGCGATGATCATGATCGGCGCATCGGCGGGGTTCACCTTGCGGTAGGTGGGGCGCTGCGGCAGGTTGGCCGGCAGTTGTCCGCGCGCTGCGTTGATCGCTGCCTGCACATCGCGCGCCGCCGCGTCGATGTTGCGGTTCAGGTCAAACTGCAGAGTCACCCCGGTGCTGCCCAGCGTGCTGCTTGACGTCATCTGGGTGACGCCGGCGATCCTGCCAAACTGCCGCTCCAGGGGAGTCGCAACCGAGGACGCCATTGTCTCGGGGCTCGCGCCCGGCAGACCGCTGCCGACCGAGACAGTGGGAAATTCAACCTCAGGCAACGAGGCTACCGGCAGCAGCTTGTAAGCCACCGCGCCGGCCAGCAAGATAGCGAAGCTCAACAGTGAGGTGGCGACCGGCCGCTTGATGAAGGTAGAAGAGAGATGCATGAGGTCAGTCCGCCGAGACTGCAGCGTGCTCCGTTGCCCGGTCGCTGATGTGGTCCCCAGCCTGATGGCTTGTGCCTCCAGCGAAACGCCGCGCCAGCTGATCGAAGTAGAGGTAGATCACCGGGGTGGTAAACAGCGTAAGCATCTGCGAGACGATCAGGCCGCCAACGATGGTGATGCCCAGCGGCTTGCGCAGCTCAGAGCCGACGCCCGTGCCGAGCGCCAGCGGCAGCCCTCCAAGCAGCGCCGCCAGCGTCGTCATCATGATGGGACGAAAGCGCAGCAGGCAGGCCTGGTAGATCGACTCCTCCGGCGACTTGCCACCGGTGCGCTCCGCCTCCAGCGCGAAGTCGATCATCATGATCGCGTTCTTCTTCACGATACCGATCAGCAGGATGATTCCTATGATCGCGATCACGCTGAGGTCAATCTTGAAGACGATCAGCGCAAGGATTGCGCCGACTCCGGCGGAGGGCAGCGTGGACAGGATCGTCACCGGGTGGATGTAGCTCTCATAGAGCACACCGAGCACGATGTAGACGGTAATAAGCGCCGCGAGAATGAGGATCGGCTCGTTCGAGAGAGAGGATTGAAAGGCCGCAGCAGTCCCCTGGAACCTCGCGCTGATGCTGAGAGGCACTCCGATCTGCTGCTCCACACGCTTGATCGCCGCGACCGCGTTCCCCAGCGAATCGCCCGGCGCAAGATTGAACGACAGGGTGGTCGACGCGAACTGGTCAAGATGGCTGATCGCAAGCGGAGTCGTGGACTGCTCCACATGGGTGAACGCACTCATCGGCACCTGCGTCCCTGCCGCTGACGGCACGTAGATATTCCCCAGATCGCTCGGGTTACGCTGAAATCCGGGGGCGACCTCGAGCACCACGTGGTACTGGTTCAACTGGGTGAACATGGTCGAGACCTGCCGCTGTCCAAAGGCGTCGTAGAGCGTGTTATCGATCGCCTGCAGGCTCACGCCGAGTCGTGAAGCCGTGTCTCGATCGATGACCAGCGTGGTTTGAAGGCCCTCCGACTGCAGGTCGCTCGCCACGTCACGCAACTCCGGCTGCTTGCTCAGCTCGGCCACCAGCCGCGGGGTGAACTCCGCCAGTTCCCCGGCATTCGCATCCTGCAGCGTGTACTGGTATTGAGTGCGGCTGACTGCGTCGGCTACGGTGAGGTCCTGCAGCGGCTGCAGGTAGAGGACCACGCCTTCCACCTTGGCCAGCTCGGGCTGCAGCTGCGCGATGACTTCATCAGCCGTATTCTTCCGCTGGGCGCGCGGCTTCAGGTTGATCTGGATGCGCCCGCTGTTCATTGTCATGTTGGTGCCGTCGACCCCGATGAAGGACGACAGGCTCTCGACGTTGGAGTTCTGCAGAATCACGCTGGCGAGACGCTGCTGACGCTGTGCCATCGTCGGGAACGAGACCGTCTGCGGCGCCTCCGAGATGCCCAGCAGCACGCCCGTATCTTCGACCGGGAAGAAGCCCTTGGGCACCACGATGTAGAGGAAGATCGTCAGTACCAGCGTCGCAATCGTGACCAGCAGGGTGATGAAGCGGTAGCGCAGCACCACCTGCAGCATACGCCCGTAGCCCTCGATGACGCGCTCGAAGAAGCGCTCCGAGCTCTTGTAGAAGCGGCCCTGGTGCGCGTCGGACTTGTGCCGCAGCAGCTTGGCGCACATCATCGGCGTCAGGGTGAGGGAGACGACTGCCGAGACCAGGATGGTCACCGCCAGGGTGATGGCGAATTCGCGGAAGAGCCGTCCCACTACGTCGCCCATGAAGAGCAGAGGGATCAGCACGGCGATCAGCGAGACGGTGAGCGAGACGATGGTGAAGCCGATCTGCTCAGAGCCTTTGAGCGCTGCGTCGAGGGGAGAGTCGCCCTCTTCTAGAAAGCGGGAGATGTTCTCGATCATGACGATCGCATCGTCAACCACAAAGCCCGTCGAGATGGTCAGCGCCATCAGCGTCAGGTTGTTGAGACTGTAGCCGAGCAGGTACATCACTCCAAAGGTGCCCACCAGCGAGAGCGGGACGGCAACACTTGGAATTACGGTAGCAGCGACATTGCGCAGGAAGAGGAAGATCACCATCACCACCAGCGCAATGGTGAGCATCAGCGAGAACTTGACGTCGGCGACCGAGGCACGGATGGTCGAAGTGCGGTCCGTCAGCGTGACGACATCGATCGCAGCAGGTAGGCTCGCCTTCAGTGACGGCAGCAGCTTCTCGATACTGTCCGTCACGCCGATGATGTTCGCGCCCGGCTGGCGCTGAATGTTCATGATCACTGCGGGCGTGGTATTCATCCAGGCGCCCTGCAGAGTGTTTTCGGCGCCATCTGCTACGGTAGCGACGTCGCTGAGCCGCACCGGCGCACCGTTCCGGTAGGCGATCACCACCGGCGCATAGGAGCTGCTGGTCAGCAGCTGGTCATTCGCGCCCAGAGTGAAGGATTGCCGCGCCCCGTTCAGAGTGCCCTTCGCCTGATCCACGTTGTTGGCCGCGAGGCTGGTGCGCAGGTCCTCGAGGCTCAGACCGTAAGAGGCCAGCTGTGCGGGGTTGGCTTGGATCCTCACTGCAGGCTTCTGCCCTCCGGCGATCGAGACCAGTCCAACTCCGCTGACCTGCGAGATCTTCTGGGCCAGAGCGGAGTCAGCAACGTCCTCCACCTGCTGCAGCGGCATCGTTTTTGAGGTCAAAGCCAGAGTAAGGATCGGCTGATCTGCCGGGTTCACCTTGTTGTAGACCGGCGGATTGGGCAGATCGGCCGGCAGGAAGCTCGAGGCGGCGTTGATCGCGGCCTGTACTTCCTGCTCAGCGACATCGATGTTTTCGTCGAGGTTGAACTGCAGCGTGATCACAGAGCCGCCCTGCGAACTCGTCGAGGACATCTGGCTCAATCCCGGCATCTGCCCGAACTGGCGCTCGAGGGGCGCCGTGACCGAAGATGCCATTACGTCGGGGCTGCCGCCGGGATAGAAGGTCAGGATCTGGATGGTCGGATAGTCGACCTCGGGCAGGGCGGAGACGGGCAGCTGCCGGTAGGCGACAAACCCCGCCAGAAGGATCGCGAACATCAGCAGCGAGGTGGCTACCGGTCGCAGGATAAAGGGGCGGGACGGGTTCACTGTCCCATTAATCCGTTGGACTGGCCCTGGCCGCCCGGACGGTTGGAATTACTCTGTCGAGGGTCGACCCTGCCGCCCGGGCGCAGCTTGTCAGCGCCGTCGGTAACTACGGATTCACCCCCGGCGAGACCTGCTGCGATGATCACGGTGTTGCCCTGGGTCAGCTCGACCTTGACGTTCTGCATCTGCACGGTGTGATCCGGTTTGACGAGCCAGACGAAATCGCCCTGGGTCCCATGCTGCATCGCCGCCGCAGGCACTGTAATAGCATTGTTGCGCTGCTCCAGTACCAGGCGAACATTGACGAACTGGTCGGGGAACAGCACCTCGTCCTTGTTAGGGAAGACGCCCTTCAACTTATCGGTGCCGGTGGTGGGATCAATCTGGTTATCGACCGTCAGCAGCATGCCTGAGGCAATGTGCTGTGTATCGGAGCGATCGTAGGCCTCAACCGGCATCTGGTGATCGGTGTTCAGCTTGGTGAGCACTTTGGGCAGCTGGTCCTCCGGCAGCGTGAAATCGACCGCGATCGGCTGAAACTGGTTCACAACGACCAAATTTGTCGTGTTTGCAGTGATCACGTTTCCGACATCGACCAGGCGCAGACCCACTCGTCCGTCGATGGGCGAGGTAATGTGGCAGTACGTGACGTTCAACTGTGCTGCGGCGATGTTAGCCTGGTCGGCCTTGATGGCCCCCTCGAACTGGCCGAGGTTTGCCTGCATGGTGTCGAGCTGCTCCTTTGAAGTGACTCCCTCGCTATAAAGCGCCTTGTAACGGCCGTACTCTGCCTGATTGTCAGTGAGTTGCGCCTGGTCGCGCGCCAGCTGTCCCCGTGCCTGGTCGACGATCGCCTGGTAGGGCCGCGGATCGATAGTCATCAACTCCGCCCCTTTTCTGACCTCCTGGCCCTCCTTGAAGTTGACCCGCGTAAGCTCCCCTGTCACCCGCGCTTTGATCGTGACGGTGTTGTAAGGGGTCACTGTCCCCAGACCCGTCAGGTAGATCGGCATTGAACGCTGCTGCACAGCCGCTACCTGCACCGGAACGGGCCGGTTGGCCGCCGCGGCCTGGCTCGCGTTGGCCGCCGCCCCGCTCTTCGAGCTGGCCGTTGAGATCCGCCAGATGATGAGACCCACTAGCAGCAAAGCCAGCAGCAAGAGCAGGTTGCGAATAAGATGACCCCTTGGCCGGGGCTGATCGGGCAGCGGCGGCGCCGTACCGAGAGGCGGATTGGATATGGGACGAACTGGAGGCGTCGCTTGCGCAGAAGACATGGATATATTTACCCGGTTTGAAGAACGCCAGAGGTCAAGACGGACCTGAGCCGATGCACATGAGCCAGTCAGGTCCTAAAGGATGAAGCTGTATAATCGTATCGTGCTTCGGTGCTGGACCTGAGGCTTCAACCTAGTGGGACGGATACGCAACCCGAAAGGTTTCCTGATCCGCGCCTCCCTTCCGCCTCCGGTACAAAGATATGCCTCTCCGGCCTGCGAAGTAACCAGCACAGAGCATCATCCGGAGCATCGAACTCACTGCCCGGCTTGCCGAACTGTGGGGTCCTTTACCCTCGATAACCGCTGAATAACTCACACAGGAGCCTTGCTTTGTCAGACCTTGTAGGAGACGTGGTGGGGAACGAAGTGGCAGGACCAGGGGTAGAGGCTCGATCTGCCCCTCCGCTCTGCGTAGACCTTGATGGCACACTGGTAAAGTCCGATACCCTCCACGATTCGATGCTGGTGCTGATCCGCAGCCACCCCCGGAAACTGGTTATGCTTCCGACGTGGCTCACGGGCGGCAAGGCTATGTTCAAGCAGCACGTCACCTCGGTCGTGTCCCTCGATGTTGCCCACCTGCCCTATAACCTCGAGCTTCTGGAATATCTGCGTGCGGAACACGCTGCCGGGCGCCGCATCTACCTCGCCACAGGTGCGGACGGCAGACTCGCTCACCGGGTCGCCGAGTACCTTGGCATCTTTAACGGCGTGCTGGCCAGCGATGGTCGAACAAACTTGACCGGCAACCATAAGCTGACCGACATCGAGGCCCGCTTTGGCGCCTTCGACTATATCGGGAACGCTCCGCCAGACCTGCCTCTGTTGCGCCGAGCCGGCAGTGCCATGGTCGCCAATCCTGACCGCCGTCTCAGGGCGCAGCTTCGCTCCGGCCGAGTGCCCATCGAGCGCCAGTTCAACGATCGCCGTCCGACGCTCAAGGTGCTCGCCAAGGCCATTCGAGTACACCAGTGGGCCAAAAACGTCCTTATCTTTCTACCCCTGCTGCTGGCTCATTCGCTTCAGGCCGGACCCCTGCTGCGCTGTGTGCTGGCCTTCGCCTGCTTCAGCGCATGCGCGTCGGCCACCTATATCGTGAACGACCTGCTCGACCTCGAAGCCGATCGCCGTCACCCCAAGAAGCGCAATCGTGCGTTTGCCTCGGGCGATCTGTCGGCCGCCGCAGGGGTCGTGCTCGCCGCCGTCCTGGTGATCCTTGCCTTCGTCGGTGCTCACTGGCTCTCTGCCGCGTTTTTCGGCTGGCTGGTGGTCTACGGCATCACAACCCTCGCCTACTCCCTGTTCCTCAAGCGCATTGCACTGGTGGATGTGCTCGTACTTTCGGGCCTTTACACCCTGCGACTTCTGGCCGGCGGTGCGGCTGCTCCCGTGCCTATCTCGCCCTGGCTCAGCGCGTTTTCGATCTTCCTCTTCCTCAGCCTCGCCATGGTCAAGCGCTTCAGTGAGCTGCACAACCTGCGCGAGGCTGGAGCGACTCCTCGCAACGGCCGGGGCTATCTGCTTGCCGACATCGAACAGCTTCGCAGCTTCGGCACATCGAGCGCCTACGCCTCCGTCATCGTCTTTATCTTCTACGTAAGCGGCCGGGACGTAGTATCGCTCTATCGCCATCCCCAGCGCATGTGGCTGATGATTCCTCTGCTCATCTGGTGGTTGAATCGGGTCTGGCTACTCGCCTCCCGCGGGGAGTTGGACGAGGACCCGCTCATCTTCGCTCTCACAGACCGCGTCAGCCTGCTGCTCGGCGCACTGATGGCTGCTGTGGCCGCACTCGCCGCCATGTAACCCGCTTCCACTGCTGTTTGACCGTGTATAACACCGGATATAGTCCTGTCCCGTATCCGTCACCCTGAGGCAGGCTCGCGATCGCACCCTGACCACAAGGTCCCGCGGCTTGTCTTGCAATCAATAAAACTTGGCCGGCCCTCAAGGCGCCGGCGGAGCGAGAGGACCTGATGCAACAAATAGTGCGGGAGGAAAGAGGATCCAAGGAATGAGTGCGAAACCAGCGCGGCCAAAGTTCGAGTCATGGGGCCGCTATCCCACCCTCGCCGCCGACCTGATGCCGCTCAACTGGGCCGGGGACTTTCCTCCCGCAAAGTCGCCCGGGACAAGCATGCTGCCCGTCGGCATGGGTCGCAGCTACGGCGACGTCTGCCTGCTCGAGCACGGAACCCTGCTCGAAGCGCGCGGCCTTGACCGGCTGCTCGACTTCAACGCGGCCACTGGCCTGCTGCGCTGCGAGGCTGGGGTCACCCTGGCCGAGATCCTAGACTTTGCCGTGCCCCGGGGTTGGTTTCTGCCCGTGACTCCAGGAACCAAGTATGTAACTGTCGGCGGCGCCATCGCCAATGACATCCATGGCAAAAACCATCACATCGCCGGCACCTTTGGCTGCCACGTCCCGCGCTTCGAACTGGTCCGCTCAGACGGTACTCACCTGCTATGCTCTGCGATTGAGAATCAGGAGTGGTACCAGGCCACCATTGCGGGGTTGGGCCTCACCGGCCTGATTACCTGGGCTGAGATTCAGCTGCGGCCGATCGTCTCTCGCACCATCGACTACGACGGAACCAAGTTCATCGGCATCGATGAGTTCGTTGCGCTCTCGCGCGCGCTCAGCTCGGCCGAGTATACGGTTGCATGGATCGACTGCGTCTCGACGGGACGCAACTTCGCCCGCGGCATCTTCATGACGGGGGATCACTCGAAGCAGCCCGGACCGCTCAACAAATCTCCCGAACCGAAGCTCTCGCTACCCATCGATCTGCCTGACTTCCTGCTCAACAGCGCTACGGTTGGCATCTTCAACACGCTCTACTACAACAAGCAGCTCAGCAAGCATAAGGACGCCGTAGTCGACTATGAGCCATTCTTCTACCCGCTCGACTTCCTGCTGCATTGGAACCGCGGCTACGGCAAGGCAGGACTGCTGCAGTTCCAGTGCGTGCTGCCGGACGAGCCCGGCAATGAAGGCATTGTAAAGATACTGAAGGCGATCACCACCTCGGGTCTGGCCTCGTTCCTGGCCGTTATCAAGGTCTTCGGCGACGTCACCTCTCCGGGGATGATGTCCTTCCCGAAGCCCGGCATCACGCTCGCGCTCGACTTCCCGGTCCGCCCACAGGTGAGCTTCAGCCTGCTGGCCCGGCTGGCCGCCATTACACTCGAACATGGGGGGCGCATGTACCCCGGGAAAGACGCGACCATGACACCCGCCGAGTTCCAAAGCTTCTATCCACAGTGGCAGCAGTTTGCTCGCTTCATCGACCCTGCCTTCAGCTCCGCCTTCTGGCAGCGGGTGACGAGCAATGGCTAAGGCCCTCGCGAACGCCCCGCGCGTCCTGGTACTCGGAGCGACCTCCGCCATTGCCATCGCCACCATGCGACTGCTCGCTCCGGCCGGCGCACGCTTCTTCCTGGTCGGACGAAATCCGCAGAAGCTCGAGGTCGTCGCCCAGGACCTGCTCACCCGCGGAGCCGCCGACGTAGTCTGCGAGGCGCTCGACCTCGACGACACCGCCGCGCATCCCGCCCTGCTCGCCGCCGCCGCCGGCAGCCTGGGAACGATCACTATCGCCCTCATCGCGCACGGGGTGAACGGCGACCAGGAGAAGGCCCAGCAAGACTACGGGGAGGCTGAGGCGATCCTCCGCACCAACCTTCTCTCGCCGGTCTCGCTCATCACCTGGCTCGCGAACTACTTCGAATCGACCAAACAGGGGACCCTGGCGGTCATCTCCTCGGTGGCAGGGGATCGCGGACGCAAGAGCAACTACGTCTACGGCGCATCGAAGGGCGCACTGAGCATCTTCCTCGACGGAGTACGAAATCGCATCGATCGCAGCGGCGCGCATGTGCTCACCATCCGCCCCGGCTTCGTCTCGACACCGATGACAGCGCATTTGCCGCAGGGGCCGCTCTTCGCCTCAGCCGACAAGGTCGGACGAGGCATCCTCAGCGCCATCGAGGGCCGCAAAGACATCGTCTACCTCCCCGGCTTCTGGAGGCCGATCATGTTCATCATCCGCAGCGTGCCCGGCCGCATCTTCAAAGGCCTCAACCTCTAGAGTAGGAGGCTGGACTGCGGATTAGGGAATGCTTTGGACGCCACGTCGACGATATGTACATTTAAATGTACACTGGAGGCGGAGGATCGGATCATGCCGACAAATCCCGCGATCGCCCAATCGCAATTGGCTCTCGAAGAAGACTTAGAAGAATCCAGCGTTACTGAACTGAGAAATGGGTTGCTACCCACGATCGAACGCATCCAGCAAAACCCCGCCCTGAGAGTGCTGATACGGAAGCACGGTAGGCCGAGGGCGGTACTGATGAGCGTCCAAACTTACAACTCGCTCAAACGTCTCGTCAGCGTGTTGGACCATGCGGAAGCTTCAAGGAGCCGTGAAGAGCGGATCGAAGCCGCTATCCAACGTGTTCAAGCGGAAACCCTTGAACAGTCAGCGACTGCAGTAGAAGCGCAGATTGCTGCGGATGAGTCCCCCGTCGAGATTGCCGTCCGACCGAGACACCGCTTATTGAACGCGGTACGGTGAACGGCTCTTTCTGGCTTCCTCAGCTAACGGCGAGGAGGGACTATCGGCAACGCGGCGTTTTGAGTCCCGCTGATTGATGCGCCCGGATTGGTGAGCGGAGGAAGATGGGACCATCCAGTGCTTCATGAAGCCTGAGCAGATCAGTCATGCGACCTATCCGTCACTAGCAACTCGAATCGGATCATGAGAAACATCGATATCAGCTGTTAAGCTAAGGCGCCTTGCCGTGGAGTGACCTTGCTGATTGACCTGATCTTAGACTGCTACGTTGAGCTCCAGTTCTTTTGGTACGGAACATATCCCACGGCGCTGATCGACCAAATCGCCGCCCGGAAGGGTGCTATCTATAAAAGTCTAGGTCCTGATCTAGCAAGGCAAGGCTGGTTGTCGGGTTCAGCCGAGTTCAAAGTGGAGGGAAGACACTTCACGGTCCTGTTTGAGTCAGACCGCAGGCGAGATGATCCCTCCACAGACACTCGGTCTCTCTGGGTTTTACACATCGATGAACACTCTTGAGCACTCAAGCTGGACTGAGTGGGTCCCGCGCCTCAAGCTCTTTATTGAGGTGCTTAGCCCGGCATTCGGGCTAAGCGGGACCTGGCTGATGTCTCGCCGATATTCGAGGGAGTTCGGTAGAACCGTCCTATACGCTTTGCTCTACCCCGTTCTTTTTCTTTCCGGCCGAGGTGATCGCGTCAGGCTTTTCGTAAAGGCTAAGATCAACGCGAATCATGATCTCCCGGAATCCGTCACCGATATGGTGTTGGGCTTGAATCTCCTGTTCTGGTCGTTCTTCTTGCAACTCATCGCGCTCTGTTTAACCCGGACTTAAGGGCCATCCTCCGGCTATTGCTGTTGCTGCTGGGCCTGCTGCAGAGCGAGCAGCGGCTCGGCTGGCGGCGGAGGCGCCTGCGCCTTCTCGACCAGCGTCGACCAGTCCTCCGGAATCGGCATGTCCTGGTCAAGCGCAGGAACCTGCTCCGATCCAGTCACCCTGACTGCTACGTAGAGTTCGCTGTCGGTGCGGCCGCGGTAGACACCCTTGGTTGGCGGCACATCGGCGTAGTCGCGCCCCAGAGCCGCGCGAATATGGCGATCGCTCGCGATCAGGCAGTTGGTCGGGTCAAAGCCCACCCATCCAAGCTGCGGCAGCAGCGCCTCGACCCAGGCGTGGGTCGCATCCGGTGTCGAACGATCATGGTCCTGACTGCGCCGATGCACATACCCGCTTACGTAGCGGCAGGGGATGCCCAGTCCCCGCACCAGAGAGATCATGATGTGCGCGAAATCCTGGCAGACACCCTTGCGCGACACGATCGCCTCGTCGATTGGCGAGTCCGCGCGGGTGCTCTTCGGCACATATTCAAACCACTCGTAGACGCGGGTATTAAGCTCGTGCAGCAGCATCAGCGGATCGTCCCTCCGCGTCACCTGCAGCTCCCGGGCGAGCTCGATCAGTGCCGGGGACTGGGTTGCAAACTCGCTCGGCAGCAGCATCTCCCAGTAGTCGCCCTCGCTGACGATCTGGTCCAGCTCGCGCCACGCATCCGGCGCGAGGAAGAAAGGGATCGTCGGCAGCGGCTGCTGCTCGACCAGCGACTCGGCCACGATCACCAGCTGCGAATGCTTGCCGGGTATGTCGAAGTGATGGATGTTGTTGCCGAGATGATCGCGATAGGAGAAGACGCGGCAGCGCGGGCTCACCGAAAGGGTAAACGTCAGGCACCGCTGGTTGCTGTCGCTGCGCGGGTGCATGCGCATCTCCATCACGCTCTCGCTCACCGGCTCAGCGTATTGAAACTTGGTCAGGTGCCGTATGGAGTAGAAAATCATCTTCGCTCGTCGACCTTCCTACAGCGCCAGTGCGGTCTGCACAGAATACTGGATGTAAACCTCGTAGATGAGGCGATGAATCTGGCTGCACTGCTCGATGATGCGCCGCAGGTAGAGGCCGGCATCGCGCTCGAGTATCTCCGAAATCTGCCCATAGTTCAGCGAGGCCTGCAGCCTGCCCGAGAGCCGCATCAGCTCCTCGCCCGGCTGGCGATGGCTCTCCTGTTCGACGGCCTTGAGCGACTCCTGCAGGGCGTCGATCGAGTAGCGAATGGAGTGCGGGAAGTCCGGATCGAGCAGCAGAAACTCAAGGATGCGCTCGTAGCTGAGGTCCGCGGTGTAGACCTTGCAGTACGCCTCGAACGCGATGCAGGTGCGCAGCAGACCGATCCATTCCAGGTACTCGTAGCCGTCGATCTCGTCCTCATGCTCACCGGAGACGTCGCGGTGATAGAGCTCGAGCAGCGTCGCGCTTGACGAGGCGCGCTCGATGAAGCGGCCGATCTGGAGAAACTGCCAGCCCTCCCCGTGGCTCAGCGTGGTGTCGGTGACCCCCTGGAAGAGGTGCAGTCCGTCGACCACAGCCGGCAGGAACTCGGCGACCAGGGTCTCCGACCGTGCCTGCGTCCGCGGCCGCGTGATCTCGTGGTAGAGGCGGTTGAGCCGCTGCCATTGTTCGGTCGAGATCTGTTCGCGCACCTGGCGCGCATTCTCGCGCGCCGCGATGATGCAGCCGGTGATCGAGGCTCCATTGCTCGCGTCGAAGCAGAGACAGTAGGCGAGCTCGTCCGCGTCCCCGTTCCAGGTCAGGTCCTTGGGGTTGCCGAGCGCCTCGAGCACGCGCAGCCAGCGCCGCTCCGTCGAGGTGCGGCTCTTGTCGAGCATCATGCCCATGTTGATGTCGATCATGCGGACAGTGTGCTCCGCCCGCTCCAGATACCGGGCCGTCCAGTACAAGCTGTCTGCTACGCGTGAAAGCATCGATTCCTTGCCTCGTCCCGGATTCGTCCGACCAGTCGGGAGCCACCTAACGATTAACGCATATCTTTCCTTCGATACCAGACTAACTATAGGGGACGCACCGTTTGGACTGCAAAAGAGGCGCTGTCCAAACTACAACGTCGCTGAGAACGATCGGAACGCCTCCACCACCAGCTTTGATAGCTCGGTGCGGTTCTTTTTGGTCATGAGTTCGTGGCCGGCGCTGGGGATGGGAAGGAGTTCCGTGCGGGCTGGGATTAGGTGCAGGGCGTTGGCTAGTTCGTCGATGGTGGCGAAGCCGTCGCGGGCGCCGTGGACAAAGAGCGCCGGGGTTTTCAGGTTGGGGAAGTGAGCGGTTCGTAGTTCGGTGGGGCGTTGCGGCGGGTGCAGCGGGTAGGAGAGCAGCAGGAGTTGATCTACCAGGCCGGGTTCAGCGGCACTGACTATCGAGGCTTGCCTTCCCCCGTAGGAATGGCCGCCCAGGAACACACGTCCCGAAGTCTGTTGCCGCATGGACTTGACTGCCTCTCGGAGTCCCTGCTGATCGCGCTCCGCCGAGCCGCGTGGTGGCGGCCCGTGCGGTCGCGCCTGGCGGAAGGGGAGATCGTAGCGGAGGACGGTGACTCCCTCGGCGCAGAACGCTTCGGCAAGCGCGATCAGGAGTGGGGAGTCGCAGTTCGTGCCTGCTCCGTGGGTCAGGATGAGACAATCGCCGTTGGGGTTGGTTGGGCGGTGCAGGTGTCCTCCGGGTGGTATCTCGTCTGGCGATGAGGTTTGATCGGTGGTCATGGTGGGTCGATTATTGCAGGGGAGACAACTTCTCTCCTAAGTCAGGCGTTTCATCCTTGGAGCTTTGACTGGTCAAAAAGAGTTGGAGGGCGCACCTTGGCGGCAGCCTTAAGAGTTAGGGCTGTGAGATGAGTCCATCCATGTTAATTGGGCACGCGATGGCGATTAGTTTCTTCAGGATTGAGGAGCGGTCGGTTATTCCCGGGGGCTGGGGAGACTACGGCCGCATCCTGCAACATGGAATGACGGCGCATGCTCGCCGGATAGGCGGACGGCTTGCGCTGGAGAGAACTGGGCCTTATATCCCGCCGATAACTCTGTCTCTGTTTGACATCGTTCTTACGGACGAAGCAAAGACGCTGCTGGAGTCTTCGGGGCTCACCGGATTCAGCTTTTTGCCGGTGGAGAAAAAGCTGATTGTCGAATTGCCGTGGGAGACGTGGGACTTGAGTGCGGAGGAGCCTCCGGAGTATCCCGAATCAGGGGAGCCGGAGGACTACATTCTGGGGAAGCCGCATAGCCCGAGTGCGGCGGCGGCTTTGGGAGAGCTTTGGGAGGTTGTGGTCCCTTTTACTGTCGAGATTCTTCGTCCCGCTCCGATTGTTAGTTCGTATAAGGAACTGACCATCAAGCTGAGTACATGGGATGGTTCGGACCTGATCAGGGGCCGGGAGTTTGGTTCGATACTGTTTTCTGAGCGTGCGCGGGATTGGTTTAGTGAGCGTTGGGGAGAGTATGTGCGGTTTGATTCGTTCCCTGCCGCTTAGGTATGTGCTGACCGAGACTATGTGGGGAAGAGCGGATGCTTCGCATACCCATCTTATCCGCCGAAGGGCGGATAAGATGGGGCACCAGGCGATAGATGGATAAGCGGCGACTTTTCGAAGGTTTGGGTGTAGCTTTTATTCAGTCCAGTGCTGACGTGGAATTTCGAGCTGTAGCGGTCGGTCTAGCAGCCACGTGACTTCCCAATTAGTGCAGTAGCACTATCAAATCCATGGGTGCGGAGTCCTGATGAGTCTAGTGAACCCGATCAACCCCGGTGCTATTCCTGACCAGGGAATCAATAATGTTTGGTACAAATCCAGCGGGGCGGATACAGTTTTTATTTTTGTCCACGGGATATTCTCCGATAGCCAAGGTTGCTGGCTATATCGCCGGCCAAGCAAGGAAGGCACGGACAGCTCTCCTCGCGAGGTGTATTGGCCGCGATTGATAGCCCAGGACCCGAGATTTGCGGGTGCCGATATATTCTTGGCTGGCTTCCATACTGCTCCAGATGCAAACAGCTATGGGTTGCAGGATTCCGCTCACGTCGTCTATCAGAGGCTGTCGATCCCGTATGAGCCGGCCAAAACGCCGGTGATCGGGCGAAAAAACTTGATCTTTATCGGACACAGTACCGGTGGTATAGTCATTCGATATTTACTTACACGTAACCAAATCGAGTTGAGGGACAAAAACATCGGCGTGGTGCTGATGGCGTCTCCCTCGACCGGGAGTGTTTACGCGGATCGCCTAAGGCCACTGACTCGCGCGTACCGGAGCGAACTAGGCCGACTCCTGGAAACGGATAACCTGCTTTCAAAAGATCTTGACGACCGCTTCAGTGAAATGGTACGGGACAAGCCCAAATATATACCTCGGCTCGTGGGCGCTGAGGCATGCGAGCATCAAATTATCTTCCGCAAAGGCCTCCTTGGCCGGGCACAGCATTGGTTCCCTCCGTTGGTGCGGTCACTGATTGTCGATCCTGCATCCGCTGGTCGTTATTTCAGGCCCGCAGAGAGAATTCCGGGCACGGATCATTTTTCCATCGTCAAACCAGCCTCGATCCAGCATGCGAGTCACGATTTTCTCTATCGGTTCTGGTACCGTTTCGGCGAGCAGATTAGCCCGGCGGTCCAGGACTCCGCGGCGATTCCAGCCCTAGGCCCACCGCGTCCCACCGAAAACCTCTTTGGCCGGACGGCGTTGCTTTCGGCTGCCAAGCAGGCGCTTCTAAATGGATCTCACTGCGTAGCGTTGCACGGGCCAACTGGCGCGGGTAAAAGCTTTGTCGCGTCCGCGATTTCGAACGACCCCGAAATCCGTGCCAAATTTCCCGGCGGCGTGCTGTGGGCATCGTTGGCTGAAGCGGAACGGGACGCAAGCGCCGTGCTGGCACTGTGGGCTGACGCGTTAGGAATTCCTCGAAGCTCAATCAGCGAGCTTCGGCTCGTCGAGGATCGCGCGCGAGCGGTCGCGAACGCGGTAGGAGACCGCAAAATGATCGTCGTTTGCGAGGACTGCGAGACGGCAGAGACCGCGGTGCTCATGAGACTGATCGGAACGGGTGGCGCGCGGCTGCTGACAACCACTGCACCCGAGGTGGCAGCTTCGTTTGCTGGCCCGTCGGCAAGTTTCCGGCTCGATCCCCTTACCGACATAGACGCACTTCAGCTATTAGCCTCTGTATCGAATATTGCAGCGGAATCGGAGGACGCATCCTGGATTCTCCGCGCAACAGGGAAGATGCCCGGAGACATCTTGTTAGTCGCCCGTATGATCGCGGGTGCAAAAAGTCCGGAGATGCGGCGGCAACTCATTAAGGTCTTCCACAAGGAGGCGGCATGACGCTAGTTACTGAAGTAGTTGTCGATGCGTTGTGGCTTTGCGCCAATGCCCTGGATGAAGATGCCCGGCAGACATTTGCGGCCGTGTCGTTGTTCCCCCCCTCTCCTAACACCTTCAGCGAATCGGCCGCCCTCACGATCGCAAAATGCGACGTCAAGACCTTGAAACAACTCGTCGACAGCGGGATTCTCACGGACGCTCCCGATTGTCGGTACGCCGTTCACAGGCTGGTGGCGGAGGCTGGGCAGAGTCTCGCGGATTCAGTAGTGAAAGAGCGCTTTGCCGACTATTTCGCGCGTTATGCGCAGGCACATGCTGACGGAACGCACGCGATTGGCAGCGAGGCCGCGAACATCCTGGCGAGTTTCGAATACGCCAACCACGGGCAGCAGGCCGCTATCGCGGCTGGTATGAGTCCGCTACTTGAACTCCGGGGTGATTACCGCGTTTGGACCGCGTTGCTTGAGAGAGCGACGGCTGAAGGCGAACCAACCGCAGATCTCCAGTTAGAACTTGCCCGCTGTGCCGAAAAGATGGGAATGAACTCTCAGGCGGAAAAGCATGCTCAGCACGGATTAAAGCTAGCGGATAAAACGGACTTAGAGGTCGAAACGGAGTTGCTGGCCATTCTCGGGCATATAGAGATGAACATGGGCAAGAACAATGAAGCGCGAGAGCACCTGACCCGGGCGGTGACTATGTCCGAGCAAATCGGCTCTAATCGAATCCTAAGCCGAGCTCTGCGGAGCCTGGGTGTCGTAACAACTCGGCTGGCTGATTATGACGCGGCCGAGCGGCACCTGCGGCGCGCACTGCAGATCGCGGATCAGGCGCGGGACAAGGCCGCGCTTGCGACGCTTTGGAACGATATCGGCGAGGTCTTATCTAAGTCCGGGTTGCTGGAGGCCGCACTTGAGGCACTCCGTAGCGCACTGGACGCGGCCCGGCAGATCGGATACTCAGAGGTGGAAGCGGCTGCGCTCGAGGGGTGTGCGTCTGTTCGCATCCAAGAAGGCAACTATGACGCTGCGATATCCTCCCTCAACGATGCGGTCGCAATTGCGCGTCGTATCGGGCACCGCTGGTATCTCGCTCTCATTCTTAATGACTTCGGAGATGTTTCTGCAGCCCAAGGTCAGACGTTGAAAGCACTCGATTATTATTCCGAGGCGATTGAAGTCGGACCTCCCGATACCCCGGATGTCCGCGCGTACGCACTGTTCGGCAAAGCTCGGGTATATTCAGCTCAGAATAGACGGGAGGAATCGCACACTTCGGCACGGCAGGCTTTGGCGGTTTTTGAGAGCATGCCTCACCAAGCGGCGTCGGAGGTCCGGGAGTGGATGGAGCAGCAGGCATTAACTCCGTAAGTGGCAGTGGCAGAAGTCGGGTTCCTGGCAACACCCGGGATAGAATGCGGTGTTGATGCGTTCGGACTTCGCTAGTTCCCGTCAGTCTCCGAGTCACTTACGAGTCTGCGATCCCTTCCCTAAACGCGTTTAGCGGGCATTTCGGGGGTGAGTTAGTAATTCAACACCCAGGTATCCTTACTCCCTCCACCCTGCGAAGAGTTGACTACTAGCGAGCCTTTTCTTAGGGCTACTCTGGTTAGTCCGCCGGGGGCTATGGTTACTTTGTCGCCGAACAATATATAGGGGCGGAGGTCTACGTGGCGGGGCTCGATGGTTCCGTCTTCCTGGAGGCAGGGGGAGCGGGAGAAGTCGAGGGTCGGCTGGGCTATGTAGTTGCGGGGGTTGGCTTCGATGCGGGCCTTGAAATCTTCGCGCTGCTCGGCGGAGCTGTGCGGCCCGATCAGCATGCCGTAGCCGCCCGATTCACCCACCGCCTTGACCACCAGCTTGTCGAGATTTTCGACCACATGCTGGCGCTGCACCGGATCGGTGAGCAGGTAGGTCTCGACATTGTTGAGGATCGGCTCTTCGCCGAGGTAGTACTTGATGATCGCCGGCACATAAGCGTAGAGCGCCTTGTCGTCGGCCACGCCGGTCCCAAAGGCGTTGGCCAGGGCCACGTTGCCCGCACGATAGGCGTTGAAGAGCCCCGCCGCCCCGAGGATCGTGTCCGAGCGATAGGCCAGCGGATCGATGAAGTCGTCATCGACCCGCCGGTAGATCACATCGACCCGCTTGAGCCCGCCCGTGGTTCGCATGTAGACGATATTGTCGTGGATCACCAGGTCGCGGCCCTCGACCAGCTCGATGCCCATCTGGCGGGCGAGATAGGTGTGTTCAAAATAGGCGGAGTTGTAAACGCCCGGCGTGAGCAGCACGATCGACGGCTCCGCACGACCCTCCGGCGCAAGCGAACGCAGGGTGCTCAGCAGCGCCTGGGTATAGTGCTCGATCGGGCGCACGCCATATTTGCGGAAGAGCTGCGGAAATGTCCGCTTCATCACCCGGCGGTTGGTCAGCATGTAGGACACGCCGCTCGGCACGCGCAGGTTGTCCTCGAGCACTACGAACTCGCCATTCTGCATGCGCAGCAGGTCGGTTCCGGCGACTGCGATGTAGACGTTCCGCGGCACCTGCAGCCCGCGCATCTGGCGGCGGAAGTGCTGACAGCTGTAGACGATCTCGCGCGGCACAAAACCCTGCGCCAGGATCTTGCCCTCGTGGTAGACGTCGTGCAAGAACAGGTTCAATGCGGTGATGCGCTGGGTCAGGCCCTTCTCGATGTGGTCCCACTCCGGAGCCGTGATCACCCGCGGCATAAGGTCGTAGGGGAAGATGCGCTCCGTCCCCTCTTCACGGCCATAGACGGTAAAGGTGATTCCCTGGGTCAGGAAGGAGAGGTCGGCGGACTGCTTGCGGCGCAGCAACTCCTCCCGCGGCAGGGTGCGAAAGGCGGCCAGCAGCGCCTCGTATTGCGCGCGGATATCGTGCTCGGACGAGAACATCTCATCATAGGCGTGGTCGAGGAAGTAGTTTTCGAGCGCGGGGTTGTCGAATTGTTGCCGCAGGCCGGTCGTGGTCATCCTCTTGTGGTCACCTGGAGCGGATCTGAGGGCCCCGTCTTTCGTTGCAGTTCCATGTTCAGCACGATCCCCTGCCGTTCCTGCACCAACCGCTGCGGCCATCCGCTATCGAGCCACCCGCCGCGCGGCCGAGAGGTTCCCGCATCAAGTGGCAGTCCCCTGCATCCGGCAGCCGCCTGCCATCATCTAGTTACTTTGTGTTTGGGAATGCCGGCCTCAGCATCATGGCTTGGGCGGCAGCACCCGGGGGCGAGCGACATGGCTCGCGGGGCAGGTCGAATCTTTCGCGCTGCTGATACGTCAAACTACTAGTGCTGGATCATCCATAGCCCAGTTGGGTCTGTGGCCTGCGGCAGGCACCAACGGGAACTTGCCCCGACTCTACGGAGCGGGTAACACGCCGGACAGCATCGGCACGGCGGAACTGCTGACCAGGAAATTGCTCCTAAATCGTACCAGCTAGAAGCTCGATACGTCCTGAGCCTCGGCAGAATCTCAGACACCAGCGCCAGGCCGACCCGGCACAGCCTGTCTGGTGCGCAACAATCGACCCGGCGGATGAGTCATTCCGCTGATCCAACCAACCTCCAGGGGAGCTTGCCAGCACCATGTGGATTGTTCGCCTCGCACTACGACGGCCCTATACCTTCGCAGTCTTCGCGCTGCTGCTGCTGATCCTCGGGCCGCTCTCGGTGCTCAACACCCCGACCGACATCTTTCCCGAGATCAACATCCCGGTCGTCACCATGGTGTGGAACTACACAGGGCTCTCGCCGCAGGAGATGGCGAGCCGCATCGTCACCCTCAGCGAACGCACCCTGACGACGACCGTCAATGACATCGATCACATCGAGTCGCAGTCGCTCAACGGCATCGCCGTCATCAAGATCTACTTCCACCCCAAGGTGCAGATCGGTAACGCGGTCGCGCAGGTTACGGCGGTGGCCCAGACTCAGCTGCGGCAGCTGCCGGTCGGGACCACTCCCCCGCTCGTGATCCAGTACAGCGCATCGAGCGTTCCTATCCTGCAGCTTGGCCTGTCCGGCGAGGGGCTGTCAGAGCAGCAGCTGAACGATTTTGGCCTGAACTTCATCCGCACCCAGCTCTCCAGCGTCGAGGGCGCCTCGATCCCCTACCCCTACGGCGGCAAGCAGCGCCAGGTGCAGGTCGATCTTGATCTGCAGGCGCTGCAGGCCCGCGGACTGTCCCCTGCTGACGTGGTCAATGCGATCTCCGTCCAGAATCTCATCCTGCCCTCCGGCACCGCCAAGGTGGGTCAGTTCGAATACGTGCTCGAGACCAACAGCGCGCCAAACAGCATCGCCGGGCTGAACGATCTTCCGATCCGCACTGTCAACGGCGCTACTGTCTACATCCACGATGTAGCCCACGTCCGCGATGGCTCCCCGCCCCAGACCAACATCGTGCGCGTCGATGGGCAGCGCGCCTCGCTCATCACCATACAAAAGACCGGCAGCGCCTCGACCCTTGACATCATCAAGAGCATTCGCCAGAAGCTGCCCCTGATCGCCAGCCAACTGCCGCCGCAGCTCAAGATCACTCCACTCTCCGACCAGTCGATCTTTGTGCGTGGCGCGATCAACGGAGTGATCCGCGAGGGCATCATCGCCGCCTGCCTCACCGGGATCATGATCCTCGTCTTCCTGGGTAGCTGGCGCAGCACCCTGATCATCGCTGTCTCGATTCCCCTGGCGATCCTCTGCTCTCTGATCCTGCTGAGTCTGCTTGGGGAGACGATTAACATCATGACCCTCGGCGGCCTGGCGCTCGCTGTCGGCATCCTGGTAGACGATGCCACCGTCGAGATAGAAAACATCAACCGCAACCTCGAAGAGGGCAAGGAGATCGAGCAGGCGATCCTCGACGGAGCCGCCCAGATCGCGATCCCGGCCTTCGTCTCGACCATCGCGATCTGCATCGTCTTCGTCCCCATGTTCTTCCTCACCGGGGTGGCGAAGTACCTCTTCGTCCCCCTCGCCGAGGCAGTCGTCTTCGCCATGCTCGCCTCCTACATGCTCTCCCGCACCATCGTGCCGACCATGGCCAAGTACCTGCTCAAGGAGCATGACCAGGACAAGGCAGAGAGCAACAAGACCAGCCGAAATCCGTTCATCCGCTTCCAGCTCGCCTTTGAACGAAACTTCGAACGCCTGCGCGGCGGCTACACCTCTCTGCTCAACTTCTGCCTGCAGAATGCGGCAATGTTTCTCATCCTCTTCATGGTCTTCAGCGTCGGCTCCTTCGCGCTGCTCTATCCGTGGCTGGGCCAGGACTTCTTCCCCTCCGTCGATGGAGGCCAGTTCAAGCTGCACGTGCGGGCCCGTACGGGAACCCGCATCGAGGAGACGGCCCGGCTCTGCGACGAGATCGACGGCGCGATCCGAGAGGAGATACCGCCCAAAGAGCTGGTCACCATCATCGACAACATCGGGGTGCCCTACAGCGGCCTCAACCTCTCCTACAGCAACTCGGCAGTGGTGGGCACCGCCGATGCCGATATCCAGGTCTCACTCGCCGAGAAGCACCACCCCAGCGATCGGTACGTCGAGGATCTGCGCGGAAAACTCGCCGCCCGCTTCCCCGGGGTCACCTTCTACAGCCTGCCGGTCGACATGGTCACACAGATCCTCAACTTCGGACTGCCCTCGCCGCTCGACATCCAGGTCGTCGGACCTAACATGGCCGCGAACCGCGAGTTCGCCGAGCAGCTGATGGACAAGATCAAGCATGTGCCGGGAACGGCCGACCTGCGCATCCAGCAGCCCTTTGACGACCCCATGCTGCGCCTCGATGTAGACCGGACCCGCTCGCAGCAGGTCGGGCTGCAGCAGCGCGACGTGGCGCAGAGTCTACTGGTGGCGACCAGCGGCAGCTTCCAGACCTCGCCCACCTTCTGGCTCAATCCCCAAAACGGCGTGAGCTACAGCATCGCCGTACAGAGTCCGCAATACACCCTGGATACCCTGCAGCAACTGCGTAACATCCCGCTGACCGCAGGGGCGAGCGCAGGCAGCGGCGCCGGGAATACGACGGGCGCCAGCGCCACCACCTCGGACGCAGCTGCCGGCAGCACGGGCAGCGCCAGCGGACTGGTTACTACCGGTTCCGTCTACCAGGCCGGCGGCCGCCCGGTGCAGATCCTCGGCAACCTGGCGACTATCAAACGCGGCGCGGAGCTCGGTACGGTGAGCCACTACGACATCCAGCCGGTCATTGACATCTACGGCAACGTCGTCAATACCGACCTGGCCAGCGTGGACAAGAAGCTCGAGAAGATCGTTGAGCAGGAGCGAGGGCGCCTGCCCCGCGGCTCGCAGCTGGTGGTCCGCGGGCAGGTACAGACCATGCATTCCTCCTTTGTAGGCCTGATTGCCGGTCTCGGATTTTCGATCCTGCTGGTCTACCTGCTGATCGTCGTGAATTTCCAGTCCTGGCTTGACCCTTTCATCATCATCTCGGGTCTGCCGGCGGCCCTGGCTGGCATCGCCTGGCTGCTCTTCCTCACCCATACCCACATCAGCGTGCCCGCCCTGACCGGCTCGATCATGTGCATGGGCGTGGCCACGGCGAACTCCATCCTGGTGGTCAGCTTCGCGCGCGAGCAGCTCGATGCCAACGTGGGCGATGCCATGCACTCGGCCCTGAGCGCCGGCTTCACCCGCTTCCGCCCGGTTGTGATGACCGCCCTGGCGATGATCATTGGAATGGTGCCAATGGCGCTCGGGCTGGGTGATGGAGGCGAGCAGAACGCTCCCCTGGGCCGCGCCGTGATTGGCGGATTGCTCTTCGCTACCATATCCACACTTTTCTTCGTGCCGACCTTCTTCAGCGTGCTTCATGCGCGCCTGGAGAGGCGCCGCCGCGAGCGCGAGCCCCAGATGGAGATGGCCGAAGCCTGATCAAACGCGTACAGCCCTGAGGAATAGCACTGGGCAGGCGAAGCTGTTTAGAAGACATTGAGTCATCGAGAGGAACAACCGTGCAGCAGGATGCAAAGGACGGAAACAATCCGCAGGGTCAGCAACCAGAGCACGGCCACGACGGAGGCGCCGCTGCGGCGGTGAAGCCGGTGCGCGGCAGCCGCGTGGTCCTGGGGCTGATCATCCTGATGGTGATCGCGGCGATCCTGGTCGTCACCGGAATCGTGCCCCGTGTGCGGGCCAGGAGCCGCCTCGCCGACCAGACCAATTCGCTCGCCGCGCCTACCGTGCTGGTTGCAAAGCCGGACCGCGGTGTGCCCTCGCAGGAGGTCATCCTGCCGGGCAACGTACAGGCCTACACCGACTCGCCCATCTACGCCCGCACCAGCGGCTACCTCAGGAAGTGGTACTTCGACATCGGCGCGCACGTCAAAAAGGGTCAGCTGCTGGCGGAGATCGAGTCCCCGGAGGTCGACCAGCAGCTCGCCCAGGCCCGGGCCGATCTTGCCACCGCGCAGGCGAATGCAGCCAACGCCCAGACCAACGCAAAGCGCTACAACGACCTGATCAAGTCAGACGCCGTCTCGCAGCAGGACGTCGACGCGTTCAACACCCAGGCCGCCTCAAGCAGCACCGTCGTGCAGTCTGCCGTCGCCAACGTGCAGAGGATCGAGCAGCTGGTCGGCTTTGAGAGGATTACCGCCCCGTTCGACGGCGTTATTACCGCCCGCAACATCGATACCGGCCAGCTGATTACCGCCGGCTCCGGTACCGAGCTCTTTCACGAGGCCGCCGTCAACACCCTGCGCGTTTACGTCAACGTACCCCAGGTCTACTCCCGCGACGCAGTTCCCGGCATCACCGCGGACCTCACCTTCTCGGAGTTCCCCGGCAGGCGCTTCCAGGGCCGGCTGGTTCGTACGTCCAACCAGATCGATCCCGTCTCGCGGACCCTGCTCGCCGAGATCCAGATCGATAATCGGAAGGGCGAGCTTGTCCCCGGCGCCTACGCCGAGGTCCACCTCAGGATGAAGGAGGGAAGCCCGACCTACATCATCCCTGCCTCGGCGCTGATGTACCGTGCCGAGGGGCTTCGCGTCGGCACAATAGTCAGCGGCAACAAGGCCCGCATGACGCCTGTAGTGATCGGCGAGGATGATGGACGCACCATCCAGGTCATCAGCGGACTCGATGTCAATTCGCAGGTAATCCTCGACCCTCCCGATTCGCTGATCGATGGTGAAGAACTGCGCATCTCCCCGCAGCACCCGCCGTCCGCTCAGGCCGGCGGAGCTCAAGGGCAGCCGGGTCAAGGGCAGGCAGGGCAGGGAGGTCAAGCCGCTCCCCAGGGAGGCCAGGGCGGCAACGGCAATCAGCAGGCCGGCGGACAGCCCCAGAACACCGGGTCCTCGAAATGAACCATTTCTCCACATTGCGAGCCCCGCAGTTGGCTCGCAGCCTTGGGAAGCTCGTGCGCAATGCGCAGCGGGAAGTTCCCCCCGGCGCGTCGGCTGGCGGTATCCGCGCTAACCGTTGTGGAAGGCTCGCAACTGCGCTCTTCGCCGGTCTTGCGCTCCTGGCCGGCTGCACCGCCGGGCCGAACTACCACCGTCCCGCTGCCCCCGTCCCGCCTGCCTACAAGGAGAACGCCGGGCTGCCCGACGACAGCGTATGGAAGACGGCCCAACCGAGCGATGCGGTCCTCCGCGGCCAGTGGTGGAAGATGTATGGCGATCCCCAGCTGGATGCGCTCGAAGACAAGGTAGCCGTCTCCAACCAGACGCTGCAGGCCGCCTCCGAGCGTTACCTCGGCGCGCGGGAGCAGATACGCATTGCTCGCGCGGACTTCTATCCCACCATCGGCCTGGGCCCATCGGCGTCTCGCAGTCAGCTCTCTCTGAATCGCGCCCAGGTGAGTACGCTCACTAAAACGCTCTTCAACGACGTCAGCCTCGAGGGCCAGGCCACATGGGAGCCGGACTTCTGGGGGCGCGTACGCCGCAATGTGGAATCCGCCCGCGCCACCACCCAGGCCAGCGCCTCCGATCTCGCCAATGCAGAGTTGAGCATCCGGACCGAACTCGCCCTCGATTACCTCCAGCTGCGCGGACTCGATGTGCAGAAGCAGCTTCTCGATCAGACCATCATCAGCTTCCAGAAGGCTTACGAGCTCACTCAGACGCGCTTTCATGGAGGCGTCTCGAGCGAGTCAGACGTGGCCCAGGCGGAGACGTTGCTCGAGTCGACCCGTGCGCAGGACACCGAAATTGATGTCGCCCGTTCGCAGTTCGAGCACGCCATTGCCACTCTGGCCGGGGAGCCGGCTTCCACCTTCAGCCTGCCGCCCGCCGTTCCCCCGATGCAGCTGCCCGGCGTACCGCTCGGGGTGCCCTCGCAGCTGCTCGAGCGGCGGCCTGATATCTCCGCTTCCGAACGGCGGATGCAGGCCGCCAACGCCCAGATCGGGGTCGCAAAATCGGCCTACTACCCCAACGTCGCCATCGATGCGGCCGGGGGATTTGAGAGCAGCGCCCTGGGAACCCTGATCCAGGGGCCGGCCGCTCTGTGGTCGCTCGGTGGCTCGGCGGTCGAGACCGTCTTCGATGCAGGCCGCAGGCGCGCCGTCACCGAACAGGCGCAACACACCTACAACGCCACCGTGGCAGACTACCGCGAAACCGTGCTCGGCGCCTTCCAGGAGGTCGAGGACAACCTCGCCGCGATCCGTACTCTGCAGGCAGAAGCAGGTAGCCAGCACGCTGCCGTGGCCGCCGCGCAGCGCTCGCTGGACCTCTCCATAAATCGCTACAAAGGCGGGGTGGCCACCTACCTCGAAGTGCTGACCGCGCAGAGCGCCCTGCTCGCCAATCAGCGCACCGATGCCGGCATCGCCACCCGCCAGTTCACCTCGAGCGTGCAGCTGATCCGCGCCCTCGGCGGCGGATGGGACACCAGCCAGCTCCCGAAGTTCTAATCCACTCCTCCCGCAGATTGCCAGGGCTCCGCAACCCGCAAGAGCCTCCGCAGGTCGGGCCGAGCGTTCGTCGCGCAGGTCTGTGCGCCGGGGCTCGCGAAGGGGGCCGCGCACCGCGTAAAGTCCATCCTGAGAGCCGCCGATAACTAACGTGAGCAACTGCTGCAACCTGGAAGCCTCTCCCGGCTGCCATGCGGAGAGTTGTGCTGTCGCCTGTGGTTCAGTTCATAGGCGTTAGGGGCTGATTACCGATGAAACCACTGGTCATAACTTATGTCCCATGGCTGGTGGCGATCTCGGTTGCTACCTCGATGGTGGCATCCTATGCAGCATTCTCCTTCGCGGAGAGAGTCGCGTCTTCAAATGGCGCAAGGTCGAGGCTCTGGCTGGCTGGCGGAGCGTTCTCGATGGGCCTCGGCATCTGGTCGATGCACTATCTCGGCATGCTGGCCGTGCGGCTGCCGATCGAGGTCACCTACCATGTTCCTACGGTGCTGCTATCGCTGATGCTTGCGGTGCTCGCATCGGCGGGCGCTATCCGGCTGGTAAGCGGCAAACGGATGGGCAAGCCCACCATCGCGCTTGGTGGCGTCTTTATGGGGGCAGCCATCGGCGGCATGCACTACGTCGGGATGGCCGCCATGCGATCGACCGCCATGCACCACTACAACCTGGCCATCGTAGGCGTGTCAGTGGTAGTAGCGGTGGCATTCTCTTCCATGGCGCTGTGGATTGCATTCTCGGTGCGCTCCGGCTACGGAAAGGACGGCGAGGCGAGGAAGCTGGGCGGCGCCATGCTTATGGGCAGCGGGATCGCCGCCATGCACTACACCGCCATGTCGGCGGTCAGCTTCATGCCCGGGGAGATGGCGTACTCCTCCGCTGGCAGCGTCAAGGTCTCTACCCTCGGAATCATCGCCGTGATGCTGACCACCGCGCTGGTGCTTGCCGGGACACTGACCGCGGCATACTACGATCGCAGGATGTACCTTGCCCTCCAGAGCACGCACGTCCAGCTAGCCCGCGAGCGGGTGTTGCTGGAGCAGCGGCAACACAGCCTGACAGAAGAGAACTCCGTGCTGCAGGTGCTGGCCATCCATGACGGGCTCACCGGCATTCACAACCGCCGCCACTTCGACGATACCCTGCAGATCGAACTCAAGCGGGCAATCCGAAGCGGGACGCCGCTCTCCCTGCTGATGATCGACGTCGATTATTTCAAGAAGCTGAACGACCGCTACGGCCATCTGCTCGGAGACGAATGTCTGCGCGAGATCGCCCAGGCTCTCAAGAAAAAGGTGCTGCGCGCAGGAGATATGGTCGCGCGCTACGGTGGCGAGGAGTTTGCCGTCCTGCTGCCGGGCACAGACGCCCGCGGCGCCTTCCAGCTTGCCGAGAAGCTCCGTTCCGCCGTCGAAGCCCTCAAGATCAGAAACGAGGATTCTCTGGTCGGACGCTTCGCTACAGTCAGCATCGGAATCGAGTCGCGCATTCCCCTCCTCGGCGACTCTGCTAACGACATGCTCCGCGCCGCAGACGAGGCGCTCTATCATGCCAAGGTCGAGGGTCGAAACCGCGTCTTCGGCAGCATGATCGAGCTGTCCGAGTTCGCGCTCTGACGCCTTGCGTGTTGCAGAGGCGCTATACCCGCAGTGCAGATTCGATCTGAGCGCCATTCGATGTAGAGGCCAGCCGCTCCATGCCATGCGGCGCCTTGTTTACCCTCATCGCTGACCGCCACTATGCTGTCCAGCCAACGTCTCAGGCCCAGGGAGTAGCCTCGGCTTCGGTTCTGACCGCAGCCAGTTCTGACTCGCGCAGTTCGCGGACCCGCTCCGCGATCGCATACTTCAGCGCGTCGATGCCCAGTCCGCTCACCGCCGAAATAGGGTAAAAGGGCAGCTTGCGCCGCTTTGCCATCGACTGCAGCTTCTTCAGCTTTGCGGGGTCTGCCACGTCCGCCTTGGAAGCCGCGATCAGCATCGGCTTCTCCACCAGGCCATGGCCGAAGCTCTTCAACTCCGCCTGGATCACCTTGAAGTCGTCCACTGGATCGGGCCGGCCGCCAGAGTCCGACACGTCGACCAGGTGCACCAGGACGCGGGTGCGCTCAATGTGCCGCAGGAACTGCAATCCGAGCCCGGCGCCCAGGTGAGCGCCCTCGATCAGCCCCGGCATGTCGGCTACCACGTAGCTCTCCTCGTGAGGAGGCTCGCCGACCGAGACGACTCCGAGATTTGGCTCGAGAGTCGTGAAAGGGTAGTCCGCGATCTTCGGCCGCGCCGCCGACAGGCGGGAGATCAGGGTGGATTTGCCCACGTTAGGGAAGCCCACCAGGCCGACATCGGCCAGCAGCTTCAGCTCGAGCCGGTAGTTGCGCTCCTCGCCCAGGCGGCCCGGCTCGTGTTCCCGCGGCGCCTGGTGCGTGGGTGTGGCGAAGTGCTGATTGCCTCGCCCGCCGCGCCCGCCTTTAGCGATCACGATGCGCTCATCTGCGTGCTGGAAGTCGTGTACCAGTTCACCGGTGTCGTCGTCGTAGAGCGCGGTGCCGACCGGCACCTTGAGCACGATGTCTTCGCCCTCCCGGCCAGTGCAGTTCGAGCCCTCGCCATGCCGCCCGCGCTCCGCCTTGTGCTCCGGGTTGAATCGGAAGTGAACGAGGGTGTTGTGGCGCTCGCTCGACTCCATGTAGACGTCACCGCCGCGGCCGCCGTCGCCGCCCGAGGGCCCTCCGCGGGGCACAAACTTCTCCCGCCGAAAGGCGACGCAGCCGTTGCCGCCGTCCCCCGCCTTGATCCTGATCCGTGCTTCATCGATAAACATCGCTATCCACAAGTGTATCGAAGGGCGTATGCTGCTCGCACTCTTCGTGGCTGTTAGTTTTGGCGCGGAATCTCTGTCCAGCGCGAGGAATGCCAGAGCAGCCCGGCTGATGCCCGGCAGCCCCGGCTGAAGGAACCAGCGGTGCGTCGCGCAACTCCTCTGCGACCGCAGGCGCCGTCTCCAGATTAGAAGACCGGCGCTCATCCCGCCCGGTAAAGACGAGTTCCAAGCGGCTAACGCGCTCACGCCGCCGCGCTTCATACCCTTGCTCCGGCTTCCATCCTCGCCGTTCAGGGACCACATAACACCAGCAGATCACCGCGATGCTCCTCCATCGAGAGCATCGAAGCGGGGTTCGTGACTTGTGACATGCATGATCGAGGATGGGCCATGAACAGGAACCGACTCAGGGACGCAGGCCGCCGCCCGCCGCATGGGTGTACCGCACGCGTCACCCGTGTATTGGCGGTGGCGGTGCTGCTGTCCGCAATCTGCTCTCCCGCGGTGCTGGCGCAATCGACAACCGGAGGAGCGATCGCAGGCTCCGTCATCGACTCTCAAAGGCGCGTCGTGCCTGCAGCGCAGATCAAACTGCATGCCCTCGCAACCGGCATCGAGCGCGCAGGTCAGACCGACGGGCAGGGAGACTTCCACATAGCCGGCATCGAGCCCGGCCTCTATTCCATCGAGGTGAATGCGCCCGGCTTCTCAACTTGGCGGGAGACGACTGTGCTCGTCGAGGTAGGCCGCCTTACCGAGTTGACCGCGCAACTCACCGTTGGCGGTCCCCGGCAGACGGTCGTCGTAGTTGCCGCCCCGGAGACACCGGGCCTTGACCGAACCTCGGCGGCGATCGCCACCAACATCGACGTGATCTCGCTCGACAGCCTGCCCAGCAACGGCCGGCGCTGGTCCAACTTCGCCCTGCAGACGGAGGGCGTCACCCCGGATCAGAACGGCTACGGGCTGCTGAGTTTTCGCGGCATCAGCGTTCTGCTGAACAACAACACGGTGGATGGAGCGGACAACAACCAGGCCTTCTTTTCAGAGGAGCGGGGACGCACGCGCGTAGGCTACTCGACGACCCAGGCCTCCGTGCAGGAGTTCCAGGTAAATACGTCGAACTACTCCGCTGAGTATGGCCGCGCAGCCGGGGGGGTGGTCAACACCGTGACGCGCTCCGGCGGCAATCGCCTGCATGGCGAGGCCTTTGCCTTCGATCGCGATAACGTGCTCGGGGCCACAAACCCGTTCACGACCCTGACCCAGCTGCAGCCCGATGGCACCTTTAAGACGACCACCTTCCGCCCGCTCGATGTACGCAAGCAGTGGGGGATCGGGGCCGGCGGGCCTGTCCGTCCCGGGAAGATGTTTTGGTTCCTGGCCTACGATCAATACTCGAGAGACTTTCCTGGAATAGCGCGTGCGTCAGACCCGGCACGCCTCTTTGCCGCGCCAAGCCCCACCGCCCTCAACACTCTGGCCAAGAGGATGGGCACCAGCACCGCGGTCGCTGCCATCAACTATCAATCCATCCTGAACGGGCTCGACAGCATGCTCGGCGCAGTGCCCCGAACCGGTCGCCAGTTGATCCTCTTTCCCAAGCTGGACTGGCAGATGAACGACCGCAACCACCTGGCGCTGCAGTACAACTTCATGCGCTGGACCTCTCCCAACGGAGTACAGACCGGGGCCTCCGATACCTATGGCAAGAGCAGCTTCGGCAACGACTTCGTCAAGGAAGACTGGGGCATCGGGCGGTGGCAATTCTTCCTGACCGCAAACCTTCTGAACGAACTGCGCCTGCAGTACGGACGAGATACGGAGTCGGAGATCAGCCTGCCGCCTGTCGGCTTTGAGAAGCTATTTGCCAACAACTTCTATGGACGCTCACCGCAGATTTCGCTGGCTAGCGGCAGCGGCTTCGCCTTTGGTAAGCCCGAATTCCTCGACCGGGTGGCCTACCCGGATGAACGCCGCCAGCAGGCCGCCGATACGCTCACCTTTGTACGCGGAAGTCACGTCTGGAAATTGGGTGCTGACCTTAACCGGGTAAAGGACTATACAAACAACCTTTACGATGGGACGGGCACTTACTCCTACAGCAACGTATTGAACTTCGCCTCAGACTACTACGCGCCGAACCACTGCGACTCGGGCGGCTCAGGCGAGGGCAATCTGCCGTGCTACTCGCACTTCACTCAGGCGCTGGGCACAACCATCTTCACCTTTTCAACTGTGGATTATGCGTTCTTTCTGACAGATGAATGGAAACTGCGACACGACCTTACAGTATCCGCCGGGCTCAGGTATGAATTTGAACAGCTGCCGCGTAATATTCCAAGTCTCATTAATGCAGACATACCACAGACCGCGACCATGCCGCAGGACCAGAACAATTTTGGCCCGCGGATCGGTATTGCGTGGGACATCTTCGGCAAGGGAAAGACGGTGCTGCGCGGCGGCTATGGCATCTACTTCGGCCGCATCATCAACTCGACTGTATTTGCCGCCCTCACCGGCACCGGCACCCCGGCAGCGCAGCGTAGCTACTACTTCCGCCCAGTCGATCCGAGTGCCCCGGCGTTCCCCAACGTACTGAGCGCTGAACCGCCGAACTCGATCAAACCGAGCGCGACTTACTTTGACAAGCGCTTCCAGAATCCGCAGATTCATGAAATTGAAGCTTCCATCGGACAGCAGCTCGGCCATTCAACGGAGATGACGGCGAGCTTCCTGCTGAGCCTTGGCCGCGAGTTGCCTAACTTCGTTGATACTAACGTCAACCTCGCCGCGGCCAAGACGATCGACTACGTAGTTACCGACTCGACCGGCAAAGGTCCCCTGAAAGGTTCTAACTACTACAGCCCCTTCTACTATGCCAGGCTTAACCCGAACTATAACTTCATAACTGATATCTTCAGCGAGACTAACTCGCGTTATGAGGCTGGCATGTTCAAGATCAGCCATCGAATGGGGAGCGCCCTCGACCTGCACGCGTCCTACACTTACTCTCACTCGGCAGACTTCAATCAAAACGAATCTACCTTCGCCGACAACAACGACATACTCGATCCCTCCAACTTCAAGCTGGAGTATGGCAACTCAGACTTCGACCTCCGCAACCGCATGACGGGCTCGGCAATCGTGCGCACGCCGTGGAAGACGCGCGGACACTGGGGTCGACTGCTCAACGGTTATTCCGTCGCGCCGGTAGTGGAGTTCCGTACCGGGCTGCCTTACACCCTGCACACCGACGGCGCCGTCCCTTCATTGAAGTACCTGGACTCGTCAGGAACGGTGCAGACTCTAAGCGGCCTCGGTGCTAACGTGAACGGCTCCGGCGGCGATAACCGCATCGGGATCATCGGCCGCAATACCTTCCGCTATGCACCGGTGTTGAGCATGGATGCGAGGGCGAGCAAGCGTACTGCGCTGAACGATCGCTTCAGCTTCGACGTGATCGCAGAGGTCTTCAACCTGCTCAACCACCAGAACGTCACGCGCACTAACAGCACCGGCTACAGCATCAGCGGCGCCAGCTCAGTCAACGGCCCTGCACGGCTCACCTACCAGCCAGGATTCGGCGAGGTGACGAACTCCAACAGCAACACCCTCTATCGAGAGCGGCAGATTCAACTCGCATTCAAGCTGATATTTTAGGCTGCCCACGCGGCCCCGCTATGACAGGGGCAACACATCGACGCGCACCTCGAGCGTGTGCTTGGCTCCGCCCAGCAGCACTCCTTGAATCGGACTGACATCGCTGTAGTCACGACCCCACGCCAGGGTGATGTGCCCGTCGGAGGGTATGCAGTTGTTGGTCGGGTCGAAGTCGACCCACCCCGAACCAGGACACCAGGCCGCACACCAGGCATGCGAAGCGTCCGCACCGACCAGGCGCGGGCGGCCAGGAGGCGGCAGGGTCCTAAGGTAGCCACTGACGTAGCGAGCCGGCAGCCCCAGCGAGCGCATGCACGCAATCTGCAGATGCGAAAAGTCCTGGCACACTCCACGCCGCTTCTCGAAGAATGTTTCAACCGGGGTCGTGACCTCCGTAGCCTTGGCATCGAAGCGGAAATCCCGATGGATGCGGCGGGTTAGATCAAATACCGCGTCCAGCAGCGGCCGGGTGCGGGTGAAAGACTCCAGCGCATACTCGCCCAGCGCTGCGCTCCCCACGATACGGCTCGAGTCGAAGACGAACTGGTAAGCGTCCAGCCCCTCGAGGCTGTGATCGGACTGCACCGAATCGCGGACCTCTTCCCACGCCGGCGACGCGGCGAAGTCGGGCGGCTCAACGGTCTTCACCTCAAGCACGCTGATCGCGTCGACGGAGAGGCGGCTGTGCGACTCCGGCAGGGTGAACGACGTCACCGTGTTGCCAAAGTAATCCTTGTGAGTCGTAGTCGTCACTGCAATCACCGGCTGAATCAGGATCCTGCTCTCGCGGCAGTGCTGGCCCTTGAGCTCGCGCGGAGTGAGCCGGAGCAGGTGATGCGAGACCGACACCGCATCCTCATAGGTGTAGACCGTCTCGTGGCGCACGCGGTACATCATGGTGCGCCCTCCATCGGCCGCTCCATCACACGCTCCATCACGGCATGGCTGAAGTAGGTGTTGCTGATCGCCTCTGACAGGGCGGGCAGCGCGGTCTCGAGATCGGCAAGCAGCCGATCGAGTTCAAGTCGCGGTGCACCTGGGCCAACATCGCAAAGCGCCTGCACGTCAGCGCCGAAGAGCCTGGCCGCCGCACCCTCGAGCTGGCGCTGCTGAGCCGCCGGCCAGCCAGTCCCCGACGGCATCTTTGACAGCCCGGCACAGTGTCCGATCAGGCTGTTCACCTGAAAGGCAAGCGAACGCGGATTGCTGTCATCGTTCATGATCAGATCGAGCACCGGCGCCGCCTGCAGTGCGGTGAAGTAGCGCGAGCGGTAGGTGATCGAGCTGTCCGCCACCTCGAGCAGCATCTCGAGCTCCTGCCAGTGATCGGGATTGAGAGGCACGATGATCGCGCGAAACAACTCCACCAGCCGCATGGAGCGCTCGATGCGCCGGCCGATGCTGAGGAAGTGCCAGCCTGGCCCGCGCGTGATATTGCCGATCTCGATGCCGCGCAGCGAGGCCAGCATGAGGATGCAGCGGTTCAAAACGGCAAGGGCGTCCCCCGGTGCGACGTAACCCCACGCCAGGCTGTCCTGGGCGCGGGCGGCACTGCCGAACTGACTGGCGACTCGCAGCAGGTCGCTCGATAGCCGATCCCGCACCTGCGCCGTGGCCCGCGCCGCGCGATTGAGGTTCGCGTTCAGACTGTCGCCGCGTCCCTCCTCGAAGATGAGCGAGAGTATCTCCTCCTCGAGGTCGCGCACCTCGTCAAGGTGACCCTGGGGGTCGTCCTTCTCCATGCGGGAGTGTGGCGAGTCAAGCGCCTCATGCAGCTTCATCAACGAGTCCCAACCGGGCGATGTAGCAGTTGGAATCGAGGTCTGCGAGGGCGACGGAGCCTCGCCGGTCATGCGCATCAGGATGCATCGCAGCACGCGCGACAGGTGCTCCGATCGCTCGACGTAACGCCCCAGCCAGAAGAGGTGCTCCGCCGCACGGCTCGGCAGGTCGCTGGTGAGGCCGCGATTCAGCTCCACGCGGTGATCGGTCGGCGGGCGCAAGGTGAAGTTGTCGACAGGGTCGCTTGACAGCACCCACGTATCCTTGCTGCCGCCGCCGCGCTGCATCGAAACAACCGGCGTGTCCCGGGTGGGGGAGACGCGAGCGAGGCCGCCGGGCATCACCATCCAGGAGTCGCCCGCCGCGGCGAGGTAAACGCGCAGCACGACGTGGCGGGGCGTGAGCCCGTCCTCGGCCCAGACCGGCGCCGTTGAGATATTCAGCAGCTCCTGGCCGGCGAAGTCTTCCGGGTGCGCGCTCATCTTCGCCAACAGCCGGTCGCGCTGGTCCGCTGGAAGTTGCCCGCCAAAGACCGGCTCCATGCCCTTGGATGGAAATGCAGGCTTGATCACCAGGAAGTTGAGGTTGTCGCGCACGTAGGTCAGGGCCTTCGGCTGCCCGCACCACCACGTCGCCACCGAGCGCAGCGCCAGCTCTTCACCCAGCAGACGCCTGCTCAGACCGGGCAGAAAAGGCATGAACGCCGATGTCTCGCTCAGCCCGCTGCCGAGTGCGTTGGCGACGGCGACGTTGCCGGCTCGCACCGCCTCGACCAGACCGGCAACCCCGAGGTAAGAGTCGGAGCGCAACTCCAGCGGATCGCAGTAGCTGTCATCCATGCGGCGCAGGATCACGTCTACCGGCTTCAGCCCTTCAAGCGATTTGAGGAAGACGCGGCTGTCGCGCACCGTCAGATCGCTGCCCTGCACCAGGGTGAAGCCGAGATAACGGGACAGGTATGAGTGTTCGAAGTAAGTCTCGTTGAGCGGCCCCGGGGTAAGCAGAACGACCCGCGGATTCTCGCGCCGCGAGGGCGAGAGATGCAGCAGCGTCTCCCGGAACGCGCGGAAGAAGGACGCCAGCCGCAGCACCTGGGACTCGCGGAACAGGTCGGGAAATGTCTCCGCCAGCACGATGCGGTTCTCGAGCGCATAGCCGGCGCCGGAGGGCGCCTGGGTGCGGTCGGAGAGCACCCACCACTGCCCATCGGTCGATCGTGCCAGGTCGACGGCAAGCAGGTGCAGATAGGTATCGCGGGGCACCTTGATGCCATGACAGGCCCGCCAGAATGCGGGGTTCGCAAAGACCAGCGCGGGCGGAATATGGCCGTCGCGCAGCAGCTTCTGCGGCCCGTAAAGGTCTGCCAGGATGAGGTTCAGCAGCCGCGCACGCTGGATGAGGCCGCCCTCGATGCGCCTCCACTCCTCGGCCGGAATGAGCAGCGGAATGGCGTCAAGGCTCCATGGACGGTCCATCCCCAGCGGATCGCCATACACGTTGTAGCTGACGCCGTTTTCCCGGATGCGCTGCCGCGCCGTCTCCCATCGGTGCGCTAACTCTTCGCCGCCGAGGTTCGAGAGCGAGGCGATGTAGCGCTCCCAGTGCGGCCTCAGCACACCGGCCGGCGAACACATCTCGTCATAAGCGCCAGGAGCCTGGCGATACTCGGCAGTTAACAGCGGGCTATCAAGAGTCTCGGGGCCACTCATTGATCACTCCGGAAGATGCCCGGCCTGCTTTAAAGAAACTTCGGCCTGAAGGGCAGCGCTAAAAGCGGGAAAGCCTCGATCTGCAAACTGAATGCGTGAAACTGGTCTAAGCGGTGGGAGCTTTCCTGCGTAGATCGAGCGTAAACGGAAACTCCGTATTGCGCTCCTCCGGCGGGATGGCCGTCGTCCCCGGAGTGTGACCGACGTTGCTGAAGCGCGCGAGCCGGCGGCTCTCCGCCTCAAAAGAGTTGATAGGTAGATGCTCGTCGGCACGTCCGCCCGGGTGCGTGACGTGGTAGGTGCAGCCGCCGATCGACCGTCCCGACCACGTATCTACGATGTCGAAGACGAGGGGCGTATGCACCGGGATGTCAGGATGCAGGCACGAATCCGGCTGCCAGGCGCGGTAGCGCACCCCGGCTACAAACTCGCCGCGCTTCCCGGTCGGCTGCAGCGGCACCCGGCGGCCATTGCACAGCACGAGGAATCGCGGATCGACCATGCCGCTCATCTTCACCTGCAGCCGCTCGACCGAGGAGTCCACATTGCGCACCGTTCCACTGCCTGATGCCTCCTCGCCGAGCACGTGCCAGGGCTCGAGAGCGTGGCGCAGCTCAAGGTCCATTCCGCGGTAGGAGACCGCTCCGATCGGCGGAAACCGAAACTCGAAGTGCGGCGCAAACCACTCGCTCAGGAATGGATATCCAGCGTCGCGCAGATCGGCGACCACGTCCTCCCAGTCGAGCTGAACAAAGTACGGCAGCATAAAGCGGTCGTGCAGCGTCGTGCCCCACCACACCAGCTTGCGCCGGTAAGGGGTCTTCCAGAAGTGCGCAATGAGCGCCCGTACCATCAGCTGCTGGGTCAGGCTCATGCGCGCATGTGGAGGCATCTCAAAGGCGCGCAACTCCAGCAGCCCAAGACGCGGTCCCATCCCCTCGCGCGGGGAGAGCTTGTCGATGCAGAACTCCGCCCGATGCGTGCTGCCGGTCAGATCAGTCAGCAGGTGGCGGAAGACCCGATCGACCAGCCAGGGCGAGTCCTTCTCGGTGACCCCGTTGTCGGGGATCTGATCGAACGCGATCTCAAGCTCGTAGATCGAGTCGGTGCGCGCCTCATCCACCCGCGGATGCTGGCTGGTCGGACCGATGAACATCCCCGAGAGCAGGTACGAAAGCGATGGATGGTTGTGCCAGTAGCCGATCATGCTCCGCAGCAGGTCGGGGCGGCGCAGGAACGGGCTGTCCTCCGGCGTGGCCCCGCCGATTACAACGTGGTTGCCGCCGCCGGTGCCGGAGTGCTGCCCGTCCATCAGAAACTTCTCCGTGCCGAGCCGCGACTGCCGCGCAAAATCGTAAAGACTCGTAACGCTCCCCACCATCTCGTCCCACGATGCTGCGGGCTGGATGTTGACCTCGATGACTCCCGGATCGGGCGTCACCTGCAGCACCGCGATCTGCTGGTCGTGAGGAGGCGTGTAGCCCTCGAGCAGCACAGGCATCTTCAGGTAGGTGGCAGTGTCTTCAATCGCGGTCACTAGATCGAGGTAGTCCGACAGGTATGCAACCGGCGGCATAAAGACGCGCAGCTTGCCCTCGCGCACCTCTACACACAGCGCCGGACGCGTGAGCAGCGCTTTGCCCGCCTCTTCCTCGCTTGGCTTCGCCTTGTCCTCGGGCGGCTCCGGCTCGTCCGCTACCGGTGGAGCGGTGAAGAGGTGGGCCTTGTGCTCGGGCCGCGAAGGCAGCCGTTTGCGCTTGCGAAAGGGGTCAGGGTTGTAGGAGTAGATCAGGTCTTCGGGCTTGGTCCACGGAATCGCCTCGAGCGGCACGCGATAGCCGAGCGGCGAGTCTCCCGTCACCAGGAACATCCGCTTCGGATGCGGAGCGAACCACGGCTGGCTGGTCCACCGTGGAGTGCCGGAGCGGGTTGGAACGCGCCGCAGCGGCAGCACATATCCGGTTGGCTTCTCCTCCGCGCCTTCAAAGAACTTCGCCAGCCGCGCACGCTCTGATGCGTCGGCCAGCTTCGGGTCGAGGCGGTCCGCTGCCTCGGGCAGACGACGCTCCTGCCACAGCTTGTAGAACGTATCTTCATAAGCCGCGATGATGAAGGAGCCATCGACCTGCAGGCGGCGAGCCAGAGCCTCGAGGAACTTCAGCGCCTCAGCCGGCCCGTAGCCGTAGTCCTTCTCGTCGTCGGCAATCAGGCTCGCATCGTCCCACAGCGCCGCGCCGTCCTTGCGCCAGTAGCAGCCGAGCGCCCAGCGTGGCAGGGGTTCGCCGGGGTACCACTTGCCCTGCCCGAAGTGCAGCAGCGCCTGCGGATGGTAGTGATCGCGCACCCGGCGCAGCAGCTCCATCGAGAGCTCGCGCTTGGTCGGCCCGAGCGCCGCGCCCTTCCACTCATCGCCGTCCGGGTCGTCCAGCGAGATGAAGGTCGGCTCGCCGCCCATGGTCAGCCGGACGTCGCCCGATTTCAGATCGGCATCAACCTTGTGTCCCAGCGCCTCGATCGCGCTCCACTGCTCTTCCGAGTAGGGCTTGGTTACGCGCGGCGACTCGTGAATGCGCTGCACCGTCATCGAGAACCCGAAGTCCGTATTGCACCAGTCGACGGCGCCGGAGATGGGTGCGGCACTGCTTGCGTCCGGAGTGCAGGCGAGCGGGATGTGACCCTCCCCCGCGAGCATGCCCGAGGTTGCGTCGAACCCAACCCAGCCGGCTCCCGGAAGGAAGACCTCCGCCCACGCATGCAGGTCGGTGAAGTCGGCAGTCGGGCCGGAGAGATTGCCGCTGATAGGGGTGATGTCGGACGTGAGTTGAATCAGGTATCCGGAGACGAAGCGGGCCGCGAGCCCAAGATTGCGCAAGGCCTGCACCAGCAGCCAGGCGGAGTCGCGACACGACCCCGTTCCGTTAGTCAGCGACTGCTCGCAGCTCTGGATGCCGTGCTCCAGGCGGATCACGTAGCCGATGTCGCGTGCAACCCGCTGATTGAGGGCGACCAGGAAGTCGAGCGTGCGGATGCTCTCGCGCGGCACCGTCTCGAGAAAGGCGGCGAGACGCGGACCGGGAGTCTCCGCCTCTAGAAACGGGCGCAGCTCGCGGGCCGCAGCCGCCTCGTAGGTGAAGGGAAACCGCTCCGCATACGGCTCAAGAAAAAAGTCGAACGGATTGAACACCGCCATCTCGGCGATCAGGTCGACCTCGACGGTGAACTCTCTGGTCGGCTCAGGAAAGACGAGCCGCGCGAGGTAGTTGCCCTGCGGGTCCTGCTGCCAGTTCAGGAAGTGGGTCTTCGGTGTGACCTGGAGCGAGTAGGCCAGGATCGGGGTGCGGCAGTGCGGCGCCGGACGCAGGCGAACTGTCTGCGGACCGAGGTTCACGAGGCGATCGTAGCGGTAGCTCGTCTTATGGTTCAGCGCGACGTGAATAGCCATAGTTCGAACGATCGATAACTTCTAAAGGAGCGCGCTCCTGCATCTTCCGGCGGATTATCGATGGAGTCTGGACTGCCGCAGCTCTTCCAGCGGCTTCCGTGAGCATCAATGCAGGGGCGAGGCGACTGAATTCCCTGAAGTTTAACATGCGGTTTACGGCTTACCTCGCGTTGAGACAGGCGGCCGGCGCAAGACGCCTCTTCTCGCGAGTCCTCAGCTGCCGGGCCTGGCACCGCCAGGTCACGAACGGGCAGCAATCACCTGAGCCGCTGCTGCACCTCGGGCCGCAGAAGGTAGACGAAGAAGACCAAGTTGACCACCGCCATCACCGCCCACTGCTCCTGGTGCAGGCCGAAGATCGCGTAAGAGCCCCAGGTCATCGACAGGAACGCAGCAGCCAGCGCCAGCGCCCATCCCCACCGCCGCTGGCGCAGCATTCCGATTCCGGCGGCGGCAAAGAGCAGCGCCACGATCAGTACCGCGTTGGGGTAGAGATGGTGCAGCACTCCGTAAGTGCCGATGCCCGAAAGCGCGAGCATCCACAGCGCTATCACCGCCATCCCGGGCAGTGGCATCCGCGCGGGCGTGTCGTGAGTCGCAACAGGAGCCGCGTCAGGTGCCGATTCAGGGTCTCCGGCAGGTGGCGAATTGAAGGCTGACCTGGGAGCGGCATCCGGCCCTCGTGCGTTCATATCTCTCCCGCGCATGGTCACGCGGAGCACAACATCAGGCTGGTCATCTGCGATATCTGGTCAATTGCATTAGCGGGCCATCCGCACTATCAGGATACGCGACGCCAGATCTGCCGCATACGGGACAAGGGTCCTCGATCGTCGCGGCTCATGCACCGCCTCACCATCGCATCACAGGGTATGAAGGTAGGCCAGCAAATCCTGCACCTGCTGCTCTTCCAGCTTGGCCTGGAATGGGGGCATCATGTTGCGCCCGCCGAGGATCGTCGCACGCACCCGGTCATCGTTCGCCGGAGCTCCGCTCGGCAGGTACTGCTTCTTATAGAGCCCGTGCAGACCCGGCCCTCGCAGGGTGCCCTCGCTGTTCGGATAGTGGCAGCCGGCGCATGCGGCGCGATAGACCTGGTAGCCGCTGGTCTCCTGCGAGCTCAGCTCAGCGAGCGGCTTGGAAGGCGGCAGAGCGGGACGGCATGCTGCCGCCGCGGCCAGCACCAGCAGCCCAGTGATCGCAAGGCTTGATCGAGCGAAAAGCGCAGCCATCCCCAGATCATAACTTTACGACCGTTGACGTCATACTGGCAGCGGGTGCTCAGCGTGATCTCTGACCCGCAGCCACTGCAGTCGTCCGAGGACCGTACCACTGCTGACTCTAGTTTGCCGCAGCTATAGCCTCCACAATCCGATCCATGGCCTTACGCTCCGCATCGCTCGAGGGCCGCCGCCCGTTGCATAGCACAGAAAAGATCAGCGTCCTGCCGCTCGCCGCTGTCAGGTACCCGCTCATCGTATTCACCTCGGCCAGAGTTCCCGTCTTCGCAAAGATCTTGCCCTTGAGCGGCGACTGCAGAAAGCGCAGCGAGAGCGTGCCATCCACCCCGCCCACCGGCAGAGTGGCCCGGTAGGCGTCGCCCCACGGCTGCCGCGCCGCATACGCCAGCAGCGTCGTCATCGCGCGCGGAGTGACCTGGTCCTTCGGTGAGAGCCCCGAGCCGTCGTAGAGCAGAAAGTCGTCTCCGTTCACCCCGGCGTTGATGAGGAACTGCCGCACCACCCGTGCTCCCTCGAGGAAGGAGCCGTCCCCGGTCTGCTCCCTGCCCAGCAGCCGCAACAGCAGCTCCGCATGCTGATTCTGGCTGACCTTGTTGATCACGGTCGCCTCTTCGGTGAGCGGCGGCGAGGTATGGTTTGCGACCTCAAGCTCGCCGGGCTGCAGGTCCAGAGGCAGGCTTGCCGTCGTCGGGCTGGTGACGCCCGCACTCGTCCTGCGGGCGTACATACCTGCCTCGCCGAAAGGGCGAAGAGCGAGCGGCTCACGAATGCGATCTTCAAACGGCCGCGTGTCTTCAGAGGGAAGCTCTACTGTGCGCGGTGTTCCGGTCACCTTCATTCCGTGCTGCGCCAGCAGGTCTTGAAAGGCGCTCGCGGCAAAGGCAGCCGGGTCTTCAATAGCCAGCGCGAGGTGCGCTCCATTGCTGTCAAGCGGAATTGACCCATAGAGCCGTACCGCATCGCTGCCGGGCAGGCGGTCCACACCAATCTGTTGTGGAGTCGAAACCGCTGTGGTGACGATCGACAGCCGCGTCCGATAAAAAGGAGCGGCGGTTGGGCCGCTGTCGTCTCCTGCGGGTGACGCACCCGCCGAGACGTCGTGCGACCCAGGGCGCAGCGGGAGCGCAGGACTCCACGACACCACAGCAGCGTCTCCCACCTTCGCACCCGGCAGGATGTTCAGGTAGACGACATCATCGTTGATCATCAGCGCGGAAACAGGCGCGCCATAGCCCCACTGCAGATCATCCCAGCCCCAGCCTGAACCGTAGCGCTCCGATGGGAAGTAGGAGTCGTCGCCGACCACCGGCCCATCGATCTGCCGTACCCCTCGCAACTTCAACTCCGCTGCAACCTGGGCGGCCAACTCGTCGAGCACGTGCAGCGGCGCCTCTGGGCGCTCCGTGCGCCCATCGTAGGGATAGGTGCGGCCCGAGATGCTCGGGTCTCCGGTTCCTACCAGGCGCAGCGAGCCTACGAGGTGCCCCCGCGCGTCCACTTTACCGCTCTGCAGCACGTAGGTCTTCGTGACGAAATCAGGGCCGAGCACGGCAAACGCCGCCGCGGTGGTGAAGAGCTTCGCATTCGACGCCGGCGCAAAGAACTGTCGGTCATTCAGGGAGTAGACCGGCTCACCATCCAACGTGACGACCGAGATGCCCCAGTGCGCTCGAGAGACTGCCGGCGCAGCGAGGATAGAGTCGATCGCTGCGGGCAGCACGTCGGACCGTCTTCGCGGGCGATGGGCGGGACTTGGCCGCGCTGCCACCCGGGCTCCAGCCTGCTCCACGCTCGCTGCGACAGACCCAAACACCGCAATCCAGAGCAGCAGCCGTCGCAGCCGGACGGTCCTAGCAACGCTGGTCGAGGCATGGGGCATAGCTTGAGCGGAGTGTAGCATCGCTCTCCCCATCCTCGCCCCGGCCAACTCTCCAGACCCTCGGGCGAGCCCGCTAGAATGCAGCCAGATGGCATTCACCCGCCGCACCCCTTTTCTGTGGAAGCTTCTCACCCGTTCGCTCGAGCTCGGGCGCCACACTCGCGTCATGGGAGTGATTAACGTGACTCCGGACTCCTTCTCCGATGGCGGACGCTTCTTGAGCGCTGCAGAGGCGGTCGATTGCGCACTTGCGATGTTCGACGAAGGTGCGGACATCGTTGACATAGGAGGGGAGTCCACCCGTCCCGGCAAGCTCGAGCCCTTCACTGAAGCGGAAGAGCAACACCGCGTTCTCCCCGTTATCGCCGGCATACTGCAACAGCGTCCCGACTCCCTGCTCTCGATCGACACCTACCGTGCAGCAACAGCCCGGGCCGCCGTAGCTGCCGGCGCACAGATCGTCAACGACGTCAGCGGCCTGCTCTGGGATGAACAGATGGCCGGAACCTGTGCCTCGCTGGGCTGCGGGGTGGTTCTGATGCATACGCGTGGACGCCCCGGCCAGTGGGCGCGCCTGCCCCGCCTCGCGCAGGAGGAAGTGGTTCCGCTGGTCAAACGACAGCTGCGCGAGCGGCTGGCTGCCGCCCTTGCCGCAGGCATCTCTGCCGAACGGCTGGTGCTTGATCCGGGATTCGGCTTTGGCAAGGCGTATGAGAACAACTACCCGCTGCTCTCGCACCTTGAGGACCTTCGGGAGCTCGGACAGCCGCTGCTGGCTGGAGTGTCGCGTAAATCGTTCCTGGGCCGCACGCTGGCAGGATCGAGCCGTCTGCCTGCCGGGCAGGACGTGCCGGTAGGCGAGCGCGCACATGCCTCGCTCGCCGCAACAACGGCCGCCATGCTCGGCGGATCTGACATCGTCCGCGTTCACGAGGTGCGCTCTACAGTCGAAGCGGCAGCCATCGCCGACGAGATCTTAAACGCGGGATGAAAGGTCCTTAAGACAAGTGCGCTGATGCTGTCCAACGAGATCGTTGGGCAACTTAGCGCTGGGAGTTGTCGGTGATGCGGCTCGCCTCGAAGCTGACGATCTTCCACTGTCCGAGGCGGCGGTTATACACCCGCGTGTAACGGTATCTTCCGCTGATGTCGCGCTCCCCATTCTTACCCTGGAGGTCGACGCGCGACGTCACCACGGCGGTGTCTCCGTAGACCCGTACCTTGACGTCGTTCAGATCGAGCTGGGTCAGCCTCACCGTGCCTGCCTTGCGCTGGGCCAGCACCTGGCTCTTGGTCTCGATCGTGCCATTGGCGCTGATACCTACATAGTCGTCGGCCAGCAGGTGGTCCATGGCATTGGCGTTGTTGTCGAGCACGGCCTGTCGCCACTCGAGCTCAAGCTGCTCCACCTGCTTGTGCAGCTGATGGCTCTCATGGCGGGGAAACAGTGCGTGCGCCTGCGACAGCATCAAGGCCATGGTCAGCGCGAGCACAAAGCGCCGCCCGCCTGCACCTCTCATGGAAGGCCGACGATGAGGTCGTAGAGCCATGTACGTAACGGGATGGTAGTCCGGTTCGGAAGGGTGAGTCAAAAAACCACGTCCTATGCGCGTTTACATCGTGAAGTCAACGTCTTCGCGCATAGTTCATCGTGCGCGTATTAATTGAAACTTAATGGCGAGGCGCTCCACCGCACGCAGATATGCGGTGAGTAGTAGGGTGGAGAGATGCATCCTGCCGACCAACTCGCGCTGCAGCAGGCCGTCGATCGCCTTGAACATCAAAGCTTCGCCATGAACATCGCCTCGCGCGCTGGCCGGCCCATCGAGTCCATGATGAGATTGCTGCCGGCCGGCACCCAGACGCTGGTCGGAACCGCCGTCAACAAGGCGCTGGAGCGGTGCCTGCGTGTGGCCCTGACCGGTGCAGCGTCCGGGCGCATCGGTTCATATACCGCTCCACGGAACCACACTCACAAGCTGCTGACTGCGGCCACCGGCGCGGCGGGCGGCTTCTTCGGGCTGGCGGGCTTTGCCGCCGAGCTGCCGGTAACTACAACCCTGATGCTGCACTCGATTGCCGAGATCGCCAGGAGCCAGGGCGAAGATCTCAGCCGCCCCGAGGGCGCGCTCGCCTGCCTCGAGGTGCTCGCCTTCAGCCCCGACAGCCGGTCCGCCGACCCCATCGAGAGCGCCTACTATGCGACCCGCGCTGCCCTGGCGCAGGCCACCCGCGAGGCCGCGTCGTACATCGCTGAAAAAGGCCTGGTGAAGAGAGGCGCTCCGGCGCTGCTGCAATTCCTCTCGAAGATCGCCGCACGATTCGGCATCGAGGTGACCGAGAAGGCGGCGGCGCAGCTGGTCCCCATCGCCGGCGCGGTGGGCGGCGCGGCCGTGAATCTCATGTTCACCTCGCACTTCCAGCGCCTCGCCGAGGGTCACTTCGCAATCCGAAGGCTGGAGCGTACCTATGGGTCGGAGACAGTTCGGCAGGAGTATGAGCGCCTTAGGTTGATCTCGCAGCAGGGATAGATCACTGGCCCTTACGCGGTCGCAAGCGAAGAAGAGGCGGCGTAGGTCTTGCGCGCCTTCTCGGGTGCAAGCGTCACGATATTCCACGCGGAGCGGTCCTTCATCAGCCGCGACACCAGGGCGGTATGCATAGCGTGGCCGGCCCGCTCGGCGACCACGCGGCCCAGGATGTGACGGCCGGCCAGCGCGAGGTCGCCAATTAGATCCAGCACCTTGTGGCGTACGAATTCATCCGGGAAGCGAAGCGGGCCGTTCTGCACGCCGTCGCGGGTAAGAATGATCACACTGGACTCCGATGCGCCGCGGATCAGGCCCATGTCCCTGAGTTTCTGCTCATCCTTGCGGAAGCCAAAGGTGCGGGCCGGCGCGATCTCCGTGTTGTAAGCGCCCGCGCTCAGGTCGAGCGCGAAGGAATGGCGCCCGATCGGCTGCGGAAAATCGATCGCATAATCGATGCTGTAGCCGTCGCCCGGAGATACTCCAATGAACTTGTCGCCCTCACGCACCTCGACCGTTTTAAGGATGCGGAGGTACTCACGCCGGCGCCGCTGCGTCTTTATGCCCACATCCGCGAAAGCTTGCACATAAGGCAGCGCACTTCCATCGAGGATGGGCAGCTCAAGGTTATCCAGTTCGACAATAACGTTATCGACGCCCATGCCGATCAGCGCCGAGAGCAGGTGCTCGGTGGTAGAGATGAGCACGCCCCCCTTCATCAGGCTGGTGGCGTAGCTGACCTTGGCCACGTTGCGACCGATCGCTGGTATCTCGAAGTTGTCGAGGTCAATGCGGCGGAATACGATGCCCGATCCGGCGGTTGCCGGCAGCAGCCGCAGGCGCACCGGAGCCCCGCTGTGCAGGCCCACGCCGGAAAAATCCACCGCGGCCGCTATCGTCCGTTCCAGATGCTCAGTCTCTGCCAAAGATGCTGCTCCGAACTTCGCTAGTGCCGAAGTCAGACCTGTAATCGCGCTGTTGGCTTAGACTACTCAGAGAGTTGCAAAGTTTCGCTGTTGCAAATTAGCCACACTCTGATCGATCGCGGCGCCAGAGACCAGAGTTCCGCGCCTCGATCAGGTCTGATCCCTGTTGCGCACTCTGAGCGGCTTCGTGGGGGAGTATGAGACCTGAATCGCGCAATCATCGGACGGGAGAAGCAGCGCGGTCCCGTAAGCTGCCCGGGCTGCCGCACAATCAGCTGCTCAGGGCAGCGAAGTCGAGTCTGCCCGGAATCCTCCACCTCATCCGCACTCTGGTTGAGATCGAGTCGCCCAGCGATGACAAGCCGGCAGTTGATCGCTGCGTCGCAGCCGTCGAGCAGCATTGCGTTGCGATGGGGGGAGAGCCTCGCCGCCATCCGCAGGTGCAGTTCGGCGATCTGCTCGAGGTGCGCTTTGGCCTCCGTGGCAGCAGTCTGAAGCCCATCCTGCTGCTAGGTCACCTCGACACTGTCTGGCCGCTGGGGACCCTTGGAGGGATGCCCTTCAGGGTGGACAATGAGCGGGCAAGTGGCCCCGGCGTGCTCGATATGAAGGCGGGAGTGGCCATGGCTCTGACCGCGCTTCGCATTCTGCAGGAGGAGAGCCTGCTGGAGCGCCCCCTGACCCTGCTGCTGAACAGCGATGAAGAGGTTGGCAGTCCCGCCTCCCGCCCTGTCACCGAGAAGCTTGCAAGCGAGTGCGAGGCGGTCTTTGTCCTGGAGCCGGCGCAGGGCCTTCAAGGCGCGTACAAGACGGCCCGCAAGGGTGTAGGCGAATTCAAAGTCCATATCGGCGGCGTCGCAGCGCATAGCGGGGTTGACTTCGAACGGGGGCACAGCGCGATCGCCGAGCTCGCCCGCCAGATCGAACGCATCGCGGCCTTCACCGATCTGCCCAGCGGGCTGACGGTAAACCTCGGGGTGATCGGCGGCGGCACGCGTTCCAATGTGATCGCGGCCGAGGCCTGGGCGCAGGTAGACGTCCGCATCGCGAAGCGATCGCAGGCGGCAAAGATACAACGCCTCTTCCACTCCCTGCGCCCCATCGACACGGCATGCAGCATCAGGGTCGACGGCGGCGTTAACCGGCCGCCAATGGAACGCACTCCATCCACCGTGCGTATGTTCAAGCAGGCGGCGCGGCTCGCTCGGGGGATGGGCTTCGATCTTGGGGAGGCTGCGACCGGGGGCGGGTCAGACGGAAACTTTACCTCCGCTCTGGGCATCTCTACTCTGGATGGGATGGGCGCAGTCGGCGAGGGTGCGCACGCCCCGCATGAATACCTGCTCATCGAGCACCTTGCGCCCCGTACCGCGTTACTGGCTGCGATGTTACTGCCGCATGGTTGACGCCGGCGTCCTCTTCACGTCCTAAGTAATGTATCTAAGATCGGGTGGGCGCATGCTGAAGATCGTCGAGTACGGAATATTTGCCGTATCTCTGCTGGCCATCCTTGCCCTGATCGTCAGCGGGGCTCGCAGCAGTTCGGCGTCCAGAGCGAACTCTGCAACAGAGGGCGCGACGGCAGAACCCTCGACCGGGCCAAGCGACTCGGCAGCCGCCCCCCTCGGCAGCACCAAGAAGCCTTAGCACTCATCGTGCTCCCCTCAAAACTACGAGTTTTACCTGTGCATTCGGGTGAGGGCGACCCCTTTACACCAGTCGCGAGCGAGTCATGGCCTCGAGCACAGCCAGCGGCGAATGCTCTGGCGCGACCAGTGCCTCAGGGGCGATCAGCAAGGTCTGCTCAAGCGCATATTGCCCCGCCAGCACGGCATGCGGCACCGTGTCCGTGTAGACCATCCAGCTCGATCCCGGCGCGAAGTTCGATCCATACTTGGGGCACTCCGCCTGAAACTCTGCATTCTCCTTCAGGAAGTTGTGGAAACGCATCATGAAATCGTCATAAGGTGAGCGTTTCAGCGACGGAACGATGCGCCCAAGACCGAAAGCGTTGGCGGCCGATCGTGCCGCTCGCGAGGCGGTGTTGTCGGCGTGCGGCAGTGCAATCTTTGCCGGGGCAAAGCGGCCCACAATCTCTGCGAAGGGGTCGGTCGTGACCCAGTCGCGGGTGCGCGATGGATGCAGATTGTTGAAGAAGCGCAGAATTCGCGCCCCATGCGTAGGACGGGTGGGGAAGGCGTCCGTATGCAGCAGGTCGTTCCGGCGACGATGAGGCAGGTCGCGCCCCTGCTCCTCCTGTGGGCGAAAGCTCGCGTAATCGAGCTGCCAGCGCCGCCGGTAGGGCGCAAGAAAGCCAGCGAGAAACTGCTCCACATCCACCGAATACCGGTGCATGATCGACTGCAGACGGGAGACCGCGCCCGCATCCGCGGTCTTGCTGTCCACGCCGCTGAGCCGGTCGAGAGCAGGCTTGTACGCGATGTTCTTATGCAGGGAGCTGTCTGCCTGCTGCTGCCCCAGCAGAAACTGCAGGTCAGAGGGGTCTACAACCACCGGCGTCCGTGGAAAGAGCAGAATCGCCCCAGCCTCGAGCGCGGCACACCACTCCGTCAGCTGGGAAGCCGCTGCCCGGCCATCGAACCCGTCTTTATCCAGTCCGCCCTGAGAAGGCTGGTCAAGCGCTGCTCGCAGACTGAACTCGTCAATCGTGACGACCGCCATCAGCTACCGCGCACCTTGCGACGTACCCAGAAGAAGCCCAGCACGGCAAGGCTAAGCGCCAGGACCAGCAGCCCCAGCGGCAGGGCAATCAGCTTATAGGCATCCGCCAGGTCGACAGCATGATGGCCCGCGGTGTTGTAGATCAGGATAGCGAAGATTGACACAAAAGTCGCTGCGAAGAACGACGCGAAGGCGAGCGCAAACGAGAGTAGCAGGCTGGCAAAGAGTCCAAAGTCCCCCATACGGATGCCAAACAGCCGGCCGGAGCTGGCGCCGGCGCCAGCGTTAGCTGCGGCGGTGCGTTCGAGAGGTGTGCGGCTGTCCATCAGGCTCCCCGAGGCAACATGCAGCCTCACCCTTCAAGAATACAGCCGGACGGCGGCGGCTGCTGAAGGGGCCCGGCGCCGCCTAATCTCAGCCGCTTCAAAATGAAGTGTTGCAATACTTCTCCAATACATTTACAACATAATTGCAAAGAACAAAGGAGCGTGCCATGTCCGACACCATTGCCCTATTCACCGCCAAAAGCGCCGAGCGCATCATCCGTGAAGGCGGCACTTCATCATGGCGTCTCGATCGAAACAACGCCCGCCGCTGCACCTACGCCGTCTGTGTCCGCAACGCCCACGCCGACTGGGGCGACGGCAAAGAGCAGCATCACAACGCTTTCCTGATCGGCAAGGTGGTCGATGTTGTCTCAACCAATCCGACACCTGAAAACAATGAGTCGCCGAAGGACCGCTTCCTGATACGGTTCAGCGAATTCGCTCGGATCGACATCCAAGACGCTTGGCCGAAGGGCTACCGGAACCCGGTGCGTTATGCGACCCTGGAGGAACTGGGCATCGAACCGGCAAAGCTGAAGTGGGAGACCATGCCCGAACCCACCGAAGCTCCTTCCGCCGAGGGCGACGAGGTCACTCGTGTTCCTGTACCCGCGGGCACCGGTGACGAGCTGACACTCGCACAGGCAAAGCATGGCCTTGCACTGACCTTCGGTGTTCCGCCGGAAGCTGTCGAAATCACCATACGGGGATAATGATTGCCGGCGGCTAGTTGCCTACTCATCTAGTCGCTGGCACTTCGTTTCAAACCGTCGGACATCGGCCGACGCTTTCCTATTAGCCCGCGCATTAGTGCTAAGGCAGGTCTACCGGTCAGTCACAGGGCCGGAAGCCAACCACAATGACGCGCAGCTACGGCCAGACGCCCGACCCCACCGCCAATTTCCGACCGCGCCGATAGGGAGAAGTCCAGCCTACATTACTGGCTAGTAGTCAATGTTGAAACAGAATGCCAGACGATCAAACCGGCTGGCAGCTCTGGACGCTACGGAGCGATCAAGCACCGTCTCGCAGGCGGTGACGTACTCCGCGAATGTCCGGGTGATGGCCAGGACCTTGCGTTCCGGTGAGAGCAGCGAGGGCGGCTGGCAGGACGTTCTTGCCCTTCCATGATGACCTGCGCCGGGATGATGGTGAGCACGTCGCGGCCCTAATTGACGCTGTAGCCGCCAGACGCCAACCGTCGTCAGGCCGAGGGCATGCAGCTTGGCGGCCCGACGCCCCAAACCGAATCGAGCGGATGGGGAGGTAGAAGGTCGCGCACGTCGCAGAATCGCGCAGATCGCCGAGCGCCCGCAGAACTTGCCACGCAGGAAAACCTCTAGATGCGCGCCGGATGGTCGATGGACTAAGCACCGCGACATCATTAACCTAAGCTTAAGCACCGAGATCGAGAGTCGCCCCTGAACCCGAACAGCATCGATGAGGTCTTCAGCACCGCCGCCGCCCAGAAGCGCACCATTCTCCTCTTCCTCTTGGCCGGCATCGTCACCCTTGCCGCGCTGATCACGCCCTGTGCCCGCGCCTACTCTGTGCTCTCGCACGAAGAGGTCGTCGACCTGACGTGGAGCAGCCAGATCGCACCGCTCCTCATGGCAAAGTATCCGGCGACCACGCCCGATCAGCTGCTCAAGGCCCACGCCTATGCCTATGGCGGCTGCATCATTCAGGACATCGGCTACTACCCCTTCGGCAGCCATCTGTTCAGCGACCTGCTGCACTATGTGCGCACCGGCAGCTTCGTTGAAAATTTGCTGCGGGACTCGTCCGACGTCAATGAGTACGCCTTTGCCCTGGGAGCGATGGCGCACTACGCGGCTGACAGCTACGGTCACCCCGCCATCAACCACGCCACCGCCGAGGAGTACCCCAAGCTGCGAGACCGGTACGGCGCCGTCGTCACCTACGACGACAGCCCCACCGCGCACCTGCAGACTGAGTTCGGCTTCGACGTCGCCGAGGTCGCGAACCACCACTACGCCTCCCAGCAGTATCACGACTTCATCGGCTTCGAGGTGTCGAAGCCGCTGCTGGAGCGCGCCTTTCGTGATACCTACGGCTTCGAGGTCAAGGAGATCATGCCTCACGAAGACCTCGCCATCGGCACCTATCGCCGCAGTGTCAGCAATCTGATCCCGAGGATGACCCGGGTGGCGCTCGTCGAATACGGCAAGCAGCTGAGGCAGTCCGCGCCCGGATTTGACCGTGACAAGTTCCTCTACCGCATGCGCCGCACCGACTACGAGCAGGAGTATGGAAAGGGCTATCGCCAGCCCGGCGCCGGCTCAAAGGTACTCGCCTTTTTGCTGCGCCTGCTGCCCCGCTTCGGTCCGCTGCGAGTGCTCTCCCTGCACGTGCCCAGCGCTACCAGTCAGAAGCTCTTCCTCGACGGCATGGCGACCACCGTACAGAACTACGACGGCTACGTCACCGAGATCAAGAGCGATACGCCGGACGTTCGCCACCTCGACCTGCCCGAGCGCGACCTGGACACGGGCAAAATAACTGGGCCCGGCGAATACCGTCTGACCGACGAGACCTACGCCCGTCTGCTCAGGCAGATCGAGTCTCACCCCCAGACGCCAGTTCCTACCCCGCTGCGCACTGCGATCCTCGACTTCTACAGGCCCGGCGCAAAGAACTACGTCAAGCGCAAGCCAGCGGACTGGGAGCGCGTTCAAGCCGACCTGGCGCTGCTCAGGCAAGCCAAGGTGGATGAACTGAAGGTCTCCGACCAGCCCACGCCCGACCAGCAGGCTCCTCTCCCGCTGCAATAGGCTGCAGAGGGAACGGAGTACGGCTGCTCGCCAACGTCGGAGCCAGGCGAGTGAACGAGTCACGCTGAACGCGCAGATCTCTTGAAGCCGATCCTGCCACCTGCCTGTTTGTGTAAGATGGAGCGCGTAATCTTGGGCTCGAGGAGCGGGAGGGGCGATGGCCAGCCAGGAACAGCTGAACTTCTTGCAGAGTGCCTTCGCAGCAGCCCAGGCCTCGGACCATCTCTGGCCCGCCTACGCCGCGTGCGAGACGGTGCTGGAATCGACCTGGGGCACGAGCCAGCTCGCCACCCAGGCGTGCAACCTCTTCGGACAGAAGCAGAGCCATCCCCAGGTTACCGGAACGCTGATGCTGCCCACCCGCGAGTTTCTGCATGGCGCCTAGATCACGGTGCAGGCGAACTGGGCGGCTCCCTTAGCTGCCGCAGAAGCCGCGCCGCCACCAATAGGCTGAGCGCCTCGCGCGCCTCAGTGCAGTCGGCCCGCGTTGACTCTGCTCGTCACTGTCTACGAGTGGCGCAAAATGCCTGTACACTAAGGGCAGATTGCCAAGGGGGCGCGCAAATGACTGAGATAGATCAGAGCGAAGCGGTCGCAATCACAATCCGTCGTGAGCCTGGAACGCTGTACCGAAGGATGGAAACCAGGCTAGGATCGACCCCCTTGCGCTCGGACCAAGACATCGCTCGCCTTGTTGAAGCTCGCCTTCCCCTGAGTTCCCTGGAGTCACTCGCGAGCCACGGCATGACCAACGAAGAGATTTTTAGCTTCATCCTGCCGCGTCGCACCCTCGCCCATCGCAAGAGCCGCCGGGAATCCCTGACCCATGAAGAGTCGGACCGCGCCGTGCGCATCGCCCGCATCACCTCGCTGGCGGAAGAAGTCTTCGGTGAGGATGATAAGGCAGCGCGCTGGCTCCGCAAGCCTAAAGTGCGCTTCGAGGGGCGGACCCCGTTTGAATTGCTGCGGACCGAAGCTGGCGCTCGCCTCGTTGAAGAATTGCTACTACAGTTTGAATATGGATTTGTCTTCTAAAGCATGGTTCTATGGCGAGTCAGCAAATTCGCGACTCTGGACGGGGCTGGCGGCCTTCTGGTCTCTGGAAGGTGGCACACCGCCGGCCGGCCGGTCATCTACTGCACCTCGACCCCGGCTGCTGCCTTACTCGAGACCCTCGTACACGTGGAACTGGACCCGGACGAGCAGCCCATCTCCTTCCAACTTCTGAAGATCGAGTGCCCGTTCGGCCAGACAATTGAGAGGACCAGTCTGCTCTACAGCGGAGATGTGGCAGCCTGTCAGGCCTTTGGCGACGACTGGCTTAGGGAACGGCGAACACTGTTGCTCGAAGTCCCCAGCGCATTGGTGCCTGAGACGTGGAACGTGCTCGCAAATCCGCTCCATCCAGAAGCAGGGGTGTTGAAAATTACTGCGGCCTTCCAACACGCTTTCGATTCGCGGTTCTTCAGTAGATAAGCAGAGCGCGTAGTGCGAGACATCTGCGGCGAAGCCTTCCCAGCCAAGCTGGCGCAAAAGCGCTCGCTCTTGCTTGAGGTCCCCAGTGTCCTGATAGCGGAGTCATCGATTGTGCAGGTGAACACGCTCCACCATGACGCACGGCTGTTAAAGATCGTCGCCACCTACCGCCAGGCTTACGACGAACGCTTCTTCCACTAATCTAGATATATGGCGGAAAGGTATAACTTCCCGGGAACGGGTCACTCGTACGAGAATGCTGACTCCGCGCCAAAGTGGAATGCCTTAGGGATCCACCACCAAAATGGCTCTTCTTTGTCCAGCGCGAACCTTGTAGAACCTATTGTGCAGGTTGGCTGCACCTGAATCTCATCATCTGGTGCCGGGGTGAGTAGCCCCCGACCTGAATGTAGGCGAACAAAAAAAGAAGATCATGGTAGAATTCGTATTATACGGAGCCCTTCGATGCCCGCTAGGTTTCATCGTGTTCTCATCCTAGTCTGGATTGCCCTTCTATTTGTGCCTATCGCTAAGAGTCAGGCGTCTTCAACGGCAAAGCGAGCCGCCCCTCCACGATCCCGGCGAGCGCAGGTCCCACTTACGTTAAGCGACATGATAGATTCTATCCGCCCTACCGTCGTACAGGTCGAGTGTGACTCTCCGAATGGCTCCTCCGGGAGCGGCTTCTTCGCTAATACTAACGGCATTGTCGCCACCGCATTACACGTGGTCACGCTATCTGACCGCCATTCGCTCTGCGCTGATGTCAGAGTTCTTACGCCGCTGGTTGCAGGTCCCGGTAACAAGACGTTCATGTCCACATCTGCGAAAATCCTTGCCTACGATGCTTTACACGATATAGCTCTTGTGTTGCCAGCGAAGAATCTTCTAGACAAGGAAGAAGATAAGGTTCGATTTGGCACAATGCTTGGTAGGCCTACGTTCGTTTTTGTGAAGCCGAGAGCGGCTGCAACGATTGACCTGAGACCTCTTCGCGATGGAGAGCCAGTATTTGCATCCGGCTACCCCTTATCTCTTGCCATTCTAATCACGACATCAGGTAACGTGGCCGGTGAAGAAATTCAGAAGTTGAATGTTGGGGGAACAGAGTTGCTTGAAGTTTATGACGTGGACATGCATATCAATCATGGGAACAGCGGCGGCCCCGTTTTCTCCAGCAGGGACGGGTCAGTGATAGGCATGGTGGACGCGTTTAGGAGCGCTGATGTTGAGCAGTCCCCGGCGCCTGAAGGGAATGCGGAGAGGCTTCAATATAACTCCGGTCTAGGCGTGATTATCCCAGCGAAGTACATCGAGAAACTTGTGAGGGACAACCCAGTAATACGTCCCACCGACTATCACAAGAGTATCCCCGCACCCCAGTCGCCCCCTCAATAGCAGCGTCAGCGCACTACGCTATGTGGACATTGCGTCGACCCACTGAATTCGCAGCGCTTATCGGACAAGTGCGCCGGCTTGCTGTGAAGGTAAGTTTAGAGACATTGGGCGGATCCAGTGAAATATGCACGCTTGAGTGTGCAGCCAGTTCTTTCCACAGTGGTGGATTAAGACGCGGGCGCTCGCGTATTTGAGCGACAGTCGGAGCAGCGGCCTGAAGCGAAATCCCGGTCGTTGGCGGTGGGTGTTTCTGAAATGGTGACCCGGCGGCGTGGGGTCGCCGTTCGCGTTGGGGATAGTCAGCGAAGGAACGTTCACCACACACGCCAAAGGCTACACACAGCGAAACTGGTAAACTAGAGTCGGCCCCCGATACTGAACTGCTTCAACCTGCCCGTTCCTCCAGCAAGGAAGCAATCGACCCAAATCTGATCTGCAAATCTGCTCCAAGAATCGATAAGGAAAACTGCGCCTGTGAGCACCACTATCCGCAACATCGCCATCATCGCCCACGTCGATCATGGCAAGACCACGCTGGTCGACGCCCTGCTGCGGCAGGCCGGCACCTTTCGCGCCAATGAGGCGGTGGCCGAACGGGTCATGGACTCGAACGACCTCGAGCGCGAACGCGGCATCACCATCCTCGCCAAGAACACCGCCGTCTTCTACCACGACACCAAGATCAACATCGTCGATACGCCGGGCCACGCCGACTTCGGCGGCGAAGTGGAGCGCGCCCTCAAGATGGTGGACGGAGTGATGCTGCTGGTCGACGCCTCCGAAGGCCCCCTGCCCCAGACCCGCTACGTGCTCTCAAAAGCCCTCGAGGCGAAGCTCAAGCCGATGGTCGTCATCAACAAGATCGACCGGCCCGATGCCCGCGTCAAAGAGGTGCTTGACGAGGTCTATGACCTCTTCATCGATCTCGATGCGCATGAGGACCAGCTCGACTTCCCGGTGCTCTACACCAATGCCCGCACCGGCACCGCGACCACCGATCTGGCCATACCCGGCGTCGACCTGCAGCCGCTGTTTGAGTCCGTGGTGCAGACAATCCCCGCCGCCACCGGCGATCCAAACGGCACGCTCCAGATACTCGTCACCAACCTGGACTACTCCGACTACCTCGGCCGGCTGGCAATTGCACGAGTCTTCAACGGCACCCTGCATGCCGGCGAAGAGGTCACCATATCGAAGCGCGACGGCTCCCTGCAGAAGACCAAAATAACCAAGCTCTTCAGCTTCAAGGGACTCAAGCGCACCGACATCACCGAGACCGAGATCGGCGACATCGTGGCCATCGCGGGCGTCGAGGGCATCACCATCGGCGAGACGATCACTTCACTTGAGAACCCGGCACCGCTGCCCCTGATCATCATCGACGAGCCCACCATCGCCATGCAGATGTCGGTCAACAACGGACCTATGGCCGGACGCGAGGGCCAGTACGTCACCTCGCGCAACATCCGCGAGCGCCTGGAAAAAGAGCTGCTCACCAACGTCTCGATCCGGGTCGAAGAGCTCGGAACCCCGGACAGCTTCAAGATCCTCGGCCGCGGAGAGCTGCAGCTCGCCATCCTGATCGAGATCATGCGCCGCGAGGGCTTCGAGATGATGGTCGGACGCCCTGAGATCGTCACCAAGGTGGTCGACGGCAAAGTAATGGAGCCGGTCGAACACCTTACCATCGACGTTCCTGAGAACTTCATCGGCGTGGTCATCGAGAAGCTGGGGCCGCGCAAGGGCGAGATGCTCAAGATGCACAACCACGGGTACGGGCGAGTTCGTCTGGAGTTCCGTGTCCCAAGCCGCCGCCTGATCGGCCTGCGCAGCGAGATGCTCACCGAGACCCGCGGCACCATCGTGATGAACACCATCTTCGACGGCTACATGCCCCATCAGGGCGATATTCCTCAGCGGCCTACGGGTGCGCTCATCTCGGATCGCGCCGGTACGACGACGACCTATTCGCTCAATGCCCTGCAGGAGCGCGGAACCCTGCTGCTCACCGCCGGGGTAGAAGTTTACGAGGGCATGATCGTCGGTGAACACTCCCGCGACAACGATCTCGACGTCAACGTGGTCCGTGAAAAGAAGCTGACCAACATGCGGGCCTCGAGCGCCGACGAAGCAGTACGCCTGGTTCCGTTTCGAGCCCTCAATCTTGAACAGGCAATCGAGTTTATCGCTGAAGATGAGCTCGTCGAGGTCACGCCCAAGTCGCTGCGCCTGAGGAAGAAGATCCTCCAGGCCAATCGGCGGCCCAAGCGACAGATGTCCTCGAGTAACTAGCCAGGGCGGTGAATAGAGCCCCGGAACCAGCAACGGTACCGCCTTATCCACTGTTTTCTGCCTGGAGGCCCTTGTTTCCGCCGCCAACACTGCGCATAATCGCGGTGTGGACGGCTTTCGACCCGTGGCTGTTGCCACCGCTGCGCGTCCAGACAATCTACCGTGGCTTCGAGAGCAACACCGCCTGGAAGCGAGCGCAGCCTGTGACCGGATACACGCGCCAAGACGTCCTCCGCATCCTCCGTATCGACAGCCGGCATCTGCGTGCATGGGAGCGGGCTCACCTGGTCGCGTCCTCGGAGACTTACACCTTCCAGGAGCTGGGCTACCTGCGAAAGCTGCGCGACCTGCGCGCCATGCATCTCTCCCCGTCCAGCATTCGCGCGTCCGTCGATGCCATGCGCAAGGTCTCCGGCATAGTCAATCCGCTGCTCGAGGCAGGCGCGGCGTGTCACGGCTCGCGGCTGACCTTCCGCCACTCCGGCGCCGTGATGGAGCCCATCGCACGCCAGTTTGTCTTCGACTTCACCGCCAACCGCCGGCCTGAGCAGAGCATCGCGCCGGCTCCGGTGACCTCGACCCTCGACGCGATCACCCGCGCGCTCTTCTTCGAGGCGGTGCAGCTGGAGGGAGCGGCACAGCTGCAGGATGCCGCGCGGATCTACTCAGAGATCCTCGACCTCGACGCCGGCCACGCTCCGGCATGCATCAACCTTGGCACTATTTACTACAACCAGGGCAAGTTCCCGCTCTCCGAAGAGCTCTACCGGCGGGCCACGCAGTCAGACCCCGGCTACGCGCTCGCCTACTTCGACCTCGGCAACGCGCTCGACGAACTGCAGCGGCTGCCCGAGGCGATCGAGGCCTACTCGACGGCCATCCGCCTCGTGCCGGGCTACGCAGACTCCCACTACAATCTGGCCCTCGCCTACGAACGGACGGGGCAGCGTCGCAAGGCGCTGCTGCACTGGACTGCTTATCTGAAGCTAGACAACACCGGCCCCTGGGCGAGCCATGCGCGCGGCCAAGCCCGCAAGATCCTCGACCGGGAGAAGCTCTCGATCGTGCACCGCTCCGGGCGCCCCGGCGGCCCGTGCCCCAGCCGCTCGGCCACTCAGCTCAAGCTCGCCTCGCCCGCTGCTGTCTAGACCCCGGACCTGCGACGCTTCCCCAGCTTCGTCTATTCGGGCCGGAACATCACACGCGGGATAAAGTTCTGGCCGCTTTGCTCGATGCACCGGAGGAACAGGCATGAATAAACCACCAAGGTGGCGAATTTGTCCGAGTTCGACCCGGCGCAATACCTCGACAATGAGACCACGATCGCCGCCTACCTGACTGACATTTTGGAGGTCAACGATGCCGATTTGCTGGCTTCCGCGCTGCGCGATTCGCACGCGCTCGAGGAATGACGGAGATTGCCGAGACAGCCGGAATCACCCGCGAAGCTCTCTACAAAGCACTACGTCCGGATAGCGCACCACGGTTCGATACCGTGAGTCGGGTATGCGCTGCACTCGGCGTTCGCCTTGTCGCGCAACCGATGCATCCCGTTTCGGAGGCCAAGGTCTGACGCTGGCCTAGAGCACCGGGGAATCATCCTTCAGCATCTGCTTGCGGATCACCTTGATGGGAGCAAAGCCCTGCCTCATGAACTCGTCGTGAAACTGCTGCAGGTTGAAGTTCGCGCCCTCCTTGGCCTTCATATCCTCGCGCAGCTTCATGATCTCGAGCTTGCCCAGCGTGTAGTAGAGATAGAGCGCGTTGTTGGTCCCGCGCTTGGTCTCCATCGTGCCGATCGCCCGCGACTGATATCCATCCGAGACGAAGAACTTGATCGCATCGTCGTAGCTCATCGCGCCGCCCACCCCGGTATGCATCCGTATACTCACCACGAAGCGAGCGTCCCGCAGCAGCGCATCCTGCAGCTGGCCTAGACGGATCAGCTTTGCCTCGCGCTCGTCTCGAGCACCCTCGCCCGGTTGCCCGTAGCCCTGATCGAGCATCATCTGCTCGCAGTAGTGCGCCCAGCCCTCGACGTTGGTGTTCGCCGAGAGCAGCTTGCGCACCTTGCTCTCTACCTGCGGGCTCCAGAGGAACTGCACGTAATGGCCCGGGTAGGCCTCGTGCACGCTGGTCGAGATGATCGTGCCGACGTTAAAGGCGGCCATGTGCTCCTCGACGCGCGCCGGCGTCCAGTCCTTCTCCGGCAGGGTCACGTTAAAGTAGGCCTTGGTCGAGTGGGTCTCAAATGGCCCCGGAGGATCCATCGAAGCCTGGGTGGTCGCACGCATGAACGGGGGCGTCTCTTCAAGGGTAGGCTGCACGTCGCTGGGAAGGGTGATGATGTGCCGGGCGCGGATGAACGCGATCAGCGATTCAAAAGTATCGTGGAAGGCGGGCAGCAGCTTGTCAGGCGCGGGATGGATGTTGTCGAGCTCTGCCAGCATCTGCTGCGGCGTCTTGCTTGGGTCGATCTCCTTGCCGACGCGTGCAAACTCCGCCTGGTTCTTGTGCAGGTCGTCAAGCGCGATCTGCAGCAGGCGATCGAGCGGGATGTCGACCATCTCGTTGTAGGCGAGCGCCCTCTGGAATGTTTCGCTACCGTAGCGGAAGTCGCCGTTCGAGCGCGGCAGCAGGTCGGTCTTGATCCACACGCCATAGCTCTTGAGTGCTGCGATTACGGCGGCGTTCGTCTTTAGAAACTCCGCCTTGGTGCCCGCGTCGTCGGCGTCGGTGAAGGCGGACGGCACGTCGTTCTGGAAGAAGCCGACCAGGTCATCGATCTGCTCGAGCGCAATCTCGGTATAGACGCGCGGAGGATTTTTCAGGTTCCCGCGCGCCTGCTCCAGCTGAGTCGGGATCATCCGCTCGCGCTCGACCACGGAGCGAAGCCGTGCATTCGCCGGAGCAAAGGGCCGCTCCATCAGCACGAAGATCGAGTTGGTCGCGCCGCTGGAGTAGCTGTCCGGATCCTTCTCAAAGGGGCGCAGCACCTCCGATGTCAGCAGTGCGGCGCGGATGCTGTTCAGCAGGATGTCCCTGTCCGCCGCCTGGGCCTCGTCGAGTGAGCTGGGATCGACGGCAGCGATCTTCTTCTCCCAAAGGTGCAGGGCGGCTCGCTGCTTTTCGATGGTTGCCGGGGAGTAGTCTTCCATCTTCGCGTCATACTCATGCAGCCCTGCCGCGGTGCCCGCCGTCGGCTGGTACTTAAAGTAGACCTGCTCGAAATACTGGTTCGTCAGAGTTTCGAACGTCTGCGCCGAGCCGTCGGCGCGAACATTCTGAGCGGGAAGAGAGACGGGGAGGAGCAGGACTGCTCCTGACACAGCTGCGGCTAAGAGGGTACGCATATTCGCAGAGTTTATCTTACTCATCCGCGCCAGAGCAGCCGGTATAGTCACAAGCGCCAGAGTGCTGGAGTTTCTATCGCATCTGGAAGGGACTAAGATCGCGGCCAAGACGGTGCCCAGCCGGGGCTCGGACGTAAGCTTCCGCCAACCTTCAACCACACCGGTACCTGATAAAGTCAAAGGATGATCAAGGGCATTACCATCGTGCGGCCAGCGCCTTCTGCGGACGTCTTCGAGGCGTTGACGAGCTTCTTTGCCGCGATGGGTCTCGAACCGGGCAAGGGCTGGCACGAGCCCACCAGCCGTAGCGCGCCCTTTCTCGCGCCCCTCGGCAACCTCGAGTTCGTCGATGGCACGCTACCCGCCACGCCCGAGATTCTGATCGAGGCTACCGGCCTCGAGTCCCTGCACCAGGTCGCAGTGAAGTGGCTCTCAGGGCGCCAGAGCGGCGCAATCAGCCCTATCGAGGAGACCCACTGGAGGTCGCGCCTCTTCACCATCGAGCCGGTTGCGGGAGTTTACTTCGGCTTCTGGGAGTGGAGCGACCCGCTCGCTGGGCGTCCCATTGCCACTGAGGGCGATCTCTCGGCGGCGGGTATGCGCTTCGCCATCGTGGTCTCGCGATGGAACGCGGTCATCACAGACCGCCTGCTGCAGGGCGCCTCTGACGCGCTGCTGCGCAGCGGCGCCGCGAAGGCAGATATCGAGGTTGTTCGCGTTCCCGGAGCGTGGGAGATTCCCTCCGCAGCGCGCGCCCTTGCCCTCGCCGGTAAAGCCGACGCCATCATCACTCTCGGCTGCCTCATTCGCGGCGAAACGGCGCACTATGAGGCCATTTACAACGAAGTCGCCCGCGGCATCGGGCAGTCCCAGCAGGAGACCGGCCTTCCTCATGCGTTTGGCGTGCTCACCTGTGACACCCTGGAGCAGGCCCTCGACCGTGCTGGGCTGAAGGCCGGCAACAAGGGCTTCGAGGCTGCCGTGGCTGCCATCGAGATGGTGTCCCTGCATCGCAAGATTGCCTCCGGAGGTAACGAAGGCTCGGGCTCGCATAGGACCGCAAGTTTTCAGCAAAGTGGCTTTGATTCTGCGGCTTACGAGCAGGAGTCACCCCTGGGCAAGCTGGCGAAGGCTCCGCAGGGCCACCAGTGACGGCCACCGGCAAGCGCCGAAAATCCCGCGAACTGGCGATGCAGATGCTCTTCCAGGCCGACATCGGCAAGCAGAGTGCCGACGAGGTGCGCCAGACCTTCTGGCAGGCGCGGGAAGAGCTCGACTCGGAGACTCGCGGCTTCGCCGAAGACCTCTTCCGGGTGGCAAGTGTGCGCAGTGCAGAGATCGATGCCCTCATCGAGGGCCATTCGGCGAACTGGCGCCTGTCTCGCATGCCTGCCGTCGACCGCAACGTGCTGCGTGGCGCGGTGGCTGAGATGATCGGCTTTCCCGCCACGCCGGTACCCATCATCATCAATGAATCGCTGGAGATAGCCCGCCGGTACTCCGCTCCCGAATCTATTAACTTCCTCAATGGAGTGCTGGACGCCATAGCCCGGGCCCGTACCGCGGTCTGAGAGCCGCCCGCCATGGTGCTGCGGTTCGGTACGCTCTCAGGGGACGGTGCCATACCCAGAGGCGCATCGCGGCCGCCATCGAGTGCGCTGATCAAGACGTTTTCTCCGGCCGTTCAGGTCATACCCGCGGTCTGTCGCACTCGCAAGCGCACGACTGGCATACGCAGCAGCAGTTTGCGTTCCTTTGGTATCCTTGCGGTGGTGCGCGACCGAGAAGCATTCCGGATGGACCCCCAGCCTCAATCACTCTTTCTCTACACACCAGGGCCTGAGCCCATCTCTCCGCTTCGGCGTAGCACGCGGGCGGACGTCGGCTACTCGGCTGGTCTGATCGCGGCGCTGCTCGCGGCTGGCGTAATGCTCTCCGGATGCAGAGCCACCTCAAACAGCGTGCCCGACGCGGCCGTACAGGCCAGAGTCGAGGCCAAGGAGAAGGCTGAGCAGCAGGCACACCTGCGTGACGCTACCCGGCAGGAGCTGGAGCAGATTCCCCCACCATCTAAGAGCCTCTACCTCGCCGTCCACAGCCGGGATGCCTGGGGAAATCCGTTCCTGATGGTCGGCCGCGACACGGTGAACCTGCGGGTCATCAACCCCGACGCTAACCCGAGCAGCTTCGGCCCTGGAGGGCTGTTGCGCCCCGCCAGCGCGCGCAAGCAGGAGGTGGACATTCGTCTCGCGGACCTGCCGAGCGCTCTAGGTGCGCTGCCCACAAACGCGTGGCCATATGGCCGAGTGATCGCGATTGAAGAGGGTGGGACCGATGTGAAGGCCGACCGTCCGCAGATCCGCCGCAATGTCGAAACGGCCATTCAGACCCTGAACGATCTAGGCATCGTGGTCGACGAATGGACCGGCCCAAACGGCAGCCTTCTACGATAAAGCGTAAGAGCCATTGCGGATGACGCGGCACATGGCGTAGCACATACGTCAGATCCTGCCGAGCAGGCGTCCATCCTTTTCAAACGGCTGGGGCGCATCTAACACGATCCTGCGGAGGTCAGGGTGACCGGGATTGAGTATCCAATTTATTTTCTGCCGCTGCTAGAGCCGATGGCACGATCAGGACTGCGGCCTTCCGTTCTCGCGAATGCTTCGCCATTTACCATCTTGTCGCCTATATCAGCGCCATTAGCGGGATCAGCAACGCCTCACGTGCGAGGCGTAAGTACATGACGGGTTACTCGAGGTCTGAGTATCCTCCGTCAAAGGGCTGTATAGTTGTGGAGTACGGGTAGCATCCTGAGGCCGCACACTTTTTCCTCAACAGGAATGAAGACGCCGCCGGGGAGCTGCACTGGAGATCTGATGAGCGTCACTACCCTCCCAAGTGCGCCTGCGTCTGCAGGCTTGAAAGTCACAGTCCAAACCCTTCTAGAGAAGAAGCAGACCGGTAGGCCGATCACGGCCCTTACTGCCTACGACTACGCCACTGCGCGGCTGGTGGACGAGGCCGGGATCGATATGGTTCTGGTGGGCGATTCGCTGGCCATGGTGGTGCTTGGCTATGACAGTACCCTGCCGGTCACCGTCGACGAGATGCTGCACCATACGCGCGCGGTTCGACGAGCTGTGAGGCGGGCTGTCGTGGTCGCCGACATGCCCTATGGCAGCTACCACGCCGACGAGCAGATGGGCGTTGCGAACGCAGTCCGATTCATCAAGGAAGCGGGCGCTGAGGCGGTCAAAGTCGAGGGTGGAGCGAACCGCGTGGGGCTCGTCGCGCGGCTCACCGACGCTGAGATTCCCGTCTTCGGGCACCTCGGACTCACGCCGCAGTCGATCAACCGCATGGGTGGATACAAGGTGCAGGGCAAGTCCGCCTCGCACGCCGATCGCCTGCTCAAAGATGCCCTGGCGCTTGAACGGGCTGGCGCGGCCGCCATCGTGCTCGAGGGCATTCCGCGCGAGGTCGCGCTGCGCATCACCTCCGAGCTGAGCGTGCCGACGATCGGGATCGGCGCCGGACCGGACTGCGACGGCCAGATTCTGGTGATTCACGACCTGGTGGGCCTGAGCTTCAACAAGCCGGCAAAGTTTGTGCGGCAGTATGCCGACGCGGCGTCGCTGTATCGGACCGCCATAGCGGGTTTTCGCAAGGACGTCGAGGCCCACTCGTTCCCCAACGAAGCGGAGAGCTACCATCTTTCGCGCGAGACCCGGGCTGACTTCGAAGCCGTCTCTCCTGCCCGCCGGAAGGCCTGAGGGCGAGCGCGCCAATCTTGATGCTCATCCTGAAGACCATTGCAGAGATGCGGGCGGCACGAAGCGATCTGCGGTGCGATCTGGGCCGTAATCTGGGCCGCGAAGGCAAGACTCTCGGCCTGGTGCCGACCATGGGCGCGCTGCACGCCGGGCACCTCTCGCTGGTGGCGGCCGCGCGCGCGAGCTGCGATGCGGTGGTGGTGAGCATCTTCGTCAACCCGGCGCAGTTCGGCCCCAACGAGGACTTGGCCCGCTATCCCCGCACTTTTGAGGCCGATTGCGCCCTGCTGCTGGAGGCTGGGGCGGATATCGTCTTCGCCCCACCGGTCCAGGAGATGTACCCCGCCACCGGCGCCCCTCAGACCGGTTCGACGGCCCCGCACCTCCCAGCTACGTACGTCACCGTCGAGGGAGTCAGCGAGCGGCTCGACGGCGCATCGCGGCCCGGGCACTTTCGCGGAGTATCGACCGTCGTGTCGAAGCTCTTTCACATCGCCGCACCCGACCGGGCCTTCTTCGGACAGAAGGACGCGGCCCAGGTGGCAGTATTGCGGAAGATGGTGGCCGATCTAAATTTTGACGTGGAGATGGTGGTCTGCCCCATCGTGCGGGATGCCGATGGGCTGGCCTTGAGCTCGCGCAACCGCTACTTGACCCTGGAGGAGCGCCGTTCTGCGCTGGTGCTTCATCGCGCACTCGGGCGTGTCGAGGAAGTTGCTGCTGGCGGGGAGACCTCGGCGGCCGCGCTCATCGAAGTGGGGTGCGAAGTCCTCGCACAGGAACCCGGGGTGAGGCTGGACTACTTCTCCGTGGTGGATCGAGACACGCTGCTGCCGGTCCAGACTGCGGGTCGTGGCACGCTGGTCGCGGTGGCGGCATTTGTCGGGACAACACGCCTGATCGACAACGTTCTGCTGCTGTAGGGTGCCGGACCCGGCAGCCTCAAGCCGGCAGCCAGAGCTGCTACTTAAGCCGGTGGGCCGTGGTGATCCTCTGCACCCCCTACCTCAGGAGGCGCTGCGAAGGCGGCGGGCATCGACTGGCCGCGGTGGCAGGTGCCGCAGGAGACCGGCGGCGCCGGGTGGTCGGCGTGGTCGGGATCCACGATCTGGGTGAGGTACTTCTCATTGATGTCGCGGGTCATCCGCATCATGACGCGGGCGGTGTTCTTCTCCGGCTTGGCGTCAGAGGCGAAGTTAAGACGATGGGTCGCCGGATCGGTCGCATGGCAGAACTCGCACTCCACACCGACCTGCGCCTCAAAGGTATGCATGATCCTGATGAGCTCTGGACCGGAGATGTCCTTAGGCAGAATCTGGAGATTGGTAGGCCTCGGCATGGGCCCGTGTGCCCGCGGCGGAGGCGCACCCTGTGGAGCGGCTGACGGCGCCGCGGCTGAACCTGCCGCTGGGCTCGGTGGGGGAGTGTCCTGGGCCCGTGCGGTGGAGCGAGGCGCCAGCAGCAGGACAGCGAACGGCAACGCCAGAATTACGACAAGAGGACGAGGGAGGGCGGTAAGGACTCTCTTCTGCACTACTGGCTCCTGAAAAGCGGAAGGATGCTGGGGCTGGTGGATGTTCAGCCGCATTCTAGTTCATTTCTCAAGCAGGATGCTTTCGGTAGACGGGCGTGGATGCGTTCAGGACCCGGCCCTTCGACGATTCTGCAAAGGCTTTGCCGCCCGGCTGACGAAGCGATTGCCGGCGACACTAAAGCGCAGAGGCAGGTCGGCAGCCTTGCTGATCCCGATGCGTGGCGTGACCATGATCGCACGGGCGGGTGAGTCATCGACCGCGATGTAGAGCGGCGAGTGGAGGGCGGTCAGATCGGCTCCATCCAGTTCGGCTCGTGTGATGCCCATTGCCTGGCAAAGTCGTCCAGGGCCGGAGGTTGACAGCCTGTCGTCAGCGCCGGGAGCGAGCGTCCGCAGCAGCGCCATGGCTTCAAGTCCAGCCACCGGCTCGAGGGCCCGGATCAGAACGCAGCCCGCCAGGCCGTCCGGCTCACACGAGACATTCAGGCAGTAGTGCATGCCATAGATCAGGTAGACGTAGGCATGGCCGGGCGGCCCAAAGAGGACAGAATTCCGGGCGGTGCGTCCGGCGAAGGAGTGGGCCGCTGGGTCGCCAGTACCGAAGTACGCCTCTACCTCGACGATGCGGCCGGCCAGGATCTGCCGCCCCAGCCGCCGGATAAGCAGCTTGCCGAGCAGCGCAGGGGCGACCGCATCCGGTGACCCCACGTAGAAATCCCGCGGAAGAGCTGGAAGGCTGAGGGTCTCCACTTGCGGCGCTGCCCGGCTCAGGCCTTCGAGCTTACGGCAGAACTTGCGACTCCGGCGCCTGCCGCCTTCGACTCCTCGATCGCCGCAAGCACCTCTTCGGCATGGCCCTCTGGCTTCACCTTTGGGAACACCCTGAGCAGGCGGCGGTCGGGGCCGATCAGGAAGGTGGTGCGGTCGATGCCGATCACTTTCTTCCCATACATGTTCTTTTCCTTGAGAACGTCAAACTGTTTGCAGACCACTTCGTCTACATCAGCGAGGAGCGTGTAGGGAAGCTTGTACTTGTCTTTGAACTTCTTCTGCGACTGGGGCGTGTCGCGGGAGATGCCGAGCACGACCGCTCCGGTCTTCTGAATGGTGGCGAAGATGTCGCGAAAGCCGCAGGCCTCGATGGTGCAGCCGGGCGTGTCGGCCTTCGGGTAAAAGAAGAGGACGACAGGCCTGCCGGTGAAGTCGGAGAGGTGAATCGTTGCTCCCTGCTCGTTTTGAAGGGTGAAGTCAGCTACCAGGTCGTGCTCCTGCATGGTGGTATTCCTCTCGTCGATCGGTTCCGGCTCAGGTACTTCAGGCCTCCAATAGTCTATCTGGTCTGGCTGCACATCGCTTCGCTTGCGTGAGAGGCTGGCGGCGGTTCATGGTGATCTAAGTCAGAAGCCCCGGCGCGCTTTTGCCATCCTGTTTTCCGCATCGAATTGAGAAGGGGTCATGACACAAGAGTCTTTCAAAGTATTCCGGAGTCTGCGTCTGGCTGCGCTGGCCATGTCGCTGGCGGCTTCATCGGCTTATGGGCAGTATCCGGGCTCGCCGGCGAAGAAGCCTGTCGGAGTTACCGAGCAGAAGCTGCGCTCGACGGCGGTGCTCGAGTGGGTCGGCGAGCCGGGGAAGCCGAGCGCCAGCCGCATCGTCCCCATTGCGGTCTGGGATGGGGAGCGATACCAGGCGGGTGGGCTTTACCTGGCAAAGCCGGAGCCCCTGGCCGTTGAAGATGAGACGGAGTACGAGCTCGAGCAGGCGGGCGTGCCGCAGGGCCAGTTCGTGATCTATCACCCCGGTCAGGTCGACCGGAACTGGTTCGGATACGGAGTGTGGCACCCTCTGCCGCCGAAGAAAGCGCCGAAGCCGGCTGCTTCGAAGGGGACGGCGCGGGTGGTGACGGAGGTCGACCCCGATCGCCCGACCTTCGTCAGCAAGAGCAGGACGGGCGGCTCGTCGAGCGACGCCGCTTCGACGGGAAAGCCCGGGGGCTCGACCGGTGGTGCGGGAAAGAGCGGGTCTTCGTCGCCCGGGACTAACGCGCCCGACACAGCTGCGGCCGACACAGCTTCTGCCGACAAATCGGGCTCCGGCGGCGCATCTTCCCCCGCGGGAGCTGATCCGAACTCTCCCGCAGGCGCCACAGACCCGGACCGGCCCACGCTGCACAAGCGTTCCACGGCCGATGGTGCATCGAGTGGCAGCGATGCGGCGTCCGACTCGGGGGCGAAGACGCACACCGAGGTCGATGCTGACCGGCCGACGCTGCGCAAACACTCGCGACCGGCGGACACATCTGGGGCGAGTACGGCGTCTACGGCGCGCGATCCGGACCGGCCTAACCTGCATCGCGGGGGGCTGGCCGCAGGCGATCCTGCGCTCCAGGAGAGCAGGCTGGAGGGCATGCCGCCCAACCTGCAGCAGATGGCCGCCGTCTCCGACACGGGCACTGCTGCGGAGCGGCCCTTTGCATATCAGTGGTCCAATGCCGACGATGCAGCCAGGATGAAGGCGGCGGTGGAGGACATCGCGCGCAAGGCGCTCGCGACCCTGGGCCCGACGCAGGGCTTCGGCAGTGCAATGGTGATCAATCCGTCCGCTAAGACCACGCGGAGCGCCGCGAGGGCGAGGGCACAGGCTGCCGAACGCAAGACGAGCCAGGCCGCGGCCGCCATTCCGCTCGCCGATGAGACGTTCAAGGCCTATGAGCTGTCGCCGAGCGGCGGTGCTACCGTCGTGCTCACGGCGAGCAGCGGAGAGGGCCCGTCCGAGCGCGATGTCACCGTCATCTGCCAGCCGGACCTCTACGGGACGCCTCGCATTCTGCTGCAGTCGGTGGCGGACGCCGCGCATCTCGACATGACTCCCAGGATGAAGCTGGTCGACGCCGTCGACACCGAGGGTGACAACAGGGCCGCGCTGATCTTCGAGCTGCGCAGCGAGAGCGACCGGCAGTTCGCGATCTACCGCGTGAGCCGCGGGCGGGCGGAGCAGGTCTTCGCTACCGATCCGCTGCCGCTGGGGACTACGCGCGACTGAAGATTGAGCCAGATCGCTCCTTTCGCCCCGCACGATGCACTGCTCACTTCCGCCTCTACAATGAGAGGACTCCTCGAGTGAAAACATTGAAGGGGTCTGGCGCCGCACCATGTCGAAGACTGCAATCCTCCTGATCAGCTGCCCGGACCGCAAGGGCCTGGTTGCAGCCATCGCCAACTTCCTGCTGGCGCACGATGCCAACATCCTGCACGCGGACCAGCATCAGGACAACGAGCTTGGGCTCTTCTTCATGCGGGTGGAGTTTGACCTGACCGGCTTCCGGCTGGACGAGGCGCAGTTCCGCGCCGTCTTCGATCCGATCGCACAGCAGAATTCGATGGCCTGGCAGCTGGAGTACGGAGACCGCAAGCCGCCGGTTGCCATCTTCGTTTCTCATTACCTGCACTGCCTGGCTGACCTGCTGCTGCGGCATGCCTCGGGGGAGCTGGCCTGCGACCTGCGGCTGGTGATCAGCAACCATCAGGAAGCGCGTCCCTTGGCGGAGTTCTACGGCATTCCATTCCATCTGATGCCGGTCAGCCCGGACACCCGCGCTGCAGCAGAGCGTGTGCAGCTTGACTTGCTGGCTGCGCAATCCATCGAACTGATCGTGCTGGCCCGCTACATGCAGGTGCTCTCGCCGGACTTTGTCGCGCGCTATCCGCGTCGCATCATCAACGTTCATCACTCCTTTCTGCCTGCGTTTACCGGGGCGCGTCCCTATCATGCGGCCTTTGCGCGCGGGGTGAAGCTGATCGGCTCGACCAGCCACTACGTGACAGAGGTGCTCGACGACGGCCCCATCATCGAGCAGGATGTGACCCGCATCTCGCACTCCGACCAGATTCCTAACCTGGTGCAGAAGGGTCGCGACCTGGAACGCGTGGTCCTCTCACGCGCCGTGCGCTGGCACCTCGAGCACCGCATCCTCTCCTATGCCAACAAGACGGTAATCTTCTAGGCTCCCGGCGCGGCTATGGCGTCTGTTGACTTGCGGTTGAGGAGCTTGCTGTATCCTCGGTCGCAGATGCGGAAAGTCGCACTCTTTGTAAACCCCCTGCTCACCCGGAACCCTCACCATCGCGCGACGGTGACCGCCGTCGCCGCGGTTCTGCGGGGCGCGGGTTTCGAGGTTGCGATCACCGAGCTCGGAGAAGTCCCGGCCGCGGCAGGCCTCGCGCGCAAGGCGATCGACGACGGCTGCGAGAGAGTCTTTTCGTGCGGAGGTGATGGGACGGTCTTCGCCCTCTTGCAGGCCCTGGCCGGCACAGGCGTGCCGCTTGGCATCATTCCCATGGGGACCGGTAACGTGCTCGCGCAGAACATGCGCCTGCCGCGCGATGCGGTGCGCGCGGCCAGGATGCTGATCCGCAGCCCTGCGCGAGAGGTCCCGCTGGGGCGGGTGTCGAGCACCTGCGAAGCGGATGGTGTCACCTCGAGCTGGTACTTCGCCATGTCGGCCGGGGTCGGCGCGCATGCGCTGCTGATGCAGGCGGCGCAGCGCTGGGGCAAGCACAGCAGCGGGCGAGCGGCTTACTACCTTGCCGGCGGAGAGCTGCTGCTGAGGCACCGCATCGAGCACTTTGAAATCGAGATTACAACCACGCAGGGCAGCGTCTTCACGCAGAGCGTCTCCGAAGCGCTCGTCGTGCGGGTAGCCCAGCTGAACCGCTGGCGCCCGGGCGGCGCGCTCGATCAGCCAGCGCTGCGGCTTGCAGTCGTGGCCGCGAAGACACGCGTGCAGATGGCGCGTGCCAGCTTGAGAGCTCTTCTCGTACCTGCCAGCGTGCAGGTGAACTCCGGGCCGGCGCCGCTCTCCAGTACCCATGTCTCCTACTTCGACGTGAGCCGGATAGTCTGCAGACCACTTCCTGGCCGGGATTACTGCGCACCACCGCCGCTGCAAGCCGATGGCGAGGTGCTCGCGTCAACTGCCGCCGTCATTACTCTGGCGGAGAAGAGGCTGACCTTACTCTGGCCAGATGAGGCAACGTGACTCACTCGTTGAGGCGCATTCGAGAACCTGCGCCGCGGTTCACCTTGCGGAGAGTAGTGCTTGGCGCGGCCCCGCGCTTCAGTTAGGCTGCCAAGTATGTGGGTGATAATTGGACACTTCCGACGAGCGCTCTGGAAATCCATCTCGCACGACACCTTCACCCTTGCAAAAGCTGCGGCTTATTCCGCCATCCTTAGCTTGTTTCCAGCGCTGTTAGTAACTACGACATTGCTCGCAATCAGCCCCCGAACTGCGGGGCTGCGGCGTGAGGTCCGCGGCGCTTTCGACCAGGTGCTGCCGCCGGACACGATGTCGCTGGTGCAGGGATACTTTCAGGACCGTCATGCGCTCACCGTCAAGATCGTGTGGTCAGCCTCGGTGCTCAGCCTGCTCGCCGCGATGGGGGTGATGTTGTCGCTGCTGGAGGGTTTTCGCCGGGCCTATGAGCTCCCGCGGCACCTCTGGGGCTTCTGGATGACGCGCTGGATTGCGTTGCTGCTGATCCCGATCTGCCTTGTACCGCTGGCCCTCGCGACTCTGCTCATTGCCTTCGGACGCCAGATCCAGCTATGGATGGTCAGCCGTGCCGATCACGAGCTGCAGAGCTATGTCACCATCGCATGGAGGATGGGGCGCTGGGCCGTCGCGCTGCTCACCCTGATGACGGTGCTCGCGACCATCTACCACTTTGGCACGCCGCGCACCCAGCACTGGCGCCGGGTGCTGCCCGGGGCGGTGCTGGCCGCCTTTACCTGGTTTCTTGCGACCCTGCTCTATGGTGGATCGGTGACCCGCTCGGCACAGTACACCGCCGTCTACGGCTCGCTCGCGGCGGGCGTCGCAACGCTGGTCTGGCTCTATCTGACCTCGCTCAGCGTGCTGATTGGCGCCGAGTTCAACGCGCAGATCTTCCCCAAAGACGAGATCGCCATCCGCACCGAGAAGGAGTGGGACCCTGCCTACGAGTGACGGGCCTACCCTGCTGTAAACATTTTCACAGGAAGGCGCGCGGAGTGAGACCATCGGCCGGCAGAGTAAAATAAGGCTGCAAACACTAGCAGAGCGAAGTTCGGGGGAAGAATGAGTGTTTTTCTTGCTGGCGCGAGTCTGAATGCGCCAGAGCATGAGCGTCGCGCCAAGATCGTTGCCACACTGGGCCCTGCCTCGAATAACGAGGCGACCTTCCGGCAGCTGGTGCGCGCTGGACTGGATGTTGCGCGCCTGAACTTCTCCCATGGAACCCATCCCGAAAAGCTGCGGCTGATCGAAATGGTGCGCAAGGTTGCACGCGAAGAGGGTAAGCCGATCTGCATCCTCGGCGACCTGCAGGGGCCCAAGATTCGCACCGGTCCGCTGGTCGACAAAAAGCCCGTGCAGCTTGAGGCGGGCCAGCAGTTGACCATTACTCCGCGCGATGTTCCCGGAACGGCGACGCTGGTCAGCACCACCTTCAAGACGCTGGCAGAGAACCTGACGGTGGGCGCTCGCATCCTGCTCTCCGACGGACTGATCGAGCTGCACGTGACCGCGGTCGAGGGTGAGGATGTAGTCTGCCAGATCATCAACGGCGGCACCCTGGGCGAGCACAAGGGCATCAACCTGCCGGGGATCCCGGTCAAGGTGCCATCGCTCACCGAGAAAGACGAGATCGACCTGGTCTTCGCCATCGGGGCTGGAGTCGACGCGATCGCCGTCTCCTTCGTACGCACCGCGGCCGACGTTGAACTGGTGAAGCAGCGCATCGAAGCGCTCGGTGCGAACACCTGGATCGTTGCCAAGCTGGAGAAGCCGCAGGCCATCGAAAATGTCCAGAGCATCCTCGAAATTGCCGACGGAGTGATGGTGGCGCGCGGCGACCTGGGTGTTGAAGTTCCGCCGGAGAAGGTCCCGGCGATCCAGAAGCACGTGATTCGATGTGCGGCGGAGCATCGTAAGCCGGTGATCACCGCGACGCAAATGCTGGAATCGATGATCGATAATCCCCGCCCTACGCGCGCCGAGGCGAGCGACGTCGCCAACGCGGTCTACGACGGCACCGACGCAGTGATGCTGTCGGCTGAGAGTGCGGCCGGCAAGTATCCCGTCGAGGCGGTCAAGATGATGAGCAAGATTGTCATGGAGACGGAGCTGCAGATGCGGGAGCTGCCGAATGGCGGGATCCACCACTTCCCGCACCCGCGCCTGTCGATCGGCGAGACCATCTGCGAGTCGATGGCGCACGCGGCAGAAGATCTGGACATCAGTGCGATCGCCGTCTTCACGGAGAGCGGCACGACCGCGCGGCAGCTCTCGAAGTATCGTCCCCGCCCGCTCATCTACGCGCTCTCGAGCATTGAGGCGGTGATCAACCGCATGACGATGTTGTGGGGAGTGCACCCCATCCACTGCGCCAAGCTCTCCACGGCGGAGGAGATGGTCGACACCGCCGAGCGGCTGCTTGAGCAGGGTGGATTCGCGCAGCCGAAGCAGATCGTCGGCATCGTTGCGGGCACGCGGACCAAGTCCGGTTCAACCAACTTCCTTCGCCTGCATGTGCTCGGAGACCATGTTCCGTCGGCGGCTCCGCCCAGCGGGAGCTGAGCAGTGAAATCCTGCTGCCGCCCGGGTGTGCGTAAGTCCTGCGCCGTGAGTCACAGCAGCCCGTCGCAGCTGGCAGCGAAGTAGCTCTTCGATGGGGCGCATCCGCATCCTGTCGGACCAGGTAGCGAACCAGATCGCTGCGGGCGAGGTCGTCGACCGGCCTGCCTCGGTGGTCAAAGAGCTGCTCGAGAATGCGCTGGACGCGGGCGCCACACGCATCCGCGTTGAGGTCGAGGGCGGAGGGCGGAAGCTGATCCGCATCGCCGACAACGGCTCAGGCATGGGTCGGGACGACGCGATGCTCGCCTTTGAGCGCCACGCCACCTCGAAGCTCCGCACCAGCGACGACCTGCTCTCGATCGCCACCCTGGGATTTCGCGGCGAGGCGCTGCCCTCGATCGCTTCGATCTCGCGCCTGGAGGTTGCCACTCGCCAGCCCACAGACCCGCATGGCACGGCGATAGAGATTGTCGGCGGCAAGATGGTGCGCGTCGAGGATGCGGGCGTCGCTCCCGGAACGACGTTCACCATCCGCGATCTCTTCTTCAACACGCCGGCGAGGCGCAAGTTTTTGAAGTCAGAGACGACCGAACTCTCGCACGTAACAGCTCTGGTTACACATTATGCTCTGGCCCATCCGGAGAAGCACTTCGAACTGCACTCCTCGACTCACGCGCTGCTGATCGCGCCACCGGTCGCCCGGCTGTCGGAGAGGATCTACCAGATCTTCGGAGCGGAGACGCTCGACCAGCTGCTGCCGATCGCGGCCGAGGTGCAGCTGCCGCACGCAGGCTTGCCTGAGCCGCCGCCCTGGAAACGCGATACGGAGTACAAGGCGCCCACGCCCGGCATGCTGCGGCTCAGCGGCTTCCTGTCGAAGCCGGAGCTGCAGAAGCTCAACCGCAACTCGATCTACGTCTTCGTCAACCATCGGCTGGTGCGCGACCGGCTCATCCTGCATGCCGTGAGCGAGGCCTATCGCAACATCCTGCCACCGACCTCGTTCCCCGTCATCCTGATGTTTCTGGAGATGCCGCCGGAGGAAGTCGACGTCAATGTGCATCCCGCGAAGACGGAGGTACGCTTTCGGCAGCAGAGCTTTCTGCATGACTTTGTGCGCGACAGCATCCGCAACGCATTGGTGCGGGCCCGGCCCGCTGCCGCGTTTCTGACCGCACTGACTTCGAATGCGCACGCCTCCTCGTCACTGGTGGCGGAGCCATCCCCTCCGCCGATGTCCGATGGGGCGTCCTTTGGAGATCCGCCACCAGAGTCCGCTACTCCTCCCGCCGCCGACGAGGCAGAGCGCTTTCACCTCACCCCGGTCGAGCCTGCGCCGGTACCGGGGCGGCTGCCTTTCGCGGACGCACCTGCCGATGCACCCGCCGACGCGCCCTCCACTGGCCGCGCGCAGGGCCACAGCTGCGGCTCGGAGATGCCACTCGATGCGGAGGCGCCCCACGGCCACGATGCAGCGGGCCCTAGTCTGAGCTCCCTCGCGTCGCTCAAGCCGCTGGGGCAGCTGCGGGAGTCGTTCATCCTCGCGGTGAACGAAGAGGGGCTGTGGATCATCGATCAGCACGTGGCGCATGAGCGCGTGCTGTTTGAAAAGGTGTTGCGCGATCGCGAGGTCGAGGGCGTGCAGCGCCAGCGGCTGTTGATGCCGATGCTGGTCGACCTGCTGCCGCAGCAGATGATCCTCTTCGCCGGGATCGCGCTCGAGCTGGAGCGCAATGGCTTTGAGGCCGAAGCCTTCGGGCCGCGGACCATCGCCATCAAGGCCGCCCCCGTGGGTCTCGAGGGCGGTCAGCTCGAGCGCATGTTGATGGAGGTGCTCGAGCAGACCGAACGCGAGTCGCAGACCGAAAACCTGCAGGCTGCGCGGACCCGGATCGCTGCTTCGATCGCCTGCCATGCCGCGATCAAGATCAACACTCCGCTCGACCCGCTTCGCATGGAGTGGTTGCTCGCTGAGCTGGCCAAGACCGAGCATCCGACCAGCTGTCCTCACGGGCGCCCGATCGCATTGCGGTATGCTTGGAAGGACATTCAGCGGGCGTTTCAGCGGATTTGAGCGGCTCCCCAGGGAGTCTGCCCTCGCATCACGGGTTCTCTTCGCGCTTCGTTCCTGCCCGCCGGAAATAGGTTTCTTTTGACATCTGAGCAGTTACAGGCAACACGCGCCATTCGTTGGCGTCAGAACTCCGACCCGATTGTTACCCTTGAGGACGCCGGCCAGTGGCTGCAGGCAACGGGGCTGTGCCTCTTCCTGCCGCGCAAGGCGCAGTTGAACGCGCCGGCTCCCTCGTTCGTCGAGGCGTGCATGGGGCAGGCAAACTCGACCCCGCCCCGCAGCGCGATCGAGGCTGCCCGTGAGATGCTGGCGCGGCTGGTCGACGGCAACCTGGCCATCCCGCTCAACCTGCTCGGAACTCCGGCCGACCATCCTGACTTCATCGTCAGTCCTGAGACCCTGCCGTTTGTCTTTGCCATGCGCGGAGATCGCGACTGGAAGCATGCTCCGGGCTCTGGGACGACGCGGGTCTCGCCCCTGGTGCAGCAGGTCTGGCGGGTGCTCGAGCGCAAGGGCGTGCTGAGCGCCGATGAATTGAAGGACGAGATCGGCCGCGAGCTGACCGAGGCCGCGGCTCTGCGTGCGCTGTACGAGCTGTGGGGCGCGATGCGGGTCGTCCCGCTCTACCAAGTGGGAGGCGAGTCGACCCTGTGGGAGGCTCTTCAGACCCGCCAGTCAAAGGCCCTGAATGCCGGCACCAACATGTCGCAGGTGACCGCCCTCTCCGTACTTGTATCGCTCTACCTGGAGTCTGCGGTGGCTGCGACCAGCGAGGAGGTTGAGGTCTTCCTCTCTCCCCTGACTTCACGGTCCAAGGTGCGGGAGGCGGTGCGCGGACTCACCGCCACCCGCCAGCTCGCCCTGCTGCCGATGGAGCGCGAGACGCTGCTGCACGTCGAGGGCTCCCTGCCCGACTTCGAGGAGCCGATGCCGCTTCGTGGCGCCGGTGCGGACGAGGTTGAAGAGGCCACGGGTGTGGAAGGGCGTCGTGCCTTCCATCGCCTCTCCGGACCAGCAACGTCTGGTCCGAAGCGCACACCTGCTGGCGGTCACGGGCTCTCGATCAAGGGTGCCCGGCCGAAGCTGCCGGATACCATCTCCGTATGGCCGCGCCCGGCGGTCGAGCCGCAGGCTGAGCCCGCAGTGGCATCCGGGATCACTGCTCATGCTCGGGGCGAAGGAAAGAAAGTTCGCCCACGCACGTCAGGGACCGTGCCTCCGCAGGCTGCAAACAGGGGCGCCGACGGGACACGCGGTGCGGGGACACCCGCAGAGGCAAGCGGCGCCGTTGGAAGTGGCGCTGGGGGCAGGGCTGCGAGCGGCATCCGCAGCTTTGCCGGCCCCGGAGCCTCGCCTCGCCGCGAGAGAACTCCCGCGCGCCCACCCTGGAAGGACAAGGGCAAGCCCGGCTTCGCGAAGTCTCTGGCTGCCAAGGGTGACAAGGCCAGATGGCCGCGCGAGCGCGCCAGCGGACCCAGGTCTCAGGACGACCGTGACGCAGGGCGTATGACGCAGAGCGAAGCACCGAACGCGTCACCAGCACGCGCTTCTCAGGGCAAAGCGGGAGCACTACCGGCGCGTCGAGCTCCCGGCAGCTTCGGTGCCGGTTTCGAGGCCCGGGGTGACTTCAAAGCTGCCGAGCGGACCAGCCGTCCGCGGTCCCAGGAGTCTGGTGATGCGGCCTCCGGCCCTTCTCCGGCGGGTCGCCCCGGGGCCGGCGATACGGGCAGTCGTGGCGAGTTCAAGCCGCGGGGCGACTTCAAGGCCGGAGGCTCCAAACCTGGCAGCGGCTTCAAGCCGCGGGGCGACTTCAAGGACTTCAAGGCCCGCAAGCCTGGAGACGAACGCCGGCGCTCGCCTTTCACGCCGGCCCGTTCCGGACCAAGTCCATCCGAATCCAGGCGCGGCTCCGGGAGCGAATCACGCGGTCAGGGAGCCAGGCCGCCCTACGCTGGCTCCGGAGAAGCGCGCGGTGATCGGCCCCCGCGGAAGGGCTTTGCACCGCGTCCGGGGGGAGAGTTTCGTCAGCCCTGGAAGGACGGTGCCGGCAAGCCGTCTCGACCAGCCCGCGCCTTTGGCGCCGCGCAGGGTAGAAGCTCCGGCCCGCGTGGACCGTTCTCGCCTCGCGCAGCATCTACGGGTGGGCCCGGCTCTGAACGCAGTGCACCACGGCCGGCTCCGAGAGCAGGTGGCTCCGGGACGGACTTTAAGCCGCGTTCCTTTCAGCGTCCCGGATCCGGCTCCGGGCTAGGGCCGGGCTCAGCTTCACGATCAAGCTTTCCTGCTCGCTCAGGACCACGTCCGGATCGCAGAGGTCCGGCCGGCGAATCCGGGGACCGGCCAGGCGGCGGCTTCAAAGGCGGTGGGAAGAGCGGAGGTGCGGGAGGCTTCAAGCGGCCGCTCCCGGCTGCAGGCTTCAAACCGACGGCGGGCGCGCGCGAGCGCGGTTCCGGCGGTCCGGCTCAAGATGGCGATCGGGCGGGCGCCAGACCTTCAGGCCCCGGCGGCAGGCCTCCGTTCGCGAGGAAGGCTGGATCTGCCGCGAGCTCGGGCGGCTTTGCGAAGCGCAGCAGACCCTCTTCCGGACCAGCTGAGGCGGGCCGTCCCCCGAAGCGTTCCTTCGCAAGCTCCCGTACAGGAGGCGCCACGGGCGGAGCGCCAGGCGGAGCGAGGCCTCCATTCCGCAAAAAGAGGAAACCGGAATGAGCTCGAGCGGCCGGACAACGAATCACCGGCGGATCGTCGCCATCGACGGACCGGCGGGTGCGGGTAAGAGCACTCTGGCGGCCCACCTGGCCGCGCGGTTCGGCCTGCTCAACCTCGAAACCGGAGCGATGTACAGGGCTTTTGCCCTGAAGGCGCTCGAGTCAGCCGTTCCCGTGAACGATGCTGCCGGACTCAAGACGCTCAGCGGCGCCACTTCTATTCGTCTGGAGCCATCGAGCGCCGGCAACCGGGTCTTCCTTGACGACATCGAGGTCACGGCGCGCATACGTCAGCCCGATGTGACGGAGGCTGCGTCGCGGGTCAGCGTCCACCCCGCCATCCGCGCATGGATGGTCACGATGCAGCGCCGCCTGGGAGATATTGGAGGGGTTGTCATGGAGGGCCGGGACATTGGCACCGCCGTCTTCCCGGACGCCGACGTAAAGATATTCCTGGATGCGTCGCCTGAGGTGCGAGGACTTCGCCGCTTTGAGCAGCTCGAGAGCTCAAGCCAGTCAGCACAATCGGAAGCTAAGGCTCCCTCAGAGCAGCAGGCGGGCGGAGCGGCTGCGCAGGAGAGGGTCCTGCAGGAGATCAAGGAGCGGGATGAGCGGGACCGGACGCGAGCCGAGTCTCCGTTGAAGCCGGCTTCCGATGCGATCATCATCGACTCGAGCTGCCTGACCTTCGACCAGGTGCTGGCGGCTGCCGAGGGGATTGTTACTCGACGTCTTGGTCCTCCGCTGCAGTCCTGGCAGACTTGAAGTGCTTGACTTTGCCGCCGGGCGCCGCAGGCGGCGGCTCGGGCGGTGCGGGAACGTGCATCGTCGCAGGCGGAGCGGCTGAGTCTCCCTTTCTGAGGGTGATGTCGCCGTGATCGGCGTCCAGCAGGACGCGAACGCCGCCCTCCCCAACCTGTCCTGAGACGCTGTGGCTGTTGTCCGAGCCGGAGACGTTTAAGTTGTAGTCCGTTGAAAGATCCCCGCTCCTGGTCGATCCGTTCACCGTGAAGTTGGCGCCCGGCGGCATGGAGAGGGTGATCGGCTGATTCTTGCTGTTGATCTGGATGTTGCCCAGCGGGGCAGCCGGCTGCACATTCACTTCGCCGTCGGTGCTCTCGATGTGAACGTCGCCTGAGACCTGCGCGACGTCGACCCCCTTGGACCTCGTCACGATGCGCAAGGGACCAGCTACCTGTGCCATGTGCAGGTCGCTGCTGTCCATGGTCAGGTCGCCGTCCAGCGCACCCATCTCCATCTCGGTGCGGCTGGAGTGGAAGTGAACCCCACCGGAGACCTGCTCCAGGTGGGTGTCGCCGAAGTACTCCCCGTTCAGCAGCACCTTGCCCTTGACCTCGGAGATGGTGACATCGTTTAGCCCCCCATCTACGGTCACATCGCCGGCAACGGCGTGCGCCGAGAGGTCGCCCCGGTTGGTATAACGGGCCTCGCCGATGTGAGCCGTAACGCTGCCCCCCATGCCGTCGAATTTGACGTCCCCGTGCTTGGCGGTAACGTTGGCGGTGCCGTCCAAGCCCTCGAGGGTGACATCGCCATGACCGGCCGTGATGTCTGTGGCGGAAGACTTAGGTACCTCGATGGTAAGGTCGGCGCGCCCTGCGTGGTTGGAATCGACACGCACCAGCACCGTTGCGCCGCTGACAATCAGCTTGGGATCGAGGTCGTGGAACTTGCCGTTCGCGCCGTCCTGAGAGTCACTATGGACGACCTGATGGGTGTGCACGTGGATGCGGTCATCGGCGGAGGCGGCGATGGTAACGTCCCCGGTGGGGTTCTGGACCTCGATCGAGGCGCCAGCCGCGATCGACTGAGTAGTATCCGCGTCGTTCTCATAAGCCTTTCCGAATACCGAGAAGTCCCCCTGGCTCCAGTCGTAGTAGTGGTCGGGAAAGTTGCCGCCCCAGCGGTGGGACATGGCTCCGCCCCAGCCCACCAGGGAGAGGAAGATGAGCAGAACGATCAGCCCGCCGAGCGAACGCCGCACCGGCACCGGGCTGTTGCGGTCGAGTAGCCACTCCAGCAGCGAGACGACCCCGATGCCGATCAGCAGCAGCGGCCACCAGCGCTGATACCAGCTCCAGAAGACATAACCGGAGATGCGCCCTGTCTCGATCAGCAGGGCGATCACACCGATGAAGATGAGCACGACGGGCCCGGTAATCGAGCTGCGGCGCAGGCCGGTGGTATATCGCTGATGCAGGCGGGCAGCCTGCCGCTGGGCGCGCCAGTACTCCTTGGCCTGGCGCTGTTGATCGCGGTACGAGTAGGGCGGAGGTGCGGCTCCCATCAGGACCTTCCTTGTTCCAGCGTGCCTTGTTCCAGCGTGCCTTGTTCGGGCGTGCCTGTTTCGCGAGTAGCTTGTTCGGGAGCAGATTCGCTGTGCGGCTGCTGAACGGGAACTCCGGAGTAAGGCGGCTCGGTAAAGGCCCCGGGGTAGGGCGGGTAAGCGGCAGGGCTCGCGGAATAGACCTGGTCAGGGTTGATACGGCCGATGGCCGCTCGTTCAGCCAGACTAAGCACTCCAGCCAGGATCAGCAGCAACGGCCAGCTGCGGTGGAAGCTGAGGATGTGCCACTCGGACATCATCGCCATGATCCCTATGAGGACCAGAAAGGCGGGTCCGCGCAGGCGTCGAATCTGGATCCAGTGGTTCACAGCCCACCCCCCGGCGGGGGCAGTTCACGCGACCGCTTGAAGAAGATCCACACGCCGACGGCGATCAGGATCAACGGCCAGCCGTGCCCGATCCAGTTGAACTGGAACCAGCCCATGGTTCCCAGCAGGAACATGATGCCCAGGGCGATGAGGATGATGGCGCCGACCGGCTCAGGACGTCCCACCGGCGGCAGAGGCGCGGCAGGGTCATGCACGGGGTATCCCTCCGGGGTGTACGTCGCAGCTCCGGGTACGGGGGGCACGGTGAAGTAGGCCGGGTCCCCGGGCGCGCCCGTTGCAGCGCCGGAAGCACTGGCTGGATTGGGAGGCACTCCGGGTGGGAAGGGGCCGCCCGGCGGCGGGGGCGGATACACGGTACCCGAGTAGGCCTGCGCCTGGCGGGGACTTTGAATCCCGAGCCGGACCCCCAGTTCATTCAGCCCGAAGGGGTCTGGCAGCGGAAGCCCATCACGGCGGGCCTGGGCGGTATGGTGCGCGTCGAAGACCTGGTAAAAGACCCACGCAGCGATGAAGACCCCGAAGATGCCGTTCTCATTCGCGGTCATGAGGATCAGGATCACGAAGACCAGCACGTGCACCAGGGCCTTGATGAACTGGCCGTTGTACATGGCGCCCACCCCCGGTATGAAACCGAGCAGGGTGGCGAGGGCGGGGTTCGGGCCGGTCTCAAGCATGCCCGGCGGCAGTGGGCCGGCCGCCGAGTACTGGAAGCCTCCAGGACCTCCGACGTTGACGTACGAGGAGCCGGCGGACGTGCCCGCAGGCGGTACTCCCAGCTTGGCCGCGAGGCAGGGCTCGCAGTAGGTGATGCTTCCTACCTGGCGTACGCAAGCGCTGCAAAGTGGCTTGCCGCAATTCTGGCAGTAAGAGGCTACAGGTGTTTCAGGGTGATTGACGCAGTTCATGCCAGGCTCCCTTCCGTTGGGTCTTTGTCAGGCCTGACGTAGGACTTCCATTGATTGCCGGATGAGCATCCGGGTTGGGGTTTCAGGTCAGCCTGCGTCGATGGCAGGTGATTAAGCCCCCTGCCGGCGGGCAGGGGAAGCAGGGTTGCATCTACCTCGGTGCCCCAGAGGGCGGCGCGGGGAACGCCGCTTCCGGGGGCCTCGGACTTGCCGCCGCTTTTCCCGGCGCTACCCTTGGGCGAGGGTGCCGGCGTCTCCTGCTGGGCAGGTGCAGCGCTCTCAGCGTCGGAGCTGCGCTTGAGCTCCCGCGCGCGGGCCTCCATCTCGTAGAAAATACGCAGATTGTAGATGTGGTTCTGAACACCCACCCTCGAGTTGACGAACTGGCGGGTGAGGTTGGTCCGCAGCACCGAGGGTCTGAGGTCGGCAGCGCGCACCGCGTTCAGCCGGACGCCGGCGAGGTTAAGAGTGAGCGCGATCGAGAAAAAAGCCATGGCCGCGGTCATCATCAGGCGCGGCTGGGCAGCCAGGCGCATCGGCGCCCCGGCCCGCATCCACAGCTGAACGCCCGCGGGCTGGGGTAGCGGCCCGAGTTGCAGCGGACCGCTCGCCGCCACGGCTCCGCTGGTCCTGGCCAGGATCTTCGCGACCAGGTCGGGAGAGACGGCGGGCTGGGCGAGGAACTGCAGCCACTCCTGCCCCTGCTTTGACCGGGCAAGCAGCTCAGTGCACGCATGGCAGCCGGCCGTATGTCCATCGAATGCTGCCTGCCCGGCGGGCGCAAGCGTTCCGTCCAGGGAGTCCGCCAGCAGCGACTCCCACTCCTCGCACGGCAGAATCCGTACGGCGCCCGCATCCAGGGAGCCCGCTGGATTGGCGGGATCTTTGGCGCCCTTCGGATCGTTTGCGTTACGCTCTGCCATCTAGACCACCTGCCCTTTACTACGCTCCAGAAGCCTTGCCAGTTCCGCCCGCCCGCGGCTGATGCGCGATTTCACGGTTCCCTCTGGGATCCTGAGAACCTGGGCGATCTCCTTGTAGTCCAGGTCCTGGAGGTCGCGAAGGATGACGGCCTCGCGGAGCTCCGGGGAGACGCGGGTGAGCGCCTCCTGCACCATACGCTCGATCTCCTTGGAGGCGGCCAGTTCGTGCGGGGAGCGCTGCGTGTCTGCCAGCCTCTCGACGATGCTCTGCTCTTCGCAGTCTTCCCACCCGGCATCGATCGAATCCGTCACCCGCTGCTGGCGGCTGCGGCGAAAGTGGTCGACCAGCAGGTTGCGGGTCAGGGTCGTGAGCCAGGTAGGGAAGCTGCCCCTTGCAGCATCGAAGTTCGTCAGGTTGCTGTAGACCTTGAGGAACACCTCCTGGGTGAGGTCTTCGGAGTCGTGCGGAGAGCCGGTGAAGCGGTAGCAGAGGGTATAGACGCGGCGATGGTGCGCCTTGACGAGCTCAGCCCATGCGCCGGAGTCTCCGTGCATGCAGCGTGCGACGATCAGGCTCCAGTCCGCCTCCAAACGCCTCTCCTCATAGCCGGTTGCGGCGCGCGCGGTGTCCCGCGGGGCGCGGGCCGGGGACGCATCAGGTTCTCTGCGCGCCTGGCCGGCCGATTCACGCGCCTGCTTGCCGGGCTCACAGCTTGCCGAGCGCTGGCCCGACGGCGACGCTGCCGGGATGCGATCTGGCGCGACACTCGGGGCGCGATCCGGGTCGCGAACTGGGCGGCGAACTGGAAGATCAAACCCCGCCAGCCCATTCCACGTTAACGTACCCGCAAAGCTCATGCACAGGATACGCGGCTCTATTCGGGTTTGTTCCGTGGGATGTCCGGTCTAGAGTCAGCCTCGCGAGACAGCTTCGCTCGAAGGGAATGCGGCCCGTGAATAGCCGGGGCATGTTGAGGCTCGGGCCAGACAGATGGAGCCGGCAGGTGGAGATGAGGATTCGCCGCGAGCCGTGCGAAGTTTGGCGTCCTGCGGCACAGGGGAGGCGCGCTGAACGCATGCACCTCTATCGCTTATGAGACGGAGACGCTCTTCGCGATCAGCGATGGCGGTCAGGAGGCGGCGCGCTCTTCACGCTCGGGCAGCTTATTGCCCTGCTGCTTGGCATCGGGATGTCCATGCTCAGCGGCAATGCTTTCGACGATCGCGTTGAGCTCGGCGCCCGCCAGCAGCACCAGTCCAGTCAGGTAGAACCAGGTGAGCAGGATGATCACCGCACCCAGCGAACCGTACATCACGGAGTAGCTGTTGAAGTAGTGAAGGTAGACCTTCAAGCCCATCGAGCCGACGATCCAGAGCACGACGCCTACCGCGGAGCCGGGCGTGATCCAGTGCCACTTGGCCTGCTTCACGTCCGGCGCGCCATAGTAAGTAACGGCGAAGACCATGGAGAGCAGGAAGAGGGCAGCTACCCACATCACCACCTTCAATGGAATGAGCAGGACAGGAGCCCAGTGCAGGTGGCTGTGGATCAGTTCGGCCAGTTCTCCGCCATAGAAGAGCACGGTCAACGCCATCATGCTGAGCAGGGAGACGAGCACGGTGAGCAGCAGGGCGATGCCGCGGGCCTTCCAGATGGGTCGCTCCTCCTTCACCTTGTAGACGGCGTTCAGACCATCTTGCGCACCGGCCATGCCGCAGGTTGCTGACCAGAGCGCCACGAGGATGCCGAGGGTGATCTTGCCTGCCCCGCTGGCATGAACGGTCTGCGAGAGGGTGCTGCCCACCAGAGCCGAGGCGCTCGACGGCAGCACGCGTCCGAGGTAATCCATCGTAGTCGCGCCGATACGGGAGCCAGCGCCGGCCAGCAGGCCAAATATGGCAGAGACGAAGATGAGCCCCGGGAACATCGCGAAGAAGAAGTAGTAGGCAAGCTGCGCGGCGCGGCCGAAGATGTCGTCCGCCATGGCCGAGTCGTACACGCGGCGCGCCACTCTCCACGCCGGAACGCCGTACGGACGGAGAAGGGAGCCGACTTTGGGCTTTTGAAGAGTCTCTGCCTGCGCTGGCATCGGTGGTTTACCTCCTCGGCTAATCTCTCTTGAGGAACTTGCGGACACACCAGCTTTGATGCAGCGATCCGGGCTCACGGAGAGTGGGTTCCCCCGCGCAGCGAGGGCTGTGCCGGCGCTACGAGATGAGCGATTCAGCTTTGTCGGTCACGGCTTGCTGTCAGTCACTCGACCGCGAGGCGCCGCCCCAGTGGTCCGAGTGCAGCGGCCTGACCGGATAGATGGAGGTCCGGCAGCGATCGAACCGGGCGGAGGGTCGTCGCAGGATACCTCTCACCCTCGTCAACGACAGAGCGGGTGCGAGGAAGAACCAGTACAGCCCCAGGGCCCGATCGCCAGCGACGCCCAGCAGCATCATCAATACCCCGGCGCCGGGCAGGATCCAGCTCAGGATCTTTATGACTGGCCCAAATGACCAGCCGTACAAGAAAACAGCCCGCTACTCCTGCTGCAGGAAGTCGGAAGAGACCGGGCTCTCGTACAAGGAGTAATCCCGCGTAACTACGGTAAGGCCGCTGGGCGTGACGAAGTAGTTGCGCCGATCTTCTACGGGGTCATGGCCTATCGTGGTTCCCTCGGGGATATGGACGTCGCGGTCGATGATGGCCCGCTTGATGTGGCAATGGCGTCCAATGTTGACGTGCGAAAAGATGATGCTCGAATCGACCTCGCTGTACGAGTTGACGCGAACGTCCTGCGACAGGACGCTGTTGCGAACTACCGCGCCGGAGACGATGCAGCCGGCGGAGATGACGGAATTGATCGCCATGCCGGTGCGGCCCGGCTCGCCGAAGACGAACTTCGCCGGCGGGTACTGGCGCACCCGCGTGCGCATCGGCCAGCTGGCATCGTAGAGGTTAAAGGTCGGGGAGACGGAAGCCACGTCCATGTTGGCGTCGAAGTAGGCCTCGAGGGTGCCAACGTCTCGCCAGTAGAGCGCCTCCTGCTTGTTTTCGTCGACGAAGTTGTAGGCCTGCATCTTGTAATGCCCCAGAATGGTCGGCAGAATATTGTGCCCGAAGTCGTGCTTGGAATCGGGATCTTCGGCGTCCTTCATCAGCGCCGGCAGCAGCACGTCGGTGTTGAAGATGTAGACGCCCATCGAAGCGTCCACCTTGTTTGGATTGAACGGCGAACGCAGCTGGGTGGTCTTCGGCTTCTCCTGGAACCCGACGACCTCGCCGCCGCGGTTGACCTCGACGATGCCAAAGGCTCCGCACTCGGCCGGCTCGATCGGCAGCGTTGCGAGGGTGACGTCAGAGCCGCTCTCCTTGTGATAATCGAGCATCTTGCCGTAGTTCATCTTGTAGATGTGGTCGCCGGAGAGGATGAGGACGTGCTTGGGCTGCTCGGCCCCGATCGAATAGATGTTCTGGTAGACCGCGTCGGCCGTGCCCATGTACCAGTTGGCGCTCACCCGCTGCATCGGCGGCAGGATTTCAATGAACTCGCCGAGCTCCTGGGCGACGATGCCGGTCCAGCCCTCGCGTACGTGGCGATTGAGAGAAAGGGCCTTGTATTGGGTCAGGATGTAGACCCGCCGCAGTCCGGAGTTGATGCAGTTCGAAAGGGTGATGTCGATGATGCGGTAGTTGCCGCCGAATGGCACAGCCGGCTTCGCGCGGTCGCGGGTGAGCGGAAACAGGCGCTCTCCAGCGCCCCCAGCAAGCAATACTCCGAGTGTATCTTTCATGCGAGTGACGCCCCTGAGCGCGCGGTTGAGAGCTTGATTTCAACCCCATTTGCGGACGCAGCCGGAAGCCCGGCGAGTATGAGTCCCGCAGAAGGGCGATGCTAACACACGAGACTTGGATGCGGTGTAAACGTGCCTCGAATCAACGAGAATACGCCAGCTCGTGAGTGAGCCGGTCAACCTGGGCTGCCATGGCGTTGGCTGTCCGGATCGTTCGAAGTTCCGTCATCGAAGCTGGGCGAGTGACAACCATCGATTAGAATCGCTTCATACCTCGTTACCATAGGAGTGTCGTCCTCTGCTGTCACTCCGCAGCAGCAGTGCGCAGACAATCAAGGCCTGAGAGTTCTCTTCGAGGCTTTACGCAGCTCACCTAAGCCGGAGGCACTGGAGTTCCCAGCCCATGTTCGAAAACCTGAAAGAAGACTGGCGAACCTACAACGGAGACATCAGCCGCCGCGGCCTGTGGTGCATGGTCGTCTACCGCTACGGAAACTGGCGCTATACGATCAAGAACTCCGTCATCCGCAAGCCGTTTTCCCTGCTTTACAAGATACTGAAGGTGGTCAGCGAGGTACTGACGTCGATCGAGCTGCCCTGCGAGGCGCCCGTCGGCAGGCGCCTGATCATCGAGCACGCCTCGGACGTGGTCGTCAGCGGCGATGCGGTTCTGGGTGACGACGTCGTTCTGCGCAACGGAGTGACAATCGGGCTGCGCAACCGCGGCGTCCGGGGATCGCCGAAGATCGGCAACCGGGTCGATATCGGAGCCGGCGCGAAGCTGCTCGGTCCGATCACGATAGGCGACGATGTGTTGATCGGAGCCAACGCCGTGGTGCTGTCAAACGTACCCTCCGGGTACATGGCAGTCGGCAATCCGGCCCGCATTCGCCCCCGCTAGCTGTCATACATCCAAAGCCAGTAACGGTAGGCTTAGCCGAAGAGCCTTGCCAGGCCCCTGGGCTTCTTCTCGACGGCCGGCGCCGGCTCAGGAGCCGTCTCGACCTCGAGCACAGCGTCTCGCACCTGCAGGGCCGCCGCTTCAGCTGGCTGCGCAGGCTGCTGCGGGGCAGGCGAACTCGAAGTCACGATAGCAATGGCCAGCTTACCCGTGTGCGAGATGCTGACCATGTGCGGCAGCGGTGCCCGGCCCCCGGCGCCTTGTAGCGTCAGGTAAGGCCGGCCGCTTGGATCATGCGCGACCGCCATCGACGCGAGGTCGGCGCTGTTGTAGAGGGGATCGCACTTCCGAAGTGCCTCCTTGGCGCTCCAGAATCCGGCAAAATGAGTGCGCGGCGCGGGCTGCAGGACGGCGTAGGCGATCTCCGACGGCGCGAAGTTGTCGCGGTAGAACTCATGCTCCCAGTAGTCAAGCGCGTCGGGCAGTGAGCTGATCTCGTGAACATCCAGCCCGAGGAGTACACCGGAACTCGCGACCGGGCCGGCGATAGCACCGGCGCTCCGCGGCGAAGCCGCAGACGGCGAGCTCGAAGCGGCCGGCTCTGCCGGCGCGCCCGCCGAGATCGCAGCAACCAGCGCGCCGAACGTTGCAGGCCGCGCATTAGCCGGCAGCGATAGGCCCAGCCTCTGCAGAGCACGGGAGATTCTGGCCCCGCCGAGAGAGGTATTCAAGGCCGCCAGCGAAGTCTCGGGCGTTACATCCTCGGGCGCGACCATCAGCATGGTCGCAATCATCGAGCGCAGTTCGTCGGTCTGGCTCACGATTGACCTGCCAGGCATACAGAGCAGACAAATCCGGCAGGAACCTCGGAACGCACCAGCATCTCCTTGATCTTGAGCAGCGCGCTTCCGCTGCGCTGACATAAAGCGCAGTACGGCTCAGCCACGGGCTGGGGCGCAGCTACGAGAGCGACAGGCGCCGCCTCGAGGGCGGCGTGCGCCTCCAGGCGAGCGACGAGTTCCCGCACAAACTGTCCCGCTTTCTTGCCCTCGGTGAGCTGGTGATCGAAGGCCAGCGTTAAATAGAGGGTCTCGTCACCCGAGGCATCGACCTCTCCGCCTACCCCGAGAATCGCGGCCTGCCCCTGGCTGATCAACGGGTGGAAGTGGGTGATGCCGTCCGATGACAGGTCCGAGATCGTGAACGTACCGCCCAGGAAATCAGCTGGCGAGAGAGCGCTGTCGATGTAGCGGTCGATCTGCCCATGCATGATGTCGACGATCTCGTAAGGAGTCTTGCGGTCCGCCTGCGGAACCACCGGAACCATCAGTCCCTGCCCGCCGTCAATCGCCCAGCCCACATTCACATCCCGATACTGGCCTATGCGTCCACGATCGTAGATGGCGTTGAACTCCGGATATTTGCGCAGCAGCCGCGCTGCTTCAAAGATCACCAGGGCGCCAAGGCCCACGCTGGTCAGCCCCTGCTTTTCAAGTCGAAGGCGCAGCCGCGGCGCGCGCACGGACGTGGTGACAGAGCTCTGCACGGTGCGCGCGTGACCCTGCGCGAGCACCCGGCCCTCGAAGATCTTCCTACGCGGCAGGTCGGTCCAATCCACCCCGGCTCCGGTGACGGGTGCGTTCTCGACCGGCTCGTTCTCAGCGGAACGGGCTGCCTTTGCGCCTGGCGCTGGCGAACTGACCGGGGAAGCAATGGGCGCAGCAGCCTCTGAACCGGCTCCATTGGCGGTGAGTCCGTTGCCCGCAGCCCCATTGCGAACCGCCCTGTTGCGCGAGCCGCCATCGAGAGGAGGAAGCTTCCCCGCCTTACGCAGGACATCGTCCCGCCGCACCAGCGATCCGCGCGGGAATGAATCCTTATCCAGGCCAAACTCGACTGCCACCTTCAGGGCGAGGGCGGTGAGACGAGCCGGGCGCTGGTCCCCTCCGGCGCCGTTCGCGATGTACTCTTCGGCCGCCGCAGACGCAGCAACCGGGACCACAGGATCCTCGGCCAACGGCAGAGGAGCACGCGTTGCAACCGGCGCAATCTCGGGCGTACCAGCCGAGGAGGCGCTGCCATTCGAGCTGAGCGCAGCCTGCCCGATCGTGGCAAAGTCAACCGCCACCATGCCCGCAGGCACGATCTGGCAGATGGTCGAGCCGACCGCGACCTCATCTCCCGCGGCTGCCGTATAGATGGCGGTTCCGGCGATGGGGGCCTCGATATCCATCACCGCCTTGCTGGTCTCTACCTCGCAGAGCTGCTGGTCCTTCTCAACCGCCGAGCCGGACGGCACCTTCCATGAGAGGATGCGCACGCTCTCATCGTTCACCGTCTCCTGCGGGATGTTTACGAAGACAATCTCAGCCATGACCCACCAACTCGAGGATGCCGGCAAGGATCGAGTCCGCGCCCGGCAGACTGTCCTGTTCGGCGGCCTTGCTCGACGCCAGAGGATGGGGCTTCGCGCCCAGCCTCGCCGAGCTCAGGGCGCTGCCGGACGACCCGGCCGAGACGGCATCGTGAACGGCGGAGACCACCTCCGCCCCGAAGCCGCAGAAGGCCTGCCCCTCCTCGACTACAAACAGCCGGCCGGACTGCTTCACCGAGTCGAGGATCGGCCCGAGGTTCAGAGGGTAGATCTGGATGGGGCAAAGGATCTCCGCGACCAGCTCGTGCTCCTCGAAGAGCCGGTCGATCGCCTTCTCCGCCTCGTGCAGGCAGCCGCCATAGCACACCACAGTGACATCGGGCTTTGCGCTCGATCGAATCCTGGTGGTGGGAAAATCTTCGCGGGTGTGCTCGGCCCAGAAGCCGGCTACCGTCTCATGGGTCACGTACTCCCCATACATTGTCTTGTTCTCGATCACGATCGTCGGCCGGTCAATCGTTGCAAACAGCCGCTGATAGACCAGATGAGGGTCATAGCGGGGATGGAGCGCAAGTACACGCGTGCCCGGCAGCCCCAGGAAGTGCTTCTCGAGCGACTGGCTGTGCGTCGCTCCATATCCGCGCCTGCCGCCCATCGGCGTGCGGATCACCACCGGCACCGTCACCTGGTCGTTGTACATCCAGCGAAACTTCGATGCGTGATTAATGATCTGGTCGGCCGCGAGGGTGAGGAAGTCTCCAAACATGATCTCGCAGACCGGATGCATGCCCATCAGCGCGAGGCCATTGCCGATCCCGATGATGGCTGCTTCGCTGATAGGAGTATTGCGCACCCGGCCCGGGAAGGTGAGGCTCAGATCCTTGGTCACCTTGAAGGCGCCCCCGTATGGGCCCTCTATATCTTCCCCGAGGATGAAGCAACGCTGGTCCTCCGTCATGTGCTCTTTGAGCGCCTGATAGATGCGCGTCACCATGCGCTCCTTACCCTCAATGCTGGTCTGCTGCCACGGCGGAGTCGTCTGGACGGACTTCTCATCGACCCCGTTATTGGCAAACGGGGCCTTCGAGGCTGCTTCGACCGCGCGCGTGACCAGCTCCTCCGTGTGAGCCTTGAGGGCCGCCGCCTCTTCCGGGAACTGGGCGGTAAAGCGGGTGATCGGGTCCATCGCCCAGTAGGCTGCCAGCTCGTCCTTGGGCCGGTCGTCGTCGCCTTTGGAATGGGCCATCAGCCTGGAAGTATCGATGCGGAAGAAGGCGGGACGCACCTCGTCACGCACCTGCGAAACCGCCCGGGCCATGGTGCTCTGCAGCTGCCTCGGGTTAGCGGTCGTGCCGTGGTAGCTGGTGATTCCAAAGGCCTCGGCGCGGGCGCAGATGTCTCCGGCAAGGGTCAGCGTCTGCGAGGTGCTCTGGGCGTAGAGGTTGTTCTCGAGGATGATCATCAGCGGCAGGTTCCACTTCGAGATGACGTTCAGCGTCTCGTAGAGTGTGCCCTCGCCGAGGGTGCCGTCGCCGATGAAGGCGACGACGATGTTGCCGGTCTCATTGAGCTTCTGGGCCAGCGCCATCCCCGCTGAAACGGGCGTCATTCCGCCCTGTACCCCGTTGCTGAAGACGCCGTGCGCGCAGATATGCTGGCTGCCGCCGCGCCCGCCGCAGATGCCGGTGAGCCTGCCCATCACCTCCGCCATCAGACCGTCTACATCTGAGGTGCGCGCCAGGTAGTGGCCATGGCAGCGATGGTTGCTGGCGATCAGATCGCCCTCGATCAGCTGGCTGGCGAGCGCGACGCCAGTAAACTCCTGGCCGATGCAGGTATGCACCGTTCCAAACAGCTTGCCCTCGGAAAACAACTTCAGCAGACGCTCCTCAAACGAGCGGATCAGGAAGGCATGCAGCCAGGAGACGGCGTCCGGAGATAGATCCTCGTAAGTCAATGAAGCAGTCGTCGTAGTCTGAAGTTGCGGCCTGCTAGTCATGTTTGCTCTCTGAGCCTGACGTTTGGGATTGCCGTTGGCGGAACTCTCCCACAGGATCGGGGCCGATCTCGCGTTCTCTCACTGATGTTAGGGCAGAACTCAAGTATTTCACGGTCAATTTTGAGTGTCAACGCGTGTTGTATTCGCTAGTTGGTCAGGATCAAGACTCTCGGGCAAGTACCCGCTAAACACCTCTAACCGGCTCATTCGAACTTGGGGATGTGGAGCGGCTGAGGGTGCTCAAACCCGATTGCTTAGGTAAGCCAGACTGGGGCTCATGGTAGGATGGCCGCAAAGTCACTCCTGTAATACTTTGCAATCTGCTGTCATCTGCCGTCTCCTCTGATCTTGTTCCGGGAACCCACACATTCTCCACCCCTCCGCGGAGCCCGTCTACCGCGCCGAATGATTTTGACGGGCGAAGGACACTCCCCATGGCAAGCGCATCAAGTCGGTCCCAAAACATTCCTCTGCGCAGCACCTACACCCTCGCGGCCGCGCTTCTCATGGCGTCGATCTCACCGGCGCTGCTCGGCCAGACCGCCCATTACCTCTCTGAGACCGTGAGTGCGGGCGTCGCAGACTTTGGCTCGGTTCAAGTCGCAACCACCAGCGCGATTCGATCCCTGACCTTCGAGTTTGATCGCGGAGGCAGCATCGGCGCGCCAGCCGTACTAACCCAGGGCGCGTCGGGACTCGACTTTGATGACGCAGGCACAGGCACCTGCACCACCAACGGCACCAATCACAGGTATTCCGCAGGAGAAACCTGCACGGTAGACGTGACCTTTGCCGCGAAGCACCCGGGCATGCGCCTGGGCGCCGTCCAACTGCTGAACGACGGCGCCACGGCAATCGTCGCCACCGAACCCATCTACGGCACCGGAACCGCCCCTCAGATCACCTATGATCCCGGCATAACGAGGAGTATTGGCGTCTACTTCAACGGCCCGTTCGGAGTCGCCACTGACGGCGCCGGCAACGTCTATGTGGCAGATGCCTACGGCAACGCAATCAACGAGATTATCGCCGTTAACGGGGTGACCCCGCAATCGCCAACCGTCCGCACCCTTGGCTCAGGCTTCTACACTCCCTTCGGCGTCGCCATTGACGGAGCCGGGAACGTCTACGTCGCCGACTACTCTAATGATGCGGTGAAAGAAATGATCGCCGTCAACGGGGTCATCCCTGACTCCCCAATCATCAGAACCCTTGGCACAGGTTTCTCTGGGCCTTCAGGCGTGGCAGTCGACCCGAAGGGCAACGTTTACGTCGCCGACAGCAGCAACAACCTCGTCAAGGAGATCATCGCTGACTACGGCGTCATCGGGACCTCGCCCACAATCAGAATCCTCGGCAGCGGCTTCAGCTCAGCCTTCGGCGTTGCCGTCGACGGCAGCGGGAATGTCTATGTTGCCGACAGCTATAACGATGCGGTAAAGGAGATCCTCGCCCTCAATGGTGTCATCCCAGCATCGCCTAACATCATCACGCTAGGTAGCGGCTTCACCACGCCTTCAGGGCTCGCTCTTGACCCCGCAGGCGACCTTTACGTAGCCGACCTCAGCAACAACGCCGTCAAGAAGATTTCAGCGGTTAACGGAGTCATCCCACAGTCCCCGACCATCACCATGCTGGGCAGCGGGCTGTATCAGCCCTTTGGCATCGCCATCGACAACAGTGGAAACCTTTACGCTGCCAACTCCGGCAGTCTCTTCGTCAACGAAGTCAACCTCTCAACGATGCCCTCGCTCAGCTTTCCAACTCCCACCAGCGTGGGATCGACGGACTCGAACGACGGCCCGCAGACCCTCACCATCGCAAATAACGGTAATGCATCGCTCACCTTTCCCGTCCCGGCGAGCGGATTTAACCCAAGCATCTCTCCCGGCTATACCCTCAACAACAGTTCCACCTGCCCACAGTTGACCGTGGCCAGCGCTACGGAAGGGGTGCTCCACTCCGGAGCCGCCTGCACCGACGTCGTAAGCTTCGCTCCCACCATGATTGGCTCCATCACCGGGCAGCTGGTCGTTACTGATGACAACCTCAACGCCAACGCGACCCAGACCATCGCCCTCCAGGGCACCGGAATTCCCGGAGTCAAGACCATCAGCTTCCCCCAGCCGCCGACTCCGGCATTTCTGGGGAGCACGGCCACTCTCGCGGCAACTACCACTAATGGCGACGCAGTCGCCTACACGGTCATCGCAGGGAGCGCGACCATCACCGGCAACACCGTCACTTACTCAAAGGTTGGGACTCTAACTATCGCCGCCAACTCGGCCGCGTCCGCTACTTACTTGGCAGCGGGAACGGTAACGCGTACGGTCGTGGTTAAATCACAATATCGCTACCTCTCCTTCAGCCCGCAGAGTGCCAACTTCGGCGATGTAGAAACGGGCAAACCGACCCCGCCGATCTCTGTAACCGTTATCAACGGCACCAACGCCACAGCTCGCTTCTCCGCCTTCACTAACCTTGGCAAGTTCACGGTGGGCGGAGGAACCTGTGGCCCGATCAACGCGGCGACTTCGCTTGCCCCGGCGTCCTCGTGCACCTTCAACGTAGCCTTCACGCCGGTGCTCGGGGGACTGATAGTAGGCAGCTTTCAAGGGATGGCTGCCAGCTCTACCACCCTCTTCCAGCTCAAGGGAAATGGCGTCATGCGCCACGTCTTCATCTCGCAGCAGGGCTCATTTCCTTATGTCCCCTATGGAACGACTAGCCAGCCCATCACCATCACTATAAAGAACTACACCGGCTCGCCAGCCATCTTTGAAACACTCAAGGACCTGAGCGCGTTTCACTTCAGCGCAGCCGCCTGTGCCCCGGTCGCGTTGTTGGGAAGTAGTCCGGTAGGCCCGGGGACCATCCTCCCCGCCGACTCAGTTTGCACCTTCCAGGTGACCCTCGCCGCAAACCCCGGCCAGCCCGTCAGCGGAAGCTTCATAGTAGGAACCGCAATAGGCCCCATCAGCTATCCCTTGGCCGCCGGTACCAGCTTCACTGTTAGCCCCAACTTCATCGATTTCGGTCCAGTCCTCTTGGGCACAACGAGCTCACCGGTTTCTGTAACGGTCACCAACGACACCTATGCGTCTGTTTCTTCCTCCACGGACGATGATGACCAAGTTTTTCAGTTTCCGAGCACCGATTGCGGGTCTCCTGCGTTCAACACATTCCTATCTCCTGGTCAAGTTTGCCACTTCACCGCGACGTTTTCGACACCTCTGCCGTGGGGGGAACACAGTTACTCTGGTGTTATAAACTTCTCATCCGGGAATGGAATTGTGGGCATGTTGAACCTGACAGGCTCCCCCCAGTCTCCGCAATAGCCTAGTTACAGCGCCGTATGCCGGGTGCCAAATATCTCGGTTAGAGGCTTGGGCCGCAAAGGCGTGCAGCCAGGACGCGGAGTCCGGAGATCCTCTTACATCAATGAAGCAGCCGCCAGTCAGTAGGCAGCAAAGCCCTCTGGCGGGCCTTCGAGTGCGAGGACGCAAAGCAGCAGCTGGGGACTATCCATGGTTGCAGAGCCGATGGTACCCTTGTTCAGGCTGGCGTTCCTTTCGCCGCAAGGAACGCAAAATAGGGCGCATAACTCAGCGGTAGAGTGCCACCTTCACACGGTGGAAGTCGTAGGTTCGAATCCTGCTGTGCCCACCAGTTCCCGACACTGGCAATCGGCTTCTAAGAAGCCGTGGTTCTCTCCGGCGCCATGCCAATTACCTAGCTTCTGCAGCCGGCCGGCTGCTCACTCAGACCGGCACGCTCTCCGTCTTGACTGCGTTTCTGGTGGGCGGCCCGGACACCGTCGCCGCTGCACCGCCTTGGCCTTCAAGACGCCGGGCCAACCGCTTACCGAGCGCCATGCTTGGCCGCTCGACGCCCTCATAGAACAGGTGGGCCAGTAACAGGGTTGCCACAAACGCCAGGACAAAGATCGCCGGATGGCTCAGCCTTGACCACAGCAGGTTCACCCCGATAAAGATGATGGGAAGATGAAGCAGGTAAATCCCGTAAGAGGTCCGGCCCAGATGCTGGATCACACGATGCCGCAGAAGCGAGCGGAACGGCGTATCCGCCAGGGCGCTGATCAGAAAGACTGACGCGGTCACCGCAATCAGCCAGTCTGCCAGCTCCTCGGTCACGATTGCCGGGAAGCGGCTCATCAGGTAGGGCGCATACGCGCAGCCACAGATGCTGATGAGGGTAAGCGCCACCCGGCCAACCCTGCTCATACGCTCCCAGGCACTGACCAGCGCAGTCCGGTTGGCCGAGAGCACCGCGCCCAGCACAAATATGGCCGCGTAGTGAAAGGTCTCGAGCGGCGTGCGGTGGTGGACGATATGAATACCCACGGAGACCAGCGCCGAACAGCCCAGCGCGCAGCCCACCGCCCGCTTTGAGCCCACCCGCAGCACGAGCGCCGCAAGCAACGGAAACACAAACGAGATCCGCATCTCTTCGACCAACGTCCAGGTAGCACCGTTCAGGTACTCGCGATGGCCGATGCCGACAAACACGACGCAGTCGCGGATCACCGTCAGCAGCTCCCGCGTGCTCAGCACCCTCCATTCGTAGAGCATGGACAGCCCCTCGGGCTGCAGGGGACGGAAGAAGAGGAGGTAGGCGGCGACAAACAACCCTAGGGCAAATAAGTAAGGCAGGTAGATGCGGCAGATGCGCTTGACGATGAAGGGGAGATACCGTGAGCGGTGGCCGCTGCGGGTGTAGGGAAGGTACAACACGAATCCACTCAGGATAAAGAACAGGATCACCGCCTGGTGACCGCCATAGACAAACAGGCCCAACGGCGAGCGCACCAGCACATTCACCCAGGAAGAGTGAACGCTCGACAGGAAGATGCAGTGGTAGATGAACACCACCACCGCCGCAAGCCCGCGCAGAGAGTCCAGCTCCTCGAGTCGCGAAGACCGCTGCTGGTTCCCGTCTCTGTCGAAGCGCCGATCAACTCCGGCTACTATCTTCACCCGGCACGCTCCCATCTCTGTATCGATTTTATGGGAAAACTTTTAACCCTGAATGGTTGTAAATAGGACACTCAGAGGCCTGTCCTCGCCAACCCTTCCGGGACGTTGTACTGGTCACATATGCGATCTATCCCTGCAGCGCATTTACAATCGAAGATGACATGCCTTCAGAAGAGACAGCGAACCAGAGGACAGTCCCGGCCTCTTCGAGCTCCACCTTTACCGCTGAGACGGCTGAGCCGGAGGCGCGCGCAGCCGAAGACCGGTATCGCCCGGCAGAGATCGAACCGCGCTGGCAGGAGCGCTGGGCGAGCCGGCCGGAGCTCTACGCCGCCGAACCTCGATCGAGCGGCAAGTCGAAGTACTACGTGCTTGAGATGCTGCCCTACCCGTCAGGCAAGCTGCACATGGGGCACGTTCGCAACTACGCGATCGGCGATGCTCTGGCACGCTTCATGTGGATGCAGGGCCACAACGTGCTGCACCCCATGGGCTGGGACGCCTTTGGCCTGCCGGCGGAGAACGCGGCGCTCAAAAACAATACGCCCCCCCGCGAGTGGACCCTCGGCAACATAGCCGCCATGCGCAGCCAGATGCAGCGCCTCGGCTTCAGCTATGACTGGCAGACGGAGGTCACTACCTGCCTGCCCGAGTACTACCGCTGGAACCAGTGGTTCTTCCTGAAGATGTATGAGCGGGGGCTCGCCTATCGCAAGAAGAGCAAGGTGAACTGGTGCCCGCAGTGCGCAACCGTGCTCGCCAACGAACAGGTGGTGGATGGCTGCTGCTGGCGCCATGAGGAGCAGATCGTCGAGCAGCGCGACATCGAGCAGTGGTTCCTGCGCACCAGCAACTATTCGCAGGAGCTGCTCGACGGCCTTGATGGTCTCACGGCGTGGCCTGACAAGGTCAAGACGATGCAGCGCAACTGGATCGGCCGCAGCGAGGGGGCGACTGTCGACTTCCTGCTCGAGACGGGGGCCATCGAAGCAGCGAAGGACGATGAGGACCTCGACTCAAGCGACAAGAAGGCACGCCGCGAGGGGCGGGCCGTACTTCCGGCGCGTGAACCGCCCGCTGCGCCCGATGAACCCGACGGGAGAGCTGCGGCGCCGGCGGCGCCGATCTCCGCGAACGTCACTGATGCCAAGGCGGAGTCCAAGGCCAAGGTTGCGCCCGAGGCGCAGTCAGTGCCCGAGGCTGTCGGCGACGCCAAGATCTCGGTCTTCACCACCCGCATCGATACTATTTATGGAGCTACCAGCCTGCAGCTCGCGCCCGAGCACCCTCTGGTGCAGCAGTTCGTGGCCGAAGATGCTGCTCTGAGTAAGGAAGTAGCTTCGCTGCTGGAGCAGCAGAAGAAGGCGCGCGAGGCCGGGGACATCGGGGCCATCGAGAAGCATGGCGTCTTCACCGGACACTACGCACTCAATCCGTTCAGTCAAGAGCGGGTGCCGATCTGGGTCGCCAACTACGTTTTGTGGAACTACGGCACCGGCGCGGTCATGTCGGTTCCCGCGCACGATGCCCGCGACTATGAGTTTGCACAGAAGTACGGCCTCGAGATACGAATCGTGGTGCTGCTGCGTCGCACCGCTGAAACGATCGAGGGTGGCGGTGGCGAGGCGCCCATGCTCCCCTATACCGGTGAGGACAGTCTGCTCATCAACTCCGGGCAGTTTAATACGCTGGGGTGCGTGGAAGCGCAGCACAAGATGGCCGCGTTTGCAGAAGAGCACGGATTTGGCACCGCTTCGGTTACGTATCGGCTGAGGGACTGGGGAATCAGCCGCCAGCGCTACTGGGGCACTCCGATCCCGATGATCTATTGCGACAGGGATGGCATCGTCCCGGTTCCCGAGGACCAGCTTCCCATCCTGCTGCCGGAGCAGATCGCCATCACCCAGCAGGGAGGGTCGCCCCTGGCCCGTGTGCCCGAGTTCGTAGAAACGACGTGCCCCCGGTGCGGCGGCCCGGCGCGCCGGGAGACCGATACGATGGACACCTTCGTCGATTCCTCCTGGTATTTCTACCGCTACACCAGCGCGAAGTACGACAAGGGTCCATTTGACACAGACGCTGTGGCTTACTGGTTCCCCATCGACCAGTACATCGGCGGGGTCGAGCATGCCATCCTGCACCTGATCTATTCGCGGTTCTGGACCAGGGTGATGCGCGACATGAAGCTGATCACCAACGACGAGCCGGTGACCCGCCTCTTCACCCAGGGCATGGTGATCAGGAACGGCGCGAAGATGTCCAAGTCAAAGGGCAACGTCGTCTCGCCGGACGAGATGATCGCCCGCTACGGCGCGGACGCCACGCGCATGTACGCGCTGTTTGCCGCACCCCCGGACCGCGACCTGGATTGGCAGGAGGATGGCGTGGCGGGCGTCAGCCGCTTCCTCGCCAAGGTCTATCGCCTGGTTAGCAAGTACTCGGTCCGGGCGAAGAATGCCGAGTTCCGGCCGCTGACCGTCCGCGAAGTCTCCCCGGCTGCACTCAAGAGCCTCCGCAAACTTCATCAGACGATCAGCAAGGTTACGCAGGACTTCGGGGGACGCTGGCACTTCAACACCTCGATCGCCGCGATCATGGAGCTGGTCAATGCGCTGATGGCGGCGGAACCTGCGTTGGGCTCCGATCAGGCGACCGACCTCGAGGTGCGCCACATCCTGCAGAATCTGGTGCTGCTGCTGGCGCCGCTCGCGCCCTACCTGGCCGCGGAGCTGTGGGAGCAGCTGGGAAACACGGACGATCTGCTGCGCCAGCCCTGGCCGGCGTTCGATGCGGAGCTGGCGCGTGAAGATGAGGTCGAACTCCCGGTCCAGCTGAATGGGAAGCTCAAATCTGTGATCCGCGTCGCAGCGGGAGCGGACGAAAAGACGCTGAGCGAAGCCGCGCTCGCCGACCCGAAGATCAAGGCCGCCATCGAAGGGAAGCAGATCGTCAAGGTGGTGGTGGTGCCGGGCCGGGCTGTCAACATTGTGGTCAAGTGACGAGGAGCGAGTCACCGCCGAGCGGGCGGAAGGCGGAGCCGAGGTTCAGACCAGCACCGGACAGCCGCCGGGCCACACAATCGCTGGTTCACACCCTCAGCTACTGCTGGTCTCGGCCCGCTCTGCTTGGCATAGAGCTGGCGTGGCGCTGGCTCTTCGGTGTGCCAATGCTGCTGCTGCTCGGCGTAATGGGAATGCGCATCTTCTCGCCCTCCGCACTTGCCTCGACTGGCGTATATGACATCTCGATGGCCGATCCATCAAGGGCGGCGCTGGTGCTGGGCGAGGCCGAGCGGGTGCTGATCGGACCGATGCTCGATGCAGCCAGATGGCTCGCCCCATTGCTCGCAGTCTTGTGGGCGATCGCCTCGGGTATCGGCCGCAACGTCGTTTTGCGGAACTATGACGCGAGTCTGCCATTCTGGCCAATGACTCTCGTCGCGCTGCAGCTGCTGAGGATCGCAGCGCTCGGAGGCAGCTTCGCCGGGTGGTTTCTGGCACTACGGTGGGCGGCGCGGGTTGCGCTCGGCGCCGGAACAGGCGACTCCGATGTCGAGCCTAACCTGGTCCTCTACCTGGCCCTCTTGATCGGCATCTCGCTCGGCATCTTTACGTTGTGGGCATTGCTCAGCTGGGTCTTCTCGATCGCGCCGCTGGTGGCGCTCGCGGAGCGGCAGAGCATCGCCGGTAGCCTGGCGCGCAGCCTGCGCCTCGGCCGGCTCTCGGGCCGCCTGGCGGAGGTCAACCTGGTGCTCGGAATCGTCAAGCTCGCGCTGATCGTGCTGGCGATGGTCTTCTCCGCGACTCCCCTGCCTTTTGCCAACGCACTCGGGGGAACCGCGCTCTATCTCTGGTGGGGCGTGGTGACCGTTCTCTACTTCGTCGCGTCGGACTTCTTCCAGATCGCGCGGCTGATCGCCTTCCTCGATCTGCTTCGGCTGTACCCGCCGGCCTTGACGGCTTAGGCCTCTGCTTGTCGCCACCGCCGCTAGCCAGTGCGGAGAAGCTAGACACGCGGAGCGGCGGACTTCCTCAGCTCCTGATTCTTGACCAGCAGCTCGCCGACCAGCACCAGCAGACGCCGATTCTCTTCCTGCAGCGCACGCAGCTGAACCGGCAAGGAGGGCTCAGCCTCCGCACTCCCTGTTCCCGCAGGGACGGCAGGATTCGCAGGACGGTAGATGCGCTCTCGATCATGATGCTCGTCAACGTTCATCGGGCCCTCCGCGGAGCGCGAGAGTGATCGCCTGCTCCGGGCATGCTGTAACGCAGAGTCCGCAGGCATGGCAGTCATAGGGACGCACCGCGAAGGCCTGCACATTGCCGTGTACGCGTGCCTTGAGGCGTGCGAGCATCGACATCGCCTGCTTGTCGGCATCGCTCAAAGGCCGCATCTCGAGCACGTCGTAGGGACAGACGCGAACGCAGGTCTGCTTGCCCTCGCAACGCGCACGGTCGATGACCGGCATCCACCTGCCACCCTCTGGGCGGCAACCCCCGGCCTTGGCAGCTACCATGAAGCAACACCCTTTCCGCGTCTCGACTCGATTCCCTTTGGGGGCTGCCAGTATTTACGGCTGCACCGGCTCCAAAAGTTCCGCCAGACTCGTAGACGGCAGCTGCGGACCGGACGGCTCGCGCAGCCTTCTACGACTGAGGCTCCGGCGCCGCGCCAAATCCCTTGCTCCCGCAGCCCCGCATACTGCCCCGGAACTTCTCACGCTCCTCCGGGGTCATCTTCTCCCAGCGCTCCCACATCCGCCTCTTCCATTTGCCGCGATGCCCGCCTCCGCCGCCGTGATGGAAGCCGCCAAACAGCAGACGGCTTAACAGGAAGAGACCTACGGCCTGCCAAAACGTGATCAAGTGCCAGCCAAACAGTCCGGGCGTGAGCCAGTTCCACAGGTGTTCGATCACCAGCCCGAACAGCGGCCACGCCACCAGCACGAACAGAGCAAACTTTATTCCTCCGCCGATTCCTCTACGCATTGTGTATCCTCTCGATCTTCCAGGTCTGTAACGTCTTCCGTTAGGTTTGTGAATTTTTCTCAACTCTTCGGCAGTTCGCTGTAGATCGTCCTCAGACGGCGCCGAAGATGAAGCACGGCATAACGCTTCCGCGAGAGCAGCGTATTGACGCTCTCACCGGTCTCGGCAGCCATCTCCCTGAAGCTCATGCCCATCACTTCGTGGGCGAGAAACGCCTCACTCTGCGCGCGCGGCAGCTCTCCGAGCGCCTCTTCGACGGCATCGATCAGCACCGCTCTTGCGTAGGCGGCCTCCGGTCCCGCGTCGGGCGACGGCAAAACCTCTTCAAGCAGCAACTCATCTTCTTCGCCCGATCCATTCACCGGGTCGCTGAGCGAGTCGGAGGTCCTCCTGCGGAAGAGATCGGTGATGCGATTACGGGCCACGCGGTAGAGCCATCCGCTGACCTGCTCGATCGGCTTCATGAGGCGATAGGCCTCCGTCAGCTCGAAGAAGACGTCCTGCAGGATGTCCTCGGCATCTTCGCGGTCCGGAACGCGGCTGCGGATAAAGTTGCGCAGCTTCGGCCCGGCCGTCTCGATTACGTCGGAGATGCGCCGGTCCTGGCCCGCGATCTGGTCCACCATCACCCCACGGATTGCGACTGCATCTTCCATCTGCAAGGTAGACGGACGGCGGGCGCAAATATTGTAGGAAAGCTCGTCCCCGTAGAAAGTGGAGCCCCGCCAGTTCTACATGGAGGGGACTCGCGGCGCAGCGCCGGGGCATGGCAGCGGTGGAATAAAGCTATAATTCAGCCCACCGATGACACTAGCCTCCGGTACCCATCTCGGCCCTTATGAAGTCATTGCGCCGATTGGCTTCGGTGGCATGGGCGAGGTCTATCGCGCACGCGACACGCGGCTGCTGCGCAACGTCGCGGTCAAGATACTTCCTGCCCAGTTCCGGTCTGATGTCTCGCGGGAGGAGCGCTTCAAGAGAGAGGCCCTGGCAGTCTCCGCGCTGAATCATCCTAATATATGCCAGCTCTACGACATCGGCGACCAGGACGGAATCCACTTCCTGGTACTCGAGTACCTGGAAGGGGAGACGCTGGCGGACAGCATTCGCGCGGGGCCGCTTGCTCTCCCCGACTGCCTGAGGATAGGCGTTCAGATCGCCGGAGCTCTGGAAGCGGCCCACAGCAGCGGCATCATCCATCGCGATCTCAAGCCCTCGAACCTGTTCATGACCAGGCGCGGTGAGGTGAAGGTCCTGGACTTCGGTCTGGTCAAGGCGATCGGAACTGATGAGGGTGTACTGGATCTGACGGATCAACTCTCGGCTCCCGGGACGTGCATGGGCACGATCGCCTACATGTCTCCTGAGCAGGCCCGGGGGGAGCCGATCGACGCGCGCAGCGATCTTTTTTCCTTTGGAGTGGTGCTCTACCAGATGACCACCGGGCAGCGGCCGTTTTCCGGCTCGACTCCGGCGGTGCTGTTCGACGCAGTCCTGCATCGGCAGGCAAAATCGCCCAGCACGCTCAGTTCAACGATTCCCATCGCGCTTGAGAGGCTGATCCAGCGGCTGATGGCCAAGGACCCGGCGGCGCGCCACCGCACCGCCCGCGAGGTGGGTGAAGAGCTGAGGGGTATTCAGCTCTACGGCTCGCAATCGATGCCCGCGATGCAGGAGATTCCGTCCATCGCGGTGCTGCCGTTCGAGGACCTCAGTCCGGACCGCAGCCAGCAGCCCTTCTGCGAGGGCATGGCGGCCGAGATCATCAACGCCCTGGGCACGGTGGAAGGGCTGCGGGTGATCTCGAGGACCTCGGCCGTCCGCTGCCGCGAGAAGGGGATGGACCTCGGCGAGATCGGGCAGCACCTCGGGGTGAGGTGCGTGCTCGAGGGCACGGTGAGGAAGTCTGGTGCGCGCCTGAGAGTGAACGCGCAACTGGTCTCGACGACCGATGGCTCGCAGACCTGGTCGGAGCGCTACGACCGCAGCGAGGGAGACGTCTTCGACATTCAGGACGAAATCGCCACGGCCATCGTGAAGAATCTGAAGGGCAGGCTGGTGGTCTCGGCGCCAGGGGTCAAGCGCGCCACCGTAAACCTCGAGGCTTACGAGATGTATCTGAAGGGCCGCTACTATTGGGAGCGGCGCAACCGCGCGTCTCTGCAGAGTGCGATCAAACACTTCCAGCAGGCGATCGCGGCCGATCCGGAGTACGCTCTGCCGCATGCAGGGCTGTCGGACTGCTTCACCATGTTAGCGGTCTACTCGATCAAGTCCTACGAGGAGAGCTACCCTTACGCGTCGATGCTCGCCAGGCGGGCATTGGCCCTCGATCCTGAGGCGGCCGAGGCGCACCTCTCGATGGGCGGGGTCCGGCTGCTGATCGAGCGCGACTGGACCGGGGCGGAGGAGTCCTTGACCCGGGCTCTTGAGCTCGACCCCAAGCTGGCAGTGGCGCGCGCCTATCGGGCGTTTGTCTTCGCCACTCTAAGGCAGTGGGACAAGGCCGAGGCGGATGCCACGCGCACCCTGGCCGATGAGCCGGACTCGGGGTTGATCCATTATCTTGGCGCGGCCACGCGGTACTGGTGCGGCGACCTGGCTGCCGCTACGACCCTGATCGATCGCGCCCTGGTGCTTGAGCCGAAGGCGGTGTTCATTCACTGGCTCCGCAGCTGGATCTTTACCTTCAACGGCCGCGCCGACGAGGCCATCACCGAAAGCCTGAAGGCAGCCGTGGCCGCCGATCACCACCAGATGCTGGTCTCAGGGCTGGGAGTGGCTTACGCCGGGGCGGGCCTGGTCGCCGAGGCCGAGGAGCTGATCGCGGAGTTGAAGGCGCGTTCCGCGCATGAATGTATCGGTTCGCAGTGGATTGCCGAAATTTATCTCGCCCTTGGACGCCTGCCCGAGGCGCTGGATTACTTCGAGCGGGGCTACGAGGAGCGGAACTCGTTCCTGATGCAGTTCGCCGCCGGTCGGCAGTACCTGCCCTTGCGCAGCGAGCCCCGCTATCAGGCGCTGCTGCAGAAGATGAACCTGGTCTGACGCCGTTCGCATTGCTCTGCATCTCTCCGCCTGTGTCTCTCGATTCTGCGCTCTTTACACTGCGGTTCTTGCCTGACAGACTAATCTGTGGACACATCGTCGATCGTCATCCTCGACTTCGGCTCGCAGTATACGCAGCTGATCGCGCGCCGCATTCGTGAGCAGAATGTCTTCTCCGTGGTGCTGCCCTGCACCGCCTCACTCGAACAGATCAAGGCGCAGGGGCCGGCCGGACTCATCCTCTCGGGCGGACCCTGCTCGGTCTACGACTCGGACGCGCCTGCAGCTGATCCCGCGCTGCTCTCGCTCGGCGTGCCGGTGCTCGGCATCTG
>DASWVB010000039.1:0-48340 GCA_036401375.1 Acidisarcina sp.
AAGTAGCCCTCCATCAGCCAGAAGGCCTCAGCGAGGAGCAGCGTCCCAGGCACCTCAGCGGCGACACGATCGACCACCTCGCGCCAGAACTCGTTCGGCATTACCGCATTGAACTCCGCATCGGTCATGCTGTATTCGGCCCGCGAAGGGATGGCGCCGCTCGCGTCGGGTCCGGGAAACCAGAGCCGGTGGAAGTGCCGCTTGGCGAGCGTCATGGCTGCGTCAAAGCGAATCACGGGAAACATCCGCGCCACCCGCAGGATGGTCCGGATCACCTGCTCCCGGACGGAGGGGTTCAGGTAATCGAGCTGCGCCGTATCGTTCCACGGAAAGCTGGTGCCGTCGTTGCCGTGGTAGATGTAGCGAGTCTCCCCACTCTGCCGATCAACGCGGCGAAAGACCACGGCGGCGTCAGTCTGTTCGTAGTAGTGCCGCTCGATCTTGATCTCGACCCGCGGGTCCGAGGAGAGGTCCGGCCCGTCGAAGTTGTACGCCGGGTAAGGCGAATCCTGCCGCGACAGAAACCACTCCGGATGCTCGACCACCCACGGCGAGTCGATCCCCATATGGTTCGCGACCATGTCGCTGGCCAGACGTATGCCTCGCCGGTAGCAGCGGTCCCGCAGGTCGATGTAGGCCCGCTCCCCACCGAGGTCCTCTGCGATCTGATAGTCGTAGAGGGAGTAGGCGGAAGCTACGGCATCGGCATTGCCGCACAGCTGCTTGATCGTCTTCGAGGCTCGGCTGCGCTCCCACACCCCGATCAGCCACAGCGAATTCATGCCGCGGCGGGGCAGGGTATCGAGCTCTTCGTCCGGGATATGGTCGAGCCGGATAATCTCGCGGCCATACTGCTTGCTGAGCTGAGCCAGCCATACGTAGGTGCTCTTGGCGAGCAGCACGGCGGTGGGCATCCAGGCCACGTCCGGGCTGAACTTCTCATACTCCGGCGGCGCTCCGCCTGCCGGGTCGCGTGAGTCAGGCGACCAATGCGTCCAATCCTCGTGATGGCCGCGGGCGCGGTCGGCGTCTGAGGGCGGGTGAAACTTCGCCCAGATCGCTACCTCCTCTTCATGCAGGATGGCCGCAGCCACGCCGAGCCCGTGCTGCAGCTTGTCCCCAAGCAGCGGCTTCCAGATCCGGCGAATGTGAGCGAGCTGCTGGGTCAGCGAACCTGGAGCAGCAAGCGCCGGCGCCCGCAGCACATCCAGGATCGTTACCGGACCCTCGAGCAGGGTCTTCTTCCCCGGTAGGGCGACGGGTGTTGTCTCGGCGCCGGCTCCGTCGTCTGCTGCGCGGCGGATCGCCGGCTCCTTCGGCACTGCTCCGGCAGCGTCTCCCACATCAGCCGCCCCATCCGCTTCGAGGTCGACAACGAGCAGCGGCCGGGTCGCAAAGAACTGGGGGAGCAGGTCGACGACCTTTAGATACGCTGTCCGCTGCGCGAGATCACTCTCTTCAAACAGCTCAGCAAAGGGCTCGAAGGCCGGGTTGCGGTTCGACAACCAGAGCAGCATCAGCTCTTCGAGCGCCGCGGCCCGGTTCGGCTGCCCATCGATCGCGCCTTCGAGCCACTCGGCGGGGCTCTCGATGCCGCGATAGACGTCCACGCCGGGAAAGTGCTCCACAAACTTGAGCAGCAGCTTGTCCAGATTCTCAGCGCCAACCTGACCTGAGAACCAGGCTAGAGCGTCCGTCATCACGTTCGGATCGAACTGCTCGCGGTAGCGCGCGAGCACCGCGTGTGTGGCCTCGTCGATCAGCCCCATGCTGTAGAGGGCTCCGGCGTGCACGGCGCGCTCCGGATGGGCCTCTGCCTGCCGCACCTGGTTCATACGATGGGCAAACTCGCGGCTGGCGGGCAGGTCGGCGAAGACCACGTTTCCGGTCAGCGAGAAGAGCGTGTCGCCGAACTGGTAGCGGTCCCGCGCCTGCCGCGATATGTGAAATTCCATCATCTACGATCGGTCTCCAGTGCACTTCTCCAGGGAAGTTCTTACTGCTGAGTAGGATGCTACAGCGAAGGGGCCGGCTCCGGCGGCGGGCTGATCTGCTGACGCGAAGCAATCGGGGCAAACGCCTTAGCGATCAGCGCCAGACCCTCTTCGCGGGAGTGGATACGACCCTCGAGCTGGGCGTCCTCCGCCGCCGCGAGCATCTGCTTGAACTCCGGACCGGGCTTGTAACCGGCAGCAATCAGATCCTGCCCCGTGACCAGCAGCCGGGGCCGCACCTGCTCCGGCGGCACCGTCTCGTAGTGCTGCTTCGCAAAATGGTAGAGCGTCAGATCGCCGAAGCTCGACAGCACGTCCATGCGATGCAGCGCCAGGTGCTCTTCAAATTTGGGCAGCCGAAGGAAGCGCTTGAGGGTCGACTCCTTCATCCTGCCAACGTCCCCGAAGCGCATATGGTTCTGCACCAGCGAGAGTATCTGATCGGTGTCCTCATTCGAGAAGCGCAGCCGCTTCAGGATCGCCTCGGCCATCCGCACCCCGACCTCCACATGGCCGTTGAAGCGGATGCGGTCCGAGGCGCGCTCAAAGGTGGCAGGCTTGCCTGCGTCGTGCAGCAGCGCTCCCCAGGCAAGGGTCGCCGGCACACCGGGCTCGAGCTTTTCGAGCAGCAGCATAGTGTGCAGGAAGACGTCGCCCTCGGGATGAAATTCCGGCGGCTGGTCGACGCCCTTCATGCGCGAGATCTCGGGCAGGATCTCGACCAGCAGCCCCGTCTCATCCAGCAGCTCGAAGGCTCGCCGGGCACGGCCCTCGGTCAACATGCGGGTCACCTCGTCGCGCACGCGTTCGCTGCTTACCTGGTCGATTGCCCGTGCGTGAGCGCGGATCGCGGCTGCCGTTGCGGGCTCGATATCGAAGTCGAAGCGCGCGGCAAAGCGCACCGCCCGCAGCATCCGGAGCTTGTCCTCTGAAAACCGCTGGACAGGGTCGCCGATCGCGCGCACCAGCCCGGCGGCGAGATCGGCGCGTCCGCCGACGAAGTCGTGCACCGCAGAGGCAACCGACTCCACCGGTCCGCCGCCGAGCAGGGCCTCCGGATCGAGCAGAAGGGGATCGAGCAGCATGCCGTTGATGGTGAAGTCGCGGCGTTCGACGTCCTCCTCCGCGCTGTCAGAGAAGCGTACGCTGTCCGGACGGCGGCCATCGGAGTACGCCCCGTCGCTGCGGAAGGTCGCAACTTCCGTGGTGATCTCGTGCCCGCCAATCTCGTCAGCGACCAGCACCACGCCGAAGTGAGCGCCGACCGAGAAGGTGCGTTCGAAGAGGTCGAGCACCACCTGCGGCAGAGCGCTGGTCGCTACATCGAAATCCTGCGGGGTGCGGCCCAGCAGCAGGTCGCGCACGCATCCGCCGGCAAAGAAAGCCTCGTAGCCGCGGGAGCGCAGCCGTTCAACGATGGCCCTCGCGGCTTGCGATCGCATCGCCCCGGCAGCTTGGGACGGCATCGTCCCGGCAGCTTGGGACGGCATCGTCCCGTCCGAGTGCGCCGGTCTTGCCCCGGAGACTTCCGCCTCGCCGATCGCCGAGCCCTGCGTTGCCTTCCCTGCAGCCATGCCACTCCGCCTCGACCGCTTGCCCGCTCTACCACTATCCCGCTCTACTACTATAAAGACGTGCCCGCGCCCCTTGAACCCGGATCGACCGTGGCTCGCTCGCAGTTGCCGGACGCACCGCTGGTGGCGGAGAGCGGCAACCACGGATCGGCGGGCGGAGGGATCATCCTCGGCATCGAGAGCTCTTGCGACGAGACCGCGGCCGCGGTAGTGGTCCAAGGCGTGCGCACGCTCTCAAACGTGGTCGCCTCCCAGATCGCAACTCACTCCCGCTACGGCGGCGTCGTACCCGAGCTCGCCTCCCGGGAACACCTGCGCAACATCGTTCCCGTCGTACGCGCCGCCCTCTCTGAGGCCGGAATCACGCTCAACGAGCTGGATGCTATCGCGGTGACTGAGGGCCCCGGCCTTGCTGGAGCCCTGCTGGTCGGCATCACCTACGCCAAGTCGCTGGCCCTTGCGCTCGGCAAGCCGCTGATCGCCGTCAACCACCTTGAGGGGCACATCCACGCGGTGTTGCTCGAGCAGGCGCAGCTTGCCAGACCCACGTCTCAGAATCGAGACAAAGGGCGCCCGGCCCTCAAGCCGGAGACCGCATCCTCTCTCCAGCCCAGAGCAGAAGTGGAGGGCACATCTCCTCTTCAGCCCAGAGCAGAAGCGGGTGCCCCATGTCTCGCCCTGGAGTCCTGGGGTCCAGCCGCGGTTGCGAATCAGGCTCCGCTGCTGGCGCTCGTGGTCTCCGGTGGACACACCCACCTCTACCTGGCGCGATGTCATGACTCCGCAGAGGCTGGGGCATCGGGCCCACTCTGGAGCTATGAAAACGTAGGCCGCACGGTGGACGACGCGGCCGGCGAGGCCTTCGACAAAGTCGCCAAGATGCTCGGCCTCGGCTATCCCGGCGGACCGTGGATCGATGCCCTGGCGCCGCATGGCGACGCTCGTGCCGTGCCGTTTTCCTTCTCGGAGATCAAGGCCAAGGTGCATCGGCCCGGCGGACGCGCTGCCCTGCCCCGCTTCCTCTTCTCCTTCAGCGGTATCAAGACCGCCGTGCTTCGTTACGTGGAGCTGCATGACATGAGACCCACCATAGACGCCCGGCGTAACGCGCTCGCCGCTCTGCCCTCCGCCAAAGCCCTCGAAGCCCTCGCCCTCTGCGACCGGGAGACGCTGAACCTCATCGCGTCCTTCCAGCGAGCCGTCGTAGGAGACCTGATGCGGAAGACATTCCTGGCCGCGGAGTCGCTCGGCGCCCGGGCCGTGCTCGTCTCCGGAGGCGTAGCCGCCAATCGCGAACTGCGCGTCCGCTTCACCGCCGAGGCAGCGGCGCGCAACCTGCCGATTGCCTTCCCTTCGATGGCGCTCTCGACCGATAATGCGGCGATGATCGCGGCCGCCGCGTGGCCTCGGCTGCTGGCGGGCGACTTTGCCGCGTCTGGGCTCTCTGCTGAACCCAACCTCAAACTCGGGAAGCCGGCCACCTGAGGCGAACGCGAGGCAACCCGCTTCAACCCCGCCAGATCGGTGACACTAGAGAGATGACGAACAAGCTGGCCGTAGTCTTTGACCTGGATGGAACGCTGACCGATTCAAAGCCCGGCGTGGTGAACTGCCTGCGCAAAGCACTGACCGCCTCTGGGACTCCGTGGGACGGCCCGCTGGACTGGTTCATCGGGCCGCCCATCCAGCAGTCGATCGTCCGGCTCATGCCGGACGGCGATGACGCAGCTCGTTCCGTTCTGATCAGGCACTACCGCGAGTGTTACGACCGGACCGGCTGGGCCGACAACGCCGTCTATGCAGGAGTTCCGGAGCTGCTGCAGACGCTCCGGGCTCGGGGCAACCGGCTCTTCCTCTGTACTTCAAAGCCGGAGCGGTTCACCCTCCGCATCCTGGAGAAGTTCGCCCTCGATCAATACTTTATTTCGGTCTATTCAGACCGTGAGCAGAAGCCGCACAGCAAGGTGGATCTGCTGGCGAATCTGCTCGAGGAGCAGGGCCTTAACCCGGCTGCAGCGGTGATGGTGGGTGACCGCCACTTCGACATTGAAGCGGCGACCATCAACGGCCTGCATAGCATTGCCGTGACCTACGGCTACGGCTCGGCCGGGGAGTTGGAAGAGGCGCGCCCGACGGCCATCTGCTCCACTCCCCTCGAGGTGCTCTCGGCCATCGACAGCGCCTGGGGAGCTGCTCAGGCGAAGCCCGCGTTCACCGCAGGCGAAGCGGGCGCCTGATACATCTGCAGCTGCCGCAGGCCCTCTCGGCCGGGTGGAGCGGCGCGCACGCAGCTCAGTTACGGTGCAGGCTGGTCAGCGCAGGCCGGGGTCAGTGCAGCCGGGGTCAGTGCAGCCGGGGTCAGTGAAGACCCTGGGCATGCTCCGCCTCGACCTGAAGGATGCAGCTTTCCAGGATGTTGAGGGCGATCGTGCCCTCGATCTCATTCAACACCAGGGGAGGCGAGAGTCGCAGAGTACTCTCCCCGCAGCCCAGGATCAGCAGCCCCCGCTCGAAGGCCAGCTCCACAATGCGGTCGCGCCAGGTGGGCGCCGATGTCCGCGTCCGCTGGTCTTCCACAACCTCGATGCCGATCATCAGCCCGCGCCCGCGTACGTCGCCGACCATGGGGTGCAGAGCGGTCCAGGTGCGCAGCCGTTCCATCAGGAACTCGCCTTGAGTAGCCGCGTTGCCGATCGCCTCGCGCTCCAGCACCTCCATGGTGGCGAGCGCCGCGGCGATGGCAACGGGGTTGCCCCCAAAGGTGGAGGCGTGCGAACCCGGCTGCCAGTCCATGATCTCGGCGCGCGTCATACAGATGCCGAGCGGCATGCCGGACGCGATGCCCTTTGCCATGCAGACGATATCCGGCTGTACGCCCGTATGCTCGATCGCCCACCACTTCCCCGTACGTCCCGCGCCTGACTGCACCTCGTCCGCGACCAGCAGGATGCCGTGGCGATCGCAGATCCGGCGCAGCTCCTGCATGAATATAGTTGGCGCGACCACATAACCGCCCTCGCCCTGGATCGGCTCGATGAAGATCGCCGCCACCTCCTCCGGCGCGAGGATGGTGTGGAAGAGCTTTTCCTCAATGTAGCGTGCGCAGCCCAGGGCAAACTCATCCTGCGCCGCTGCATCCCCGTTCGTGCCCCGATAGACATACGGATAGCGAACGTGGGTGATCCCCGGCACCAGCGGTCCAAAGCGGCGGCGCTGCTGCGGCTTCGACGCGGTGAGCGACAGGGCGCCCATTGTCCGGCCATGAAAAGCCCCGTGAAACGCGATCACGTGGTGGCGGCGCGTATGGTACCGGGCGATCTTGAGCGCGCACTCCACCGCCTCCGCGCCCGAGTTGCCGTAGTAGAAGCGGTGCGGACCCGGCATCGGAGCGATCGTCGAGAGCCGCTCGGCGAGAGTAACCAGCCCTTCATAGTAGAAGTCGGTGCCCGACATGTGGATCAGCTCCGCAGCCTGGGCCTGAATGGCGGCGACCACCTCCGGATGACAGTGGCCCGTCGAGGTGACGGCAATCCCGGCGGCGAAGTCTAGAAAGAGGTTTCCGTCCACGTCCTCGACCCGCATGCCCCGGCCGCGCTTCGCCACCATCGGATAGGAGCGCGTATAGCTGGGCGACATGCTTCGTTCGTCCCGCTCGACGATGGCGCGGGCCTTGGGGCCGGGCAGCCCGCCATGCAGGCGAGGACCGTACTGCCTCATCCGCTCCTCATCGATGGCGAGGCGCGCCTGGGGGGCGGTGCTGCGACGGGCTTGAGCAGCAGCCGCAGAGGTGGAAGGGTTTAGAGTCTCGGAACTGATCAGGTGAATAGTGTTCTGCATGGTGCCTCTTTCGCGCTGTCCTCGCTGGCTAAGTGCCTCGGAATTGAGCGGCACCGCGGGCCTGACAGGAGGCCTGCGATACCTGATCGGCAGATAAGAGTGCAGCCTGTATTCGAAGTCAGGAGTTTCCCGACAGCCTCGATGCGCGCGGCTGGGAACTCCCAGAACAGGCCTGCGGCGGGAGACTAGTCGCCGGCGAAGAGGCTGGGACGCGTGCGGGAGGGCAGCACACGGAGGTGCTTTCGCGGCGACACCGAGCGCACGAAAGACCTCGCAGGGGTATTGCAGGCAATTCCGGCGCACAGTTCGGCGTACTTGGTTCGATCGCGGAAGTGTCCGTTATTGCTCATTGCAGCACCCTGTGGGGGCGAGAATAGCACGAACAGTGCATGCTGCGGACCAGCTATTCTCGTCCGGCCCCCAGAAACCTGCTGTGTAGCATGGAAGCATCCATGCCGGAGCTGACGAAACACTCTTCCTTGAAGCTGCAAACAGGCGAGACCGGGACGACGTTGGCGCCGTGGGCAGTGCCCTTTGCCTTCGCCTGCGTCTACTTCTGCTGGGGCTCGACCTATACGGCGATCCGCATCGCCGCCCCGGTGCTGCCGCCGCTGGTGTTGACCGCCGTCCGCTTCCCTATCTCCGGCCTGCTGATGCTCGGCTACTGCCGCCTGCGCGGCATGCGCCTGATCTGGAGCGCCCGCGACATGGGGTGGCTGGCTCTGATCGGCCTTCTCATGCTGGCGCTCAACAACTTCGTGCTGGCGTGGAGTGAAAAGTCGCTGCCCAGCGGCATGGCTGCCTTGATCGTCGCCGTGGTGCCGCTCTACGTGGCGCTGCTCGGCATCTTCTGGCCGGGTGGCGAACGGCTTCGCCTCCAGGGGTGGCTTGGACTGCTGCTCGGCTTCGCAGGCCTGGCGGCGCTCCTGTCGCCCGGCCTGCGCACCGGCATGCACGGTGATCGCCGTCAGCTGATTGCCGGCATCGTCCTGCTGCTCGGAGCGCTGCCCTGGGCCATCGGGTCGCTGCTCGGACGGCAGCTTCGTCTGCCAGCCGACCCCTTTGTGGCAGCGGGATGGCAGATGCTCTTTGCCGGCCTGATCAACGCCAGCCTGGCTACTCTTCGCGGGGACTGGAGCCGGGCGCATTGGACCCGGCCTGCTATCGGCGCGATCGCTTATCTCGTCACCTTCGGCTCGCTGGTAGGCTTCACCGCCTACGTCTGGCTGCTCAAGCACGTCCCCGTGCCCAAGGTGGCGACCTATGCATATGTCAATCCCGTAGTTGCGGTCGCACTGGGCGCCGTGTTGCTCCATGAGCGCCTCGTGTTGACGGAGTACGTCGGCATGGTCGCAGTGATCGCGGCGGTCGCGCTGGTCACCTCTTCGGCGATCCGCAAGCCCCCGGCCGCGCGCTCCCCTGAGGCCCTCGACGCCGTCTCCATCGAGGAGTAGCAGGCCGCTATCTTTACGGCTCAAGCGGTAATGCTAGTCTCCCGCTGCACGGTTTGAGGCTTGACGAATTTGCCCGCGATCAGGGCGAAGACTCCCAGGATGATCCCTGAGATAACGCCGATCAGGATGCCGGCGACCGCGGTCATGACGCGCAGAGAGATGCCGCTCGCGCTGGACTGCATGGCGGCCATCTCCCTCTGGTGTCCGGGCAGGTATTGCTGAAAGAAGAGGACGTGAGCTGCGGTGACCCAGACCCCGTTCACGATTCCAACCATCAAGCCGTGCAGGAAGAGGCGGCTCCCGCAGTTGCGGGCGATCGTCACCGCGCTGATGAGGAAGATGACGAGCCAGAAGACCGGCTCGATCCTCGATGGGATGACAAAGACCGTTCCTGCGCCCATTGCCAGTCCGAACAGCGAGAGCCCGAAGACAAGTTTCCAGTTCATCGTCCACCTCCTGTCACCGCAACGCAGGCGTGGCCTGCTGACATGACTTGCGGCCCTATTCTAGCCGCGCCTCTCCGTCTTTGTACCTAAGATTCACGCTCCGGCGGGGAGACCACCGCCTGTCAGCTCCCGCGAGAATGACGGCTCAGGCGGCATTCGCTACGATGAAGACGCATGTCCACCCGTCCCGTATGGGCTGAAATCTCCCGCCGCAGCCTGGTTGAAAACTACCGCAAGCTCCAGTCCCTCGCCGGCCCGGGCGCGGACCTGCTCGCCGTCGTAAAGGCCAACGCCTACGGTCACGGCATCCTTGAGTGCGCTCCGTTGCTCGTCGATGCTGGAGCCCGATGGATCGGCGTCACCTGCGTTGAAGAGGGTGTGCGGGTGCGTGCAGTGTGCCCCGGGGCAAGAGTGCTGGTGATGTCGGGGATCTGGCAGGGCGAGGCCGAGGCGGCGATCGAGCATCGCCTGACGCCTGTGGTCTGGGAGCAGTTCCACCTCGACCTGCTCGAGGCTGCTGCCGCAGGTCTCAAGGTCGCTCCACAAAGCCTTCCAGTGCACATCGAGATCGATACCGGCATGTCGCGGCAGGGCGTTCGGGTCGCCGGGAGCGGAACCACGGCAGTGACCCAGCTGCTCGAACTGCTCAGCCAGGTCGGGGCGGGCTCTTCCCTTCGCGTCGAGGCTCTGATGACACACTTCAGCGCGCCCGAGGTACTCGATGGCGAAGCGACCCGCATCCAGCGTTCAAACTTTATAGAGGCGATCGAGGCAGCCACGGCCGTCGGGATGCAGCCGCGGTGGGTGAGCGTTGGCAACTCGGCTACCATCCTCGGTCAGAGCGGCATTGCTCCGCTTGAGGCGTTGTCTGCCCGCATCGGCGCGCGCCTGCTGCTGCGACCGGGCCTGGCGCTCTACGGTTATCCCCCACGCTTTGAACGAAGCGGGGGCCAGAGCGCCGGCGCTCTCCAGGACACCGTCTTTCAGCCGGTGCTCGCGTGGAAGACGCGCGTAACCTCGTTGCGCGACCTGGCAAGCGGGGAGGGAGCAGGCTACAACTCCACCTTCCGTGCAGCCCGCCCGTCTCGCCTTGCCCTGCTGCCCTGCGGCTATGCCGATGGAGTCAACCGCCTGCTCTCAAACCGCGGTTCGGTGCTGATTCGCGGGCTGCACGCACCGATTGCTGGCCGCGTCTCCATGGACCAGACCATCGTCGATGTGACCGATGTCCCCGGCGCCTCGATCGGCGATGAAGTCGTCCTGATCGGCCGCCAGGGCGGCGCTGCGATCAGCGCCTGGGAGATTGCCGACCAGATCGGGACCATCCCCTACGAGGTGCTCTGCGGCATCAACCTCCGCGTGCCCCGCGTGCTCGTCCCGTGAGATGGGCGTCGTCACACCAGCCCCTCGCCGGCCGCTGGTAAGCTCAGAAGATGGGCCTTTACGCCAAGTGGATGTACGCATGGGAGACGGCGCTCACCATGCGGGACAGCAACCGGGTCGTGCGGCCGGTGGAGTGGGGCTTCGACTGGCTCTCCGACTTCATCGCCGAACGCGGCCTCCAGGCGCAGATCTTCGGCGCAGGCGAGCACTTGCCGCCGACCGGCGAAGTGGCAGATCCTGAGACCCACCCCGCCGAGTACGAGTTCGCCGACCGCGCCATGCGCGCCCTCAATGCGGAGATCATCCGCCACAGCGACGACTTCTTCGGCTATCGCACGCCGGCCGATTTTCGCCTGGAGGCGCGCCCGCCGCAGCTCTTTCCCACCAACGTCCGGCCAGAGACGCTGGCCAAGGATGAACGCCTTCGCCAGCGCGCCGAAGATGGAAGGCTGCAGCCGGCCGAGTTCCTGCGCTTCACCTCGCCGGTCCGCAGCCCGTATCCAGAGAACGACCTGGTCAACGCCCGCTGGTTTCCCGCATCGCCCGAGAAGCAGGCAGGCAGGCCCAAACAGGCCATGATCGTCATGCCGCAGTGGAACGCGGACGCCTTCAGCCACAATGCGCTCTGCTCGCTCTTCAACCGCTTTGGCATCTCGGCGCTGCGACTCAGCAAGCCATACCACGACATCCGGCGCCCGGCAGAGCTCGAGCGCTCCGACTACGCCGTGAGCTCGAACATCGGGCGGACCATGGCCGCCTGCCGACAGGCCGTCGTAGATATTCGCTCCTGCCTCGACTGGCTTGAGGCTCAGGGCTACGAGCAGTTTGGAGTGCTCGCGACCAGCCTCGGCTCCTGCTATGCCTTCATGGCCGCCGCGCACGATCCGCGCCTTCGTGTCGGAGTCTTTAACCACGCCGCACCCTGCTTCGGCGACGTGGTCTGGACGGGTCAGAGCACCCGCCACATTCGCGCCGCCTTCGAGGCGGTCATGACCCAGGACCACCTCCGCGAGTTGTGGAGCGCGATCAGCCCGCTCTACTACATGGAGCGCTTTGCCAGCACGCCGAAGCGGGTGCTGATGATTCACGCGAAGTACGACCTGACATTTTTGCCGCAGTTCTCTGAAGAGGTTCTGCGCAACTTCGCCGCACACGGCATCGACTACGTCTCAAAGGTGCTGCCCTGCGGCCACTACACCACCGGCGAGACGCCCTACAAGTTCATCGACGGATGGTGGATGGGCTCCTTCGTCCACTCCGCCTTCAAGGCGCTGGCCAAGGAGCCGCGCCTGCCGTTGCACCGCTCAGACTCTGTTCCGCACGGTGGCGCAGACCATGGTCCGCAAGAAGAGCTTGCCTCTATCGGTACGCGACCTAACCGCGAGTTATGACTTCGGCGCCCTCGACAGCTCGAGCGCGGCGACGTGTCGCATGCAGAGTAGCAGAGGTAAGGCTCCAAAGACCCCGAAGCAGCAATCGACGAGCCGCCAGCCGAAAGGAATGCCGCGGAACTGTCCAGCGATCAGGGCCAACGGAACAACCCCCGCGCAGGCGATAAGGCCGAACGTTATAGTCCATTTGTTGCGGACGGGGTCGCGGTACGGGCCGACGAACGCGACCGCGATGGCTAAGTGCGCATACGCTAGCCAGTCCGTGCCATACGCGAGGAAGGGATAACGTTTGGCGGTGTCTGAGAGCGCATCGTTGACGCGGACGATCCAGGGCAGCAGCCGGGCGGATTGTGCGACTGGCCGCAACGCGGGAGCCTCAAGAGCGGCGAGCATCCAGCGAAGTTCAGTTTGAAGGGGAAACGCGGTGACCCCGCTCAGCACCAGGCCTGCGATGAACAAGCCAAGCCAGATGCGGATTACGCGTTGATGATCGCGTTGCGGCATCGGTGGAGCTCTTCTTTCCGGCACGTTTCCATGGGTCATATCGTTTATAGGGCGCTCACAGGCTAATCTCGACGAGGTCTTCCGATACACCGGCGGGGGCCTGCTTCCTGCTGCGTCCTAGGTTGGGTACGTCTTTGCGCGGGCGACTCGTGAAATGTGCTTCCAGCGTTAAAGGTAAGTGGCAGAGGGCCCCGCTGTCTTTACAGCTTCCTTTACGCCCGCCTGCTCAGGGCCGGGCAGGGAACTATACCAGTCGATGCCACGGGTGAAGTACATCGCAGCCGCCACTGCAAGGAAGCTGGCCATGGCCCCTACCATCAGTGCGTTATCTTCCAGCCGCAGCAGAAGATAAATCATCACATACAGCGAAGCGAAGACGGCCACGGCCCGCAGGCCCTGCAAGCGGCTCGCGAACACCCATCCCGCGTTGCTTGAGAGCAGTCCCACCGTAGACACGCCTGCAATCAAAAAGCCGATGTCGAAGCCAGTCCTCTCCGCGAATGACAGCAGCAGCAGATAGAAGATGATCTGCGCTATCCCGACCAAGACGTACTGCGCAGGATGGACGCGCTTTCCGGTCGTCGCCTCGAACACGAAGTAGGAAAGGAAGAGCAGACCCAGAAAGAGTGGGGCGTACTTGAGAGACCGGCTGACGGACTGATAGGGGTCTGCCACCTCGACGAACGAGATTCCAAGCGCAGTGGCGTCGAGTCCGGCGAGGGAGTCGGCCACGCCTTCGGCGCGCACACCCCGGGCGATGAACGGGACTGACCACTCGGCAGTGAAACCATTGCGGGACAAGGAGCGGCTGATAGGCAGGTATCCTCCATCAAAGCCCGGACTCGGCCAATCGCCCTTGGCGCTGAGGTGTGTCGTCTTGCCATAGGCGAGCACCGCGATGCGTTCCGCCCCTGAGAAGCGCAGAGACGAAGTCACGTTGAATTTTGTACCTGGCTTCGCAATAGCAGCGGCCGTCGTGCCGAACAGCGTCAGCTTGATAGCTTGACTCTGGTCTCTTCCGCCGATCGCGAAGTTCTCGCCTATCTGAGCGGGCGCGAGTGTCAGGGTCTTGCCGCCGGCTGTGAGGCTGGCGTCGGCGAGGGCCCCGCGTGGGTCGCTGACGCCGACTACGAACTCGGCGCGGTCCCAATGGACTTCGGACCCCTGCGGCGCGGCAGCAGGCGCTCCCGTCAAGTCGAACGAAGCGTCGAACTGCAAGTCCGCCTGAAATACAGGCACCTTGAAGAGCGACCGGCGACGCTCCTCCGTGACCGTCTTGACGACTGCCGAGCCATGGGCGGGAAATATAAGATACGTCCCCTGCTTTGGAAGATCGACGGGCGACTGCGGCGCAATGGTGTAGGGGACGGCGAGGGTCGGCCCCAGGAAGGTTTGCTGGCCGCCCACATGATCGCTTATCTCCTTGATGACGGCCGCTGCGCGCTCCGACCTGTCTTCCACCAGTCCTGCGACAAAGAGCGCCGGAACGGTCATGAACAAGGCCAGCCCGCAGACCACGATTAGTTTCGTGCCCATCGAACGGGACTTCATATTTGCTTGCAAGGTGGACTGTAACTTCGACATATCGCTCATTTCGATGTCCTCTGTCGTAAGGGAACTTTGCACTGTAAAGTAAGTTGGAAATAGGAAAGCTTTCCGCACTCGCTTTGTGGTGCAAAGTAAATAACAGCCAGACTAGAAAGCCACGCATACAGAATCAGGCCCGCGAGGGTGCGAGGACGCGCATTGATGTCTGCGCCGGCTCCTCCTTGTGGACTCTTGCGGCGTCGCGCACGACTTGCTCCAGGGTGGCGAGGTATTCGAGGTAGCGTTTGCGCCCGGACGTGGTAATGCGGCAGACGGTCTGCGGACGATTGCGGTCGTGACCTTTCAGTATCTCGACCATCTTTCCTGTCTCCAGCACGCGCAGGTGCCTGCTTAGGTTGCCGTCCGTCAACGCGCAGAGCTGCTTGAGGTCGCCGAAGGTCAATCCTTTCGGATTGGTGATCAGCGAGGTCAGCACGCTCAGGCGGGCGCGCTCGTGGATCACGCGGTCCAGCCCCTCGTAGGCGAAGCGCCCCTCGCTGCCGCGGCGCTCCTGTGCCGGGCCCTTAGCCTTCATCGCTGCCCTCCTGCGCGTTGAAGAACAGCACCCCGGCGACCAGCAACTGTCCGGCGCCATACGGAATACCCATGGCCCACGGCGAGAGTGCGCGGCCGTCGCCCAGCGCAATGCATCCCAATCCGGTCATCAGGTACCACGCTCCGGCGGCGGCCATTGGCCCGGGTAAAAAGCGGCACGAAGCGAAGACCCCCAGGCTGAAGATGACCTGCCACGTCCCGGGCAGCATCCACAGCGCCGACGGAACATAGCGGACCAGCACCAGCGTCATCAGAGCGCCCGCGCCCGCCGACGGCAGGAACTGCACCGCCGCCATGCGGATCATCTCATCGGCCAGCCCGGAGTGGATGCGCCGCGTGCGCGTGTACATCTGCGCTCCAATCATGGCCGCGGACACGATGGCGGTGGCGAGCCAGATGCTCAAATAGGCTTGAATGTGCTCCGTCACATTGGGCGCCCAGAACGCCTGCGCCGTGGCAGCGGCCGCAGCCAATCCACCCGTAGCAGCGAGAGTGGCGGGGCCGTAGCCGCGGAACTCCGTGCTATGGGCCACCTGCCTGCGGATGCTACCAATGTCGCCGAGCGCCTTATCCAGATCGTTCATGAGCTTTGTACTGCAAAGTAAATGATGCGGGGGCACTTGTCAATCCTGAACGCGCACCGTCCCATGTTTTATCGTCCTTTCTTTCACAGACCCTGTAGACTCCTGCCTTCCACCGGCGCCGTAATGGGCTGATCTGTCGCGCACCCCGCTGAAGAAGCTACAATGCACGCATGAGTTCCTCGCTGACTTTGACTGACCGCATGACCTCCTCCCTCGCCGAATCTGACCCCGAGATCGCCTCCGCCCTGGCGAGTGAAGTCCGTCGCCAGCACGAGGGCCTCGAGATGATCGCCTCGGAGAACTTCGTCAGCGAAGCGGTGCTTGAGGCGGCCGGCTCCGTCTTCACCAACAAGTATGCGGAGGGCTATCCGGGCAAGCGCTACTACGGCGGTTGCGAGTTCTCAGACCTGGTCGAGGACCTGGCCCGCGCGCGCGCCGTCGAGCTCTTCGGCGCCGAACACGCCAACGTCCAGCCGCACTCCGGCTCGCAGGCCAATGCCGCGGCCTATGCTTCGGTGATCGCGCCCGGCGACACGATCCTCGGCCTCGATCTCGCTCATGGAGGCCATCTCACCCACGGCCACCGGCTCAACTTCTCCGGCAAGCTCTACAAGGTCGCCTCCTACCAGGTCGAGCCGGGTACGGAGCGGATCGACTACGACCATCTCGAAGAGATTGCCATGCGCGAGCACCCCAAGCTCATCATCGGCGGCGGCAGCGCCTACCCGCGGCTGTTCGATTTTGCCCGCATGCGCGCCATCGCGGAGAAGGCAGGCGCGCTGCTGCTGGTCGACATGGCCCACTTCGCCGGACTGGTCGCGGGCGGCGCTCACCCCTCGCCCGTCCCGCACGCGCAGATCGTCACCAGCACCACCCACAAGACGCTGCGGGGCCCGCGCGCCGGGCTCATCCTCTGCCAGCAGGCCTTCGCCGCGGGCGTCGATCGCGCGGTGTTTCCCGGTCAGCAGGGAGGTCCGCTGATGCATGCCATCGCCGCCAAGGCAGTTGCGTTTCGCGAGGCGCTGCAGCCGGATTTCAAAGTCTACGCGCTGCAGATCGTCGCCAACGCCAGGGTGCTCGCCGAGACGCTGATCGCCGAGGGCTACCGGGTCGTCACCGGAGGCACGGACACCCACCTCATGCTGGTCGATGTGTTTTCAAGGGGAATGCTCGGCTCTGAGGCCGAGTTCGCGCTCGGCGAGGCCGGCATTACGGTGAACAAGAACGCCATTCCCTTCGATACCAACCCTCCGATGAAGCCGAGCGGCATCCGCATCGGGACGCCCGCGCTGACGACCCGCGGCATGCGCGAGGGGGAGATGCGCACCATCGGCAAGTGGATCGCCGAGGCGCTGAACCAACGCAGCGACTCGGCCGAACTGAAGCGAATACGCGCGCGAGTGCTCGAGCTGGCCGAGCAGTTCCCGCTCTATTCCTGGCTGCGCTAGGCCTCCAGAGCCGAACTCCCCTGAACGGACGCAGCCGCAGGTGCGTCGATGCAGTTCTCTCTGGCACGTCAAGGTGAGCTGAGTTAAGCTGGCGTGGCTCGACGGAGACCAGACTGCATGGCCAAGCCGCTCAAAGAGACGCCGTCCCTCGATTGCTGCGACTTCTCCGTCATTACGCTGCCCTTTACCAGCGTCTCCGAGGTGCTGGGCTACTTCGACAGCATTCGAACTTACATCCAGCATGAAGATGACCTGATCAACACCCGCCTGACCTGGTCGCTCACCATCCACGGCTTTCTGCTGGCGATCTACGGCCTGCTGCTGCAGAAGATCGCAGAACTCTATGTCGAGCTGCACAAGGTACCGCCGCCTCCGTCTTTACCCTTGCATCATCTGATCTCATGCCTGCTCTTTCTCGCGCTGCCGATCGCGACGCTTGGCGTCTTCGTCGCGCACCAGTCCCGCAGGGCGATCGTTGCCTCGCATAACGCAATCCAGCACCTCTACTCGATCGCCCAGTCGGGGGGCGTGCTCAACTGCGCCGCTCCGCCCGTGAGCACGATTCCGGCCGTCAACGCAGGTCCGGCAACGGTGGTTCCGAGCGCCCTCTCGGGCATCGCCGCAGGTACCCGGCTGTTTGTAGATGGAGGCTCAGAAGCCGGGAGAGAGATCGTCGACGTTACAGCAGTCGCGGGCGCCGCCTTCTCCGCCACGTTCTCTAAAGCTCATTCCTCGGGCACGCCGGTACGGCCGCTCGGCTGGGCTCTGCTTCCCAAGGTCATCGGAGGCGGCGACCAGGGAGCCCATACCGGCGGAGCGCGGTCCTACTACCTCAACCTGCCGCTGTCCGCCATGGGGCTCTGGATCGTACTTCTGCTCATCTCGCTCATCCTCCTGGCGGCCTCTATCAAGTACCGCGCCTTCTAGAGCGGGGATCGAAGTCGCGGAGGGCTTCCCGTGGCTGCTTGCGGGTGTTCACACTTTGAACGGATTCGCGCTGAGGTCGGGCTGGGTGTTGGTGCAGATTTCGTCTTCCGCTCAATCCTCGCGCAGCGAGCTCGAGCTCAGCTTCCGCACGTCTACCAGAACGGAATAGAAGGTTGGGCCGCCGCCCAGGTCATTGAGCCGCTGCGAAGTGAGCAGGTTGACGTTGTTTCCTCCGGCGGAGAGCTTGTTCCAGTTAAGGCGCGCCGCCACGACGCCCGGCCGCACGGAGTCTGTGACCTGGGCTTCGAATCGAAGGCTGCCGCGATCGTTGAAGACCTCCACCATCTCGCCATCGAGGATGCCCCGCGCCGCGGCATCTTGCCCATGCATCTCCAGATGCCCGGTATGCTTGCTCTCCATCTTCTGGTGAGTGACGATGTTGGCAAAGGTGGAGTTCATATAGTTGTCCGCCTTGCGAGGCAGGAACTCGAGCGGATAGGCGCTCCCTGCCTGCCCGTTGGCAGCGTGCAATGCTGGCGCGTTACGCGACTCCGTGGGCGGAACGAAGCCAGGCAGCGGATCGCGCCCCTGGGCCGCAAGCGAGTCTGAGTAGAACTCCGCCTTGCCGCTCGGCGTGGTAAAGCCGCCGCTTGCGAAGGGCTGGAACGGCTTAGGGTCCGCACCGCGTTCAGATTCGAACTGGAGACGGATGTGGCGCTCCTTTTCAAGCCGCTCGAGGGTGATGCCCTCAAACCAGGCGGGCTGATCATCGCATCTGGCATGGTCGGGCTCCCCGCATCCGAGCGCCTGGCGGATGAGCTGATCGGGCGTATCCCGGAAGCACGACTCCTGAAAGCCGAGCCGCTGTGCCAGGGCTGAAAACACGGCGACATTGGAGCGGGCCTGCCCGGGCGGCTCGAGCGCAGCGTCCGATAGCTGGACGTTGTAGTGGCCGTACGCTCCCTGGATGTCCTTGTGCTCGAGGAAATTGGTCGCGGGCAGAAGGATGTCCGCATAGTCGGCCGTGTCGGTGAAAAACTGCTCGTGAACGACAGTGAAGAGGTCTTCACGGCAGAGCCCGCTGAGCACTGCGCCCTGGTCTGGTGCAATGGCTGCAGGATTTGAGTTGTAGACGAAGAGGGCCTTCACCGGCGGGTCATTCAGCTCGGTGAGCGCCTGCCCCAGCAGTGACATGTTAACGATGCGTGCAGGACGTTTGAGCGGGCTCGCGCTCATCAGGTCGGGGCGCTCCAGAGCCTGCTTGTCCCATGGGAAAGCGCCGCTGGTCGACAGCTGCAGGCCCCCTCCGAGGTGCTTCCACGCCCCGGTGAGGCAGGGCAGCATGGCGACGGCCCGGGCAGCGGCCCCGCCATTCTCAGAGCGCTGGATGCCGTAGTTCATGCGGATCACAGCTGGCGTCGTCGCCGCATACTCCCGGGCGAGCCGCTCCACATCGGCTGCTGGGACCCCGGTCCACGACGCTACTCTATTGGGCGGGTAGTCGCGCACCCGTTCACATAGCTCCTGAAAGCCATGGGTATGTTCGGCGACGTAGGCGTGATCGTAGAGATTCTCGCGAATGAGCACGTGCATGATGCCGAGGGCGAGCGCAGCGTCGGTTCCAGGATTGATGGCGATGTGCCAGTCAGCAAGGCGGGCGGTACGCGTCTGGTAGGGGTCGATGACGATCAGCTTCGCACCCTTGCGGCGGGCCTCGTCGATCTCCGGCCAAAGATGGACGTTGTTGCCGTGGATGTTCGCGCCCCAGGCGATGATGTAGCGAGCGTGGCGGAAGTGTTCGAGATCGGTGCCGAGCTTGCGGCCGTAGACGGAGAGCAGAGCCTGTCCGCCGGTCTCGGAGCAGATGGTGCGATCGAGGCGAGACGCTCCCAGGCGGTGGAAGAAGCGGCGATCCATCGAGCCGTAGCCGAGCACGCCGATCGTGCCTGCGTAGGAGTATGGCAGGATCGATTCGGAGCCGAAGCGGCGGCTGATCGCGGCCAGGTTCTGGGCAATTGTCTCGAGGGCCTCATCCCACGAGATGCGCTCGAAGGATGCGGCCTCGTCCCCATACGGCAGCGGACCCTTAGCGGCAGTATCGCGGCGGCGCATCGGGTAGAGGAGGCGCGCGGGGGAGTAGACGCGATCCAGATACTTAGCGACCTTGCCGCACAGAAAGCCGCGAGTCACAGGATGGTTCGGATCGCCCTCAATCTTCGTGGCATGCCCTGCATCGTTAATGGTCACGAGAACTGCGCAGGAGTCCGGACAATCGAGCGAGCAGACGGAGTGAGCGGTCCGTACGTGGGGCATGATTCGATTTTAGGGGGAGCGCGCCGAGGGAGGGGCCAGAATCCCAGGAAATGTGGTTTAAGTGCTACAGACCGCTCGATAACCCAGGTTGGTAGCAAGCGGTGCTGCATTCCATAAGTTGTTTGGCTGGCGGGCGGGGGCGGCTCAGCTCACGCAAGTACGCACCAGGAGCGAGGCTGGCCTCCTGGTGCGTACTTTGGCACACTGCTTTCCGTTTAGAACGCTCTTATATGTTGCTGACTCGTCCCCGGGTTACAAGGCGGATGAGCAAGGTGAGCAGGACCGCTCCGATGACCGCGACGAAGACGGTGTAAATGAGGCCGCCCGAATCCGAGTGCCCCAGGGCGCGCATGATGTAGCCGCCGATGACAGCGCCGACGATGCCGACGACGATGTCCATGACTGGGCCGTAGCCGCTGCCCTTCATCAGTTTTCCGGTGATAAAGCCTGCGATCAGTCCAACGATGATCCACCAAAGAATGAACATTTCTCTTCTCCTGAAGTTTGTCTGGATTGTCCGATTGGTGGTTCACGACGATGAACTGTCGCTGTCGCAGCCGTTCGGGGATTTCTGCCGGAGTGGCGTTCGGATCGATACCTGCAGCGCACTGCCGTCTTGCTTACTGTCAGAGGGATAAATGCGCAGCAGGGTTGTTCTCACGAAAAAAGAAGTGACCAGTTTTCAGCCAGTCTGCTCAAGATTTATAGCCTGCCCGCTCACGTTCTCCACGCGGATGTAAGCATCCTAGTCTAGGGAATGGCAACAGTTCATTCCTCGAGGGACATACCATGTACCACCACGTAAAGAAGTTGATGTACAACGTCAGGGTAGACACGCCGAACGTGCGCTTCGGCAACATGCTACTGGAGCAGTTTGGGGGCGCGAACGGAGAACTCGCGGCGGCCATGCAATACACCGTGCAGGGCTGGAACTGTGTCGATGACATCGCCAGACGAGATCTGCTGCTCGACATCGGGACGGAGGAGTTGAGCCATCTGGAGGTAGTCGGGGCGCTGATCCGGATGCATTTAAAGCCCATGAAGACGAACCGCGAGGCCGCGGAAGCCGATCCGCTGGTCACCATAGCCGGCGGAGGCGGAGTAGCGCTGATGAACTCCATGGGCAATCCATGGACGGCGAATTACCTGCAGGTGACTGGTGAGCTCGACGTAGACCTGCGCAGCAACATCGCCGCAGAGGCACGGGCAAAGATCGTCTATGAACGTCTGATCGATCATACGGACGACCCGGGCAGCATCGATACTTTGCAGTTCCTGATGACGCGCGAGATCACCCACATGAAGGCCTTTACCGCGGCGCTCGAAAGCCTGGAGAAGCCTTTGTTCTCGATCGGACGTTTGCGTCCCACTCCGGGAATCGTGGATGAGTACTTTAACGGCTCTACGGGCGATGGCAGCGAGGGAGAGACCGATATGCGCGGACCGTGGCAGACTTCGTTCGGGCTTCACCCGGTGGAGTCTGAACTTAAGGGCGGTGAAGGTCTGTCGGTCGATGACGTCGACGGGGTCGTTCCCGGCGAGGACCGTGGCAAGCAGGATGCTGCGCGACCAACCACGACCGCTCCTTCCAAGAGCGAGCTGATCGGGGTCGCCGAGGCCAAGGCTTCGTAGCCTGGCTCGAAGAGGTGAAGACAAAGAGGGCGCCCGCAGGCGCCCTCTTTGCATGCATGCAGATGATCTCGAAGTCCGCGTCGCTTACCCCAACCTTCGTACCTCAAAGCAATCGAGCTTCTGATCGGAGCTGACGATCGGCAGGTCATCGGCCAGGGACTGGGCTGCCAGTATCCATTCGAACGGGATCGCTGTGCGGGCCTGGCAGACGTCCGGCACGAAGCGCATCCTCGGGGTCGATTGAAAGCAGAGTGCTCGAAAACCAGCTCAGGTGCGGTCGAACTCGCGTTCACCGAGGTCAGATTTGCATGACCTCGGCTTCCTTCTTCCTGTTCATCTCCTCAATGCGCTTGATCTCGTCGTCGGTGAGCTTCTGAATCTCTTCCAGAGCGCGCTTCTCCTCATCGGCGGAGATCGCCTTCTCCTTTGAAGCCCTCTTGATCTGATCATTGCCCTCGCGGCGTATGTTGCGGATGCCGGTGCGGTGCTCTTCGAGGACCCTGTTGAGCATCTTGACAACGTCCCGCCGGCGCTCCTCGGTCATCGGAGGCACCGGGACGCGGACGATCTTTCCGTCCGTCTGGGGGTTGAAGCCGCCGTCTGAGGTGCGGAGCGCCTTCTCGATCTCTGCGACGATGCTGGGATCGAAGGGCTGCACTACGATCACGTTCGGCTCGGGGGTGGTCAGCTGGGCGACCTGGTTCAGCGGCATCTCTGTGCCGTAGTAGGGCACGCGGATCTGGTCAAGCATGTGCACAGAGGCGCGCCCGGTACGGGTAGAGGCGAGGTGCGACTGGAAGTCCTTGACTGCGTTTTCCATCCGCGTCCGCAGCTGCGCGTAGGCGTCTTTCAGCGCCGGGATCGTTGCCATTACAGAGACTGCCATCGTTTCTTCCTCGCCGGTTCATGGGAACTTTGCGACCAAACACCCTATTGTACAAAGTCAGGGCAGCTTGCGCTCCGCTCCGGCGCGGCAGTCTCATCTGCTTTGGAGAGAGAAATTACTGCAGTCCGACGTGCACGTCGACCTGCGAATTCTCGATGTCGATGCCCTGCAGGTCATAGACCTCGAAGTCAGCCTTGAGGGCTCGCTTGCCGCCAAGTTGCTCTGGCGTCATGGTCCAGATCCTGCGCCAGACGGCAGGAACGACCTGCGGCAGGGCGCCGGTCTCAGAGGGGACGATGGCGTAGTGTCCGGCAGGGACCTGCCTGGCGACCAGACCTGCCGGCAGATGATCGATCGAAGAGACTTTGACGCCGAGCGTGTAGTTGTAGCTGCCGTTCACATCGCTCTCGTAGTCCGAGTAGACGACGTAGAAGTCGGTGCCCACACGATCGGGGATAGTTGATGCGGTGTCCTGCTGGAGGAAGGACTGCCAGAGGGGCCCGATCTGTCCTCCGGGGCCGGCCTCGACCGAGTTCTTCGTGCGGACAGACTGTCCTGCCACCCAGAATGCCTCCTGCTGCTCGATCTTGGGCTTTGGGGTCTCGGCCGGTGCCGCGGGCTTGGCGGCTGCCGGCGTGGCAGGGGCTGATTGCGAAGCTGCTGCCGGGCTCTGTGCCGCCGCCGATGACTTCGGCGAGGACGCGCCGTCCCTGCCCCCCGCCCCTGCGCTGGGAGCGATGGCGAGCAGGCCTGCGCAGATCAAAGTGCAGTAACGGAGCTTTGCTATAGGAAGATCGGGTTGCGGGTTCATGGCAGTCCTCAGAGGATGAAGTCTACACGGCGCAGGTTGCGATCGCTTGAAATGCGTGGGCGTGACCCAAGCAATTCTACGGAGCGGCCCGCCTGGATGTTCCCGTCCGACCAGGTCAGGTGGTTTGGCTTGGAAGGCAGTGGCTCAGCGGGATGGCACGAACTCGAGGCGAATCTGATTCGTACGTGTCTCACCATAGTGGGTCATCTTGTTGGTGACGACGACGTCGAGACCGTTGAGTCCGGGCATGACCTTCACGCTTGCAAAGCGCATTATGCCGGTCTGTGCCATCTCCATCGGAAAACCGTAAGTGGCGGAGACTCCGGTACCATCGGGTACCCCGGCCACTGTTCCCCAGTCGCATGCGTTCGGCTGGCAGCCGCCCCAGGCGTGCACCAGCAGCGTGTTTCCGGCAGGACGGATCTCAAGGTAGGCCAAGCTGTTTCCGGGTCTGCGGTCCGTGGCCATCCATCGCCCCTGGAGCCGCTCCGGCCCACCGCTTTCGCCATCGCCCATCGCTGCCGCAGCGTCTGTGGCTGCGCCAGCAGAGTCGGGCTTCTCCTCGCGCTCGGAGGCCGTCGACGGGGACTTTAGGCCCTCGGCTTGCTGCGACTCTTCTTTACTATCGGTGGCTACCGCGGCATTGTCCGGGCGCGCTGGTTCGGCCTGTTCCTGGACCTTGAAGGACTGATCCGGCTGAGCAGTGACGTCGCTTGACGTTCCGGTGTTAGGCGTTCCTCCGTGATGAGAGGCGGCGTATCCGATCAGCATGAGGCCGACGACTGCCGCTGCTGCCGCGCCCTGCAGCCGGGGTCCCATGAACCTCTTCTTCGCCGGTTCAGGAGACGGAGGGGGGTGAGGGGCGGGAAGCTGCACCGGGACGGTCGCGTGCACAGGCTGCTGTTCGTTTGCCGGGGTGCTGTTGACGTAGGAGCGCACGGCGTTGGTCAGCAGGGCGAGGTCAGAGTTCCATCGGGCGTGCGAGAGCTCGACATTATTGCGGTAGCAGAGGTCTTTGAGATCTTCCGGAACCGCGTCGGCACTCGGCATCTTCGCATCGTGCACGAGCACGGGAATCACGGCCACCTGGCGCTTGAGGGCGGAGGCGATCTCGAGGCGCACAAAGTCGTTGGGGTCATGCAGGCGGACATTGCCGGACGGGTCCTTGATACTGACCCACGAAGGGCCGATGACGGCCAGCAGAACTCCACAGCTGACGACGTTCTCTTCGATAGCCTTGCGGAAGTCGGTGCCGGGGGTGATGCCGGCTACATCCATAAAGACGCAGCTGTCGCCGAAGACGCGGGAGAGATCGTCGAAGAGCCTGCCCGCCTCGCCCTCTGAATCGTCGCGGCGGTAGCTGATGAAGATGGCGTGTCCCAAGATGCTCCTTGCGGTGCTGTATTTTGCTTCGGACTACGTTGCAGCGTAACCACGTGCAGCGTAACCACGTTGCAGCCTGACTACCCGGCGTCCCGGCTATGTTGCGATCACGCTGACCGTCTCATGCTGCTGCCCGATTTAGAACGCGCAGTGAGCCTGCTCGCCCCGGCAAGAGCCAGAATATGCCGTGAAGGCGCGTCCAGCAATATGCAAAGACATTTGCATCGCCGTGTTGCCTTAATTACCCGCCGTAGCTGCGCCGCGCCCTGGGTCAGCTGCCGCAGTGCCCGTGAGTTTGCCGCGGGTAAGTTCATTCCACTCCGCAAGGGCTGGCGGTACGGGTGGGGAGACTAGGCCGGGCTCGAGCTGGTCGACGATCTGCTGCGGGGCGATGTTTCTGCCGCTGCTGCCAGCCTCGCGAAACAGCCCTTTGACCCACGCCACCGCCGCCAGCCCGGCGGCTGAGGTGAAGGTCTGCTCGGTGTAGACCCACTTCTCGTCCCAGCAGAGGTTGCGGGAGGTGAGGGTGAAGGGCTGCCAGAGGCGGAGCGAGCGCCGGTAGGTGATGAAGACGGAGCCGATGAGCGGCTGCCAGCGGCGACGCATGGCGAGCTCCATCATGCCGGTCGAGGCGATGAGATGGATGCGTCCATAATCCATGCGCAGCAGGTAGCGGCTGTTGTTCATGTGGAGATTAAAGTCGATATCGGACGGCCACACCCGCATGGACAGCGTCTCAGGCGCGAGCATGCTCATGGCCGGCAGGGGGCGCAGGCGCTGACGCAGGGCCAGCAGAGGAATGCGTACGAAGCTGTTGAACTGTGCCATCTGCTCAGGATCGGTGAGTGCTCTCCGAGTGTAGATGATGGGTGCTTTTGTGAGGCAACGACCTCTGCAGTACAGCGCATAGCTTTTCTGGGCCGACGCGCGACCCGTTAGAGGACTGGCAGCCGGCTCGGCGGGTATGATTTGAGGCTATGGCATCGTGGAACAGACGGAGATTTATTCAGGGAGCAGCGATGGTTTCGGTAGCTTCAAAGGCGGGATGGGCCCAGTCCTCCCCCGGCGCCACGGGGGGTTCCCTCATGTTTGCCGGTACGCAGACGGTCGCCCCCAGTACGTCGAAGGGCATTTACGCCTTTCAGTGGGCGCCGAAGGAGGGCACTCTGACCTCCTTGGGGGTGGCCGCCGAGACACCCAATCCGACGTTCCTCGCGTTGACGCCGGACAAGAAGACCCTGATTGCCGCTAACGAGGTCGACGACTACGCGGAGCGGGCGGGCGGCGCAAGCCAGACGCCAGAGAAGACAGGATCGGTCAGCAGCTTCCTGGTCAACGGGCACGAACTCACAGCCGTGAACACAGTCTCCGCTCATGGCGCCGGCACCTGCCACGTGTCCGTCGACCAGTCGGGGCAGGCTGTCTTTGCGGCGAACTACACGGGCGGCAGTGCCGCATCGTTCCGGCTCGACGCGAGTGGGCGGCTGAGCCCGGCTGTCTCTCAGTTCCACTACCAGGGGCATGGACCGGACCCTGACCGGCAGGACGCTCCGCACGCCCACCGGACCACGGTGTCGCCGGAGAACCAGTTCGTCTTCATCAACGATCTCGGGCTTGATTGCCTGCACATGTACCGCCTGGAGTGGGCCACGGCGGAGCTGCGGCCGACCGATCCAGCGCAGTTCAACATAGCGGCGGGATCGGGGCCGCGCGCCCTGCGCTTTCATCCTGGCGGGCGCTTCGTCTACTGCGTCAATGAGCTGAATTCAACCATCGATGTCTTTGGCTGGAAGCCCTTGAACGGCCAGCTGACCCTGCTGCAGAGGCTCGAGCTGCTGCCGGCTGGAACAAAGGGGCTGGCGCGTGCCTCGGAGCTGGTTTTCACCCGGCAGGGCAACTTCGGCTATGCAGCGGTGCGCGATAAGAACTTCCTCGTCAGCCTGGCAGTCGATGAGCACACCGGCAAGCTGACGCTGATCGATCGCGGGGACTGCGGGGGCAAGACCCCGCGGCACATCGCGCTCGATCCAACCGAGCAGTGGCTGCTGGTGGCAAATCAGGATTCAGACGTGATCTCGGCCATGCCGCGCGATGCGAAGTCGGGCAAGCTGGCTCCGACCGGGATCAACACTCCGCTCTCGAAGCCGCAGTGTCTGCTCTTTGCCTGAGTTAACCCAGCCAAGGAGCAATCGCCGATGTGGGTGAAGATCTGCGGCAACACCTCGCTTGAGGACGCGCTGTTTGCCGCCGAGAGCGGAGCGGATGCGCTCGGCTTCGTCTTCGCGCCCAGCCCGAGGCAGGTCACTGTGGAGCAGGTCAGCGAGATCTCCTCCCGGCTGCCGGCGGGAATCGAGACCTATGGAGTCTTTGTGGATGCCGGCTTTGAGGCGGTGGTGAATGCGGTGCTCGAGGGCGGCCTGAGCGGGGTGCAGCTGCACTCTGGCGGCGAGGCCGGGTTGGCGGAGCGGCTTCACAGCTATTTCAATGACAGCCCCGGCGGCGGCCCTCTCAGGATCCTGCGCGCGCTGCATTACTCCGAACGGCTCGATGAGGAGCTTGACCGGATGCGGGATGCTGCCGCCGTGGCCGGCATTCAGGGTGTTTTGATCGATTCGCGGACCGCCGCGGCGGCGGGCGGGACCGGTATCCGCTTCAACTGGGAGGCAGCGCGGAGCAGCTTCCTGCGGGCCTCGCCGTATCTGCACCTGATCGCCGCCGGGGGGTTGACCCCGGCGAACGTCGCCGAGGCCATCTCCACCCTCGAGCCCTGGGGGGTGGATGTGGTCACGGGTGTCGAGTCTGCGCCGGGCAAAAAGGACCGCTCGAAGGTGCGGGCGTTCCTCGAGGCCGCACGCCGGGCCGGCTCTGGCGATCGAAATCCTACCGAGCCGCAAGCTCCCCAATGGCGCGACCTGCCCGATGGCGTAACCTAATAACATTGCCGGGCCGCGGGAAGGCGCTTGGCGGGAAACTTCTATGACTCCTACAACGGAACTGCTGCAGACCGGGAAGACGGACGCGACTCGGGGAGTACCGGGTCGCTTTGGGGCATATGGCGGTCGCTACGTTCCCGAGACGCTGATGGCAGCGCTCGAGGAGCTGGAACAGGCCTATGCGGCCGCCGACGCCGACCCGATGTTCCACGTGGAACTAAATTTGCTTTTGAGGGACTTTGCCGGGAGGCCGACGCCGCTCTACTTCGCCCCACGGCTGACGGAAAAGCTCGGTGGCGCGAAGATCTACCTGAAGCGCGAAGACCTGCTGCACACCGGCGCCCACAAGATCAACAACTGCATCGGCCAGGGACTGCTGGCGCGGCGCATGGGCAAGCGCCGGGTGATTGCCGAGACCGGCGCCGGGCAGCACGGGGTTGCGACGGCCACTGTCTGCGCGCTGCTGGGGTTTGAATGCGTCGTCTACATGGGCGACGAAGACATGCGCCGCCAGGAGCTGAACGTCTACCGCATGCGGCTGCTGGGCGCGGAGGTGCGGGGGGTCAGCTCGGGTTCGCGCACGCTCAAGGATGCTATCAACGAGGCGATGCGCGACTGGGTCACCAATGTCCGCACCACTCATTACCTGCTGGGAAGCGTGCTCGGCGCGCATCCGTATCCAACCATGGTCCGGAACTTTCATCGGGTGATCAGCCGCGAGATGCGCGGGCAGATCCTTGAGAAAGAGGGCCGGCTGCCGACGGCTGTCATCGCCTGCGTGGGGGGCGGTTCGAACGCCATCGGTGCGTTCTACGAGTTCATACCGGACGCGAACGTGCGCCTGATCGGGGTCGAGGCGGGGGGACGCGGACCGGGCCTCGGTCAGCACGCCGCGCGATTTGAGGGCGGCTCGCCGGGGGTGCTCCAGGGGACATTCTCATACGTGCTGCAGGACGACGCGGGGCAGATTTCGCTCACCCATTCGGTGTCTGCTGGACTCGATTACGCCTCGATCGGACCGGAGCACGCCGCCTTGCATGATTCCGGCCGGGCGGAGTATCTCTCTGCCTCCGATGAGGAGGCGCTCAAGGCTACGGTGACGCTGGCGCGGACCGAGGGCATCCTGCCGGCGCTGGAGAGCGCGCATGCGGTGGCTGAGTGCATCCGGCTGGCTCCTACGCTCGACCGCCACGATATCGTCGTCGTCAACGTGTCCGGGCGGGGCGATAAGGACATGGGTATCATCGCGCGCGAGCTCAATCTGCAGGGCGCGTAGAGGGCGCTGGACCGACGGTAGCAATCTCTTGATCGATCGAGCCGTGTTCAGGGCCGGCTTCCCGGGTGCAGCGTCTCGATCTGCAATGCAAGAGACCTCGCGCCACGGCTCACGCCGAAAACGCATTCCCCAACGAACATGTGTCAACAACAGGGCTCCTGTTTGGACGCCACCGCAGTGCATGCGGTGCGAGTAAACTGGCATCGAGCCCATGGCTTCAATCCCAGCAGACCTGCCTGTCGTTGAGGCCTCCGAAGTTACGCACGAGGCGCTTGCAGCCACGCTCGAGCGGGCGTTCGGCTTTTCGTCTTTTCGCGCTAACCAGGAGGCAGTCTGCCGGGCCGCCATCGAGGGCCGCGACGTACTGCTGGTGATGCCGACCGGCGCGGGCAAGTCGCTGTGTTACCAGCTGCCGGCGCTCGCCCGCGGGGGAACGACGTTGGTGATCAGCCCGCTGATCGCGCTCATGGAAGACCAGGCCACAAAATTAGTCTCATTAGGCTTTTCGGTGGCGCGTATCCACTCCGGGCTCGATCGCGAGACATCTCGCAAGGCCTGCATCGATTACCTCGCGGGCAATCTGCAGTTTCTCTTTATCGCGCCGGAGCGGCTGCGGGTTCCGGGCTTTGCGGCCATGCTGGCCAAGCGCAAGCCGTCGCTGATTGCGATCGATGAGGCGCACTGCATCTCGCAGTGGGGACACGACTTCAGACCCGACTACAGGATGCTGGGGCAGTCGCTGCCGGCCCTGCGTCCGGCGCCGGTCATTGCGTTGACCGCCACCGCGACACCGATTGTGCAGGACGATATCGTGAAGCAGCTCTGCCTGGTCGACGCGGAGCGCTTCATTCATGGCTTCCGGCGGAAGAACCTCGCAATCGAAGTAGTCGAGGTCGCGCCGGCGCGCCGTACCGCCTTCACCCTTGAACTGCTGAATCAGCCAGGCCGGCGGCCGGCTATCGTCTATGCGCCGTCGCGCAAACAGGCGGAGGCCCTGGCCGCGGAGCTGTCGAGTTCGTTTCCTGCAGCGGCATACCACGCCGGCTTCGACGCCGCTCATCGCGATCGCGTACAGCGCAGCTTCCTCGGTGGACGCCTGGAGACGGTAGTCGCGACGATCGCCTTTGGAATGGGAATCGACAAGGCGGACGTGCGTACCGTCATCCACACCGCTCTGCCTGCGAGCCTCGAGTCCTACTACCAGGAGATCGGCCGCGCCGGACGCGACGGCGAGCCGAGCCGGACCATCCTCATGCACTCCTTCGCAGACCGCAACAAGCATGACTTCTTCTATGAGCAGGACTACCCGGCGGTGCCGGTGCTGGACGAAATCTACCGGGCGCTCGGGGCCGACCCGCGGCCGCGCGACGAGGTGCGGGCGGAGTTGAAGATGGACGCAGAGGTCTTTGACCGCGCCCTCGAGAAGCTGGCGATCCATGGCGGATGTGTGCTCGACTTCGCCGATAACGTGGCGCGAGGGCATGGCGACTGGAAGCGGCCTTACTCGATGCAGGCCAATCAACGGCGCTCGCAGCTCGACCTGCTCGTCGCATTCGCGGAGGGCAACGAGTGCCGGATGGCGGCGCTGGTGCGGCACTTCGGCGACGTTGCGGATGGCAAGAGAGCATGCGGTGAGTGCGATTTCTGCGCGCCTGAGCAGTGCATCGGCCAGCGCTACTCGCTGGCCGATGCGGGGCAGCAGCGCACGGCGCAGTCGGTGCTCAAGTCGCTTCGTTTGGGCGCCTCGCGTTCGGGGCCGTCGAGCGGCAAGCTGTATAAGGAGCTCTTCCCGTCCGAGGCAATAACCCGGGATCAGTTTGAAGAGCTGTTGAGCGCGATGATGCGGGCAGGGCTGCTACTGCTCGAGGACGCGACCTTCGAAAAGGATGGCAGGAGTATCCCGTACAGAAAGGTCTTCTTGACAAGGGACGGCGAGTCGCTGCCGGCAGGGTCGATCGAGCTTCTCCTGAAGGATGTGGCCGCCGGACCGGGCGCCCGCAGGAAGAAAAAAGCGCCGGCCGATCGTGGAGCCGGTTCAGCCTCTTACGCACCAGGAAAGGCGCAACGCGAAGGCCGCGTCACAGGTGCGCCTTCCTCCGATCGCTTTTCTTCCCGCACCGCGTCGAGCGGACGGCCAGCGGCGCGCGCTCGTCATGAGACTCCGCTCTCGCCCGGCGATGAGGCGCTCGAGAAGAGGCTGCGGACATGGCGTCTTGAAGAGGCGAGGAAGCTGGGTGTCCCCGCGTTTGTCGTCTGCGGCGACCAGACGCTGCGGGCGATCGCGGCAGAGCGGCCCGGCAGCCTCGATGTTCTGCTGACGGTGCCTGGCATTGGGCCTGCCAAGGTGGAGAAGTTTGGAGAGGCGATCTGCCGCATCTGCGCGGGCTGATGCCCTCCAGGCTGCGATCGACTTAGAAAAGGCTACCCTGCGGCAAAGGTTGAAAGCTGTGCCGCGATGGTCACGGCCTGGGTAATGTTGTCGATCACTTTCGAGATGTTTCCCATCTCCGCCTCCGCCTTGCTCACCTGGGTCGTGGCATCTTTGAGCTGCCGCGTGAGCGTGGCGACCTGCGGATCGTCGTCATGGAACATCTTGTTGATGCACGCCCAGTAGGCCGTACGTGCGGCGACATACTGGGTCATGAAGCGGTCTTTCTCCGCCTGTGTCGTGGTTGCGAGCGAGATCATGCCGACCTGCTGCTGCAGCCCGAAGTAAAGGGCCTCGATTGTCGAAAGTGCGTCTCCCATGCAGGCCCTTTCCTACTTCCCAGGTATTTCAGCAGTCCATTTTGCGACATCCGCGAGTGAGGGCGGGGCCAGGCGTGACTTCATCGCCTTGTCGCTGGCCACGGTGTTGACGCGGCGGGCCATCTCCGCCAGAGCCTGCTCCATTCCTGTCGAGGCCCTTGCGAAGCGCCTCTTCTCTGCGTCCCCGCGTGCAGCGATGTGGGCCTTGGCGAGCACATCGATCCTCGCCTTGATGCCGGGATCTGTGACCCTGGCAGTCAGATCGAAGGAGCCGAGGGCGTCCTGGACGTAGGAGGATTCGTCGATCTGTCCCTGGTCTACAAGGTTGGTCGCGAGGCTCCCCGCCAGAGTGACGAATTGCGAATCGAGCGACTCGTTCGCGCGCATCTCCTTGAGGAAGAAGCCGTCGAGTCCGGTCAGAGTGGCCGCCATCGCCTTTGCTGCCTCGCGCTCCTTATGCTGCTGGATAGCACTGACCAGCAGCTGCATCGCGCCGGTCATGGCATTGATCTCGTCGGTCGCGGGAGTCAGTTGCTTGATCGACGCGAGCTCGGTCTGCAGCTTGGTAGTGGAGTCGGTCGCCGCCTGGGCCGCCGCCGGCGAGGCGAGGCTGGTAAAGGCCCCTGCGAGCTGCGTCAGCTCTTCAGCCATCTGCTCCCGCTTCTCGAACTCGGCTGCCTGGTCGGCGATCTGCTTCCTGTCAGGCTGCTGGTAAGGGATGGTGAGCATCGCCTCCTGGAGACGGTTCAGCTCATCGGTCTTCTTCATCAGCTTCTCGAGGGCCGCATAGTAGTCGACCAGGGCGCTGGCGGTGGTGGTCATCTGGGTGGCTGCAGCGGTTGCATCCTCTGAGGTCTTGCAGCCGTTGACCAGCAGCAGGACGCACAAGGGCAGGAGGTGAGAGACACGGCGCATGCGGCGAGCTGGGAACTTACTGAAGCTCCGCTCCAGTGCGCGCGGCGCTGGGAACGAGCACCCTCCCTGGAACACACGGATACTAGTGAGGCGGGAGCGGGAAAACGCACCGTTGATGGAGACCACTCAAAACTCCCTTCGCCGGCCGGTGCTCAAGTGAAGACAGCGGCCTGCGTTCACGCTCCGGGCAGCGTCGTGAGGATAAACAGCCGGAGTGGATCGGTCAAGAATCGCCTGAGCCTGGAAGGACGCGCTGGAGCAAATCCCGAATTAGCCCGACCCGCGCGGAGCAGCCTGAAGCCGGCCTGGAGCCAGACTGAAGCCGGCCTAGAGCCAGCCTTTAGCGCGGGCGATGCGCGCTGCCTCGACGCGGTTCGAGGCGCCCAGCTTGCTGATCGCCTCGGAGAGGTAGTTGCGTACGGTGCCCTCTGAGAGGTTGAGCTCATTCGCTATATCGAGCGAGGTCTTGCCCTCGCCTGCGCGCCAGAGTATCTGCCGCTCGCGCTCGGTGAGCGGGTCGAGGTCAGAGCCCCACGCCTCGGCGGCGAGCTGGGGGTCGACGACGCGCAGCCCGCGATGCACGCGCCTAACGGCCTCGGCGAGTTCAGCGGCGGGTCGATCTTTGAGCAGGTAGCCCTGCGCACCGGCATCGAGTGCCCGGCGCAGATATCCGGGCCGGGCAAACGTAGTCAGGATGATAACGCGAACCCTGGTGTAGCGCTCATGCACCTCCGCTGCGAGGGTGAGCCCTGTCATCTCAGGCATCTCGATGTCGGTGACCAGCACGTCGGGGGAGTAGCGGGCGACGGCGGTGAGCGCTTCGCGACCGTTTGCGGCGCGGCCTACGACCGCGATGTCGGATTCGGTCTCGAGCAGGGCGGCCAGGGCGCCGAGCACCATCGCCTGGTCCTCGGCGATGACGACTTGAATCTTCTTCATCAGGAGACGACAATCTCCTGCGTGGAGAGAGCCGGGAGCTCACGTGGCGCACCCGGATCCGTTGCCGCGGTTGGAAGGGCGTGTACAGCTATCTTCGAATCGAGGGCCTGGGCAAGGGGCGCGGCGATCGGCAGCTGTATGCTGAGTCGCGTGCCCTCCGAGGCATCGACGCAGAAGCGGCCGCCCAGAGCCTCGACCCGCTCCCGCATGCCGCGCAGGCCGTTACCCTCGGAGTAGATGCCCCCACGACCGTTGTCCCGGATGACCAGCGCATGATGAGCCTCCCCGTCGAAGAAGGTGACCTCGCAGCGGCTCGCTTGGGCATGACGGACGATATTAGTCACGGCCTCGCGCAGGATCAGGGACAGCACAGTCTCCTCGGCGGGGCTGAGCTGAGGCGGCTTCGACTCGCATCTCAGCTGCACTCCGGCCGCATCGAGGATAGCGTGAGCGCGTTCAATCTCGGCGACGAGGCCGTCCGCACGGTACCCTCCGATGGCCTCTCGAACCTCGGCAAGGGCCTTGCGCGCGATCTGTTCCACATCGGCGATCTCGCGGGCCATGCGCGCCGGATCGCGGTCTATCAGGCGGCCGGCAAGCTCCGACTTCAACACGATCACGGAGAGGGTGTGACCGAGCACGTCATGCAGGTCGCGCGCGATGCGCTCCCGCTCGGCGACTTTTGCAAGGTGCTCAATCTCCTCATGGGCCATGCGCAGCTTGCGGTCTGCACGGTGCTGCCGGGCGACGGCAAGGTTGCTGATCGCCACAATACAACCGAAGATCACCCCGGTCAGCCACGACCACGTAGTGAGGTGAAGCAGGTACCCTTCCAGCGCCAACAGAGCCGAGCCGGCTGAAAGGATGAGCATGATGACGGGGATCGACTCGAAGATGAACGGCAGGTAAGCCGCCGCATAGACGATGATGCCGCTTGCGCTGCTGTTCCAGGGAATGTAGCCCATCCCGAGCACGAACATGGACAAGGCAACGAGCAACCGGGGCTGGTTGGCGCATTTGTCGTAAATCCACGCTGCAGCCACCCTATAGAAGCTGAAGTAGATCACGAGGAAGACGGGGTAGACGACAGCGAGTGCGATCCAGGACTGACGCGAATGGCGGTGGATCGGGTCGACTATGAAAAAGACCGAGTAGACGAGCCAGACATTGCCCATCCAGGAGAAGCCTTCGTACGGGGATCTGTTTTTGGCGGGCCGCCCGGTCCGGGCAAACAGCTTCGCGCTTCGCTCCTTCAGGGCACCGACCGGCGCCGGCAGTGCCCGCCGGATTGCGTCGCTCACTCGCATGCCGTCTCCCCTTTCTGCCGTCTTCTGCTCCATGATTTGACGGGCAGCCCCGGTCAGGATTGCCGTTGGGAGCACCGTTTCTGATGCATGATCCCTGGTCACGCAAGTTCAAGCGTCGCGGGTGTTAGGCACGAGCCGCGGCGCGCTTGAAGAAGTAAGCGCTCAAACCAAGCAGCAGCACGGTGAAGCCGGCCAGGGCCTCCCAGTGTATTGCCATCGGCCCTGACGCATATCCGAACACGTGCAAGGCCAGCTGCGCAAGATGGTAGGTAGGCAGGAAGCGCGCGATGACGCCCACCCAGTGAGGCAGCACGCTCAGCGGCATCCAGAGGCCAGAGGCGAAGGACATGGGGAGGTAGATCATGTTGACCACGCCGGGGGCGGCTGTAATTGGAACCAGCAGGGCAAGCAGCAGGCCCATCGAAGCGAAGGGGATCGCTCCTGCCGCGGTCACGCCCATCAGTTGGACCACCTCGCGCAGGGTCACATGAACGTGCGCTGCGGTCACTCCCAGCACCAGCAGCAGGCTCACGATGATCAGGCCGAAGGCCATTGCGGTGATGCCCTTGGCCAGCAGGTAAGCCAGGGGCGGCATGGGGCTTGACTGCTTCACCTCGAGCCAGCCCTGCGCCCGCTCGCTGGCCAGGCCGACACCGATGCCGAACAGCGCCGCACCGATCAGGCCGAAGCAGCTATAGGTGGCCAGCAGGTACTTTGCGAAGAGCTGTCCGTCCACCGACGCTCCGCGATTCATGCTGATGCCAAAGAGGATGTAGAACATGATGGGAAAGCCGATCACCGACAGCGAGAAGGTACGGGCACGCATCAGCTTCAGAAACTCGTACTTCGTCTCCTTAAGGTAGACGCTTGCAGTCTGTGCGATATCAAGCGATGTAGGGCGGGTGCTGAGAACGGCGGTGGTCATGATGTTTTCCTCTGAAACTCGTTGACGCTCGACCTACTAAGCTCTTAGGCGCGCTTCCATACTCATGTGCCGGCTATCGTTACGAATGTGAGGCAGTGGCAGTGTCGTCGGCTCGCGTGAGTTCGAGGAAGGCATCTTCGAGCCCGGCGCTGGTTATCTCGAGTTCGCGCAGGCCCTCGTCCTGCAACAGCATGACCCTGACCACCGACTCCGGCTGCGACGCGGTAATGACCAGGAAGTCCCGATCCCGCTGCACATCGATGACGGAGGGCATAGAGCGCACGGCCTCCGCATCGATCGCGGTGATGCAGCGAATCCGGCGCCCGGAGACGCGGCTCTTCACCTCCGACGGCGTGCCTTCCGAGATGATCTGTCCCTTGTTGAGGACCACGATCCGACTTGCCAGCGCGTCGGCTTCCTCGAGGTAATGGGTCGTGAGCAGCACCGTCTTGCCGCTTGCCGAGAGCGAACGAATCTGTTCCCAGAGACCGCGCCGCGACTCGATGTCCATTCCGACCGTAGGCTCATCGAGGAAGATCAGGTCGGGGTTGCCGCAGCAGGCGAGCCCGAAGAGGACGCGCTGCCGCTGACCGCCCGAGAGCTTGTCGAACTGGCGGTCTTCGATGCCGCCAAGCTGGGCAATGCGGACGATCTCGGCGACGGAGAGCGGATCGGGGTAGTAGCTGCGAAACAGGTCGATGTGCTCGAGCACCTTCAATGTACCGGGCACCCGGCTGACCTGGAGCATGGCTCCGATGCGCATCCGGGCGGCGGGATCGCGCGGGTCGCGTCCGAAGATGCGCGCCGTTCCCGAGTTTGGCGCGATCAGGCCGAGCAGCAGCCGCACGGCGGTAGTCTTGCCCGCGCCGTTCGGTCCCAGCAGCGCCACTACTTCACCAGGGTACAGGCCGAGGGAGAGGTTGTTGAGGGCCACTTTAGCCTCGTAACGCTTGGTGACTCCCTGCAAGCTGGCGACTGCGCCGGCAGCCCGTGAGGCGGAGTCAATCGATCTACGATGGCCCGGCTGGGGCGCAGAGATCGCTCTGTCGATCGGCAACGGTTCAAGCGTCATGGCGTGCATTAGAGTCCTCTTGGCGTGTGAATACAACTAAGCCGCTCAGGAAGATGGTGCGCCAGCCTGGGGGCGCTTCGCAGTGGAAGATGTCACTTGCCGAAGATGACAGATGTCATGTGTCTGGAAGGAACGGTTGTAACGCTGGCAGAAAGCAGCGCAAAGAAGGGGGTCACGGGGCCGACCTGCTACCTTTATTGAGTGATGTTAGAGCTCGCTAATGCGGTCGAGACACCTATTCGGCAACGGGTGGCGGCGGCCGAGCGTATCGTAGTCAAGGTCGGAACCAACGTCATCATGCGCGATGATGGAGCCCCCGCCGTGGGGCTGGTCTACGGGCTGGTTGAGGCCGCGGTGAACGTGAAGCGTGCGGGCAAGCAGATCCTGCTGGTGTCTTCCGGTGCGATCGGCCTCGGCGCCAAGTGCCTCAAGCTGGAGCGGCCCCCCACCGAGCTGGCGCTGAAGCAGGCCTGCGCCGCCATCGGGCAGAGCCGGCTGATGTCGCTCTACCAGGATGCCTTCAGCCACTTCGACATCGCCACGGCGCAGATCCTGCTCACGGAAGACGACTTCCTCGACCCGGTGCGCTATTCAAACCTGCTGGCAACCCTGCGCACCCTGCTCGAACTCGGTGTGGTGCCAATCATCAACGAGAACGATACCGTGTCCACGCTTGAGCTCGACCGCCCGGGTCACGGGGAGCCACAAGGCGCGGAGGCTCGCGTCTCGGGTGACCGCGTCTTGGGTGACCGCGTCTCGGGTGACCGCGTCTTTGGTGACAACGACAAGCTCTCTGCGCTGGTGATGACAAAGATCGATGCTCACCTGCTTATCCTGCTGTCGGACGTGGAGGGCCTCTACACTGGGCATCCGCGCGATCGCGAGGCGAGCTTTGTGCCTGAGGTGGAGGCGATCACCCCGGCCCTGCTGGCGTATGCAAAGGCCAGCACCGGGCGCGGACGCGGCGGAATGCTGAGCAAGATTGAAGCGGCCCGGCTGGTGGTCGATGCCGGCAGGATCGCGGTCATCGCCAACGGCCGTACTCCTGGAATCGTGGAACGCGTCTGCTCAGGCGACGACGTGGGAACGGTCTTCTATCCGGCGGGCGAATCCCTGGTGGTGCGCGACATACCCGCAACCGGCAAGCGGTCAGGTAAGAGGCTATGAATCCTGGCGGCAGCCCGATGGGCAATCCTGTACTCGAGCAGCCCGAGACCACGCCCGGGCCGAAGAGGGACGCGCAATCCGTCATCGAGATCGCGCGCGCCGCGAAGCGGGCCAGCCGCGTGCTTGCCTCGCTTCCGACGGCGACCAAGGACGCTGCGCTCACACGGATAGCTGCCGCCCTTGAGCACGAGGCGGCAGCCATCCTGGCTGCAAATGCGGAAGATGTACGCGCCGGGGAGGCGCTGGTCGCGAGCGGCGAGCTCTCGCGGGCGCTCTTTCAACGGCTTGCGCTCAATCCCGACAAGCTGCGCAGCATGATCGATGGGGTGCTGGCGGTTCGCGACCTACGTGACCCAGCAGGACAGCTGCTCTCCTCGACTCTGCTCGATGAAGGGCTGCGGCTCGACAAGGTGAGCTGCCCCCTGGGAGTTCTGGCGATCATCTTCGAGGCGCGACCGGATGCAATTACGCAGATCTCGTCGCTGGCGATCAAGTCCGGCAATGCGGTGATCCTTAAAGGCGGCAAAGAGGTGGAGCGCACCATGCGGGCGCTGCTGCAGGTGATGCGCGGAGCGCTGGCTGGCGACACGACACGGCCCGAGGAGCGCGACGCGGACCCCCTCGCTGCCGGCCGTGTCCCGGCAGACGCCATCTGCGGGGTCTATGGGCGCGAGGCCGTCCAGACGCTGCTTGGACTCACTGACACCATCGATCTCGTGATCCCGCGTGGAACGAATGCGCTCGTACAGCACATCCAGCGCAACACGCAGATTCCGGTGCTGGGGCATGCAGACGGCGTATGCCACATCTTCATCGATCGCGCGGTCGATCTCGCGGCGGCGATCCCGGTCGTGGTGGACAGCAAGATCCAGTACCCGGCGGTCTGTAACGCAGTCGAGACCGTGCTGGTGCACGCCGATGCGGCAGCCGCCGTCCTGCCGCCGCTCTTCGATGCGCTTCACAAGAATGGCGTGCGCGTGCGCGGCGATTCACGGGCTCAAGCTCTGCTACCGGGTGCGGCCATCGAGCGGGTGGGTGATGACGAGTGGCATACAGAGTATTCCGACCTGGTCATCGCCATTGCGGTCGTCGACTCGCTCGAAGCTGCTATGGATCATATCGAGCAGCACGGCTCGCATCACACCGACGCGATCCTCACAACGGATGAAGATGCCGCATCGCGCTTTTTGAGCGAGGTCGACTCAGCGAACGTGCTGCACAACTGCTCGACGCGCTTTTCAGATGGCTTTCGCTATGGCTTCGGCGCGGAGGTGGGCATCAGCACCAGCAAATTGCATGCGCGCGGGCCAGTCGGCCTGGAGGGCCTCGTCACGTATAAGTACCAGCTGAGCGGATCGGGCCAGGTGGTCCGCGACTATGCGGGAAAGAACGCGCGGCCCTTCCTCCACAGGCGGCTCGAAGTTTAGCTCGTTTTTCACTCAGCAGAGCGCCGCCAGGGAGCGGGTTTGTCTTGCGGCGCACCGGCATCTCCCGAGTGCCCCGGCTTGTTACTATCCGGAAGAGCTACCATGCGACAATCCTCGACCATCGCGGGCTCGATCCGGCGGCTGCTGCTCGTGCTGCTGTTACCTGCCGTGGCGCAGGGTTTGGACCGGCAGCAGGACCTTGGCCACTTCGGACACCAGTCCTGGCAGACGGAGAACGGCCTGCCGCAGAACACGGTACGTGCGGTGCTTCAGACGCGTGACGGGTACCTGTGGCTTGCGACCGACGGCGGCCTGGTTCGCTTCGATGGGGCGCAGTTCGTGGTATTCGACAAGCAGAGCCCCGCAGGGCTGCGCAGCAACGCCATTACAGCTCTCCTAGAGGATCGCAGCGGGGCGCTCTGGATCGGTACGACGGACGGCCTGGTGCGGCGGCGCGGCGCCGAGTTCACAAGCTTTACCACCGCAGACGGACTCCCGGCGAATAACGTCTCCGGCCTCTACCAGGACCGCGGGGGAAGTCTCTGGATCCTGACCTCCGGCGGGGCTGCCGTGCTCAAAGACCGAACGGATGTCCGGCCGGGCGCCGGTTCCAGACCTCGGTTCGGAGCAGTGGCGGGGGCTATCGACCTCTCGAGTAATGCCGCTATCGCTCAAGCCGCAGATGGATCGATGTGGATTGGGGGAGCGACGGGTGTGTTCATCCTGAGAGACGGAGAGAGGGTGTCACCGCCCGCAGGCCTGGCTGCCCTTGAGACCGAGGCGCTCGCCGCTGCGGCGGACGGCAGCATCTGGATCGGCACCCGTTCGGGAGTTGAAGTGGTGAGCAGCGCGGGCCAGATCACGACTCTCGACCAGCGGCAGGGGCTGCCCGCTGACGACGTCACGACCCTTCTTGCTGACTCTGCTGCACGCGTCTGGATTGGCACGGCGCGGGGCCTCGTACTGCTTCAGAACGGCCGTACAGCAAAGTACGGTGTCAAGGATGGGCTGCCCGGGGAGCACATCCAAGCCATCTACTCGGACCGGGAGGGGGCAATCTGGGTCAGCACCAACCGGGGCGTTGCACGCTTCGACGCTGGACATTTTTCTGCCTTCGGGCCGCGGGACGGGCTCTCCGGCAACGTGGTGCTCTCGATGCTTGAGGATCGCGAGGGCAGCCTCTGGCTGGGTACTGAATCAGGGGGCCTGACCGTACTGCGCGATCAGAAGTTTACGACGTATACGGCGGCCTCGGGCCTCTCAGAAGACCTGGTCCGTTCCGTCTACCAGGACCGTGCAGGGGTACTCTGGATCGGCACCAACGGAGGCGGCCTCGATCGCGGCAACGGCAGCACTCCTGATCGGAGCGCGGGCGGACCGCCTGCCTTCACCAACCTGTCGACGGCGAACGGCCTCTCGAGCAACATCGTGCTTGCAATTGCAGATGACCATGAGGGCAGTCTGTGGGTGGGAACGCCCGACGGGCTTGACCGCATTCGAAATGGCCACGTGACGGTCTTTACGTCGGCTGATGGCCTGGCGGACGACTTTGTACGCTCCATTTATACGGCGGCCGACGGAACGATCTGGATTGGCACCCGGCGCGGGCTCTCGCACCTCAAAGATGGGCGCTTCACCAGCTACACACGGATGGATGGACTTGGAAGCGACCTGGTCGGTGCATTGCTGGAGCAGCACCAGAGGTTAAGCCCGGCAGCACGATCAACAAACGGCGCTTCACGTCCTGCGGCACTCTGGATCGGCACACTCGGCGGTCTCTCCCGTCTTGAAGATGGCCGATTCACCACGCTCACTACCCGCGACGGCCTCTCGAGCAACATTGTCACCGCTCTGTACGAAGATACGGACGGAGCATTGTGGATCGGTACCAGTGGAGGCGGTCTCGACCGGCTGCGGAACGGCGTCGTTACCTCCTTCGCCAGCGCTGCGGCCGGGCTGCCGGAGAATATCTACGCCATCCTCGAAGATGGCAGGGGCGACCTGTGGCTCAGTTCAGACAAAGGCATCTACCGCGTTGCCGTTCGTGATCTCGACGAGTTTGCTGCGGGCAGAATGCCCCATCTGATGCCTGCCGTCTATGGCACGGCGGATGGCATGGCGATCAGGGAATGCAGCAGCGGCGGCCATCCCTCGGCGACCCGGCTCCGCGATGGATCGCTGGTGTTCGCAACGCTGAAGGGCATCTCGCTCATCGATCCGCAGCATGCCTCGGTCAACAACCAGAGCCCTCCGGTCGCCATCGAGCAGGTGTCGTTTGACGATTACCCGGTCGATGCCGGAGCGCGGGAGGGCGAGGCCGTGAATCAGAGCGGGGAAGACGTTGCTGCCGGCACGTTGAAGATACCGCCCGGGCAGGGCAGGCTGGCCTTTGAATACACCGCCATGAGCTTCGTCGCGCCGCAGAAGGTACGCTTCCGCTACATGCTGGAGGGCTTCGATCGCGGCTGGGTGGATGCGGGCTCGCGCCGCACCGCCTTCTACACCAACATCCCGCCGGGCCACTACAGCTTTCACGTGGTGGCCTGCAACAACGACGGCGTGTGGAACGACAGCGGAGCGATCCTGCGCTTCCAGCTGCGTCCGCACCTCTACCAGACCTGGACGTTCCGGCTTCTCGTGCTTCTTCTTCTCGGACTGACGGCCGCATTGGTGGCCTACACCCTCTATCGCCGCCGGGTGCAGCGGGTGGAGGCGCAGTTTGGCGCTGTGCTCGCGGAGCGCGGCCGCATTGCGCGTGAGATTCACGACACCCTGGCACAGAGCCTGGTTGCGATCTCCGTGCAGCTGGAGGTGGTTGCGCGGCTGATGGCGTCCTCGGCGGACACGGCGCGCGAGCACCTGAACCAGGCACGAGCTCTCACCCGCACCAGCCTTACGGAGGCGCGGTCCTCCATCTGGGACTTGCGCTCGAGCGCAGGCACTGTAACCGGGGACGCGGCTGATGAGGATCTGGCGACCCGCATGTCCTCGATGGCGGGGCGGGTAACGGCCGCGACCGCCATCAAGATTCAATCGAAAGTTGGAGGCGCATACCATCCGCTTCCTGCGAAGCTGGAGGGCGAGTTGCTGAGGATTGCCCAGGAGGCAGTGACCAACGCCGTTCGCCACGCCAACGCGGAGCACATCACCATCGACCTTCGATTCGCTACCCGTCTGCTTACGATGACGGTGGCGGACGACGGGTGCGGCTTCTCGGGCCAGCCGCACCCGGAGTCTTCGGGGCCGGACGGACACTTCGGCCTGACCGGGATGCGGGAGCGGGCAGCGGGAGTTGGCGGAAGCCTGCAGGTCGAGAGCGCCCCTGGCGAGGGAACGCGGGTGCGTGTGGAAGTGCCGATCGACTAGGCGGCACGGCCAGCGACCGGCCAAGCTGAGAAAGAGAGTCAGTCAAGTGAGTGTGAGCGAGCCGATCCGGATACTGGTAGTGGACGACCATCACGTAGTGCGCCAGGGGCTGGTCGCGTTGATCAACACTGTACCTTCCATGACGGTCGTGGGCCAGGGTGCGGACGGCAGGCAGGCGATAGACCTGTTCCGCGAACACAAGCCGGATGTGACGCTGATGGACCTTCGGATGCCGGTGCTGAACGGGGTCGAGGCAATCGTCGAAATCCGCCGCGAGTCGCCTAACGCGCGGATCATCGTGCTCACCACCTTTGACGGCGATGAAGACATTTACAGGGCCCTGCAGGCCGGTGCGCGTGGATACCTGCTCAAAGGCATGGAGAGCGATGTGCTGATGGAGGCCATTCGCAGCGTTCATGCGGGTAAATCACGCATTCCCGCCGCCGTGTCGCAGAGGCTGGCCGAGCGGATGAGCACCTCAGAGCTGACCGGCCGGGAGATGGACGTGCTGCGGCAGATCGTGGCCGGGCACAGCAACAAGGAGATTGGCGGGGTGTTGAACATCTCAGAGGCCACGGTAAAGACGCACATCAACAGCCTGCTCAGCAAGCTCGGCGTGACCGACCGGACGCAGGCAGCCACAACGGCTCTGCAGCGCGGGCTCGTACACTTCGACTAGCAGCGTCGACCGACTGGCAACAAATGCTACCTATGACAACTCTCCTGCGACGTCTGCCAGCCCTCTCTTTCCTCATCCTCGCGCTCACCCTGCCGGCGCAGGAGGGACGGACGTGGCGGGCAGCGTCCGAGGCCGAGTTGAAGACCCTGATCCCTGCCCGGGCTCCAGTCGAGAAGGAGCGCATCGAGACGGAGCTGCGTACCGCCTCCGGCATCACTAACGGGCATGGCAAGTTTGTTGCGGGAGTGGTGTTGATCACCGCAGGCTACTCCGCTGAGGGCAAGTATTCTCACTTTCTCATCGCTCAGACAGCAATGCGCATCGGCGACAGCGTCCTCGCTCCCGGAGATTACCTGCTCGGCTGGCAGCATCAGGAGGATTCACTCTCAGTCAACTTCTACGAGTCGGCATCGGGCAAGCTGGTCGCCCATGTGGAGGCCACGCGCAACCCCGCCATCACTCGCGTCGAGTCCTTCCGTATCTATCCGCCAGGCGATAAGTCCCTCATCCAGATCGGTCGCTTCACGTTTCCTTACAAGCTCGGGGGACAGGCCTGAGAAGTGTCCCGGGTTATCGGCTGGAGCCTTCGCACAGGTATCGCACTGATAACTATTGCCGCAAGGGGTGAGCTCTACCGCACGCGCTCCTGTTTCGTATGATTGAGGTGTGCCCGATCAAGCGGTTGGGAGATTCGTACGAGGAGAATTCCATTGAGCGCTAGCACCCCGATCAAGTCAGCAGCGAAGCCCAGGGCGCGCAAGTCCGCCTCCAAGAAGGCGACTCCGCCTACCAAAGAACAGATTGCCAGCCTCGCCGAGAAGTACTGGACAGAGAGCGGCAGGCCGCACGGCTCAGCAGAGCACGACTGGCTTCGAGCGGAGCGGGAGTTGATGGGTAAGGCGTCCTGACGGTAAGGAGCCCCGGGGCATTATCCAGGCCAGAGCTACGGGCCGGCTGGGGCTACGGTCTCTCTGAAGAGTGGGAGCGGCCGGGGGCGACGGGGCGGCCTGGTTGGGGCTCCGATGCGACGATGGCTGCGGCTCCTGGCGCAGAAGGCGCACTTTCCGGTGTGAGTGAGGAGCGAAACTGGTTTGCCTGGTCGAAGAGCTCGCGCAACCCGGGTGTCCTCAGGTTCTCGCGAAGCCGGGTAAGCGTCTGTTCAAGGGCGAGCAGGGCAGGCTCGATCGTACCAACATTGGTATGGGCGATGTCGCGCCACATCGAGTAGGGACTGGCGCCGAGCCGGGTCATCTCGCGGAGCGCTCGTCCGCCTATGGCGCGCATCTGCTCATCGCCCGAGAACCGATCCTCAAGCAGGGCGCTCAGAGCCGTGGAAAGCATCTGGGGCAGGTGGCTGACCCAGGCGCAGAGCTCATCGTGGCGGGCGGGATCGAGGTCGAGGATGTTGGAGCCGAATGCCGTCACCCATCCGCGCCATTTTGTCTGGCTTGGATGTGGCTGCTCACCGGCACCAGGCGGCGGCGTGAAGAGCCAGACTGCACCTTCGAACAATGCCGCGTCCGCGTTGGCTGCTCCGTGCGACTCCTTGCCAGCCATCGGATGGCCGGGCAGAAATGAGGGCTGACCGGGGCCGTTGTAGTTGCGGGAGGCATGGGAGCAGATCGCGCCCTTGACACTGCCAACGTCAGTGACGAGCTGGTCGGCGCGCAGCACCGGCGCAAGCAGGTCAAGCCACTCCATGATGCTGAAGACGGGCCCGGCCAGCAGGATGAGGTCGCTGCCGGCGGCCGCCGTCAAAGGATCTTCGCTGATCTCATCCAGTGCGCCGCGGCTGAGGGCAATGCCGGCCTGGGTCCGCTCGCGGTCCCACCCGATAATTGATCCGGGAAACCGATGTGCGCGCAAAGCCAGCCCGATCGACGCCCCGACCAGACCTGTGCCTAGAATGGTGACCCGCTGGATCGGCTTCGACATGATGTCTTGATTAGAAACCATGTCTTGCGACACTGATTGGCTGTTGACCGAAGACACACCTGGAGTAGTCAAGATGGGTGAGTGTCTGACGAGCGGGTTCTGCCGTACCTGACCCTGACGGCGTTGAGCCCGCCACCGGCAGGTGGCGGGCCTTTATTCTGCCAGTCTTGCTCTTGTTTGGCCTTCAGGGCCAGTTTCAGAGCGGTTTTACAGGAAATCAGGCCTCGGCCGCCCTGGCAGCTAGCTCTTCTTCGCAGCCGGGTGCGCGGCGGTGTGCCGGGCAATGCGGGTGACTGACCCGTCCGGCATTACGATGTACTTGTCGCCGGTGACCTCTTCGACGTAGGAGTTCTTGCTTCCGGGCACGAGGGTGACCTCGCGTGCATCGGTCTGTCCGGGCGCGGTGAGCACGAAGTGCTTGCCGTCTCCTTCATCCTGCACGGGAGATTTCGCGGTTGGAGGGGGAGCTGGTGTAGCCGCCGCGGCGATTGCCGGTGCAGGCGCACTTGCCGGAGCCGCTCCGGTAAACGCCACGATCTGCCCCGTCTGGCGGAAGTGGACATACTCCGGGCCCTTGATACCCGCGATGCACTGCGAATAAGCATCGACCCCGACCTGCTGACTGGTGGCCGTGGTGCTGGCGACGTTGTCACTGTTCCGGTCGGTACGCTGGGTGGCGCCGGTTGCGGCGGCGGTGTTGGCGCCGTTATTGTTGCCGTAACCCCACCATCCACCACCCCTGCGGGAGACGGCGCTGGTGGCGAGGCCTGTGACTCCGGTGACTGCGCCCTGCTTCATCTTGTCGTTATCCTGCCCGTGCTCGCGCTTGTGCAGGGTGTCCTGCTCGCTTGCCAGCTGGCTGCTTGCCTGGCTGCGGCACTGGGCGATCTGGTCCGCGGTGATGGGCATCATCTCCATGGTGATGCCGTCGGCGGGTGCGGCAGCGGGCGCCGGCGCCTGGCCAGACGCTGCTGTAGCAAGGAGCGCTGCACTTAAAGCAGCCGAGAGGATGGAAGTATTGTGCTGCATTGACGATTTCTCCTTTTGGGTGCTCTCCGGTCTCGCTCGCGGCCAATGGGGCGAGGGACGTACCGACCATGAAGGCCTCCATGCTAATGCCGTTTCGCGACCAGATGCAAGACGTTTTCGCGGGAATTCACACGTTTTCGGGCTCCCTCGTCCTTAGTCTGGTCGTGCCTGACGTAGCCGGCTGTCACAGAGTCGCCGACGGACCCGGAAGAATCGGCTGTACCACCCGAGCCTGCCTCAAGAAGTGCGGCGACGAGCCCGGCGAACGGCGGATGTACTAAGACGAGCCTGCTTTCGCGGCCGCAGTGATGGCTCGGGCGCACTACCTCGGTCTCGCTCTCGCGGACGTTTGGCCGCGACGGCTTCGTGACCATCATGCGTTCCACCTGCCGACGATTGAGCGGGTTTAGCTGCGACTCGCTCGAGTACGCTTGCGACAAGGCGCCTACTCCCACTCGATGGTGCCGGGCGGTTTGGAGGTTATGTCATACACCACGCGGTTGATGCCGCGGACTTCATTCACGATCCTGTTGGAGATGGTCTTGAGAACCTCATAGGGCAGCGGGACCCAGTCCGCTGTCATGCCATCTTCTGAGTGCACGGCCCGGATCGCGCAGGTGTACGCATAGGTGCGCATGTCGCCCATCACACCAACGCTCTTGACCGGCAGCAGAACGGCAAACGACTGCCAGATCTGCTGATACAAGCCCGCCGAGCGAATCTCGGCAACCACGATCTCGTCGGCCTCCTGCAGCAGCGCAACGCGCTCGGGCGTGACCTCGCCGAGGATGCGCACTGCGAGCCCCGGCCCCGGGAAGGGCTGCCGCTGCAGGATGCTGTCCGGCATATGCAGCTCGCGGCCGATGCGCCGCACCTCGTCCTTGAAGAGGTCGCGCAGCGGCTCTATAAGCTTCAGCTTCATGCCGGCCGGCAGTCCGCCGACGTTGTGGTGGCTCTTGATGGTCTGCGAAGGACCCTTGACCGAGGAAGACTCGATGACATCGGGGTACAACGTACCCTGCACCAGCCAGGCCACATGCTGGCCGCCCGACGGTCCCCCGCCCTCGACCTCGCGCAGGATGCGCGCCGCCTCGTCGTCAAAGACCTCGATGAACTCATTGCCGATGATCTTGCGCTTGGTCTCGGGATCGGTGACCCCGGCCAGCTTCGCGAGGAAGCGTCCGCTGGCGTCGACGGCGACGACGTTGAGCCCAAGCTTCTCGCGCATATTCTCCTGCACCTGGAAGAACTCGTTGCGCCGGAGCACTCCATTGTTCACGAAGACGCAGGTCAGCCGGTCCCCGATGGCGCGATGCACGAGCACCGCAGCAACTGAGGAGTCTACCCCGCCCGAGAGTCCGCAGATCGCGTGTCCGTCGCCTACTTTTTCGCGGATTGCAGCGACTGTCGAGTCGATGAAGTGTTCCGCTGTCCAGTCCGGCCTGGCCTGGCAGATGCGGAAGAGGAAGTTACGCAGCAGCTCGGTCCCAAACCTAGTGTGGTGCACCTCCGGGTGAAACTGCACGGCCCAGATACGCCGCTCGGGATCGACGATGCCGGCCACGGCGTTCGCCGTCTTGGCGGTCAGGTGGAAGCCGGGCGGCAGTTCAAGTGCCTCGTCGCCATGCGACATCCACACGGAGACCGTTCGCGGCAGCCCGTCAAATAGCGGCGTCGCTGAAATGAGGGAGACGTCCGCCTGACCATACTCGCGCTTGGCCGCGGACTGGACCACTCCACCTAAATGATGCGCGATGAACTGCAGCCCGTAGCAGATGCCGAGCACCGGCACGCCGAGCGAGAGCAGCGCGGGATCAGCTGCAGGCGCGTCCGAGTCGTAGACCGAGCAGGGTCCGCCCGAGAGGATGAGTCCGGCCGGCCCCTGCGCCTTGATCTGTTCGAGTGAGGCGGTG